>NZ_CM147924.1:5915000-6025000 GCF_055809755.1 Cyclobacterium sp. 10D3-21
GCAAATCCGGAATTGGGAGTGAATGAAAACATTGTACCTTGTCCGGTGTATTGAAAAGTCCCCTGAGGCATGGCCAGCATCCTCTCTTCTTCACTACAAGTTCCCGCAAGGCAAGGATCAGTCTCAATATCCTCAATTTCTTTCATCGATTCATAAAATCTCAGACAGCTAACCCGCGAATCTTTGTTGGGCAAATTGAATTTGCCCTCTGGAATTTCCAGTTGATTTTCCTGTCCTTCACAAACCACGACAGCTTCAATTGCACTGGTTGTTGGTCTTTTTAAGTTGTCCTCGTCTGCCACCTCTACCAAGAGGTTTCTAATTTCATGAATATTGGTCTCTCCTCCTGTAGATCCGGCGAAACCTATTTTCAAGGTTTTAGGTGAAGGGTAAGGATAGTCTATATTATCCATAAGTGTAATTTGCCGGGGATTACCATCAGCAGTAGTAAAAATCATCTCTACATCCAGGTTAAAGCCTGTCCCTCCATTTTTTGGTCTCAACTTAAAAATCACTTTACGGTATCCATTTTTTTCAGGATCTGTTACTCTCCTTGTTCCTGGCCCACCAGAACTAATAGGAAATCGCTGATCTGCAGGGAGTCCATAAGCTCCCCCCTCGTTGGTTTTCACCCCCGCAATAAAATGGTAGCCATTGTATCCATTTCCTGGCCCGCGAATCACTATGGCATTGGAGTGCAAAATATTTCCACCAGATGGAAAACCTCCAGTTTTCCCTTCCGAGTTGTTACCGAAATTACCGAAGCTGTCAAAGCCTACTCCCATATAAGCGTTAGTTAGTCCCCCCACTTTTCCGTTCATGGCATATCCCAAGGATCCTCCAAACCCACCAGGTAAAAAAGAAGTAGTTGCTCCATCAAATAAAAAAACAGTCAATCCATCGGCTCCAGTCCCTCCATAACAAAAATATTCAAAAGAAGCCTTTACCCCAAAACTTGAAGAGAAAGGAATATTGATATAAACGTAACCGTTCTGATCATTGGTGGCATCGGTAAGCCGAAGTACGCCATCTAAAATCTTAGCATGGCCTCCCAAAACAGTCTCTTTCCTTTCTATCGCTTCTTGAAAGGATTCACAATAAGGAAAACCTTGTTGACCCAACAATTCAATTGAAAGTGTTATTAATATTAAATAAAAAAGGATCCCTTTCATGGTTGCACCTGAAACCCAATTCCGGAAAATTAATATCCATAGGTACCTGACATTAAGCCTTTTCATAAAGCATTAAAAAAATACAATTCTTTCAAGCCCCATTTCTTCTTCCAATCTTGTACATTTAATCTTGAGGCAGAATAGCTTTCCATGGTAGCGAAATAGGTTAATTTTTAAGGGTATTATATGATGCTTCATTAAACCCCATACCAATAAATAGCTCTACTATTTGATGGAATCACTTTTAAAACACCCAACCGTTGCTATTTCCTTGTAATTTCAGCCCTTATCGCGGGGGAATGGATACAGGTTATCACAAGTTCATTTATTTAATCCAAGTTTAATGCAACGATTAGGGACTTAAGATAATCAATTAAAAAATAAATAAAAAAGGCTTCTTCCTGATAGTTAGGAAGAAGCCTTAAAATAAATATTACTAAATAGCCTTATTTGAGTATAGTTTCTTTTCTATCTGGACCCACAGACACCATTTTAATGGGAACCTGAAGTTCTTCTTCCAGAAAAGTAACATACGCTTTAAGCGCATCAGGGAAATCTTCATATTCACTAATTCCAGAAAGGCTGCAATTCCAGCCTTCCATCGTTACATAAACTGGCTGAATCCCTTCAGTTGTACCATTCAAAAATTGCTGATCCGTGGAATCACCATCCGCAAGTTTGTATTCGGTACAAATCTTAATGTTCTCAAATCCATTAAGCACATCTGCCTTCATCATAAACAATTGGGTAACCCCATTGATCATGATTGAATATTTAAGTGCTGGAAGATCTAACCATCCACATCTTCTAGGCCGACCTGTAGTAGATCCAAATTCATTTCCATCTTTACGCATTTGTTCCCCGTCCTTGTCAAATAGCTCGGTAGGGAAAGGGCCACTGCCCACGCGGGTGCAATAAGCTTTAAAAATCCCAAACACTTCACCAATAGCTGATGGTGGAACTCCCAATCCTGTACAGGCACCTGCTGCCATCGTACTGCTACTGGTAACAAATGGATAGCTACCAAAATCAACATCTAAAAGAGAGCCTTGTGCACCTTCAGCGAGGACCTTTTTTCCCGATCTTATGGCTGCATTTACCTCAAACTCTGTTTCAACAAGCCTTAGTGATTTGAAGAATGTTACCGCTTTAAAGAAATCGGCTTCCATAGAAGGCAAATCCTGTATACTGAAATCATAATAGTTCAACACGGATTTGTGTCTTTTAACCAATTCATGGTATTTGTCTTCAAAGTCAGGAGACAACATATCTCCTACCCTTAAAGCTACTCTACCGATTTTATCTTGGTAAGTTGGTCCTATTCCTTTTAAGGTTGAACCAATCTTTTTATCTCCTTTGGATTTCTCATAGGCTGCATCCAATAGTTTATGGGTAGGCAGTATGATGGTGGCCTTTTTAGAAATGGCCATATTTTTATTGAAATCTATATTGAACTTTTCCAAGTTTTTGATTTCCTTTTGCAAAACTACTGGGTCAAGAACTACGCCATTGCCAATGATATTTTGGATGTTTTCCCTAAAGATTCCACTTGGGATTTGATGCAAAACATGTTTAATCCCGTCAAACTCTAAGGTATGACCGGCATTGGGGCCCCCTTGAAATCTGGCTACCATTTCATAGTTCGGCGCTAGATAGTCCACTACTTTTCCCTTGCCTTCGTCACCCCATTGGAGACCTAAAAGAACGTCCATTTTCATTTTATTTTTAAATAAGTATTATAGCCTTCTATCAAAATTTGCCGTGAAGATTGTCATGTTTATAAAAATTTACAACTTCCCGGCTAAATTTTATTATACAAATATGGCTTTATGTTAATTTTACTTGTTGTAGTGCCTCGTCTAAGGTATCAAACACGTTGAAAATATTATTTAGTTTGGTGATAATAAGTAATTTTTTGACATGTTCGGATGGCGATGCAAGATAAACTTCCCCACCAGCATTTCTCATTTTGGTAAGTACTGTTATCAACACACCTATTCCACTTGAACTAATATACCTGACCTCACTTAGGTCTATTACACAATTTCTTATACCATCCTGTAACCCGTCTGAAACCAACCCGACCAATCGAGGACCAGAATCATCACCGATCAAATCACCTTTGATCTTTAGTAGCAAAGAATTGTTTTCTATATTGGAATGAAATTCTGCTTTCATTGATTATGATTTATTTTTAACTTTTACTTCCGGTGGATTAATTTTATTTTCACATTTCTCGTCCGTACAATTACCATAAAGTAAAAGTGAATGATGAATAATATTGAAATTTAAAATTTCACCTACAGTATTTTGGATATTTTGAATTCGGGGATCGCAAAACTCCTTAACCTGATGGCACTCGGTGCAAATCAGGTGGTCATGTTGCTTGTAACCATAGGACTTTTCATATTGCGCCAGGTTTTTGCCAAATTGATGTTTGGTGACAAGGTCGCATTCTACCAATAAGTCAAGGGTATTATAAACCGTAGCACGACTTACGCGGTAGTTTTTGTTTTTCATACTAATGTAGAGCCCTTCTACATCAAAATGCCCTCCCCTACTATAAATCTCTTCTAAAATCGCATACCTCTCCGGTGTTTTCCTGAGTTTTTTATTTTCCAAATAGGCAGTAAATATTTTCTTTACCTTTTCGTAAAGACTTTCTATTGAAGCCATACTTTCATTTTTTTTACAAATATACTGTTCTTATTTAAAAATGGGTGGTTTAACTCGGCTAATCAAACCTAGACACTTTAAGAACACCTGGTACTTTCGATAAATTCTCGATTAATTTTTCAAGATGATTGGTACTGTCTACATAAAGTTTAATGCTTCCTTCAAAAATCCCCCGATCTGAATCCACTGTAATGGAACGCATGTTTACCTTTAATTCATTGGAAATAACTTTGGTGAGATCACTTATCAAACCCACTCTGTCCGTTCCAATAATTTTTAAACCCGCCAAAAATGCTATCTGCTGTTGACTGGTCCATCGTGCCTTGATCACTCTATTGCCATGATTGGACATAAGTTCTAGTGCATTTGGACAAGCTGTTCTATGGATCTTTATTCCTTCATTGACCGTTACAAATCCAAAAACAGCGTCTCCAGGGATGGGGTTACAGCATTTTGCCAATACATAATCCACCACATCCATGTCTTCACCAATCAATAGCTGATCATGGTCAGGCCCCTTTAGGTTCTTAATCTCTTTGGTAAATGACTTTTCATCCGTACAACTTACTTGCGGGCCTTTCTTGGCTTTTTTCTGCTGTTTAAAGTCCTTAAAACTTTTTATTGATGTGGCATCTATGATCCCTTTCCCAACTTTATAATAAAACTCAGATGTCGTTTTAGTTTCAAAAAAAGCCCTTAACTGTTCAACTATCTCTGAGGAAAAGTCTAGCTTCATTTGTTTTAGCTTTCTTTGTACAATCTCTTTCCCATCCATCATATGGCCCTTCTTTTCATCTTTAAGGGCATCTTTTATTTTGGATTTTGCTCTGGAAGTTACTACCGATTTTAGCCAATCCTCGTTCGGTCTTTGTTTATTGGAGGTAAGGATTTCAACCTGGTCCCCATTTTTTAACTTGTGACCAATCGAGACAAGTTTCTGATTCACCTTCGCTCCAATACATTTGCCACCTACTTCAGTGTGTATTTCAAAAGCAAAATCTAAAGCCGTAGCCCCGAAAGGCAACACTTTAAGGTCTCCTTTTGGCGTAAAAACAAAAACCTCGTCATGGAATAAATTACCCCTGAAGTCGTCCATAAACTCTATGGCCGAACCATCATTGTTTTCCAATAGGGTTCTCACTTGGGTTATCCATTCGTCCAGGCTACCTGCTGCTTTTTCTGGCGCATTTTCTTTTTCCTTGTATTTCCAATGTGCGGCATACCCTCTTTCTGCTATATCATCCATTCGTTGGGTTCTGATTTGAACCTCAACCCACTGGCCGGTTTGACTCATCGCAGTGGTGTGCAAAGACTCGTACCCATTTGCTCTAGGGGTACTTATCCAATCCCTCAACCTGTTGGGATTTGGTCGGTAAAAGTCAGTAACAATGGAATAAACTTGCCAGCAGGCGGCTTTTTCATTTTCATAGCTTGTATCGATGATTACTCTAATTGCAAACAAATCAAACACCTCTTCAAAAGGGATGTTTTGCGTCTTCATTTTATTGTAGATAGAATAAACAGATTTTGGCCTTCCTTTAATTACAAATTTAAACCCTTGTTCCTTCAACTCATTCTCTATGGGTGTAATAAAGGTTTTAATAAATTTATTTCGTGAAACCCTGGTGTCACTGATCTTTTTGGAAATAAATTCATAAGCATCTTTGTCCATGAACTTAAGGTACAAATCCTCAAGCTCGGACTTAATTGAATACAAACCCAAGCGGTGCGCCAGTGGCGCATACAGGTATTTGGTTTCAGAGCCAATCTTCAATTGCTTGTGCCTTGGCATTGATTCCAGGGTCCGCATATTGTTTAGCCGATCAGCCAATTTGATAAGAATTACACGCACATCATCAGAAAGCGTAAGCAACATCTTTCTGAAATTTTCTGCTTGTTGAGAAGAGCCATAGTCAAATACGCCTGCTATTTTAGTAAGTCCATCGATGATCTGGGCTACCTTCACACCAAATTCTCTCTCTATATCCTCCAACTCCATGTCCGTATCCTCAACTACATCATGAAGTAATGCTGCAATAATACTCGTGGTACCCAATCCTATCTCCTCAACACAGATTAGTGCTACCTCTAAGGGATGGTAAATATAAGGTTCTCCGGATTTACGCCTCATTTCCTTATGTGCTTCGCTAGCTACATTGAAAGCTTTTTTGATCAACTTGGCATCACCCGGTTTAAGCAAAGGCTTTGCAAGTCTCAAAAGTTTGCGATAACGTTTAAGAATCTCTTTTCGCTCTTCTTCTATATCAACTTTGATCATATGATACAAGTTATAAAATAATTTTAGACTACGGAATCAATTTGTTAAGTAATATTTTAATTTTTTTTTGCCCAAACTATTGAATCTTTAAAATTGATTATTACCTTTGCATCCACATTAAAAACAAGCCTTCAAGTAGACTTGGTTCTAAAGATAGACAGGGATGATGGAATTTGTTTTCCCGTTTATTACATAAGGTAATATTAGTAGACAATTTATTTATTTATTTGCGGATGTGGCGAAATTGGTAGACGCACTAGACTTAGGATCTAGCGCCGCGAGGCATGGGGGTTCGAGTCCCTCCATCCGCACACCCATTAAATCCCTCGATCTTGATAGCTACCTTTTAGGTATTTCAGGATGGAGGGTTTTTGTTATAGGTAAACATTAAATTCATATCCCTTGGAAATTACATTAGACAAACATGCTGCCAATGAAGCCTCAGTAAAAATAAAACTTGGGGAAGCAGATTATCAGAAAACGGTTGATGCTAAAATAAAAGATTATGCAAAAAAAGCCAATATTAAAGGATTCAGACCTGGTAAGGCACCTTTTACAATGGTTAAAAATCTTTATGGCACCTCAGTTTTAGTTGAAGAAATAAATGCCATTTTGTCCAAATCCCTTAGCGATTTTTTAAAAGAACAGGAATTTGAAGTATTGGGTGATCCTTTACCCTCTGAAGAAGACAGCAAGAATATTGACTGGAAAAAACAAAAAGATTTCGAGTTTGGTTATAAAATAGGTTTTGTTGAAAACATTGACCTAAACCTGGACCAAAAAATAGATGCAAAGGTATATGAGATAGTACTTTCTGATAAAGAAGTGAATGAAGCTATTGACAATATCAAAAAGCAATACGGTAAAATGACCAATCCTGAGGTGAGTGAAGAAAATGATTTTCTTTATGGCGACCTTAAAGCAGATGATGGCTCATACGAAGAAACACTTTCTATTCCTTTGTCTAGTCTGGATGGTAGAACCGTTAAAAAGTTCTTGGGTGTTAAAAAAGAAGATTCCATTTCTTTTGATCCTTCCAAGGCTATAAAAGGTGATCTTGCAGAAGCTTTAAACATTAGTAAAGAAGCTGCTGAAAACCTTAAAGGGGATTTCACTTTCACCGTTCAAAACATTAACAGAACTGAAGAAGCGCAATTGGATCAGGAATTGTTCGATAAAGTATTTGGTCCAGATCAGGTATCAACTGAAGAAGAATTTCTTGAGAAAGTAAAGAGCATCTTATCTGAAAACTATCAAAAAGAAATAAAGGTATTCAATGAAGAACAGATCAAAGACGGTCTGATCTCTAACCATAAACTTGATCTTCCAGAAGCATTTTTAAAAGAATGGTTAATCCGAGCCAATGAAGGCAAAGTTAGCAACGAAGATGTAGAAAAGGAATACCCTGCTTATGCCAAGCAATTGACATGGTCTTTGATTTCTAATAAAATCTCAAAAGACAATGACATCAAAGCGGAACATGAGGATGTCATGGAAAAAACCAAAGAAATGATTCGTGAGCAGTTGGCCTCTTCAGGAATGGGCGCACAACTTGAGGAGAACATGGATATGTTTTTGCAAAATTACCTTCAAGGGAACGAGGGCAAGAATTATATGCAGATGATGACCTCAGTTCAAAATGAAAAAGTACTTGATTTTGTCAAAAGCAAAGTCGATCTGAAGGAAGAAAAAATAGGAGCAGAAAAGTTTAAAGAGCTTCTCGAAAACTAATTTTAAAAATTTTTTGTTAATAAAAAGTCCTTATCTAAGGGCTTTTTTTATTTTTGTAACATTAACAAAGAGAAAAGTAAAAATGTATAAAGAGGAATTCAGAAAATTCGCAGTCAAAGGACAGGGCATTAGTGGCAATACCTTTGACCAATATATCCATTCTGTGGAAAACATGACGCGTGCAGTCATTGAAGAACGTCCTACCAATTTCCGGGAAATCGATGTATTTTCAAGGTTAATAATGGACAGAATTATTTTTCTGGGGACAGGAGTAGATGACCATGTTGCAAATATCATCACTGCTCAATTGTTGTTTCTGGAGTCCGTTGATGCTAAAAAAGACATCTTATTGTATGTCAATAGCCCGGGTGGTTCTGTATATGCAGGTTTAGGAATCTATGACACCATGCAATATATAAATCCAGAAGTAGGGACAATCTGTACTGGTTTAGCTGCATCAATGGGAGCTGTATTGCTTGCTGGAGGTGCCGCTGGAAAAAGAGCAGCTTTGCCTCATGCAAGGATTATGATTCACCAGCCTTCTGGAGGAATGCAGGGTCAGTCTAAGGACATGGAAATTTCAGTGAAACAAATTCTGGAATTACGTAAAGAACTTTATGAGATACTTGCTGAACACAGTGGTAAAAGTATCGAACAAATTGAAACGGACTCGGACAGAGATTACTGGATGAGAGCATCAGCAGCCAAAGAATATGGTCTAATTGATGAAGTACTGACGAAAAAAGAAAAATAAAATCTGAATGGCGCAAGTAACATGTTCATTTTGTGGGAGGAATAAGAAAGACGTGGACCTTATGGTTTCCGGTATTTCTGCGCATATCTGTAATTTTTGTATAGAGCAAGCTTTCCAAATATTAGGGGAAGAAGATAAAACAAAAAAGGAGGGTAAGAAACCTAAGTTTAAATTAAAGAAACCAAAGGAACTTACTGCCTATCTGGATCAATACGTTATTGGGCAACAAGAGGCCAAGAAAGTCTTGACCGTTGCTGTATACAATCATTATAAAAGACTGGGACAAAAGCAGGATGATGATGATGTAAGGATTGAAAAATCCAATATTATCATGGTTGGTGACACCGGTACTGGTAAAACTTACCTGGCCAAAACTTTGGCGAAAACGCTTGAAGTTCCCTTTTGTATTGCCGATGCTACGGTATTGACAGAAGCAGGGTATGTGGGGGAAGATGTGGAAAGTATTCTAACACGTTTGCTTCAAGCGGCAGATTATAACGTAGAAGCGGCAGAGAGAGGCATTGTCTACATAGATGAGCTTGATAAAATCGCCAGAAAATCAGACAATCCATCCATTACCAGAGATGTAAGTGGAGAAGGCGTGCAACAAGCCATGCTTAAACTGCTTGAAGGTACTTCTGTGAATGTACCACCTCAAGGCGGAAGAAAACATCCTGATCAAAAGATGATTTCTGTAAATACAGAAAATATTCTATTCATTTGTGGAGGAGCATTTGATGGTATCGCAAGACACATCGCTGGAAGGTTAAATACCCAGCCTTTGGGATTCAGTAAAAAGACGAATGCAGATTTGATCGACAGAAACAACCTGTTGCAATATGTAACGGCTCAAGATCTTAAAGCATTTGGACTTATTCCTGAACTTATAGGCAGACTTCCTGTACTTACTCACCTTGATCCTTTGGATAAGGACTCCTTGAAGCTAATCCTCACTGAGCCCAAGAATGCCTTGACAAGACAATACGTTAAACTGATGGCAATGGAAAATGTTGCCCTAACTTTTGAAGAGTCAGGGATTGATTTTATCGTAGAGAAAGCGGTAGAATTTAATCTGGGTGCTAGAGGACTAAGGTCTATATGTGAAGCAATCATCACTGATGCCATGTACGAATTTCCTTCTGAAGAAGGAGACCATACACTGGTCATTAATGAAGAATATGCCCGTACACAATTCGAAAAATCAAAATTCAAAAAGCTTCAGGTAGCTTAACCTGACAGACTTTCAATAATAAGCCTTGCAGTTTCCTGCGAGGCTTTTTTATTGCCCAAAAGCCCCTTCAATTCAACATAACCTTCCAATACTTTTTCCCTTTTAGGACCATCTTCAAAAATCCTCCTAAGTTCAGCGTCTACAGCTTGAGGTTCATACGCTCCCTGAATCAGTTCCTTGACCACTTCTCTATCTACTATTAAGTTTACAAGCGAGGCAAATGCAACTTTTATCAATTGCATTCCAATGGCATAAGAGATCTTACTTGTTTTGTAAACCACCACTTGAGGAACATTAAACAGTGCGGTTTCTAGAGTGGCGGTTCCGGAGGTAACTACGGCGGCCCTAGCATGTAGCAAAATATCATAAGTTTTATCATAAACCACCTGAATACCTGCAATTTTTGCCGCTTCATAGACTTCCGAAGGCAAATTACGTACTCCTGCTATCACCCAATCCACTTCTTGAAAATTGCTTTTTAAGGCAATCATGGTAGTCAACATCTTGTCAACCTCCTGCTTTCTGCTCCCTGGAAGGAGTGCTATGAGGGGCTTGCCTCCCAGCTGGTATTGACTTAAAAAATCCTGATCCGGCTTAAACTTATTGATTTCATCTAATAGTGGGTTTCCCACATAGTCTACCTCCCAGTCGAATTTTTTAAAAAATTCAGGTTCGAATGGCAGAATGGTATACAGCTTGTCTACGTTTTTCTTCAACTTAAAAGCCCTATTTTGGTTCCAGGCCCAAACCTTAGGCGCTATATAATAGTGAACCTTAATGCCCTTTTGGGTAGCGAAAGTTGCTATTTTCATATTGAAGCCAGCAAAATCCACCAGAATTAATGCATCAGGCTGAAAATCCAATATGTCATTTTTTACGGCAGAGAGGTATCGAAAAACCCTCCTAAAATGCATCAGCACCTCCACAAAACCCATCAAAGCCATTTCTTTGTAATGGGCAAAAAGTGTGCACCCTGCCTCCTCCATATACTCTCCCCCCATGCCACGAAACTCGGCATCGGGATCTTTCTTTTTCAAAGCAAGCAGAAGATTGGATGCATGTAAATCTCCTGATCTCTCTCCAGCGATAATGTAATATTTCAAGGGCAGGTAGTTTAAAGAAGATGGGGTATTTATTCCCCGTAATACTCTACAAAATTTCTGGGCGTCTCATATAAAGTCAGCTTAAAAAGTCCGCCATCCTTTACAATTTTATTGACTCTTGGCTGAAGAATTTTCCAAAATTCCATAACCAAATTCTCACAACTGGCCATTTTCCCAGCCATGAACGGCACATCTACATTGAGGTTTTTATGGTCCACTTTGTCAATAACTTCCTTTCTAATAAGGGTGCTTAATTGCTTTAGATCCACCACAAAGCCTGTGTCTTCGTCTGGTCGACCTTTGATGGTGACTATAAGTTCAAAGTTATGCCCATGCCAATTTGCATTGGAACAAGGACCAAATACAGCTTTATTTTTTTCTTCAGACCATTTCGGATTCCATAACTTATGGGCTGCATTAAAATGCTCCTTCCGACAAACGTGTACCATTTTTTCTATTCAATTGAGGCCACAAAGTTACATAAAAAAGACATAAAATTCACTGCTTTGTGGTTTGGATACCTTTTTCTTCTGCCTTTCTTAACCTACTTCCCTTTAAGCAATCATTTTTTGTACTTAGAATTAATAGCAATATCTTGTCAAACACGGAAAATCCATTGATGGCTCCCAGTATTTACACTTTAGCCGGATCCTATTTCAGGAAATATTCAGCCCATAGAGAAACAGAAAAAAAATTCCGATTGCACTGTCCCCTATTTTTAGCGCTCTAAATGTTTAATAAATAGTCCTTAAAGAATTCAAAGTCCTTATTCCTTCAACACTTTGAAAGAATGCAATTCTCTTCCCGCTTGGATTTGAAGCAAGTAAAGTCCTTTTGGGAAATTAAAATCCATCAGGTATTCAATTCCTTGTTCATTCTTCACGAACGTATCCTGGAGTTTTTTACTGCCTGTGCCATCGTACAAACTCACAGCTACTTCGCCCAGGTAATCATTGTTAATAAAGAGCGAAAGTTCTTCTAAAACAGGGTTAGGACCTATGGCGTAACCTGCTCTGCTATTAGGCGTAAGATCACCCGATCCGGAAATCACTACTACATCAGAAATCCTATTGCACTGCTCATCGATTACAGCTACCTGATAGGTCCCTTCATCGTTTACAATATAAGACCTGGTAGTGGCACCCACAATTGGCCTTCCATTCCTATACCATTGATAAGCAGAAGCAGGCAATTGAGAGCTCAATTGAGATCCGTTCACTACGATCAGCGGACGATTCAGAGAATTTGAAGTAATTGAGACATTCCTTTGTAAGGTCTTTGTACCTGAAGGCCCTTTGGCCTCTAAACTAATCTGGTAAGATCTGGGGAAATTGAATACATAAGTGGGGTTTTCGATAAGTGAAGAACCAAGTCCAGCAAAATTCCAGCTAAAGGCAGTAATATTTCCTTCACTTAAATTAATAAATTCGGTAATTCCTCCTGCACAATTGAAACGGGTTTCGAAATTGACAAAGATCACATCTTCACAAGAAATATTACTCCAATTTGCTGCATTTATTGCTGTGGATTCTGGGTCCAAATTAATTATGGCTTCACCAAGTAGGTCCACATTCTCCACACTTAATCCTTGAAAGCAATATTTGTTGTAGCGGTCATGTGAAACATAGGCTTTACCCAACGAACGAATCAAACCTGCCCCTCCAGGTTTATCCTCATGACTAATTGTTTCTAAAATTGTTAAGGTACTGCCATCGGTCAAAACCAATTGTGCATCCTCAGATAAGATCAGGTTTTTAACCGACATTTGTGGAGCTAAAAGATTGGTTTCACCGGAAAGGTCCAATGTTTCTAAAGCACCGGAGGATTGAATGTCTAAATTCACGCCTCTATTTGAAAGTGAAAATCCTTCAATCTCTTGCAAATCCTGATAAACCCCGTTCGCTCCGGCGAAAACCAAATTTAGAGAACTGTTAATGGTTGCATTCTCTTCAATTAAAAGCTGACCATTAAATACGATGGTCTTCAGCGATCCATTCAGTTTAGCTTCTGAGGACATGGTAAAATCCAGCAAAGAAAGACTGTCCGTTAGTACTTCAACCTCGGCTGCATTAACACTTAATCTATCCAATTCCGGCATGGATAACACTTGCCAACGACCTTTGTTAAACTGGACATCTACCCCTGTAAAACTGACCTGCCCAAAATCAATAATACTCTCTTTTTGTTCCTCACCCTCCAAAATTATATTTCCATTTTTAATCTCCATGTTTTGATTTCCAGAGCGGAAACCATTCTGAACAATTAAACTTTGCTGATTCAAATCTAAATCAAAGTTCTCATCCCCAAAAACATTTAGACTAAACACATTGGCAACTTCATTCAGCCTGATAGCTTGCCCAGTAGCTGGTAGATCAACCACCACCCTGGTGCCTCCATCAGGAATCCTTCCTGCGCTTTGTCCATTTGACTCAAGGGACCAGTTTACTGGATTTTCCCAATCGCCATTTCCTCCGATCCAATACAAGGTACTGGATTGTCCGTCAGAAACGCCTGCGGAAAAAACCAGACTGAAAGGTTGCTGTCCATTGGTAAGACTTCCTTTGTGTGTAATTTGAAGGGTATATTTTTGAGGGCTGGGAGTATCAATTAGGATTTGTTCTACATTGTCTCTGAAATTATCGGCAGTTCTGACAGCCACTGCACCAGAACCCTGAGTGGGATTGAGTGTCCACGGGTAAAAAACAGTCCCACTTCCATCTATAATCCTCATGTCTAGATCATTAACCAACATTAAACTGCTTGGGTTTAATTGTGCTGGCGGTGGAGCACCGGCAGGGTCTGTCCAGGCAATGGTCGCTTTAATGGGATCCACCCCATTCGAAATAAATTCGAATTGATAGGTTTCATTGTTCACCAATTGCAACTCCCTTAACACTTTGGAACTACCATCTTCGTCTATTATCATTTGTGCGGCTGCTTTTGCATCCAACAGCCCCCATCCAAACATATAGTCCGGCCCCGGACTGATACCAGCCTCTTTGGTAGTTTGGATTGATAGCGCCTTTAGTGTTGCAGCGCGCATGTATCTTCCAGCATTCCTTCCATGATACAATTCCTGCAAGAGCAATAATGAACCTGTGACATTGGGAGAAGCCATGGAGGTTCCACTATAGGTAGCATAGCCATCTCCATTCCCGTCATTGGTTGTAGCGGCACTAAAAACATTGACTCCCATGCCTACCAGATCAGGCTTAATTCTGCCATCATCTACGGGGCCCCAGCTGGAAAAACCACTCATAAACACATCTGCTGGCACCTTGTAGTCATCAAGCAAACTCACCGCTCCTACAGTAATGTTATTTTTGGCAGCACCTTCAGGTCCGATGGTATCTTCCGGTCCATCCGATGCTTTTGTACCATCTCCCACATCCGACCTGTCATTTCCTGCTGCCCAGACAATGGTGTAGTAAGGCTTGGCAAAAGCCAATTCATCCAACTGCCTTGATTTATTGGAATAATAGCCAAAACGATAATCTTCCTGATTGTTCACTCCTTCATTACCAGCCCAACTCCAATTTTGATTGCTATCTCTATACCAGCCTACAAGGTTGCCATAAGAATGGTTGGAAACCAGATGACCCTCTGGACTAAGTTGTGGGTCATAGCTGTTTTGTGTCATTTTTGAAATGTCTGCATCCCAATTAAAGGCCCATCCTGTGGCTTCAGTAGCCATACCTTTTGCATTGGGATTGTTCCCGGAGGCGAGAATAGTACCGGTAACATGAGTAGCATGGTCACTGATTTCCTCTGTGGACCCATCTATCTGAGTGACTCTATTTAGAAATTCATTGTGGTTGGCCCTAGGACGTGTTTGGTCGTAAATACCAACAATCATATTGCGCCCCGTCAAATTTAAATCTAAGCTTCCCCCTACTTGCAAAGCATCTGTGGAAGTGGCTTTGGCAGCTTTTAAATTATACGTTGTATAATAGACAGGATGGGACTCTTCATCCAAATATTGAAAAGAGGCGGAATGCTGATCGGCAAGCCGTATATTAAGAGGAATACCTAAAGACCTGGTAATGGCTACTTTTTCCTCCTGGTTAAGACTGTATTGACGAACGCTCTGTTTCAATTTCTGATATACCTCAGACCTGACTTTTTGCATGCCGTCATTCTGAATTCCAGGATTTTGTGCCATAGAAAGCCACGTTAATAAAAGAAAAATGACTAAAACGATACCTTTTCTCATCCGATTTGCTTTGTTTTATTGGAAGGAAAACATTTTCAGGTCCCCCTTACTTGCTTTTTTAGGGCACATTACCTCCACCTTATGGGGCAATAAGTTTAATTCTATCCTTTAGCTATGGGTTAAACCATAATCTATTTTGCCCAACGGAAACCTCAATTTCCTGTGGGGGTGAGTGTAGTAACGCCACTTAGTTCGCCTACTTCATTCTCCCAACTTATTCTAATGGTTCCATCTGCATTTAGCTTACCGGAGCCTTTAAAGAAACCCCTATCAAAAACATTGTCCGCTTGGTCTGTCATGGTGATTACCCCACACAATTCTGTAAATACAGCAGGATTGTCATCCTCTGAATATAACTGAGAATACACACCACCCGTAATGTCTGAAATCCTATAGGTGAAAGGCTCCAATTCTGTAATTGTTACCTGATAATTAATCGTACCATAGGAACCCACAGTCACTGAAGTGTAGGTACCTGCCAAATCGGAAGGACAGGACAACCTGATTTCGATGGTCACCTGGTGATAATTGGTGCTGATTTTAGTTTCTCCTGCATCAATTATTTTGAGAATAAGGTCAGGTAACTCCTCACTAGCCAGATTTCCTGTAAGAATTTCTATAGGAACATCTACAAAGCTACTATTGGCAGGAATGGTAACTTTAGTGTTTTCCAGCCTGTAATGAACTCCAGCAATGGCTGTAGAAGTAGGGTCTACAGCCAATTCTATTTCTAGGGGAGCATTCACCTGGCGACCCACTAAGTTTATTCTTACTTTATCCTGATTTACCTGATTGTTACTTGTTTTGGTTACGATTTTTTTAATGGTATTATTTGGTAAGGAGGCCTCGTCAAACTCTACCTCTAAACCTTCCCATACAATGCTAAAACCAGACTCTTCCATACAGGAAGCGTTACTGAATAGTAAGCCAATCATAAATGCAAAACCAAAAATTTTATGTTGCATACCCTTTATCATCAGTATCCTGGATTTTGTTCTAGTAACTCATTCAGCGTAATTTCATCCAAAGGCAGGTTTGCCAATATCCTGTAATCAGTATAGGGTACTTCTAAAAAATTCCCATGTTTGCTGATATTTCTTTCATTTCTCTTCAAATCAAACCATCGATGACCTTCAAGTACAAATTCTAAGCGTCTTTCCAGTAAAATCTTGTTGAGTAAAGCTTCTCCAGAAAGCAAATTGTCAATGGCTCCAAGACCTCGTCGGAACCGCAATGCATTGATATCAGCACGAGCGCCTGCAGGATTGCTTTCATACCTGGCCTCTGCCCTGATCAGGTAAAGTTCTGAGGCCCTTATAATGGGGAGATTTTCTAAGAAATCACCCTTATAACCTGTCCATTTCCTACTTGCATATACCTCCCCTTCAATTCCATCTCTGGTGGTAGCTCTCCAGCAATCCTTCCTTACATCTCCTTCTTCGTAGGCAGCCATCAATTCATCAGAAGCTGAAAGGATAAACTGAGCAGCTGGCTCATTGTCTGAAACCAGAGAATTGAGAGAATTATTTACTCCATCTGCACCGTTCCAGTCCACTTGTCTTATTTCCAGTTCAAAAATGGATTCGGGGTGAGGTGCCCGTGAAAATGCTTGCACATATTGATCGGGCTCCACCAAACCATCTCCATTGGTACGTAAATTTAAAATTGCCATGGCATCAGAAGCAAATGCTTCCGCATCTTCCATGCGCCCCCAATACAAATAAAGTCTGGCAAGTAGTGTATATACAGCTCCAATATTGCCATAATACACCCATTGAGACCCTACAGGGGCATAACCCACCATTGATTCTGCTTGCAGTAAATCACTTTCTATCTGCTGATATACCTCCTCCACTGTTGCTCTTGCCCGGAAGTCTGCGTCTGAAGCTTGAAGAGTAGGTGTTAACCTTAGAATTGGGCCAAGATTAAAACCATTTATTTCCCTGCCTGGCTCATAACCATAAACCCTACAAAGGTCAAAGTACAACAAGGCACGCATAAAATAGGCTTCTCCTTTAATGAAAGACTTTTCGTCTTCCGTGCCTGTTACATTTTCATTGTCTATTCCTTCAATGATCAGATTTGCATCATTTATTGCTCCGAAAACATTCAAGCCCCAAATATTGATATGGTCCCGGTCTCCATTGGCTTCTTCCCCCTGGTACCTTCCAGTATTGGCTATCAATTTTAAATTGTCTGCCAAAATATCTGGTGCAATCATCATTGTTTGCCCATAATAGCCAAAACCCGTTGCTCTATTGTACATAGAGTTGGCCAATGACTGATAACCAGATACATCTTTTAAAGCGATTTCAGGGGTAAGGCTCTGCCGTGGATTAGTAGTAAGATCGGTACATGCGACCAATAAAACCATCACAGCTGAATAAAACATCCTATTTTTGATCCTATTTATCATCTTAATTTAAAATGTAAGGTTGATACCTGCGGTGATTTGTTTTGAACTCGGGTAGGTCCCGTAGGTTTCTCCTAAAGAATTCACTTCGGGATCCAATCCATTGTATTTGGTAAGGGTCCAAAGGTTTATCCCCTGTACAAATACATTTACTTCTTCTATTTTTACCCTGTTAAGCAAGGATTTAGGCAAGTCATAATTAAGCGACACTTGTTTTAACCTAATATAACTTCCGTCGGATATAAACCGTGTGGACATTTGCTGATAGCCGGAATGCCCAGGAATTCTACCCCCTTCATAAGGAATTGGTACATTGGTGATCTGACCAGGTTCTCTCCAAAAATACAATTGGTCCACCGTTTGATTGTCCTGACCGACTGACCCTGATTGCGCCAAATTGTATAAATCCTGGTTGAAAGCTTTGTTGCCATACTGATACTGAAAGAACACCTCCAAACTTACTGGCCCATATTTAAATGTATTGGACAATCCGCCATAAGTCCAAGGAAGGGCACTTCCGAGGTACCTCTGGTCATCATCTGTAATTTGATAGGTGTATTCCTCATTTTCATCGAAATACATGGGAGACCCATTGGCAGGATTGACTCCAGCATATTCATAACCGTAGAAAAATCGAATAGGTTTTCCGACAATCAAATCATTCCCCACTCTTTCAAGACCTTCATAGAGTTCTAATAATTCATTGGAAAAGATAGAGGTATTAAAAGCCGTGGACCAGCGAAATTTACCAATGATCAAATTTATTGTTTGCAAATCAAAATCAAATCCCTGATTTCTCAATTTACCGGCATTTCGCTGAATGGCACCAAACCCTGAATCCAGCGGTAGTCTTGTTTCAAAAAGTAATTCCCTGGAATCCTTTCTCCAGGCATCCAAAGTGACGATAATCCTTCCATTGAATAAGGTTGCGTCCACGCCTATATTAGTTGAGACAGATTCTTCCCAGGTAAGTAGGTCATTTCCGAGTTGTACAAAACTTAAGGCTGGTCCTCCAAGGTACTGGCCTGCAGAACTTACCAGGGTTCGGGATTCGAAATTTCCAATAGCAGAATTTCCAGTAATACCATAAGAAGCCCTGAGTCTCAAATTATCAACCCAACTTGCATTTGCCATAAACGATTCTGAAGAAATCCTCCACCCTGCAGATATGGCGCCAAATGTTCCCCATCTGGAATTGTTTCCAAACCTCGAAGAACCATCTCTTCTTATGGTCAGGTCAACATTGTACTTATCATCATAATCGTATTTGGCTTGGCCGAAAAATCCTGCCCTAATGTATTCTGTATAAAACCCGCTAACATCATAAGGTTGTGCCGCATTTTGGAGGTATCTCAAAACAGGGTTGGCAAAGCCTCTACCTGTTGCAGAGTTGGACTCCTGGGTTTCCATTTTGTATTCGTAACCCAGAATGCCACTAATGGTGTGAACATCTAAAAAGTTCTTGTTGACATTGAAATTGGCATTCGCGTTGGTATTAACTATCCTCCGATCTAAAAAGTAGGAGGAGCCACCATAACTGGCAAATGCTGGAATGGTGGATGGTCGATTGTTTTCGTCTCTGTTGTCTGAAAAATCCAACCCAGCAAATCCTGTGAAACCCAGCCATGGTAAAATTTTATAGTTCATCTGAAGATTGGATACTGACTGGTAACTTGTTCCTCTTCTTAATTCCTGGTTGACGCCTTGTACTATATTGTACCCAAAAAGGTGGTCCGTGGGATATTCAGCATAACTTCCATCTTCGTCGTAAATGGGCACATTGGGTCTGGCAACATATCCTGCGACAAAAGGGCTATTGACAAAATTACCTCTGTCAATTGATCCATTGGTAATTTGTCTGGCAAGGGATATGTTGGCACTAATGGTTAATTTCTCTGTTACTTGATGGGAAAGGTTCATCCTGCCAGTCGATCTGGAATAATCAGACTGAATGATTTGCCCCTGATGGAAGGTATGTGATCCTGATAAGAAAAATTTGGTACGTTCATCGCCACCTGATAACGATACGTCATATACGCTCAATCTCCCCTCTCTGTACAAAGCATCTAACCAGTCTGAGTTTTGTAAATCTGTATCGCTGGGGTTACCAAAGATGCTTTCTGCTGCTCTTGGATCAAGTCCCGCATTAATATAAGCCTGGCGTTTGATGGAAGCGAGTTGTCCTGCATCCATAATGTCATAGAACCCTAAAGGCTGAACAAGCCCCTCCTGAGCAGATACCCGAATCCTTGTTTTTCCCTGTTTTCCCTTCTTGGTGGTAATCAAAACCACTCCATTGGCAGCCTGAGCACCATAAATGGCTGCCGCTGCGGCATCTTTAAACACTTCAATGGATTCAATATCATTTGGATTGATTGAAGCGAGTGCATTTTGTGTTCCCTGTCCCGATAAACTTCCGGTGGGGATTTGGACGCCGTCCACAATATAAAGAGGCGATGTACCTGCATTGATAGAGCCTACTCCTCTTATTTGCACATTTAATGTGCCGCCAGGTTGGCCTGAGCTGGATGTGACCTGCACCCCTGCTACCCTGCCCTGCATGGCCCTATCAAAGGATTGCATTGGTAAATCCTGGAAAATTTCACCTTTAACTGAGGCGATTGCACCAGTAACTTCTCTTCTCGTTTGGTCTCCATAGGAAGTCACCACCACCTCATCCAGCGAAGTAATGTCCGGATTTAAAGCAACATCTATATTGTTCCGGTTCCCTATGATTACTTCCTGAAACTGAAGCCCCACAAAGCGGAATACCAGCACATTATCGTTTTCATTTATCTCTAATTGATAATTTCCATCAATGTCTGAAACTGTTCCGTTAGTAGATCCTTTGACCATCACTGTAACTCCGGGAATTGGCAAGCCATCTTCGGAAGCAGTCACCCTACCT
Organism: Cyclobacterium sp. 10D3-21; assembly: GCF_055809755.1. Taxonomy (NCBI): domain Bacteria; kingdom Pseudomonadati; phylum Bacteroidota; class Cytophagia; order Cytophagales; family Cyclobacteriaceae; genus Cyclobacterium; species Cyclobacterium sp. 10D3-21. Next base: position 5,935,480 of record NZ_CM147924.1, read on the forward strand.
CGAACAGTCCTGGTTTGCGACTGTACTAAAAAATTCACGGAAAGAAGTGTAATAACAAGTAGTATGGCTTTCCTCATATAATAATGTTGAAATGAACAATCAGTCAATTTTATACAAATTCGCTGAATATTCCAATCAGTTTGGTGAAGTATAAACAATGATCAGAAGATGACCGTAGAATAATAACGATGTAAACGAGGTTGAGTTCAACTAATCAATTACTTTTTTATAGGTAACTACAAAATAAAAACCTCTATTCTCCTGTTAAAAGCCCTGTTTTCTTCTGTATCATTAGGCCTTATGGGTTCAGATGCCCCTCTACCTTCTATTTTCAATCTCGTCACATCAATTCCCGCATCATTTAAAAATTCTTTTACGCTTTGAGCCCTTTTCAAACTTAACTCCAAATTATAGCTGTTTTTTCCAACATTGTCTGTATGCCCTGTGATTAAAAGGTTCACTTGGGGATGATCCAGTAAAAATTTATGAAGTTTTTTAAGGGAACTTAAGGAGGTGTTTTTTAATATTGTTTGATCAAAATCGAAGAAGATATTTTCAAAAATAAAATGTTTCCCTGTGGCTATCGGTTCCAAAAAAATTTGAAACCCTTCTTTATTTCTTAAACTATCACGATCTACATTAAAAATTTTAGGCATATAGCCTTGCTTCTCTACATAAAGCCCTGAATTATTTTTGTCAGGATAAATCATCGTGAAAGTACCATCTTTGCCATCAGACCTGAAATTATACATCGTACTGTCTTGGTCGAGATCAATCAAAGAAAGTAATGCCTCGACAGCTTCTCCTGTTTCCTCATTGATTACCTTTCCTCGGGTTACAATCAATTCATGTCCTAGGTCAATTTCTTTAGGAAAATCAAAACGGTACAAAAAGGAGCTGTCAACTTTCCCCTGTTCATAATCATTTTCTGTATAATACGCGAAATCTTTTTGTGCCGTAATAAACAATGCCAATTGGTCTTTTTCATCATTTATTGGAAAACCCATGTTCATTGGTTTTCCAAATCCATTGCGCTCAATTGAACTTTTAAAAATATCTTTTGCACCAAAACCAGGATGTCCATCGGAAGCAAAAAACAGCACTGTATTGTTGAAAAATATGAAGGGAGAGACCTCGTCTTTACTAGTATTTATATTGGGTCCAAGATTTTTCGCATTGGACCAACTGCCATCCTGAAGTCGCTCAGATACCCAAATGTCAATGCCACCTTCCCCTTCGGGCCTATTTGAAGAAAAAAACAATAAACTGCCATCTGCTGAAAGCGAGGGTTGAGATTCCCAATATCTCGTATTGACGTTGTTTCCAATATTAATAGGGCTTTGCCATTCTCCATTTAGCCTGGCGGTAATGTAAAGGTCACAACTTCCATGAGAGGCTGGGGTATTGCAGGAAGTGAAAATCAATAGATTCCCATCGGCAGAAATGGTGCATGTGCCTTCATTATAGGAAGTATTGATTAAGGTTGAGATTGTTTCCGGTTCAGACCATGCTTCACCTTCCAAATCGGAAAAAAATATGTCTTCATTTTGCTTGGCAGACACACCATCTCTTTTTGTGAAAAACAAACGTTTACCATCTGCTGTAAGTACAGGGAAGTATTGTAGTTTAAATTGATTTAAGGGATGGGGAAGCTTCTTTTTACTGATCTCAATTGGGTTTTTTATACCCTCTGCTATGATCTCTAATTGCCGTAGTTTTTTTTGGTATTCGTCCGAATTTAAAAATTCATCATCAAAATAGGGTTGATTCTCTTCAAAGGTATATATGGCTTTTTGGAAAGCTCCCTGAGAAAGATAAATCTCCCCTTCAAGCCAAGCTAACTTTCCTCTGAAGTAATCATTGCTTTTGATGGGTAGTCTGGATTGCCCTTTTTTAGTCACAACCAAAGCTTCATCTACCAGGCCTCTACTCAATAGAACCTGGGCATGTTTTAGATAGGCTTCGTAAAAATCACTACTTCTTTCATAGGCTGCCTGGTACTTTTTCTGGGCTTCAGGAAGTTGTTTTCTGTGTAGAAATGCATTCCCTTCTTCGAAGTATTTAATCGCCCTTTTATCAAGTATAGAAAACTCTTGTCCCATTGCCTGAAAACACATTCCAACAAACGATATGACAATAAGGAGTTTTTTTAGCATGGCTTCTTTAAGGTATTTCCATGTATTTATGTGTCTGAAGTGAAACCCTCCAGACAGGATTTTCCTTCACAAAATCAATAATTAAAGGTGTCATAATTTCCGCTTTTGACCATTCTGGCTGTAGGAGTAAATGACAATTCTTATTCACCAACTGGGCATGTTTTAGCGCAAAATCAAAATCACTTTTATTAAATACAACTACCTTTAATTCATCTGCATGTGCGTAGACTTGAGGCAAGGGCTGCTTAAACTTTTTGGGTGACAAGCAGGTCCAGTCAATCTTCCCACTAAATGGGTGGGCTCCTGAAGTTTCCATGTTAATTTGAAAACCTTTTTCTTTCAGCATGCCAGTTAATGGCCCCAAATTGTACATCAAAGGTTCTCCTCCAGTAATCACCACCAAACGGGCAGGATAGGATTCTGCCTCAGCTACAATTTCCTTTATCGGTACAATTGGCCATCTCTCAGCATCCCAAGAATCTTTCACATCGCACCATACACAGCCGACATCACATCCACCTAAACGAATAAAATAGGCAGGCTGTCCGGAAAACATCCCTTCACCCTGAATTGTATAGAAAGCTTCCATCAGTGGCAGTGATTCACCACTGAGAAGCGCATTTTTATTACCTTCCATAATTTTTGGTTTAGCGGGTAATTGAACCGCTTCATTTAAAATAGTTTAATTCACCTCTATTTGTAAACTTCCCCTTTGGCAGCCAAAAGGGTGTTGTACAATAATGAGGCAATGGTCATCGGGCCAACACCCCCAGGTACAGGTGTAATAGCAGAAGCCTTGGTTGATGCTTCTTCGAAGTTTACATCACCAACCAAACGGAAGCCACTCTTCTTGGTAGCATCCGGAATTCGGTGAATACCTACATCAATCACAACAGCACCTTCTTTCACCATATCTCCGGTCACGAACCCTTCTCTTCCGATGGCCACAATCAGAATGTCTGCACTTTGGGCAATTTCCTTTAAATTTTTGGTTCTACTGTGCGTGATGGTAACTGTACAGTTTCCAGGATAAGCATTCCTGGCCATCAAAATACTCATAGGAGATCCTACAATATGGCTTCTTCCAATTACTACACAGTGCTTGCCAGAAGTCTCAATCTCATATCTTTTCAACAACTCTACAATTCCGTAAGGTGTTGCGGCAATATAAGCTGGCCAACCTAAGGTCATCCGCCCAACATTCGCTGGGGTAAAGCCATCCACATCCTTTTCAGGTTTTATCTTAGCCGTAACTTTCTCCACAGATATATGCCCAGGAAGCGGCAATTGTACGATCAATCCATCAATGTCCGGATTGTCATTTATTTTCTCTACTTCTTTAAGTAAATCTGCCTCTGACACTGTCTCGTCAAGACGAACCAAGGTAGAGCCAAACCCTACCTGCTCGCAGGCTTTTACCTTTGCGCCAACATACGTTTGACTTGGCCCATCATTCCCAACAAGTATAGCTGCCAGGTGAGGTGCTTTTTTATTACTGTTTTTAAGTAAAACAACTTCTGCCGCTATTTCATCCTTGATAACCGCAGCGGTTTTTTTACCATCGATTTTAACTAACTCTTCTCTTTGTTGCATAGGTGTTTTTTTATCCAAAATCGCCTAAAATATTTAATAGCTAAGGGTTGCCCCTTTTCTCAATTTTATTGTCATGTAAGCTGAAAACAGCCATTCACAATCCCTAAATAACGGAGCTTAATCCAGCTTAAGCACTGCCATAAATGCTTCCTGAGGTACTTCCACATTCCCCACTTGTCGCATCCGTTTTTTACCTTTTTTCTGTTTGTCCAGAAGTTTTCTTTTTCTGGAAATATCACCACCATAACATTTTGCCAGTACATTTTTCCTCAATGCTTTGACCGTTTCTCTGGCGATAACCTTAGTTCCGATGGCTGCTTGTATGGCAATTTCAAACATTTGTCTAGGTACTAATTCTTTTAGCTTCTCACAAAGTCTCTTGCCCCATTCATAGGCTTTGTCTCTGTGGACAATTGCAGATAACGCATCTACGGGCTCACCATTAAGCATGACATCAAGACGCACCATATGGGATTGCTTGAAGTCAATCAATTCATAATCCAGAGATGCATATCCTCGAGAAATGGTTTTGAGTTTATCAAAAAAGTCAAAAACAATCTCTACCAAAGGCATATCAAAGGTTAATTCCACTCTGTCCGAGGTCAAATAAACCTGATTCTTTATCTGCCCTCTTTTATCCATGCAAAGTTGGATTACTGGCCCCACATAATCAGCAGCTGTGATAATGGCTGCTTTTACATAGGGCTCTTCTATGTGTTTGAAAAGATTAGGATCAGGCATATCTGAAGGCGCATTCACCAACTTATAGTTGTCATCATTCATCAATGCCCTAAACTGTACTGAGGGAACGGTGGTGATCACCGTCATGTCAAATTCTCTTTCCAAACGCTCCTGAATGATCTCCATGTGAAGCATTCCCAGGAAACCACATCTAAATCCAAAACCAAGAGCTGCAGATGTTTCGGGTTCCCAGACCAAAGAAGCGTCATTGAGTTGTAACTTCTCCATAGAGGCCCTAAGCTCCTCAAAATCGGTGGTTTCTACAGGATAAATACCAGCAAAAACCATCGGTTTAACATTCTCAAAACCTTGGATAGTATCACTGCATGGTCTTTTAACATGTGTAATGGTATCCCCTACTTTTACTTCCTTGGCTATTTTTATACCTGAAATCAGGTAGCCTACATTTCCGGCTTGTAATTGTTTTTGAGGTTTTTGTTGAAAACCCAAAACACCAATTTCGTCAGCCTCATATTCTTTTCCTGTATTGACAAATTTGATCTTGTCTCCTTTATTGATGGTACCATTAAATATTCGGAACAAAACCTCCACTCCTCTGAATGGATTATAAACAGAATCAAAGATCATGGCTTGTAAAGGCGCTTCCTCATCTCCCTTAGGAGCCGGGACTTTTTCTACCACTGCATTAAGAATATCTTCTATTCCAATGCCTTCTTTTCCTGATGCCAATATGATGTCCTCTCTGGAACAACCGATCATTTCCATCACCTCATCGGCCACAACTTCTGGTTGTGCACCTGGCAGGTCTATTTTATTCAAAACCGGAATAATTTCCAAATCATGACCAATAGCAAGGTAAAGGTTTGAGATGGTTTGCGCCTCTATTCCCTGAGAAGCATCAACTATCAATAGGGCACCTTCGCAAGCAGCAATTGAACGGGACACCTCATAGGAGAAATCCACATGACCAGGAGTATCAATAAGGTTCAATGTATACTCCTCTCCTTTGTAAGGAAACTTCATTTGGATGGCATGAGATTTAATCGTAATCCCCCTCTCCCGTTCTAAATCCATACTATCCAATAGCTGGTTCTGCATTTCCCGCTCCGTCACAGTGTTTGTGAATTGTAAAAGTCGGTCTGCTAGTGTACTTTTGCCATGGTCAATATGGGCAATTATACAGAAATTTCTTATTTTTTGCATGTTCATACTAAGTGCAAAAGTAGTAAATAGTTAGTGTTTTAATATGTTTTGGCCATATAAATTAGAAGTTTACCAATAGTGGCCTTGCAAAGGCCGTTCACTTGGTGATTGGATAATGCTTAAATTCTTTAATTTTTGAAAAATAATGCTTCAAATGAGACTTTATCTTCTCCTGTTTTTTGGTTGTCAGATGTTATTTTCTGAAATCGGCCCGGAAATCAATACCCCCACGAAAATTGAGGGGAAGGTATTGATTCATCCAAACCGACCCCTCAAATGGGATGATTTCAAAAGGGTAGATTTAATCGGCGATAGATCAACTATAAATGCCATCACTCAAAGTACTTGCGAAATAGACATTCTGAAAATTACGCAGAAAAAAGCGTATGCAAAGCTTACTATAAACGTCAAAATTAATCTTCAAAAGGAGCTTAGTCAGGTTAAAAATGATTTTTTCAATACCAGGAGTGAGCAAACAAAAAAAGAGTCCTTCATCATGAAAATGGACATTTTCTAATCGCTCAAATCATAGGATACCGAATACTTAAAGCAGTAAACAATTTTCAATTTGATAAAAAAGCACATAAAACACAGTTAAATAATATCATCCGAGAGAATTTTAAAGATTGGAAACGGCTAGATTCACAATATGATGCCCAATCTACTAAGCCATACCAACCTGAGATGCAAGCCAGATGGGATAGTTTTCTCCAATCAGAGTTGCAATCTTTACAACAAGAATAAAACGACAAGTACATGAAATCAATTGCCGAAAAGAAGAAAAAAGAGAATATAATAGAGTACGTATTGTACTTGTACAGAATGGAAGACCTACTTAGAGCTTACCAATTTGATATGGGGGAAATCAATTCTTATGTATTGGGACATAAAAACATTGGAACTAAGGACAAGGAGGAAACCAAGACTTGGCTATCGGATATGGCAAGTCAAATGCTTGAAGAAGGCATCCAGGAAAAGGGACATTTGCAAAAAACGCAAGAATTGGTAGATGAATTGGCTAAAATCCATTGGCAACTTCTTAAAGAAGAACCAGAATACATCTCTATTAATCGAAAAACCCAAGCCCATTTACTCCAAATGATTTCCGATACTAAGGAGAATTTTCCTGAGCATGAAATCCAAGTATTTATAAATACGCTATATGGAATATTGCTCAGCAAATTAAATGGAAAGAAAATACCTATTGAAATAATGGATGCCGCCACAAGTTTTGGAGACGCCTTGGCCTGTATCAACCACGCCTATATGAACAACTACCTTGAAGCGAAAGAGTAAAAGATACTCTTTACTCCATAAATTCATATACGCTGTGGTATGCCCCTTCCTCTTGCACAAAATCCAGAAAGGATTGGTAGAAATCATTGTTCCCGATGGTTGCGCTATCTCCCAGTACAATTAATTTCCTTTTTGCTCTGGTTAGTGCTACGTTCATTCTTCGGGTGTCTGCCAAAAACCCAATTTCTCCTTGTGGATTAGATCTGGTGAGGCTAATGAGCATGATGTCCCTCTCCTGCCCTTGAAACCCATCTACGGTACTTATGGTCAGGTCTTTCTCCATTTGTTTGAAAAACAACCATTCTGATTCTGTTGCTATCATTTCCTTTAATAAACGAACCTGGGCGCTATATGGAGCTATTAGGCCGACATTCCAGGGCTTATTGTCACTGTCTTTAATACCTACCCTTTTCAAAAGTTCTTTTAGCAGCGTTAGTGCCATTTTTGCCTCTTCCTTATTGCTTACACTTAGCGTTTCCCTGTCCTTAAATTCCATAAATCCGCTTCCTGCAGTGTCTATAAAGGCCAGCGACGGTTCATCTTCATTTAAATAATGTGTTTTGGTATTCGGAGCCGCTTTTAACTGGTTGTCATAGAAGGCCGCATTGGAAAAACCCATAATTGCAGCTGCCATCCTATATTGTAAGGATAACAATTGAGCGGCTTCAGGTTGATTGGAAATGGCCTTTTCAAAAAGGGTCTTTTGAAGACCTTTGGCAGCTTCTCTTGACTTAATGGTAGGAGGAAGTTGGAAATGATCTCCTGCCAAAACCACCTTATTGGCTTTCAAAATAGGTATCCAGGTTGCTGGCTCCAATCCTTGCGCTGCTTCATCTAAGAACACCACCTCAAAAAGCTTCCCTTTCAGCAATGAGGATGCAGCCCCCACTAGTGTACAAGCAACCACCTGACACGAAGCCAAAATTGATTGGGTCATGTAATCGTACAATTGCCTGGCTTCCGCCTGGCAACGGCCTGCTTCATAAAAATGCATTTTGCGACTTTCCCTTTCTGCATGCCCAAAACTCCGTTTAAATTTATTGGCTTTTCTTCGGTATTCATCAGCAGCTTTCTTTAATTTTTTATATTCCTTATAAGAAGGATGGGACAATACTCTCGCATCTAATGTTCGCTGAATTATATTTTCATCCACTCTTGCAGGATGCCCCAATCTGAGCACATCCACTTCTGCTTCAACCATTCTTTCAACCAACAAATCCACCGCTGCATTGCTTGGTGCACAAACCATCACTTGATCAAACTTTTCAGTAGCGGAAACAATCGCCTGAATAAGTGTGGTGGTCTTTCCTGTACCTGGAGGTCCATGGACTATGGCCAAATCTTTGGCATTATTTATTAAGGCCAAAGCTTTGTTTTGCCCTTCATTCAAGAGAGTGCTTGGTAAGCTTTCCTGGGCTTCAAAACCTGGGCTTCTATGTCCTAAAAGCACTTCTTTTAAATAAGCATTTCTGTCATTCTCTGATGCTACCAAGGTATTCATGGTATTTGTCATCACTTTGTAAGAGGTGTCATCAAACATCAAATTGACACCTATTCTTCCTTCACCTACCCAATCTGGTAGGCTTTCTGTATTCAGGCTAAGGGTCATCACATTTCCTTTCACATTATTCACTACCCCATTCAAATAAGTGGATTGAATGTCATTCTCCTGAGCATTTGAAAACAGGCTAATGGATTTACCCGAATGAAACCCATGATTTGATAGTGTTTCTTTTACAGATATTTCGACAACCAACTGATCTGAGAATGTCCACTTTATCTTATTCAATTGTACCGGATACCAACAAACTCCTGCCTGAACTTTGTCTTTTATTGATTTCCTAAAAGTTAAATTTCTGAATTGAGCGAGATCTTCAATCCATTCCATTTGTAAAAGTTTTATAGTATATAATAATTCTTCAGTTATATTTACCATTTGTAATTTCTTGTTTGATTACCCAAGGTTAAGGAAATCATTCCTAATAATAATCAATCAGCCATTCTTTAATCGCATGAATTTCCTAGCACACGCTTATTTATCTTTTGACCATCCCAAAGTATTAGTCGGTAATTTCATCGGTGATTTTGTTAGGGGCAATTTAGAAGATCAATTTGAAAGAGATATTGTCACAGGAATAATGTTACATAGGGAGATTGACAGCTACACTGATAAACATCCCTTGGTTAAAGAAGCGCAAATAATTTTAAAACCGAAATTCGCAAGGTATTCCTCTGTAATTACGGACATGTATTTTGACTACTTTCTTTCTAAAAACTGGCGAAATTACAGCCCACTTACGATTGCTGATTTCACAAAATCAGTCTACGACTTGTTGGAATCTGAAAGGGAAATCCTTCCAAATAAATTCCTTAGGACCTTTAAATATATGAGAGAGGAAAATTGGCTCATGGCTTATGGCACGCTGCCGGGAATTCAACGATCGTTTACAGGAATGTCTTACCGCACATCTTTTGATTCTAAAATGGAATTAGCACCGCAATTCCTTCAAGAAAATCATGCCCTATTCGAGTCCTATTTTGAACGTTTTTTCATTGATTTGATTCATTTTTCAAAGAATAAACTGAAGCAATTACAAAAAAGAGATGGTTAGTTGTAAACCTAAAAAAAGCACCTTCCTATCGTTAGGAATCGTCGTCCTGCTATTATTTGTAGGGTTAAGTTATCTTCTGTACGATTTTAACCACACCCGTGAATTTCCGTTTCTTTTTTACCTAATTGGCTGTAGTATCATTACCGTGGTATTATTGCTTATCCTGGTAAAGATGATGGCGGGTTACAAGTTTTTAGCTGCAGGAAATGAAAAAATAGAAATTTGGTTGCCATTAAAAGGCCAACGAAGAAAATACAAGCTTGAAGATCTTTTGGCTTGGCAAGAGGAAGAGGTAATGGCCAACAAAAAAGTCTTTAAGCAGCTAATTTTAGTGTTCGCCGATAAATATTCTTTTGCAATAAGCAACCACGAGCATCTGGGCTATGATGAGCTAAAACGTTATCTGGCAAAGAAGGCTGGGAAAAAGAAAGTAAAAAATTAAATCCTGAATTTACAATAGCTATTGAAGATTCAGGAGGTAATGGTCCCTAATGCGACCAATCAAAACTATCAATTTCTTCCAAACTGGCTTTGAGCAGTTGAATGCTAGCCAACACATCACTCTTGTTGGCCATCTCAATTACCTGATGTAAATGCCTTGTAGGGATAGAAATAGCACCCGCAATGGCTCCTTTCCTGCCCATTCGCTGTACACCAGCGGTATCAGTTCCTCCAGCAGTCAGTATTTCTGTTTGGAATAAAATATCGTTTTTAGTAGCTGTTTCCTTCATAAAAGCGACCATTCGGTAGTCACAAATAGCAGAGGAATCCATAATTTTTATGGCAGTACCTTTTCCGAGTTCTGTTATTTTTTCATGGGCAGCTGCTCCAGGAAGATCAAAAGCAATCGTAGTATCCAAAGCTATTCCAAAATCAGGATCAATAGTATGTGCCGAAACTTGGGCTCCGCGTATTCCCACTTCTTCCTGAACTGTAAAGGTCGCATACACATCATAAGCCGGAGCTTTTAATGCTTTCAATGTTTCCAAAAGTATAAAGACGGAAATTCTGTTGTCAATAGATTTACAATTGACACAATTTCCCATTTCCACCAAATCTCTTTCTCTTGTAATTGGGTCACCTACCTGAATCCACTGCTCTACCTCTTCTTTATCCATTCCCAGATCAATGAAATAATCTGATATTTTTGGAAGCTTTGTTTTTTCCTCGGTGCTCATTACGTGTATGGGTTTGGTTCCCATTACCCCCATTAAGTCCTTTTTCTTTCCATGAATGATGACACGCTGGGCAGTCAGTGTCTTGGGATCAAATCCTCCTAATGTATGGAATCTTATAAATCCATTTTCATCAATATGGGTAACAATGAAGCCAATCTCATCCATATGAGCGGCAACCATTACCCGTTTGTTATCAGGATTCCTAACGCCTTTTTTTATGGCAATAACATTCCCAATATTATCTATAGAGATTTCATCCACCAATCCGCTGGTTTTTTCTACAATGAAATCCCTTATTTTCTTCTCAAAACCCGGGGCCCCAGGCAATTCACAAATTTCTTTTAATAAAGCAACATCAATCATTAGTATCCCTGGTTAATAAGCTCTTACTTCTTTTCCTTCCATATAATTAACAAAAGCCTTTTTCACCACACGAATCCCTCCATCAGTCGGGAAGTTTCCTGTAAAATACCAATCGCCAGTATGTGCAGGGCAGGATAAATGTAAATTTTGTACAGTCTGATAAATTACATGCACTTCAGCCTCTATGTGTTCAGAAGTAATGATTTCAGCTATTTTGTCAGAAACTTCCTGATCAGTAAAAGGCTCGTAAATCTCTTTAACAAAGTTCTCTTGCCCATTTGGCTCCGCTACACACTTCTTATATACCCTTTGCAATAGGTCATCCATCCCCCCTCTGTCATTTATAAGCGCAACAGCTGCTCTGAAAGCTATAAAATCCTTCATCATTGACATGTCTATTCCATAGCAATCAGGAAATCTAATCTGAGGAGCAGAAGAAACAATAATTATACGCTTAGGTTTAAGTTTATCTAAAGTGGTTAGCACGCTCTTTTCTATAGTGGTGCCTCTGACAATGCTATCATCAATGAGCACTATTGTATCTACTCCAGAGCGAATCACTTCATAGGTTGTGTCATATACATTAGACACCATCACATCCCTGTCAGAATCATTGGTGATAAAAGTCCTTAATTTGACGTCTTTGGTTACCAATTTCTCTACCCGAGGCCTAAAGTTAAGCAACTCCTCTAAATCGTCAAGATGAGGTTTTCCCTCTATAAGAATTTCTTTCCTTTTTTCACTAAGGTAATCCTCAAGTCCCTCTATCATTCCATAATAAGCAGTTTCCGCCGTATTTGGAATATAGGAAAAAACAGTATTTTTGAGGTCAAAATCAATGGCTTTTAATATCTGAGGTACAAGTGCCCTTCCGAGATTTTTTCGTTCCTTGTAGATATCAGGGTCCGTACCCCTGGAAAAGTAAATTCTTTCAAAACTGCAGGATTTTTTCTCTTTTGGAGGAATAATTTCAAATTCTCCGTAAGAACCATCCTTATTAAAAATCAAAGCATTACCAGGTTGGATCTCTTTGATTTGTTTGTAGTCTATATTAAAAGCTGTTTTGATAGGAGGCTTTTCTGAAGCCACTACTACTATCTCATCATCCGCATAATAGTAAGCCGGTCGAATACCTATAGGATCTCTAACAACAAATCCTGCCCCATTACCAATAAGTCCTGCCATGGCATATCCCCCGTCAAAATCCCGACAACTTCGCCTCAAAATCCTGGCAACGTCAAGCTCCTGCTCGATTACCTCAGTGACTTCTTCGTTAGAAAATTTATCTTTATATTTATCAAAAATCCGTTGGTTTTCTTCATCCAGAAAATGACCGATTTTTTCCATTACCGTTACTGTATCTGTTTTCTCCTTAGGATGTTGGCCTAAATTAACTAGAATATCAAATAACTCTTCAACATTGGTCATGTTGAAATTACCAGCCATGACTAAATTCCTACTTCTCCAATTGTTTTGTTTCAAAAATGGATGGCAAGTTTCAATGCTATTTTGTCCATGAGTACCATACCTAAGGTGTCCCAGCCAAACCTCACCTGAAAAAGCGGTGTTCTCCTTTATCCATTCAGCATTCATCAAATCCGCTGCGGAACCTAACTTTTTTGCTTTTTTGTACTTTTTATTGATTTTTTGAAAAATCTTGGTAACAGCTTCAGATTCGACAGACCTATACCTGCTCACATATCTTGTTCCAGGAGGTGTATTGATTTTAATATTTGCCAAACCCGCACCATCCTGCCCACGGTTGAGCTGTTTTTGCATCAATACATATAACCTGTTGGCGGCATAAAACGGCGTATTGTACTTATCAATATAATATTGTAAAGGTTTTCTAAGCCGAATCATGGCAATCCCACATTCGTGTTTGATCTGATCACTCATAGCGTTCTAAAGGAGTATAATATGAACCAAAGTTACGCCTTTTTTTAAGAATTAGTTCCCGTAATCTACCAAACTTGACGTGGATTTAAAATAACTAAAAAACTTTATGGACCTCCATGAAATGGTGTAAATTCTGATAAAGGCCTATTCCCACAAGGGATATTTTTGAAGTTTAATCTGTTTGCCAAAGAAAAGCTTGGTTGTTTCTTCAAAAGAAGCCGTGTAGTCCGACACTAAAAATTTATCTTTCTGTCCTGAAAAACTTTCAGCCAAAAGCTGCTGCATGCCTAAGATCTCGGCGACTGACTTTGCCACTGTTTCTGAAGCATCTATAAGTTCTACTTTTCCATTAAAAAACTCCATTATTTGATTTTTTATCAATGGATAATGGGTACAGCCCAACACCAAAGTCTGAATATCTTCTAGTTCGGACTGGCTTAAATAGGAGGCAATAATATCCTTGCTTATGTTTTGCAAATGAAAGCCCTCTTCAATCATAGGCGCCAGCAAAGGGGTGGCCAAGGATTTCATATGTATGCCTACGCCCAATTTATTGACTTTCTGCAAATAAACACCAGAGGTCACGGTTTGCTTGGTACCAATTAACCCCACTGTTTCCCCTTTATGGCTTTTACCCATAAAATCCACCACTGGATCGATTACATTTACAACAAGTGCCTTGGAAGCCACATAGGCTTTTACAAGGTCAAATGCTGCAGCGGAAGCCGAGTTGCAGGCAATAAGAATAAGTTTACAATTCTCCTTCAATAAAACGTCTGCAATTTTCACGGAATAGGCCTGTATAGCAGCGGTACTTTTATCCCCATAGGGCAAATGAGCAGTATCACCAAAGTAAATAATCTGCTCATTGGGGAGCAATTTTTTCACTTCTTTGGCTACAGTTAATCCCCCTATCCCACTGTCAAAAATCCCGATGGGTGATTGTGCATCGATGGCCATATTTACTAGAAATTTAGGAAAATAAATTCCCCGGATTCACGCATCCGGGGAAATGCAAGCGAAGGTTAAAACAATTGAATAATTACTCAAAATACGCAATAATGATTTCATTGCACAAACCGAGTATAACAAAGTTAGTAAAGTTTTTTTATGTTCCAAGAGTTGTACAGGTCATCAATATGGGCACAATTTACCCAAATTTTATCAAGCCAATTTTGGATTATCACCCTTATTGAGGGTTGGCACAATTAATGCTTTTCATTACCAATAATCTTTTAATCATGAGACGTGAAATTATTCTGTGGCTGGGGATTGGCACACTATTTATTCTAATTTTGACTATTCCACTGATTAAGTCTCAGAGGGAAAGTCAAATGCTGTTTGGGGAAAATAAAGACAACTCTCTGTTTGAATCTACCGTATACAATTTTAAAGCAGGTACTTCGGACACAGTCAATATCTCTATTTCTGATTTGCCTCCTAGTATTAGGCAAGTTATTCAAACAGATAGCCTTATAAAAAATCTTGAAATACGGACAGTAAAAAAAATATCCCAAAATAATGGCGACTACTATGACGTTTGTTTTAAGGATACGGATTATTTTAATATAATAGTCATGTATGATAAAAATGGAATCATTGTGTCCCAACTGTGAAAGAAATTAACAGCTAAGCCAACGTTTACTTGAAAGCACTGATTGTGAAATCGGTGCTTTTACTTTATATTTAAACTTTAATGGGTATTAATTTTATATGGCGAAAATTCTTTTAATTGAGGATGACCTAACCTACTCTAAAATCATTAGTAAGTTTTTGGAGAAAAATGGATATGAGGTAATCAGTAGTGCAAAAGTGGCCGAGGGGCTCAGCTTTTATGAAAAGTTTCCAATTGATTTAATCATCACAGATTACAGGTTACCGGATGGCACGGGTATGGAGGTATTGGATCATGTCCTAAATAACCACCCCGAATTACCTGTAATTTTGATTACAAACTATTCAGACATTAGAACGGCTGTAAAATCAATGAAAATGGGGGCTTTTGAATACATTACCAAGCCAATCCACCCGGACGAACTTTTACTAACTGTTCAGCAGGCTTTAAAAAATGAAAAAAAGCAAAAGCCAACCCAAAAGATAGCCAAATCTACCCCATCAGAGACTAAGCCTTCCGAATTGGATTATCAAATCGGTAAAAGTAAAGAAGCACTACAAATTGAGGAACATATAGGGCTCGTCGCCCCTACTGACTTAAGCATAATAGTCTTAGGAGAAAGCGGAACCGGAAAAGAATACATTTCTAAAAGAATACACCAAAAATCAAAAAGATTTAATGGTCCTTTCGTGGCCGTTGATTGTGGTGCATTGTCAAAGGAATTGGCTGGAAGTGAATTGTTTGGACATGTCAAAGGTGCTTTTACAGGAGCCATTGATCATAAAACTGGTCATTTTGAAAATGCAAATGGCGGAACCATTTTTCTGGATGAAATAGGAAACCTCAGTTATGAGATCCAGATCAAACTTCTCAGGGCAATACAAGAGCGAAAAATCAGAAAAATAGGTGCCAGTAAGGACATTTCTGTAGATGTAAGAATCATAGCTGCTACGAATGAAGATTTGCAAGAATTGGCCAAGCAAGGGCTATTCAGAGAAGACCTTTTCCATAGATTAAACGAATTCAGTTTAAGGGCCCAGCCTTTGAGAGAAAGACTGGAGGACCTAATGTTCTTCTCAAATCTTTTCATGCAAAAAAGCAATATAAACCTTGAAAGGAACGTGACAGGGTTTAGCCCAGAGGTAGAGCAAATATTTAGAGAATACCACTGGCCAGGGAATCTCCGTGAACTTAGGAATATTATTAGAAGGGCGGTTTTACTTACAGGAGAAGGCATTATTCAAACTAAAGTCATTCCATCCGAGCTTTTGGATTTTGAACCATTTCAGCCCGTCGACATCAATTCCGCCAAAGACCTTAAAAGTTCCTTTGAAGATCATGAAAAATCTCTAATCGTTAAAACCCTCGAAGAGATGCGCTTTAATAAGTCCAAAACCGCAAAAGTTTTAAATATGGATCGGAAAACCCTCTACAATAAACTTGAAAAATATGGCTTAGATTAATCTGCCATAGCGTAACCAAATTGTGTAGCTAAATCCTCTAAAAGGGTATTGATTTTTTCTGTCAACCCCCATACTTTTTCTTGAATATCATCGGTATTATCCCTCTTCAAGTCATTTTCAATTGCTATTGCGAGATTTTTATATTTAAACCTCAACTGGCCAAGGCGACTTGAAAGCTGATGAGCTATGGCTTGTATTTTTTTGTAATCTTTCTCATCACAGGCTTTATTAATCATGATCAAATCTAACCCTGTTTGAGAATAAAACCCTTCAATCACTTCTTTTAACAAGGCTTCATCTCCCATGCAAAATCTCCTTATGTCCTCTAAACTATAATCCGCTCCATCAGCACAATCATCGCCTATCTCCATCTCAATATAGGGACTCAATTTAGTAGGTTCTGCAATAATAATCCCGTCCTGAGACGGATTTACAAATTCCATGACTTTTTTAATGAGGTCAGTTTCATTGAAAGGTTTCAATAGCAAGCCATCGAACCCTTCTTTCATCATACTTTCCCTATCCTTGGCGAAAACATTTGCCGTCATTGCCAGCACAGGTACCTTCTCGTATATTTGTCGTTTCCTCACTTCATTAAACACTTGATAACCATCTACTTCTGGCATTTGAATATCCAGAAGGATTAGGTCAAAGTCCTCCTCTACAAATTCATTCATGAATTCCACTCCCCCTATGTAGGACACCACTTCGGCTCCCAGGCCATTGAGCAGAAGAGTGGCGAACTTTAAGCCCATTTCATCATCATCCACAAGTAGCACTTTTAAGCCGTCCACTTTATCTGCTACCACTATTGGCTCAGCACTTTCTTCCTTTTTATCCAGTAAAGTAGTTGGAATAGAAACCTTAACGCAAGTACCCTCCCCTAGCTTACTCGCAATGCTTATCTGTCCATCTTGAAGATCAACCAGCTTTTTCACTATAGCCAAACCTAAGCCTGTGCCTCCATATTTTCTGGAAATAGTGCCGTCCCCCTGGTTAAACTCTTTAAAAAGGTTAGTTTGAAGCTTTTCATCCATCCCCATGCCCGTGTCCTCCACCTCCAACACCAGGTTGCTTTTTTCATCTACTGAAACTTTCACAGAGACTTTCCCTTGACTTGTGAACTTTACTGCATTTGACACCAAATTATTCATTATCTGATTAATTCTCAGGTCATCGCCGAGTAAATATTTGTTTTTGGGAAGCACCACAGAAAACACCAACGAAAGGCCACTATCTGTTGCCTTTTGCTTGAAGAAAGAATGGATGTCTTTAAAAAATGACTCCGGATCAATTATTGATTTTTCTAGCCTTATTTTTCCAGCTTCCAACTTAGAAAAATCCAGGATATCATTAACGATCCCTAATAAAGTACCCGAAGCAAATTGGATCATTCTCACGTATTCAGCTTGGTCTCCTGCCAAACTTGTCTTTTGAAGGGCATCATTATAACCCTGAATTACATGAAGAGGGTTTCTGATTTCATGGCTCATACTTGCCAGAAAATCCTGTTTGGTTTTTGCAAGGTTATCAGAACGCCTTTTGGCCTCAGCAAGTTTGTCCTGATACGCTTCTGATTTCTTGATCTCCTTTACAATACTAAAAATAAAACCAGAAGATCCGACGACTCCAACAGCTATTAAAACACCAAGCAGTATTGAAAGTTTATAGGTCAATGTGTACGCAGAATCATTTTCCGCTTTTGATCTCAGGAGTGATTCATTTTGCAGTGAGGTAACGATGTCCTGAATATTCATTATCAGGGCTCTATTTTTATCATTTAGCTCCTGTTCAAGTTCCCCTAACCTGGATCTTAGGTACTGCTCCTCATTATTGATATCCAGAACCATTTGTCTAACAGTGTAAATTATAGAGTCAGAATCGGACGGGACATCTAAATCTATAGGATTTACTCTATTAAGATTGGTTCTCAAAGTCCCTCTTATTTTATCCATGTCTTCTTTCCCATCTCCCGCCAAGGTACCTGAGGCGACCACGTCTTTGCTTCTTGCTTTAGAGGTTTTATCAGCCAAATTCCCTTGGTCTTTTCGAGCAGAGGGGTCAATGCCTATTCGTATTTTTCCTAAATTCTGTAACCTACTTAATTCCTCTTTTCGTTTAATTTTCCTTTCTATATTGTATAGGGCTTCATTGCTGAAATTGCGATTATAA
Organism: Cyclobacterium sp. 10D3-21; assembly: GCF_055809755.1. Taxonomy (NCBI): domain Bacteria; kingdom Pseudomonadati; phylum Bacteroidota; class Cytophagia; order Cytophagales; family Cyclobacteriaceae; genus Cyclobacterium; species Cyclobacterium sp. 10D3-21. The sequence goes on from NZ_CM147924.1 coordinate 5,953,732, forward strand.
AGGTTTTTCTTTACATCTTCCAGCCCCTTGTAGACAACCATCAACTCATTAACACTATAGCTGATCCTTTTTACCTTTTTTAATTCTGAGGAATCAGAGACTATCGCCTCTAACTTTTTTATCTCATTTTGAATTTGATTGTAATAATCCAGATTATGGGTAGTATCCTCTTCTACAAATACACTCCTGGATTTATCCAGCTGATATATATCTGCTAATAGCTGATTAAGGTTTCTTAATTTTTCATTGGGTTCGGATAGCGATTCTACAGATTCCAGTAACTTTTTAACACTAAAGTAAGTGACAGCACCTACTCCAACAATGAGGCAAATACCAAGGAAAAACCCGAGAATCACCATTATTCTTGCATTGAATCTCATAATTAGGGCCTGTTTTTAAAAGATTTCATAGCATTAAACTATTTGTAATGAATAATTTATCTCCAATTACAAATTAAGCCTTTAAACCTTTGAAAATGAAGGGCTTTTTGAAAAATTTTACTAATTACCCACATAAAGACCAAAAAGTATATTTAACCAAGGGAGAATATTTTACTCCTCTTCGATAGGTAAGCCTTGGTTTAGCCCCTCAAAAACATGGTAAATAGAATAGTAAGTAACCGGTATGGTAATTACCAATCCAACTCCCATAAGAAGTGCTCCGACCAGGTTCAATACAGCCAATACCAAACCAAAGACGAAAAACTTACTCCATTTTTTGTGAACAATTTTCCTACTGTACTCTAAGGATTGCCAGAAATCCAAGCCGGAAAACAAACTAATCAAAACACCAAACATATAACCCACCATCAGATAGATACCTGGAAGAATCAAAGCAAATATGCCCAATACTGTTATTAGCTGCCCTACTATCCAAACTGAAATCACTGGAAGATAATATTTGAACCCCTTAAAGAAATCAGGGTAAATCACTTTTTCCTCAAGACTGATTTTATTGGCCACCAAATAGAAACCAGCGAAAAGTGGTCCCGCCAAGAAAAATGAGAATACAAAAACATAATCCTCCGCATAGAACATGAATAAAAATTGGAGCGAAAGGATCAATAGGGTAAAGGAAATTGAATAAATAGTGACTTTGTTATAGGTTTCCCAACCTTTCGTCAATGCCTCTTTGATGTCAAAATCGAAACTTCCTTCAACGATCTGATCCAAATGTTTTTTGTCCATATTAATTCTTCTATACTATTTACTTTTACTATAATTACTTGGTAATTGCCGCCAAAATATCATGTTTGGTAATGATATGCACACGGTGCAATTCATCCCTTACCAAAACTGCCTTTTCTCTTTCAACCATAGAAGACAATACATCCAATGTACTGTCAAGCGCAACGAAATGCATAGAATCCTCCATTACCTGGTCTACCGTTGCATCTTTTAATTCTGGGTTTTCAATTATTTTTAGCAAAAGCTTATTGTCCGTAATACTACCTATCACTTGCCCATCTTCCATTACAGGGATCTGAGAAACACTTTTATCGTTCATAAGGGCAATTGCATCCTTGATCTTGTCAGTTTTATTAACAACGACCAATTGGTAGGCATCATTTCTTAAATTCACAATATCTCTAGCGGTACCAAAGGCTTTGTCCTCAAGAAACCCATGATTTCTCATCCAGTCATCATTGTAAACTTTACCCAGGTACCGAGTACCATGATCAGGAAGTAAAATCACCATTACATCGCCTTTCTTAAGGTTTTCTTTGGCATATTCTAGCGCTCCATGGACAGCCGACCCACAAGACCAACCCACAAACAACCCCTCTTCTCTGGCAAGTCGACGGGTCATCACAGCTGCATCTTTATCAGTGACTTTTATAAAATGATCTATTACTGAAAAATTCACATTCTTAGGTAAAATATCCTCCCCTATACCTTCTGTAAGGTAAGGATACACCTCATTTTCATCGAATTCTCCTGTTTCTTTGTATTTCTTAAAAACGGATCCATAGGTATCTATTCCTACAGATACCACTTTCTCAGATTGCTCTTTTAAAAATTTGGCAGTGCCGGACATGGAACCACCTGTACCTACTCCTGCAGCGAAATGAGTCACTGTCCCTTCAGTATCCCTCCAAATCTCAGGACCTGTAGTTTCATAATGTGCTTTCCAGTTGGAGAGGTTATCGTATTGATTTGGGTAAAATGAATTGGGTATGTCTTCGTTTAATTTTTTCGCAATAGCATAATAAGACCTAGGATCATCAGGGGATACATTCGTAGGGCAAACAATCACTTCGGCTCCTACTGCTCTTAAAATGTCAATCTTTTCCTTGGACTGTTTGTCGGCCATGGTAAAGATGCACTTGTATCCTTTGGTGATCGCCGCCAGGGCGAGTCCCATTCCTGTGTTGCCACTTGTACCTTCAATGATGGTCCCCCCAGGTTTCAAAAGGCCGTCTTTTTCTGCATCCTCAATCATTTTCACAGCCATTCTGTCCTTCATGGAGTTGCCTGGATTGAAGTATTCAACTTTCACCAATACTTCTCCTTCTATACCCTTGTTTAGCTTATTCAACCTGACTAAAGGGGTGTTTCCTATGGTTTCAATAATTGAATTGTATATCATGGAATTATATTTAATGCAATTTAATATATAAAGACAATTGTGCTTTGGACAAATTAAACCCCAACTAATTATTCAAAACGGTAACTCCAAACACTAAAAAGATAGCGTATATGGTGTTTATCTCACACCCGCTAACAAATATAGTACCGCCATTCTAATCGCTACACCATTTTCGACTTGTTGTAAGATGATGGCATGCTCAGAATCTGCCACATCCGAATTTAGTTCTACACCTCTATTGATAGGCCCTGGATGCATGACTACTATCTCTTTGTCCAATCGATTTAAAAGCTGCTTATTGATCCCATAGTACAGGGAATACTCTCTTAGGGAAGGGAAATACTTTATCTGCTGACGTTCCAATTGAATCCTTAAGACATTGGCGACATCACACCATTGCAAGGCTTTAAACACATCATGCTCAACTTTTACACCTAAATCCGCAATGTATTTGGGCAAGAGAGTAATTGGACCGCAAACCATTACCTCGGCTCCCAATTTTTGCAGGCAGAATATATTTGATAAGGCGACTCTGGAATGTAGAATATCACCGATAATCGCCACTTTTTTACCTGCCACATCACCAAGCTTTTCCCGAATCGAAAACGCATCCAGTAAAGCCTGGGTCGGATGTTCGTGGGTGCCATCCCCTGCATTGACAATATTTGCCTTGATATGCTTGGACAAAAAATGAGGCGCTCCAGGACTGGAATGCCTCATAACGACCATGTCAACCTTCATGGCCAAAATATTGTTTACAGTATCAATCAGGGTTTCCCCTTTTTTAACTGAGCTACTGGCCGATGCAAAATTCACAACATCTGCCGAAAGTCTTTTTTCTGCCAACTCAAAGGACAATTTGGTCCTGGTTGAGTTTTCGAAAAAAACATTGGCTATCGTTATGTCTCTTAGGGAAGGGACCTTTTTGATTGGCCTATTCAAGATATCTTTGAAATTATCTGCTGTATCAAAAATCAATTGAATATCTGATGGGCTCAGGTCTTTAATTCCCAATAAATGTCTGGTACTAAGCTGCTCCATTGGTATTAATTACTTTCTTTTTCAGTGATCCAAATGGCATCTTCTTCAAATCCTCGGGATCGCCATTCTACGCTTACATATTGGCTTTCCAGGGTATTTACCTGCCTACCGCAATAATCTGGCTGGATAGGGAAATCCCTTGTAAATTTCCGGTCGATCAGAACCATTAATTCTACCTTTTGGGGTCTCCCAAAGGCAATCATTGCATCCATCGCTGCTCTGACGGATCTACCTTTGTACAGGACATCATCTACCAAAACAACCTTTTTGTTTTCAATTAAAAAATCAATTTTCGTTTCATTTGCCCTTAAGGGAAGGTCTCTTCTTCTGAAGTCATCTCGATGAAAGGTAGCATCCAGATAGCCATATTTTAAAGAGATATTCTGGATTTCCTTCATGCGCTGAATGATTTTATCCAGCACCAATGCTCCTCTAGGTTGAAGACCTAAAAGGACTGTATTGTCAAAATCATCATGGTTTTCTATCAATTGATGACAAAACCTGCTGATGGTTAGTGATATCTGGGTTTGGTCAAGAACAAGTCTTTTTTGCATGATTAAAATTTGAGGCAAATATATAAATTATTTATTGGGGGGTAATGGCTCTATATAAAATCATCCACTTTTATTTTAGTAAAAAAATTCACTTCCCTGCTTTTTTCTTTCCCATCCTCTCCTTGATACCTTATCCTTTGTTTGCCACTTAGCAGGTAATAATTATCGTACCACCAAATGAGTTGAAGGCTTCTTTCCATCGTTTCGGCAATCCTTTCATTTTCATTTACCAGTTCAATTTGATAAGGCTCGTTTTCCATTACTAAATTACCCCCATTTATTTGACTAAGCATCAGTTCTTCTTCATCTAGGAACATGTAAAATAGGTTGTTCCCATTAAAAATCAATTCGCCAAATTTCATGGGTTCAATTTTATTGGTATTGTCCAAGCTCACCGAGTTATCCCACAGAATATTGCCATCCTCATCCAATAGAATAAATTGCGCTGCAAGAAACTTGTAATGCTCCATAGTCTGAGAGCTTCGAAAACGGGGATCAATCCACAATGGATTATATGTCCCGCCATATCCACCCATCATTGGGTTCAATCGATAAAAATTGCTTGCATACATCCCATCCCTAGGCACATACTTTGAAGATGAAGATATAAAATGATCATTGTATACAAGGTAATACCCATTTAACGCTTGGATCTCCCTGGTAACTAACACATTTCTAATTGGTGTATTTTTGCCCTTATCAAGCCTTTTCTTTATTCTTTTCCATCTGTTTTCGCGTACTTTCTCTGGTAAATAATTGTAAAAGTTTTCAAAATCGGAAATATTATAAAACCTATTGGTATACTCCCCAAACTCATTGATTTTAGTAAAATACATACCTTGGTACGCTTCTTTTTTCTTTAGACCATATGGGCCTATTAATGCTTGTTTGTAATTGGTAGAAGAGGTTAAAAGACCTTCAACAATCTCCATAGATGGGTTTCCTAAATCCTCAATTTTCACTTCCCTAAGTTTGTTTCCATTGGTGTCATAGGTCAAAATAGAAACAATTTTATTTTTGTAGGTATCCCTCCTGCTCATCACCACATCAAAAACATTCAGCTCGGGGTCCTTTCTCATCTGCAATATTCTGGCATCCTTTTCAAAAAGCCCCGGAACAGTAATGACCTCCTTGGTTTCAATATCGAATATTTGAATTACTGGACGATAGTCATATTTGCCCATAAAAACGGCCTTCTTGTTAAAGACCAGGAAATCCTGAAGCTCCATTTCCAAAATACTGGAGAGCTCAAGTTCTACCAAGCTTCTATCCTGAAGGTTTATTTCAAAAATTGCTTTTTCATCATCAAACTGGGATCCTTTATTGAATAACACATACAATAAGTCCCTGTCCAGGTCAAACCCCACTAACTCATATAAATCTTCGAGTTTTTTCTCAATGGGCATTTCAGCTTTCAATTGAAAATCAGCTGTAAAGTATTGAAAACTGTTTTTCTTCCCGTATGGCGTTTCTGCTTTCATTCTAAAGCCTACAAGCCCACCCTCGCTTGGCAATACATAAAAGTCCTCATCTGACCAATGAGATTCAACCTCGAACCTTTGGGTAAATTGAACTTGGCCAACGGCCATTCCCATCATCATCAGGTAAGCAATTGGAAATAATAGGGTTTGTTTTAACATTCCTTGAGGGTTTTGTGCTATTGTTTCTGTACCAACTTTACCAAACGATTAAATGTTTCACTTCAATGTGTTCCTCCCTATTTTACATTGGGTAGAAGATAAACCTGTCCTCACAAGATCGCTTGTCTCAACAGACAGTATTTAACCCTTTAATTACCTTTAGAAAAAGGATGTAATGGCCCTAATGGTATTTTGGTAGTGCCAATTTTACAATATGATCAATTAATTTACTCCATAAGATAAGACATATGATTTTATTTTAAAACAAATATTATGGACATTTGTCTTGTACTCAACAGATCTCAAAACACCTTGGATAACAAACAAATTGTCAAGACCCTCAAATTAACCTTGCAATTAATGGAATTGCATGAAGAAAATGCATTTAAAATCAGGGGATATCAATCTGCCATCATTAGTATAGAAAGAGAAGGCAAGCCACTTGCGAATCTAAAACTGGACGAATTACAAAAGATTCCGTCAGTTGGAAAAAGTATAGCTGAGGCTATTCTGGCCATTAATGAGACTGGCAGCCATGAGCTTTTAGATAAACTTCTTAATGAAACCCCTAAAGGAATCTTAGAAATCCTTGAAATAAAAGGACTTGGTCCCAAAAAGATAAAAACCCTTTGGAAAGAACTGAACATTACCTCTGTTCACGAATTGATGGAGGCTTGTCAATCAGGCCAGGTTGCAAAAATCAAAGGTTTTGGGCAAAAGACCCAGGACAGTATCATTCTAGCCTTGGAATACAAAGCATCAAATCAAGGAAAGTGGCTCTATGCTGAAATTGAGACACCAACGAAAGAAATATTTGAACGCCTAAGAAAGAGCCTCAAAGAAGACAAGGTCGCAATGGTGGGGGATTTTGAGATGGAAGCTGAGATTATTGAATCACTGACTTTTTTAGTAGGCTCAGATAATTCTGGTCAAACCATTGCTGAAATAAACAAAGTTGATGGGCTGATCCAGGACACTAGCGTCCTCAGTCCTTACCGATGGGAGGGGAGTTCAGAAGCAGCAGAAATCCGGGTAATAATAACGATCGTACCAAAAAAAGATTTCATCAAACAAAAATTACTCAAATCGGCTTCAAAAGCCCATCTTTTGTCCCCAACTGAAAGTGGACAGACTATTGGGGAATTGTTTTACAAAGGAACTTTCAATACTGAAGAAGAGGCCTATGAGGCCGCCGGATTACCATTTATTCCAGCACCTCTAAGGGAGGGAACAGGGGAAGTGGAATGGGTAAAAACGCATTCCTTAGATGAATTATTAACTTTAGAAGATCTCAAGGGACCTTTACACAACCACTCCACTTATAGTGATGGCAAGAACACCTTGAAAGAGATGTCAGAATTTTGTCAGTCGGAAGGTTATGATTATTTCGGCATAGCGGATCACAGTCGCTCAGCATTTTACGCAAATGGTCTTGATGAAGACCGTATTCACCAACAGCACAAGGAAATAGACAGCATCAACGAATCACTGAAGCCATTTCGTGTCTTCAAAGGTATAGAAAGTGATATCCTTACTGATGGTAGTCTGGATTATTCGGACGAGGTGCTGGCAACTTTTGATTATATCGTTGCCTCCGTTCACTCTGGTTTGAGCATGGATATTAATAAAGCGACCACCCGATTGCTCAAGGCCATAGAAAATCCTTACACAACCATTCTTGGACATCCAACTGGACGATTGTTGTTACGTAGAGAGGGTTATCCAATAGATCACCGGGCAGTAATTGATGCTTGTGCCATTAATGATGTAGTCATAGAGATCAATGCCAATCCTCGAAGACTGGACCTGGATTGGAGATGGGTAAGATACGCAATGGACAAAGGCGTCCTGCTATCTATAAACCCTGATGCCCACGAAAAGGTAGGCATCGCTCACATGAAATTTGGTGTCATTGCTGGACGTAAAGGCGGACTGACAAAAGCAATGACGCTTAATACCAAAAGCAGGGAAGAATTAGCTACCTATTTTGAAAACCGAAAAAGAAAAAAACAATGAGCATGATGCAAAAGGGAGCTGACGATTTACTAAAACAATCCTTCCAAGTGGGCATGCTGGGAATTGTTTTCGCAGTGATTCCATTGGTGGTGAAAGCAATGATTCAACCAGACATGGCCTATATGGGTTTGTTTGCAGGATTAGGCATTGGCTTACAATTATTGGGTCTAAGCCTTGCCGTATTGGTTCTCCGAAGGAAGAAAATAAGCGAACGACAAAAGGAAAAAGCCAAAAAGATGACTTTGATTTTAGCTGTGGCACTACTCTTTTTTATGTTGGCCTGAAAATGAGAAAATTGACAACAGTGCTATTACTGGGTTTTGGCCTACTCACCCTTAGCTGTAATAGCGAGCAGCCATGGGAAAATTGGAAGACAGGAGATATATTGTTCCAGAATGGAGATTGTGGAGATTTTTGTGATGCCATTAAAAAGGTGACTTCCGGATACAATGGCCAATCCTTTTCACACAATGGGATGCTGATAAAGGAAAATGGTAATTGGATGGTTTTAGAAGCCGTAAGTGCAGGCGTCCAAATAACACCTCTGGAAGTCTTCTTAAACCGGCACACCAATCAGGAAGGCCATCCAAAGATCCTTGTCGGCCGACTTAAAGCTCCCTATCAACACTTGATCCCAAAGGCAATCGACTATGGAAAAACCCTGGTCGGAAAACCCTATGACGATGGATTTGACTTGAAAAATGATGCTTATTATTGTTCGGAGTTAATTCATTTCTCCTTAATGAAGGCCAATAAGGGATTGCCTGTTTTTGACACCCCACCAATGACTTTTAAAGATCCCGCTAATAATGAGACGTTCCCTGTTTGGGAAAAATATTTTACAAGGTTAAATTTAGAAATACCGGAAGGAAAACCTGGGTTGAACCCTGGAGGCATGAGTCTCTCACCTGTGTTGGATATAATCCATAATTTTGAAAACCTTTAAGTTAAGCCGAAAATTATTGATACAATGAATGCAAAATAGTATCTTGTCTTCATAATTATACAGACTAATAACCCCAAAATGAATAGAAGATCTTCCGTTAAGAAAATGATGGCTGTAGCCGGAACAGGTTTACTGACTCCCCAATTAGGGTTTTTAGAGCATCTTATCCCAAACACCATGAAAGCCTCACCTTCGCCATTTTACCTGTTTACAAAGGTGTTACAATGGCTTCCATTGGAAGAGGTTCCGCAAACTGTACAATCTCTAGGATTTGATGGTGTAGACCTACCTGTAAGAAGAAATGGTTTTTTTGATAGGGATGAGATAAAGTCAAAACTACCCATCATTGTAAAGGAAAGTGAAAAATTGGGTTTAAGTAGGCCTGTGCTTACAACAGACATGAACCTCAATCACATGAATGAAATGGACGAATATCTTCGTACACTTTCTGGCGAGGGAATTTCGAATTACCGAATGGGTTACCTTCCATTTACGACCAAAAACATCATAAAAGAATTAAAGTCGCTTAATTCCTCAATGAAGAAATTGGCCGAGCTACATGAAAAACATGGCGTCACAGGTCATTATCAAAACCATGCAGGCACAAGAATAGGTGGCTCCGTTTGGGAAATTTACCATTTATTAGAAGGCATCAACCCTAAACATATTGGCGTTCAATTTGATTTGCGCCATGCCACTGTTGAAGGCTACCAATCTTATGAAAATGTTTTTAATATGATCAGTGATCAAATCACTAGTTTTGACTTGAAGGATTTTGTTTGGGGCAACCTGGATGGAAAAGGTGATAAACCTATCAATGTACCTTATGGTGAGGGAAATGTGAAATTCGAACTCCTTCAGGAACATCCTGGTTTTATGGGCGACATTCCTAAAATTCTACACTGTGAATATGATCTCGGTGGAGCGGAACATGGCCATAAAAACCCAACTGTTGGAAAAGAAGTCATTCTCTCAGCAATTGCGAAAGAAGTTAAAGTCTATAAATCGACTACCTATAAATAACACTTAATTCAAAGCCTTGTAGATTAAAGCCAACGCTTGTTCAGAGTGGCTTAATGACAAGGCTTTTTCATGTCCTTTTGGCGACATTTTATGCCAGGTTTTTTGAAGGATTCCAAGTAGTTTTTCTTCTTCCTTTTCATGTTTATTGATGAAGTCATCAAAATAATATTTCAAAAAGACTAGACATACCACATCCTCCAGCGCCTGCGTCTCAGGGTCTGATTTCAATCTGCGTTTATTAATTAAATCATCAATTTTTTGTAATGCGGAAGCGTCATAACCGCTGCTTTGCAAGATTTCCTTGGCAAGGTTGGCATGAAACCCCTTGAGGTTGGTTCTCCATAGCAAATAGCCTTTTCTGTCCATAGGATAGGATTCCCTTGGAATTTCCCAACGCCGAATATGCTGACTTCTTGCAGCTAGCTTAAATACTTCATTTGCTTCCGGGTAAGTTTCTTCCATCATGGCGGCCATCCGCTTCCCATACAACAGCTCTTTGGGCACTTTCTCCCCTTTTTCTTCTTCCAGGTTCGGATCTTCCGCATTGGCGGCATCAATTTTTGCTACTGCTGCTCCATAGTCACCGGCTTTAACATTTTTCATAACGCTTTCTTTTACAAATAAGCTGTTTACTTTATAAAATTCAAACCCGGTTTATACCACAGGATTCGTAATAAGTGGGTAAACCCACAAGTTAATCTCCAAATAGCAATGAAGGGATTTATTTTGAATTGGTTTTGCCATGTATTAGATAGCCTGTTGTATTTTTCGGATTTATCCCAAAAATAGTTGAAATATCATCCTCATCAAATAGGTAGCAGCGGTAAAAGACAATCCATTTCAAGTGTTATAGCTTTCATAAGCCCCAAACTGGGTGTAGTTTGAAACTACATCCCAGGTATCTGAATGGGATCGCAAACTAGGCATTTGTAATGCCGGGAACAAAAGGCATTTAGGTAAGTGCTATGCGCACCTCGAATGGTTTTCTAAAGGATTAAAAACCTAACCGAGAAGAAAACCTGTGGACTGTGAAAAATAAAGATCAATGTAAATTTCAGCTTCTATCCCTAATTACCTCTAGGGCTGCAGTATTCACAGCCCAATCAATTTTTTGTAGCCTCAATCCCTTCGCGAGTTTTTTGTCACCCGTCCAAAGAGAAGCTCCTAACGCTAAGCTCAATGCAACAAATGGAGCATCAAACTCATCTATTGGAGTGGTCATCTTGATTGCTTTCTTCCAGAAGAGATCGCTTATCAATTCCAAATCAATAAATTCAATTTTTTTTAAAACCATTCTTTTCATGAAAGAAAGGTCTTGTTCAGAATAGGCTGATAATTTTAAAAGTTTCTGATGATGGTGTGCCAATTCTTCCAGTAAAAAAGTGGGCGTAAAGAAATCAAAAGTTCCAGAGGAATTTAGCAGAATTATAATTAATTGACCCATTTGGTGTCAGGAGAGCACTGAAAACTATCTTGGTGTCAACAACAACTTTCACTTAAGGAATTTTTCCTTATTTTGATCCCACCAAGATGATTTTGAAACCATATCCAACTTATCAATTTGTATTTGACTGGCTTTACTTTTTGAGGCGATTTCCCTGAACCTAATATAGTCCAAAATACGTTGTAAGCCCACCAGGTCAGTTTCTGAGGGAACCCGAATCAAAATCTCTCCATTTGTTCTTTCAATCTGCATATTTAAATATACTTAAAATCTTTAAATAAAGTTTTTTTTTTAGATTGTTATGGTAATTAAAACTACCACTTATTGGGGTTGGAAAAGCATGGATTTTTCGGAATCATAGTAGAGTGTCAACCCTTTTGGTGATAGAGCGAACGAAAAAACATCGTTCATGGAAGCTATATAATAGCCACCATCAAATAGCTCATTAAGCTCGGTAGTATTGGTAAATGTTAGAATTTCCAAGAGACCATCACTGCCCAAAAGATACCGACCATAGGCCGAGTTAGTAGATGTCCGTCCACTTAAATCACCATTGCCATTAAATTTTAGCAAATAGGTGCTTTCCCCATCAGGCTCTGCTAATCTTAACCTCTCCCGTCTCCCATCCACAAATCCGATCAGTTTCCACTGGGCACCAACAAGAGGAAGAGACGCATAGTCTGGGTTATCCTGGATTTCACTTAATCGGATCTCCCCCTCCGGTAATTCCTCATCCTGGCACCCACCAAGTATTGGTAAAAGAAAAACCATACCTACCCAAAAAATCCATTTGCCTTTAAAAACCACTAATTTCTTCATCTTAAACAAATTTAATTTGCTACCTCATTCTGGCAAAAAGAAAGGATTAAATACACTACTAAACATATAGGTTTTTTTTAAAAATTTACTAATCCTTTTATCTTTTTCTTTTTCTTTTTCTTTTTAAGACGTAAACAAACATATAAACGCTACAAAAAACTATGGGAAAGCAACTTATCTTAATGGAATAATGATTAATGGTTAATGAGGTAATTGTTAATTGAGTAATTGTTAATTAATAATTGATAATTATAAAATAAACGCTTGATTTGGAGGAAGTATTGAAAAGCCCCATAAAGGCCATTGCTTCTATTGCGCACAAGCAAAAAGTATTAGTTGTGATTTGAATGGCGTAAAATCAAGAATTCACGTGGATGTTCAATAAATTTGATTAATTTTGCCCCAATTTAGCCAATAGTAAACTATTTCAAAACATAATCAAGCATGCCAAAAGACAGTAGCATCAAACATGTACTTATTATCGGAAGCGGCCCAATTGTAATCGGGCAGGCTTGTGAATTTGATTATGCAGGATCCCAGGCTTCCAGGTCGTTAAGGGAAGAGGGTATAAAAGTAACCCTTATCAATTCCAACCCTGCAACCATTATGACCGATCCGGTGACTGCAGACAATGTATACCTTTTGCCACTTGAGAAAAAATCGATCATTAAAATTTTACAAGAGCATCCGGACATTGACAGCGTACTCCCTACCATGGGTGGTCAAACGGCTCTAAATTTGGCAATTGATTGTGACAATGCTGGAATCTGGGAAAAATACGGTATAAATATGATAGGCGTTGATATTGACGCCATCGAAACTGCTGAGAACAGAGAAAAATTCAAAGCTTTAATGGAGGAATTAGGAGTGGACGTTTGTATTGGACGTACAGCTACTTCCTTTTTGCAAGGCAAAGAGATCGCACAGGAAATTGGATTCCCATTGGTCATCAGGCCTTCTTATACCCTTGGTGGTACCGGAGGTGGATTTGTTGATGGTCCTGACAATTTTGAGAAAGCACTTAGTGTTGGACTTCAGGCCTCACCTACCCATGAAGTACTTATCGAACAAAGTATTCTTGGCTGGAAAGAATACGAATTAGAGGTATTGAGGGACAGTATCGGAAACATGGTGGTCATTTGTTCCATCGAAAACTTTGACCCTATGGGCGTGCATACAGGTGATTCTATCACTGTAGCTCCGGCCATGACATTACCAGACCCGGTATATCAACGCATGAGAAACCTGGCCATCAAAATGATGAATGGCATTGGTAATTTCGCTGGAGGGTGTAACGTACAGTTTTCTGTCAGCCCTGACAATCAAACCATAATAGGCATAGAGATTAACCCTAGGGTATCCAGGTCTTCAGCGCTTGCCTCAAAAGCAACAGGTTATCCAATTGCTAAAGTAGCAGCCAAATTGGCTATTGGCTACAACCTTGACGAATTGAAAAATTCGATTACAGGTAATACCTCTGCTTTTTTCGAACCTGCAATTGACTATGTAATCGTAAAAATCCCTCGTTGGAATTTTGACAAATTCAAAGGTTCTGATAGAAGACTTGGTCTTTCTATGAAAGCTGTAGGTGAAGTAATGGGCATTGGAAGAAACTTTCAAGAAGCATTACAAAAGGCCTGTCAATCTTTAGAAATCAAGAGAAACGGACTTGGAGCAGATGGCAAGGAACTTAAAGATCAAGCTGAAATACTGTATAGCTTAGCCAATCCTAGTTGGAACAGGCTTTTCCATATATATGATGCTTTCAAGTTGGGGATTTCTTTTAGAACCATTCATGATCTTACAAAAATAGACAAATGGTTCCTGAAGCAGATTGAGGAATTGGTACACCTGGACAACACTCTTGCCAAAGAGACACTACAGAGTATCAGTAAAGAACTCATGAAGACCGCCAAGCACAAGGGCTATGCTGACAGGCAAATTGCGCACCTATTGGGTTGTTTGGAAAGTGAGGTTTTCAATAAAAGACGGGATGAAATGGATATCAAAAGGGTATTCAAACTTGTGGATACCTGTGCTGCTGAATTTGAAGCGAAAACCCCTTATTTTTATTCCTCTTTTGGAGAAGAGAATGAATCAAAAGTTAGTGACCGAAAAAAGATAGTTGTACTAGGTTCCGGTCCAAACAGAGTTGGACAGGGAATTGAATTTGATTATTCTTGTGTGCATGGTATACTAGCTGCCAAGGAGTGTGGTTACGAAACCATCATGATCAACTGTAACCCTGAAACGGTTTCTACCGATTTTGATATCGCTGATAAATTATACTTCGAACCAGTTTTCTGGGAGCATATCTATGAAATTATTCTGCATGAAAAGCCTGAAGGGGTAATAGTGCAGCTAGGTGGACAAACGGCCCTTAAACTGGCTGAGAAACTAGATAAATACAACATTCCAATTCTCGGCACCAGCTATAGAGCACTTGATCTTGCAGAGGACAGAGGAAGGTTTTCTGAGCTTCTAAAAGCAAACGACGTACCCTACCCTGAATTCGGCACCATTCATGGAACGGATGAAGCACTCGAACTTTGCAAAACAATTGGTTTCCCTTTATTGGTAAGACCATCCTATGTTCTTGGAGGACAGGGCATGAAAATTGTCATCAACGAAAAGGAACTTGAAGAGCATGTAGTAACCGTTCTTAAGGATATACCTAACAATGAAATACTGCTTGACCACTTTCTCGAAGGTGCCATAGAAGCAGAAGCCGATGCCATTTGTGATGGTGAAAATGTCTACATTATCGGTATCATGCAACACATAGAGCCTGCTGGTATTCATTCAGGAGATTCTTATGCAGTCTTGCCTCCGTACAATCTTGGAGACCTGGTCATCCGCCAAATTGAAACCATTACGGAAAAAATAGCTTTGGCCTTGGAAACAAAGGGCTTAATAAACATTCAGTTTGCCATCAAAAATGATAAAGTGTTTGTAATTGAGGCCAACCCACGGGCATCACGTACGGTACCTTTTATCTGCAAAGCTTATCAGGAACCTTATGTGAACTATGCCACCAAAGTAATGCTTGGAGAGAAGAAGGTTACAGACTTTAAATTTAATCCTGTGAAAAAGGGATATGCGATCAAGGAACCTGTTTTCTCTTTTCACAAATTCCCGAATGTAAATAAAGAACTAGGCCCTGAAATGAAATCAACTGGTGAAGCCATTTATTTCATAGACGACCTAATGGATGACTATTTCCTGAAAATTTATGCGGAAAGAAATCTTTACCTAAGCAGGTAAAGCCATAACATAAACACTTTACCCGGCTTGATATTCAGGCCGGGTACTTTTACTTAATGCACTTTTAACGCACTTTGGATTGGTTTTTGTGTTTTTTTTCTCTTAATATTGAATGCTAAGAGGTTATTTTCCGTTATTGGATAAGGCACTTTGTTTGCTTATACCGAATTAGTGAATTTTCAAAATTGTTTATCATGATTTTAAAAATAATAATTTTCTTTATTGCACTGGGATGGGTCTTTTCTAGTCTATTTAAGTTTTTCTTAAACAGCAAACTCAAAAAATTTGCTGATCAGGTAAAGGAAGCGCACAGGGAAGAAACCCAAAGAAAAACCCAGCCAAGAGACGGCAATGTAAATGTCGATTTTGTACCCAAAGACAAAAAAAATGGTTCTTCAGGCACTATTACTGGGGGAGACTATATTGACTATGAGGAAGTAAAAGACTAGTGTTTAGATTTGTGAGAAACGCGCTACTCCTAGAGGGATACCCAAAAAATTTCACGATTTCTCAATAAAAAGACAAAAACCAAAACTTCAGAAACCTTCTACATGGCTCTAATTAAGTCAGAAATACTTATTTAGAATTAAAAGGTCACTATTCAATCAAAAATTGCTTCATGATTACGTTTCTTTTTTTTGCCCCTGATTTCCTGATAGGTTCAAGGCAAAGGATAATTTGACTGCACTATTTCGATAAAGTCGCTTTTAGAACCATGAAGAATTTTACTTTCCTCCATTTGCCCTAAGGTCCGATTCACAGTTAATGTCCAATGTTGGAATGGATTGTTTCATGTAATTAAATATACTATTGGTTTCAATGGCCCAATACATTAAACAATCCTTGTTATCACAGTGACTTTCATGTTCATCGTCCTCATGCGGGACCACCATGTCACTGTCAAGATTCACCAAGCCCATAAGGTGAGCCATCTCATGCAGTGCTACTGTGGTCTCTAACGTGGTTTTACTGGGCTTTATGACACCTCCTGAATTCTCTACTATTCGATTGCCAAAAAGCACTAAACTGGTATTTCTATAAGCAGCTCCAATTGTAAAAGAGTCATCTTCACTCTTCTTAAAGTCTCCATCTACCACCAATAAAAAAACAGAAACGGTATTTCCTTCATTGTAACGGTCACGATAATCCTCTTCAATTTTCGCAATGTCTTCCGTGGTATATTCTCCCAGGTTCATCGCAGGTATTTCTTTCAATACAACAGTGATTCCATCAGGTTTAAAAGTGTATTTCTCCAGAAATGCCACCATCAATTCGACCATTTGATCCGAAGGTTTGAAGCCTTCCATGTAAACCATCTCCAACTCCATTGCTGTAAATTGATCAGAGGACAATAAAAAATTAGCGGATTTTCCCACATCCCATCTTGCCGCCGACACGCCTGTATACAAGGCCTCTTTATTCTCAACTGAACTTTCCATACAGGAATAAAACCCAGAAGTCAGGAACAAGAAAACCAATGTTTTATAAGTAAACTTTTTCATAAATTAAATCCAAAATAACACAATTCACTAATATTCAACACCTTGAAAAATAGACTAGCTTAGATAACGATGAAATCAACCCTTTTAATATAGCTATAGCAGGAATTTTATTCATCCATTCAAAATTTTAAAAAAGTTTAACATTATTCCATTACCCAACACTAAATCGGCATAGAATTAGTTATAAAAGAAATGAAAGAAAGCACTATTATTTAACTAAAAGCCAAACTAATGAAAAAAGTATTAATTATTTTATTCTTTTCGGGAATAGGCATAGCACAGCTAAATGCTCAGATCTTGTCAGTAGGTCCAAAAATTGGTATTTCACAAGGAGATGTTCAGGTTTCAGATGGATTTAATGGAGATGATTCCCAAATGGGCTACCATGTGGGGATTTTTGCTCGCGTCAATTTGTCCGCAGTATATTTACAACCAGAATTTCTATACACCAACACAGGCGGTTCCTTTAAGAACAATACCTTTAGTTACGACGCTGATTTTGATAGATTAGACGTCCCTTTAATGTTGGGATTAAAATTAGGCAACATTTTCCGTATACAGGCGGGACCAGTAGCTAGTTATCTTTTGAATGGAGACATAAAAGTCAATGATGGAAACTCCGTGCAGAAACTCATACCACCTACTGAAGATTTTACCTTCGGCTATCAGGCAGGCATTGGACTAGATATAGGCAATTTGTTTTTGGATTTAAAATATGAGGGTGCTTTGACCAATTCAGTAAATAATTACGGAGATATACCTACAGACCAAAGGCAAAGTCAGGTCATGCTCTCCCTTGGGTTCAATCTCTTTTAATTCCTCACTTTAGTAAAAGTCTGGGAAGGACATATCCTGTTTTTAACAATTACTTAAGCGCTAAAGGATTGATAATCGAGCAGAGACATTACTTATAAAGCATTTATAAGCTGATTTCAAAAAATTTCAATCTCCGAAAAAGCTATAGTAGATTAAACCTACATCAACAAAGGATCCTCCGTTGATGTAGGTTTTTTTATTTAACAAGTTCTTTGGACTTGACCTCTTTAATCAAACTTTTACGTGCTAGGAAAATTAAAGCGAAGGACAAAACAAATAAAATGGCCGCTATAAAAGAAAGCACATAGGCATCCTTTTGAAAATTTTGATAAGCAAAAAGTCCCAAAGAAGTCAATGTTACGGTAAACATGAAAAACATAGGGATGGTTACAAAGGTTGGGTTGATGTCCTTTTTTATCAGCCAAACTGAAATAGTTAATAAGGCAAGTGCCGCCAAAAGTTGGTTGGCGGATCCAAATATCGGCCAAAGTGTGGTGAATCCACCACTACCCAATAATAGTACTGACAACACAACTACCACACTCGTGGACAGGTACCTGTTTTGTGACAATTTTTTACCAATTGGCTGTTCCACATCTTCAAAATACTCTTGAAGGGTAAAACGAGCAAGCCTGGTACAGGTATCCAAAGTAGTCAAAGCAAAGGCTGAAACTGTGAGCGCAACAAAACCTATGGCAAAAGTCTCTGAGATCCCCATAGAGGATATAATGGAACCAAGGCCATCTGCAAACAATGGAACAGGTCCTTCTTCACCTAATCTGGACAAATAATCTGAACGGGTCAAAACCACTACCGCTCCAATAGAGATGATCGCTAAAAAGGATTCTATCAGCATCCCTCCAAACCCTACAACCTTCGCATCGGTTTCTTTGTCCAACTGCTTGGAGGTGGTACCAGAAGCTACTAAGGAGTGAAAGCCACTGATAGCCCCACATGCAATGGTAACAAACAAAACCGGAAACAAATACCCAAGATTCTCATCGGTGATATGAACCTCATTGTCCATTACTATCGTCGGATTTGCGATCACTACACCAACTATAGCTGCAAGGATTAATCCATACAACAAAAAGCTATTGAGATAATCCCTTGGCTGCAAAAGCATGGATACTGGAGTTACCGAGGCAATAAATGCATACAATAACAACACATAAACCCAAGTCTGATAGTTGAGTTCGAATGGAATCTGCATTCCTAAGTAGACGAAATAATACATCACCACCACTCCTACTACGGTGGAGATTAGGAAAGCAGATTTTTTATTTTCCGTTAGCTTCGTTACAAACCCGAAAACCACCGCCAGTAAAATAAACAATATGGAGGCAGAAGCTACCCCTGGATTACTAATGAATGTCTTGGCAATGATATCAGCGAATACCGCAATGATTAAAATCAAGGTTGAAAAACTAAAAAGGATAAATAACCTTTTGCCTTTCTTGCCAATGGTATTTTGAATAATTACGCCTATAGATTTGCCATCGTTTCTAAGAGAAGCCACCATACTCCCCAGGTCGTGAACTGCACCAAAGAAAATCCCTCCGACCAGAATCCAAATCACTGCTGGAATCCAGCCAAAAGTCACGGCTATGATTGGCCCCACTATGGGGCCGGCACCAGCTATCGAGGCAAAATGATGCCCAAGAACCACTATCGGTTTACTTGGAACGTAATCTATCCCATCTTTCAGTCGGTGAGAGGGAGCAATGTTTTTGTTATTTATTTTAAACTTTTTAAAGACGAATTTCCCATAGGTGAAATAAGCTCCTGTCAAAATGATTGCGGAAAACAGAAAAAGGTAGGAAAGTTGCATATTTTGGATGAATTATTAAGGGCTTAAAGTTAATTAGAAAATTGACTACAATGAAAATAAACCTAAATTTATGAAAATATTTAGTATAAATGGTAGACGGATAAAGTGACAAACGTTTAACTTTTCACCGAAAACCCTACATTCATTTTCTTCAATAAGATGATCGAAAAAGAAACACTCCTTTTTTTAGGCACCAGCTTTGGGCTTTTGATTTTTAGTCATGTATTTCTAGGATTTGCATTCCCACCGCTGGTAAAACTATTCTATAAGCCTTCTACTAATAAGGTAAAAAAGTCCATGCGGAATTTTTCTAAGGCCTTAAGGTGGGGCTTATTTTTCGCTATTTTCCCCATCATCGAACCTTATTTCTCTCCTCCTGACCTGCTTTACATTGGAAGGCAAAAACTATTTATCGTATTGTCCATTATTACGCTCACTTGGATTATTATAGAATTCTCCAATGTATTGCGGTATATTTTCCTGGAAAAATTCACCTATGACAAAGAAGACAACCTTCGGGAAAGAAGGGTAATCACTCAGGTAGCCTTTATTAGAAAACTGTTTATTATTGCCGTGGTTGTCATTGCTTTTGCTGCTGTTTTAATGAATTTTGAGTCGGCAAGAAAAATAGGCGCGGGTCTTTTGACTTCAGCCGGAATACTGGGAATAATTATTGGTTTTGCTGCGCAAAAATCTCTAGCAAATTTATTGGCAGGGTTTCAGATTGCCTTCACACAGCCTATCCGAATCGATGATGTGGTGGTAGTGGAGGGGGAATGGGGAAAAATAGAAGAGATTAACCTCACTTATGTGGTGGTCCAAATCTGGGATCAAAGAAGACTTGTGTTACCTATCAATTATTTTATCGAAAAACCATTTGAGAATTGGACCCGGACCACTGCCGCTATATGGGGAACGGTATTTTTATATGTAGACCCTACTGTGGAAGTGGGTCAATTAAAGACCAAATTAAAAGAAATACTAGAGGCCACTCCTTTATGGGACAAAAAAGTTCAAGTGCTTCAAGTGACAGATTGGACAGAAAAAACCATAGAACTAAGGTGCCTGATGAGTGCCAAGGATAGCCCCACTGCATTTGATCTCAGGTGCCTGGTAAGGGAAAAACTACTCGTTTATCTGCAAAACACCCAACCAGACTCCCTGCCAAAATCAAGGGTATTAATGGAGAAATCCACAGACAAACCGGAACAATAATTAACGCAAACTTTTCGAGAAAATAGATTTTGGTTTTATTTAACAGATATTACCTATAAATTTGGCTTCCCAATTTGGTTTGGGATAATTTAAACAAAACTATATGGCTTGGTTTAAAAGAAAAGATGCCGGCATCAAAACCTCAACAGAAGAGAAGAAGGATACTCCGGACGGATTATGGTATAAAACCCCGAAAGGGAACATCATCCATACCCGGGAGTTGAAAAACAACTCCTATGTTTGTCCGGATGATGACTATCATGTAAAAATAGGTTCGAAAGAATATTTTGAGATTCTATTTGATGATAACCTGTTTACAGAATTGGATAAGGACATGATATCTGGTGACCCTTTAAATTTCGTAGATAGCAAACCCTATCCTGTACGAATCAAGGACACCATTGCCAAAACCAATTTAAAAGATGCTGCCAGAACAGGTGTAGGCAAGTTAAATGGTTTGGACATTGTTATCACCTGTATGGACTTTAATTTCATAGGAGGTTCAATGGGATCCGTAGTTGGGGAGAAAATTGCCAGGGCAATTGATTATGCATTGAAACACAAGGTTCCCTTTTTGATGATATCCAAATCAGGGGGAGCCAGAATGATGGAAGCTGGATTTAGTCTTATGCAGATGGCTAAAACATCAGCCAAACTTTCCCTTCTGGACGAAGCTGGCATCCCGTATATCTCTCTTATGACTGACCCCACCACTGGAGGAGTAACTGCTTCATTTGCCATGTTGGGAGATTTCAATATTGCAGAACCTGGTGCATTAATTGGATTTGCAGGACCCAGGGTAATCCGTGAGACAATTGGCAAAGATTTGCCAAAGGGATTCCAAAGTTCAGAGTTTGTTTTGGAACATGGTTTTCTAGACTTCATTATTGACAGAAGGCAGTTAAAAAACAGATTATACACCTTGCTAAACCTTCTCCGACAATAGAAAGTAATTATATTAAATCCAAGGATTAAAATATCCTAAGATTGTGATGGTTTTGGGGAATTATAAATATATTTGTAGGATTCAAAACCAGTTAAACATACTGATAAAGATAAAAATTTATTAAATGAGTTCAGTAATCATTACTTCGATAGTAGCATTTACCATTATTATTCTGCTACTGGTGTTTGTTCTTCTTTTTGCCCAGTCTAAGTTGGTGTCGTCAGGAGATGTTAAGATCATCATCAATGGGGACGAAAAAAAACCTTTAATTGCTTCTGCAGGATCTACCTTGCTTAACACCCTAAGCAGCAAGAAAATCTTCCTTCCTTCAGCTTGTGGAGGAGGCGGTACATGTGCCATGTGCAAGTGTACCATTGAAGAAGGCGGAGGGGAAGTACTTCCTACGGAAGAAGGGCACCTTAGCAGAGCAGAAAAGCAAAACCACGTTAGGCTTTCTTGCCAGGTAAAGGTAAAGAATGACATGAAAATCCGTATTCCAGATGAGATTTTCGGTATCAAAAAATGGGAATGTGAAGTAATTTCCAATTACAACGTTTCTACTTTTATTAAAGAATTTAAAGTAAAACTTCCTGAAGGTGAAACATTGGATTTCGAACCAGGAGGCTATATTCAAATTGACGTACCAGCGATCACCGTTTCTTTTAAGGGCATGGACATCACTCCTCATCCCGAATTAGGACACCCAAAAGACGTATATCAAAGCGATTGGGATAAGTTTGGTCTTTGGGACCTGTCCATGAAAAATGATGAGCCTCTTTTTAGGGCTTACTCCATGGCTAATCACCCTGCTGAAGGAAATATAGTAATGCTAACCATCCGTATCGCCACTCCTCCATGGGATAGAGCAAATAACAGATGGATGGATGTCAATCCAGGTGTGTGTTCCTCATACGTATTCTCAAGAGTACCGGGTGACAAAGTCACTATATCAGGTCCTTATGGTGAATTCCATATCAACCCTACACAAAGAGAAATGATTTATATTGGTGGTGGAGCTGGAATGGCACCATTAAGATCCCATTTATTTCATCTCTTCCACACAGAAAGGACCACTAGAAAAGTATCCTATTGGTATGGTGGTAGATCCAAGAAAGAATTGTTCTACACCCCACATTTCAGAGGCATAGAAAAAGAATTCCCTAATTTCAGTTTTAATATTGGTTTGTCAGAACCATTACCTGAAGACAATTGGAAGGTTAAAAAATCTTTGGATGACAAAGAAGGAGATGGCTATGTAGGCTTTATCCACCAGGTTCTTTATGACAATTACCTTAAAAATATTGATGAGCCGGATGAGATTGAATATTACTTGTGTGGTCCCCCTTTGATGAATTCAGCAGTACTTAAGATGCTGGATGATCTAGGTGTTCCAAAAGAGAATATCAGATTCGATGATTTCGGAGGATAAAAATTAACCAAAGGGTCCCGTTAAAGTTTAACGGGACTTTTTTTATGCCTTCTTTTTCTATAATTTTGACATTCAATTTCTAACAACGTCTCATGGATTTACAGGCATTTTTCGAACCAATCCCTTCCGAAATTCTAAATGGAGAATATGGGCACAATGCATTTTTTCATCATATTCATTGCCATGGAGAGACTTTCCCTGATCTGAAAGGGATTCATATCGCAATAATTGGCATTGAAGAATACAGAGGTACAGGGGATGAAGCCTTGAAAAACGCCATTGAAAGCACTTCCTCCATTCGACAAAAGCTTTATCACCTAAAAAAAGGACAAAGTAATTACACCTTGGCAGACTTAGGGAACATCAAGGTTGGAGAAAATTTAGCAGAAACCCGCTCTCTTATCAGTTCGATTGGTGAGTTAATGCTGAAAAACCAGGTTTTACCCATCTTTATCGGTGGCAGCCACGACCTGGATGTGGGCCAATTTAAAGCCTACCAACACATGAATAAACTGGTAAGCTTACTCACTGTCGATGCTAAAATGGACATGGAAGATACTGGGACCCCACAAGATTTGCATTCCCAGGAGCTTGTACTTCACGAGCCCAATTACATGTTCAATTACTCCCACCTGGCTTACCAAAGTTTCCTGACAGACCCTGAGCTAGTCACCACACTTGAAAAACTTTATTTTGACCATATCCGCTTAGGGCAGCTTAGAGATAATTTTAAAGAAACCGAACCCCTAATAAGAAATGCAGATCTACTAAGCTTTGACATTTGTTCCATCAATTCCTCGGATGCTCCTGGAGCCATCGGTGCACAACCTTTTGGATTAAGTGCTGAAGAGGCTTGTCAAATTAGTTGGTTTGCAGGTACCAATGAGAAACTTAGCTCTATAGGGATATATGGGTACCATGCAAGTATGGACGATTCACGGATGAAAACCGCATCAGTAATCGCTACAATGATTTGGTATTTCATCGAAGGTTTTTACCAAAGGAAGGACAGTCTTTCGTTTAAAAGCAGTGATTATATAAAATACACGGTCTCTTTAGATTCCAAGCCTTCTATATTGCATTTTTTCAAAAGCAAACTTAGTGGCAAGTGGTGGCTGGAAATACCTAGAAATAAAGGAGAGAAATACAACCGAGACACCATCATTCCTTGTAGCTATCAGGATTATCAAACCGCCCAAAAAGGAGAAATCCCAGAGAGGTGGGTAAATGCCCAATTAAAACTTTACTAATAATCGGTGCAAAAATCCTAGGTAGTTCTATATTTGCATGTGAGTGAACATATGATTTCTATTTCCAAGAACCAACTTGCCCTAAGAAACGGACAGGATAAACCTGAAATATGGATTGCTTACAAAGGCAAAATATATGATGTAGGCAATTCCAGATTGTGGAGAAACGGCAAACATTATGAACATTGGGCAGGTCAAGACTTGACAGATGAGCTTGGTGATGCCCCACATAATGAGAATGTATTTGATAAATTTGAACCTATTGGCTATTTAATATAAATGATCCTGATCGCAGACAGTGGCTCTAGCAAAACAGACTGGAGGGTAATTACACATGACAATAAAGTCCACCAAACACGTACAGTAGGCTTTAACCCCTATTACCAGACCAAGGAGGACATGATCTTAGGACTACAAACCCCAGATCTACTGAAATGGAAAAATATAATCCGTGAAGTTTATTTTTATGGAGCTGGCTGTACTTCGGATGCCAATAAGGAAACCGTAAAAAGCGCCATAAATAGTATTTATACGCATGCCCAAGTATTTGTTGACCATGACCTTATGGCTTCAGCAAGGGCTACTTGTGGTCACGAACCAGGGATTGCCTGCATACTTGGTACCGGTTCTAATAGTGGAGACTATAATGGTGACCAAATAATTGACAGTAGACCTTCACCTGGATACTTGTTAGGGGATGAAGGCGGGGGAACCTATATCGGTAAGCATTTTCTTCAGGATTTCATATATGACGACATGCCATTGCCAATTCGGGAAGCCTTTATTGAGACCTACCACCTATCGATAATTGATATTCAGGACAATGTCTATAAAAGACCATTCCCCAATCGATTTATGGCAAGTTTCTGTGAATTTATAGCAAAGCATAAATCAGATCCATATTGTTATGGTCTTTTTTATAACGGGTTTAAAGATTTCTTCTCTCGCCATGTAATGCGATACAAGGATTATCAAAATAAACCTGTGAATTTTGTCGGGTCCATTGCTTACTATAACAATGATGTTTTAAGGCAGATAGGAAATGACCTTGGCATCCAAATTAATACAATCCTGGAAACCCCAATAGCCGGATTAACCCTATACCATCAGCAGAAGATATGAGCACCACAGAAAGCGCCTCCTATTACAATCACCTGGAAAAAATGACGGTCAATGAATTATTGACCAATATGAATAAGGAAGACCAGACGGTACCACAGGCAGTCAATAAAGCCATTCCTCAAATTCAAAAATTGGTGGAAGCCATTGTCCCAAGAATGGAGAAAGGTGGTCGCCTCATTTACATTGGGGCAGGCACCAGCGGCCGATTAGGTATACTTGATGCATCGGAGTGCCCTCCTACTTATGGTGTGCCTCACGAAATGGTAATTGGTATAATTGCCGGGGGTGATACTGCCATCAGAAAAGCGGTGGAAAATGCAGAAGACAACCCTAACCAAGCTTGGGTTGATATTCAGGGTTTTGGTTTTAACCCCCAAGACACAGTCATTGGTATAGCAGCATCAGGCACGACGCCTTATGTGATAGGAGGAGTAAAGACTGCAATGAAGGAAGGACTGCTCACAGGCTGTATAACCTGCAACTCGGGAAGCCCTCTGGCAAAAGAGGTGGCCATACCGGTAGAAATAGTCGTTGGTCCTGAATTCGTAACTGGAAGTACAAGAATGAAATCTGGAACTGCCCAAAAACTAGGACTCAACATGATCTCTACCAGCGTCATGATTAAGTTGGGCAAAGTCAAAGGCAACAAAATGGTGGACATGCAACTTTCCAACAAGAAATTGGTTCACCGGGGCACACTAATGATCATGGAGGCCACTGGGCTCGATGAAAAAGAGGCCTTGAAAATGCTAAACCAACATGGCTCGGTAAGAAAGGCAGTTACGGCTTTCGGAAAAGACAATTAGTAATAAAAATCAAATGAAATTTTCGCCAATCTTCTTGGCGTCAGTCACATACTCTTTGTATTTACTATTTGCACCTAACTTACAGATCAGCAGGACATCTCCGCTATCACTAATGAGATAGTCTTTAAGCCCTTGTACTACTACCAGTTTATTTGGCGGCATATTGATGAAGCAATCACTTGTTTCATACAACATTGCTTTACCTTTTACTGAGTTGTTATTATTGTCCTTTTCACTGATATCATAGAGGTTTTGCCAAGAACCAAGGTCCGACCATCCGAACTCTCCTAACACCACAAATACTTCATTTGATTTCTCCAAAATGCCGTGATCTATAGACACGTTTCTAATAAAACTATAGGCTTTTACAAGAAATTCAGCTTCTTTGTCTGTGCAAAAATAGACCGCTCCTTCCTCAAATACTTCCGCCATTTCTGGAAGATATTTTTCAAAAGCTTTGATTATGCTTTCATTTTTCCATACAAAAGTGCCCGTATTCCAAACGAAATCCCCACTTTCAATAAAAGCAGTGGCCAATTCCAGATCCGGTTTTTCAGAAAAGGTCTTTACTTTTTTAACCGTTTGTCCCTTTTCAGGGAAAAATTGTATATAGCCATAATTTGTGTCTGGCCGATAGGGTTTGATTCCAATGGTTATCAGATTTTCCACGGTCGAAGCCCCTTCCATGGCTTCATCTATGGCCTCAAAAAATGAATTTTCATTTAAAATCAGCTGATCCGAAGGGCTTACTAATACCTTTGCATTGGGATTTAGCTTTTGAATTTTATAACTCGCCAATGCTATTGAAGCAGCAGTATTTCTCCGCATGGGCTCCACCAGAATTTGATCCTCTGAAATATTGGGAAGCTGCTCTTTCACAAGTGGTAGATACCGCTTACTTGTGACGATAATGAATTGATAATTTTCAAAATGATTTTCATACCGGTCATAGGTCATTTGCAATAATGTCCGTCCAGTACCCAATAGATCTAAAAATTGTTTTGGCCTTTGACGCCTGCTAGAAGGCCAAAATTTAATACCAATACCACCTGCTAATATAACAATGTACCTGTCTTTTTCCTTCATGTCTATACGATACCTTCCTTCATCAAATCATGAATATGGATAAATCCAACCAATGATTCACCATCCGTCACCACAAGTTGGGTAATATTGTGAGTCTTCATTAACGCTGCGGCTTTTATTGCATATTCATCCACTAAAATCACTTTAGGGTCTTTTGTCATAATGTCTTTGGCTTTAATAGCTGACAACTCAAAATTATTTTGTAGCATTCTCCTTAAATCTCCATCCGTGATAATCCCCTGCAGCCTTTTCTCAGCATCCACGACTGCAGTAGCGCCCAGCCTTTTACTACTGATCTCTAGAATGACATCTTTTAAAGAGGCATTCTCTTCTACCTTGGGTACCAACTTTAGGTCAATTACATCTTTCACTTTCAAGTAAAGCTGTTTGCCCAATATGCCTCCAGGATGGAATCGAGCAAATGATTCTGCAGTAAATCCTCGAGCCGTAAGCAAACAAATCGCCAGCGCATCTCCCATGGCCATCTGAACGGTTGTACTGGTGGTTGGCGCCAGGTTATTTGGACAAGCTTCTTCTTCTATTCCTGTAAACAACACATAATCGGACTGCTGGGCCAAAAAACTATTGGCATTGCCTACTATACCTATTAGCTTGTTTCCCAATTGTTTAAGCATAGGTACCAAAAGCTTAATTTCAGGTGTATTACCACTCTTGGAAACACAAATTACAAAATCTTCTTTTTTAATCATACCCAAATCCCCATGAATAGCATCGGCAGCATGCATAAATAGAGAAGGAGTACCTGTAGAATTCAATGTTGCCACAATTTTATTTGATACGATAGCACTTTTACCTATTCCGGTAATTACTACCCTACCCTTACTTTTTAAAATATCCGTCACACAAGCCTCAAAATCAACTCCAATATGAGGGATCAAATTTAATAACGCATCGGCCTCGTTTTGAAACACATTTATTGCCGTGTTTTTAATATTTTTTAGTAAATTCAATTTTACAGCTGTTAATTGTTAGTTTTGTATACAAGGTAGGAAAGTTTTACCTTAAACATTAATAATTGACAGGGAGTAACTCATTAAACTATTAATGTAGTGGACAAAGAGGTAAAAGATAATCTAAAAAAAATATTTGGTTTCAATCAATTCAGAGGAAACCAACAGTTGATAGTGGACAATATTCTGAAGGGCAACAACACCTTCGTGATAATGCCGACTGGTGCAGGGAAGTCACTTTGTTATCAATTGCCGGCTGTTTCTAAAAGTGGAACAGCAATAGTCATTTCGCCATTGATAGCCCTGATGAAGAATCAGGTGGATCAATTGAATAGTTATGGCATTAACGCTCATTTTCTAAACTCTACCCTTAGTAAAACAGAATCCAATCGGGTAAAGGGAGAAGTCAGCGCCGGCCTAACCAAACTGCTGTATGTTGCTCCTGAGTCTCTGACAAAGGAAGAGAACGTTAAATTCTTAAAAAACGCAGACATTAGCTTTGTGGCCATTGATGAAGCACACTGCATCTCAGAATGGGGTCATGATTTCAGACCAGAATACAGAAAGATAAAATCAATCATTGCTCAAATTGGTGATAATCTTCCGGTAATCGCTTTGACAGCTACTGCAACGCCAAAAGTGCAGCAGGACATTCAGCGTAACCTTCAAATGGAGGAAGCGGACCTATTCAAGTCTTCCTTTAATAGAACCAACCTCTATTACGAGGTTCGACCGAAGGTTAAAAATGAAACAAAAAAAGAAATAATTAAATACATCAAGTCCCAGAAAGGTAAGTCCGGGATTATCTATTGTCTCAGTCGAAAAAAAGTTACTGAAATAGCAGAGCTATTAAAGGTAAATGGGATCAATGCGGCTCCCTATCATGCTGGACTAGATGGTCATGTGAGGGTTAAAAACCAAGATGACTTCTTAAATGAGGAGGTAGATGTAATCGTAGCGACGATCGCCTTTGGTATGGGGATAGACAAACCTGATGTCAGGTATGTCATCCACTACGATGTGCCAAAATCACTCGAAGGATACTATCAGGAAACCGGGCGCTCAGGAAGAGATGGGCTTGAAGGGCATTGTTTAATGTTTTATCGGTATGAGGACATTGTCAAATTAGAAAAATTCAATAAGGACAAGCCAGTCAATGAACGGGAAAATGCCCGAGTACTTCTTCAGGAAATGGCTGCCTATTCTGAAAGTTCTGTTTGCCGAAGGAGATTTCTTTTGCACTACTTTGGGGAAACATTATCCACGGATTGTGGCTTTTGCGACAACTGTAAAAAAACAAAGGAGACATTCGAAGGGCAAGACGATATTGTGAAAGCAATTAAAGCTGTCAAGGAGACTAATCAGCGATTTAGCATGGATCATATCGTTAGCTTCTTGAAGGGCGAAAAAAACGATTATATCCTAAGTTACGATCATGACAAGCTTCCCTCATTCGGTGCTGGTAAAGACAAAGATGAAATTTATTGGAAGACCGTCTTAAGGCAGGCTATGATTTTTGGTCTGCTTGAAAAAGACATTGAAAATTACGGTATCATTTTACTTTCTAAACAAAGTAACGCGTTTATTAAAAAACCTCATTCTGTTATACTAGGTAAAAATCATGATTTCGCTAAAATGGCAGAAACTGCTTCATCGGAAGAAATGAATAATATTGGTAAGGCTTATGATGAAAAGCTCTATGAATTATTAAAGTTAGAGCGAAAAAAAGTAGCCAAGTCAAAGAATTTACCACCTTATGTAATCTTTCAAGACCCTTCCCTGGAGGAAATGGCAACGATCTATCCTACCACCACTGAGGAATTGGCTCAAATAAACGGTGTAGGCACAGGGAAAGTCAGCAAATTTGGTAAATCCTTTCTCCGGCTAATAGAGAACTATGTAGAAGCCAATGATATCACAACTGCATCAGATGTAGTAGTAAAAACTTCCGGCATCCGGTCTAAAGTAAAAATCACAATTATTCAGCAAATTGACAGAAAAATCGATCTCGATGAAATTGCCAATAACCTGAACATTAGCATGAATGACTTGCTGCATGAGATTGAGCAAATAATCTATAGCGGCACTAAATTAAACATCAATTATTATATAGAAAACATCATGGATGATGAAAGAGAAGACATCCTCCAGGATTATTTTATGACGGCTGAATCAGACCATATCAGAGATGCTATGGCAGAACTTGAAGACGATGACTTTGCAGAAGAAGAAGTGCGGGTATACCGGATTAAATTCATATCAGATCACGCCAACTAAAAAAGAATTTATCAAATGAACATATTGCTTATAGGAAGCGGTGGCAGAGAAAATGCCTTTGCCTGGAAAATAAAACAAAGTGAAAAATGTGAAAATTTATGGATAGCTCCAGGAAACGCCGGCTCTTCGGCTTTTGGACAAAACATATCCATAGGTGTAAATGATTTTGAAGGCATAAAAAGCTTTTGCCTTGACAACAAAATTGACCTCTTAGTAGTAGGCCCTGAAGAGCCTTTGGTTAACGGATTGAGGGATTTTATGGCCCAAAGTCCTGAAACTTCCGGAATCCCCATAGTAGGCCCAGGAGAATCAGGTGCCAGACTAGAAGGAAGTAAGGATTTTTCAAAAAAATTCATGATGGCGCATGGTATTCCTACTGCCTCATACGCCACTTTCACCTCAGCTACATTACAAGAGGGAATTGATTTTCTAAAACAGCAAAACCTCCCCATTGTATTAAAAGCAGATGGTCTGGCAGCTGGTAAAGGAGTATTGATCTGCACTAGTTACGAAGAGGCGGAAAACAGCCTTAACGACATGTTGGTAGGTCAAAAATTTGGTGAAGCCTCAACAAGAGTCGTCATTGAAACTTTCCTTTCTGGCATTGAGCTTTCCGTATTTGTTGCTACAGATGGCGAAAGTTACAAGATCCTTCCGGAAGCAAAAGATTATAAAAGAATTGGAGAAGGTGATACCGGGCCAAACACAGGAGGGATGGGTGCCATTAGTCCCGTTCCATTTGCAGATAAGGATTTCATGCAAAAAGTCGAGGAAAGAGTAGTGAAACCAACAATATCAGGCCTTAAGAAAGACAATATTGATTATAGAGGTTTTCTATTTATAGGCTTAATGAATATGGAGGGAGAACCTTATGTCATTGAGTACAATGTCAGGATGGGAGATCCCGAAACCCAGGCAGTACTGCCTAGAATAGAAAGTGATTTCTTGGAGCTACTTAACGCCACCGCAAGCAAAACCTTGATTGACTACAAACTAGAGATTGCTCCTACCAAAACAGCTACCGTCGTAATGGTGGCTGGAGGTTACCCTGAAGCCTACGAAAAGGGTAAAGTCATCTCAGGTTTGGAAAAATCCAATATACAGCAAGCCATCACCTTTCATGCAGGAACCAAAAGCGATTCTGCTAACCAAATAGTCACGAATGGTGGCAGGGTTCTGGGTATTACTGGTTTAGGTGATACTGTCGAAAAGGCGATTGAAAATGCTTACCTAAGGGTAAGCGAAATTACATGGGAGAAAGCTAATTACCGAAAAGACATAGGACAAGACATCCTCCAATTAGGTAAATAACGCCCATATTCACGAGGAGGAAACTCCCTTAAATATATAGTATATATGTCAGGATGCACAAACTGCAGTACCGACTCCACCTCTGAGGGTGGCTGCCAAAACAATGGCAGTTGTGGTACCAGCGATTGTAATAAAATGAATGCCTTTGATTGGTTGTCCCATATGGGGATACCCGAGATAGATAAATTTGATATTGTTGAAGTAAAATTTAAAGGAGGAAGAAAAGAATATTTCAGGAATTCAGGACATTTACAATTAACTACTGGTGACCCGGTGGTGGTGGATGTTCCCAATGGGCATCACATTGGTTATGTTTCTTTACAAGGTGAACTTGTAAGGCTTCAAATGCAAAAACGGAAGGTTAAAAACGATGACAATATTTTAAGCATCTATAGAGTTGCCACTCCAAAGGATTTAGAAAAATGGCAGGATGCAAAAAACAGAGAAACCCCTACCATTTATAGAGGCAAGCAAATCATCGATGAAATAAAGCTTTCCATGAAATTGTCTGACGTGGAATACCAGGCAGATAATTCAAAAGCAACTTTTTTCTACTCGGCTGACGACAGGGTAGATTTTCGCGAACTCATAAAGCTTCTTGCCTCTGAATTTAAAATCAGGGTAGAGATGAGACAGATCAGTCTAAGGCAAGAGGCCGGCCGACTTGGTGGTGTGGGTGTTTGCGGTAGAGAGTTGTGCTGTTCTACATGGATTCACGACTTTAAAAGTGTAACCACTTCAGCGGCACGTTATCAAAACCTATCGCTCAATCCCAGCAAACTTTCAGGCCAGTGTGGTAGACTAAAATGTTGTTTGAACTTTGAGCTGGAAAGTTATTTGAGTGCCTTAAAGGACATTCCCAATATTGAGAAACCTTTACTGACTGAAGCGGGAAGGGCAAAACTTCAAAAAACGGATATATTTCGCCGATTGATGTGGTTCAGTTATAATGATGATAACAATTGGCACTCTATTGATTGTGACAGGGTGAAATCAATCATTGAGCAAAATGAGAAAGGAATTACCCCTTTTAACCTGCAACAGGACAAAGCTTTTGAAGGTGAATATGACAACAATAAAACAAATGAAGACCTTGAATTACTAGACAAGAAATTTGCCAACTCAAGGACAAAAAAGAAAAGGAAACCTAAATCTCGCAAACCAAATACATCAGGTAACGCTTCAGAAACTCCTCAGAGAACTCAAAATAATTCAGAGGAAAAACCACGCCATCCTAAAAACAAAAGGCCACATAGAAGAAACAACAAACCAGAAAATGCACAAGCAAAACCTGGAACTCCACCAAAGGAAATAGACCCTAACGCTCCAAAAGCTCAAGGAAATAATAGGAACAAAAGGAGGAGACCCAATCGAAACAAAGGTCCAAAAGGTGGTGATAACAAAGCTAAACCCGATGAAAAGTAAAAGTGTATTGGCCACAGCCCTTATATTGAACCTATTTTGGGTTATTACCGCTTGTAATAATGGTCGGGTATATGAGTCTTTTCAAGAACTGGAAGCATTAAAATGGGTTGTTTCTGATACCATTTCTTTCAAAGTAGATTCACTGGAAGAAAGTTCTGGGTTGTCATCTATCCTAAGTATCAGGTATGATGATAAATACGAGTACAATAATCTCTACATTCGATACCTTCTTAAGGATAGTGTCGACAAGGTCTTGGTAGATTCGCTGCTTAATATCCATCTTTTTGACCCTAAAACGGGAAAACCGCTTGGTCAAGGATATGGCAACAGGAGAATAAGGTATGACACCCTTCCAGGTGATGTCATCCAGCCCAATTCTACCTTTCAATTTATTCAATACATGAGAAAAGACACTCTTTCAGGTATAGAATCAGTAGGTCTAAAAATCAATTACGGTCAATAATACAGCGACCTTTTTAAGTCAGTATGGAGCTATCCTCACATTGGTAGCTCCATTTCATATTGCTCTTAGGTCTCAAAATCTTGGTTTATTCTCCAGATTGAGTTTTAACTTGAGCGATCTTGGTTTGCAACAAATCCTCTTTATCCAACCAATATTGTCTGCTGAATAAAAATACAATATTCCAATTTCTGGAAGTCAATAAACGTGGATGGTAGACAAAAGCTTCTTTTGAAGTTCTGGAGGAAAAGAAGCGTTGGTCATCGGTAAGAATAGCTGCCACAGCTTTTTCTTGTTCTTTTACTTCCAGATCCATCACTGCCGAATAGGGGTTTTCTACCACTTCATGATTACCGTAATTCCCGATAAGCCTGTCTCTAAAAGACCAATTCCGGTCATAACCTGGAGCATCAGGCCTCAGTTCTAAGGTAGCTTTGCCTTGCTGTACCTCATCAACAAAAACCAAATATTCTTTTAACAGTCTAATTCCGGCATTTTTCATGTGCCGCTCTTTGAAATCACTTGCCTTCAAACTGGAAATTAGAATATTTTGTTTCCTGGCTCTGGTAATGGCCACATTTAACCTGTTCTCGCCACCCTTTCTAGACAGTAAACCAAAATTGGCTGTAAATTTCCCTTCGGGATTTCTTGAATATCCTACTGAAAATACCACATGATCAAATTCATCTCCCTGGACATTTTCGATGTTTTTTATACGAATATTATCATCCTGAGCCAGGGTATCTTCCAAATCAATAAGATTTGCAATCAGCATCATTTGATGATAATTAAAAGTAATGACACCTATGCTGTCTAAAGGAAATTTAATTCTCAAACTTTGCAACTGAAACAGCACTTCTTCAGCTTCTAGCTTGTTGGTTTGGTTTTCCCATACGCCTTCTACTTTGATTAAATGTAGTCCATGCTCACCACTATTGAGGACTTTTCTATCTGGAAGCATGTATAGCTTTCCTTCATAAAAATTTCTGTTAGAAAAATCTATCAATGGTAAAGTTGCACTTCGGTAATGGGTTTGGAGGTGAAATGTAGGAAAATACTGCGTTACCATGTCCAGTAAAGAATCAATTTCCACTTCCATTGTATCTTCCTCCTCAGTTTGAATTCGGGTTTGGTAAAGATCATAAGGTTGAAGTTGTTGCCGGTCTCCTGCTATAACCACCTGTTTGCCTCTTAACATCAGAGGTAAACCCCTCTCGAAATAACACTGGCTGGCTTCGTCAAAGATTACCAAATCAAAATATTGCTCAAGTGGAAATAAAGCAGAGGCAGTTTCCGGAGAGGCAAGCCAGCAAGGAATAAGTCTAAATATTTCCTCCTTATAATGATCAATCAGTTTCTTAACAGACCAAATTTGGCGTTTCTTCCCTACCTGATGTGCCAATTCTCTATAGGAAATAAGATTGTTTAACCTATTGTATTCCAAATCAGTACAAATCCCCTCTCTCAGTCTCATTTCTATAATAAATCGGGAAATTTTCAATTTTTCTTCAACAGAATTCTCGAATTCCGATATATTACTTTTGATTTGAGGTCCATAGATCTCCTTCAAAACCGGGTATTTGGCTTCCAAATGACTTATCCAACTGATCTTCAGGCTGGACAAAAACATGGTTTTTAAAGCATCGTAGTCGCTGTCAGGAAATTCATCAATTAATTTCTCAATCACCTTCTTTTCCTCCTCAAGCATGCTATGCCTTAACTTATCGAAACGTGTTAATTCATCAATATCCTTTGGGAGACTACTTTGTATTTCTTTTAGTTTATCTTCATCTTCAGTGCTTAACAGGTGTTTTATTTGTATCTCTGTAAGGTATTCCCGCCAGGAAGAAAAATGATCCTCTACCCAATCGTTAATAACACTTACACCTTCCAGTAAATGCTGAAAGTGCTCGAATGAGAATTGTGTTTTGAAAAAATAGGAGGCCAGAACACCGAGCTCACTCATAATAAACCTGGCCTTCAATGCTTTGAGGTGCAATGCCGCTACTTCCTCAAATTGGTCAATCGTAAAGGGTTTATCAGGAAGCTTAATCCACTTTTTCTGTTCCAGAAGAGCATATTGATGGTTTAAGTTCATGCGGTTCTCCAACCTTTGAACCAAAATTGCAATGTCTTCTTTGTTGTTTTTTAATCCATTTTTCTCAAGCAGGGATTTAATTACCCCAAATTTATTTGGGGTAACTTTCATGGAAATTTTGCCATACAATGATTCCAGCTGCTTTGAATAATGGACAGCATGCTGCAATGTTTCCTCCACTTCCTGATTGCTGATGCCCCATTCCACACCTTCATCCATCAACAATTTTGTGATCATATCCACCTTATTCTCCAACCATAGCAGGTCCAATGTACCTGCATCATGGATCATGAGGGCCTTGAACTTTTCATAGATCTCCTGGTCACTGATGGACAAACTCAAGGCTTCTATTTTCTCTTTCTGCTGGAAGGATTGATAGATAAGCCCATATTCAAAAGCATCTGCCAGCATGGAATTCAAATCATTTTTCGCAGTGATCTTTACTGAAAAAAGCTCCTGAAAAGTAGCTGACGCACCTTTGATGGCTTCTGGTCCCATTGTGGAAAAATCCACTCTGTGCAGCCAAAATGAAGCCGCTACTTGAAATTTCTTGTAATAATACTGGTATTGCTCGAAGTCATTTAAAAACCCATCTAACTCATCAAGCCGAAAACACCTGTAAAACTGAGTCATGTCTATACCTACACTTTGGTAATCTGAAGTAAGGTAAAGTTCTTTTACTGGAGCCCCACAATCGCTGGTATCATATAAGGCTTCCTTATAAGCGTCAAAAAAATCAGAAAACCTTTCTATGTTCCGGCACATCTGGCTAAAATTTCGCTCCAGCTGTATCGCATCAATAGACCTGTTCAAGGCCTGGTAATTTTCAAGGGAACTGATTTGGTGATTTATTTTTTTATAGAGTTCTTTTCTATCTCCACGATAATCATGCACCAAAGCGGTGAAATTAGCCATCCCCTGGGAAGCTATACGCCGGTAGACAACATCGAGCGCGGCCCTCTTCTGGGACACTACTAACACCTTTTTGCCTCTGGAGGCAAAGTCAGCCACCATATTACAAATCAGCTGTGACTTCCCCGTCCCCGGAGGGCCCTGTACGACACAGGAATTGCCAGACTTCGTATGATGAATAACGGATTCCTGACTGGCATCTATCGGAAAGGTATTGTATAAATTACTTTCTGTAGTGGGCTGTGGATTGTCGGACTTATTTACAAAATACTCTGAAAATAATTCTTCTAAATTTACATGATCAGATTGCTTGATCAACTGCTCATAATCGTCCATCAAGAAAGAACTCTTTTGAGAAAACTGCCCTAAAATGGCATAGGGTTTTAATTTTAGCAAACCCACATCAAAAGATTCTTCAAAAAAGTCCCTGGAATTGTCAGGAAAAAAGTCCAGTTTGTCTTGATAAATTTCCCTACTAAAGTTTAACTCCACCTGATTTTTGAGCAATTGGTAAAGATCCGTTCGAAAACCCATCGGATCCTTGTTAAAATCTTCCAAAGATGCTTCCAACCATTCCGGATCAAATGGTTTCCCCATTGCCTGGCTATAGGCCAGTAATAAGGAGGGATTCAAAAATGGCAATTCGCCCACACTTTTCCTCAGGTACCAGGTTTTGTCTTCCAGAATAAGCTCCACTGGAAAAAAGACCAATGGGCAGCGCGTGAGTTGCCCATTTAAAAGTTTCCCCTCCACAAATGGCCAGCCTACGAATAAACTTTTCTCCCCGGTTTCTTCAATTGTATAGTTAACTTGCTGTTTCAGGCGTTTTAAGCGAACAGAAAGCTGGTTGACATTCTGATCCCGGCTATCCAAAACCTGGATTAGGGGAATATTTCTTTTTCTACCTAATAATTCTGTGATGTAAAAAAAAGATGCATGGTTATTTAAAAAATGGAAATCCTTCAAATCAATCATTTGGCTGGAAATGATTTTAGGAAGGAATATGGATCGATTATTAGAGGAGAGATCTACTAACCTATTCAAATAAACCCGAAGTACATCTTTTAGTTTAGACATTATTTAAAGGGTGAATCTTTTTCCTTAGCCATATGATTGTATACTATTGTATCCATTATTCCAGGTATCCATTTATTGAGGAATACGGCCATTTTGCCTTGACTGGTAAGTACCAAATCCCTTTTCTTTTTCCTTAATGCGGTAAGCATGGCCTCTGCCACTTCTTCAGCCGTCATCATTTTATCCTCTTCCCTAGGGGATTCACTTTGGCTGCTCCCGTCCCCTAGAAGTGCATTGTTCCTAATATTTGAGGCAGTAAAACCTGGACAAACTACCATAACATGCACACCTAACTTCATCACTTCTGTTCTCAAAGACTCGAAGAAGCCATTCATTGCAAATTTACTCGCCGTATAGGCTGTTCTGGCAGGTGTACCTCTAAAACCGTTTATTGAAGAAACACCGATAATGGCTCCTTTATTTTTAATGATTTCATCCATGCAAAATTTAGTGGCGTAAACAGTCCCCCAAAAATTAATGTCCATGACTTGATGAAACACTTTCAAATCCAATTCACGAAACAATGCCCTCATGCTAATCCCAGCATTATTGATCAATACATCAATTTTTCCAAAATGCTTGATCGCATCATCGGCCATTTGTTGGTTTTGTTCGGCAATGGCTGCATCACAAACACCACCTCCACAATCAACTCCTTCCTTTTGAAGCAGAAGTAATGTTTCATCTAATTTAACCCTGCTCCTACCGGTAATCCAAATTTTAGCTCCTGCTTTACCAAAAATAAGCGCACAAGCTTGACCAATTCCTGAAGTAGCTCCTGTTATGACCACTACTTTATTTTTTATTTCCATGTTTTTTATTACCAAGATACAATGCATTCTAAATAAAAAATGAGAAGTTCAATTTTTTGCCCAAAATAGTTGTTTTGGATTTGCACCAAAAAATGCGAACCTCTTATGTGTAATATTACATTGTTTTCACAGATTATTAAAAAAATTGACCGTTCAATTTTCAAGAAATTGGTAAAGGAAAAGTAAACCGATAAGGGCTGTAAGTACTGTTGCTAGGACTATTGGTATGGTTCCAGTTTTTAATGCGGATGCTGATTGTTATCAAAGAATGAAATATTGTAGTGGTGTGATGACAGTTTACAATTGTGATCCTGATTACTACAGCAGTGAAAATTGCAGTGCAGCTTATGAACAATGTAATCTTTGTGATTGTTGATTTAATTAAATGGCGTCCTTGTTAATTAAGACGCCATTTCTTTATAAAGCTAATATTTTCATTTCGCCTAATGGTAGGTTAACCACTTAATGGTTTTATCAGGGAAGTCTTTTTTCAAGTTTTAACTACCCGTTTTAAAATTTATTTGTTTAATTCTCTGATAAAAAATCATTTAAATATTTCTCAAAATCCTCAGGAAACATGGGGTTGTTTTTCATTTTTGCTATATCAATTATTTTGTCGTCTTTAATTGCGAAAATAAAACGATAATAGGGACGTGCTCCAAGGCCTTTTATTTTATTTGATTCTAGAAATTTGCTTTCAGGATCGTAAAAAACTGGCCAATAAAATTCTCTTTGTTTTAACCTTTCCTTTATTTTAATAGAGTCTTTTTTGTCAATGTAAAATAGAAATGCTATTTCCGGAAACTTTTCAATTGCCTCAGCCCATTTAATAAGGTGTGTAGAGGAACCATTTGAGTAAGAAACGATTTTATATTTATAATCATACCACTTTTCATCAAATTTTATTGAATCATTTAGTGAAAAAGTTTTTAAATCTTTTGGGTAGGTGATTTTATCCGGATTACTTGAACAAGAAGTGCTTAGTATCGCTGTTATTATTATTGACCATATAATATTTTTCATATTATTTTTATTTCGGGTATCATTTTTTATAAAAGTCTTTATATTTTAATTTTAAGTAGGTTTACTTTAATAATGTTGATAAACAACACAAAAAAAGATCCTAATGGATTGAATTTTGTGAAAAAATAGTTTGAAAATTGCACCTAATTATTTCCCAACAGGGTTAACTACTAAATTACAAGTTAAAAAATTAATTTGATAATTCAAACAAACTTTTCCCTGTTGGAAAGTTTAGGACAGCATTGACCCAGATATATAAAAGTTTGAAACCAAGAAGGACAATATTCAACCCTTTGACCGAAAATGATTAATTTTGTGACCTATGTCAAGAAAAATGAAGAATAAGGTCCTCGAGCAGTTAAAAATCGAAAGAATAGCTGCGGAAGGTAAATGTGTCGGACACCACGAAGGGAAGGTTGTCTTTGTAAGTAATGTGGCTCCTGGTGACGTTGTAGATGTCCGAGTTACCAAAGGTCGAAGCAGTTTCTTAGAGGCTGAGGCAATTAAAATTCACGAATACTCTCCAGACAGGGTTACTCCTTTTTGTGCCCACTTTGGTGTTTGTGGTGGTTGTAAGTGGCAGCATATCTCTTATGAACTCCAGATGACCTACAAAAGGCAACAGGTGATTGATCAGTTTGAGCGAATCGCAAAAGTGCCTTTGCCTGAGGTAATGCCTATTATCGGTTCTGCAAAAACCCAATACTATCGAAATAAATTAGATTTCACTTTTTCTAACAACAGATGGCTCACTAGGGAAGAAATTGACTCAGGCGAGGTATTTGAACGGAATGCCTTGGGTTTCCATGTTCCCAAAAGGTTTGATAAGATAATTGATATTGACCATTGTTATTTACAAGACAATATTTCCAACGATGTCAGAAATGAACTTGGCGATTTTGCTTTAAAGGAAGGCTTGTCATTTTATGACATAATAAATCAAACGGGCCTTTTACGTAACCTTATCATTAGAACCACACTCGATGGACAGTCCATGGTCATCGTTCAGTTTGGAGAAGATGATCAGGAGGGTATTGCTAAAGCAATGGAATTTCTTCACCAACGTTTCCCCGACATCACTGCATTGATGTACATTGTCAACCTTAAGAAAAATGAGACTTTTCAGGATCTAGAGGTTCAAACCTACGCGGGAAGAGATTATATTGAAGAAACCATGGAAGGGCTGAAGTTTAAAATAGGCCCCAAATCCTTTTACCAAACCAATTCATCCCAAGCATACGAGTTATATAAAGTCGCAAGGGAATTTGCTGAGCTAAGTGGTGATGAAGTAGTTTATGATTTGTACACTGGTACAGGTACCATTGCGAATTTCGTTGCTAAAAATGCAAAACAGGTTATTGGCATTGAATATGTTGAACCTGCCATAGTTGATGCCAAGGGGAATTCACTCCGCAATGGCATTGACAACACGCTGTTTTATGCTGGAGACATGAAAGATGTGTTGGATGATGAATTTGTCGCCAACCACGAAAAACCGGATGTGATAATCACTGACCCCCCTAGAGCGGGTATGCATGAGGATGTGATAAACATGCTGTTACGCCTTGAAGCAGGGAAAATCGTTTATGTAAGTTGCAACCCTGCTACTCAGGCAAGGGATGTTGCATTGCTAGCCGAAAAATATGAAATTATCAAAATTCAGCCTGTGGACATGTTCCCACAAACCTATCATGTTGAAAACGTAGTTTTACTAAAATTAAAAAATCAAAGATGATCAGCAACGAAAATGACCCTGAACTCAATGGGAAATACTTGGGGACCATTAGCAGTGATTTTATAAAAATTAGCGATACCCTTAAAGAGGCTGCCTATCAGGTGCGGCAACGGAAGTTTTCAGAATACCCTATCTTTCCAATTAGTAAGGAAGAGCAACCGATAGGGCAACTGTTTCTAAGTCGAAAAGAAAAGGCAATAGACTGGAATTATTACATCACCTACCTGGATGAATTTATTCAACGAGGATTAATTAAAGAGGAAGGAGTGGAACAATTTAAGGCGTCATACAAAGATCCTGATGAATTCTGTTGTCTTTTTGTCGTCGATGAAGAATTCACCAAGTTTTTATACATCCCTTATCCAGAAGAGTAAGGGATGTCCCCTATAATTCACTCAAGGCAGGGCTCAAAAATGAGACCAGCCTTGAGCTTTCAATGGTACGGCAGAACCGCTTTTACTGACAAGGTACTTGCCACTTTCTTTTTCCGTCACATGCCCTATAAAATGGATGTCAGGGTGTTTTTCCAGTTTCTTAAAATCATCCTGGCTAATGGTGAACAAAAGTTCATAATCCTCACCACCATTTAAAACACAAGTAGTAGGGTCCATGTTAAACTCAAAAGCCGTATCATAAGTTTGCTTATCGATAGGTAGTTTATCCTCATAAATGGCCACTCCTACATCCGAAGCTTTGCAGATATGAAACAATTCTGATGCTAAACCATCTGAAATATCGATCATGCTTGTAGGTACTAGTCCCAACTCTTTAAACTCATGAATGATATCCATTCGGGCATCTGGTTTTAATTGCCTCGATGTGATATAAGGATATTTTTCAAGGTCAGGCTGCATGTTAGGATTGGATAGGAAAACCTCCTTTTCACGTTCCAACACCTGCAAGCCTACAAATGCACCTCCTAAATCTCCTGTTGCGCAAATAATATCATTTATTTTAGCGCCAGACCTGTAACTTATCGCTTCTTTTTTCACTTCTCCTATAGCGGTAATACTTAGGACCAAGCCTGACCTGGAGGAAGTAGTGTCTCCTCCTACAATATCCACATTATAATGTGCTGCGGCTAGCTTGATCCCTTCATAAAGTTCTTCGACAGCTTCTACAGAGAATCGACTTGAAAGCCCAATACCTATTGTTATCTGAGTTGGAATAGCATTCATTGCTGCGATATCACTTACGTTCACAGCAACTGCCTTAAAGCCAAGATGCTTTAAAGGAGTATAGGAAAGGTCAAAATGAACACCTTCTAAAAGCAAATCTGTAGTCACAACGCGAAGATCATCACCCTCTCCTATCACTGCTGCATCATCTCCTATTCCCTTTATGGAACTGGGATGATTGTTTTTTATATCCTCACTGATCATATCAATAAGTCCAAACTCTCCAAGTGTCGAAATTTCAGTCCTTTTTTCCTTGTTCATAGCATTTTATTTCTGGTAACAAGCCCTCCAATTAAGAGCAATAAATTTCCAGCACAAAAGTACGATTTATTTGTGAGCTGTGCCATTTCATTAATATCATTCTTAAGCAGGTACTGCAAATTGAAAGTTCAAATATTATTACTCCTTCCATAGGAAATAGTCTTGCAACAAATTCTAAACAAAGATTCCCACCCACCCTATTAACCATCTGAGATAATACCCATAAATAAATATGACACTTAATTAATTGACTTAAGGCACAATTAATTAAGTCGGTTCTTATTTAATAGTTATAACCTAAAATTCAGTTCCTGCCAAATGAGGAATAAACCTCCACTACAGCCATAGCAAGTATTCCATTTTGATTTGTTAACTTTGGGGCATAATTCAATAGGAATAATGGAATTAATTTCCAACATTACTGGTTAATTGTCGTTAAATGAATAGGGTATATAAACTTGAAAAAATATGATCATCATTTCAGATAAAGCCAAGGATCGTATCCTTGAACTTAGACAGGAAGAAAACAGGAATGAAGAAGAAAATATAAGGGTATCTGTCAAAGGAGGAGGTTGTTCTGGCTTAATGTATGACTTAGGTTTTGACAATGCTACCTCGGATTCAGACCATGTTTTTGAAGATAAAGGAGTAAAAATAATTGTGGATAGAAAAAGTTTGCTATATCTCGCAGGCACCACTTTAGAATTTAGTGATGGATTAAATGGCAAAGGATTTCAATTTGTCAACCCAAACGCATCAAGAACATGTGGTTGTGGGGAAAGTTTTTCCATTTAATTATCAAGGAACAAATACAAGCCTAAAATATGGATTTCAATATCCTGTTTTAGGCTTTTTGATTTTTTTTCTATGAACTTAT
The DNA here is from genome assembly GCF_055809755.1 of Cyclobacterium sp. 10D3-21. NCBI lineage: Bacteria > Pseudomonadati > Bacteroidota > Cytophagia > Cytophagales > Cyclobacteriaceae > Cyclobacterium > Cyclobacterium sp. 10D3-21. The sequence goes on from NZ_CM147924.1 coordinate 5,997,488, forward strand.
TGTCTCAAAATTAGGGTAACTATTTTTTTCTCCAACTTGCTTTTGGCTGAGGAGAGTCTCTTGAATCCCCATCTATTATGTTAATATCAATAGAATCAGACTGTTTTTTGGATGCCTCACCACAGGCCTATATCACTTAAGAAGTGACAATTAAACAACTGTTTTTGAGGTATTTACACCTCCTATTAAAATGTCAATGCATACTACTGATCTAACAAAAAGCCCTTACCCAGACCTATAAATGGTTAGGCTGGTTTTATCTAAATCCCGAGGACTGCGACATTCAAAATTTAGACACATTACTTTAAAACGGTTAGGTTAAGTAAATAACTAAATGCTATAATCCACACATAACTAACACTTTAAGCTATTAGATTTTTCAGGAAATAAAAATCCATAAATCAATATAATTCAGGATGGATTATGCCAAAGGTTAAATTTTTTACTACATTAGTACCAGTTTAACAATTAAAAGACCCCCAAACCTTATTTAAAGTCCTTCAGATCAATAGGATTTTCTTATCACCTAATTACCCTTTTTTATCCACCAGTTTATTTATGAAAAGCAATATTTCTATTGTATTGGTTTTGTTATTGGTAACTCCATTATTAGGATTGGCTCAAAACATAACAATTTCCGGAAAAGTTATTTCGGATGAAGATGGAATGGGAATTCCAGGGGTGAGTATTGGCACCAAAGAGTCTGGGAAATCTACTGTCACAGATATTTCAGGTCATTACCAATTAACCCTGGATAGCAAAGCAACCATCGTTTTTTCTTATTTAGGCTTTATTCCGCAGGAAATTCTAGTTGAAAATAAAAGGGAAATTAACATTCGCCTTGTTCCTAACCTAAATACGCTTGATGAAATCGTAGTGGTAGGATATGGAAGCATAAATAAGTCGGACCTGACGGGAAGTGTCTCCATAATTGATGGGGACGAAATTGCCAATATCCCAGTCCCCAATTTTCAGGAAACCCTGCAAGGAAGGCTTCCAGGTGTTTTTGTAGCCTCATCTAGCGGAAAATTGGGTGATGGTGTAAAAATAAGAATACGAGGCACTACTTCCATTTCTGCTGGTAACGACCCCTTATACATTTTAGATGGAATTCCCGTAACTTCGGCAGGTAGCCTAGACAACAGCAATCCTATGTCTATGATCAATATTGGTGACATCGCATCAATCAATGTATTGAAAGATGCTGCTGCAGCTTCGATCTATGGCGCCAGGGGATCAAATGGCGTAGTGGTCATTACTACAAAAACAGGCAGTTCAGGAAAAACAAAATTCAATGTAGGAATTCAGAGAGGCATCAGTAGCCCTACCCGTAAAAAGGATTTTTTAAATGCGAGCCAATACGTAGAATTGTTTCGTGAAGCAGGTTATAATAATGATCTGGCTGCTAATAAAGATCCTTTGAACAACCCATTAGAATATCCTGATTCAGGCCTTCAATATGTAGAAAATCGTTTGGACCAGTATGCAGGCCATTCAGACTGGAGAGATGGAACTATCAACACCAATTGGCAGGACCAGGCTTTCAATGGAGACGCTGGAGTAACCAATGTGAATTTTTCAGCTTCAGGCGGGGATGATAAAACAAGGTTTTATTTATCAAGTGCTTATGACAAGCAAGAAGGTATTTTGATCCGTAATGATTTTGAACGGATCTCTGGCCGACTTAATCTCGACCATAGCGTTTCAGAAAACTTTAAGTTCGGTGCAAATTTCAGTTTGACGAGAACTGTTACCAATACTTTGCCTAGTGACAATCTTTTTAACAGTCCCATGCAACTGGTAGCCTTGGCTCCCATTTCTCCAATCAGGGATTTGAATGGAGATTTAACTGACCGTCCCACCACTATTTATTACAATAATCTAATAGACTCTGAAAATTCCAATTGGTCCACCACAAGCTTAAGAAACATCAACAGTATTTTCGGAGAGTTGAATATCGTTAAAAACCTTACTTTCAGATCCGAATTTGGCATAGACAATCTCGTACAGAACGATGACCGTTATTTCGGATCACGTACGGCAACAGGACAAAGTTCAAATGGTTACGGATCGTCTCGCTGGTTAAAAATCGCTACATACAACACCAATAATTTCTTTACTTATCAACCTTTCCTTCAAGGCCCGCATAAACTGGAAGCAACTTTGGGCATGTCTTTTCAAAAAAGTGAAAATAGATTCACAAGTGTAGACGGTCAGGAATTTCCTTTGGATGGCCTTACTACTATTAAATCTGCTGCAGAGATTGTTGATGGTGTATCTACACTTACAAACGCCTCTTTCCTTTCTTACTTTACCCGCATCAATTATAAATTGGACGGCAAGTATTTACTCGCCCTAAGTGCAAGATATGATGGCTCATCCAGATTTGGGGACAGTAAAAAATACGGTTTTTTTCCTGCTGCTTCCTTAGGATGGCTTGTCAGTGAGGAGGACTTTCTTAAAGACAATAACTATCTAAGTTACTTTAAGGTTCGTACTTCATTCGGTATTACCGGCAATGCACTGATTGGTGATTTTGACCACTTGGGATTGTATGAACCTTTACCCTATGCCCTTACTCCTGGCTTATCGCCTACTCAAATAGCCAATCCAAATCTGACCTGGGAAACGACGCAACAATTTGATGTCGGATTGGAGTTTGGCCTTTTTGGAGGCCGAATTTCTGGGGAAATAGATTTTTATAATAAAATTACCCGGGATCTGTTATTGTTGGTTCCTGTTCCCTCCACTACAGGATTTTCCACGCAAAGGCAAAATATTGGGAAGATGCAGAATTATGGGGCTGAAATATTCCTTAACACAATCAACTACACCAATAGTAACCTAGTCTGGAAATCTTCTTTCAATTTTGCTAGAAATATCAACCGCGTACGAGCCCTTTCGAAGGACCAAACTGCAATCCCTCCACCCTATTCAAGTTATCTGAATGGTATTTATGTCGATCAACCCATGGCCGTGTTTTTTGGACCAAAATACGCTGGAGTAGATCCGGCAACTGGAGATGCACTTTATTTCAAGGACGAAGTGCAGATAGAAACGACCAGTGATTACAATACCGCTGCCCGTTTATTTCTAGGAAGCCCAAACCCTGATTTCATTGGAGGTTTAACAAATGATTTCTCTTATAAAAACCTGGATTTGGTTTTTCTTTTGCAAGGAGTTTATGGCAATAAAATTTACGAAGCCGCAGGTGGATATTATGCCAATAATGGCTATTGGTTTGACAACAATACGGCGGAACAAATGGAAAGATGGCAAAAACCTGGTGACCTAACAGATGTCCCTCAAGCTCGGTTGGGTAAATGCAACGGCTGCAGTGCCTCAAGCAGGTACATTTCCGACGGAAGCTATCTTAGGCTAAAAACGGTATCGCTGGCCTACAACTTCCCTGAAAAATGGAATGAGAGGTTAAAAATCAGCCATGCTAAAATCTATATTATGGCACAAAATCTTCTGACATTTACAAGATACAATGGTTGGGATCCCGAAGTAGGAACAGAAGCCTTGTCCAACAATTTTGCCAATGCCAATTTATTTCAAGGAGTAGATCTCTATTCTGCCCCGCAGGCTAAAACATACTCCATAGGATTAAATTTAGGATTTTAAACATGTCAAATATGCCATCAAAAGTCTTTAATATTCCGATTATACTTTGTCTCAGCTTTTTTACTGTTTCCTGTGACGATCAACTGGATTTAAAGCCGGCCCAGGAAATAGATGAGCTCACTGCTCTCGATACTGATGCCAATATTAAACGTGTCCTTATAGGAGCCTATGCAAACCTCAGAAAATCAGATTTATGGGGAGGTAGAATTTTTCTTTACAGCGAAATGCTAGCTGCAAATAATGAAATAAGATGGGAAGGCACTTTTACCCAACCCAGAGAAATGTTAAATAAAAGCATTTTAACGAACAATACATTTGTAACAGACACCTGGCTCACAGCCTATAGCACCATCAATATTACCAACAACATCCTTAGTGCAATAGCTATAGTTAAGGAAGAAGATCAAGATAGAGTAAAAGGTGAGGCATTGTTTATTCGTGGAGTCGTGTATTTCGAATTGACAAGGTTTTTTGGCTTACCTTATGTGTCTGGAAATCCAGAAACAAATCTGGCCATCCCACTGATCCTGGCACCTTCCAGAGGTGGTGAAAATAGCGGGATTGTTGAACGACATTCCGTAGAGAAGGTTTACCAACAAATAGTTGAGGATCTGACCAATGCAGAACAGTTATTACCAGAAAGCAACGATATTTTTGCTACCAGATACGCCGCTTCTGCCATGCTTTCAAGAGTTTACTTACAGATGGCGGATTTTGCTTCAGCACGAGATGCTGCCAATCGAAGCATCGACCTGGCCATTGCACAGGATAAAAAACTCATGCCAGATTACATGGATGTTTTTAACAATGAATCTGATTGTCCCGAAGATTTATTTACCATACAAGTCAATGCGCAGGACCCTGAGAATGCCATGCATCTTTTCTATTCCACACCTGAGTTTGGAGGCCGAGATGGGGATGTAAGTATTATGCAAAATCATTTAAATCTTTATGAGACTGGAGACGATCGTTTATTGCAATACCAAGAAAGAGCTGGAGCGATACGAACAGATAAATGGAGGGAGCAGTATACAAATGTGAAAATTATAAGATTGGCAGAATTGTACCTGACACGTGCTGAAGCGAACTTTCGTGAAGGAACAAGTGAAGGCGCAACGCCCTTAGAGGATATTAATAGAATAAGAGGAAGGGTTTCGCTGCTTGAGAAAAGCAGTCTCAGTCTTGAAGACATACTAAAAGAGAGAAAATTGGAGCTGGCGCATGAGGGGCATAACTTGCATGACATTAAACGAACCAAAGGAGTTATAGTAGATAATAATACCCCTGACCTCAGTTACTCTTTTGATGATCCAAAATTAATTTTTCCCATTCCTCAAAGAGAGTTATCGGCTAATTTTAAACTGATTCAAAATCCTGGATACTAGAATTATTTTAACTAATTCGAAAATGTATTTGGTTGCAGCGATCTTTTTCTAAAACCTTTTCCATTAAATTAAGCACATTTCTTACCTTTAAGCTTTCAAATAAAGTCGGATATTAATGGAAGAAGTAAAAAAAGTAACGCTTGATGGTATACATCATTCTTTAGGCGCCAAGATGATCCCTTTTGCAGGGTATGACATGCCTGTTAGGTATAGTTCCGATATGGAGGAACACAAAACCGTTCGTGAAAATGTTGGTGTTTTTGATGTATCTCATATGGGTGAATTTATCGTAGAGGGACCCAATGCCCTTGACCTAATTCAAAAAGTTTCTTCCAACGATGCGGCTACACTCAAAATTGGCCAGGCGCAATATACTTGCTTCCCCAACCTTCAAGGAGGAGTAGTAGATGATTTTTTGACCTATAAACTGGATGAAGAACGCTACATGCTTGTAGTAAATGCATCCAATATCGATAAAGATTGGGAATGGATACAGCAACACAATACGCAAAATGCAAAGCTGGAAAACATATCTGATCAAACCTGCCTATTTGCCATTCAAGGACCAAACGCTATCAAGGCCATTCAATCCTTAACCTCCATTTCACTAAAAGACATTCCATTTTATCATTTTGAGACCGGAACTTTTGCGGGAGTAGAAGATGTAATTGTCTCCGCTACTGGCTACACCGGTGAGCTGGGTTTTGAATTGTACATTAAAAATGAAGCGGCCAAAGAAGTATGGGAAGCTATTTTTGAGGCTGGAAGCAAACTGGACATCAAACCTATAGGGCTTGGAGCCAGAGATACACTTCGCCTGGAAATGGGCTACTGCCTTTATGGTCACGAACTTAACGACGAAACCTCACCATTAGAAGCCGGATTAGGCTGGATCACCAAATTCACCAAGGACTTCATCAACCATGAGGGTTTAAAAAAGCAAAAAGAAGAGGGGATCAAAAAAAAGCTAGTAGGCTTCAAACTTTTGGAAAGGGGAATTCCAAGAGCACATTATCCTATTGTTAATGCAGAGGGCAAGGTTATCGGTGAAGTTACTTCTGGAAGTCAATCTCCCAGCATGGGAATTGGTATTGGTTTAGGATATGTAGACATAGAATATGCCAAACCTGGAAATGAAATTGGTATTGAAATAAGGAAAAAAAGAATTCCTGCCAAAATTGAAAAACTACCCCTGCTTAAAAAATGAAAACCATAGAAACCTGTATCAGTCCTGACTTGTTGGACCTGCACGAGTTAGCGAACAAAACAGTAATCGTTGTTGATATTTTCAGAGCCAGTTCTACCATGGTAACAGCCCTTTCAAATGGGGTGAATGTAATTGTACCTGTTAAAGACCTGGACCAGTGCAAAGCTTACAAAAAAGAGGGGTGGCTTATCGCCGGTGAACGCAATGGCAAACAAGCCGAAGGTTTTGATTTAGGGAATAGCCCATTGGCTTATTTGAACCGAGCATTTGCCGGTGAAAATGTAGCCATGACAACCACAAATGGCACTAGAGCAATTTCTTTGGCTAAGGAACAGGCCGCTGAGGTGCTCATTGGCTCATTTTTAAACCTTCAGGCCACCATAGACTATTTGCAAGCTTCTACAAATGATGTTTTGGTCTTGTGTGCAGGTTGGAAAGGTAAATTTAACCTGGAGGATTCTTTGTATGCCGGGGCATTGTCCTGGTCATTGGGCTGGAAACATGAATGTGATGCGACCCTGGCAATGGAATACATCTATGAACAGGTAAATGGAGAGTTGCGGGCATATCTTCAAAAAGCCTCTCACGCAAAAAGATTGCAAAATCACGACCTGGAAAAAGACATCGATTTTTGCCTGGAACTAAACCAGTTTAATTCCGTCGTCTTTCTATCCGAGGAAGGTCTAAAAATTAAAGGTTCTATTTAAACCGGAAATTACCTCTTAGAAAAGGTTTTTTTAGACTAAAATGACTCACATAAAAATAACATTCACCAACCAACCGGTTTCTAATTGTTTTCCAGGATTGATTTAAGTCTATGAAGTCCCTCGGAAAAATCTTTGCCAACCATTTCATCCATATCCATCATCAATAACATGGTATTCATTGGATAGTCCATGTGACCTTCAAATCCCCAGATAACTTTGGTTTGATTTTCATTAACTTCTTCAAATTCAATATACGCTTTATCAGAAGCCTCAAAGGGTTCCTTAAACCTTAAGGCGTAGTCAATCCTTTTACCTTTATCAATCGCCAATATTTCTTGTTCACCTACTCCCACATTTGGATCTTTACTGTTCCAGGCTGAAACAAACCCAACCTCTCCATCCACACCATTAAAATTTTTTTTCATTGTGGGATCCCTAAGTGCCCAACTTGAGAAGTGCTCCTGGTTTTTGAGAAGCTTAACATATTCGAAGACCTCTTCCTTGGGTTGGTCAATGGTTACTTCCCTTACTACGGAATAATCCTGGTCAATAAATATCCCTGCTATAAAAGGGATAGACACCAATATTAAAACAATGGCAAGAACTATTTTAAGAATCTTCATGATTTGGGCGAATTATAGAAGGACAGAATAAATAATCGGATTAAAATTTATTAATGATTTAATTTAACAATTGTCAAACAATTATCAAAACAAATCGATAATAAGCAACAGCCCTATCTAACTATTTTCAAACCTTATTTAATGGTTCTTGTAACTTCTCCACAGTCCACCATGGATTTTCCAAAATAGGGATTCTCCACTTTTTCTTCCAGGCTCAACCAATCTGCCCCCCTGTTCGTGTCAGCCATAGGGCAATGTTGCACAAATAGTGGTTTAGGAAAAGGCTGAAATTTCTCTGCCATTCCAATCATCTCATCGGAAATCGACAGGAAGGACCTGCGAACTTCTTCCAAAGACTTATAGGAACCTAACTCTTCAAGGGAAGCCGATAAGCTTTTCTGGTATTTCATCCACTCCAAGTGGGCATCCCCTTCGAAGGCTTTCATGTCAACATTGGATAAATAGGCAAGCATTTCCTTAGATTGTGATATTGAAAGCTTTAAATCATCCTGAGTCAGTGCATTTTTTAATTTCAAATAATACTCAAAAACAGGGATCAACTCTTCTTTAGCAGCTTGGGTTAGCATATTCTTTTTTAAACCAACTTTTTGGCTTACCCTTGTCAATTCTATGCCTCCGTGGTTATGCCCCGTCATTGCTGCCCCACCATCAGGACTCATCATACTTGGTTTGCCTGCCAACTGTGCAGCTGCATCAATACTGAAGGTTCCGTTTACTGCGATTTCGTCTCCTGACTGAAGACCTGATTCGACAAGGTATTCAGCTCCCAAAGCTGAGCCAAGGGTGACCTCACGCAATTGAAAGGATACATTTTGAGCAGTAGCATTTTTTACATATACTACAGACCGAGTTCCTGTCCACATTACGGCAGTCTTTGGAACAACTATTGACTCATCGGCGCCAGCAATAGTGCTTTTGACAATTCCCGAAACAAACATTTCAGGCTTAAATTTTAGATCAGGATTAGCCACGCTTATCCTGGCAGAAGCTACTCTGGTGGCTGGATCGATAATAGGATCCAAGTAATCTATTTTCCCTGTAAACGTTTTTCCTGGTATGGATTGAACAGTATAACTTACTTCATCTCCTGTTTTTACCCAAGGAATTTCAGATTCATAGACATCAAACAACACCCAAACCTTAGATAAATTGGACACCTCATATATGGCTTGCCCCATAGTAAGGTGATCTCCCAAATTGGCGAATTTTTGAGAAACAAAACCAGACACATTTGCTTTGATAGGGAAATTTTTAATAACCTCTCCGGTAGTCAGAATCTTTTGGACCTGTGCTTCTGACACCTTCCAGTTTTTAAGCTTTGCCACGGAGGCATTAAAAAGGGCTGGCTGTTCTTCTTTTATTTTATTTGCTTGGAGAAGTTCTTCCTGACTGGTCACAAGTTGTGGGGAATATACCAAGGCGATGGTCTGGCCCTTGGCAATATACTCTCCTGTAAAATTCACCATCAATTGTTCAATTCTCCCTGGAATATGGCTAGCTTGTGTAAACAATAACCGCTCATCAACTTGAATTTCCCCATTCAATCTTATGGTTTTATCCGCATTGCCAGTACTTACGGTCATCGTCTGCACACCGGCAAGTTGAAGTGCCGTGGGAGACATTGTGATTGACATTGGGCCAGCTTCTACAGCTTCGTTTTCCAAAGGAATTAAGTCCATCCCACAAATAGGACAGTCACCAGGTTCATTTTGACGAATCTGGGGATGCATGGAACAAGTATAGATGGAAGAAACCCCAGCAATGGATGCTTCTTCATGCGCATGTTCTGATGATTGCTCAATAGTATTTTCCGATGGCTTAATCAACCAGCCTATCAACACACCCACAATCAATGTGATGGCAATCAAAATGTATTTATTGTTAATTGACTTTTTCATATTTCATTAGGTATGGCTTTGTTCCTGTATGGATTATACTTTTTCTTTTTAATTAAATCCCCTATAGTTCTCTACTCTGACTCCTCAAGTCGCTTGATCATTGCCTTCATTTGAGCAATTTCTTTCTTTTGGGCTTCAATGATATCCTTTGCCAATTGCTGTGCTTCTGGATCTTTCAGATGCGCTTTTTGGCTTACCATGATGGCGGAAGAGTGATGAGGGATCATGGCTTTCATCCACTGTACATCAGCGATCAAAGTTTGGTTTCTGAGCATGGTCAGGGTAGCTATAAATAAAATGACAGCAGTCCCGAGAATCGTAAAATTGACCTTCTTATTCTCATACATTCCCCACATAAAGAGTAGCATGGATACTGCCATTGGCGCTACCATTAATATTGTCATGTAGGTCCTGGTAGTACTTAGCATGACATGTTCAAAGAGATCTGCATTTAAAAACATTACGGCATACATGATGACAAATGAAACAGCCATCATTGCGGAGAACTTTAGATAATTCTTGCTTTTCATATTAGTAAGATTTAGCGGTTAAATAATTAAGTTGTGTCTCAGCAGTGTAGTAGGCTACAGAGGCTTTAATCTTCATTTTTCGGTACTCCAACAATTGCTGCTGAAGGCGTAATACTTCTTCAAAATCTTGTCCTGAATTGGCATAGGAACTGTACAGCAATTCAAGTGTTTGTTCAATCGTTTGAACCTGCTGGTCATAGGAAGAAATAAGATCCAGCTGAATTTCCATTGCTATCTTAAACCTATAAAAGGAGCCATAAAGCTGATTGGAAACATCTGTCATTTCCGCTTGATAGGATTCCGAGAGAAGCTCAGCTTCTTTTTTTGACGCCTTGTATTTGCCTCTAAAAATGGGAATACTCATCGTAACAGTGGGCATAAAAACATTTTTGCCATTGTTTGCTGTCACCAGGTCTTTTCCACTCTCCAAAATCACATATTCCACTCCTGCACCAAGTTTTGGCAAGCCTTGTTTGGTAGCCAGTTTTTGATTGAGGTCGCTTGCCTGAATTTTTAGCTCCAAACTTTCCAATAATGGGTTGTTCTGCAGGGAATCAATTAATACTTCACTTGGGGTATTTGGGATGATCAGCTTTTCTTCCAGTTCAATTGGTGAATCATTAACTCTTCCAAGCAAAGCATTTAGCCAGGCATTAGCCGATTGAATCTTTTTATTTAGCACTTCAAGATTGGTCTTGGCACTGATGCTCATGATGTCTACCCGAAGTGCATCAGCCAGTGATCCACTACCATTTTCAAATTTCGAAGTAGCAATGGATTTGTAAGTCGTAAGAATTTGAAGGTTTTCTTTTTCTATTTCAATCAGCTCATTCGTTTCTAATAATGGATAATACACTGCCGAAACCTGACTGTAAAGCTTATTTCGGGCATCCAGAAATTCCTGGTATTTTACTTCAGCCAGAACGGTAGCCACATCTCCCTGGAGGCGCAAGGTCCCGAACCATGGAAACATCTGGGTCAATGAAAAGCGCATCAGTTGCGGACCATTCCTTGTTTCTACTGGCGAAATAAAATAGCCAAAAGAAAGGTTAGGGTCAGCAAGTGAATTGGCTTGCGGGATTTTTTGCATTGCCGCCTCAAATGCTTTGTATTTTGCTTTCAGCCCAGGGTTGTTTTGGGCAGCAATCACATAATAGTCTTCTAAAGTCTGTCCTATAGCAGAAAAAACCAGAACCAACACGAGCGTTATAGATAATGCTAAGGCTTTCATTTTATAGCTTTTTTAAGTTTTCGTTCTTCTCGAATTGAATACAACACGGGTACAATAAAATAGGTAATGGCAGCTACTATCATGCCTCCAAAGGCAGGAATCGCCATGGGAATCATAATGTCTGATCCTCTTCCTGAGGAGGTCAGAATCGGCAGCAAAGCGATGATCGTGGTGGCCGAAGTCATGATTGCTGGTTTGATTCGGCGCTGTCCTGCTTCCACGATTGCATTCCTTACCCCTTTGAGACTATCTGTTTTGTTTCTTGCAAAACTCTGATCTAAATAAGTCGCCATAAGCACACCATCATCCGTTGCTATGCCAAACAAAGCGATGAAACCCACCCAGACAGCAACACTTAAATTAATGGTATGTATTTGAAAAAGGTCCCGGAAATTTGTCCCAAAAAGGCTAAAGTCGCCAAACCAGATTTGACCATAAAACCATAAAGCGATAAAACCTCCGCTAAATGCCATAGCAATTCCTGTAAAGACCATTAGCGAAGTAGTTATGGACCTGAATTGGAAATAGAGAATCAGGAAGATGATCAATAGCACTAGTGGTACGATGACAGCCAGCCTTTTTTCTGCACGCACTTGATTTTCATAACTGCCAGAAAATTTGAATGAAACCCCAGCGGGTACTTCCAGCTCACCAGATTCAATTTTAATTTGAATCAAATTGCGAGCATCCTCTACGACAGTAACTTCTGAGAAACCCTCCCTTTTATCAAAAAGCACATAACCTACCAGGAATGTCTCTTCACTTTTGATCGCCTGAGGCCCTCTTAAATATTCAAAATCTACGATTTGACCCAGCTGGATTTGAGCCCCCGTAGGAGTAGGAATTAACAGCTTACCCAATGACTCTGGATCATCACGAAGCTCTCTAGGATAGCGAACACGAACAGGAAAGCGTTCTCTCCCTTCTACAGTAGTAGTGATTTTCATACCACCAATTGCCGTCTCAATGATGGTTTGGACATCCTCAATACTCAGCCCATGTCTTGCTATTTGCTCTCGGTTGATGTTAAGGTGCAAGTAAGGCTTGCCCACGATTCTATCCGCAAATACTGCTTCGGTTTTCACCGAAGGCACCTGCTTGAGTATATTTTCTACCTGAATGCCAAAATCCTCAATGGTCTGCAAATCGGGACCATACACCTTCATCCCCATGGGAGCCCGCATACCCGTCTGCAACATTACTAGTCGGGTTTCTATGGGCTGCAATTTTGGAGCAGAAGTAATCCCAGGAATTTTTGTGACGGCTACTATTTCATTCCAGATATCATCCGGAGAATGGATGTGCTCCCGCCAATTTCTAAAATACATTCCATTTTCATCTGGAATAAACTGAGAAGCTGAAATCCCCTCTGCAAGCGCATCTGTATTGGATAGGCTATCGCCGGAGGATAATATAAAACGGTTGTCATTGTCAACCTTGAATCGCTGTCGATGCCCTTTTTTATTTAATAAGTATTCCGGTTTGTAATTGATCACATTCTCATACATAGAGATTGGAGCAGGGTCTAGTGCCGATTCAACTCTCCCAAGCTTTCCTACACTTAGTTCAACTTCTGGAATACTACTAATGCGCATATCCAATTGCCCAAGGACTTTACGGTTAAATGCTATTCCAGAATGTGGCATGGCAGTTGGCATCAGCAAAAAGCTCCCTTCATTTAGGGAAGGCATAAATTCCTTCTGCATTCCGGGAAAAGTGTGCGCTAATCCTGACCAAACATTGGATTCCTGAATATTCCAGCCTAGCCCATTGCTAGCTTTTCGAATAGGGCTAAAGGTGCTATTGAAGCCTATCCAAATCATAGTTCCAAACAGGATAATTAAAGCTGGAACAGCTAAAAATGCTACTTTGTGGTCAAGGCACCAGGTCAGTACTTTCTTGTAGTTGTATTCTAAAAGAATAAAAGTACCTAAAATAAGACTGACCAATAAGGCAACAAAAACAAAGTTGAGCAAGAGTGATTTAGTAGCCCCCAAAGGCAGCCAATAACCCGCCAGAAGCCATAACACACCAGCGATAACTACGATAATTTCCAGGTTAGTATAGATAGGTTTAAGCCTATCAGAAATGATGAGGTCCCTATGCGTTACATATTCTCTCAGTAGTGCAATCCCTGCAAGTAAAATGAGTAGGCTTCCTGCCCAAATAAAACCCATAAAAAGAGCAACTATCCCTGCCAAAACAAGCAGTAGATTACCAACTCTTCTGTATCTTGGCTTACTTATTTTAAAGCCGAAAAATGTGTGCGCAATGCTGGGAAGAATCAGTAAGGAAACGATTAATGCAGCGATCAAGGCAAAAGTCTTGGTGTAAGCCAAAGGCCCAAAAAGCTTCCCTTCAGCAGCCTGCATGGTAAACACAGGAATAAAGCTTACTATAGTTGTTGAAACAGCGGTAAGAATAGCACCGGCTACTTCTGTGGATCCATTATAGATCGTCGTAACTAATTTCTGACCTGGTGGCGCTTCGTCTACATGCTTGATGATGTTTTCAGAAAGTATAATCCCTAAATCCACCATCGTACCTATGGCTATGGCTATGCCTGAAAGTGCTACGATATTGGCGTCAACACCAAAATAGCGCATGGCTATAAATACCATCAGAATGGAAATTGGCAACAAACTGGCAATCAGAACCGATGCCCTCAGGTTGTACACCATTACTATGACGACAAGAATGGTAATTAATATTTCCAAAGAAAGCGCTTCTTCAAGGGTGCCCAAAGTTTCTTGAATCAAGGTAGACCTGTCATAAAAAGGGACAATGGTCAGTTGGCTGACCCTTCCATCTGCCAATGTTTTCCGAGGTAATCCAGAAGCTATTTCGTTAATTTTATCTTTTACCTGATTGATGACTTTCAATGGATTTGAACCATACCTGGCTACGACCACTCCCCCTACTACTTCTGCTCCTCCTTTATCCAGGAGTCCTCTTCTGGTCGCCGGCCCCAATTGAACCACTGCGATGTCTTTGATGCGAATTGGGACATTGTCCTGCACGGCGACTACAGCAAGTTCAATGTCGGCTATGGATTTTATATAGCCAAGGCCTCGGACCAAGTACTCAGCTTGATTAATTTCAATGGTTTTAGCCCCTACATCTCTGTTGGATTGCTTTACTGCCAGCATCACCTTGGTCAAGGGGATATTGTAAGCTTTTAATGCATCTGGATTTACATCTACCTGATATTCCTGAACAAATCCGCCTATGGAAGCTACTTCGGAAACACCTTCCACAGCATTTAATCCGTATTTGACATAAAAATCCTGGACTGTTCTGATTTCATGTAGGTCCCAACCGCCTGTGGCATTCCCTTCCTGGTCCCGCCCTTCTATTGTATACCAATACACTTGACCAAGTGCGGTAGCATCAGGCCCTAAACCAGGTTGGACTTCAGCTGGAAGCAGATCGGCTGGAAGTGAATTGAGCTTTTCCAGGATTCGCGAGCGCGACCAATAAAACTCCGTGTCTTCATTGAAAATAATATAGATACTAGAAAACCCGAAGATGGATGAGCTCCTAATGGATTTGACCCCGGGTATACCAAGTAGATAGGTTGTAAGTGGGTAGGAGATTTGATCTTCTATGTCCTGAGGCGATCTTCCCGGCCATTGAGTGAACACAATTTGTTGGTTTTCCCCTATGTCGGGAATGGCATCCACTGGAACAGGATCGGACGGTAAAGAGCCAAATTGCCAGCCAAATGGCGCAGTAACAATCCCCCACATTACTATCACCAAAATAAGGAGAACAGTAACAAGTTTGTTTTCAAGGAAAAACTTGATGATTGAATTAAGCATGATTTAATCCTAAATAAAGAAATACTAGATAATGACTGCCATTTTAAAAAACAGCAGAAAAACAGGTCAATAGCTGACCGGATTATCTAATCGGATTAAATAAGGAAAGTTTGGTACAAGACAGTATAGTCCTGTGAATGTATTGGAGGAGGGTCAAAAGAAAAAGAGGTGATGGGTGTCAACATCAAAGCCTGGCCAAATAGAAAAGCTTGAGTGAAGGCCGCAATGAAAACCATTTGCGGGGCACTGACATTAACAACATTAAGGTTTTGATCAACCTCCAATTGAATCAATTCAAATTGATTCTGACAACATTGATCCTTGCTTTCCTTCTGTTCATTTTCTGAAAGTGGGCTATGCTTTTGGGTATCCATATCGCATTCCAAATGCATAGCAGACAAACCAAAACCTTTCATCATTTCAAAACCCATACAGATATGACTGCTTTTTGCCAGGCCTATGCTGGAAAAAAGAAAAAATGCTGCGATCAATATGGACAATGATTTCTTCAACAATACAAAGGTATACATTAAAAAAGTATATATCAAATAAGGAATCTCAGATCAATATTTACTGATTCCCCTTACCTTCTATAATATAATTGAAATAATCGCCTCCCTCTATAGGGGTCAGGTGATCCAAAGTCCCCAAATGAAGGTATACCCAAGCAGATAGGATCACCCCATCCACCGATTCAATGTCTAATTTTATTCGTTCGTATGTTACCCCTGTTTCCAGCTTCTCACCTACGCCTTCGTATTCATCCAATATCGTCAATACCTCTTGTTCATTGTGTAGTAAATAGACATCCCCAAAAACAGCTTCTTCTAAAACTGAGGTATAAGTAAATACAGGATAGGGACCTAAATCATACAACTGGCCTTTACATGTGCCACTTGTAAAAAGTTCACCAGAGCGCTCCAATAACTCAGCCATTGGATGTCCAAACCCCTTCCTTAAGGTACCATAAACAAATAAATACGACAATCTCAGTAAAATTTACTTTTGATGGCGATTGATCAAAACTTCCATTACTTCATCCAATTCGTAGGATTTTGCTTCCAGCAATACCAAGTAATGATACAATAAATCTGCTGCCTCACCCATGAACAATTCTTTGTTATCATCTTTGGCTTCGATCACAATTTCCACTGCTTCCTCCCCTACTTTCTGCGCCACTTTATTGATACCCGCATTGAATAGAGAAGTGGTATAGGATTTGTCTGAAGGGTTGTTTTTCCTGTCCTTAATTACCTTTCTTAACTGATCAATAAAATGGGTTTTCCCTTTATTGTCGTGTGCAAAGCAGGTATCATTCCCTGTATGACAAACTGGACCTATTGGGTTTACAGTAATCAAAAGCGTATCCTGGTCACAGTCTACTTCAATGTTTTTAATCATTAAAAAATTACCTGAAGTTTCTCCTTTTGTCCACAAACTGCCTTTGGTCCTACTAAAAAAAGTAACCTTTCCACTTTTCACAGATTCATCGATGGCCTCTTGGTTCATATAGCCCATCATCAATACTTCTTTTGTAAACTCATCCTGGATAATGGCCGGTACCAGACCATTTACTTTTTCAAAATCTATCTTAATATTTTCCATTCTATTTATTGCTCAAGTAATTATAGTAAAATCAAAATTGAGGAAGATTTATGACTTCATCCTTATATTGACTCCTTGTGTGTCGAGATATTTTTTTAATACAGGTATTGGTATTTCTTTGAAATGAAAAATACTGGCAGCCAAGGCAGCATCTGCTTTTCCAGCAGTAAACACTTCTTGAAAATGTTGCATGGTTCCTGCTCCTCCTGAAGCGATAACAGGAATGGGGAGAATGGATGACAATTCAGAGGTAATGCCATTTGCAAAACCATTTTTCACCCCATCGTGGTCCATTGAAGTAAGTAAAATCTCTCCCGCTCCTCTTTCTGCAACCTCTGCTGCCCATTCCTGAGTTTTCAACAAGGTGGGTCTTCTTCCCCCATGGGTATGTACAAAATCAATCCCATCAATATTTTTGGTATCAATGGCAACAACTATACATTGACTCCCAAACTCTCTTGCAAGTTCGTTTATTGCGGAAGGATTTCTTACTGCAGCAGAATTAATGCTTATTTTATCTGCTCCAGCATTAAGCAAGGCCTTTACATCGTCAATCGTAGAAATTCCACCACCTACAGTAAAAGGTATGTTCACGGTTTTTGCCACCTTGGTAACCAATTCAACCAAGGTCTTCCGCTTCTCTACCGTTGCGGTGATGTCTAAAAACACCAACTCGTCAGCCCCTTCGTCCGCATATATTTTGCCCAATTCTACCGGGTCACCAGCATCCCTCAGCTCTACAAAATTTACTCCTTTAACCGTTCGTCCATCTTTTATATCCAGACAAGGTATTATTCTTTTTGTCAACATATTAATTTCGTGTAAAGCTACTTAACTCCTCCAGGCTTATTCTTCCTTCATAAAAGGCTTTCCCCACAATGGTACCATAAACCCCAGCTGCTTCGAGTTCTTCCAAATCCTTTACGGAAGCTACTCCCCCACTTGCAATCAGCTTAACCCCAGGGATCTCCTTCATGATTTCCTTGTAAAGCTCCAATGATGGCCCTTGTAGCAATCCATCTTTCGCCACGTCGGTACATATAACGTATTGGACGCCTTTGGAATGGTAATCTTTAATGAAATCTATCAGGTCCATTTCGGTCGTTTCTTCCCAACCTGAAATAGCAATTTTTCTATCTTTGGCATCTGCTCCTAAAATCAATTTCTCTCCTCCGTAAGATTTGAGCCATCCTGTGAACAAATCAGGGTTTTTCACTGCTATGCTTCCACCTGTCACCTGTTTCGCACCTAATTTAAAAGCCAAGGCAATGTCCTCATCCGATTGCACCCCTCCTCCAAAATCTACATGTAAGTTGGTCGCTTCACAAATCCTCTCCAACACCTTGGTATTGATGATCTTCTTGGCTTTGGCCCCATCCAGGTCTACCAGGTGTAATCTTTTAATACCTGCATCTTCAAACCTTTTGGCTACCTCGGTAGGGTCTGATGAGTATTCCTTTTTTTGGCTGTAATCTCCTTGGGTAAGGCGTACACAATTACCTCCTATGATATCTATTGCTGGAATGATTTCCATTATAATTTCAGAAAATTGTTAAGAATTTTTTCACCTACCACACTGCTTTTTTCAGGATGTCCCTGCATCGCATAAAAGTTATCTTTATGCAACATAGCAGAGAAATCATTGATATAATGAGTAGTCGCTATCGTATATTTTGGGTCTACTTCCGCATAATAACTGTGCACATAATACACATAAGCCGATTCATCCAAACCCTCCAAAAGTGGCGTTTTCAAGTTCTCAAGATTGTTCCAGCCAATATGTGGTACCTTCTCCAAAGGGGGGAATTTCTTTACATTTATAGGGAAAATACCCAAGCAGTCTGTTTCGTACTCTTCAGTGTGCTCACATAACAACTGTAGCCCAAGACAAATTCCAAAAAAAGGTTGCGTTAGCTCTTTTATCAATTGATCAAGTTTCCTTTCTTTCAAATACTTCATCGCAGTACTGGCTTCTCCCTGACCTGGAAATATCACCTTATCTGCTTTTTTTATCGTTTCCCAGTCATCCGTTAAGGTCGCATTGACTCCTAAACGCTCCATGGCATACAATACAGATTTTACATTCCCTGCATTGTACTTAATTACTGCTACTTCCATTGGTATCGGCCTTGGCCGCGTTAATCATTTTCATTTTAAGCAACTGCTAATTTAAAGCTTTTCATGGTAGGGTGGAAGATTTAGCCTCGAAATATACAATAGCTATACAAATAGCTGTCAAAACCAGTCCTAAAATAGCCTCCCACTTAGGGCTTTCAACTTAATTAATGGCTAACAAAGTGATAAAAAATTAATTATAATTAAGTGAGAAGATCCGAAAGGTAGGCAGCAACTAGAAAATATTGATTTGTGGTAAAAATATAATGATACCCTATTCCAACTAAATCACTTAAATTTAGCCTTAAATTTCCGGAAGATTAATTGATCCACGTTAAGCTTTGAAACATAAAATCGCCAGAATTATTTCCAGGATAGGTCATCCTATTTGTTTGTTACTGACTTTTTTGGTCTACTTTCTTTTCAGTATTCATAATCCAGCAAAAGCCTTCTGGACCCTTGCCATAATCGTTTCATTAGGGATTTTACCCCTTATAGGCTGGAATCTATACCGTACCCGGAAAGGTTTGTATTCAAACTTTGATGTTTCTATCAGGAGCCAACGTTCCTCCATGTACCGCTTTATCCTGGTATTGGCCGTAATTGTAATGGCCGCTTTGTGGTTTAGCCATCAGCCATCCAATGTACTTATAGGAAGCTTGATACTGATCCAACTGCTGCTACTAGCTTTTTTCCTTAACCATAAAATCAAAATCTCCTTACACGTTGCCATCGCTGTTTATACTGGCTTTGGACTTTGGGGGATCAACAAAGAATTTTCCATGATCATTTGGGCTGTTACTCCTTTGATTGGCTGGTCAAGGTGGTACCTTGGAAGGCACCTGCCAGTGGAATTGTTTTGGGGTTTTGTGCTGGGAATGATTTGTGGTATAGAAATTTTATACTTTACATAACCGATATCAATCTTTACTGTAGACATCAAATTTCCCTGCAATATCCGCTTCCAGGTGATCTCCCTGGTGTACGATTACCCTGTATTTGAGGTTGACTGATTCTCCTTTTTTCAATTGTGTTCCTTTTTGCTCATCTTCCGGCCAATACATTGGTGTAGGAGATATGAACCCATAATCTCTGGTAAACCATGGTGAAGGATACCAGTCGTTAGAAGGGTGTTGCAAGACGGCCAAACCTTCTTTACCCTTTCCGCGATTTCCATAAAAATCTATCCAGGAAGAAGGCTTACCAAAGGTTTCTTTTTCTCCTCGATCACCTTCAGCGTTAATCATCGTTCCTCCATTGAGCACATTCAGGTCCTGATCCATTCGCGCACTAAACAAGGAATGGTTCGTCTTCTCAATGGTGACATCCTCAAGCATTTCCATTTTCACATCAAAATCAATTTGATAAGCTCCATCAGGAGTAGAAGAAATGGTTATTGTTCGAAAATCTTTAATCGGGGCTGATGCTCCCGGTCTTGTCCAAATGCATTCATTAAGTATGGTTAATTCGCTTTCACTACTTTGCTCAATTTCCGCCCTCAGGGTTACAATTTGACCTCGGTCCAATCCCTCCTGCCAATAATTACCGCCATTAACCTTATCACAACCAAAGAACAAGGAACTGTGATGTGGATAAATTCCATTTCGCATACTCGTAACCAAGGCTCCCGAGGGGCCATTCAAGGGAAAGAAAAAGGGGTATTTCTCATTTTTCGCAAAATGATAGCTGGTGAAAAATTGACCATCAATAATGACATCTATCCGATCACCAATTTTTTGGGCAGAAATTTTCTGTGCCATAACAGGTAATTGCAGCAATAATACAATACATATTAATAAGGAAGTTATTCTTTTCATGATTAGCTATTCTGGTGATACACTAAAGTAAGAATAATCGGGGATTCAAAAAATATAGGCGAAATCTTCTGCAAAAATAAATCCTTGGCCAAGTAATTTGCCCATTGACTTTTAGAAATTTCACCATTAACATTAGATCCAAACGAAAATACTAAAATCCTTAATACGCTATAGCGGTTCTACAATAAATAGCGGTTTAAGGCCTATCAAGGCATTACCAAAAAGGGTGAATAGTGACAGCTATTGGATCAACAGTGTTGAAAACATAAGCGGGAATTTATTGAAAGAAAAGAGCAATTGATTAAGGATGAATGCGTAATAGGGCAACTTAACAAATCCAAGGTGAAAAAATGAAGACATGCCTTGCCAATCTGCCCTTGCTACACCATCTGAAGAATCTAACCATAAAACAAGGTCAACTATTTATCATTAATCTGACAATAGTAAATTGACGCTTAATAAATAAAACGCAAGGCCTTTAGAAACCCCATAATATACTAAAATAGGCTAAATTGGCGCCGAATGGAAAAACTAAAGCAGGGAAACTTAACAACTTAATAATAAGAAAAACCCATAGATCACTAGTAATCAATTATTTTTCACCGACAAATCCCAGAGAATAAAATAAATTTCCAATAAATGCAGACCTATTTTGTCAACACCTAAATTAAAGGGCTATTAAAACCAACTATGCTTAATAAGCAATTCCTTATCAGTGGCTCTATCAAAGTATAAAATCTTATACAATTAATCCGAAACTCCTTTTATTACTTTAGGACTGAGGTAATAGGTGGAATCCAACTTATATTCATCAGGGTTATCAACCCTGAACCATTGATAGCCAGTGCGTTTACCATCATGCTCATTAAAGATAAACATCACTTCGTTCCCCGTTTTTTTAAAGACCTTTGCTTCTGGCACAAGAACTGGGTAGCTGGTAGAACATGCAACACATAGTAATAACAATAAAATGAAGATTGGTAGTTTGTTCATGTAGGTATTATTGAAATAGTTGAAAAGGAATTAATTTGGTTACAAAATTCCCGACAAGATCATTTAGCGCAGTATTATTGCTAAACTACGCCATCATCTATTTTCATAGAGCTTAATTGGTAGTAACTCAACCGTATATAAGATCCGCCAAATTAATATAGGGTTGGACGAATCTTTATGGTCTCAAGGAAACCCGATTGAAAGTTGGTGTATTCCATTTTTAGGGATTCGAAATACGTTTTCAAAGATATGAAAATTACCTTAACAAAATAGTTTTTACTCAAAACATTTCAATAAAAATGTTTAATTTAAATTGAATATAATTTATTTATAATTTTGAATTGAATCATATTAACAAAAATATATTTAAATAAATAAATTAGTATTTATAAAAATATAATCATGCAAAGTTCAATATTTTCCTATAAATTATTATAATTAATTGTATTTCTTTACATAATAATTTCCTAATTATTGAAAACCTTCCTTCTAAAGACAAGAATAGTGATTTAAATAAGGTTATATTAGGTGATACCCTGGTCTTATAATAATTGGCAATAACTATGTGCATTAAATAAGACGCGTTATAAAAACCATAGGCTATGATTACCTATCAAATTAAATAAGTAGGATTGATAGTTCACTTTAGCTTTTAGGTATAAATCCATCAATAAATAGAAGCTGGAAAGTCACTCCTTGAAGTGATGGCCTATGGATCTTGCAGGAACAAGCGGGTTATAAAGTTGTTTTTTCTGCCAAAACTATTCACCCCAAAGGCTTAACCAGAGATGCGTACTCGAACCGAATCATTTTTTTTCACGCTACTTTGATGCCTTACTGGATAATAGAAATTTTAATCATTGTTTCACAAAAACGATGATTAACTGATAGTTAGAATGTGATAAATTTCTTTATTGCCTGTATCTAAAAAGTACTTCAGCTAGATTTAGCTCCAATTCAAAAAAGTAAGTATCAACTTGGGACGCTACAAAGTCAAAATTGACTATTTAATCAAAAAACAATTTTAAAAGGAGATAAAAATCAAGTAATTTTAAGTAGAATAAACTTCAAAAAAAATAACATGATAAAATCTAAATTATTATTGTGCGGAATATTGGTTTTCAGTTTCTTAAGCACATTAAATATGGCATGTGCCCAGGATGATAAACAGTTGACTGGGCGTTGGGACCTCACTGTAGACATGGATGGCAAACCAGCTCCTTCCTGGCTAGAAGTGAAACTCTCAGGAATAAGGACATTGGTTGGTTATTATGTGGCACACAATGGTAGTGCAAGACCTATTTCAAAGGTGAACTTTGAAAATGGAAAAGTAAGCTTTGCTATACCTCCTCAATGGGACGATTCCGATCAAGACTTGGTATTTAATGGACAGCTAATTGGCGGAAAACTATCCGGAACAATCACCCAAAGCACTGGTGAAAAGCATTCCTTTACCGGTGTTAAAGCACCATCATTGGTAAGAGAAAAAGCGCCAAAATGGGGTAAAACAATAGAACTATTTAACGGAAAAAACCTGGATGGCTGGCATGTAGATGGTGCCAAAAATCAATGGGAAGTCATTGATGGGATATTGACTTCAAAAGCTGCTGGATCCAATCTTATTTCTGACCAGAAATTTGAAGATTTCAAACTTAGCGCAGAAATCCGTTATCCTAAAGGAAGCAACAGTGGCATTTACCTTAGGGGGCGGTATGAAGTCCAAATCGAAGACAATCCAGGCACTCCTCCATCATCAATTTATTTCGGTGGGGTTTATGGATTCCTAACACCAAATGAAATGGCCGTAAAGTCTGCAGGAGAATGGCAGACATTTGAAATCACCTTGATTGGGAGAAGGGTAAGCATTGTGGCAAACGGAAAAGCCATTATTACTGACCAAATCATTCCAGGTATCACGGGTGGAGCCATTGACAGCAATGAAGGCGAACCAGGCGCTTTTATGATCCAGGGTGACCATGGAGCGGTAGAGTTTAGAAAATTTGAAGTAACTCCTGCTAAATAGCTATTGAAATAACCCAAAAGATAGGTAAGCTCCAAAAGCCACCCCTCTTTTGGGTTATACAAGCGAGTAATTGTATTCCCATTTAAACCTGGAAACCTTGGTATTGATATCAGTTTCTTTTAATGAATAGAAAAATGAAACGTAGAAAATTTATTGGTCTTGGCGCGTTGGCTGGTGTTGCAGCAGGAACAGCACCTTCTTTGGCAACACAAATCCCATTAGACAATTCCCAAACCGAAAAAAGATACCAACAAGGCCAAAGCCCCTGGCCCATTTGCCTGGATACCGCAACCATTAGACCTGCTTCATTAAGGGAAAAAGTTCAAATTGCAGCTAAGGCTGGCTATGATGCCATAGAACCTTGGGATAGAGAACTAGCTGAATTTGAAAAAGAAGGAGGCAACTTAAAAGACTTGGGCAAAGAAATTAAAGACCTTGGCTTGTTTGTGCCAAGTGTTATTGGATTATGGAATGCTTTGCCTCCAACACCAGAAGCATTTAAAGAATCCTTAAAAGACACCCGAAATAGAATGCGCATGGCTGCTGACATCCAATCGCAGCACGTCCAAACCATCCCCAATACAGTAGGTGAAAATTATGATCAAAAATACGTATCCCAGAGATACCGGGAACTAATAGAGATCGGAATTAATGAGTTTGGTATTAATCCGGCCTTGGTTTTCGTGAAATTTTTCCCTCTTAAAACTTTGGGGCAAGCAGCAGGCGTGGCCTTGGATGCCAATCATCCAAAAGCGATGATCATTCCCGACACGTTTCATATGCATATCAGTGAAGGTGGGTTTGAAGGGCTTAAATTTCTAAACGGAGACCTTATTGCCATCTTCCAATTTGCAGATGCTCCAGCTAGTCCTGATGTTACTGCATTAGGAGACAAACACAGGGTATATCCAGGTGACGGGATTTTGCCTTTACCGGAAATATTAAAAACCTTAAAGTCAACAGGCTATAAAGGATGTGTATCCCTGGAATTATACAACCCAGAATATTGGAAACAGGACTTACAAGAAGTCGCCATTACAGGCTTAAGAAAAACAATGGAAGTGATTAATAAAGCAGGGGTGTAATTGTATGATTCTATTTACAGCAGATAATAAATTCAAAATAACTGTTTTCCCCTTTACCTCTGCTCCAATCCTTGGTAAAAACCAGGTGTAGGTTGCAGCTACACCTTTCTATTCTAGGGACGTACTTTCCCTATTAAAAATATCTTGGTTAAATCTACTTAATAAAAGTAAGCTATTTTTTTTAGGTAAAATTGATGGCTTAGAGGGGGGGGACTAAGTGAAGGTCATCCGGGAGAATAAACTAAATTATGGATACCCAATCCTTCCTGAGGAAAGACAAGACAGGCTAATACGAATACCATTGCATAATCACCCACCTTGTACTTAGCAAGGATATGCGCTAGGTGTAGATTGCATCTACACCTTTCTATTTTACTAATGTGTTTTTCTGTTAAACACGCTTTAATTATAATCTTTGATTCGGATAAGTCTGGATTTGGCCTGTTTAATAGCACCAAATATAGATTCATAGCTTGGTAGAGGTTGCCTTAATAATAGTGATGCTGGCAGGTAAACCTAGCTTATACAGTAAGTATTGAGCCCTTGTGTGCGCACCGTTTTATGAAAAACTGGAGTATTGTCTAGGTTGATTTACCCAAAAGGGCAAAAAAAAGACCCGCAGTGTTAACTACGGGTCTGTAATAATGAAGGCGGCGACCTACTCTCCCAGGTGTAACCCCAGTACCATCGGCGCGGCAGGGCTTAACTTCTCTGTTCGGGATGGGAAGAGGTGGGTCCCCTGCGCCGGGCCGCCTAAATCTTCGTGATTGCTATCGCTAGCGCTCACTTAATTTCGTTAATTATTACGATATGTCTTAAAGTAAATTGACTTGTCTTGTGGAAAATGCAACGTAGCAAAGGTGTTCAAGTTTTCGGGCTATTAGTACTGCTCGGCTATGTCATTTCTGACTTTACACCTACAGCCTATCAACGTCATCGTCTCTGACGGCCCTGTTTAGAAGTCTCATCTTGGGGCGAGTTTCGCACTTAGATGCTTTCAGCGCTTATCTCTTCCCGACTTAGCTACCCGGCGGTGCAGTTGGCACTACAACCGGTACACCAGCGGTCGGTCCATCCCGGTCCTCTCGTACTAAGGACAGCCCCCCGCAGACTTCTCACGCCCGCAACAGATAGGGACCGAACTGTCTCACGACGTTCTGAACCCAGCTCGCGTGCCACTTTAATGGGCGAACAGCCCAACCCTTGGGACCTTCTCCAGCCCCAGGATGTGACGAGCCGACATCGAGGTGCCAAACCTCCCCGTCGATATGAGCTCTTGGGGGAGATCAGCCTGTTATCCCCAGCGTACCTTTTATCCTTTGAGCGACGGCCCTTCCATACGGTACCGCCGGATCACTATACCCGTGTTTCCACCCTGCTCGGCATGTACGCCTTACAGTCAAGCTCCCTTATGCTATTGCACTCCACGCACGGTTACCAAGCGTGCTGAGGGAACCTTTGGAAGCCTCCGTTACTCTTTTGGAGGCGACCACCCCAGTCAAACTACCCACCAAACAATGTCTCCCTGTTTCAGGGATTAGATACCAGGCACACAGAGGGCCGTATTTCAACGGTGGCTCCTCAACGCCTAGCGACGCCGATTCACAGCCTCCGGCCTATCCTACACACCGTGTACCCGATACCAATGTTAAGTTGCAGTAAAGGTGCATGGGGTCTTTCCGTCCCGTTGCGGGTACGCGGCATCTTCACCGCGACTACAATTTCACCGAGCTCATGGCTGAGACAGTGCCCAGATCGTTACACCATTCGTGCAGGTCGGAACTTACCCGACAAGGAATTTCGCTACCTTAGGACCGTTATAGTTACGGCCGCCGTTTACTGGGGCTTCGGTTCAACGCTTCTCTTACGATAACGTCCCCCCTTAACCTTCCAGCACCGGGCAGGTGTCAGGCCTTATACTTCATCTCTCGATTTCGCAAAGCCATGTGTTTTTGATAAACAGTCGCCTGGGCCTTTTCACTGCGGCCTCTCTCACCGAAGCAAGAGGAGGCGCCCCTTCTCCCGAAGTTACAGGGCCATTTTGCCGAGTTCCTTAGCCATGATTCACTCGAGCACCTTGGGATACTCTCCCCAACCACCTGTGTCGGTTTGCGGTACGGGCGAACATACGCTTAACGCTAGAGGTTTTTCTTGGAAGCTTTTAGGACCACTATCCAATTGTCCGAAGACGCTTGGTACTATCAGGTTCGGCTAAGACTGCGCATTTTACTACAGTCCAAATACCTACACCCTTTAACCCGGTATTCCGTCACCGGGCGGATCTTTCAACACTCCGTCGCCCCATTACCTGTATGTTCGGTATGGGAATATTAACCCATTTTCCATCGGAATCCCCCTTCGGGTTATCCTTAGGTCCCGACTGACCCTGATCCGATTAGCGTTGATCAGGAATCCTTGGTCTTTCGGTGTGGATGTTGTTCCCATCCATTATCGTTACTTATGCCTACATTTGCTTTTCCAGAAACTCCACCGGACATTACCATCCGGATTCACTGTCGCTGGAATGCTCCCCTACCAAAATATAAATACTTTCCTTCGCTTCGGTACCGCACTTGATGCCCGATTATTATCGACGCCCTGCCGCTCGACCAGTGAGCTGTTACGCACTCTTTAAAGGAATAGCTGCTTCCAAGCTAACCTCCTGGCTGTCACTGCAGCTGGACCGCCTTTGTTCAACTTAGCGCGGATTTTGGGACCTTAGCGGTAGGTCTGGGTTCTTTCCCTCTCGGACTTGGACCTTAGCACCCAAGCCCTCACTGCCGGTTCTGTATAATGGCATTCGGAGTTCGTCAGGATTTGGTAGG
>NZ_CM147924.1:6035000-7097500 GCF_055809755.1 Cyclobacterium sp. 10D3-21
CCTTCCAAGGTATTGGTTACCTATAGTAATGAATAATAATGTTCGCATTACTTCTTAACATGTACACTAATTCACTGCCTTTCGATGGAAGGACACAAATCCTCCAGCCCCCACCCTTTATTAATTCCAGCTACCCGAACTTATCACAGCTTTCAATTCCTATATCAGCATCTAATGAGCCCCCCCCCGAACTCTTCCTACTAATAACCATCCATCCCCATACTTGATTTAAACCCATAGGTCTTAGAACGCTTTTGTCCCTACCATCTGCTTGCCTATAAGCAGGTATTTCTTTTGCCTTTTTATACACTATAATAGACTGCAACATTTAGCAGCCTGCAGTCACCAACAGCTCCCTTTATATAGTAGTGAAAAATACGTTCTCCCAAAATGAGTAAATCTAGAAAGGTATGGCGCTCCACTATATAGTTATGCTCCTACTATGCTATAATTATTAGAGGGATCGCACCTGCTTTCAGGCTTAGCATTATTATAGTGTGTTTAACACGGGTGCGAAGACATTGACAAATGTAAAGAAGCTAATCTGAGCGATTTTTCCAGCATTAATGCTGGAAAAACCGTCTGAAATCCAAACTCCGACCAGGTACCCATCCTCGCGGACCGTAGACTGATACTCTTCAACCCTTTGCTCCTCTATGTTATCGTTAATTATAATAAGGCTACCTCTTGAAAATTATGAACAGCTATAAGCCTACAATGTAAGTACGCAGAAGAGTCATTAAATCCAATCTCGTATAGACTTCAATACAATAATACCTACTGCATGTTATGCCCCGAAACTCACTTCTTTGATTCCAAACCCTATGAAGTAAAAAGCCGATTCTTCTGTACCAAAAAGAAAAGCTCATCCCCATTGCCTACTGTTATCGAACCAGAATCGCTTTTAAGAAGGAATGCTGGTGTTTTTCAAGCCAAATATCTGATGGCTATCACTTTATAACGTCCTGCCAAAATAAGTCTGCTTTTTCTTTAAGGTTAACCTCATCTTCATTCCAGGGAATCAGGGTGTTGGTAAAAAGTTTATTGTAAAATAAATAAAGTTTCCCATCAACAATTTTGAAGGTTTTGGGATTAACCGAAACTTTCTCCCCATTGTCTCCCATGGCAAAAGCACACCAACCACCATACTGAGGCTCATATTTAATAGGGTCTTCTTCAAAAAGTTTTTTGTTTTTTAAGGAGGAAAAGTAGTAGGTCACACCTTTATAATTTAAGCTGTACTTTTTGCTCCCCTCTATAGCTACTCCGTTTGTAAAGTACCCCAAAGGATCATAGCCGTCAATCGCCAGTTGTTTTGAATCTAAATTGAAATGCTCAATGCGCTTTGAAATGCCCGCCTCTTGAAAGAATAAACTGCTGGCACTTATAAATAACAAGGTGCTTAGTTTGATTGCTAAATTCATGGTTTCAGTATTTATTAGTCCATTACATATAGCCTACGTAATTCAATAGAGAAAAATCAATCTTTATCAAAAAAACCACACACCGAAGTTTTACTACTTAACGGAAATCCCCGATTTCAACCAAACTCCATCAAAAATCAATCGGTCAAGCTTGGATGCCTGACATGGATAAGCCCTCTGACTTTGCCATATTCCTGCAAAAAACCCAACACCGCTTAAATCACATGTTCACATCGCGCTAATCCACAGCATGTCGTTCGCTCCTATTGATTTAGGATATCTTTTTAATTCGATAGTGCTAAATGGTATTGTAAAGTAGGGCTTGCAGTGGGGTATGCGTTTCCCTTTTCTTTCAGGATGTAGCTTCATAAAGTCATAACTAACCTATTCCCCATTTTGAATTTAAGTCTCTCTGTTCTTTAGGTAAACGAAAATCAAGACAAGGATGCTAGCTTCCAAAGACTAAATTCCAAGATTTAGAAAAAATAGGAGTTAGAAAAACCCCTTAAAATCAAAAAAAACCATGCAGTTCCAAAGAACTACATGGTTTTACCGCTATTAAAGATAGCTTTTAGTGACCTCGCCAGGATTCAAACCTGGAACCTCTTGAGCCGTAATCAAGTACTCTATTCAGTTGAGCTACGAAGCCATTCCTTTTTATTGGAATGCAAAGGTAAAGAATATCCTTAATAATACAAAGGATGAATTGATGGAAAATAAAATGAATCTGCTTGCTCAATAATTATATTTTAAGAATAATTAAGATCAACAGGCCATCAAATCAAGCATTATTTCCTAATTTAGCCGTTCGATAAGTTAAAAATATCTGTTTTCATGAAAAGACTTTCTATAATATCCTTTATTTTATTGATCACTTTTCAGCTACAGGCCCAAGAAGAGGAACGTACATCTATAATAGGTGGAAGACCAAATATCACTGGGGACTTGTTTCTGGATTTCGGATTCAATATGTTAAATAACAGGCCTGATGATTTGAATACGCGTTTTATCGCGTCTCGTGTGGTCAATGTTTATTACCAAACGCAAATTCCTATCGGTAAGAATACAGGTTTTACGTTCAACCCAGGTTTTGGCCTTGGTCTTGAAAAGCTCGCTTTCAAGGATGAAATGACACTCACTTCAGACCCTGATAAATCGGTTAATTCAAGTATGCTCGTACCAATTACAGATGTGTATGGACAAGATGCTACTAGCGTTTCTACCAATACTATGGCGCTAAACTATTTTGACATTCCTCTTGAATTCAGATACCATGTCAATCATGACGACTATAATAGCGGTATCCGTGTAGCTGTGGGTGGTAAAATAGGCTTGTTATATAATGCTCATTCCAAAATAGCTTATACTAACGGAGATGGTTTGGAACAAAAAATTAAAAACACCCAGAATTATGGATTGAATCCAATTCGTTACGGTGTTTATACCCGTTTGGGATTTCCAGGATTTAACGTTTGGGGCTATTATGGCCTCAATGGTGTATTTGAGGGAAACAAAGGACCTTATGGTACAGAATCCACACAGTTCAACTTCGGTCTTTCTGTGGCACTGTTTTAGACTAAAAAAATTACTTTATTTTATAAAAGGAGCGGATTTGATTGTCCGCCCCTTTTTTTATGTCAATTTATTAAATAATGATAATAGACTGGAAAGCATGTCCCAAAACCCAATAAAAATCCGGCATACACCTCTGAAGGCCGGTGGGCATTGAGATACAACCTGGCTGTTCCGATCAAACCGCTAAGCAAAATGACCAAAATAAAATAATAAAACAGTGGCCCTGATGTGAATTTTATTGATAATACTGAAACAATTGCTACCCATCCTCCCATGGCTGTCTGATGGGCACTTATTTTCCAAAAGAAGGTAATCAAAGTCATCAATACCAAGGATAAAGTAACTAGCCCAAGGGTGACAATCAGCAATTGGTCTATATTGAGTTTCCAGTAAAAGAAAGAAACGGTCATCAAATAAAAAACAGACACCAGTGCAAAGGGGTAAATCCTTTCTTTTCTATCCGGCAACTGTAGGCTATTGATAACTGCTGAAAACCGCAATCCCATAAGCCCCAATAAAGGCACAAGTAGCGTCGTGAAACTAATCAAAAGCAATACAGCCCATTTAGCCGATTTAGGGACTATGGTAGCTTCTGGGACAATATAGAACAAGGTTACCACCATCAAGGTAGGAATTACCAAGGGTTGAAAGATTACCGATAAACCTAATGCTAATTTTTTATACACTATAATTCTTTTCTTAGCCTTGCCACCGGAATTTGTAATTGTTCTCTGTATTTAGCTACTGTTCTTCTTGCTATATTGTACCCCTTTTGGTTCAATAGTTTCACTAATTTATCATCTGAAAGTGGCTTTTTCTTATCCTCTTCGTCAACCAGCTTATTAAGAACACTTTTCACTTCACGGTTACTCACATCTTCTCCCCCATCAGTAGCTATCCCCTCTGAGAAAAAGTATTTTAATGGAAACACACCAAATTCGGTCTGAATGGCTTTGCTGTTGGCCACCCTTGAAACAGTGGAAATGTCCATGTCTATTCTTTCTGCAATGTCCTTTAATATCATGGGCCGCAATTTAGTTTCGTCGCCATCAATGAAAAAATCATGCTGATAGTCTAGAATACATTGCATGGTCCGCATTAAGGTTTGTTGCCGCTGCTTAATGGCATCTATAAACCACTTGGCTGAATCCAACTTCTGTTTAACAAAGGAAACAGTCTCCTTAAGTTTTTTGTCTTTTTTATCACTTTTATCGTAAGCATTAAACATTTCTGAATAAGACCTACTTACTTTTAATTCAGGAGCATTTTTTGAATTTAAGACAATCTCAAATTTTCCATTTGCACTATTAAGTATAAAATCAGGGATCACATAATGATTCCGAACCATACCGTCAGAAATGCCTCCAGGTTTTGGATTCAACCGGGTAATCAAATGAATGACATCCTTAAGTTCCTCTTCCTTTATCCCTGCTTTCTTTAAAATTTTATCATAATGCTTTTTCGTAAATTCCTCAAAACACTCCTGAACAATATAAATGGCTCTAGGCACCAAGGGATCAGGTTCCTCAGTTGTATTTCTTCGCTCCAATTGAATAATCAGGCATTCTTGCAAGTTCCTTGCAGCAATACCCGGAGGGTCAAAAGTTTGAATCTTTAATAGTATCTCTTCAACCTCATCTATGTCTGTTTCTACATTCTGACTGAATGCTAAGTCATTAATAATGGCTTCGAGATCCCGCCTTATATAACCGTCATTTTCTATACTCCCGATTAACTGAGTGCCAATTAATCGCTGTTCATCGCTTAATTTTAAAAAATTGAGTTGCGAAAGCAATTGTTCATGAAGAGAACTGTAACTAGACAAAGGCATGTCTCTTTCTTCCTCATCAGAAGAATAGTTTCCATCACCCTGCATCTTATACCCACCATACTCCTCATTAAGGTAATCCTCAATATTGACATCCTTGTCATCCTTTGTGTCGGCCACATCAGTATTGTCAGGAAACTCATCCGGTTGGTTTTCAGCGTCCCCTTCTTTCCCCTCCTCCAAGGCAGGGTTAATCTCTAGCTCCTCCTCAATTCTAGAATCAAGCTCTGCAGTAGGAACCTGCAGTAATTTGATAAATTGTATCTGTTGAGGGGATAATTTCTGAGATAATATCTGGTTTAAATTCAGTTTCTGCATATATTAAAACCTATTATTGGGTTGAGTTATGTCCATCTGGTGTCCGAAGAAACCCGATTGGAATTTCAAATTTAGGAAATAAGATCAAAATTTTGATAAAAAGCGTATTATATCGTTTTTTTGCATTCAATTTAAATGTGCACCCTTTTGGGTTTTTTATTTTATAACAGAGAATCGTCATGTCATTTAACAACAGAATTAAAATAAAATCTTTACTGGAGAACCCTACTCCAGAAGAAAAAACAACCATAATGGGTTGGGTAAGAACCAAAAGGAGCAATAAGCACGTAACTTTCATCGCCATAAATGATGGGTCCTGTATCCAAAATTATCAATGTGTGGCAGATCCTGAATTAATTTCCGAGGATATTCTCAGAAAAATCAACACAGGGGCTTGCCTGAAAATTACCGGAACAATCGTTGCTTCCCAGGGATCAGGGCAATCTACTGAAATCCAAGCAGATTCTATTGCCGTACTTGGTGAAGCTGATCCTGATAAATTTCCGATCCAACCAAAAAAACACTCTTTAGAATTCTTACGTGAAAATGCTCACCTTAGGGTAAGAACCAACACCTTTGGTGCAATCTTTCGTGTGCGACACCAACTTTCTTTCGCGATTCATCAATATTTTCACGACAAAGGTTTTGTCCACATTCATTCCCCTATCATCACAGCATCAGATGCAGAAGGGGCTGGTGAAACTTTCCAGGTAACTACACTGGATATAAATAATGCACCAAAAACGGATAATGGAGACATTGACTTTAAGGAAGACTTTTTTGGGAGAGCGACCAACCTAACTGTTTCAGGTCAACTGGAAGGGGAACTTGCGGCAATGGCTTTGTCCGAGGTTTACACCTTTGGCCCTACTTTTCGTGCCGAGAATTCCAATACTACCCGACACCTTGCGGAGTTTTGGATGGTTGAACCAGAGATGGCCTTTTTCGATGCTCAGGACAACCAGGACCTGGCTGAGGATTTTCTTCAATACATCATTGGTTTTGCTTTGAAGCACTGTAAAGAAGATTTGGAGTTTTTGGATAAGCGTGCAGCTGAGGAAGACAAGGCGAAGAAAGCGGAACAGAGGAGCGATATGGGACTACTGGAAAGATTGGCTTTTGTTACCCAAAACGAATTCGTTCGAATTACCTATACGGAAGCTTTTGAAATATTAAAAGCCTCTAAACCGAATAAAAAGAAAAAATTCGCTTACCTCATAGAGGAATGGGGTACTGATCTTCAATCAGAACATGAAAGGTACCTGGTAGAAAAGCATTTTAAAAAGCCGGTAATCCTTACAGACTATCCCAAAGAGATCAAATCCTTCTACATGAAACAAAATGAAGATGGCAAAACCGTTGCAGCCATGGACATACTCTTCCCGGGAATTGGCGAAATAGTTGGCGGATCTCAACGTGAAGAGAATCTGGAGAAACTTTGCCAGCGAATGGACGAACTGGAGATTAGCAAAGAAGAAATGTGGTGGTATTTGGATACACGGAAATTTGGTACTGCCCCACATGCAGGATTTGGCTTAGGCTTTGAGCGTTTGGTCCTATTTGTTACTGGAATGGGCAATATACGAGACGTAATACCATTTCCAAGAACGCCTGGAAATGCAGAATTTTAATAATAATTTTAAGATCCTTGGGCAGAAGCCCAAGGATCTTAAAATTTAATGGTATTTTTTCTTAGGGCTTTTGATTACTTCATATTAAACCACTTAAACTTTTCTCTAAGCTATTTCCCTAGATGGACAAAATAATTTTCATCTTTCTCTTTTTTGCAAGTCGATCATATTCTAAGCAACATAGTCTCCTATACCTCAAATAGAACAGTTCAATAATGTACAAAAAGATTGTTATAGGTCTTCTTTTCTGAATATTAAATAAAACCAGGGAGATGATTCATTTTCAATAAGATTTACCAAAGTCTTGGTTTTTGTATTACATTTTTTTTGTCCAGACTTCCTCAACTCCAAAGGAAAAGTATGTAATCAGATAAAAATTCAAAGCTATTAGGAAACTGAAAGAAAGCTAAAGCGAGGCTAATTAGGGGATAAAAAAGTAAAGGTCGACTTAAAAACAATTCCTACATTTAGAATTATAGCTTATTTGAAGTTTAAATACAGGGAATATCGAGTAAAAAAAATATTAAATGTTACTTTAGAGGTATAACGTAGATTGGATATTACTTAAATTTCTTGTGGTAAAATAATTATTATGCTTACCTGATAATTATCAAGCCTGCAAAGAAGTATTAAATACGGCATTATGATAACTTTCAACATGAAGCGCTCAACTAAAGGGTATGATAAATCGGACAAAGGGGAGAATTTGTTTCGTCAAAATTTTACTTCACCATCCTGCCACAAAAACATTTGCTTTTATAAAAACTGGAAAAAACATCGCTTCCCCAGCTTCATCCTTCCTATTTGTTTCCTCTTTCTTATATCTAGTTGTAACAGCCAGAATGATAGTCAGCAAGCAGAACAAATCCAACTGACAGGTATTCAGCCCTGGTCGGAAAACCCTGGCTATTGGGAATACAATGGAGAACCTGTTCTGCTATTGGGAGCGACAGACAATGACAACCTGTTTCAAATGCCAAACCTGGAATCGCATCTGGACAGTCTATCCCAAGTGGGTGGAAATTATATCCGGAATACCATGAGTGATAGGGATGAAACGGATGAAAAGGCCTTCTATAAAAATGAGGAAGGAAAGTATGACCTTGGGAAGTGGAATCCAGATTATTGGACAAAATTTGAAAACTTATTAAAATTGACCCAAGAAAGAAATATCATCGTCCAAATAGAAATTTGGGACCGTTTTGATCATGCCCGAGAGCAATGGGAAACGGATCCCTACAACCCCAAAAACAATGTAACCTATACGTATGAGGAAGCGCTTTTGGATAGCATTTACCCCGATCATCCGGGCCAAAATAAACAACCTTTCTTTTTTACCGTCCCAGCTCTTCAGGACAATAAGTTACTTTTAGCTTATCAGGAAGCATTTGTGGAAAAGTTGCTGTCCATTTCTCTAAATTACAACAACGTACTTTATTGCTTAGACAATGAAACAAGTGGAATGGAAGAATGGGCAACCTTCTGGGCGGCATTCTTAAGGGAGAAATCAGGAGAAACGCAAATTAATGTGACTGAAATGTGGGACCATTGGGACCTTAAGTCAGCAGAACACAAAAGAACGTTAGATCATCCAGAACGCTATGATTTTATAGACATTTCTCAAAACAGCCACAAAACGGGGGAAGAAAATTGGAACAATGCCCAATACGTTTTTGATTATATTAAAGACGAAGTACGACCGGTGAATTCTGTGAAAATATATGGAAGTGATGGACACGGCCCATGGCTTGCCCGAGGCATTACAACCAAGCATGCTGTCAATACCTTTTTTAGAAATATTCTTGGAGGTTTTGCATCCAGCAGATTTCATAGGCCCCCACATGGGTTAGGCCTAAGCAATTGGTCCATCCAAAGTATTAAAACGATAAGGAAAATCGAAGAAAAAATAAAATTATGGGATTTGGATCCCATGATAGGAAACTTGTTGAATCGAGAAGAGGACGAAGCTTTTTTGGCAGGAAAGGTTGGTGAAACGTATCTTATTTATTTCCCCGAAGGTGGAGAGGTTAAGTTGGACCTAAGCCAATATTCTGAACAATACCAATTGTCTTGGATAAGCCTGGAAGATGCCAATTGGGGATCAAGTAGTGATTTGGAAGGAGGAGATAAAATATCCCTTAAACCAACTGTTGATACTGGAAGTCTGGCTTTAATCCAGGTTAAATGATCAGAAATATAAATAAGTCATACTTTAAAGGATGAAAATAAACCACCATGAAAAAGCTTCACTTAAATTATTCCGTAGTGATAATTTTAATGGCAATTACTTGTGCTTCATGTCAATCTAAGGCCAATTATAAAGGGTTTACCCAGGTTGGTATAAAAGGAGACAAATGGCACATCAATGGAGAAATTACTAACCCTGGTTCTCCCGCAGCCGGATTGTTGATGAATGTAAGGATGGTCAATGCTGTTTTTGAAGATCGAGGAGAAGCATGGAGAGGACAGGTTGAAAATTTTGACCCTGATCAAAATACCCAAAACTTCATCAACCATATACCCGAATATGTAGCTTTAGGCGTGAACGCATTTGTAATTTCACTTCAAGGAGGTTTGCCTGGTTTTGAAGGTGCCATCAATACCGCTTTTGAACCGAATGGGGCATTGAGAAAATCCTACACTGACAGGGTGGCTAAAGCCATAAAAGCAGCTGATCATCAGGGTGCAGTCATTATTCTTTCTTGTTTTTACCAGAGGCAGCGGGACC
Organism: Cyclobacterium sp. 10D3-21; assembly: GCF_055809755.1. NCBI lineage: Bacteria > Pseudomonadati > Bacteroidota > Cytophagia > Cytophagales > Cyclobacteriaceae > Cyclobacterium > Cyclobacterium sp. 10D3-21. Next base: position 6,044,505 of record NZ_CM147924.1, read on the forward strand.
ATGAATTTGCTTTAAAAAACAAGCAAGCAATTATTGAAGCGGTTAAGAATACTGCTCACTGGATTGCCGAAGAGAAATTTAGCAATGTTATATTGGAAATTGCCAACGAATACCCTCATGGAGGTTACCAAGGTTGGGCAGATAGTGAATGGTTAGTTAGCGAAAGAGGGCAAATTGACCTTATGAAAACTGCAAAAAAGGCCCATCCTGACCTCTTGGTGAGCACAAGTGGCCTTGGTCATGGCATGTTTTCAGAAAGTCTGGTAAACATTGCAGATTTTCTACTTATTCATTTCAACAACACCTCACTAGATGATTATTCGGAAAAAATCAACCAATTAAAGAAATACGGTAAACCAATTGTCTGTAATGAAGATGATAAAACAGGCAAGGAAGGGGCTGCTGCTTTGGCATATTCGGTAATAAATGGTGCTGCTTGGGGTTTTATGGAAAGTGGAGTAAACCAACACATTCCTTTTGAGTTCAAAGGAGTAAATGACGACCCAGAAGTTTATAAAGCCTTTAAAAACATGAGCACACCTGGATTCCAATTGAACAAGAAACAATTAGAACAATCTTCTATCACCATCACTTCTCCAAATGATGGTAGCACCTTTAAAAAAGGCAACCCTTTAAGCGTTCATATATCTCACTTGTTTCAGGATACTACGAAGATTTCGAAAACTTTATTTATAGCGAATGACGAGCCAATACCATTAGCAAAAAATCAGAAAAAGTTGGTATGGGCACCAGAAGCAACTGGGGCATATGAATTAAGCATTATTGTCTATGGTAAGACAGGCTCCATTATGTACCAATCAGCTCCGGTAGATATTGAAGTTGACTAGTTAAAAGAGTAGCTGAGTAATTGTCTTTTTCTAAGTCAGATTCAGAATTTGATCGCCAAACAATACAGATTTCTTTCCTATCTATAATTTGCTTGCGCAAAAGTGAGGATTGATAGGAGAATAAAAAACACATCCATTATGCAAAATTTGGGTTTAATTCTTATATTGAATACTTGGAAACATTCTTAAAGTACCTGAAAACTGAGGCCATAGGAGGCCATATTATCAGAATTTCCCTTGCATGTCTGCTTCTATTTGGGGGATTTACAAAGTTAAAACTTATTGGGGCGCTGGAATACAATCTATTTTGGTCGATTCTACTTGCTGCCATTGAGACTTTTGCTGCTTTTGGTTTAATTATTCATTATAAGAAACCTGTATTGGGAATAGTAGCAGGGGCTTTGGCATTATTGTCCATTTTTATCCGTTTGATTTTTTCTATTGGTTGGGTCAGAGACCATATTCTCCAAACAAATTCTTTTATGGATGCCTTTGGAGCCATAATTGGTGTCTATAACAATGGCCTTTTTCACATCGCCCTCTTATTTGGTGCAGGGGTTTATTGCTTAGGGAATTCTTATAAGGCCTATATTAAAGAAAGGATCACCAGGCCCTGGCCTCATTAAAATGCAGCTATTTTACTCCGATAGCTTAAGGTCATAATTGGCACGCCTATCTTTATGTAGTCAGAGTCGAAAGTCAAAAACGTGGCCTTCTTTGGGTCAATACTATTCATCAGGAAAGCTTTAACTCGGATTCGAAGATATAGCTAAGTCAAGATTTTGTCAGCATTGTTGCAGAAAAAAAGCAACAATACCGCCAAAATCATTTATTGTGCATTCACTGAACCACGGGCTACACCCGTGGCTGTGATATTACCCCCTTTCTGGGCTGATGAATGAGAACATTGACCCAATTCTATTATGATTACCCTAAATCTTTAAAGAGTTAGATGGAATTATAGGACAATAAAAATGAAACATAGGACAGGTAACTTGGGAGTTTTTGTCAGCATTGTTTTTACCAGGGGCTTACATCCCTAACAACAAATTTTCACCCCTTGGGGCTTTTGGGGTCACATTTCCTTTTTATCGAGTTAACCCCTTCACTATATATATAAAATAAACGCCAAGGACTGTTCGATTGCTATCGAAAAGACCTTGGCGTTTTAGGTATAGTTCTATGAATCTCCGGTGAAAACCGCGTAATGAAATATCAATCTTCTGAAAAACCCATGTCAGGAGTGTACAATAACTCCTTGGCTTCAAAATCATACAAAGTAAGTTCTCTCAGCTCATAGTAAGCCAACCAGAAATCCCTTAAAGACTCTACATAACTTCTTCTGTTTGTATCTTTGTCTCGTTGGGCTATACCAAGATCCGTAATCGTTACATTTCCGCTTTGATATCTCCTAAAAGAAATCTCATAACGCTTGTCTGCTACTAAATCGGAAGTCTTGCTAATTTCCAATTGGTCTTTTAGCATGATAAAGTTCCTGACTTTGGTGAAAATTGTCTGCTCGAAAGTGATGATTTCCTGGTCTATTTCGAATTCAGTCAATTTTTGATTCGCCTTGGCCATACTCATTCGGGCTTTGTTCCTTCCCCAATCAAGTATTGGAACATTTATAGTCAAATTGACCAATGCTTGGGTATTGGGATTTGAATAAATATCTGACCACATCAGATCTGCTTTATTGTATCCATAGCTGGCATTCAAATTCATTTGAAATCTTTGCCCTCTGGCTTGAGCAACCACTGCTTGGGCTTGTAACCTTTCTCTATCGAATTTTATTGCATCTGATCGGTTTTGGAAAGCATATTCTATGGCATCCTCTACCCTCACCTCAAAATCAGGAATCTCTGAAGGCAACACCAAGTTAAGTGCTGTAGATTCATTTAAGCCAATATAGGATTTTAGCTGTAAAGAAGAGGATTCCATATCTAAACGTGCCTCAGCTACCCCTTGCCTCGCTTCCAATACCTGAAGTTCTACCTGAAGCAATTTATCTTCATAGGTAGTGCCTATATTGTACCTTCCTTGTTCAATTTTTAATATTGCTTCAGAATTTAGAAGGTTTTTGGTAGCAATGTCTAAGTTTACTTGAGCCACCAAATAATTGAAAAACATTTGGGTCACCCTACCACTTATTTGTTCCATTTCTTCAACATAGGCCCTTTTACTTTCTTCGTAGAGTTTAGGTTCTATTTTCCTATTCCATTTATAACGATTAAAGGCAAAAATCGGTTGATTCAAACGAACATTAACGGGAACCCCATTCCACCTTGTCTGGTTTTCATTGCCCGTAGCAAGAAAATTATCAAATCTACTGGAAGAACTGTTTACAGATAAGGTACCGCCGGTGGGACTTATAACTTGTTGCAATCCCAACTCAAGGTCAGCGTAATTTTGTCGAACTTCTCTAAATTCAATGGTGCCATCCGGCTGTTCAACACTATTGAAAGCTTGAGAATAACTTGGCAGTGTGCCTTCCAAATTCAATTGTGGGTTATAGTCTGACTGGTACAGTTTATAGCTCCAGTATCTATTTTCCCTTCTGGTATCGGCATTTAATGCAGCAGGAGATTGCCTTTTAGCTCTTTCAATAATGTCTTCAAGTGTATAACTGACGACTTCCTGGGCACGAACAGATAAACAAACCAGAAAGAGAAAGATACCCGTAACAATTAAAAATTTTTTATTCATATCGTAAAGAAGTTATAGGGTCTTGACTTGCCGCACGTTTTGCTGGAGTGATACCGAATACCAATCCTACAGTGGCAGCTACGCCAAAGGACAGAATTATAGAACTTAGGGTAATGACCGTAGGGAAATCTGCAAAAGTAGACACCAGATGTGCCAGAACAATTCCCAGAATCACGCCTATCAGGCCACCACTAACACTTATCATAATAGATTCAAATAAAAACTGATTAACAATATCGGTTTTTTTTGCTCCTAACGAAAGTCTTAGGCCAATTTCTTTTATTCTTTCCATCACAGATGCCAACATGATGTTCATAATCCCAATTCCTCCTACTAAAAGAGAGATGCCTGCAATTGCCCCGAGCACTATATTGAAAATATTCTGTGTACGTTGTTGTTGTTTTAGTAACAGCTCAGGGATTGTAATTTCAAAGTCAACCACATTAAAATGTCTTCTTTGAAGCATTTTGGCCAATACCTCTGCGGTGGGGTTCAACAACTCACTATCCGATACCTGAATCACCAATTTATCGATTTGGTGATAATTTCCAGAACTGTTCGATTCAGAATCATTCAACCTTGACTCTGTAACCAGGTCTCTGTTCCGATAGCGTATCAGCATGGTTTGAATAGGGATATACACATCCATATTAAAATCTCTTATGCCTAACTTGGAAATACTGGACTCAGAAACAATTCTTTCTTCCAGAATCCCTATTACTTCAAGCCATTGATTTCCACTTTTAATCCTTTTCCCAATTGGGTTTTCATTTGGGAAAAATCTGGCCGCCACATTTCTACCGATGATACATACCGGATTTCCCTCAATCAGGTTTTTCTCACTAAACATCCGGCCTTCCTTCAGCTGAAAATCGAGTACATCAAAATAAGCCACATCTACCCCTACTAATTTTGCTGACCGTCGTATGCCACTTTTTACTATATAAGTATCCATGACAATTTCAGGACTGATTCTGTTGATCCCGGGAATGATATTTTGAATGGCGATAACATCATCAAGTTTAAGCCCTGGAGAAAATTTACTTTTCTCCCTCTCCATACCACTATTTTGATCTACCTGCTCTTCGATCTGCTCTACTATAGGTTCTATTACGATATTATTGACCCCCACAAGCTTGATTTGCTCCATGATTTCCTGCTGGGCACCTGTACCAATGGCGAGCATGGCAATTACTGCAGCAACTCCAAAAATAATTCCTAATGCTGTTAATAATGAGCGAACCTTATTGGCCAAAACGGCTTCGAAAGCGATGTAGAAATTGGCTAATAACCTTTCATTGAACATAAATTATGGATTGGTTTGTCAGGGGGTTAATTTACTTCTTGTCAAAAAACAATCTGACTTTAATATTATCTAGACACTGAAGCCAAAGGCTCTTCCTCTTCTTTCGCCTGGTCTTGGTTTCTTTTACCATTTAGTTCCTCAAGTAAATTAATGGCTATATTCTCTCCCCAGTCAGGTGTATTCAAATAGACATATTGGCCCTGAGTCAAGCCTTTTTCTATCACTACATCATTGGCATTTGTCATCCCCAACAAAACTTCCTGCTTGGTACCATTTCTAAGGTAAACATAATTAATGCTATCGTTGGCAACATTTACGGCCTCCAAAGGTACGTACAAAACATCGTCTAATTTATCTGCAATGATGGTATTACTTGAAGTCATGGAAGGGCGCAATAATGGATCGCTCTCATTTACTTCAATAATCACCTCAAATACCTTGGCATCTGAATTAGGTCTTTGCTGACCTACATTGGCCACTTTCTTGACCTCTCCAGTATATTTCTTGTCTGGGAAGGCGTCCATTCCCAATTCTACTTGCTGACCGCTCTTTACTCTTCTTATGTCCACCTCATTTATATAGGTAATGCTTTGCATGGTAGTAAGGTCAGGAAGAGTTGCCACTACCGGGTTCCATGAGTTGATTTGAGAACCTTCTTTCACTTTTGATCCTCTATAATCCACATAGATAACCATTCCATCTTGCGGCGCTGTGACAACGAATTTATCAAGCACTTCCACCATTTGGCTTACTTCCAATTCATCCTCCCTAAGCTTGGCGGCAATCTCCATCATCCGGGCTTTTTCCTGAAGGGTTTTAATTCTATACCTTTCCTGGGCTTGATCCAACTCTCTTATGGCTTTCTCAACATTGTATTCATTTTGTTTTATGATAGCAGGTGGCTCAAATTGGGATTGTTCCAAAATCAATTCCTGCTCCTGAACAATGTATTTTTGATTGAGAATGTTGTCCCTTTCCACACGAAGATTTAAAGAAGTGTCCAATTGGATTTGTTCATATTGTGCCCTGGTCTGTTCCAGGTCCAATTTTCGGTCTTCAAGCCGACCAAAAAGTTCCGTTTTATCAATAGAGCAAATGAAATCTCCTTTTTGTACCACCGTTCCTTCATCCACCATTTTATCAATGGTGAAGCTCCCGATTCGAAATCTTCGGGCCTCAGCGGGACCAAAAACCTGCACGGAACGTAGGGCTTCCAATTCACCAGAAGTAGTGATCTCTATACGAAACTCTCCTTGCTCAACAGTTGCCAAAATATTATTCTCTACACCAGTACTTCCTGAAGCAAAGAAAAAATACAAGGCGCCTATGACCAATATGCTCCCAATGGCTACGTATATTAGATTCCTTTTCATTTTGATTGAGTTAAATACATAACAAATTTAGCCATTTTGAAACCTAAGTATTCTCCACATAGCATTTTATATAGCCACTGGAATAATAACGTAAGTGTCTACCTGACATTTAAATTGAAACGATAACCTTCGACACAGATAAAGAATGATTTTTAACAAAGGAAGTGCCATTTCAAAGCTACCTTATATATTTGCACTATGAAATCATTGATTAGTTGGACAATTCGCCATATTCCCAGAAAGTACTTGCAGCTCTTTAGCCATTTTTTCTTAAAAGTCGCCGTAATATTTTATTCGGGTTCAAACGTATCGTGCAATATATGTCAAAAGGGCTTTCGTAAATTTTTGCCCTACGGGAGAATTGCCCGCGAGAATGCGCTTTGTCCTAACTGTCTGAGCTTGGAAAGACACCGGCTTATGTGGCTTTTCTTACAACAAGAAACTGATTTCTTTGTCGCCCCCCTAAAAGTCCTCCATGTCGCTCCCGAGTTGTGCTTTCTGGATCGCTTCAAAAGATTAAAAAATCTGGAATACATCTCTGGCGATATTGAATCACCCTTGGCAGAGGTAAAGATGGATATTCACCAAATCCCCTTTCCTGACAATTCCTTCGATGTTGTATTTTGTAACCATGTACTCGAACATGTGGCAGATGATTTGAAAGCTTGTGCTGAAATCAACAGGGTTCTAAAACCCAATGGCTGGGGGATCATTCAGTCACCTGTATATGACCATGAGACTACACTTGAAGACCATTCGATTACAGATCCCAAAGAAAGAGAAAAAGTATTTGGCCAGAGTGACCATGTAAGGAAATATGGGAAAGATTATGCCAAAAGGCTCAGTCAATCTGGTTTAAGGGTATTGGAGAATGATTTTGCCCAGCGTCTTCCTGAAGCGCTGATAAAAAAACATGCCCTTCCTGAAAAAGAAATAATCTTTTATTGTCAGAAAGGGCATTAATTAATCTTCGTATTCGGATAGAAATTAACCTAGCTTTTCGATAAGAATTTTAACAATTCTTTTGGCAGTTGTTCCATCCCATAAATGTGGGATTTGTCCTTTCTTCCAATTCCCGGAAAACAATTTTTCCATGGCAGGCTTTATGGCTTTTGGATCCGTCCCAAGTAATTCGTTGGTACCTTCTGTGATGGTTTCTGGACGCTCAGTATTGTCTCTCAAGGTCATGCAAGGAATCCCCATTACTGTGGTTTCTTCTGTGATCCCTCCCGAGTCAGTAACTACCGCTTTTGCGCTCTCTACGAGGTAGTTAAACTCAAGATATCCCAATGGATCTATCATGTGTAACCTTTCGTGAGTAATACCTAGGTTTTGCAACATCTTCTTTGTCCTCGGATGAACAGGGAACACCAATGGCAAACCACCAGAATGATCTATGATTTCTTGTATAAGTTCTTTCAGTTTCTCTTCCTGATCCACATTGGCAGGCCTGTGTAAAGTCATCACGATGTATTTGCCTTTTTCCAAGCCGATTTCATCCCAGACTTCGGGTTTCTGAAATCTTGGGCGATGTTTCACTAAGGTGTCGATCATCGTGTTGCCAACATAGAAAATTCTTTCATTGCCAATCCCAGCTTTTCTTAAGCTTTCATTGGCTACCTCAGAGGTAGTGAAAAAATAATTGGTAATGCTATCGGTAACCATTCGGTTAATTTCTTCCGGCATAGACCAGTCTCCTGACCTAATCCCAGCTTCCACATGCGCTACTTTTACATGTAGTTTTTGTGCTGTGATGGCACAAGCCATCGTCGAAGTTACATCTCCAACTACCAGACAGATGTCGGGCTTGTCACCTTCCATTAGCAATTTTTCATAACCTATCATGATGGCTGCCGTTTGTTCGGCCTGGCTACCACCACCTGCTCCCAGGTTTACATCTGGCTCGGGAATCCCCAACTGTTCAAAAAAGCTTCCAGACATGTTTTTGTCGTAATGTTGACCAGTGTGTATCAGTCTAAAAGTTATTGCCTTTCCTTCTCCTGATGCTGCTTTAATCGCATCTATTATCGGAGAAATTTTCATAAAATTAGGGCGAGCCCCTGCAATCAAGTCTACGCTTATCATATTTCAAAAATTAAATTTACCAAGTTTACCAAATAAATCTGAAAAAAAGAGAGAAACACCCCCTAAATATTTTGAGAAATTGAAAAAAATACTGAATAAGAAAGAAGATTCAATGTTTTTAAAAATTCGATTTCCCAATTAAGTACTTTACTAAACAAAATCAAATCCTTTTAAAGTTGATGTCTTTTAGCACCTTACTGTAAGTTTTTTATTGTGAGGTGATGCTACTGTTTTCTCACCGGATAAACACCCATTCCCCCGTACTGCTTTTGCTTTCCGAATACTCGTACTTGCCTTCATTAAAAGTTTTTAGCATTTCTGGGTTTTCTATTTTGTTCTTGATAATGAAATCCGTCATTAAACCTCTCGCTTGTTTGGAGAAAATCCCAATGTTTTTATAGGTTCCATTTTTATACTCCTTGAAAACAGGATTTACCAGGGTAGATTTCAAATCTTTCTTTTTCACTGCTTTAAAATATTCTTTGGAAGCCAGGTTGATTATGGGTTGACCCACTGCCAACTCATTTATTGCCTTGGTGATTTTTGAGCCCCAGAATCCATAAAGATCTTTGGCCTTTTTATTTTTCAATTTAATCCCCATTTCCAATCTGTAGGGCTGGATCATGTCCATAGGCCTCAAAAGCCCATACAAACCAGATAAAATCCTCAAATGATCCTGGGCAAAGGAAAAGTCTTCCTCGGAAAAAGAAGCCACATCTATATGCGTATACACATCCCCTTTAAAGGCCAAAAGCGCTTGTTTGGCATTTTCTTCATTAAACTCATCGGAAAATTGATGGTATCGTTCTACATTTAATTGCGCCAAATTCTCACTTATATCCATTAATTCCTGGATAGACTTACGGGATTTTTTTTTCATTATTCCAATCAATTCCCCAATCTCCTTTTTAAATTCAGGCTGTGTTTTGGTTGTTATATTTGTGGGGCTATAATCCAGGGTTTTTGCTGGGGAAATCAATACTATCATATACTATTCAATGACGACAATGGCGTCTCTTTTTATTATGTTAATGTTTTGTTTCTTATTGGTAAACTTCACAACTAGAGGATATGTTCCCGAAGGTACTTTTCTTCCATTGAGTAAACCGTCCCAAACACAAACAGAAAGGTTCTCAGCTATGTTTTCCTGCTCACAGAAATAAATCAATTCACCCCATCGGTTATAGATAAATACTGAAAGCGTATCAATCTGTCCAGTGGTATAAATCAAGAAATTCCTATCAGGATCACCGGGTCTAATGGCATTGGGGTAAACCACATTTACTTCACATACTTCAGTGACTGTAAAATTAAGGGTGTAATCACATCCTTCAGAATCGATTACCATTAATGCATAGTTACCTTCGTCTACGGGAGTAAATGATGGCTCAGTACTCACCAAAACTCCTCCTTGAGACCATTCATAACTGTCCCAAGTGCCTACCTCAAGCGTCACCAAATCGTTTGAAGCCGCGCAAATATCATAATTGGGGAATAGTGTTGGTGGAAGAGAATCTGATCGGTTGATTGTAATTTGCTCAGCACCAAGAAGGCAACCAGCAGCATTATACAACTGAACCTCATAGGTTCCTGGACTACTTATGATCAAATTGAGCGACTCTTCACCTACAATCAAATTTTTGGCAGCTCCGACAACATTGTACCACTCAATTCGATCTACTAATGATCCATCTATTTCTGCCGTAATTTCGGTAGTCACTACTCCTCCACAAAAACCTGGGCTAGTTAAGGACACCTCTTCTTCTCCCGATAAAATTTCATAGGTACCAGATGCTGGGACAACACAACCCAACGCATTGGCAACTTCAACCAAATAGGATCCTTCGGGAAGCAGTACATTGATACTTGTCCTATCAGTGAAATCAGCATTGACCTTTTCTCCGGTCGCCACATTGGTAATGGTATATTCGCCAGAGGCAGGATCACCATCAAAAACAATAACAATGGCGCCATCTTGAGGGCCAGTATCACTGCAGGATTCAGGTAAAGTAGAAACCGTAAAGGAAACATCATCAGGCGGAGTATTGTTTTCTACGATAGCAGAATGAGTCGTTTCACAGGAGCCAATATATCCTGTAAAAGTATAGGTTCCAGGAGCCAAATTATCAAAGGTGAGCTGAGTATTTTCCAAAACACCAACAATCACTTCAGTTGTGCCTTCCAAAACCAAGCTATCCAATTGGGAAATGGCCTCCACTACAATGCTTCCATTGGATATTGTACAGCTTTCCGAAGGCGCAACGTCCGCAACGGAAAACTCAGGCAGCCCATTTACTTCCAATGTGGCAGTCCTTTCTACTATACAATCACTATTCAATGGATCAGCTGTTTGAAACAATAACTCAAACGATCCGGGTCCTTCGAGGTCTCCGGTATTCAGGCTTAGTTCCTGGGTATCGCCGATTTCAGTATATTCTCCACTGCTTCCTAAACGTATTGACCAAGTCCCTGACACAGGTGTATCTGGAGAGAAACGAACCGAATCACCATAACAAACTGCGGCTGCTGACTGGTCGATTGTAAACTCAAAGGGCGGTCCTACAAAAACCGATTGACTGACAGGGCAAGACTGAAAGAGTTCAGGATCCTCGCCTTCCGGTAAGCCATAAGCTACTATCACGGTATAAATACTTTCTTCAGTAACCGTCAACTCATTGCTATTGCCTACCACCAGTCCTGCTGCATTCACCCATTGAAAAGCGTACTCCGCAATTCGGGGATCTTCAGGATCCACCGCCACCAATGTTATCTCTTCTCCGCAAAGCGATATTTCGGAGGGCAATGTGATAACAGGAGAAGTGACTACCTCCACATCCTGGGTAAATACTTCTTCCCAAGGTGTGCCACATCGGTCTACCTGCAATTGAACAGTATAGCTACCTTCTTCCATAAAGAAATATTCCAACTCCTGAAATTCTTCTCCACCATTCAAAAACTCATCAACTACCTCTCCCTCCGCATCGAATATTGTCCAATTATAAGTGTCAATATCTGGTTCACCTCCTCCTTCGAAAACTCCCCCAGCACCACTTTCATCACTTAAACATAGTCTGTCTGGCCCAGCGAGGCTTGGATCCGGAATGGAACTCCCGGAATTCTGAACAAATGATGGCAATCCTAAATTCGATGTTCCTGGCATAGGTTCAACACCTGACTGCGTGAATGTGGAAGGATTACACCCTCCACCGACCTGTACCTGACCTATTTGATTAGACCCCACTACAGCTGCATAAATTTGCCCATCAGGCCCTATTTGTAAAGCCCCCAATGAAAGGCTTTGCGTGTCGGGTATAACTGCTCTTCCTGATAAAATACAATCTTCAATCTCTGACTGACCACTGGCTTCTTCAAAACAATCAGGACAGGTGGTCGTCACTGGGTTTTCCGGATCACTATTGTCTGTTTCTTCCACCCCCTGTATAAAAAACTCTTCAATTCCCGGTCCGCCATTGGTATAAGAAACAAATACCCTATTTGCATCATCCGAAAACTCTAGTCCATAAATATCTCCATCTGTGCCTAAATCTAGTAAGGCATAAGGGGTCATTTCTCCAGTATTTTGATCGAAATCAAATATTTCCAGCTTATTGGAGCCCCCTTGTTTAAAGGTGACAGCCACCTTAGTCCCATCATCTGAAAACTTCATGGTGCCTGAGCCATCACCAAAATCAAAATTACTACCAACCGAATTGAATACTGGCTGGGCGATTCCATCGTCATTCACAGGATATAAGCGAAATGTATTGTTCCCTTGCTCATGGAAAGCCACCCAGATGGTATCTCCAGAATCAAATGCTGCTGAATGTTGCGTGCTGGGACTGAATAAAAGGTTGTCTTTGGTGACCACATTTCCTATTCCTTCAGGATTGTCACCTTTTATATCTACTAGGGAATACTTTACCTCGTTCTCACCTCCAGCTCCTAATTGGGTAGTAAAAAGGTAAAAGAGGGTTTCATCAGATGCTATAGGAACGGCCATAACACTCCCGCTAGAAAGGTTGTCTCCACCAATGTCTTCTCCATTTTGCATGGCATCGCCATTTAAATCCCAAACCGTCTGTCCATCCGTATAAAACAAAACCTGACCTGTTTGGTCTGAAACAGTGGTAACCCCTGCAGGAATGTTTTGGGGATGAGGGGTTTCAATAGGCCGTGGGGTCGGTCCATCCGGATCGTCTGGATCTATATTGAAATCCAAACCTGCTCCATCTCCAAAATACCAGATATTATTGCTTTGGTCTTCTACGTCCCAAATTTTTATTCTTATTCCCGCATAAGCATAACAGGAAGACCCTTGTTCCCTTACCAATACCCAGTAATAACCTGGATCGCACACCTCGTTAGGTGCTTCCGGTCCCCAACCCTCATCTCTTTTATTCGACCAGAAATATTCATAATTCGTTTCTCCTTGGCCTTGACCACCTGTACCACCTCCAAGGCCTCCGCCTCCTTGACCTCCGTCTTCACCTTCACTTTGAGCCTCCACCAAGGGCATTAAGTCAATGCAGGAAGGTTCGCAAAGGGTAGTATCTGATGGACTGAACTGTGCAGTCAAATTATTTTCTGTTAAGGAAATGCTTTTGGTCACATTCCCAGTTTCACCGTTTGCATAGGTAACGGTAAGGCTTACTGTTACTTGTTGTTCTGCGGTGGCTTCCTTAGGCAAAAGTAGATGTTCAACTGAAAGATCCATTTCTATCTCCTCACCGTCCTCATCTGTAAGAGGTGGCATTATCTCCCATTCAAAACTTACGGGGCGGTAATTTAAGGGAGTTACTTCACTGGTCAATTGAATAGAAGTATTCATACATGGCATCTCTGGATCCCAAGTAAAATCAACCGTAGGTTCTAAATCAATATTGGGCGAGAATTGAGGAAAAACGGTGCCACAAAAATCGCTGCCATTGAAAGGAAGTTCTTCAATAGCCAATTCACCCATTCCCCATTCATCTGGCTTTGTCACCCTCCCAATAAGCTGGGGACCGCCTTCTACCTCTTCATAGATATAGTAGAGCTGATCATCAGGCCCTACCTTAACATCATAGATTTTAAATATTTCGGAGGTAAGCGGCAGGTTAACAGCTGTAGAGTCGGGAATTAAGCTGGCCGGAATTTCAGGAGCTATTTCCTCTTCACTAATAAAAATCCTATACAATTCATCTCCCTGAGCGTAATAAAGAAAATCCCCATCGGGGGAAACCGCTAAGCCTGTAATTAATTCCGTACCCCCAGTATCAGAAAGGGTTTCTGGGATTCCAAACAAACCAGTATCGGCATCAAAGGGGACAACCAAAATGCCTTCCTCTGGACTGTCGGAAACGATATACAATACACCAGCATCTTCGTCAAATAGCATCGTCCTCGGTGCAGAAGCCAGCGATAAAGTGTCTGTATCTGTAAACAGCCCCTCCTGATCCTCCAGCTTTTTGGCTGTCAAACTGCCATTGTCATAGCTGACAATATAATTGGGCGAACTTCCTGATTTAACTGCTAAAATTGCCCCTTGGGCATTCCCTATCACACCCCCCTGAGTCACCGCCCCTGCGGGTGGTTGATTGGAAGGCGCCCCTCCCTGGTCGTTCATGTCTACCAGACTGTATTGCAGCTGACCATCCGGACTGGTATAGAAGATGTAAAAATCTCTGGAGCCGCCTTCGCTTAGATCAAAATCAAATTCGGATATGGCAACTGATTGGTGGGCAGTTTCTACTCCCCCTAACTCACCAACGACGCCCTGCATGGCATCATTTAGGTAATTGTATACCAAAGCACCATCCGTATAGAACAATATTTCTCCAGAAATAGGGTCAATCGCCATGGCTGTATTGGCCTTGCCAAGGGTAATATTTCCAGATAGACTTTCTACTTTAGCCTTGCCATCCTTCCCAAAGGAGAGGTAATTATTATCTCCACCTTCGCAATACCCAAAGATCCATTCATTGTTATTAAAGCCTTGGGCAAATATCGATAAAGGGGTACTTAAGCACCAAAATAAAAAAATTACTTTAATTATTAATTCAAATATGGTTTTAAAATGGTTAGATTTCATAAATTAGGCGCAACTTTGCATACAGTTTATATTTGCTATACGTTAATAAACTGATTGGTATTCAATAAACGAATAAATCTTTGTTTCAGGCACAAATTAATACAGTTTTTTTGACCCTTGTCCTTCTGGCAACAGGAATTAATGCATTTGGGCAGGACCCACAATACAGCCAATACTATGCGGCACCACTATACCTAAACCCTGCTTTTGCTGGTGCTGAACTCGCTACAAGAGTAGGCGTTAATTACCGGAATCAATGGCCTGGATTAGAAGCGAATTTCTCTACTTTTTCTGCTTATGCAGATACTTATGTAGAGGAATACAATGTGGGAGTAGGTTTTTTGGTAACGAACGACACTGAAGGAGTGTCGGGACTGCAATCCACCCATGTTTCAGGGATTTTGTCCTACGAGCTAAAACTGGCAGACAACATGTATTTCAAACCGGGTTTTCAGGCAAGTTATATGCGCAGAGATATTGGTTTTTATGAAAATCTGGTGTTTGCCAATCAAATAAACCCAGCCGATCCATTTGGTCCTATCCTTCCTGGAAATGACATTACCGGATTAGGAGATCCGGTGAATATGTTCTCAGTTTCTTTTGGCGGATTGTTATTTTCAGACAACTTCTGGTTTGGCCTTTCTACGCACCATATCAACCGTCCCAATCAAAGTTTCTTAGATGAGGGCATCAGTCGCTTACCCGTCAAGTATTCCATTCACACAGGTTATCGGATTTCATTGGGAAGGGGGGCACCTAGAAATGATTTCACCCATACCTATAAGGAAAGGTATTTCACTCCAACCATTAACTATAAACGGCAAGGACCTTTTGAGCAACTTGACTTGGGTGGTTACCTCTATTTAGAACCAATAGTATTAGGCGTTTGGTACAGAGGGCTCCCTTACAAGCCAGTAGAAAAGCAAAGCAACAGAGATGCAGTTGTGCTTATGGTAGGGTTTAATTTACCAACTGGTTTAAATATTGGATACAGTTTTGATTACACCGTATCTAAACTAGGCATACAGTCTGGTGGGGCTCACGAAATCAGCCTTTCTTATATTTTCCCACCTAAAAATCCAGGTGCCCCCAGAAAAAGGGACACCATTCTGCCATGTCCTAAATTTTAATGATTTTGACCCATGGATCAAGAGACAATCAAATACCTATTACTTCTGGTAGTTAGTTTTAATTTTATATTTGAAAAAATCATCAACTACCTCAATGTTAGTAAAAAGTCGGGGCCAATTCCCCCTACCCTTCAGGGTTATCTGGATGTCGACAAATTAAAAGAAAGCAAAGCGTATCAACGAGCCGGCTATCAGTTTGGTCTGGTTTCAGGTACTTTTACTTTTGTGATCACCCTACTATTCATCGGATTTGGCCTGTTTGGCTGGCTTGATGAATGGCTCAGGCAATACATAGAAAACCCAATGTTGCTCACGCTAGCCTATTTCGCCATCATCTTTATTGGCTCAGATATTCTTTCTATTCCATTTGACTATTACCAGACATTTAAAATAGAGAATGACTTTGGCTTCAATACAAGCACAGTAAAAACATTTTTTCTGGACAAATTAAAGGGGTACCTCCTTACAATAATCATTGGTGGTGCATTGCTTGCCACATTATTATGGCTCATTCTTGAGTTAGGCCAAGACTTCTGGTGGATTTTCTGGATCGTAGCTTCCCTTTTTATGCTATTGGCCAATTTATTTTATTCCGGATTGATCCTGCCATTGTTTAATAAGCTAACTCCACTAGAAGAAGGAGAACTGAAAGAGGCGATTACCTCCTATGCCAATTCAGTTAATTTCTCCTTAAAAAATGTGTTCGTGATGGATGGCAGCAAACGCTCGTCAAAAGCAAATGCCTTCTTTTCAGGTTTTGGTAAAAGAAAAAAAGTAGTGCTTTTCGACACCCTAATCAAACAACATACACAAGAAGAACTTGTAGCGGTTTTGGCTCACGAAATCGGCCATTATCAAAAAGGGCATATAAAAACAGGGATGTTGGTAGGAATTCTTCAAACAGGCCTTATTCTTTATATTCTCTCCCTATTTATTTTCAGTGAACCTTTGAGTTTGGCCCTTGGAGGAAATCAAATGGCCGTACACCTCAACATCATTGGTTTCACCATGTTATTCACACCGATTTCTATGATCATAGGAATGGGGATGAATTATTTGAGTCGAAAAAATGAATTCGAAGCGGACGCTTTTGCCAAAACGACTTTTAGTGGCCCTCCACTTGCTAAAGCATTGAAAACACTCTCAGTGAAAACGCTCTCAGACATTGACCCGCATCCACTTTATGTGTTTATCAATTATTCTCACCCTCCACTATTGAAAAGGTTAGCAAAACTTGAATAAATATTGATTTTTTTGATGTTTATTAATCCATTAAACCCAAAATACCATGAATGATTTTCTCCAAAAAATGGGTGTTTATTCAGATCTGTTATCTGAAGATGAGCAACAATTTTTAAAGAATAACGGCTACCTCAATCTTGGAAAATTACTTTCCGTTGACAGTCTTATTGAGATAAGGCAACGGGTGGATGAAATACTTGAAGAAGAGGGTGAAAATGCCGGGTATGAATTGATGCAATCTCCCAGTATCCGGCATCCCAAGGAGACAGGGGCTACTAGACTAGGTGACTTGGTGAATAAAGGTGCTGCCTTTGATATCTTTTACACCCACCCCAAAGTATTGGCTGCCATTGCTCTAGTTCTTGGTGAGCAGTTCAAACTTTCTTCACTCAATTACCGGGCTGCACTTCCGGGGGCAGGCTTACAAAAACTTCATGTGGATTGGCCAGAATCCATTCAAAACATGAATTTTATGGTATGCAATTCGATCTGGTTATTGGATGACTTTTATAAGGAAAATGGTGCTACCAGAGTAGTCCCTGGCACTCATTTACAATCCACGCTCCCTGCCGAAGCCATGAATGACCCAATGGATTCACATCCCGATGAGAAAATAATAGTAGCTGAAGCAGGTTCTGTAGTCATTTTCAATTCCCACACCTGGCACGGTGGAACCACCAACCACACGGCCCAACCGAGAAGGGCAATCCATAGTTATTTTTGTAAAAGAGATCAAGTCCAACAAACCAATCAAAGCCAATTTATAAAGAAAAGCACACTTGATCGAATTTCCACTGAGGCCGCTTACCTATTGGGGCTAAAGGAAGCTTTATGAGTCATTGGAGTATGTGTTTTTTTTCTCAGTAAGGATATTCTAACCTGAATACAGGTAATAATTTATTGATTCAAAAAACCAAAGGCTAGAAAGATCCGATTTCCAAAATTACCTTTCCTTCTTTAGGGAAATTATTTTCATACATAAACGTATATAGCAGCGCCAAATATCGTTTCAGTGTCGGTTTCTATTTTAAAAAGACCGGTAGGACTTGGACTAGGTAAACCTTTAACAATTACTTTTCCTCCCATTAATAAATCAAATGAATATTCAGGAATTTGCCTTAGCGGGATTAAAACATGGCTATCAAATCGCATGGCGCTTTGACCATTTTTAAGCAATACTTCAGTAGGTCCACTAAATTGAATGCCAGAATCACTAACAATGGCCATTTCAGTTAAAGGTAGTACCCCTTCATTTAAAAAATGATATTGCCATTGGATTGATCTTGAGTTGAAGTTGATATTAAAATGAACACTTCTCCCAGCTTCTAAAGTTGGTATTAAGTCATCCAAACCAACGCGTATTCTCCCTATCGCAGCAGCAATTTGACTATCCTCAAAAACAGGGTGGAGAACAGTTATACCATTTTCGGTTTGGTTCAATTCATTATCACTTGAGTACTTTAATAGGCCTAAGGCGTCTACAGGAAAGTCGGTATAGAAAGTGAAGTGAGTATCCTCGCTAAAAATGTCAAAATCGAAGACCTCAATTCCATCTTCAAGAACTATTGTTTTTAAATAATCCACCAGTGGAAAGGGAGATGCTGCAAATAAATCCATACCACCTTTCCTTTTATTTACAACAAAATTCAACCATGACAAGGATTGGCCGGAAGAACTGGAAGGAATAAAATACAGATTAGGTTTCTCTCCTCCATTAAAATAGGAATGATTTACATCTATTTTAAAAACAAGCTGGTATTGGGTTGCGCTCATAGTGGCCTTGCTTAATTATATAGGACAAATAAAAGTCTAAAATTCAACAGGTTAGCTAATTTACACCTCTACTATTAGGGTCTCGTAATTGATTAATCTTTCTTGCGGCAAACTTTTACTCTGCTTCTACTTCCGGGAGATTTAAAGGAATGAATTGATGTTGAATTGTATCGGATGAAACATCCCAAAGTCTAAAACCATAAGGCCTCTCGTCGAAATTCTTACTGGTAGTTTCACCACTTACAAACTGAATGTTTTCATAATTGTTGACCAACAATTTATGGGTATGACCTGACAAATACGCCAAAACATTGTTGCTTTTAAACAAGTCCAAAATCCATTTGCGTTTTACTGGAGGTATATTGTAATATTTCTCTTCTTCCTCTGGATTTTCCAGGAATATTGGATAGTGCCCAATAACGAATATGGGAAGTTTTTTAGCTTCCTGAATTTTAAGGGTCTCTTCAAACCATTTGTCCTGTTGAGCTGATTCATCTCCTATATCGACTTTCCATAATTGGGTATTGGTCACAATAAACGAATATCCTTTTTTTTGAAAATCAAAATAATCTTTCCCTATCGTTTTTCTGTAAAAACTTAGCGTGGTATCATTTGGGAGGTTTCCAACATCATGATTACCGGGTGCCAAATGGCAGGGCACTTTTAGTGTCTCCATAATTTCCAGAAAATCTGAATAGGAACTGTCAGTTGCATTGTGAACCAGATCACCGCAGATCACGGCAAAGTCAGGGTTGAGCTCATTTATTTGTTCAACAGCCTGTTTGAATGTCATTATGTCATGTGCATAACCTCCCATTCCCAACTGGGTATCACACAACTGTACAAAACTAAAAGGCTGCTGCGCTTTTTCAGCACAAGAAATATTAAAGGCAAGCGCGGCAATTATTAAATAGATGTTTAAACGCAAAATCGTTAAGGTTTTTATTTATCAGAAACGGTAGGTAGCACTATTACACTTCTTCTTTAAGTAAATATAATCAAAAGATATTATTGGTTTTATTCAACGTATAAATATCCAATCTTCATAACCCTATTAAGCATTGTTTTTTCTTTTTGAAGAGAATTCAAAATTACTTTAAACGTTCGAATGGAGGTTCAAAAGAATGGAAACTACCTCAATAAAGATAATTGACGACCCTTTTCACAACAAATCATCCAAGGCCTCTTTCAATTTGGGGAATTTAAAAATGAAACCCTCCTTTGGTAGTTTTTCAGATTTAACATATCTCCCATAAAGCGCAAGTTCAGGATCCGTTTTAAATATCATTTTTGCTCCGATCCTAACCATAAATTCAGGTGCAGACAATCCAATCGGTATACCTACCTTTTTTCGTAAAAGCTTCATAAACTCAGTATTTGAGACTGGATTTGGTGCACTGGCAATATACATACCTGTATATTTTTCATTGGATATTGATTGGTAAATCAGTTCGTTCATATCTTCTTCATGAATCCAACTCATGCCTTGCTTACCATTTCCAACCTTTCCTCCTAATCCCAATTTAACAATCTGTTTTAAACTTTTTAATGCTCCACCATTTTTACCAATAACAAAACTAGTCCGCAATCTAACCCCTCTGACATTTTGAGGTAGGGTGTTCATAAAAGCCTCTTCCCATGCTTTTCCAACAAATGGCGCTAAACCATATCCAGTTGTTGATTCTTCAGTACATAATTGGAATGGAGGATCTCCGTAAATATGGGCCGTAGACATTTGGATCCAAACTTTGGGTGGATGGTCTACTTTTCTAATTGCTTCTCCGATAATCTTTGTTGAGTCTAATCTCGATCGGAGAATAACGTCACAATTGTCTGGTGTTTTGATACAATCAACTGTTCTTCCCGTCAGATTTACAATCGCTTTGGCGTGGTTTAAATCTTCCATCCAACTCCCCATCGAAACAGCATCCCATTTTCGAAATTCGTGGCCAATAGATGAATCAGGTTTATTTCTAGCAATTAAAATAGGCATTAAACCTTTTTCTTTTAAGTGATTAGCAAGACTTAACCCTATAAATCCAGTTCCTCCAAAAATCAACACCTTATCCATACTATACTTTTTTTATTTAATACACTAGTCATTTAAAACTGTCTATTGCATATTTCGGATTTAAGCCCTGAATCTAACAATTCATTCTATCTCCTAATGATTTAATCTCAATTTTCTTTAAGTCCTATGAATAGCAATTGGAGAACAGTAAGGTATGCCTTTTAGATGCTTTTAAACAGGCAACAAAATGGCTAATCAAAGAAATCGATATCGGTATAGATAGGAAACTTCATCAGGTATTGAAGCGCTGCCTCCACCTTCAGGTCTTCAAACAAGACCTTGTACAGGTTTTCTGTGATGGGTGCTCTCAAATCGGTAGATTCCAAAAACAACTTTATCAATTTTACAGTATTTACCCCCTCAGCCACCTCTTCCATATCGGCCACAATATCCGTAAGCTTTTCTCCTTTGGCCAACCTAAATCCCAAGGTATAATTTCTGGACAAGGTGGAATTACAGGTTGTCACAAGGTCTCCTACTCCTGCCAAACCTAAAAATGACTTGGTGCTTCCCCCCATGGCTTTACCAAGGTAAACCAGTTCTACCATTCCTCTGGAGATTAAAAGTCCTTTGGCATTGTCTCCTAGTCCAAGACCTGACAATGCACCAGAAGCGATGGCTATGATGTTTTTCAATACGCCTGAAAGTTCTACGCCAATAATATCAGAATTTCCATACACCTGAAAATTGTCTGAACGCAAAAGTTGCTGGCCTTCTCTGATTACCTCATTGTATCGACTCGCAATCACCGTGGCCCCAGGTTGGTTTTCTAAAAGCTCCTTGGCCAGGTTGGGTCCTGCCAGACATCCGATCCTTTCAACAACCGTTTCCTCCATGATCACCTCACTCATGGTACAGATATTCTTCCGCTGTATCTTTTTAATATTCCCCAGGTCTTTACCTTCTGGAAGGTTAAGAGAAAGGCCCTTGGTACCATGAATTAAAAAGTGGTATGGATGAAGATAAGGGGCAAACCTTACCATCACTTCTCGAAATGCTGAAGAAGGAATCATTGGAAACATCACATTGCACGAGTCACAAATCATTTCAGGATCAGTCGTAGCGCGTATACTTTTCGCCAATTTTCGATTCTTGACCATATGCGTCTCGTTAATCGCTTCCACTACTGCCTCATCTCTGGCATATACCAATACATTGTTTTTTTCTGCCAGCAAATTGGAAATTGCAGTTCCGAAACTACCGATCCCTATTACCCCTATCGGTTTATTTTCAGATGATTTTTTCCAATTCATATCCATCAAGTCTGTTATGATAATAATACAATAAACTTATATCTTCAGTTACAATATTTCCTTCCTCATTTCTTTTGAGCGGTCTTTTGGCATGATACATTCCAACGTTTTGCAAGCCATGCTGTATGATCTCCTCCAGCCCGGTATTAAGATGGGGAGCCATATGGACAGCTCCTTCGTCTCTAAGTTGTTGGATTCTCGCTAACACCAAACCACAGGCCTCTTTGAAGGTGTCATAAGGCAAGAAAAGATCCTCCTCAGGAAGCCGGAGCAAGCTAAATAAGTCCAGTTTACTGTTCTCCTTTTTAAGCAGCCTAAATGCGGTAAAAGCTACCAGATGACTACTGAAAACCCGGTTTATCTTATGGAATTCCTCCACTATTCTTTTGCCTAATTTTTTACTGTACTCTTCCTCTCGTTGCAAGTCTACATTTACCTTTCCATCTACCATAAAGTAGTCTTTGCAATCAATGCTTCGCCCATGGGCATCTCTACTGTTTCCATCAGAATCTACATAATTGCCCAATATATCCATGGCTTTCCCAATAGATACGGATATATCTGAGCCCTTTGTGAAAAATTTTACCAGAAATTTGGAGATTTTATACGAAGTAGAGAATTCATCAGACTCGCTGTAGTATCGTTCCTGTCCGGTAGAGTCCAGGTATTCTTTTATCAGGCTGGGAGCTTCAAGTACAAAATGGTAATTGATGGTAACTGGGACGATAAAGACCTTACCAAACTCAGAATCTCCTTTTTGATAGTTGGCTCTTTGGGCCTCTATTGCCGTACTTAGTAAGCCAAGTTTCACCTTGGATTCAATATTTCCACTTCGGGAACGCGTGCCCCCTGGGAAGAATAGGCTGTGACAACCGAATTGAATGGCTTCTCTGGAATAGGTTTTCAAGGTTTCCAGATAAACCTGATTTTTTTTCCGTCTATCCACTTTATAAGCGCCTAAGGCATTCATAAAATAGGCAAATATCTGGATATTAAATAGATTTAGCCCCGCTCCATAGATGAATGGCGGCAAACCCAAAGTACTTATGGTCCAACCTATTAATATACTGTCCAGGTTGCTGAAATGGGTAGGCACCATCACTATGGTACCCTTTGAAGCCAGCTCTCTAATTTGATCTGTTTCTCCTATGATTTGTATTTTATCCTGAAGCCGGTATTGATTACTGAAAATCGATTTAAACCCTTTGACTCTAGAAGTGTTTAGCAATCGTGAAAATCCAAAAGACACAAATCTTCGGGTCATTTTGTAATGACTGTGTTTGAAATTACTCGCTATCTCCTCAGCATATCTTCTGGTAATTCGTGTAAGAACATCAAAATACTGTTCTTTCTTTTTTTCATCCTCTATTTGTTGGTCAGCATCCAGTGCCAGTAGAGATGCTTTTACCTCTGCCCAAAACTCCTTCTCATCGTCAGGATCAACTGCCCATGAGTTTTGTTTGATCCGCATCCTCTCTTTGAAGAGCGTAATTTCCAACTCCTCTTTGAGTGCCTGTAACTGATTACCAGTAAGCCCTTTAATATTCCCCACACTCGACTCCACTACCTGTTGGATAAATTCTTTACGGCTTTTACTTAGTTTTACCACAGGCCATTCATCCTTCTTGGGGAGGATCGGCTCATACTGGTGTTTGATATAGTCGTCGGTCAAGTTTATGTAGTTTAGTTGATCAAAGATAACCAAAAATAAAATTCATTAAACAGAATTATCAATTGAGCGGTTTTGTCAATGGTGGAATAGATTGTATTATTGCAATATCTAAAGGTCAAATGAATCAGGATTTAAAGCAGATACAAGCCCCGATAGCCACCGAGATGGCTGATTTCGAAAAGAAATTTCGCTCTTTCATGCAAAGTAAGGTGAAATTATTGGATCATATTACCCAATATATAGTCCGTAGAAAAGGAAAGCAAATGCGACCGATGTTTGTTTTCTTAACTGCAGGAGTAAGTGGCAATATTTCCGAATCAACCTATAGAGGAGCTGCTTTAATAGAGTTATTGCATACAGCCACCCTCGTACATGATGATGTGGTGGATGATGCCAATTACAGAAGAGGATTTTTCTCCATCAATGCCTTGTGGAAAAATAAAATCGCTGTCTTAGTAGGTGACTACTTGCTCTCCAGAGGCCTTTTACTTAGCGTAGACAATGGTGATTTCGAACTGCTTAAGATTGTTTCCAATGCGGTGCAGGAGATGAGCGAAGGTGAACTTTTACAAATCTCAAAAGCCCGGAAACTCGACATTACGGAGGAAGTTTACTACACCATCATCCGTCAAAAAACAGCCAGTCTGATCGCCTCTTGTTGTGCTGTAGGTGCGGCTACATCCGGATCCTCTGAGGAAAACATTGAAAAGATGAGACTCTTTGGTGAAAAGGTTGGCATGGCATTTCAGATCAAAGATGACCTTTTTGATTATGGCGAAGATGTAGTAGGTAAACCTGTCGGAATTGACATCAAGGAGAAAAAAATGACGCTGCCCCTTATCTATGCCCTCCAAAATGCCACTTGGATTGATAAGAAAAAAATCATCTACAAGATTAGAAATAAAAGTGAGCACAAAGGCACAATTAATGAAATCATAGAATTTGTTAAAAAATCAGGTGGTCTGGAATATGCTCAAAAAATAATGAACAATTATTACCAAGAAGCCCTGGACTTGTTAGAAAACTTTCCTGAGTCTCCATTCAAAAATTCTTTGACTACCTTGGTAACTTATACCATTGAAAGAAAAAAATAGCCTTTAAATCTACTTTATTGGAGAAACACTGGAGTTTTACGGGAATTCCTCCCACTTATAAATCAAAGCAGTGAATTAACTTATTTTATTAGATGAAATCCCCTCTAAATCTAGGTTTAAACTGGATTTAACAAAGATTTACCAATGATTACTAGCTGATTCATAGCCAATTGGATCAAGCTGTCCCTACCATTATTTTTTTAAAAAATAATTGTGTTTCTAGTTAGTATTAGATACTTTTATAGCAATGTGGTAAAAAGTGGGGCAAAGTGGTAAAAAGTGTTTAGCTATTTACTACTTTTGTATTCAGTAATCAGGCAGAAGAGGTATGGCGTCATTCACCGGTGAATATGAGTGTAAATTAGATGCCAAGGGCAGGTTGGTATTGCCTTCAAAAATGAAGGCTTTAATTCCCGAGTCCTTGGGTCAGGAAATGATGCTGCGCAAAGGTTTAGAACCATGCCTTGAATTGATACCAATGGTTGAAGTAAAAAAAGACCATAATAAACTCGCAAGCCTGGATGACACGGATGATGATGTGAGATTTTTCAAAAGGTCCTTTTTTAGGAGAGAGTCTACGGTTGATTTGGATGCTACTGGCAGGTTTGTGATTAGCAAAACCATGCTACGTCACGCCCAATTGGAAAGAGAAGCCATCGTAATTGGTATAGGTACAAAAATTGAAATTTGGAACCCGGAATGCTATGACGCATTCATGAGTAAAGAAGAAAAAAGGTTCAGTGATTTAAATAAAAAATTCTTAGGTAAAAGTGCATAATACAGCCTACCATATTCCCGTAATGCTAGAAGCCTGCTTGTCAGGGTTAAACATCGATCCTAATGGCACCTATATAGATTTGACCTTTGGAGGAGGGGGACATTCCCATGAAATCCTGAAAAAGCTCGACAAGGGACACTTGTATGGTTTTGATCAAGATCCAGATGCTGAAAAAAACGCTCCGGATGATGAAAATTTCACTTTTGTAATGGCAAATTTCCGAGATTTGCGCAGGTATCTTAAGATATATGGCGTAAACAAAGTAGATGGCATCTTGGCCGATTTGGGCGTTTCTTCCCACCAAATAGACGAACCCTCAAGGGGATTTTCGACCAGGTTTGAAGGCAAACTGGACATGCGAATGAGCCAATCAGGAGACCTATCTGCCG
The DNA here is from genome assembly GCF_055809755.1 of Cyclobacterium sp. 10D3-21. Classification (NCBI taxonomy): domain Bacteria; kingdom Pseudomonadati; phylum Bacteroidota; class Cytophagia; order Cytophagales; family Cyclobacteriaceae; genus Cyclobacterium; species Cyclobacterium sp. 10D3-21. The sequence goes on from NZ_CM147924.1 coordinate 6,070,295, forward strand.
ACACTATATTAAACACTTATGAAGAGGAAGCACTTCATAAAATTTTTGGTATTTATGGAGAGATAAGGAATGCAAAAACTCTAGCGAGAGCCATCGTTTCCTCCAGAGCCAATGTCCCATTTGAGTCCATTCAGGAATTTAAAAATCTTTTGGACAAATATGCTCCACGAGGTAAATATGCAAAATATTCCGCGCAGGTCTTTCAGGCACTCCGCATTGAGGTAAACCAGGAGATGGCTGCTTTAGAGGAAATGTTGGAGCAAAGTATCAAGCTTTTGAAAAGTGATGGTAGGCTTGTAATCATGAGTTACCATTCTTTAGAAGACCGAATGGTCAAAAACATTATGACCAAGGGCAAACTTCATGGGGATCTTGAAAAGGATTTTTATGGCAACCCCATACGCCCCCTTGAACCAGTCAGTAAAAAGCCAATAGTGGCAGACCAGGAAGAAATCGAAATCAATAAAAGAGCAAGAAGTGCCAAATTGAGGATAGCAAAAAAACTTTGATCATGGGAAGAAATACTTTTAAAAGTCCGATCAAATCATCGCGGGATCAAAAGAAATCCAGGTTCAATCCTTTTGCCTTTATTGAGCAAAAACTGGACATCAGTTCGCTCATTGGTGAGAATGTACCTGTCAAATTTGTACTTCCCCTTTTGTATGCTTCTTTTTTAGCTATGGTCTATATCTGGAGCAATTATAAAGCAGAAAACACCATTAGAAAAATAGACCGCATCCAGCAGGAAGTTGAAGACCTGCGTGCAGATGTGACCACCCTGGAAGCAGAGTACATGTATGCAAGTAAGCAATCTGAAGTAGCAAAAAAAATTCAGCCATTGGGCATCGTTGAAATAGAAGAGCCTCCACAAAAAATAGTGTTGGAAAAGTGAATATCAAAAAATCCATATTGCTCCGTGTAAGGCTTTCCTTTTTGGCAGTTTTGCTTATTGCCTGTTCTATTTTTTATAGAATAGGTTATATCCAAATGGCCGAGGGTGATAAATGGCGCCAATTATCCGAGGACATCAACCTAAAATACAGGCCTGTAAAAGCCACAAGAGGTAATATCTATGGTACAGAAGGAAGTTTACTGGCCACAAGTCTCCCTTTTTATAGGGTAGCCATTGATCCGTCTATAGACAAGAGCAGCGATTGGAAAGCCAGTTTTGATTCGCTTTCTCGAAATCTGGCTGCTTTCTATAAGGACCGGTCGGCGAGTGCCTATAAAAGAATGATTCTCGATGCCAGAAATGATGGAAAAAAGTACCTTATTTTAAATAGACACCAAATCAATTATCAGGAAAAAATCACCATGTCCAATTGGCCTGTCTTTAAAAAAGGAAGAATGGGAGGCGGAGTGATTTTCGAGAAAATCGACAAAAGATATCGCCCATTTAAAAATTTAGCCGGAAGAACAATCGGCTTTTTGAATGAAGACCAATATGGAGCAGGTTTGGAATACAGCTTTAATGAATACCTGCAAGGAAGAAACGGCGAAGCCCTGTTCCAAAAGATTGTGGGAGGTAGCTGGAAACCATTGCACGATGCTGATGACATTAAACCTACCGATGGATTTGACATCGTCACCACATTGGATGTAAATATTCAAGATGTAGCGGAATCCGTCCTATTGAGGCAATTGATCAACAAGGATGCCGCTTTTGGCTCAGTGATTGTAATGGAAGTAGCCACGGGTCATATCAAAGCCATCGCTAATCTAGAAAGAAACAAACAATCTTATGGTTATGGTGAGTACTATAATTATGCAGTAGGCGAACAAGGCTTAACAGAGCCGGGTTCAACTTTCAAATTGCTCTCTATGATGGCCTTACTTGAAGAAGGGAAAATCAATTTGAACGACAGTATCGATACTGGAGATGGTGTCTATAAATTCTATGATCGATACATGAGAGATGCAAAACGTGGGGGGTATGGCATGCTCACGGTCCGAGATGTGTTTGAAAAATCGTCCAACGTAGGCATCTCAAAAATGGTGGATGAACATTTTGGTCACCAACCTCAGCGTTTCATCGATTACATCGAAAAAGCCAATCTTGACAAACCGCTGGGATTTCAGTTGAAGGGCGAAGGCATTCCTTATTTCAAGCATCCCAATGATAAAAACTGGTACGGAACGACCTTACCTTGGATGTCCATAGGGTATGAATTAAAAATTACTCCTTTGCAAACTTTAGCCTTTTACAATGCCATTGCTAATGGTGGCAACATGGTAAGGCCCATGATTGTTCAGCAGATTTCCAGAGGTAATACTATTGAAAAGCAATTTAAAACAGAAACCTTATCCCGAAATATCGCATCAAAGAAGACAATAAAACTACTTCAAGGATTGCTTGAAGGCGTAGTTGAAAAAGGAACTGCTCGAAATATTTCCACAGACACTTATTCCATTGCAGGTAAAACTGGCACTGCGCAAAAATTAATAAATGGGCGATACACCCAAAAGTACTATACTTCCTTCGCAGGTTATTTTCCTGCAGATCAACCGAAATATAGTGCCATCGTGGTAATAGACAGTCCCAAAGGATACAATGCCTATGGAGGAGATATTTCTGCCCCAGTCTTTAAAGAAATCGCTGATAAAATTTATGCGCAAGACTTGAATATTCAGCAAAAGGAGACAGAAAACGGCAATTTTCAACGTGTTAACAATGATGAATTCCCTTACATAAGGGCGGGGAAAGCTGAGGAGTTGCAAATGATTTGTAACAGCATGGGCATCTCCAATCATTATGCAGGTAACAATACCTGGGTACAATCCAGCATTTCTAATAAGTCCATTCAATGGGTAAGCAATGCAGTTGAAAAACCTGTAGTACCGGATGTTATCGGCATGACATTAAGAGATGCCATCTATATATTAGAAAATAAAGGGCTTAGGGTACAGTTCTCTGGAACAGGAAGGGTAAGCACCCAATCCCTATCCAAAGGAACTGCCTACAAAAGCGACCAAATCATAAAATTATCATTGAGTTGAGCCAACAGTTAAAGGACATATTGTACAAAGTTTCACTGGTTTCTACCAAGGGGAATATGGAAGTGGGTATCACACAACTGACATTCGACAGTAGAAATGTCAGTGAAGGTGCCGCATTCATCGCAATTCCAGGAACCCAGGTGGATGGTCATGCCTATATTGAAAAAGCCATAAAAAAGGGAGCGAAAGCTATTGTTTGTGAGCATCTTCCGGAAAACCTGGAGGAAGGGATCACTTACGTACAAGTAGTAAATGCTTCAAGATCAATGGGCTTGATGGCTGCCAATTTTTACAACCATCCTTCAGAAAAAATAAAAATAGTCGCTGTGACAGGTACCAATGGTAAAACCACCACAGTTACCTTATTGCACCAGTTGTATACAGAACTTGGCTATTCTGCCGGTTTGATATCAACTGTTGAGAATAAAATTAAAGAACAGGTAATACCTGCGAGCCATACTACACCAGATACCATTTCAATCAATGAACTTCTGGTCAAAATGCTTGAAGAGGGTTGTACCCATTGCTTCATGGAAGCAAGTTCCCATGCCATCGTTCAGGAAAGAACGGCAGGATTAAAATTTGCCGGAGCATTGTTTACCAACTTATCCCATGACCACCTGGATTATCATGGGGACTTTGACCATTATATCAAAGCGAAGAAAAAACTATTTGACGAATTGCCAAAGGAGGCTTTTGCTTTGGTCAATGCGGATGACAAAAGAGGCTTGGTGATGCTTCAAAACTCCAAAGCAAGGCCTTACACTTTTGCTTTGAAGTACCCAGCAGATTTTAAAGCCAGAATCATCGACAACTCTATCCAGGGACTTGAAATGGATCTTGATGGAAAATCTGTTTGGTTTAGACTTACAGGTGAATTTAATGCTTACAATCTTTTAGGGGTATTGGGTATTGCCCAGCTTCTTGGAGAAAATGAGGAAGAGATATTGCGTCAACTTTCAATGCTAAAAGGAGCTGTAGGTAGGTTTGATCTTCTGGTACAAAACGGCATCACGGCTATTATCGATTATGCCCATACACCAGATGCACTGGAAAACGTTCTTAAGACGATCCAAAAACTCCGTACTGGAACTGAGACCCTTATTACAGTCGTAGGCTGCGGTGGCAACCGGGATGTAACCAAAAGGCCTGTAATGGCAAAAATCGCTTGCAAATTCAGCAATAAGGTCATCCTTACTTCTGACAATCCAAGAGATGAGGAGCCAATGGCTATAATTAAGGACATGGAGGCAGGCCTGAGCCCAATAGACCAAAGAAAGGTGCTTTCAATAGAAGACAGGAAATCAGCTATTAAAACAGCCTGCCATTTATTACAACCTGGGGACATTGTTCTGATTGCAGGTAAAGGCCATGAAACATATCAGGAAATAAAGGGTGTAAAACATCCTTTTGACGACAAACAAATAGTAAGTGAACTTTTAAAGCTTTTATTCAAGGATTAAGATGCTATACCACCTTTTTGACTATATCGACAAAACTTTTGATTTCCCTGGAGCTGGAGTATTTAAATATATTTCCTTCAGGGCAGGCATGGCTACATTGGTTTCCTTGTTGATCACCATTACTTTGGGTAAAACCATTATTGACTGGATCAGAAAAAAATCTATTGGAGAAACAGTTAGAGAACTGGGTCTCCAAGGACAATTGGAAAAAAAGGGTACCCCCACAATGGGTGGAGTCATGATTATGGCTGCCATTGTTATTCCTACCCTTCTTTTTGCTAATATTTATAATATTTACATCATTCTATTGCTGGTAACAACACTTTGGCTGGGAGCCATCGGTTTCCTGGATGATTATATCAAGGTATTTAAAAAGAATAAAGAAGGCCTTGCTGGAAAATTTAAAATTGTAGGCCAGGTCGGTATTGGTATCATCGTAGGTACCACCCTCTATTTTCATGAGGATGTAGTGGTGAGAGAATTTCACGACAGCGTATCTATAGAAGAAGGAATGGTGGCTACTCCCTCTTTTGAGGATGTAAAGTCCATGAAGACAACGATTCCTTTTCTCAAAAACAATGAGCTAAACTATGATATCGTCTTTGGTTTTCTGGGAGAAAGCTTAACCCCATTTCTCTATATCCTTTTGGTGATTTTTGTGGTTACAGCCGTTTCCAATGGCGCCAATATTACGGATGGGATAGATGGATTGGCTGCAGGAACTTCGGCAATCATTGGCCTAACCATAGCCATTTATGCCTATATAAGTGGAAATGTTACCTTTTCTCAATACCTGAATGTAATGTTTATCCCTAATTCTGGTGAGTTGGTGATTTTCTGTTCGGCTTTTGTAGGGGCATGTGTTGGTTTTTTATGGTACAATTCCTACCCAGCTCAGGTGTTTATGGGGGACACAGGTAGCTTAATGATTGGTGGTGTGATAGCAGTGCTATCCCTGACCTTAAGAAAGGAATTGCTCCTTCCAGTTTTGTGTGGAATTTTTCTTATCGAACTGCTTTCTGTCATAATCCAGGTAGGTTATTTTAAATACACAAGGAAAAAATATGGTGAGGGAAGAAGGGTCTTTTTAATGTCTCCTTTACACCACCACTATCAGAAAAGAAATATCCCTGAAGCCAAAATAACTGTACGGTTTTGGATTTTGGGAATCTTGTTTGCCATCATGGCATTGGCGACATTAAAATTAAGGTAAATGCAGAAGACAGTAATTTTAGGATCCGGAGAAAGTGGCTTTGGCGCTGCTTTATTGGCCCATAAGCATGGGCACAGGGTTTTTGTGTCTGATGCGGGAAAGATTAAAGAAGAGAAAAAAAGCGTTTTTTCAGAAAAAAACATCGCTTTTGAGGAAGGCCAACACAGTTTAAATCTTCTTTTGGATGCGCAAACTGTCATCAAATCGCCAGGTATACCATTTGAAGCCCCGATTGTTGTAAAATTAATGGCCGCAGGGATAGCCGTAATAGATGAACTGGAATTTGCCCATACCTTTTCTAAAGGCAAAGTGATAGCCATCACCGGCACCAATGGAAAAACCACTACTACCCTGCTTATTTATCACTTGATGAAAAGTGCTGGTATGGATGTAGGGCTGGGTGGAAATGTTGGTCAAAGCTGGGCATTACAATTGGTTGAGCAGGATTACAGTTGGTGGGTTTTGGAAGTGAGTAGTTTTCAAATAGAGGGATTTGTTGATTTGAAACCTACAATCGCCATTCTATTGAACATTACACCTGATCATCTGGATAGGTATCAGTATAAGCTGGAAACATATGCTGCCGCAAAAGTGAAACTTACTGACAAAATGGTTGAAGGAGACCATTTGATCTTTCATGTGGCGGATAATAATATTTTGAGCGCCATGGAAAATAGGATAGGCAAACCAAGCCTAGTGCCCATTGCCCTGGAAAAACAAACATTAACCAAGGGATATATTCAGAACAATGAATTACACCTCGAACTTTCTGGGTCAGAATGGTCCTGGCCAACAAGCGAGATGGTGCTCCATGGAGAACATAATTTAATCAATACGCTGGCAGCAACATCGGCAGCGATATTGGCAGGCGCACCTATGGAGAAAATAGGGCCTGCGCTTAAAAGTTTTGTGAATGCTGCCCACAGAATGGAAGAAGTGGCGGAAGTCAAAGGCATAAAGTTTATCAATGACAGTAAGGGTACCAATGTGGATGCTACCGCCTTTGCACTGAGTGCTTTTCAGGAACCATTGATATGGATAGCTGGAGGAGTGGATAAAGGAAATGATTACAGCTTATTGGATGAGAAGGTAATAGATCATGTCAAAGTGTTGATTTGCCTTGGGAAGGAAAATGAAAAGCTAAAAATAGCTTTCTCAGGCAAAATACCGATTATCCTAAGCACAGAAGACATAAGGGAAGCCGTACAATGGGCTTCTGATTATGGAACATCAGGAGATGTAGCCCTTTTATCTCCTGCTTGCGCAAGTTTTGATTTGTTCAAAAATTACGAGGATAGAGGTGATCAATTTAAAGAGGCGGTATTAAGATTAAAGGATAAAAATTAATGACGAAGGTAAAAATCTGGCTGGAAGACAACTTAAAAGGCGACCTAATTATTTGGGGAATCGTCCTTCTATTGTCTTTAATCAGTATTCTGGCTGTTTACTCAGCTACAGGTTCTCTTGCTTATAGAAGGATGGGAGGGAATACGGAAATATACCTGTTTAAACACAGCGCTTTGATTCTTGCCAGTTTGGTTGTTATGTGGGCGGTGCACAATATCCCCTACAAATACTTTTCCAAGTTGAGCCTATTTGCACTTTGGGTAAGTGTGCCATTACTTATGATCACTTACCTCTTTGGCTCTACCATCAATGAAGCCAATAGATGGCTAACTGTCCCAATAATTAATCAGGCATTCCAACCTTCTGATTTGGCCAAATTAGCCCTTATATCCGCAGTAGCTGGAATGTTGGCAAAACGACAACGGAAGATTACAGATATAAAAGGAACATTCATTCCTATCATCATTTGGATTGGCATCATCTGTTTACTTATTGCGATAGCCAATATGTCCACAGCCGTCATGCTCCTTGCCACCTGCATGTTGCTAATGTTTATAGGGCGGGTTCCTTTAAAATACCTTATGGTAGTTGGCATGGTAGGCGCATTGGTGCTTTCTACTGCTATCTTGATGGGGCAAAGGGGTGGTGTTTTCTTTTCGAGAATAGAGAAATTTATGGATGATGATCCTGCTGGGATCCCATTTCAGGCCAAGCACTCTTATATAGCCATTGCCACCGGAGGCATTTCTGGCAAAGGTCCAGGAAATAGTGAACAGAGGAATATTCTTCCCCACCCTTATTCAGATTTTATTTATGCCATTATCATTGAAGAGTATGGCATGATCGGGGGAGGATTTGTGCTTTTTCTTTACCTGGCCCTACTCTATAGAGGTATGCGGGTGGTCGCCATTTCCACCCGGCCATTTGGCGGTTTGTTATCGGCTGGCCTGAGTTTTTCTCTGGTAATACAGGCCATGATAAACATGGGGGTAACCGTAGGATTGGTTCCTATTACTGGATTGCCATTGCCCATGGTGAGTATGGGGGGGACTTCCCTGATATTCACAGGGATATCCTTAGGGATTATATTAAGTATTAGCCGGGGTGATCATGAAGATGCCTTCGTAAATGAACAAAAATCGATCAATAGAAAAGTTAAAGTAGCATAAAGAATTGAATAACACTGGAGGAACATATCGAATCATAATTAGTGGTGGAGGCACTGGTGGACATATCTACCCTGCCATTGCCATTGCTAAGGCTTGGAACGAAAAATATCCAGAAAGTGAAGTCTTGTTTGTAGGAGCAGAAGGCAAAATGGAAATGCAAAAAGTGCCTGAAGCAGGCTACAAAATAGAAGGATTAAAGATAGCCGGGTTACAAAGAAGATTGACACTTGAAAACTTAAGCTTTCCTTTTAAAGTGTTGAGTAGTCTCCAAAAAGCGAAAAAAATAATTCGAAATTTTGATCCGCACCTGGTGGTTGGAGTTGGAGGATATGCCAGTGGCCCTGTCCTTTTTTCCGCTCAACGAAAAGGCCTACCTACGTTAATACAGGAACAAAACAGTTATGCAGGACTGACCAATAAACTATTGGCAAAAAATGCAAGTGCCATTTGTGTGGCCTACCCTGACATGGAGCGCTATTTCCCTGCCGCTAAAATCAAGTACACCGGCAACCCTGTAAGAAAGGACATCCTCTCGATAGCAGATAAGAGGGCAAAAGCATTGACTCATTTTGGGCTTAACCCTGATTTACCTGTAATCCTATCCATTGGAGGGAGTCTGGGCGCAAGAACACTCAATCAGGCCCTGCTTCATTCAATGGCAGATTTTGAAACCAAGGGCTACCAGGTTTTATGGCAAACAGGGAAGTTCTATTATGAAAAAACCATTGAGCAAGTAAAAGCCTCTGGTGTCAAAGGGATTTATCCTTTGGAGTTTATCAAGGACATGGATCTCGCATATGCTGCTGCTGATCTGGTGATTTCCCGGTCTGGTGCTTTATCGGTTTCCGAACTAAGCTTGGTAGGAAAACCAGTGATTTTTATCCCTTCTCCGAATGTGGCTGAAGATCATCAGACCAAAAATGCCATGGCCTATGTTTCGCAAAAAGCAGCATTAATCCTTCAGGATGATGATGCAATTGAACAATTAGGCCCTATGGTACACTCCTTGCTTAATGACCAAGGGAAACGAGATAAATTGTCTCAAGAAATAAAAAAACTGGCAAAGCCTGAGGCAGCCAAAGATATCGTCAAAGTAATGGAAGCACTGATACAATGAATTTAAAAAACTTACATAGCGTCTTTTTTCTAGGGATTGGAGGAATAGGTATGAGTGCCATTGCCAGGTGGTTCAATCATATTGGAGTTCCTGTGTATGGTTATGATAAAACGCCATCTCCATTAACTGAAGCGCTTGAGGCGGAAGGAATGCAAATAAGTTACGAAGATGAGAGTAGTAGTATTCCTGAACCGTTTAAAACTTCGGGTGCCGACAAATTAGTGGTTTGGACCCCTGCTGTACCTCAAACCAGCAAATTGTACAAGTACTTTGAAACAAATGGATTTGCTATTCAGAAGAGAGCTGCGGTTTTGGGTCTGATCACAAGAAATATGGAGTCTGTAGCCATAGCAGGCACACATGGAAAAACCACTACTTCTTCCATGGTCGCACATTTGCTAAAACATGCAGGATATAATACTGCTGCATTTCTAGGTGGCCTTACTCAAAATTATAAAAACAACCTTATCCTTCATGACGAGGGAAGTACAGATTCTCCAGTAGTGGTAGTGGAAGCCGATGAATTTGATCGTTCTTTTCTACACCTCCACCCTGACCTGAGTATAGTCACCAGCATAGATCCAGATCACCTGGACATCTATGGGGATGCAGAACAATTGATGGAGGGTTTCGCCGCCTTTATAAGGCTTACCAACCCGGATGGCAAATTGATCATCCATCAGAATGCTTACGAAAAAATCAAACAAAAAGAATTAGGTGCTGCTCCGGTTTACCTGTATGGCTTGCATTCCGGCAACATCCATGCAGACAATATTAAAGTAGGTACGACTTCTTTTACCTTTGACTATGTAGCAGAAGGCCAAAGAATTGATGGTCTTGTATTAGGGGTTCCAGGCTTTCACAATATTGAGAATGCATTGGCGGCAGTGGCCGTAGCTATTCATTATGGGCTTTCAAAGGAGGCAATAATAGATGGTATTGGCACCTATAAAGGCGTGAAAAGAAGATTTGAAAAGATATACAATAGTGATCGCATCACCTATATCGATGATTATGCACACCACCCTGAAGAGATCAAAGCCTTTTTGCAGTCGGTAAAAGCGATGTATCCAAACAAGAAAATAACCGCTGTATTTCAGCCGCATTTATTTACACGTACAAGAGATTTTGCCAATGGTTTTTCTGAAAGTTTGTCCTTGGCAGATGAAGTCATTTTACTAGACATATACCCAGCAAGGGAGCAACCTATAGCAGGTATTACTTCAGAGATGTTACTTCCTGAAATCACAAGTCTTAATAAATGTGTGATTTCAAAAGATGATTTAATAACCCATTTGGTTCAACATACCCCGGAGGTTTTAGTAACCATTGGTGCCGGGGATATTGATCGTTTGGTAAAACCAATTGAAAAATGGATAAGAGATGATGATAAATAAGGGATGGAAACTTAAAAAGTCCTTCCTGATGATAATATTGGGGATGACCTTGGTTGGCTTTATTGCTTTTACAGAGCATAAGACAGAAAGTCGTGCACTTTCTGAACTGGACGTTTTTGTAGAGGGAGTGAGTGATGTTTACTTTGTTGATGAAAAAGAAGTTATTGAATTATTGACGAATGCATTCCCCAGCTTACTTAGCAATACGGCAAAGGAAAGGATCTCCATTCATGAAGTAGAAAAAAAGGTAGAAGCACATCCTTTTGTGAAAAAGGCAGAGGTGTTTGAAAATTTAAAGGGCACTTTAATGGTAAAAGTGAGCCAACATGTGCCCATTGCAAGGATTGTTCGCCCAATGGCTGCTGATGGATACATCAGTTCCTCTGGCAAAATTCTCCCCACCTCATCCAACTACACCACCAGGGTTTTAATTCTGACAGGTAGCAAAGCGGAGGCATTGTTAAAGGAAAGTGACCTTTCAATAAAAAATGCGCCATTGATGGAATTAATAAAATTCATCAATTCAGACCCTTTCTGGTTGGCTCAAATCAGTGCTTTGGAACTACTTGCTAATGGAGACATCAATATGTACCAACAAGTAGGGAAACAGGTGATAGAGTTTGGTAAGGCTGAAGATATTGAAATAAAGTTTAGAAAAATAAAAACCTATTATAAGAAAATCCTACCAGAAAAAGGATGGAATACTTATGACCGGGTCAATGTAAAATATAAGGATCAAATTATTTGTGAATAATTGTTAGCGCTATGGAAAACGAAAAACTCATTGTAGGACTGGATATTGGCACCACAAAAATATGTGCCATTATAGGCCGAAAGAACGAATATGGAAAGCTAGAGGTGTTGGGTATGGGTAAAGCAGTTTCTGATGGCGTAATCAGGGGCATCGTTACCAATATTGACAAAACGGTAAATGCAATTACTAAAGCAGTAAATGAAGCATCCGAAATGTCAAATGTGGACATTGGTGAGGTGATTGTGGGTATAGCAGGCCAACATATCCGAAGCTCTATACACCATGGTGTGATTATCAGAAACCCTAAGGACGAAGAAATTACTGTTGAGGATGTCCGCAGGTTGTCCAATGACATGGAAAACATAGTCGTTCCTCCAGGCAATAGTATTATTCATGTGATGCCACAAGACTATACGGTGGATTATGAAGAAGGCATTCGTGACCCTGTTGGAATGTCCGGCGCGCGAATGGAAGCAGACTTTCACATCATCACTGCTCAGTCTGCTGCTATAAATAATATTGATCGTTGTGTAAAGCGAGCCAACCTGCAATCCAAATCTTTGATCCTTGAGCCATTGGCAAGTTCTTTATCTGTCCTTAGTGACATGGATAAAGAAGCTGGTGTATGCTTGGTAGACATTGGCGGAGGTACGACAGATGTAGCCATATTTTACGACAACATAATCAGGCATACTGCTGTAATTCCTTTCGGAGGAAATATCATTACAGCAGATATAAAAGAAGGTTGCATGGTCATGCAACATCAGGCTGAATTGTTAAAAACAAAATTTGGAAAGGCAATAGCCGAAGAAGCCAATCCAAATGAAATAGTATCTATACCTGGATTGAGAAACCGACCACCAAAAGAAATTTCCGTTAAAAATCTTGCTTCAATTATCCAGGCAAGAATGGAGGAAATTATAGAAATGGTTCAATCAGAAATAGCAACCAGTGGTGTTTACAAAAAACTCGCTGGCGGCATAGTATTGACCGGTGGTGGTTCATTGCTTCATGGAGTCGGCCCGCTTTTTGAATACATCACGGGACTGGACACTAGGATAGGCTATCCAAATGAACACTTGGGCAAGTCCAAAGTAGATGATGTTAAAAGTCCAATGTATGCTACTACCGTAGGTCTGGTATTGGCTGGATTTAGAGGGTTAGATGATAGAGAGGACACCTATCGATTGAAAGAAAGCTTGAAAATCCCGGAAGGAAAGAGAGGGTTAAGAACAGATCAGATAGGAAGTGATATTTTCGGGTCAATCACTAAAAAGCTAAAAAGATTCATTACTGATGATATAGGAGATGACTCCGGACAATATTAATATCAGAAGTAAGAAAAAAAATCAGTATTCAAAGAGGAAAAATGTCAAGCATCATGAAAGACTATAAATTTGATATTCAAAAAAACCACCGATCGATCATCAAGGTCATTGGTGTAGGAGGAGGTGGTTCCAACGCCGTGAATCACATGTTTAACCAGGGGATAAAAGACGTGGAATTTGTGGTAGTCAACACGGATTCCCAAGCTTTAAAAAGCAGTCCTGTCCCGCTAAAACTTCAAATAGGCGTTCACCTTACTGAAGGATTGGGTGCAGGCGCAAACCCTGAAAGAGGCAAAAATGCGGCATTGGAAAGCAAGGACGAAATTAGAAAACTCCTTGAAGACAATACCAAAATGGTATTTATCACCGCTGGTATGGGTGGTGGTACTGGTACCGGTGCTGCTCCTGTCATTGCTAAAATAGCCAAGGACATGGACATCCTGACTGTAGGCATTGTCACTGCGCCATTTATATTTGAAGGCAGGAAAAAAACTTCCTCTGCACAGGCTGGAATTGAAGCCTTGAAAGAAAGTTGTGACACCGTGCTTGTTATCCTTAATGATAAGCTTCGCGATATCTATGGTAATTTACCTATTCGCCAGGCATTTGGTAAGGCAGACAATATTCTAAGTACCGCTGCAAAATCCATCGCAGAAATCATCACAGAAACACAGGATGTAAACGTGGATTTTGAAGATGTGAAAACTGTCATGAAAGATGCCGGAGCAGCAGTAATGGGCTCTGCAATGGAAGAAGGCGAAGGAAGGGCTATAAAGGCCGCCGAAAAAGCCATTTCTTCACCATTGTTAAACAATGTGGATATAAAAGGTGCAGAAAAAATTCTGCTATCTATCATGTCTGGAGAAGAAGAAGAGTTGTCTATGGACGAACTGGTAGAAATCACAGAATACATCCAGGAAAGAGCAGGCGACATGGCGGATGTGATCTTTGGACAAGGTATAGATCCAGACCTTAAAAAAGCTATACGTGTTACGGTGATAGCCACTGGTTTTGAAACAAAATCCTTAGCAGCCAAAAACAATAAGGATAATGAAGAAGAGCCCACAAAAAAGGTGATTCATCTGGAATCGGGTAAAACCTCGAAAGAGGAGGAGGCTACAGTCTCTGGACAATCCGTAACTTTCACTGTACAGCAACCGCCCATGCCTGTTCAGGATCAAACAAAACAGGAAGAACCTGTAATCAATGATGTCGCCCCAAAGGTAAATCCTCAGCAAAGTAAAGCGACTGAGTCTGATGACAATGATTTTGAATATGTGTCTCCAGAACCTAAACAGGAACCTAAAAAAGTACTGTCATTATTTGACAAACCTGGTCAAGAGCAATATCCGCAAGAAGAAAAGGAAACAGAAGCACCAGCTGTCAATCAAGTGGATTATTTTGAACAAATCAAGGTGAAAGCACTTAAAAGAGCCCATGACAGGTTTGAGAAGTTAAGGCAAATGAGATCTGTGAATCAGACTCCAGAAGAATTCAAAGAAAAAATTGAAGTGCCTGCTTATCTAAGAAAAAAGATCAAACTTCAAGAAGTTCAACACAGTTCTGAAAGGAGTATTTCTAAATTTAACCTTAATGATGACAATGAAATCATTAGCAATAACAGGTTCTTGCATGACAATGTTGATTGACCTTTAAAAGTCAATCAACGATTTTGCTTGCTCATTTAAAAGTGCCATATACAACCTGTTGGTAACATGGTCCTTTGACATATTTTCCTCTATTTTTGCCAGTTTAATTTTATTGGCCAAAACATGCATACCCAGGTAATTGAAGATGTCGGTAAGGTGGCTAAGTGCGATGCCACCCCCGCCGATACCTGAGGAAATACCAACCAAGGCGCATTTCTTAGAACTAAAGCTGTTTGGATAGGTCATCCCATCAATAAAGGACTTTAAAATTCCAGGAAAAGAACCATTGTACTCAGGTACGATGAAAACAAACTTGTTCCCACTTTTAATTTTGTCATGAATGGCATTGAATGCTTTATTTTTGCCATTGTGCTCATACAAAGCGGTAAAAATAAAGTCGTCTGGAAGTTCCGAAAGGTTGATGATTTCTGCTTTGGCACCATGTTGTTCCAAAATCTCTTTATAAACAACAGCGATTTTCTCCGAAATTGCATTTTTACGATTGGTACCAACTATTATTTTAATCATAAAGGCTTTAATTTGATTATATTATTACAACCAAGGGGCATATAAAGTTTCTTATTTTTTATTTTAACCCGAAATAGGCACCAGACAAATGATTACTAAATGAAATCAATTCCTGCAAATGGCAAGTAAACCTTAATGAAAAAATCAGCATTTTAATTCGCAGAACCCCAATCTAAATTTGCCAAAAATTTCACCTACGATATAGTTATATCTACAAAGTTATAAAAGAAAGGAATCCATAACTTCAGGTGGATAAGCAATGTCAAAGAGGCAATTTACCTGTTTTGTGTGGCAATTTCAACACTAAATACAAGGATTTTGCCTATTTTAGTTAAAACTACAATTAACTTACAATCACTGAATCACCAAAACAATATGCATAAAGAGCTCGAAATCACCTACCTGGACAAAATCCACCAGGCAGTAACTCACCTAAAAGGTATAATTAATGGTAAACCTGAAATAGGTATAATTTCTGGTACTGGATTAGGAAGTTTGCTCAACGACATAGAGGTGATCACCGAAATCCCTTACCAAGAAATTCCGCATTTCCCTATCCCAACAGTTGTTTCACATCAAAGCAAATTAGTTCTAGGAAAGGTGGAAGGCAAACTTATTCTCGCTATGAAGGGCCGTTTTCATTATTACGAAGGCTATTCCATGAAAGAGGTAACCTTTCCTATCCGGGTAATGAAAATGCTGGGAATCAAATCCCTGATTGTTTCCAACGCTTCGGGAGGACTAAATCCTGATTTTAAAATCGGAGACATTATGATCATCGAAGATCATATAGACCTTTTTCCAGAAAACCCACTAAGAGGACCAAATTTAGAGGATTTTGGGGACCGATTTCCCGACATGAGTGAGGCATACAACAAGAAAATGATCCAATTGGCATTTGAAATTGCTCAACAAAACCAAATAAAACTACAAAGGGGAGTATATGCTGGAGTTCAGGGGCCAAACCTGGAAACGCCGGCAGAGTACAAATACTTGAGAACTATTGGCGCAGATGCGGTCGGGATGAGTACAGTTCCTGAGGTAATCGTGGCTGTTCAATCCGGAATGAACGTTTTTGCGCTATCGGCCATCACAGATCTTTGTACCCCTGGAAATATTAAGAAGGTTTACCTTCCTGATATTCTACAGGCAGCTGCCAAGGCAGAACCTAATATGCGTAAAACCATTCTGGAACTATTAAAGAAAATTTAGCCTTCGGAGGCCAAACCCGGTTCTAAATGAAAATCAGGTGAATGGATATTTAGGCGATGTTTTTTTCACCTCCTATAGTACAGCAATTGAGTATCTCGGGTTTGACTCAAAAAACATTATTGTTACTTCTTTAAGTAAAAATTCCTTCTTGGAACAATTCTTGGATTGCTTAGATTAAAAACATAGCAATTATGGAAAAAGTATTAATTATTGGTGCGAACGGAAATATAGGACGCATACTATCGGAAAAACTTTCAGACCACCCTAACTATACCCCTGTGGCAATGGTTAGGAAAGAAGCTCAAGAAGATCATTTTAAAAACAAGGGCATATCCACCGTTATTGCCGATTTAGAACAAGATTTTGGCCATGCCTTTCAGGGGATTGACAAAGTTATCTTTGCTGCTGGATCAGGAGCTAAAACTGGAAAAGACAAAACAGATCTGGTAGACAAAAAGGGAGCCATAAAAAGTGTTGATTTTTCGATTAAATATGGCGTGAGGAAATTTGTAATGCTAAGTTCAAGAGGAGCAGAGAACGCAGAAAAGGCAGACGAATCCATGCAGCATTATCTTCTGGCAAAAAAAGCAGCTGATGAACACTTAAAGGCTACCAACCTTCCCTATGCCATTGTAAGACCAGGGAGTTTAACGGATGGCCCTTATACTGGAAAGATAAAAGTAGCCGATATTTTCAATGAAAAAGGTGACATTTCCAGGGCTGATGTAGCAGCTGTTTTGATTCACATGCTCGATCATGGAATAGATGGAACACAGGTTTTTGAGATTTTAGGAGGGAAGGTAGACATTGAAGATGCCATACGTTTATTCCTTAAAACAGGTCAGGAAGTAACATAATATTTCTTATTTTAAAGATTTTAGCCATTTATCATTTTTTTAGTTAAATTTATTGGAACAGTAACCCCAATAACTCAAACTATGATTCACTGGCTTTCTTACTTGTTTACCACTGTTTTATTAAACACCTCTCCAGAACCACAATTTATAGCCCAAATTCTGGATGACAATATTCAAATCGGCTATGGCCTCGCCATTGGGGATGTAGACGGTGATGGAAAACCTGACATTTTATTGGCTGACAAAAATGAGTTTGTCTGGTACAGGAACGGCGATTGGAAACGTTTTGTAATGGTCAAAGACCTTACCGAATATGACAATGTCTGTATTGCCGCAAGGGACATCAATGGCGATGGCATGGTAGAAGTGGCAGTAGGAGCCCAATGGAATCCGGGAGAAACCTCAAATGAACAAAAATCCGGATCGGTACATTACCTTATCCGACCAGATGACCCAACCCAAGCCTGGGAACCTGTAAAGTTACACCATGAACCTACCGTTCATCGTATGCGGTGGGTAAAGGCCAATGACAACTTGTTTCATTTGCTCATGCTCCCCCTCCATGGAAGAGGTAATAAAGGAGGCTCAGGGGAAGGCGTTAAAGTGATCGCTTATGAGCAAATAGACAAAGAAGGTCGGGACTGGAAACATTGGGTCTTGGATCAAAGCATGCACGTTACCCATAACATGGAGACTTCTCCCGGTGAAACAGGTGAAACATTGTACATAGGTGGCAAAGAAGGCGTCAAGGCCTTCTCTTTTCAGGATGGTAAATGGACATCAAAATACAAAGAAGGCTGGCTGATTAATGAATACGGATTTGGTGAAATTCGTGTTGGAAAAGATGCAGTAGGAAACTCCTTTTTAACTGGTGTGGAACCCTTTCACGGGCCAACCTTATCCGTTTATACTGTCGACAAAAAGCCTTTTGCCATGGAAAACCTAAATCGGACCCTCCTAACTTCCGCTATGATGCAGGGACATGGGCTTGCCACAGCAGATTTGCTCAATATGGGTGAAGACCAGATTGTAGTTGGCTGGAGAGAAGCCAATGACGATGGCGACCTGGGTATAAAAATGTTTGTTCCACAAGAAGATGGTTCTTGGGAGAAACACTGGCTGGACAAAAATGACATGGCTTGTGAGGACCTGAAAGTAGCAGACCTTGACGGTGATGGCAAACCTGAAATTATAGCTTCAGGAAGAGCGACAAAGAATTTGAAAATATATTGGAACAAAAGTTATTGATCCAAAATTAACAATAAAAATAAACCCAAGCTAAACAGCCCCCTCATGTATCAATACCTAAAAAGCATCTCAGCGACACTCCTACTTTCAATGGGAATCGTACTACTCAGCTCTGCGCAGGATCTTTCACCATTGGCAAATACATTTATAGAAAGTTTAAGTCCTGAATTAAAAAAGCAAGCTTGCTTCCCTTTTGATCACTCAGAGCGATTCAATTGGCACTTTGTTCCTCGGGAAAGGAATGGCCCTACCTTTCATGACTTTGACCAAACACAAACCACGAATGCCTTGAATTTGATGAGGGCTTCCTTGGGCACTTCCGGTCAAGAAAAAGCTGCGGCTATTATCGAACTGGAAAATGTATTGAGAGCCGTTGAAAACAGGCCTGAAAATGATACTTACCGGGATCCATTAAATTACCACTTCAGTGTTTTTGGTCAACCTTCAGCTGACAAAGCCTGGGGCTGGAGATTGGAAGGGCATCATTTGTCTTTAAATTTTTCCTCTGCCAAAGGAACCATCACCTCCTCCACCCCATCTTTTATGGGGTCAAACCCAGGTATCATTTTGGAAGGGCCTCATATGAACAGGCAGGTTCTGGCAGATGAAACCAACGTAGGATTCCAATTATTGCATTCATTGAATGATACCCAAAAGAAACAGGCTGTTTTTGCCAACAAGGCGCCAGCAGACATTATCACTTCCAATGACCGAAAAGCGAAAATTCTAGATCAGACGGGTGTAAAAGGAAGTGACCTTCAACCCAAGCAACTGGCCTTACTTAAGGAGCTTGTAGAAGTTTATCTTTCCAGATACACAGCAGAATACCATGCGGACTTATTGAAGCGAATTGAAAATTCAGGTTGGGAAAAAATGTCTTTTGCCTGGGCAGGAGCAGAAACGAATAGCGTTGGCCATCCTCACTATTATAGCATTCAGGGTGCTGGACTACTAATTGAGTATGACAATGTTCAAAACAATGCCAATCACGTACATGCAGTGGTAAGAGACCTTCAAAATGACTTCGGAGGAGATCTGCTTCAAAGCCATTATTTACAAGATCATTTGGGCAATAATGTTGACCATAGTGCCGAGTAAGTATACGAAAACTAGCCGATTTGTATCACAGATCGACTTAAGGAATAGCCCATAATCGATATTGTGGGCTATTTTTGTTCTAACGAAAGAAGAATTAACCAATACAATAGTTGCTTGATCTAAACAACCTTTTTCTTAATCTCAGGAGAAGGTCTATAGGCATAATATTGTAAAACTTCTTCCAGTGCCATTTTGAGGGCTTTGTTTACGGGTAAAATTTTATTCCCCATGTGAAAGTCTATTTGATTCAATTGCATATAATAGTCAGTAAAAATCGGCACATTCAAGCCTTTTGCAATGGCCTCGACCGTAGCATTATAATGATCGGCTTGACCTTCTTTGATAATTTTACAGGTAGCCAATCTTAAATTGCCATATTTATCCTTATTGGCAGCAAACCCAAACAGCCGACAAATTAAACCCCGGTATTTGTAATCACTACAACGACCCTGACCATTAATGGTTAGTGGTTTATAAATAAAACAAGAGGGACTATGCGTTTCCTCAAGCTTGGTGAGGGTGCTTTCTGCTTCACCATTTAAAAACAGGTGAAAAGCCCAAGGTAAAAATTCTAAAGGAGAGGCTTCAATATCAGGGTAGGTACAACATTTACCACAACCAGAAACACAGCCCATTCCTGATGCTTGTTCAAACTGAGCGCTTTCTTGCTCCAATTGGTGAAAAAGTTTTTCCACCAATTCCACTTTTCGCTCTATAGACATTATTTTTTATCGAAGGTAGACTTAAAAATGCTATAAGATGATGTTTATTTATAAAAAGAAAGCGTGTGGTTTTATTTTAGAATCTCCATAAAATTATTTCAGACATAAAGGTATAACTCGGTCTAAACCAAGAACAAATCAATTCCTGAATCCAAAGAGGGGATAAATGGTTAAAATATTAATAGCTTATCTCCATGATTTCAAAAACCCTATCTGCTTTGGCCAGTTTCAAAATTGCTTTGTCTCCAACTTTCTTGTCTATTAATAATCTTGCAATTGGCGAAATAAAGGAGATTTTCCCTTTGGCAACATCCGCTTCGTCTACACCTACAATTTGATATTGATTGAGTTTGCGCTCATCCCCTATTTTGAAGGTTACCATTGCTCCAAACCGCACAACATTTTGAGGCTGCTTGCCCAAATCCACTATTATGGCAGAATTTATACGGCTATTTAGCAATTGCAATTTTGCGTTGATATGATTAAAGGCAATTCTCCGTTCTTTCTCATTGCTGTGGTCCAACTGCTCTCTTTCCGCTATCAACCTTTCCTTTTCTTCCAAAAGTTCATCCATACCGATCCGGGTTACGTAATTGGTTACTCCCTCTGGTAAGTCGGCTCTAGGGGGAACCATTGGAATTTCTTCCTGATCGTCTTCTTTTACAAATCCTCTACTCATGGTTATCTAATTATTAATAAAAATTTTCTTTAAAAACTGAGTTTGAGTTTTGATGATTTTACCTGAAATATGCATTAAACCTTCTATTAGGTGATAGCCCCACTTCAAAATCATCCACTTAACTGATATTATCCACTCTACATGACGGTATACAGGTTCACCATAGCGGTGCTATCGCTCAGTTTTCAAATAGCTTGATTTTTTGTCATTACACCAATCATAAACCTCTTTTGCATAATGCGAGTTTAAAACCGACCTAATCATCATAACCAGCCCTTTTGTGGAGGGCTGCTAAGGGTGGTAAAGGAGGGATGCCTTGCTTTGCCAAGGATTCCCCCAACTTTCTCCGCTCAATGTTTTACAGCCTAACTCAGGTTTATGCCTCTGGACCTACAATCCTTGTCCAGCTTAGTTTTTTTCCACAAAAAGAAGGCCTAATTTATTAACTTATGAAAAAAATTAATAAAGCCATTTAAATAATATCAGAAGATGTTAAGTTTATAAAAATGGGAAAAGATCACTTTCTATATCAGGTTTTAAAAATATCGCTTGGCTCAATATTGCTTCAAGACCTACTATTCCTTCCATCAGATGGGGGAATTATTTTTGAAGATAATGGGATAGTTCATTTAACTGTTTTAACCCCTGCCTTTTCCAAAAAGTCCATCAACCCTTCAAATTCTTTTGGTGGAGCTTCTTGTAATTCAATGATTAAATGCTGCACATATTTATTGAAATTTATAGTGAATCCATTAATTGAATTGCTCTGCCACCATTTCTGCACACTTGGAAAACATAGCCACCATCGAATTACTTCATCCCATGCGCGCCACATTTCTTTATCAACCCCTTTCCTATTCCATTTAATATATCCTATTTCTAATCCAACAAAAACAGTGTACAAGTAACTTGTATACCTGAAATGTTCATTTGGCGTTAACTTTTTTCTTGATGCAAGTCCTTGCGCAATTATGTAGGACAGTTCTTTATTTGTAGCTATTAATTCTATAAAGTCAGAACGTCTACTGGTTATTACATCAATCGCCTCATTTTCAGACTGAATCCTGCTTCGTTTAATTTGCACCCCTAAATAAATTAAAGATGCAACTACGGCTGCAGCTGATATAATCTCTGCATATAAGTATGCTTGTTCTAGGTTCATATATTGTATTATTTGATCCAATTATATTTTTCCATCTGACTACAGGCTGTGGTTATCTTTTCAGGATAATTTTTACTTAGGTATTTGATGAATTCATATTTTTACGCTTAAAACTGTTTGATTATGAAAGTTCGGAAACAAATTGATGAAGTTTCAACATGGCTGGTTTAACACCTTTGCGTAAACGTTCTAAAATCAACTGTAAGGCTATATTGTCCTTTGAGATGTTTGCCACTAAATGACTGAAACCATCCAACCTATTATGACAAAGCCATTTTGATAGTTTTGGGTCCTGATTCCACCGATGTTGATTCATCATAGAACCCAATAGCATTTTTATCCAATCAGTATCATGATTAGGCAATTCCACTACACTGCATAATTCATTTTTATGATGTTCCTCAGGATAAGAAGCCTCTATGTGGGCAATTAATGCTGCACTAAATACTATTTGACCCCCTCTAATTGTTTGTAGGGTAATGGTATTCCCAGAGAAAACAGATTTTGACTCTCCGTGACTAAGTGCATTGGCAGAGCAGTCCACAAAAACATTTCCGGGTTTGGTGTCGATTGAGCCAATTTCAAAAGTGATTTTGTTCTCACCAATATGTTCCACATGGCCTTTTCGAACTATTTTCTTTATTCTCCTAAGCTGCTCTAATTCTAATTTACTGACAGTAGCACCTCGGAACATTTTTGGTTTCACATTTGTATCAATTCTTAGCAAAACGCCAGCCTTTTCGAGTTTGAGGAATAAATCTGAGATCGATTCTGCTTGTACCAAGGCCTCAAATGTAGAAGCCTGGTCGTTCAAAAAATACTTTAAGTCTTCTTCAGTAGGTTGGAGGTTCTTTCGATCTATCAACCATGCATCTCTGGAGACAATCCACGTGATATCATCAGGATGAACATGATTTTCTAAAAGCCATAAACAAGCGTCTATTCCAGTTTTCCCACCGCCAATTATCACAAAACCTGTAGGTGTTTGCTTAAGGTTAACTAAGCCATTAATAGGTATACAGTACACCTTGGCATCTCTCGTATAATTAGATTGGTGGTTGGCCGGCACTTTGGTTTTCATGTAGGTAGCATCAACGAATTTCTTCTTTACCTTCACCTGATGGCGTTCATTCGTTAGAAGAGATTTAAACTCTCCTCCACCAATGTATTCGCACAATGGGAAAAATCTAACACGACCGCTTGGTAAAAACTTATCGTGCATTATATCGTCATAATAGGTTTTAATAGCCGATCCGGAAGCCAGTTTATTGAGGCCCTTATTATACCCTACTTTGTCTTTACCTTCTCCTCCCAATTCAGTCGAACTTACCCCATAGTAAGTGGAAGGTTGGTGAAGCCTTACGAAAGGGTAAGCCAGGTTCCAATGACCTCCTGGCTTGTGAAATTTATCGACCAGGATCAAGTTGGCATCGGTCTCTGATAATATGGTATCAGTAAACGCCATTCCTACCGCTCCACATCCCACAACCAAATAATCCGTTTCGAGTACTGTTTTATTTTCAGCCTCTTTCATGCATGCTTAACTTTAGTTTAACAATAACCCTTAAGTTTACACTACTTTTACCTTATGGATTAATCTATGGTTTTGTATATGGTAAACTTGCCTACTCTTCTAATATGAAAGGTTTTTAACAATTATAAACATTCATATATTTTATGGCTTGATGCCTTAGGTTGGAACTACCCTTTCTGAGGTAATTGAGCCAACCCTTCAGTAGTGATACTATTTGGTTGGTTTCGCTTGTTTCCTTCGGCATTCTCCTTTAGAGCTTATCTGATCTGGAGTTACACTTTCTTCAAAGTAAAATGGAAAGCATAGCTGGAACCTATTGCCTTAAACTATGGTGTTCAGTAGTCCACACAAAGTAATAAATAATTTTAACTACCTGAATTTAATAAGAATCCACCTCCTACAAAACAAAATTCAATCTTTTCTGGATTTCATTTTTTTTTATTCAAAGTACTCACCTTCAATGATGTGAAAGGAAACCTCTAGCTGGGTTTCCTTGTCAGTTTTATTCTTTGAATCGCAGATTAACCTAATCTTCTTTTAATTCAGAAATGACGGCACTCACTTCTTTTGTTTCAAATTTTTGAATAAACTTGAGTAAAATTCGAATCCCTATTGACTTGGGGGACTGAATGTGTTCGCTTAACTTAAGGACAAAATAGTCAATCTTATTTCTGGTATTTCCACTATGGGCTTCGCCTAATGACCATAGAAGTTTTGCCGAATTCCAAGATTGTTTACGCGCTTTACGCATGCTAAAATTTATGATCTTTTCATCATTACTTTTCCCTATTAAGTCTAAAATAAACATGAAAGGTGATACTCGATTAAGTCGGTCTTGCAACTCATTGGTGATCTGAAAAAGGATGTCATTCACTTTATTGAAATCATTTTCAATATCACGGATTTCTCCTCCAGACATTGTTGCTGCTGTGGCCACTGCAAGGTCCAGGTTTATATGTGCGTTCATCCCTAACATTATATGTTGCACAATTGTCAATGGATCTTCTACATGATCAAAAGCATAAGCCCAGGAAGCACTTATAGTTTCGCCTTTTTTATAGGCGCTGTAAGCATCCAGATACAATTTGGCGAAAGCCACATCTAAAGTTTCTAAGCGCGCATTGTTCTCAAAGTGCCCTAAAGCAATCTCGGAAGCGATCTCAAAAGTTGTACGTCTATAGATATATGCGAACAAACCCAGTCTGCTATTGGTAATGATGCTCTCATCAATAATTACATCAAGTTCTTTAATGACATCCTGTATGGTGGTAGTATCCGGCATTGTAAATAAGGTAGTCTAACGTTAAGGTATCGCATGATACTCAAATCCTTTATGGTGACCTTCTTCAAGGGTTTTAAGCTGATACCTGCCGTTAGGTGCTTTTGATAGTTTCTTTAGTGGCCCCTCTAAGGTAGTAAATTATGCAGTTATATGTTTACGCGGCATTTTGCAAAAAAATTTCGAACTTATTTCATAAATTGTGGTAATCACAAATAGTCAGGTTCTCAAATATTTGAAAAAAAGTGAAATACCAATAGTTTTACCTGAATCAAATATTACGAAATACAGAACAATACATTAATTATTACTGACAAAGAGAATATCGGCCAAATAATGCTGGAATAAGGGGCGGTACCACTCTCGATGTTCATAAAGACCTTCTGATATCAGCCAATTGATGGCAAAATAAATAAGCAAAACATTGACCTAAGCCGGATAAAGTGCTATTTCATAATTTTATCGGAAGGAAAGGATTCTATATAAAGCGTCGTTGAGTTATCAGGTTTTCTTCTTATCTCCACCTTTGTCAATATCTGCTTATAATTAAAGAAGCTTGCCTCTTTTCTCAAAACAAGAAAGTTCAACATTTTCCTACCTTCACTATTGGTTTTAGTCATTTGTTTCAAAATTGATTTCATCTCTTTATCGTAAGGCAATTTGTTTTGGTCAGAAACATGAAAATTCCATGCAATTATACCCATCTTAGCCTTCTCCAAATATTCTTCTTCTGTTTCGGAACCGTTGAGAAGAGGTTTGATGAATTGTATCAAAATACTTGAATAGGAAACGTAATTTTTATCCATACTGAAAAGGTTATTTGAATTTTAAAATCCCAATGCTATCTAAATGGAATCTGAAAAAGTTGATTTAATTAAGACACCATAAATAAGCAAATCTTAAGTCCTTAATAATAGAGTATAAGCTTCAATCATTATTTTTTAGCTCATTAATATTTCATCCTGAATTTATTAAGACGGTGTCAAGGAAAATAAATAATCAACTACCCGACTTAATACAAATTTATGTTTTAACAAATCCTACTAAGCCAGTAAATTGGCAAGTTTTGCAGTCCCTTCCTTCACTAAACTTATTGTAAATATTACACATTTAGGCTAAAAAAAAAAGAATCTATTAATGGAAAAGCCTGTGAAAATGTGCCAGTCTATGATTTACAGCGCATAAGGCTTAGAAGATTGTAAGCTTCAAGTAGTGGAAAAACCAGCTTCCCTGCTCAGAAAGTGTTCTTATTGCAAAACCGGAGAACTACATACAGTGGCATGCTTCGTCCAAAGAGGGCTTCCAGGCAACTGATTTAACAAAATCAGGTAGCAAAATAACGAGCGCTAGCTAGCTTAAAAAAACAGGTATGTCCAAAGAGTAAAAACAGCCTAAAGTTCGCTCCAAAACCCTTTACCTTTTGAATAATAGCTACTGAAAAAAGGAACCCAAGGTCAAAGAACAAATAAAAGCAGTAAATTTTCAATCTCCCAACGCTAAAAAAACAAAAGGAGAAAACCATTCCCCATAGTAACTCTAATTCCCAAGGCACTGAAGTGTACCCTGAGCATGTCGCAGATTCATTGAGGTGTACCCTAAGTTTGTCGAAGGGCCAGCCGTCAGAATACTTAGTTATTAGGTACAGTATTTTTATTTTTAATTCACTGAAATTCTGTCAATTAGTACGTTTGGTCTTGTAATTCCTTTAAATTCAGGTTCAGGTTGGTCATAGTCGTAGTCAGCAACTCGTGTAGTGTCGGTTGTCAGAAATTCTGGTCGATATGAAATACTTGGAACATGTAAATACTCATATCTCTTGTCAATCATGTCAATATGAACTGTTGCATTCGGGTATTTATCCATGAACAATTTTAAAGTCATTCCAACGTGTACGTTGTCGTCAATTACGAGGTATCGCTATACCAGTCGAATATTAAATTTTGGTTTATAGTGTCATATTGCTGAATCAGATATGAAGGATTAACATTTAATTGTAATTGTGCGATACTGTCAATGCCATAATTTATTGGAAATACATCATAAAAAAACACCTTCAAAATATTTATCCCCCGACCAATCAATGGGGTCTCCTTGACCTATTATCAGTTGACTAATCAGACAATGTTCCATTCAGAAATATATGTGAAAAAATCAATTCGTTTTTATCATATTTTTCAGGATTAGCGTCAAAGTCCGCTTTTCTACTATCATTATTCAATGACTTTCTTTTTTCTTCTAAAGTTAAAGGTTGACTGGATGGATAAATTTTCACAATATGCTTCTTCGTTTCATTCAATTTCACAAATCTTGACTGCTTTCTATAATAAGAACAATAACCATCCCAGTTAGCAAAATCATTTTTTACTCCATCGACCTCAATAATATACCTTCCTCCTGTTGGACCAACTAATATATCTAAACCCATTTCATTCCCTATAAAGGAAAATTGGTAAGTAGCGTTTGTGTCTTGGGAAACAAAATAGGGATTTTCTAATGGGTTAAATTTGTCGAGATAGCTTAACTGTCCAGTTGAATCAACATAATCGTAATTTTTTGATTGTATTACTATACCTTTAATCATCGTTGTATTTTCATAATTGTCAGTAATCAATACAGGCTTTATTATATGTTCTTTTACACCTCTCAACGTATCTATCTTCAATAAACATTTTGCTAAAATATCCTTATAAACTTCGTGTCCGAAATCTGTTGGATGAACTTTGTCTGCTGTAAAAACGTACTGTCCAGAACTGTTTAAGAAAGTAGTTTTGTCATAATCGCTGTCATACCAAACAACAGAATCTGATTCAATCATATTAAAAATTTGAGGAGTCAATAAAACTGACGGTATGTCATAATATGACGCTATTGAATCGTGTTTGGTCGCAGACATATTCATTTTACCGTTTTCACCGTCAGATAATGAAGCTGCATTAACTGTATAAACGAAGCAAATATCTGTATATGGATTTTTTGACCATATTTTACGCACCATTCCTTCCATACTTTTTTCTACATCAGCGGAACTTGCACTGCCATCATTAACTGCAAATTCGATGATAATCAAGTCAAAATCGGACTTACTCAGTAATTGTTCATCAATTCTAAACACGCCATATTTAGAGTCAGTCCCTCCAATTGCGGCACTGTAGCTGAATAAGTCTTTTACGGAGTATTGCTCTTCTATCCAAGATACTATTTTTGGTCGCCAACCATTTGCCGCAGTGATACTACCTCCTATAAATCCAATTTTAACGTCTTGTTTTGTATTTACCTTATCAAAGAAATTAGGTAGACCTTGTCTTGCTGAAAATTCAGTTGTGTCTTTCAATTCCCACTGAGCAAAGCATTGTAAAGAGATTATCAACATAATACTAGATAGTACAAATTTCCTTTTCATATTCTTGATGACTTAAATTATTTATTTTGCATAATGTCAGTACTGTTTTCCTTGCCCGTAACGGGATTCCGCTTGGAGGCGACGGGCAATCGAAGCCGTTCTCTTCCAATCTACTCCTAACTTCTTAAATATAGTAAACTTTCCATTTACTCTGAACCGCCTGCTGTATCCAAGGTGATGTTAGGGCATTGTGCATCCTTTTTCTTTGTATCAGATAAGTTTACGTTTCCCTAAAACTTCCTTTGCCTCTATATATGCTTTATGTAATTTTTTCTCTAATTCATGTTTAGGTGGTAGGTCAGTTAAATACTCTGATACCATAATTCCATCTTTATGCATTTCTAAAAGTTCCACCTGTTCTTTACTTGTTTCTGCACAAAGAATTAGTCCGACTGGAGCATTTTCACCATCTTGTCTTTCATGTCTATTTAGCCATTTTAGGTACAATTCCATTTGTCCTTTATGCTTTGCTTGAAATTTTCCAATTTTTAATTCAATAGCAACCAATCTTTTTAATTTTCGGTGATAGAAAAGAAGGTCTAGGTGATAATCTTCCCCATCAACTATCATTCTTTTTTGTCGTTCTATAAATGCAAACCCTTTTCCAATTTCAAGAATAAATTTCTCAAGCTCCTTTAAGATTGCAGCTTCTAGGTCATTTTCTAGATAACCATAGGGGAGATTTAAAAAATCGAGTAAATAAGGGTCCTTGAACTTATTAGATAAATCATGCTTTTTATCTGGCAGTTGGGTATTTGCTATTTCTGTTCTTTCATATGTTTTTTGTTCTATTTGCTTCCTAAGACCTCTCACCCCCAATTGTTCTTCTATTACCCGTTGAGCATAAAAATTGATCTTTTCAGAGGATCTTAATGGAATTAAAACTAAGAAGTGTGACCAGCTTAAATATCGTGACAGTGTAACGACTATTTCTGTTTTTGGAAAAGTATCAGCAAATTGAAGCATTCTCCTTAAATTCTTTTCCTCAAAGTTCCGCCCAAAACGTTCTTCTAATTGTCGGGACAGTGTAACGACAATTTGTTTACCATATTCAGCACGTTTATGTTCTAAAATGAAATCATTTATCCGCTTACCTACTTGCCAAAATAGTAACGTCATCGTACTATTTACTTGAGATAGTGCCTTAGAATGGCCTTGTTCAATGAGGTTACTGATTTCATTATACAAAATAATTTCTGGATGAAAATTACTTTTTTCGATCATTCTTCAATTTACCTATTTACAAATATAACCTACTCTAGAAAGGTCTCTTCTTTTTTATACATATGCCCTAACGTGATTCAGCTTGAAGACGGCGGGCTTTAGGAGCCGTTCCCTTCCAGCCCACCTAACTTCTTAAAGATACTGATTTTCATATTTAATCGACCCCCATCGCTGTATCCAAGGTGATGTTAGCGAAAGTTTATCTTATCTCTTTACCCAGTTTTCTAATTGAATTTCAGAAATTCTTTCAATTCCTTTAGGTTTTCTGTCACCATGATCATCCCCTTATCCACTGCGGTACATCCGATTAATAGATCAAAATCGCTTATCATCAGTCCTATTGACCTTAATCGAGCTTTTTCTTTTCCATAAATGTAAATGGCACTGAAAATCGGAAGGATTAGAATTTGATTGGTAAAAACTTCTATTAACTCAAGATTCTTTTTGGGATTAGTGCTGTTTTCTGCTCCAAATACTAGTTCAGCAAACGTAACTTCAGAAATAGCAAAATTTTCCGTTCCTATCTCCTGAAACTTTTCTATCATCCCAAACTTCCCTCTAAAAAAATGGATGCAGATATTTGTGTCTAATAGATATTTCATTCGAAATCAAGATCTTCTGTTTTTTCAACTCTAGATTCTCTAATTTTTTTAATGATTTCATCAGAATCTTTGTCGTCTTCCCAGGCTCCAAAAAGTGTTCGCAAATCCACCTTCTCTTCTTTTATATCCAGTGACTCGGTCAATTTAATGATAAGTTTTTTCTTGGAAAGATTATCTAAACCCTTCAACATACCAAAATACTTTTCCAATGTTTTATTATTTAAAGTAAGGGTTGCCATGTTTTTTCTTCAATTTTCGGAATTAATGGATTGATGGTCAAATGATTTGGAAAATTAAACCCCTAATTCTCTTTTCTTTTTCTGAATTAAACGTCCCATCTCACTTAAATCTTTAATAAATCCTGATGCCATGATAAATTTATTTTCCGTGTTAAACCAATAGACTTTATTATCCCCTTTCACTTTTATTTTATACAAAGGAGGGAAAACAAACTGTATCAGAGAAAGGGATTCTACTTCCATCCAATTTATTTTTCTTTTATTCTCCCCCTTTTTAATTGTTACATTTTGACCTCCCAATTTAACTATTACAAACTTATCCTTAAGCGCAATAAATATTGGGAAGCAAACTATTCCTATCATTCCAAAAACTAAGGTGGTAACGAAGCTTTGTTCCATTTTCTCACCATTTACCCAGAATAACTCGGGAAAGAACCAAGACAAGATACTCGTGATTAACAATATTATTCCCAAGCCAAGAAACAGATATTTCAGAAAGTGGTGATAGAGATTATTGCTTTCCATGGATTTTATTCAATTTTCGCTAACGTGTTTCAGCTTGGAGACGGCGGGCTTTCAGAGACGTGCTATTCCATGCTACTCCTAACTTCTTAAAGATACTGAACTTTCTATTTACTCTGAACCGACCGCTGTATCCAAGGTGATGTTATGCACAGTTAATCTTTTAGTTTGATGTCTGTCGGAAATACAAAGTCGCTTGATGTCAAATTTTGTTTTGATACTTCGGTCGCAACACTTGTCCAGATGAAACCATTTTTATGATCAGTCATTACAAACTTCAAGCTTAAGGCTCCTTCAGTCGCTTCTAAATATTTATTCCATTCACCGAATTTATGTTTAATGAAATTCTTACGGTCGGTTTTGATGGTCTTGTTGAAGTAATAAATTGTGGTTGCATTGTCTGTCTCTACCTGAATGGATTCACAGTCGTAACCCGCAATTTTTTCCTTTTTGTCAAGTTTGGTTACTGTGAATTTCTGTGAAGTTTGTGTCGAACCGTCATATTTTTTAGCGGTATTGTCCTTATTAAAATAATAGTAACTATTTGTTTCACTATTGTATAGTTGCATCCACGAATTTTTTTCATCATACGCTTTGTAATTCCAGTTGTCGATGAAGTAGTGTTGCTCTCGACCAAAATAAGGTACTAATTGGTCTGTGATGTCGTTACCTTTTAAGTCCGTGAACGAATAATTGTAAAGAATTTTTCCTACAAAAGTTTCTTTGTCAGAAGTGAAGGATGTTAACACAAGTGTCAAGATTGAAATTGCAAATAGTTTTTTCATTATCGCTTTTGTATTAATTTAATTGTGTCCAAATTTTAATGCAAGATGCGTGCGGCGCTCCGGAAAACGAAGTTTAGACTGTCTGGCCGTGGGCAACTTACTACGAAGTTAATATTGTTTTGTTAAATTTTAGCCGCATGAATTTTGCATTTTGTTACCACACGTTTTTTCTATTTCTCTTTAAAATATTCACTTATCATTTGTTGTATTCCAATGTCTGTAAATACTCCGGTTTTAATTTTAAATTCATTTTCTTTAACGAGTATGATTCCATAAAGACTTTCTTGTTCAAACTTGTCTATTAATTCATTGTTTGCTATAAAAAGTCGATTGTCGCTGATATTTACATTTAATGATGAGTCCTGATATAATTCAAGGATTTTACTTGCATAATATCCAAAGTCACTTGACACTTCATAAATACCTTCAGCGTTTTCAGAGTTTGCAATTGAATAAAATTGAATCGAGTCAGGTTGAAAAAATAATAATGTCGGATTTTGTAATTGCTCTATTTTTTTTGATTCATCCCAATTGGCTGAATTAATTGCAAGTATCATTTGACTTTTCAAGGAAGGACTGGTTTTTGTGTCTGCAATTTTTTTTATTGCCAATTCGAGGTCAATTAAATCATGTAGTGGGCTTTTTAATTCAGAAACTATTAATCCGAAGTCAATTTGGTCATTATTTTTTTCTATGACCTTGCAAAATAGTTCAGGTTCATTTTGAATGACTTTGAATAATGTCTCATTACTAAATTCACTGAATTCAACATTGTTTTTACATTCTTCTCCAAATGTTTTTAAGAATCTCAACATTAAGTCTTCCGAGATATTGTCAATATTCTCATGTGTCTCAAGGACTTTTTCTGTATTGCATTTTAACGAAGCCCTTTCATTGTTCTGTGAATTCACATTTAGATAGAACAAGAAAAAAGTGAAGGTCAAAATACTTATTAGAATTCTATGTTTCATTTTTCTTCAAATGTGTAGTAACGTGATTCAGCTTTGAGACGGCGGGCATTTGAAAACGTTCTCTTCCAACCTACACCTAACTTCTTAAAGATAATGATTTTTATAGTTACTCGGTACCGCCCGCTGGATTCGAGGTGATGTTGAACGAATCCTGCTAAGGCAGGAAGCCGGCAGTTGTTGCCGTTTCTTCCTACATTAGACTTATCGTTAATATTAAACATTTTAAGCTATGAAAAAAAAAGCAATCTATCATTGAAAAAGCCTGTGAAAATGTTCCGGGATTTGATTTACAACTCAAAAGGCTCCGAAGATCAATAACCATTTCGGGGAAAAGTCAAAGCACTCTCAACAATTACGCTCGATGCCTGGCCCATATGGGACTACATCTCAACTCTGATCTGCTTGAACTTGACGACGAAGTCATACAGGACTACCTCCATTTCCTCAAGCGTAAGCACAATACTCCCTCCGACAGTTTCTTTAAACACACCGTTTACGGACTGCGCTACCTTTTTCGAATCTTTGACCGAAAAGAAAGCAGCGTCATTCTGCCCTCCATCGAACGACCAAAAAAACTCCCTGTCGTCCTTAGCCAGCAAGAGGTTAAGGAGCTATTAAAAGCCCCAAAGCTACTCAAACATCGCCTAATCCTTGCTTTACTTTATGGCTGTGGACTACGGAACTTTGAATGTTGTAAACTCAAAATAACGGATATCGATCTTGACCGAAAAATGCTCCATATCCGGGAAGAGGACCGAACGTAAAGAAACTGTCCTGTGGACAGTTTTAGTAAGGGGCCAGGCTGCGGGTGGGGCCGAAAAGACCGCTATGTTCCTCTCTGCGATCTTCTTACAAGAGGGATTAAAACGTACTTGGAAGTAGAAAAACCTGTCGAATATCTCTTTAACGGCAAGAACAGTGCTGGTGAAACTGTTCCCATTAGTGCAAGGGGTGTGCAGTGGGCCGCACGTGAAGCCAGACGAGCTAGTGGTATACTCAAGCAAGTTACCGCTCACTCTCTTAGGCATAGCTATGCTACCCACCTGCTCGAAATGGGTACTGACATCTTTACGCTCAAAGAACTCCTCGGCCATGTGGACATTAATACAACGCTAATTTATCTGCATAGCCTGTCCCGTTCTCGGGATGGCAAGGGTCGGCAGGCAGGCTCCTTTTAGTCCATTGGAGAAACTTTATGAGGGATAAGCATTCTGCCTGTCAGCTTGCTGATATTATCAGAGCCTTACACAACGATATTCCTGCAATAGCTCCCAATGCTTGGAAAGCCCGTACCCTCTATGCGCTGATGCGTTGCCGAACCGCTGAGATGGGAGGGCATATTGATCGTTGCGATAATCCTGATTGTAAAAAGCTACACCTGAGTTATAACAGTTGCCGAAACAGGCACTGTCCACGCTGTCAAGGACACCTACGTGAACGCTGGATCCAGACTAGGGAAAAGGATCTGTTGAATGCGTCTTACTTTCATGTCGTGTTCACCTTGCCTGACACGCTCAATGAATTAGCATTGACCAAGCCTTCTGAGCTTTACCACCTGCTGTTTCAAACCGCATGGTCAGTCGTCAGGGACTTTGCTGCCAACCCCAAGTTGCTAGGTGCAAAGACTGGAATGGTAAGTGTGTTACATATCCCGATACGCTTCGCTTCGGGACAGGCTATGGGGGCAGAACCTAAGCTTACACCCTCATCTGCACTGCATTGTTCCTGCTGGTGGTCTAACACCTTCCGGTAAATGGAAGGCTTCTCTCTCCAAAGGGCGATTTCTTTTTCCGGTAAAGAAAATGTCTACCGTATTCAGAGCAAGAATGGTGCAGGCACTAAGGGAAAAGAAGTTGTTGGACCCGAACACTGCAAGGCAATTGTTCTCCAAGAAATGGGTCATCTACTGCAAAAAACCATTCTTCGGCCCAAAACAGGTCATTGAATACCTGGGTAGGTATTCTCATTCACCCCGTTGGATTATTGAAGTAATTGGAAATTCTATTCCTTAAATACTTTTTACCGTTTCCTGACTTCAAATACTTTTCTCTTCTCGTTGCATCCTGTTGATTTAAACATCCTTCCCAATAGATTAGCTTTAATGGCCTTCTCCTGTTAGTCGATGGCACTTTACCTTGGTTATGATGTTCAACCCTTGCTTTTAAGTCAGAGGTATACCCAGTGTAAAACTGCCCATCATAATCACTAAGAAGAACGTAAACATAAAAATATTTGCTCATACTTTTTTTGACGTAATTTAATAAAATCCTACGGGGTAAATTGCCATCAGCAACCAGCGGATCAGATCACTTGAAAACGGTGAGGTTCAATTTACGGTAAAGAACTACCGGAAAGAGGGCAAAAAAGAAACTTGTAGGTTAACAGCTCCTGAATTCCTAAGAAGATTTTCATTACATAACTTGTCCCGAGAATCGGGATCTTACCCAAGGGTTTTACCCGGATCAGACATTATGGAATCCTGGCCAGTGCCTTCAAGGCAACACATAAGGTCAATATCGACAGTCAGATCGGTCAGGTCGTAATAGAAGTAGGAAAAAAACCGGCTTCCCTGTTCAAAAAGTGTTCCTATTGCAAAACCGGAGAACTGCATACAGTGGCGTGCTTCGACCAAAGAGGGCCACCAGCCAACTGGTTTAACAAAATCAAGAAACAAAATAATAAGCATCAATTAGCTTAAAGGGACAGGTATGTCCAAATGGTAATAACAGCCCAAAATTCACTCCAAAACCGTTTACCTATTCAATAATAAATACTAAAAAAAGGAACCCTAGGACAAAGAACAATTTAAAATCAGAAACTTTTTCATTCTCACATCGCTAAAAAAGCAAAAGAAGAAAATCATTCCCCATAGTAAACCAAGCTCCCAACACCCCTTCAATGTTTCATTGAAGTTTACCCTGAACATTTCTCAGGGTTCAACATTGCATTCAGACTAGGCTGTTCCAGCCGTCAGAATGCTTAGTTATTCTCACTAGTTATTTTTGTTTCCAGATATTAGGAATTCCCTAACTACGTTTTTTATCCTAAAACCATTACTGCTATTGGTAAAGAAAACATAGGCAACACCTGCATCATCATACACTTCAAAGGAACAATCGTAGCCGCCATTTCTTCCACTATGCCCATATGCAAAGCCTAATGGTGAGTACTTTAATTGATATCCCAAACCAAAACCTTGTTTCCAATCAGTGTTTGCCTCAGACCAATTTTCTGGAATGTCAACTTGCTTTGCAAACATTTTATCGTAAGTGTTTTTGTCCAATAAATCTCTATTCATAAGTGAAATAATGAATTTTGAAAACTCTTTTGCATTGGTATGCATAGAGTAAGCCATATTTGGAGTCTCTGTTATTCTTAAAGCATTAGTGTATTTATCATCGTGTCCGAATGTTAATTTTTTCATCAAGGCTTTATTAGTTGAAAAATAAGTATCTTTCATACCTAAAGGTTTTACTATGTATTTTAACAGTAAAGACTCAATATTCTCTTCGGTCAATTTCTCTACCACTTTTGATAAATAAACAAATCCCTCTCCTGAATATCCAAATGTACCTGGAGGGTTAACAAAATTTAACTGTCCATTTCTCCAGTTTGGAAACCCAGTACGATGAGTAAGTGAGTGACGAGCTGTCAATTGATGATAAGCGGAATCGTGAGCTATATCATCATAGGGTAAGTATTTATATAGAGGATAATCCAAATCAATTACGCCTTCTTCAACCAGCTTCATAACAAGAAGCGCGAAAACAGGCTTTGTCACCGATCCAGCATCAAAAAGGGCATCTTCAGTGACCCTTTCGTTTTCATAAGCATTGGCATCTCCGTAGTTTTCTAAATAGACAACTTCTCCATCTTTTATTAAAGCTAGTTGTAATCCTGGAATGGCATAGTGATGTATAACTTCTTTAAAGAATTTATCTACTTTAAGGGTGTCATTTGCATTGAAATTAGGAAGAATTCCTTGTTTTGACGAAAAAAATGAAGGAGCCTTTTGAGCTTTTATATCATAATTTGGAGCAGTTGTTATTCTCCCATTTACAACTTCTACTTCAATACCCTTATCGTCTCTCGAACTCAAATACAAATCTTTATTAGTGACATTGCCTATCAATGCTGATCTTATACGATACCTTCCCTGCGGAAGGTTTAGTTCATATTCTTTTTTTCTGAGTAAAGGGAACTGCGTCCACATATCAGGATAGTCCATATTGACCAATTCTAAACCGTATGGTACTATATCAGAGAAAGGAGCTTCTAATTGGACTGCTCCCTCTAATGTTCCCATTTCTTTCGCATCTCCTTCCATTATAAACACATCACCCAAATTATTGGAAATAGAACTTTTTCCTCCAAATATTCCCCAGCTTTTGATTGAATAACCATCATTGTCCAAATCAATAATTTCGTGGTCCATACCAATTGTTCTGTTCACATACAATTCATCGCCCAGAAAGATTTTCCATTCATATGTCGTAGTATTTCCATCTCTATGAACAGCATGGTCAACTTTATTTAAGTTTTCTTCGCGAACGTCCTCGTCCCAACTATTTTTGCTAAGCATTAAATTCAAAGAGTTTTCACTCAATGCGTAAAAAGCCACACCAGAACCTTTTCTTTCGTGTTTTACATCTAGAAAAAGCCAATGAGCATCTTGTCCAAAGAGCTTAACATCCATTTCAGAAGACAAAATGTGTTGATCATCTATTACTTCAACAATTACATATAATGACTGCTCTTCTAAATTGTATCCTACCCGAAAAAACGCACTAAAATCATTTTCATTTTCCGGGTTATTCCTTGTAATTCCGTACCTACTTAAGCGACTTGGCCAATCCCCAGATTTTCCATCAATGGTAATTTTTGATACAGGTAAAGCAACGGCTCTTTCTCCATTATGAGCAAACAAACTAAATGGAAAAATAAAAAGAACGACGCCTAGATTGAAAAGTAAATTGAAGATGTTTTTTTTCATTTTCTAAGTTTTAATTGGTGAGAACTCGTTTATATGCGCAGTTTTATTTCGCTTTATATTTTTATATCCATGTCCTCTATTGGACTCCGGATCTCTTTAATTTCCCGGTTACTTACATGCGTATAAATTTCCGTGGTTCTACTGCTTTGATGCCCTAGTAGCTCTTGTATATACCGTATATCCGTACCCCCTTCATGTAGATGAGTGGCATAGGAATGCCGTAACCAATGCGGAGTAACCGGCTTTTTAATACCAGCTTTTTCCACAGCGGCTCTTAATACTTCTGCCAGGCTTCTTTCACTGTATTGACCTCCTCCTCTTCCCTCGATCAGATATTTCTTTGGTACATAAGCTTTCAAATATTCCCTATACAGACCATGTAACATCTCAGGAAACCGCACAATCCTATCTTTTTTGCCTTTCCCATTTTTAACCAAAATGATACCCCTATCGTATTGAATATGCTCAACCTGTAGGTTTAACACCTCTCCTCTTCTCAATCCACATGAATAGAGCAGCACCAACATAAAACGATGCTTAAGATTGGATAAGGACTGTAAGATGTCCTTTACCTCTTTCTTACTTAATACATTAGGCAAACTCTTGGCTTGTTTTGGACGCTTGATAATTTCGGGATTTAATACCCTCTCTTCCAATATATTGAAATACAACTTCACGCCATTGATCACTTGGGATTGGTAGGAAACTGAATACTTCCGTCTGATGATGTAATCCCTATTAAAAACCTCCAAATCCTCATTGGTAATAGAACTGGGCGACTTATTATCCAAAAACCTAAAAAATAACGCCACTGCTTCGGAATAGGTCTTAATCGTGGATTCGGAATAACGCCTGTTTCGAAGCCATTCTTTAAATTTCTGAATCTCTGATTGCAAAAAAGCATTTAATACAGGTAAGTCAGGATTCTTTTCAGGCAAATCTACCTTCTGAATCTGGCTATAGTCCAGCCAAATCTTTTTTTCTTTGAAATACTGTAGTAAATCAGATACCTGAGTAGGCGTATAAGGAACAGCCCAAACCCGCTCTTTTAGGTGCCAATTACATTCCGGAAATCCTTTAACGGTTTCTTTTAACTCGAAATCATAGGGAAATTCCAGCCGTATAACAGGCAGCTTTTGAAACCTATCGTTTTTCAAAATAATGGTCTTACGCATATGGTTGAAAAAATTGATTACCACAAGATACAAAAATTCAGGATTATACAGATCACCAACCCCTCGTAGCCTTGCCAATTTCATTTGCTATGCCTTTAGCCTCTATCTATTGTAATATTCCTCCATTGGCGAAATCCCAGCAGCTTTAATGACTGCTGTTATAAATTCCTCCAAGTACATTTGAAAAGCCCATGGCATAATTTAGTGAAACGCTTTAAGATCAGCCCCCTGGTTAAATGTTCTCAAAATTATTAGAAAATAGCGATTCAGGAATTGTAATGGGAAAATTGGCGAATGAAACTTTACGTGTTTTTGAGGTATTGAATTTTCGAACTTTCCCTTAAATTACGAACTGTTATCTACTGTAAAACGACAATCTAAAAACAGCCTTGATAATACCTCTCACAAATTAATCTAAAATGAAATATTTATATTTAAGTGTTTTTTTACTGCTTTTTTCAATGTGCAAGGGACCTAAAAAGGAACAGCATTTTACAGTAAAAGATTTAGATGCCAATATAGATTTTGCTGTTAAGCAATCCATCCTTATGGGAGATTTGTTAGCAGACGGTACAAATATATTCCCCAGAACAGCTGATGAGAATGGAAACCTTCTTACCATTGGTGGTTATTGGTGGACAACTGGCTTTTTTCCTGGATCATTATGGCTCCTGTATGCGGATACACAAAATGAGAAATTAAAAATCCTGGCTGACAAGCTTTCATCTGAGTTAGAACCACTGCAATTTTCAACTGACAATCATGATATTGGATGGATAATCAATAGTAGCTTTGGTAATTCCTATCGGATAAATGGAAAAAGACATGATGCGGATGTGATTTTACAAACGGCAAAATCATTAATTACCCGATATAGTTCAACAGTTGGTAGCATTCAATCATGGGACAAGTCAGACCGGAGTGAGAAAAACGGATGGGAATTTCCTGTGAACATTGAAAATATGATGAACCTGGAGTTGCTAACAAAGGCCTATAGGATCAGCAGCGACGCTATGTTTTTACAAATTGCGATCGAACATGCAGATAAAACATTGAAGAATCATTTTCGGTCGGATAATAGCTCCTACCACGTAGTTGATTACGGTACCTTGACAGGTGAGGCACGAAAAAAACAAACAGTTCAGGGGTATGCGGATGATTCTTCCTGGGCACGAGGTCAGGCATGGGGATTATATGGGTTTACCATGATGTATCGCGAAACTGGAAAACAACGTTACCTAGATCAAGCAAAGTCGATTGCTGAATTCATAGTAAACCATCCCCGCTTGCCTAATGACAAAATTCCGTACTGGGATTTTGATGCGCCCGATATTCCAAACGCCACCAAAGATGCCTCAGCTGCTGCAATTATTTGTTCTGCCTTGGTTGAGTTAAGCCAACATGTTGAGAACAGGCTATCGTTAAAATACCTGTCCCTTTCTGAACAGCAATTAAAAAGTCTTTCATCACCAGCATATCAGGCAAAGCTTGGTGAAAACGCTTGTTTCATCCTTAAACACAGTGTTGGTGCATTCCCCGCAAATTCAGAAGTTGATGTGCCGCTCATTTATGCAGACTATTATTATGTTGAGGCAATGATTCGTTTGAAAAACATTTATTTAAGGGACTTGAAATAATCGACAAGTCCGATTGAAGCTTAACTAAGTAGCATCCCTGTTAAATCACAGCGGTTTTACCACAAAAATTCTTGGAACAATAAGCCTCTAATCCCCTACTTATTCTTGGTAAATGGGTAGCTGATTTGTTGCCAGAAAGTTTTGGGGAATTTCTCCATGCCATCAAAGCCAAGGTCGATATCTCTCCCGTTATGCGGAATATAAGCAGTACCAAATAGGTAATCCCATATGCTTAGGGTTAGCCCATAATTGACGCCGTACCGACCTTTTGGTAGCACCTTGGCATGATGCCAGATATGCATGGTGGGATTATTGAACAGGTATTTAAGCGGGCCATAGGTTATCTTTAGGTTGGCATGGTTTAAATGCCCAACGGCTGTTGCGAAAATATGCACAATAAAAAAATCGGTCAGGCCAAAACCTATCATGGCCAAGGGCAGGTATTGCGCTGTTTTGTAAAGGATAGTCTCCATCCAATGGAATCTTAAATGAGCGGCAAAGCCCATTTGCTCCACCGAATGGTGCACCTTATGAAATTCCCAGAATGCAGGAATCCTATGCAAGAGTCGGTGTACATTCCATTGAATAAAATCCGCTATTATGAAAAGGGTTAAAAATTGCGCCCAAACAGGCCAGGTATCAATTTCTATAGCCACAACATTTTCAATACCAAAAAGCCCCAAAAAATCATTGAATGCCTCCACGGCAACATTGGAAATGGCATTAAAAGCAATCAACGAGAAAAGAAAGAAATTAAAAAACATATAAAAGCCATCCAACCAGAAATCTTTTCGAAATGCGGCTTGCTCTTTTCTCCAAGGATACACCAATTCCAGTAGCCACACAACCAATGAAAGCCCTACCAGCCACCAGAAATAATTTTCCCAGGAAGGGTACATAATCTCATTGAGCAGGTAATTGAAATACCCATAATAAGCATCCCCGATTATTTTAATGTATTTTTCCATTGTTTAACACCCAACACTTTTCCCATCAATTAAAGCTGTTTATATCAACATGGCAACTCACTTATTAACTGACAGGTTTATAACCTATTTTTTTTTGATTTGGTTTATTCCGAAATAAACCTGTACCAAGTTCCAGATTTCCCTACACAAGGTTACCTTGATTTATACTATATAATCGTGACAAATGTCACATTTTGAACTAATTCTTATTATTAAAGGGCAAAAGCCATCGGATCAAAGTATAAAATTGTTATTATTAACTAGTAGAAACAGATAGCTAAATTTTTCAGGCATGTATTTCAGTACGGATAATAAGCAAATCCCCAATAGCAAAGTACCTCAGGGTGACTTAAGAGACAAATGGTCAAATTTTAAAAACCAGGCAAAGCTCATCAGTCCCAATAATCGGAATAAATACCATGTGATCATTGTAGGCACGGGACTATCAGGAGCTTCCGCTGCGGCATCCCTTGCTGAATTAGGCTACAATGTTTCCACGTTCTGTTTTCAGGATTCTCCCAGAAGGGCACATTCAGTAGCCGCTCAGGGAGGGGTGAATGCGATGAAAAATTACAAAAATGATGGCGACAGTGTGCACCGGATGTTTTATGATACACTGAAAGGAGGTGATTTTAGAGCTCGGGAAGCAAATGTCTACCGATTGGCAGAGTGTTCTGCCAGTTTGATCGACCAGGCAGTGGCACAAGGTGTTCCTTTTGCCAGGGAGTACAGTGGCTACCTGAGCAACCGTTCTTTTGGTGGCGTACAGGTAAGCCGTACTTTTTACGCCAGGGGACAAACCGGGCAACAATTGCTACTTGGAGCTTACCAGGCCATGATGCGGCAAGTAAAAGCCAAAAAAGTCACCAGCTATACCAGGCATGAAATGCTGGATCTCGTTTTAATCAATGGGGTGGCCAAAGGCATTATCGCCAGAAACCTTGACACTGGAGAAATCACCAGGCATACTGCCAATGCCGTGGTACTGGCAACAGGTGGATTTGGGAAAATCTATTATTTATCCACTTTGGCAATGGGCTGTAATGGATCGGCCATTTGGCGGGCCCATAAAAAAGGTGCATGGACCGCTTGCCCCAGTTGGACACAAATTCATCCTACCTGCCTTCCCCAATCCGGTGCTTACCAATCTAAGCTCACCCTAATGTCAGAATCCCTCCGGAACGATGGGAGAATATGGGTGCCTATGACAAAAAATGAGAATAGAAAAGCGGTTGATATTCCTGAAGAAGAAAGGGATTATTACCTGGAACGAAGGTATCCCTCCTTTGGAAATCTCGCCCCAAGAGACATCGCTTCGCGAGCTGCAAAAGAAAGGATTGATGCAGGACATGGCGTGGGTTCTTTAAAAAATGCCGTTTATCTTGATTTTAAAGACGCCCTGGCCAATCAAGGAAAAGCCGCCATTGCTAAAAAGTATGGGAATTTATTCGATATGTATGAAAAAATTACCGGCATCAATGCTTATAAGGAACCAATGAAAATTTCTCCCGCTGCCCATTTCTCCATGGGAGGTCTTTGGGTGGATTACGAACTAAGTACCAATATCCCTGGCCTTTTTAGTATTGGAGAATCCAATTTCTCAGACCATGGTGCCAATCGACTGGGTGCCAACTCCCTATTACAAGCTTGCGTAGACGGCTACTATATCCTGCCTCAAACCCTCCCCCATTACCTCGCTCAATCTGGAAAACCCGAAGCCATAAACAGTGAGGACCCAGCTTTCCTGGAAAGCGAACTACAAGTCAAACAGCAACTTGAGGATTTTGGCAAAATTAATGGCCATAAAACAGTGGATTATTTCCATAGAGAGCTAGGAAAGATCCTTTACGACAAGTGTGGATTAACACGTACGGAGAAAGGTTTAACCATGGCAATTGAGGCTATCAAAAATTTAAAGGCTTCCTTCTATAAGGACTTAAAAGTCCCCATGAAAACCGATGGCATCAATGAAGAACTTGAAAAAGCAGGACGTGTCGCCGATTATCTTGAAATAGGTGAACTTATGTGCATCGATGCATTGAGCAGGGAAGAGTCTTGCGGTGCACATTTCAGGATGGAACACCAAACTAAGGATGGAGAGGCCATCCGGAACGACGAGGAGTTTAACTTTATCTCTTGCTGGCAAAGATCAGAAAAGGCCCCCATATTAATAAAAGAGGTGCTGGATTTTGAATTTACTAAACCTACAGAAAGGAGCTATAAATAATGAATTTCAAACTAAAAATCTGGAGACAAGAACAGACAGCCGTCAATGGAAAAATGGTGGCTTATGCCGTCAAAGACATTTCACCGGACATGTCCTTTCTGGAAATGCTAGATCAGCTCAACGAAAACCTTATCCTTAGTGGACAAAATCCCATTTCATTCGATTCCGATTGTCGGGAGGGAATTTGTGGTCAATGTGGCCTGTTTATCAATGGAAGGGCACATGGACCTAGAGGACATACCAGCACTTGTCAGTTGCACATGCGTTCATTTAAGGATGGTGAAACCATTTATATTGAACCATTCAGAGCTGGTCCATTTCCAGTAAAAAAAGACCTGAAGGTGGATAGAAGTGCCTTGGATGAAATCATTATTTCAGGAGGTTATATAGGGGTTAATACTGGCCAATCACCGGAAGCCAACCAAACCTTAATCAGTAGCGACACAGTGGAAGCAGCGTTTGATGCGGCCTCCTGTATTGGCTGTGGAGCTTGCGTTGCCTCTTGTAAAAATGGAAGCGCCTCACTGTTCACCGCTGCCAAGATCAGTCATTTGGCCCAATTGCCACAAGGGAAAATAGAGCACCATAAAAGAACAAATGACATGGTAAATAAAATGGATGAATTGGGTTTTGGTGCCTGCTCAAATACTGGAGCTTGTGAGGTAGAATGCCCCCAAGGTATTTCCATCAGTAACATTGCCTTTATGAACAAGTCCTTCCTCAGATAACCCACCCTCCTATGAATATTGCTGCAATCGATATTGGCACAAATAGTATCCACATGATTATAGTCAAGGTTCAATCCAGGACCCATTTTGACATCCTTATGCAGGAAAAAAACATGGTAAAGCTTGGTGTAGGTGTTTTTGCCAATAAGGAGCTCAGCAAGGAAGCCATGGACATGGGAGTGGCCACTGTCCAGAGATACGTTCAGTTAGCAGATCAATATGGAGTAGATGACATTATAGTCTCCGCCACAAGTGCCACCAGGGAAGCAAAAAATGGCAGAGAATTTTTGGACAGATTAATTCATGAGGCAGGTGTTTCACCCCAGTTAATTTCCGGAAAAGAGGAAGCTAAATTAATTTTTCTAGCCGTAAGAGAAGCTATCGCTATAAAAGACGAGAAATTATTGGTAATAGACATTGGCGGAGGAAGTACTGAAGCCGTCATCGGTGATCAAAACCAAATATTTTATGGCAATTCCATGAAACTGGGCGTTTTGCGTTTATGGGACTTTATTGGAAACCAAACGAAGATAAACGGCAAGACCCAAAAGGAACTAAAAGCACACATTAAGCAAGCGGCTAGTGCCGTAGTGGAAAAAATCAATCAGACCGGTTTTGATAGGGTTATTGGCACCTCTGGAACCATACGTGCACTGGCTGAAGCCTGTCTGATAAAAGTTGACAATCTCGCACCAGAAATAGTGAACG
Organism: Cyclobacterium sp. 10D3-21; assembly: GCF_055809755.1. Lineage (NCBI taxonomy): Bacteria > Pseudomonadati > Bacteroidota > Cytophagia > Cytophagales > Cyclobacteriaceae > Cyclobacterium > Cyclobacterium sp. 10D3-21. Next base: position 6,115,227 of record NZ_CM147924.1, read on the forward strand.
CTGAAACTGTTAAATTGAAAGACCTCATCAAGCTAAGGGATCGATTGCTGGATGCAAGCCCCGAAGAACGTGGTGAAATCCCAGGATTAAGTAGCAATAGAGCTGATGCAATCCACCTAGGAGCAATCTTACTTGTAGAGATATTAACACAAATTAATGCCTCGGTCATTACCATTTCAGACGCATCCCTTAGAGATGGAATGATTATTAACTACCTAGAGAAGCATGGTATACTAATTGAAGAAGTAAGTCAGGGAAAAAGCCTTAAAGAGAAAAGTTGTATTCGTTTGGCGATAAAATACGATACAGACCTCATGGAGAAAAGGCATGTCATGAAAATTGCGCTGCAATTATTCGATCAGCTCAAGCACCTGCATGAAGCGGACAATTATGAAAGAGACCTGATCTCCCATGCGGCGCTTATCTATGACATTGGCTTATTTGTGACCTTTCAGGATTATCACAAGCATTCCAGGTACTTGATCAAAAATAGTCAACTTAGGGGCTTCACCAATGATGAGGTGTTCTTATTGGGACACCTGGCAAGGTACCACAGGAAAAAAGGTCCTGGCAAAAGCCAAAAAAAATACCGAAAACTGGATAAACCTCAGAAGAAAAAGCTTAAACTTTTGGCCGGAATTCTTAGGATTGCAATAGGCTTGGACAAAACAAAAAACCAATGGGTGCAAAATATTCACTGTGAGGAGAAGGCGGACTTATTGGAAATAAAAGTCTTTGGTGAAGAAAACATGGACCTTGAGATCTGGGAAGCTCAACGGTATGCAGACACCTTGGCGAAGTATTTAAAGAAGGATATTGTATTAATGGTTGGATAAATTGAATACCCAAGTTATAAAAATCACGCAATAGCCATTAAAACAACACGAAATTTGTAGACAATTGTATGTTTTCGCCAAAAAAATAAGACAGTAGGAAATCCCTGGTTAAAACCAAAATTGGCTGATTTCAGCAAGCTATACATCGTACATTTTATATTCTTGTTGGCACAATCTGGGCGGAGTTTAATTTATATTGCGGATAGACAATTAAAGATGGGTATGGACATTAAGAAGAACCTTTCAATATTACAATGGCTCCCCAATTATAAGGCGTCAAATTTATTCGGCGATGTATCGGCTGGGCTTATTGTAGGCGTTTTACTTGTACCTCAAGGCATGGCCTATGCGATGCTGGCTGGATTGAACCCAATACATGGATTATATGCTGTGACGCTACCTTTGCTTGTGTATGCAGTTCTGGGTAGTTCCAGGCAACTAGCAGTAGGTCCAGGTGCAATGATTTCCTTACTTGTAGGGGCCGGTATAAGTAGCTTGTCACCTGATAGCTACCTTTCTTATTTTTATTATACTATCACCCTAGCCTTTCTGGTTGGTTTGATTCAATTCTCGATGGGCGTGTTTAAGTTGGGTTTTGTGGTCAATTTTATATCCCAACCAGTAATTAAAGGATTTACTTCCGCTGCCGCGCTTATAATAGGTTTCGGTCAAGTCAAAAATTTATTAAAACTTAATTTCCCCAACAGCAACCATATCCAAAACATCTTTAGTGGTATATTTTCTACAATTGACCAAACCCACTGGCTGACAATGGGCATTGGCCTGGTAGGGATAGTTATCATCAAATATGCAAAGAAAATACATCCTGCCATTCCCGGGTCATTGATTGCAGTTGTCCTGAGTATTGTTGTGGTGAAATTCATGGGGCTTTCAGATAGAGGTGTACTTGTTTTGGGAGAAGTACCAAGTGGGTTACCGGGTTTTTCTCTTCCCACTTTTGAAGTGAACACCTGGATGAGCTTATTCCCTATTGCCCTTACAATTGCTTTGGTTGGCTTTGCAGAAAGTTTTTCGATTGGCAAGACCTTACAGGCCAGGCATAAAAATTATCAAATCAATGCGAACAAAGAACTTATCGCTTTGGGGATGGCAAATATTAGCACTTCCTTTATCAGGGGTTTCCCTGTCACTGGCGGTCTTTCGAGGTCTGCAGTGAATGATCAGTCAGGAGCAAAAACGCCTTTATCTTCCATAATCAGCGCCGGATTAATTGTGCTGACCTTGGTGTTTTTTACCGCCTATTTTTATTACTTACCTTATGCTATATTAGCTGCGGTAATCATTGTGGCGGTTTCTAGCATCGTAGATTTTAAAGGGCCAATAGAGCTATGGACCAAAGACAGGAAAGATTTCTACATGTTTATGGCTACCTTCCTGGTAACCCTAACAATGGGTATTGTGTTTGGAATCCTTACTGGCATGATCCTCTCTTTAATGCTAGTGATTTACAGGGCCTCAAGGCCCCACATGGCACAGTTGGGCAGAGTTCCAGGGACCAACAATTTCAGAAACATTCAAAGATTTAATGATCTGGAAATAAATAAAGACCTCCTTATTGTAAGAATAGATGGGCCAATTTATTTTGCCAATGTGGATTATATCAATGATAAAATCAATCAATGGCGTAAAGAAAGAGCAGCCCCCATTAAAATGATATTTTTAAACATGGAAAGTGTGACAAGCTTGGACAGCACCGGAGTACAGTCAATACAATCCTGGATTAAAGAATGGAGGAACAATGACATTGACCTTTATATTATAGGTGCCAAAGGTCCTGTGAGAGATGTATTGGTAAAATGGCACCTGATAGAATCCATAGGGGAAGACCATGTTTTTTTAGACACCCATACAGCTAGCACTTATTATGAGAAAAATTTAGATGCCAAAAGCCTTCAGAAGTTAGGCCCATACGCCTTGCAAAGTAATTATAATACCAAATAACATAGGCTCCGAACAAAGTTCAGAGCCTATGTGCTTGCGATTATAATTAATCTTAAACCCTACAAAAATCTTTAATTCCTGAAAATTTCAGGTATACATTCCTTAACAGTAAGCTTAGGAAGGAATTTCTTTACCAGTGAATTATTGTTGGCCTTTTCTACATCGGAAAAGTCCATAGATCCACTTAATATATATACTTCAGAAGTTATATCAGCTTCTTTTATTTCATCTAAAAAATCCCATCCTGTCATTTGAGGCATAATTAAATCCAAAAACAAATATTTAGGATTGATAGCAGCAACCTGACCTGAAACCCCAACTGCTGATGAGAATTTATGGATTTTAAAAGGTACAGTTAAACTTTTTTTAATGTATTGCTCAGTAACAAAAGTACTTACCCTATCATCATCAATTATTACTATTTCCAACATCGAAATACAATTACACTATACTAAACCTCATTTTATATAGTGTAAAATTAATCAAAAAAAAATCACCTCCAAACATAGAGGTGATTTTTTATCATTTATTTTGCTATTCAAATACTGTTTTTTGTATTTAGACACAATTAATAGCGGTAAGCCAATTGAAAGAATACATTTAAAATAGAACTCTATTTATTAAGCAATCCCCTCAAATAAACTCCATACCCACTTTTACCTAGCTTTTCTGCCGCTTTCAAAAGGTTTTCTGCATTAATAAACCCATTTCTAAAGGCGATTTCCTCTATACAACCTATTTTTAAACCCTGTCTCTCTTCTATTACTTCGACGAATTGTGCTGCCTGAAGCAAGGACTGATGCGTCCCTGTATCCAGCCATGCAGTCCCCCTATTCAATATGCCTACTTTTAGTTTTTCCTTTTTCAAATAGGCTACATTAATATCTGTTATTTCTAACTCGCCCCTACTGCTTGGTTTTATATTTTTGGCAATTTCCACAACATCATTGTCATAAAAATAGAGGCCAGGAACTGCAAAATTAGACTTTGGAGTTATTGGCTTCTCTTCTATGCTCAATACATTATTGTCATCATCAAATTGAACAACACCGTATCGTTGAGGATCATTGACATGATAAGCAAAAACCACACCTCCATCTGGATCAGTGTGTGCCTTTAGCGTATTTTGTAAGCCAGTACCATAAAAAATATTGTCCCCTAAGATAAGGGCTACTTTATCTTTACCTATAAACTCCTCCCCAATGATAAAGGCTTGAGCCAAACCATCAGGACTAGGCTGAATGGCAAAGGTAAATTCACAACCAAGCTGACTTCCATCCCCAAGAAGTTTTTTAAATGCCTCATTGTCCTCTGGCGTAGTAATAATCATTATTTCATTGATTCCTGCCATCATCAGCACTGATAATGGGTAATAAATCATTGGTTTATCATAAACCGGCATTAACTGCTTACTTACTGCAATGGTTAATGGATAGAGACGAGTGCCCGAACCACCCGCTAAAATAATTCCTTTCATAAATACTGTAGTTTATCGCTATTAATATCAAAATTACACACAAAATAAAAAAAAAGGTTTTTGGTGCTAACCCACTAAAAAAAACACATAAAAACTATTTTTAAACTATATAATACCTATTTCAAACAAATAATAAACTTAACAAGTTACTAAATAAAGAGCAGAATTTCTGCAAGAATTATTTTTATTTACATCAACTTAACTAATTCCATGCAAGAATTGGTACTTTTGTGCGTTTAAAGAAATACTTGATTAACAATTAATTTAATCAGTTTTTATAAAATAGTATGAATAATTCCCTAATTACGTCTTGTCTCTTTCTTTTATTGTTAACAGGTTTGCATGTCAATTCTGCCCACGGACAAAACTTTTATAAAGAAAAAATCCCAAGGAACAATTTTTTACAAGCAGGAGTGGGGCTAGGAACAATTTATGCCGACAATGCCGGCGGCATAAGGAATCTTGACATTATAGTAAGGCCCGGTGTGTCATTTACCTATGGTAGAAAACTACTAAGGAACCTGGACGTGAGAGCCAATATCGGTTACCAAAGGTACCGAAGCCAGGATTTAGACTATTATAGTCCAATAGTCTTACAATCATGGATCTCCAACGACCAGGCAATTACAAGTAAGAACAATCTTTTGTTTTTTGACGTTATCCCAAGTTTGTATCTTTTTGGATCAGACAATCACACCTCAAGAAGAAAAATAAATGTTTATGGTGGAGCCGGCTTGGGTGTACTTATGAATTTTAATCAAACTACAAAGGTACATTTTGACGGTACCAGTAATCATAAAGACACTCAACTTACTAGCTATGTCCCATTTAGAGGTGGGATAAGCTATCGTCTAGACATTTACACCGACATTGCTTTGGAAGGCACATTGATGCTTACCTTTTCTGATACACTTGATGGCAATGAAGGTTTTAACCGACTCAATGACCATCCTTTAATTGGACAGATTGTAATAAGAAGATACCTCAACCCATTTAAACCAGTTTATTAAGTTTTCAAGCTTATTGAACAGGTTAAAACTATCCAATATCAAAGTCTTCATTTTAGGAGGAAAAGTCATTCCCTAATAACGACTTTTGGCTTTTATACTTTTTTTAAAAAAAAATAGTCAAAGGAAAGATTTTTACACCAGTCCCTTTCGACAATTTAATACCAGGTGATTTCATTCCACTGATTGAAGAATTGTTTATTTTCAACTGCTGCCCTCAATCCAAATAAATCACAGTCCTTATTTGCTCTCTTATTTATAACAACTTACCAAAGACTAAATCAGCCTCCCCTCCTTACAACAACACCATTAATTCTTATACTTAAAGGCCAATAGACATTCGTAAATGAACTTATTATCATTTAAATTGATTATTACATGTATATACACATAATTTAGATATATTATGAAATCATCTGTAAAATCAATTCGACCTTTAGGTACTCAATGGCCAACTCAGGACCCATTTTTATTCTGTGCTTATCACCATGATGTATTCCCTGAAGGAAATGCTGAAATGGGCCCGAAAACAGCTCTTTCAGGCAGAAATATAGGACAGGATTTTTCTGGTAAAGACGGCTGGAGTATGTATCACGGAAGTAAAGTTCCAGGTTTTCCTGCACACCCTCACAAAGGTTTTGAGACGGTGTCCATTGCAGAAAAAGGCTTGGTGGATCATTCAGACTCATTAGGCGCTGCAGGTAGATTTGGAAATGGAGACACCCAATGGATGACTGCAGGAGGAGGAGTAATGCACGCTGAAATGTTCCCGCTTCTCAATGAAGAGGACAAAAACGAGGTGCTTTTATTTCAAATATGGCTCAATTTACCTAAATCCAAAAAGAATGTGCCCGCCTACTTTAAAATGATGTGGAATGAACAAATTCCAATTATCAATAATAAGGACAAAAAAGGATTTGAAACATCCTTCAAAATTATAGCTGGGCAATTAGGTGAAACAAAAGCTCTGGCTCCTGCTCCAGATTCCTATGCAGCCGACCCTTCAAATGAAATAGCCATCTGGCTAATCAAGGCGGATGCGAATGCTACATTTACTATACCTGAGGTTACTTCGGGTACCAATAGAACATTGTTTTTCTATGAGGGTGATGAAATACAGATTAATGGACAAAGTGTCTCAAAAGGACAGGCGATTGAGCTGGGAGATCAGGTAGCCTACACCATAAAAAATGACAATCAAAAAGCCCATTTTCTATATTTACAGGGTAAACCCATTAATGAAAAAGTGGTTCAGCATGGGCCTTTCGTAATGAATAGTAATCTGGAAATTCAAGAAGCTGTTGGGGAATTTCAAAGGACTCAATTTGGCGGTTGGCCATGGGACAGTTATGAAAATGTACATGACAAAGCCAAGGGAAGATTTGCCATCCATGCCGATGGAAAGGTGGAAAATAAATAAATGAAACGGGTAGTTTGATAAACTACCCGTTTCTATTCGGGCCAGCAAGTTATCTAACATCCCTTTTCACCATAACCGCCTTAGGGCCTCGGCACATAAATTGGTTTATTTTTTTAATCGAAATACAAGATTACAAGGTTAGCCTCATGTCTTTTCCTTCTGGCTGTGCAACTATGGAAAACATACTAGGCGTTTTTTCAGGCCAGTTATTACATCTATCACATTTTTGTAGCCAAACAAAACTGGGCTGATTTCATATTAAATGGTCTTCTTCTTATAACTGATTCATAAACACTGTCATTTTCCATCAACTATTTGAAATTTCCTTAGTAGGCATTTATACCACTTGAAAAATGGAAAAACTTTCTTTTGAATTTTTCGATCTTTAAAAGAATGTAATCAATTTAATTATAGCTAACTTTAATAGTCAATACAGATAAACTCATATTATAAAGCGATAAAAGCAGTTTTAATGGATATTTTAGGATTGGATATTGGAGGCTCTGGTATTAAAGGCGCCCCAGTTAATATAGAAACTGGTCAATTGACCGCTGAAAGATTCAGAATCCCAACACCAACACCTACGAAGCCCGAAAGTGTCGCTGATACTGTTAAGGAAATAGTAGCTCATTTTAAATGGACTGGCCCGATTGGTTGTGGCTTTCCTACTGTTGTAAACAATGGGAAATGCATGACCAAAAGCAACATTCACAAAAGCTGGGTAGGCGTGCAGGTGGATCAATTGTTTTCAGAGAAAACCGGCTTGCCAGTAACTGTAATTAACGATGCTGATGCTGCTGGCTTGGCTGAAATGACCTTTGGAGCAGGCAAAAACAAAAAAGGTCTGGTAGTCACTGTAACGATAGGTACTGGTCTTGGCACTGGCGTATTTTATAATGGTATCCTAATTCCGAATTTTGAATTGGGAAGAACTTACTATAAAAATGGTGAAATTATTGAATATTTCGCTGCAGATTCGGCCCGACAAAAGGATAACCTTACTTATGCGGAATGGGGAAAACGTTTCAATAAATTCCTTAAACACACAGTAAGAATAATCTCTCCAGATTTATTTATTTTAGGTGGAGGGGCTAGTAAAAAAATGGATAAATTTGAAGACCAAATCACAGTAGATATCCCTGTGATCGCAGCCGAAAATAAAAATGAAGCTGGTATAATCGGGGCAGCAGTGGCCGCTTATCTTAAAGATAAAGGATAAGACAATACGTTTAAGCTTAAACCCAAAATAGCCACAATAGACAAACCTATTGTGTAGTATACCCCCTTCAATATCAGTCACTGTTTTTGTGGTTGCCGCATCAATTGACAGATCACATCTTGCCTTAAACTTTAATCCATTTTTTCTCGTTTCAAAAAGGAAATCCTTACTGTCTATTTAAAGTTACCTATCGGAAATGGCTTAGTGATTATGCTTATAAATAAAATAGCAAAGCCTAAATAGGACTTGGATTGTATTTGTGATAAATAAAAAGCTTTATATCTCCCACCCTACCTCACTCACCACATTTTTTTAAATGCCGTGAAATTCGGGTCATAATTAAGGCCTTCATACAGTCGTTTAAATAAGCATCTTATTTAAGTGGCCGATTTTTCTAAGTAATTTTTATTATTATTGTTTACCAAAATTTTAAAATCCTCCCCTCAATAGGTAATAAAGAGGGGCGAAAAGAAATATTATCTATCAAAACCAAAATAAAACCGCAATGAAAATGAAATACCTACTCCCTAGCCTTTTAATGATTGTTTTAATAGTCAACCAGGGTTTTGCCCAAAAGGTCAAAATGAAATCCATCTTCAATGGGAAAACATTAAAAGGATGGACTGTTAACCCTGAAGACAATATTTGGTGGGAAGTTAAAGATGGCAAAATCCACACTGAAAATGACCCTACAAAAACGGGATCTACCCTCTGGACCAATAAAGAATATGGTGATTTCATCGTTGAAATGGACTTCTTAATGGGGAAAGGAACAGTAGATTCCGGTATTTTCTTAAGGTCTGATAAAGACCAGATACAAATCGGTATTTCTGGCTCATTAAAAAGAGACATGACCGGTTCTCCCTATATCCCTGGAAAATCTTATCCTAAAGAGGCCAGTGGAGTAAAGGATTTATTAAAATTAAATGACTGGAACACAATGAAGGTCAAAGTGGTAGGTCAAACCTATACAGTTTGGTTAAACGGCCAGGAAGTAGTGACTTATCAATCAGAGAACATGCCTGAAAAAGGACCTATAGGACTCCAGTTACATCCAAGCAATGAAATGAGTATTGATTTTAAAAATATTAAAGTAGGTAAATTATAATACCCTATAATGTTTTTTCCGAGCACGAAAAATATCATAGGACAAGATGATTTATATCATGTATTGTTGTTTTAATATTTGCTTATTTTGAATAAATGCCAAATCATAAACGTTATTACAACAGTTTGGCAGAAATAGCAAGGTATTTAGACTTTAAAATAAACTGATCATGAAACGAATTATTGTTCCAATCGATTTTTCTCTTTATTCAGAAAATGCATTTTACAGTGCCGCAAAAATTGCAAGTAAAGGTGATGCAACGGTTACCTGCATAAACGTCATCCAATCTGATTTGGATTGGAACAATTTGTCTACTTCTGAAAAAATTAAAAATCAAGAAATTTTAGATTTAGAAGCAGAGGCAAAGGATAAATTGAAAGCTTTTGTGGCTACCCATAAAATTAAAAATACGCCTGTTGAGGCAGTGGTTGAAGTAGGGGTTCCTTTTCAGGTGCTTATAGACCTGGCTTTTAAGCAAAAAGCTGATTTAATAGTCATTGGTGCTTATGGTAAAAATCGTGAACCTGGAAAATTCATTGGATCCACTACTCAAAAAGTTTTCAGGAATGCACCATGTCCCGTTTTGGCAGTTAAAAACATAGTGGATGGCAGGGCCATGAAAAAATTGGTCTTTGCCTCCCTATTCAATGAAGCTAGCAAGCCAGCATTTGTTAGGTTGAAACCCTTCATTAAAAGCATTCGGACAGTAGTGCATTTTCTATTTATCAATACACCCGAAAACTTTATCGACACGGGCAAAGCGGAAGCTCGTATGGCCGAATATGCCTATGGACAAGAAGAGCTATTGATCCATCACCATATTTACAACCATGAGGAAGTAGAAAAAGGTATCATCGCTTTTGCAGAAAAAGAAAAAGCAGGCATTATTGCCATCGCATCCAATCTACGAAAATCAAACACTGCTTACCAGATAGGCGTTACTGACACCCTTCTCTACAAAACTGATATCCCAATATTAAGTTTAAAGTTTGAATAACAAACGCATCCTATCAACTATAGATTCACAGTTTTATAAGGGAAAATGCATGGCCTAATTGATTTAGTTATAACTATATTTTCACTCTTTTCGACACGCCAAGACCAGGCCAGTGTTTGGTCACAAATTAATAAAAGATCCCACAGAAATAGATTTACAGATAAATGTTCCTTAATTCAGGATTTTGAATTAAGGAACATTTACCTCTTTCTATTTGCCCATCTACAGCCTAAGCACCATTTGGTTAAAAGATTATTTTCCTTTTTTATCACCATTGCAATCGATTGCCTAATAATTATAATTTTATAAGATATTGCTTATCTTTATGGTCCTATTATAGTTTACAAAAATAGCACCATATTAAAATATTATACAAAAAAAACCCATACCATGAACAAACAAATTTTAAGTCTTTTTGCTTTGTCTATTTTCTTCCTGGCATCTTGTGCAAAACCAGCGGTAGAAACTGAAGACGGATGGACTAACTTATTTGACGGAGAAACCTTAGAAGGCTGGCATCAGCTGGATGGAGTAGCAGAATTTGAAGTAGTCGACGGTGTTATCGTCGGAACATCTGTTCCCAATACACCTAATTCTTTTCTGGCTACAGACAAGACCTATGGTGACTTCATACTAGAATTAGACATCCGAGTTGATGATGAATCAAGTAATTCGGGAGTAATGGCAAGAGGCCAGCATGACCCTGAAAGAAATGATGGCGCAGGAAGAGTATTTGGCTATCAAGTAGAATGTGACCCAAAAGAAAGAGCATGGTCAGGTGGTATTTATGATGAAGCCAGACGAGGATGGCTTTATCCCTTGACCTACAACCCTGACGCAAGAAGTGCTTTCAAATTAGGTGAATTTAACACCTATAGAATTGAATTTATTGGCAACAACCTTAAAACTTGGGTAAATGGTCAAGAGGTTGCTTATCTTGTTGATGACATGGATGCAACTGGCTTTATCGCGCTTCAAGTTCATGGAGTAGGCAAAAACCCGGAAAACGCAGGTAAAAAGACCTACTTTAGAAATATCAGGATTCAGACAGAAAACCTTACGCCAACACCTTTTGAAAAGGATGTATTTGTAGTAAGTACCATCGATAATGTATTGACTTCTTACGAAGCAGACAAAGGATGGAAACTTCTTTTTGATGGTAAAACAAGTGATGGATGGAGAAGTGCTAAAGGAGAAAATTTCCCTGAAGGTGGCTGGACAATCAATGACGGCGTATTGACAATTGAAGGAAAAGATGGCAGAGAGTCTGCAAATGCTGGTGATATTGTAACCAAAGATCAATACAGTGCATTTGACTTGGCTTTTGATTTTAAAATCACCGAAGGTGCTAACAGTGGTGTCAAATACTTTGTTACCCTAAATGAAAATAATTCTGGTTCTGCTATAGGATTAGAATACCAAATCCTTGATGATGAAAGACATCCTGATGCGAAAATGGGCAAAGATGGAAACAGAACCCTCTCTTCATTGTATGACCTGATTAAAGCTGACAAGCAAGACCGATTTGTTCGTCCTGTGGGAGAATGGAACAAAGGACGTTTGATCGTTTATCCAGACAATAGGGTTGAACATTACATCAATGGCTTAAAAGTGGTAGAATACACCAGAGGATCTGATGAATTCAGGGCATTGGTGGCTGAGAGTAAATACGCGAAGTGGGAAAATTTCGGGGAAGCGGAGCAAGGCCATATCTTGCTTCAGGATCACGGCGATGAAGTTCATTATAAGAACATCAAAATAAAAGAATTAAAATAAAGGAAGTATAAAAAACTAAAAGGTAAGCTCAACGGCTTACCTTTTTTTTTAAAAGAATGTAACAGCAGGCCAGAACCAAAAATTAAAAAAACCTTTATTTAATCCAAGGCTTTCCTGACAGATTTAAGGAATTCCTTTACTTTTTCAAAAGGGTCTCCAGGCCCCAATGTCTCTATAGGCAGGTAACCATTATAGTCACTACTTTTTATTATTTTCATCAAAGTTTTCAAATCCACAGGTTTTTGAGCACCTAAGTAGTTTACATTTTCTTTAATTTGCCAATTGACAGCATAGCGTATATTTTTGCTAATTTCCTCATAGGGATCTTTCAAAGAGTAGCTCCCAACATCCAATACCAAACCAAACCATTCTTCCCTTACATTCTCCATTATATAATTCACCTGGTCAGCAGACTTAATAAAATCATTGTGATTTTGCATGGCCACTATTACACCATTTTCAGCACCAAAAGCAGCGCACTCTTGCATGGCAGTAATTACCCCATCAGCCACTTCTTTCCATACTGCGCCCTCCACCTTTGCCTTCCCTGCGAAAACCCTTAGTACTGGTGCACCCATTTTGGCTGCCGCCACTATCCAGTTTTTTACCAATGCTATTTCTTTCCTCCTTTCGTCTGCATTCTGCAAAGTGAAATCATTTCTTACACCCGTACCGCTTATATCCAAGCCCCAATAATGCGCTTGTTTCTTGATGCCAAAAAGAACCTTATCTTCTGGAACAGCTGGATAGGAAGCAATATAATAAGCCGTCAAGTCAATTGCTGGAATTCCATTTTCAGCACAAAACTTAAACAAACCTTCGAGCGAAAGCGTCTTGTCACGCAATGAGGCATTGAAAGAAAAAGCATTTAAACTGAGCTTAAGATTTTTCTTTTGATTTTGTGGAGACGTTGAAATAGGGGCAAAACCCAAAAGTGGCAGAGCCGCCAAACCCATTCCTTTCTTTAAGAAACTTCTTCTTGCTTTATGGTTCATGGTATTTAAGTAAATGATTATTTAATTGGGGAATTTCGCTCAAGACGAATATTATTACCGTTAATTGATGTTTTAATAAACAAATGCACCGTTTTCACACTAATATAAACAACAAAATAGGATTCTCATGAAAATTGGGGCAATTTTAATTTATGCAATCGATTGGCTAAATCACCTAAAAATCTGGAATAAGCAAAAATAAATTTTTAATATTACTATTAGATTAAAAGAATAGATAATGCAAAACACAGCAAAACCTTCAAATAACACCTTCTTAACTGAGGATTTTCTTCTAAAAAATGATTTTGCCAAAGGGCTTTATCATGATCACGCTAAGAAAATGCCTATTATTGATTACCACTGTCATCTTTCGCCTAAAGACATCGCTGAAGACCGTCAGTTTGACAACATGACTTCCATCTGGCTCCATGGTGACCACTATAAATGGCGTGCTATGAGAACACTTGGCGTCAATGAAAAATACATCACAGGCGATTCAACTGATCAGGAAAAATTTGAAAGCTGGGCAAAAATTGTCCCTCAAACAATGAGAAACCCCTTGTTTCACTGGACACACCTGGAGTTAAAGGGTTATTTTGGTGTTGATCAATTGCTGAATGAAAATACCGCTTCTGATATCTATGCCCACACCACTGATCTCCTTCAACAAAAAGAATACAGTACTCGTGGACTGCTTTCTAAAATGAACGTAGAGGTAGTTTGTACCACAGACGATCCAATTGACAGCTTAGTTTATCACCAAAAAGCCAAAGCGGACAAACTTGCAATCAAACTTCTTCCTGCATTTCGTCCAGACAAAGCCTACGCTGTTGAAAACCCCGGTAACTACCTGAAATACCTGGAAAAGCTTACGGAAGTAAGTGGTATTTCCATTAATACATTTGATGATTTATTGGCCTCATTGGAAAATCGTGTCGCCTATTTTCATGAAAATGGAGGAAGACTATCCGACCACGGACTAGAGCAATTGTATTTTTACGATAACGACAAATATTCCATTGACAGTTTATTTGCGACTATTAAGAAGGGCGACAAAATCCAACCCGATGAGGTGAGATTTTTCAAATTCAAAACACTTACTGCTTTAAGCAAAATGTATCATGCTAAGGGATGGACGCAACAATACCACCTGGGAGCCCTAAGGAACACCAACGAGAGGATGCTAAGGATATTAGGCCCCGACACAGGGTTTGATTCAATTGGGGACTTTTCGCAAAGTGTAGCCCTTGCCAAGTACCTTAACAACCTTGACAGTACTGATCAATTGTCAAAAACCATTTTATACAACTTAAACCCTGCAGACAATGAGGTAATGGCTACTATGGTTGGGAATTTTAACGATGGCTCTGTAAAAGGAAAAGTACAGTTCGGATCCGGATGGTGGTACCTTGACCAAAAAGATGGCATGGAAAAGCAAATCAATACCCTTTCCAATATGGGAATTCTTAGTTGTTTCGTAGGGATGTTAACGGACAGCAGAAGCTTCCTCTCTTTTCCTCGCCATGAGTACTTTAGAAGAATTTTATGCAATCTAATCGGTCAGGATGTTGCCAATGGTGAACTGCCTGCTGATGAAGAATGGTTGGGTCAAATGGTAGAAGACATTTGCTACAGAAATGCCCGGAATTATTTCGGTTTTTATTAAACCGAATGAGTGTGGTTGGCAATACCTAAACACTAAACCGTTTAATAGGTAAAGTAACCTTATTGAGAGTGAACTGGCCAAAGTAAAAAGCTCCATGCAAATTGATTGCATGGAGCTTTTATTTGTTTAGATCAAGGATATAATCCAGATCAAACGGCTTCCTCTTGCTTTTTTTCAGGTTTATGGAAATAATGAGCAAGTCCGAAATACATTACTACGACAAAACATAGCATCGGAACATAATAGGAAAGGCGAATACTTCCGCTAATATCAGAAACTTGTCCCTGTATCGCTGTAATAAGTGCTCCTCCTAGTATGGCCATAATCAAACCAGAACCTCCCAGCTTGGTGTCATTGCCTAGTCCTTCTGCAGCCAGTCCATAGATAGTAGGAAACATCAGCGACATACACACCGATATCAACACAAGCGCTATAACAGCGGTCATTCCACTGGCATAAATCACTATAAAACTAAGTAGAATCGCTAATAGCGAAGAAAATGCCAATAGAATAGAAGGTTTAAAGTACTTCATCAATATTGTAAAAAGAAAACGACTCCCGGCAAAAAGCACCAAAGAAATCAAATAGTAATCCGAGGCCCCACTTTCCATGACGTCAAGCTCTGTCATTACATACCTAATGGTATAGGACCAGACCCCAATCTGAGCGCCAACATAGAAGAACTGCGCCATTACACCTCTTACATAATTTTTATTTTTAAACAGTCTTTTAAAGCCACTGATCACGCCATCTTTCTCTGTCTCCTCAGAAGCTACGGGCATTTTTACCGCACGAATGATAAACCATACCACGATCAGAAACAAAGCAACTCCAACATAAGTACTTACTACCCCAGCCAATTCATCTGCCTGCATTGCTTCAAGTGCTTCAGGTGTCATATTGGTTCGATCTGTTGCCTCAGCAGTATTAAGCTTAGATAGAATAAATATTTTACTTAAAAAAACACCTATTACAGATCCAATTGGATTGAAGGATTGCGCCAGGTTAAGCCTTTGAGTGGCTGTTTCGGGTGGCCCTATTACCAATATATACGGATTGGCAGCTGTTTCCAAAATGGAAAGACCTCCTGCAAGCACATACAATGCAACTAAGAAAAACCCGTATGACATCATCATTCCAGCGGGATAAAAAAGCAAAGATCCCAAGGCAAAAAGCCCTAATCCCAAAAGGATTCCAGATTTATAAGAATACTTTCTAATGAAAATTGCTGCCGGCAAAGCGAGACAAAAATAGGACCCATAAAAGGCCAACTGAATCCATGAGGTCTGGAAATCTGTCATGCTCATGATTCTTTTGAAAGCTGCCAGAAGGGTGTCCGTCATATTGTGGGCGACCCCCCACAACATAAACAAGCAGGTGAGCAATAGAAATGGCCAGAAATTCTTTTTAGAAATTAATTCTGCCTTAACTGGGTTTATTGTTTGACTCATTGGTGGTTTAGATTATTTGGTTTCTCATAAATAAGGGAAATCCGAAATTAAGGATTTATCTTTTAATTCCCTCCAAAATCCTTGGGGCAAGGGTGTTTCTGAAGCAATGATGTTTTTTTCTACCAATTCGGGTTTATTAACGCTTAGCGCCACACTGTTTACCCCAGGTACTGTCAATGAAAATTGGATACAGGCGTGAAAAGGGGCGACATTGTGCCGCTTGCAAACCTCGAAGAACAAACTTCTCCACTGAATTTTTATTTGATCTTCTGGGTCTGTTGAGTCAAGTTTTTTATAATCAAAAAAGTCTTCCCCTGTCAAAAAACCTGATTGAAAAATGGCTGCTATGATGATTCCTACTTCATCCTTTTTCAAAACCTCCATAAAATTCATTAATTCAGGGGGATGATGAATGAGTGAAAGACTATTGGCAACCATTACATAGTCCAGCGGTACCTGATCATATATTTCTCTGATTATTTTCCAGTCCTTCGCTCCCACTCCTATTCCTTTCACTTTGCCCGCCTCCTTCAATTCCTTCATGGCTGAAATGGCTCCTAAGAGCTCTTTCCACAATCCTTCTCTCTCTTCTTCTGTCTTTGCCTTGGCCAAAAACTCATCTGGGTCATGAAGAGATATCAACTGTGGAACATAAGCATTTAAAAGTGAATTGTCTTTTTCGAAGCATTCCAAAATGCCGTTATAACTAATCTTCTGAACAGCATCATGTTTTATACCTTTCCATATATTGGGCTCGAAAAGTGGTTCAGGGGTAGTAAGGGGGATCCTTGTCCAGCCCAGTTTGTTGGTAATAATAACATTACTGCGTGGTATGCCCTCTTCCTTTAAAAACTCACCCAATACTTCCAGTGCCAAGCCTGCCCCGTATTTACCTGCAGTATCAAAGACGGTATATGGGCTGGTCTTGTGGAAAGCTTCCTTTAGGATAGCTTTTTTTTCTGCTTTTGAATAGGTCTGGAATAGATTTCCCAGCGCACTGCTCCCAAAGATGATTGATGGAAAATATAAGCCTGTTTTACCAAATGGCTTCGTAATCATTTCTCAAAAGGTTCAAGGCGTATCAAAGGTTTAATTTTGTTTTATACCAAAGTGTCTGTCCCTGGTAAATGTTTCGAGGTGACGATGTTTTTTTGATTCATAAATATCCGCAATGGTGATCAATATCCCCGTCTCTTCTACGGCTCCAAACTCATAATTCATTGCAGTGCCGAAAATTTTCATTGTGGAGGACAAGTTCATATAGGTATTGATCAATGGGGGTATATTTTCACCTAAGGACCTCACTTTTGAATTGAGTATTTTATATCCTTCCTTATACGCTACTCCGTCAAATATCCCTTTAAAATTATTTACGTCAGTTTTATATCCCAATGATTTTATTGGTAAAATTAATTCATCCTTGTCTGGGAAGTAATGATGCATAAAATAAATCAATAAATCCCTTGCCTCTGCGTTATAATGCGGATACATGGTCACCTTTCCAAATAGATATTTGATGTCCGGATTGATCATTACAACTGCCCCCAGACCGTCCCACAAATTGTCAAGGGAAAAGATTCCCTTCCTATTGTCTATACTTGGTTGGTATTTTGGTTGAACAAATGATCTTCCCAATTCTATAGTAGAGGGTAAGTAATCCTCAATAAAAGCATTTGAGAAATTAAAAAGGTGTGCTGTAGAAAGATTCACTGAACCCTTTTCTGTCAATCCCGCATCAGAGCATTTGATCAATCTATACCCCGCAATGATTTCTTCATCTTCAGGATTCCATGCGATCAGCTGATCGTAGCATTTTTCGCAGGTATCGTTCTCATCTAAATCCAAAGGCAATCCTGTTCCTCCTCCCGCTGCACGAAAGGATATCTCACGTAGCCTACCGATTTCTTTCAGCACATTTGGTGCATTGTGCTGATTGACCAAATAGATTTCATTTTCCCCATTGTTTACATATCTTAAAAATCGATCGGGTATCAATTCATTTTTAATAGCATCCCTTTCAATCGGGTTGATAATGTCTTGCATAAATCCTACTTGTCTTGGACAATATTGTAAACTATTTTCTTGACCTCTTCTGCCCAATATTTATCCGTTTTAGAAGCATCAAAATACTTGTAAGAAATCGGTTTTCCTATATGGACAACAATTTTTTTGTTTTTTTGGGCAAACATTTCATCTGCCAAATAAAACATTTCAATATTAGCCTTTACTCCCAACTTTTTCCTAAGGTTGGCCAAATTATAAAAAAAAGATGAATTTCTCCCTTCTATATATATAGGAACAATATCTTTTTTATATTTCTTTGCTTTGTTAATGAAGCTTTTTTTCCATTCTAAATCTTCAATTCCAGTTTCCTGCTTGCGAGAAACCAAGCCTGCTGGAAAGATAATAACCCCATTATCTGAGGCATAGGTAGCCTCTATAAGCTCAACACCTCTTTTGCCATGCCCTCCATGTTTATTAATGGGCACAAACAATTTACCAAAATTGGGGATATTCATCAATACATCATTGACCAAAAACCTTAAATCTTCTCTATATGCTCCTAAAACATGCATCAATACGATACCATCCAATCCTCCAAGTGGATGATTGGATGCGAAAATAACATTTCCTTCTAATGGGATGTTTTCTTCATGTTTCACCTCTATCTCCATCCCAAACTCCTTTATTAAGGCATTAACAAATGCTAATTCTTTCAAATCATCATTTCGAGCCATAATCTCATTGACCTCATCTTCATGAGCAATTCTCTTGATATAAGAGAGTAAAAAACCGGGAATCCACTTCAGTAAACCAGGATTCTTTTTACCAATTACTTTCTCTATTTCAACGAATTTCTCCTTTGTCACGTATAACCTGTTTAATTAATAGAATTGCATTATTGCGCCCAAAAGGTATACACTTGAAATTCAGCTCAATAAGTTTAATACTGATGAATTTCAAATAGCAACCAGTGGATTTCCTGATTAAAATTAAAAACAAAAATACAGAAATAAATTTGTCAGTTTCAATTCATTCATGATTCACCCCTAGGATTTTTTTGCTACGACCATTTAATTAAAGATTTAGTATATTGAATTCCAACTCTATTCTTTCTCGATTTTAGCGATTGAACAACCCAAAAAGATTAATTCATGAAAATAGCAATAACAGGAGCCACCTCAGGAATTGGCGCAGAAAAAGTAAAAGCATTGGCTCCATTATGTGAACATCTATTCCTTCTGGTCAGAAATGAAGAAAAAGCCAGACAACTTATCCAATCACTGCCTTCTCTAAATGACAAATGCACAGTAATTTACTGTGACCTTTCGGACTTAAAATCTGTATCCAAGGCAGCCGCTACTCTATCCAAAAAAACTCAAAGGCTGGATGTACTCATAAATAATGCTGGTGGTATATTTCCAGAAAAAAAAATAACAGCCGATGGGCATGAGCTGACATTTTCTGTAAACCATTTGGGTCATTTTCTTCTGACCTATCTTTCCATTCCCTTGCTGAGGAAGAGAAAAGGGGCAAAAGTCATCAGTGTAAGTTCAGAGGCTTACAAAGCCGCTGGGGTCGATAATAAAGACCTCGAACTTAAAGATAAATTCAGTTCTTTTAAAGCCTATGCCAATGTGAAATTGTATAATATTCTCTTTATAAAGTCTTTGGCAGAGAAATATAGCCATGACAATATATCTGCTTATGCTTTACACCCTGGAGTAGTCAATACTAACTTTGGAAACCAAAGCAGTGGTATTTTCAAATTCTTACTCTTTTTCGCCAAACCCTTTATGATTGGTCCGAAAAAGGGGGCACAAACAGGGATTTTCCTGGCAACAACTGAACAAGTCCCGAGTAACAATGGGGCTTACTTCAAAAATTCAAAAGCCACAAAAACAAATGCTACAGCCTCTTCCAAGCCTTTAAGAGATCTACTTTGGGAATACAGCTTAGCCGAAATTCAACCTTTTCTAACAGAAACCATCCCTAAATAAAGTTTTGTTTCCTATAAATAGGCCTTGGAAGACCTAATTTAGAGAACAAGCCGCCAACCAAATAGTAATAAAAGGATTCCAGTGATTGGGAAAATTGAATTAACCATCATAAAAAACCTAAATTTTATTCGCTGGCTTCAATGGTAATGGTTTTGGATATTATTGAACCCGTCATAAAATACCCCAACACCTGTCCTGCACCATTAGAGGCAACAATATTGGATTTTGGGTTTTCGGGAGGAGGACTAAAAAGACCACCATCATTGGAAAGTAGGGAAACAAACTGGTTCAGGTAATCATAGGCATTTTCATTTAATCTGATCAATTGTAGTTTTACCTTATCATTTTCCTCGAAAGCGAATCCATTCAATTCAAATCCATTGTCAAGTATATTGTTTCCAAAGGTATCATCAAAAAGAAAATAATCATCTGAACTGTTTAGAAGCGTATCATTTCTTGTTAGAAGCAATCGGTAAAAATTCCCCTCTTCAAAAGGAATTTTACCATATAATGTTAAAAAATAACCTTCATCTGCAAAAAATCTTTCTTCCTCAAAAACATAAGTTATACTGTCTAGAATGGGTGGTTCTTGCGTTATTCCTTCACTGGTATACTCATTGTCCTCTAATAATACCTGTAAGGTGTATTGGTGTCCTGTAACGGCTTTCTGATTATTTAATGGTAAATAATAACCCAATTCTTCTACAAACATAAAGTCAACTGTTTCTCCTGAGTCCTTGTCTTTTATGCTTACAGATGCATTCTTGGCCACCTCATTGTCCAAGGTGTCATAAAAGTCCCTGGTATAAGTAATCTTAACGTGATTTTCCGAGGCATCATCTGTCCAAATCGCTTCAATTACAGGCTTTTTTGGCGTGTTTCCGAAATCAAGTTTCACTTCTTCCTGACAGCTCAGAAGTGAAACAAGGCTTATAATTATTCCTAATTTTTTCATTTTTCTTAAAAAGTAAAATTGTAAGTTACTGAAGGTAAAATCCCAAATAAATAGGTCTTAATCACTCCCGGTCTCTGGGAGAATACTTCTAATCCTTCATTAGTGTCGAATTTTATATCGTTGTTCTTAATGTCTGTAAATTCGTAGGAGAACGGATTCTTTCTCCCATAGGCATTGTAAACACTAAAGTTCCAACTCCCCTTCCACCATCTGCCCTTGTCTTTATTTTTTAGGGTCAATGACAAATCCATCCTATGGTAATCAGGAAAACGACTATTGTTTCGGTATTCGTCATATATTGGCAAACGTTGGTTATCCAACACATACGAACCCACAGGAAAGGTAACGGCCACACCCGTGGTATAAACAAATGTACCTGAAAAAGACAATCGTTCATTGAGTTGATGGGTTAACACCAGACTCACATCGTGGGGTCTGTCGAACCTCGGATTATAAGGTAATCCCATATTGATTCCATCTATTTTTCTATAAGTCCTTGACCATGTATAACTCAGCCAGCCAGTAGTCTTGCCAACATTTTTCCTCAATAGAAATTCCAAACCATAGGCCCAGCCATTCCCAGTACGAATTTCAGTCTCTACATTGTCTTTAAACAAGACATCGGCGTTCTGCTTGAGGTCAATGACATTCCTAAAATCACGGTAATACCCCTCTAAAGACAGTTCCCACTTGTTGTCATTTAAGTTTTTAAAGAAGCCAACTGAAACCTGGTCGCTTCGAATAGGCTTAATGTACTCACCTGCAGGTATCCATCTGTCGATGGGGAGGCCAGCAGAAGAATTAGAAGCCACTTGAATGTATTGATAATTTCGATTATAACTTCCTTTCATGGCCAATCCATCCGTGAGGAGATAGCGAAGTGCAACTCTTGGTTCGAGCCCATCGAAAAACTTCATCCTTTCTCCAAAACTATAACTTATAGTATCGGATACCACACCATCGCTTGGTTCATCATTTTCATAGAGATAATTCACACCATTACCTATTTGCTGATAGGCGCTCCAGCGAAGCCCCGCCTCCACACTTAACTTCTCTGAAATTTCGGAGGTTGTCGCAACGAAGAAACTGTTTTGAAAGCCAACTCTGGTAGTGGATTCAAAGGGTTGAATATTTTCCGAATCACTAAATTGTAGGTCAACTGGCGCGAAATAGTACAGCTGGCTATGAACACCGAATTTAACTTCTGTATTTTCTCGTGGTATATACGTAAAGGCTACTTTGCCTCCAGTTTCAGAAAAATAATTTGACCAATCAAAGCCATTGTCTTCGTCTGAAACCATTATTCTGTATTTGTAAAAACTATAATAAGCAGTCGCATCCAAGAACCATTTATCGTTAATTTGTCTGTCCCATTTAAAAGAATTGATCCAATTATTCCATCCAAGCCCAAATTGTCCAGACAAACCCAGGTAATCACTTCCATAATAGGTGGACAAGGTAAATTTATTTTTCTGCCCATTCCGCCACATTAGCTTTCCACTCAGGTCATAAAAATACAATTGATTTTGGTTGAGAGACTCGTCGGAAGACAATCCTAGAAACACGTCTGCGTAGGTCCGCCTTGCAGATACTAAGAAAGAAGCATCTTCTGAAAACAAGGGCCCATCCACTGTTAATCGAGAACTAATACTTCCTATACCACCACTGCCCTTCAATTTCTTCGTATTGCCTTCTTTCAAAGAAATATCCACTAGAGAAGATGCTCTCCCTCCAAAATTGGCAGGTATATTCCCTTTATACAAGGCCACATCACTTATGGCATCAGGATTAAAAACAGAGAAAAACCCAAAAAAGTGAGAAGGATTGTAAATCGGTGCTCCATCTATTTGAATTAAGTTTTGATCTGAGGAACCACCTCTGACAAAAAGGCCCGTTGTGCCTTCTCCTGCTGTGTTCACACCAGGAAGAAGTTGAATACTCCTTAGAAGATCTACTTCACCAAATAGTGCTGGTATTCGCCGCAATTCCTCTCCTGAAATTTCATTCTTACCAATGGCTGTACTTTTAACATTGTAATCTTGTCTCCGTTCGGAAACCACCACTTCAGAGAGATTTAATTCTTCAGGGCTCAGAAAAAACTTTAATCCGGCCAATTCATCTTTATCATTAAAAGACCTTGTGACGATTTTGTAACCCAAAAAGCTAATGTTTAAATTATTCGGGAATGGTTCTACTGGGAGTGAAAAAAGCCCATTTTGATCGGTTACTGTACCTCTAGCGGGTTGGTTTTCCCAATAAATAGCTGCTCCGGGCAATGGTTCGCCAGATTCACCATCAAGCACCTGTCCATTGACTTTACTTATATTCTGAGCAATTGAATCGTGTTTCTCATAGAAAACCAAAAAAACAATTAAAAAACATACATACTTGAAGGACACATCGTTAAAACCGAGCATTATTTTATTCGTAAGATTAGTTGGTAAAACATCCCAAAAACTTAAATTAAAGGATCTACGAAACTAACGGTATCACAACAAAATAGTTAAGTTTGCATTGAAAATTTAACAAAAATTGACGTATAGGTTTGAAAAAATCAATAATTATTCTTCAACCATTTCGTTTTAAGTTATAATGATTAATTTCAACGTATGATTTGGGCATATCCTGACAATAGTTTTATGGCAATCCTGGCAATAGTATTTATTTTGCTATATGGATTATATTTATATCGATTTTGGAAAATTAATCAGAAGATCACTGTTAAAAAACGGCGATTGATCTGGAAAATGGTTTTAAGAAGTTTGTATTTTGCATTGTTTCTTATTGCTTTGGCAGGCCCGTCTATTGGCAACGCCATGAAAGAAATCAAGCAAGAGGGAAAAGACATATTTCTGGCAATTGACCTTTCCAGGTCCATGAATGCTGAGGACATTAACCCGAGCAGACTGCAAAGGGTCAAATTTGAATTGAAGAATTTGGTGAAGAATTTCAGTTCTGACCGTTTGGGTATCATCATCTTTTCTTCGGAAGCATTTATCCAATGCCCTTTAACTTTTGATCAAAATGTAATTCAATTACACTTAGATGGGTTAAATAGTGGTCTTGTACCCAATTCTGGGACAGACATTGCAGCCCCTCTAAAACTGGCTTTAAGCAAGTTTCAAACGGATGAAAGTCAGGAACCAAAATCGAAAGCTATAATTTTAATTAGTGATGGAGAGGATTTTGGAGATGGCTTGGAAGAAACATTAACTGAGCTCAATTCAGTAGGTATCAAGGTTTTTAGCATGGGAGTTGGCACTGCTAACGGCAGTACCATCCCAAGAGGAAGTGGCGTCGTAATAGATCAAACCACTAACAGACCTGCCATTTCAAGGCTTACTTCAGACAATCTCAAAAAAATAGCCAATGATACAGGAGGAGATTATTTTGAGTTAAGTGGGGACCAAAATGACATTCCTCATTTGATTGACACGATTTCTAAACTAGAAGGCACTGTAATGGCTAGCAGAACTGTAGAAGCGTCGTCCAATAAATATTTCTACTTCCTTTTGGCAGCGCTCTTATTGGCGGTTATCGATGCGATCTTGCCCGTCAAAACCTTATCATTTTAATTCAACTGAAAAACAATCAATACAATGGTATCCAGATATGTTCTATGGATTTTGTTATTGTTACCAAGTGACTGGAAAAATATAGCACTTACAAATGAGGCAATTACTACTGCAGAACGCTCCTTTAAGGAAGCTGACTATGAAAATTCTGTCAGAAATCATCTTGCCTTGATTGATGAGCATGGATTATCCCAGCCTGAAATCAAGTTTAATCTTGCTTTAAGTTATCAAAGCAACGGGCAGGAAGAAGATGCAAAAAAAACTTATGAAGCGCTGGCAAATAATACCTATGGTGAAATTTCATCTTTTGCCTCAAACCAACAAGGAGTGATGCTAGGCAATGAAAAAAAATACAAGGAAGCGCTTGCCTACTTTAAAACTGCCTTACTAAATGCCCCTGATAATGAAAAGGCACGTTATAACTATGAACTACTAAGTCGATGGTTGGACGGTAATGAAGAAAACCAGGAAAATGAGGAAAATCAAGATCAGGAAGACAAACCTGAACCTTCAAACTATGCCAAAAGGATGAAAGCGCAAGCCGACGAATTTGTGGATAGGTTTCAATTTGATGAGGCTTTAAACACAATGAATCGAGCCTTGGAAATCGACGAAACAGTAGCTTCCTACCAGCAATTTATAGACCATTTAAAGGACATCGATGAAATCAATAAATAACCCTTGCTTAATAGTCCTTCTTTTAATCGTTTTGTTTCCTTTTACAGGAAAATCCCAATCCGAACTGGATTACTTTAATAAAGCGGCAAAACAATATGTAAACGAGGACATTCAAGGCACCAGTCAACTATTGGCAGAAGGGCTTGAAAAATACCCTCAGGATGCCAAGTTAAATGCTCTTTGGGAAAAATTAAAAAAAGACCAGGAAGATCAAGAGAAAAAAGACCAGGAAAATCAGGACCAACAAAACGAAGAGCAACAAGAGCAGGACCAGGAACAAGACCAGCAGGAGCAGGAAAAGCAGGATAGCGAAGAACAAGAGAGTGGAGAAGGAGAAGAGCAAACCCAGGAGGATGGGGCTGACAAGTCTGATGAAATGGAAGAAAAACGAGGGGAGAAAACGGAGGAAAACGAAAATCCTGACGAAAAGAACAGTATGGAAAGTGATCTAAGCGAAAGGGAAAAAGCGATGGAAGAACTTAGGCAACGATTGGAACAAATGAACATCACACCAGAACAAGCTGCTCAAATTTTGGATGCCATGAACAGCAATGAGCTTAGGTATATACAACAAAACAAAAAGAAACCTAGCCAACAGCCCAAACGAGGGCTACCTGATTATTAAACCATATTAACCAAGATGAGAGAAGTTTACATAATAGCAGCCACAAGAACCCCAATCGGTGGTTTTGGAGGACAATTGTCGTCACTCTCCGCCACTGAATTAGGAGGGATTGCAATTAAGTCTGTCTTGGAAAAATCTGGTTTACAAGACTCAGAAAGAGTAAGTGAAGTATTAATGGGGAATGTGCTCTCCGCAAATCTAGGTCAAGCTCCTGCCAGACAAGCTGCATTAAAAGCAGGATTACCTGTCTCGATCCCCTGTACTACAATTAACAAGGTGTGTGCTTCAGGGATGAAGGCGGTGATGCTAGGAGCACAAGCCATCCTTTGTGGACAAGCTGAATTAGTGGTAGCTGGAGGTATGGAAAGCATGAGTAATGCCCCCTATTATCTTCCCAAAGCTCGTTTTGGTTACAAATATGGCGATGGAAATCTAGTAGATGGACTCCAAAAAGATGGGCTTTACGAGGTATATAATGACTTTCCTATGGGGAATTGTGCTGAAAACACAGCCAAGGAAATGAAAATAAGTCGTGAGGCTCAAGATGAGTATGCGATAAAGAGTTATCAATTGGCTGCTGAGGCATGGAAAAAAGGTTCATTTAATAACGAGGTAAGCCCAATATCGATTAAAGGAAGAGGAAATGATACGAGCATCCTCTCTGAAGATGAAGGTTTCAAAAAGGTCAACTTCGAAAAAATACCAAAATTAAAACCTGTTTTTTCACCTGACGGAACAGTTACTGCAGCCAATGCATCCAATATTAGTGATGGTGCTTCCGCCCTGATTTTAGCCGACAAAAAAACTGCATTATCCTTAAATTTACCGATAGTTGGTAAAATACTAGGCTTTTCAGATGCTGCTAGTGATCCTTTGTGGTTTACAACTGCACCTTCATTGGCCATTCCAAAGGCTTTAAAAAATGCCGGTATAAATATAAATGCCATCGATTTTTTTGAAATTAATGAAGCTTTCGCCGCTGTTGCCCTGGCCAATCAGCAATTGCTTCAGATCCCCGAAAGAAAATTAAACGTTTACGGGGGAGCAGTAGCATTGGGACATCCACTGGGATGTTCAGGAAACCGAATCATTGCTACTTTACTTTCCATCCTTCACCAGGAAAATGGAAAACTGGGAGTTGCTGCAATTTGTAATGGGGGTGGTGGTGCCTCTGCCATGGTCATAGAAAAGAGGTAACTATCCATTATTTATACCAGTCTTATAATAGGAAAACGACAACAAATGAAATTCTCTTCCATTATTATCCTTTTTCTATTGATCACTTTTGCCAATGCTGGATTCGCTCAGGTTCACACTACCTATTACGATTCTGGAGAAACCATGATTAAGGAAAAGTTTGAAACAAAAGAGGGAATGGCGCATGGTGCCTACCGGCTTTATGACCAATTTGGTAAATTAATTCAAGTCGGCCGTTATGAAAATGGAAGAAAAGAGGCAAATTTCATTGACATTCACCCAATAACTCAGGATACAGTTAAAATAACTCCATTTGTGAATGATCTGGCACATGGTGAAGTTAGGTCATTTTATCCAAATGGCCAGCTTTCACAGATAGCCACTTTTAAAGACGGAAATATTGAAGGGTTATTAGAAAGTTATTTTCCTTCAGGAAAACTGAAGAGCAAGACGGAATTTGCAAAAGGGAAACCAAATGGGCCCAATATTAGCTATTACGAAAATGGTGGAGTTCATGAAAAACAATCCTTTAAGGATGGCATTTTAGATGGGATCCAGCTGGAATATTCTGAATCCGGACAAATTATTGAAGAAAAAAGTTATAGCAAAGGAAGTCTGCAAGGGCTTTCTATTACCTATTTTCCTGATGGCTCCACAGCTATTGAAATCAATTACAAACACGGAATTAGGCATGGCGATTATACCGAGTACCATGAAAATGGAATGGTAGCCGTAGAAGGAAGCTATAATCGTGGTTTAAGACATGGGAAATATATTTCTAGAGACAAGTCTGGCGTCATCATAAAAGAAATATCCTACAAGTCAGGTGAAAAGGAACAGTGAGTCTAACTTTAATCCGAAATAAGTGATTGATTATCCATTTCCTGATGCAGACAATTTTGATGATAGATTTTCAGTAACATTGAAAAATTAGAACAAGCATCAGATTATTTTCTATTTTTGTGTTTAAAATCTAAGGCACGATGAACCAAGGTATAAAAAGCACACAATTCGAATTCCCAGGGCAAGTAGACTTTTACAAAGGGAAGGTAAGAGATGTATATATATTTGAGAAAATAATCGCTGTTGTTGCAACTGATCGCATATCAGCCTTTGACGTGGTATTGCCAAAGCCAATTCCTTTTAAAGGACAGGTACTTAACCAAATTGCCTCTTATTTTCTTGCCTCAACGGCCGAAATCGTCCCCAATTGGGTTACGGCCACACCTGACCCCAACGTCACAATTGGAAAAAGATGTGTCCCCTTCAAGGTGGAAATGGTAATTAGAGGGTACCTGGCAGGTCATGCATGGAGAGAATATAGGGATGGAAAAAGAAGTATTTGTGGAGTAGCCCTTCCTGAAGGCTTGAAAGAAAACGATGCTCTTCCAACACCTATTATCACGCCTACCACCAAAGCAGACCAAGGACATGACGAAGATATTTCCAGAGAAGACATCCTCAGTGAAGGCATTGTCAGCGAAAAAGATTACTTGCAATTAGAGCAATATACCAGAGCACTATTTCAATCAGGTAGTGAAATGGCCCGTAGCAAAGGGTTGATATTGGTGGATACCAAATATGAATTTGGTAAGTTTGGAGATCAAATTCTCCTTATAGACGAAATACATACTCCGGATTCTTCCAGGTATTTCTATTTGGAAGGCTATGAAAAACGCCAGCAGGAAGGAGCTGAACAAAAACAACTTTCTAAAGAATTTGTCCGACAATGGTTGATTGAAAATGGTTTTCAAGGCAAGGAAGGACAATCCATTCCAGAAATGACGCCAGAAATAATTGAATCTATCTCAAAAAGATACATTGAGCTTTATGAACATATCACCGGACATGATTTTAAGCCAGCAAAAAGTGACGGTGCACCTGAAAGGATCAAAGACGCGATACTGGCAAATATTTAATTGAACCGAACATTTTGGCCCCATCAATTTTTAAGCTAATTTTAAATCGGTATCTAAAATAACCACCTATTTGGAACAAATGGAACAAAAATTCCTCACTTATGTTCAAGATAGGTAAATACATAAAAAATAATGAAATACGCTGTAGATAAAAAAGAACAATTTGTCGTTTTTACATTAATGGAAGAGAAGCTCGACAGCACACTCTCTCCACAATTAAAATCAGAACTACTTACCGTACATGCTGAAGGGTATAAAAACCTAATATTGGACATGGAAAGTGTAAAATATGCTGATTCCAGCGGATTAAGTGCTTTACTGGTTGGGAATAGAGCTTTTAACGAAGTTGGTGGTGTTTTTGTATTGTCATCCCTTCAGGAGCATGTAGTGAAATTATTGAAAATATCTATGCTTGATAAAGTCTTTACGGTAGTAGATGATAACGAAGCAGCAGCAGAGGCTATTTTCATTCATGAAATAGAGAATGGTGCTGAGAAAGATGAAGAAGAATAACCGATAAAAGACTTTGGATTTTAATATCACCATTCTGGGTTCCAATTCGGCCATTCCTGCGCATGGCCGTAACCAAACATCTCAATTGATTTCCTGGGATGGTGAATCTTTTTTGATTGATTGTGGAGAGTCTACCCAATTACAACTGAGAAAATACAAAATAAAATACTCCAAAATCAACCATATTTTTATTTCCCACCTTCATGGAGACCATTACCTGGGCTTGATGGGGCTAATAAACACTTACAGCCTAAACAACAGAAAGTTACCTTTACATATTTATGGCCCAAAAGGCCTTGATGATATCATCACCATTCAGATGAAGTACTCCGCTTCAATCCTGAACTACCCTTTAATTTTCCACCCTACTGTTCCACAAGGAAAAATAAAATTAGTAGAAATCCGGGACTTGGTGATTTATTCCTTCCCTTTACAACATAGGATACCCTGCACAGGCTTTAGTTTTGAGGAAAAAAAACCAAGGATACACCTAAATAAAGAGATGATGGCCAAATATCGGCCTGAAGTAGCTGCCATACATCTCCTTCAAAAAGGACTAGATGTAAAAGACAAGGCAGGTAACCTGCTCCATAAGGCTTCAGATTTTGTTATAACAACAGCTCCTCGGAAATACAGTTATTGTTCTGACACAGCCTTTGACCTCAATTTAGTCCCCTTTATTAAAGACGCAGATTTACTCTACCATGAATCCACTTTTATGGAGGCAGAAAAGAAACGGGCAAAACTCACCAAACACAGTACATCTAAAGAAGCAGCCATAATTGCCAAAGCTGCTAATGTTAAAAAGCTTTTGCTGGGGCATTATTCAAGTAGATACGAAAAGTTGGATTTACTACTAAATGAGGCCAAAGAAACTTTTGAACCCAGTTTTTTGAGTGAGGAAGGGACCACTTACACTATCAAATAAATATGGAGATTAGCGAAAAGGTTTACCAATCTAAGAAAACTAATTTATTTATAATTCTAGCTGGCATCTTCCTTACAAATGCGATTTTGGCAGAAATTATAGGTGTAAAAATCTTTTCTGGCGAGGATACATTAGGATTAGCACCTGCCAACTGGACTTTTTTTGGAGATTATGTTTTGGATTTCAATCTGACTGCAGGAGCTGTGATTTGGCCTGTGGTATTTATCACCACTGATATTATCAATGAATATTTCGGTAAAAAAGGGGTGCGTAAAATCAGCTTCATAACAGTAGGTTTAATTGCCTATGCCTTTATAGTAATCTCACTCGTCACTAAACTTCCGCCGGCTACATTCTGGCTTGAAGTAAATAAAGTAGATAACAACGGCAATCCTTTCAATATAGATTATGCCTTCAATACCATATTTAGACAAGGCCTCGGTATTATCATCGGTTCTCTTATCGCTTTTTTAATTGGCCAGCTACTTGATGTTTATATTTTCCAGAAATTAAGGAGCATTACAGGTTCAAAAATGATATGGCTTAGGGCAACAGGTTCTACTTTAGTCTCCCAGTTTATTGACTCTTTTGTAGTGCTAGGAATTGCCTTTTATGTGTTTGGCAATTGGTCTATTGAACAAATCATTGCCGTAGGTATAATCAACTACATTTATAAATTCTCGGTGGCAATAGCCTTGACGCCGCTACTTTATGTAGGACATGGACTAATTGACCGTTACTTGGGTAAATCAATCGCAGAAAGAATAATTGCTGAAGCATCTGGAGATAAGTCCTTTACCTAATCACCGACGTGGCTGGCCAATATTGATAGTCCGCAACACAACTACCATCAGACCTTACCCTAGAAAAATTATTTCTTCTGACCATCCTTTAAAAGGGCTATTCTTTCTGCCAGTGCACTACCAAGGATAAGCTGTAAAGTGTGGTAAAGCATTAATGGGAGCAATACCACCCCAAAAACGACCGGATCAGGAAACAAAATTTTACCCATTACAGCTCCTTGGACCAAGGATTTCTTGGATCCACAAAACAAAACCGTAATCCGGTCTCCTTTATCAAAGGAAAGCCATCTGCCCAATAAGTACATCCCTGTAGCCATAAAGCAAAATAAAAGCAACATTAAAAAACCCAAGGCCAGTATGTTTTGACCTTCGAACATATTCCCCCCAAATGAATGAGAGAATGCCGAAAAAACAATCAATAAGATTACCAATTGATCAAAGTTTTTAAGCATTTTATTGTATTGCTGCACCCATTTAAATAACCATTTATGCAGGATAATACCAATGATTACTGGAATAAGGATTTGTTGCACGAGTTCCCAAACCGTATTGAGAAGCTCAAAATTTGCGTTTTCAGCACTCAGAAAAAGCCCCATCCATAACGGAGTAATCAATATCCCAATAATACTTGAGATACTGGCATTAAATATAGCTGCGGGTAAATTCCCACCGGCAATGGACACCATCACTACAGAGGAAGAAACAGTAGAAGGAAGCGCAGCTAAGTAGAAAGTCCCTAACCAAAATAAATTACCTTCATGTCCGAAAAACCAATAAAGTGTTAAAATCAAAAGGGGGAAAATAACAAAAGTAGTGCTTTGTATCAACAGGTGGAGTTTCCAATTTGACAAGCCTATTTTCAGGGTGGAAGGACTAATTTTCATTCCATAAAAGAGAAAGATTAATGAAACCCCATAATAGGTCAACCTATCTATGCTAATACTACCATTAGATGCTCCCCATTCAGGGAATAGGTAGGCCAATAAAATAGTGAAAAGCAACAAAAAGAAAAATGTATTGATCCCAGCCCTTGCTAGTTTTGTTTTGATTGAAGCCATATTTTCAAATAGTGGAAATTAAAATCCAGTCCCAAATCTGGAGTAATTTTCCTAAAACGTTATGACAGTTTTGCCAATTGATTTTCCCGACTCCTGCATCTCATGTGATTTTTTAAAGTTTTCCACTGAGAACCCTTTCAGTTCTGTTTTTAAGGTTGACTTCAAAAGACCTTTATCCACCAAATCAGCAATCTCACTAAGGATTTCATGCTGTCTGATAATGTCGTCCGTAGTGTACATGGAGCGTGTGAACATGAATTCCCAGGAAAAGGACACACTTTTGTTTTTAAGCAACATCAGGTTTAACGGTTCATTGCTACCAGTAATGGTGACAATATGGCCTTGCGGTTTAACAATATCAATTAGGGTTTCCCAGTATCCATTAATGTCCACACAGTCCAAAATATAATCCACCTCCTTGTGACCAATCTTCTCTAAACCTGATTTGAGCTCATGGTGATTCGCAACAAAATCCGCTCCCATAGATTTGCACCAGTTTTCGGTTTCTACCCGCGAAGCTGTTGCAATCACCGTCAGCCCGGCTACCTGTTTTGCAATTTGTATGGCAATGGAGCCCACTCCACCAGCTCCTGCAAGAATAAGAATTGACTTTCCTTTAGTTGTTTTTGGATCCACTTTCATTCGGTCAAAAATAGCCTCCCAGGCAGTCAATCCTGTCAATGGAAGTGCTGCGGCTTCGGGCATGCTTAAAGTTTTAGGCTTTGCCCCTACAATTCGCTCATCTATCAATTGAAAAGCTGCATTGCTCCCACTTCTGGTAAGATCTCCGGCATAGTAAACTTCATCGCCTTCCTTAAAAAGACTGACCTTGTCACCTATTGCTACAACTTGACCCACGGCATCATAACCGATAATCTTGGGATCATCCAACCTATTCTCTTTTGCAGCATTTTGCCTTACTTTAAAATCTACTGGGTTCACGGATACAGCAACCACTTTCACCAACAAATCAAACCCCGAGGGGCTTGGCTGATCGGTTTCAAACTCGATAAAGCTATCCTTATCAGATATTGGAAGTGATTTTCTAAATCCTATGGCTTTCATTTTATTCCGTTTTTTCATAAATACAATTCTTAGGAAAATGCCCCAAGAAGCAAAACTGTACTAATTTCTACTGGGAATTAGTCATTCCAATGTTTGTCTATTACTTTTTGTATATGCGGATAATTCTCATCGGTTTCATTTAGCTCCACCCTTAGCCTTTTCAACTCCTCTTTCAAATGACCTATGGTATCCTTATAATCAGGATTACCATACAAATTATTCATCTCTTTGGGATCATTTTTCAAATCATAAAACTCCCATGCAACTGGGGTATGCGTGGTGAAATCATTCCCCCAGCTTTCCTTGTTCCAATCCGCCTCGGGATTATCGGTGTCCACCCAATATTTCCCGTAATAAAAAATCAATTTATATTCCTTGGTTCTCACTCCAAAATGTGCAGGGTTTCCATGTCTATGTGCCAAATGCATCCAATACCTGTAGTAGGTAGATTTTTGCCAATCGTCAGGCTCTTGATTTGTTTCTAGAATAGCCTTAAAGCTTTTACCCTGCATATAATCTGGTTTCACTCCACCTGCAAGTTCTATTAAAGTAGGCGCAAAATCAGTATTGTTAATAATGGCATCTGTCCGCGTGTTGGCTTTAATCTTTTCAGGAAATCTGATGAAAAAAGGCATTCTCAAAGACTCCTCGTACATCCAGCGTTTATCAATATAGTCATGCTCTCCCAACATAAAACCCTGATCACTGGTATATACAATTATTGTGTTTTCAAGCAATCCATTGGCCTTCAAATAGGCCAGGAACCTATTCATATTGTCATCAATACCTTTGACACATCGCAGGTATTTTTTCAGGTAGCTTTGGTAGACTTCTGAAGTGTATTTTTTTTCTTCTTCATCCATTTTCCATTTCACCAATTCATTGGGTGAAATGTCTTCTGCATTTCGATAGTTTTTATAATTTGGCCCTTGCCAAATATTCATGGCTTGATTTCTTATCAAGTTCCTATGTGAAACAGAAGACCCTATATATCTCGTTAAACTATCATTTTTTCCTCGTGTAGCTTCTGAACCATTGTTGCCATTGTCATATAGACTTTCAGGCTCTGGGATAAATACGTCTTCCAAATAATCCTCATACCTGGGAGCATTTTCAAAATCATCGTGTGGCGCTTTAAAATGATACATTAGAAAAAAGGGTTTGTCTTCTTCTCTTTCTTTTTCAATCCAGTTGATTACCTGATCTGTGATCACATCAGAAGAATGCCCTTCATATTGAACTTCATTCGATGGCCAGGATTCATTTCCCTGAACCCTAAAAACCGGGTCAAAATAAGTCCCTTGTTGGTTAAGCACTTTATAGTAATCAAAGGAAGCAGGCTCTTCCTTCAAGTGCCATTTACCTATTATAGCTGTTTGATAGCCTAGTTTTTTTAATTCCATCGGCAAAAATTGTTTCTCCGGTGGAAGGCTTCCTTCTAAATCTATGACGCCATTGGTTTGGGCACGCTGACCAGTCAGGACTGCGGCCCTGCTGGGTACACATATAGAATTGTTAACAAAACAATTTTCAAAGAGCATACCTGATTTGGCCAAACTATCCAATGTAGGTGTCGGATTGAGACTTGCCAATCGACTGTCATATACCCCAAATGCCTGGCTGGTATGATCATCAGCCATTATATATATTATATTCGGTGGATTGATTTCTTTTGAGCCTTCATTATTCCCCCTATTACAAGAAAATAAAAGGATCAATACCCACAGTGATTTATTCAAAGTAAAATGAGTAGGAAAGAAAGAGCCGATAACCACCTTTTTAAAAGACATAATCCATATTATTTAATTCCAACTTATCATTTAATCGTCCCTGCAGTTGTTGAAGCGCTGCAAATAAACTCCTCCTCAATTCCTCGTATTCAGGCTGATCTGCTAAATCATTGATTTCTAAAGGATCTTTCTCCATATCGAATAAAAGCAATTTTTTAGCATTTGGATAAACGGTAAGCTTAAATCCATCTTTTTTTATCATTCGTTGATTGTTCAAATAAGCACCATAAACTTCCTCACGAATCAAGTCTTTGTCACCATTTATTAAAGGCAATAGGCTTTCGAATTCAACGTAGTCGGGCTTATCTACCCCTGCTATTTCCAGAATTGTGGCCATGGCATCTTGTATATAGATGTCATGATCCAGCCTTTTCCCTTTCGGTATATTGGGGCCCGAAATAATAAAAGGAGCTCCCATACTGTGGTCAAACATCGTTTGTTTTCCCATTAACCCATGATTTCCCATGGCGAGTCCATGATCAGCCGTAAAGATGATGTAAGTATTTTCCCGGAGACCTTTCCTTTCTAATTCTTCAAAAATTTTACCAATTTGATAATCCATATGAGAAACTATTGCATAATACTCCTGCAAATGTTTTTTGATGGCATAAGGGGTCCGTGGAAAAGGAGCCAGTGCTTCATCCCTTAATCCAGGTCCATTTCCAATGTCATCTTTATAAGGATATAAAGGCATAAAACTTTCAGGGATTTTCAGGTCTTCCGCCACATATAAATCCAGGAAGCTACCAGGAGACTGCCGCGGATCATGGACTGCATTGAAGGCCAAATACATGAAAAATGGATTGTTTGAATTAGAGGCACTGTCTAAAAAAGATTTAGCATCTTCTCTCAACACCTCACTCCAATGCGTTCCTCCTTCCCAAAACCCCCCAAGAGAGCGATCAGATGGAGACCATTCATCCGGTTGGTCACTATGTGGTCTATTGTACCCTAAAGGCATTATGGAGGCTGGATCTGCACCAATCTTATTTATAGAATCAAATTTCGCTCCGGTATTGTTTTTTGCCCAAGTATCTTTCGGCATTCCTGCACGAATATGGATGGTATGGTTAAAGATTTCAGGAGGGGGTATATCAACGTGCCATTTTCCGGTCATATAAGTTTCGTAGCCCGATTCTTCAAGCAGTTTAGGCAAGGTCAGGTCAGTTTTTTCACCCTTTCTCCATTCCTCCTTGACATCGAATGCATTCCAAACACTTCTACCTGAGATCATCATGCTCCTGGAAGCAGTACAAACTGCACCAGACCAGCTGCCCATGTTGTAGGCTTTGGTAAAAGACGTGCCTTCCGACATTAACTTATCCAGATTTGGGGTAAATATCTCATTCTGCTCTAGCTCATCGAGAAGGGTAAAGGTCATGTCATCCGCAAAAACGAATAAAATATTGGGTTTCTGTACGACAACTTCTTGTTGCTTTTTATCCGGCGCACAACTAAGGAGGCACAAGCTTAGCAAGAACAGACAAGGTTTCGATATTCTCATTGTTTAATGGGTTTCGTAAACATGTTGTATCGTTAATAAAAGGACTTAATTGTCAACCAATTTATCTTTATCAATAGGTGCCAGCCAGGGAATTAAATAAACTAAAAACTGCAGGAGCTTTTGTGTAATTTTTATACCCTCACATCCTAACCTTCGAATTCGAAGTGAAAAAGTAAACCGTTTCTATTTTTTTAAGTAGTTTATCAAAAGGTAAATGGTCTGGATTTGGATTTTTCTTTTGTAGGGAAATCCTCCGGAATAGGCAAGGTCACCTCCCCTGTCGCAGCCCATTCCACGCCTCTCGTAAATGAGCTTATAAAACCAACTCCTTCAAGAGATCCTTGATCATGTCCCAATGTGGTATGAAAAACCTTCCCTTTGCCATAATCTATTACCATAAATACCGGCTCGTGTCTACCGTTTCTGTTTTTATTGGTCAAATCCTCGCCAGTAGCTAGAATGGTCATGTTCTTGGCAGGCCCTCTTAACCTGGCATAACACTCGTCCTTTGCCGATACCCATGTATCCGGCATTCCCGCAGTGATCGGATGATTCTCGTTTCGGATATTGATGGTAAAGCTGTTTTTTGAACCATGAGAGCCGGCCGATCCAGGGCTATTGTCCCTTACTAATTCTCCTTCCTCATCATAATAAACATAAGGGCCATCTTTTTCATTTCGACCTCCCCAGCCTCCTATTCCTATCATTTCGTTGTAGGCTAACCATTCTGGAAAAGAATTATCTGCTGCGTGAACGCTTACAAATCCACCACCTGAACGAACAAAACGCTCAAATTTTTTCTTTGTTTTCTCAGACCAAGGAGCAGCTTTCCATCCAAAATTGGAAACTATAACGTCATATGCTTTGAAATTTGGACTGAAATCCGGGTCTGCTTTTGGCTCTTTTAAATCCTCTGTTTCTCCGGTACCAGCCATGCTTAAAAACTCGCTGTTTTCCGCACCATTCCATGTGTACTTTGTCCGTTCAATCGTTACTTGAAAGAGACCCGTTTCTTCCAACTGACTTTTCATCATCAGGCTTGTTTTAGGCCAATCTGTATGGTTATTTTGACCATCAATGATCAGGACCTTGATTTTATCCTTTTCTGTGGTTGCATAAGCGTATTGAGTCAGAACGGTCAATACCATTAAAAATAAAGTTTTTAAGAACATAGCTGTAAATGATTTTTTAGGTTATAATGCCGGCTTCTGCAGCCGGGAAACGAATCAATGCTAACTGGACAGGTCAATTGTCCAAAAGAGAAAAGGCTTATCATGAATCCATGCTATGTTTCCAATTATTAAATCTCACCTCTCTTAAAGGCCCAATTGCAAATCCCAAAGCGGAATAAAGACCTTTCTCTTATGTGAAAAGGTATCTAATTTACTAATCTAAAAAATATTTAATAAATAACAGTTACTTTGACAAAAAGGGTGATAAAACTAAAGGTTAAAACATTATGCTGCATTACCTGAAAAATAACAAGCAAAAGATGAAGACTGTATGCCCTTGTTTCAAATTGCCTATTTAGGATTACAAATGCTCTCCTTATAAAAATTTCGTTCTTTAGGTTGCTTATCTCTTCTCGTTAAATCTGTCAGAATTTAAAGTCAAGGCTGGACTAATCTATGGAGATCGCTCCTTTCAATTTATCTACCTCCTCCTTCAATTTCATAAGTTCTTGGATTTGCTCCTCTTGATGTAAAATATAAAGGGTAAGCTCCTCTATTTTCTCAAGCAATTTCGTGTTTATCTCACCTAAATTAAGCCCTTCCTTTTTCACTTCCTCTTTATCAGGAATACCTGGCAAATGGCCATTTTCAGCAATAAACATCTTTAGTTGGCCAAGGTCCATTAGTGGATAATTTGCGTCGAAAACGTAATCAGCCCAACCATCCAACGTAATGTTTACCTCTTCTGCTTGAACCTTACCTTTGACTAAAATCCCCCCACTATTAAATTCAGCCTGCAAGTTATTATTAGAATAACCTCTGATAACCCAACTGACATTGGAGCCGTCATTGTCATATTGACGGATGTATTGTCCACTCTTATTTGAATTAATTTCTGTAAAACTAGATTTGGTGCCCAAAAATTTCCCCGACCCTGCTACTGTCAGTTTATGAGTGGCATTGCTAGTGCCCACACCTACTCCTTTTTCAGCAATCGAGAAAATAGGGGTTTTGGAATGGCCATAATAAAAATCGCTACCCCCTTGATCGTACCATACCTGGTTAAAAGCCCTTGAGCCACCACTCCACTTCTTATATCTGGTTTTTAACCCGAAATCATTTGGGCCTATTGCAATGCCTCTTCCATCTGCATTACTTCCTTGAACAAATTGAGCAAACTCGTCTCCCCTTATATATAAGGTACCTCTCATTATTGTTTGACCCACAACCTCCAATTTCGATGTTGGTTTCAATGTTCCTATACCTATATTCCCTTTTAATTCAATTTTATTGGTGGATTGACAAATTCCATATCCACAAATTAATACCAATGCAAAAACCAAAGAGTACCTCATCCTAAAACCCAATTAGATCACTACAAAAGAATTTATATGAAAAGAAAATAAAACTAAAACAGAACAACCATCAATAAAACGATATCAGGTCAAAAAAATCAATACTTAATGAATATATAAAATTATTTAAATATTTCCTAGACTTAATGTCTTATTAGTTCAGTAAACCCAGAGAGTAAAAAGCTGTAAATAAAAAAAACAACAATAGAAACTCACTTATACCACACCTACAACAACACTCCATTCCCTGATCTCCCAGCTTTCTACAAGTCCATTTTTCACGTAAGGGTCTTCTTTAACAAATGCTTCAATATCTTCTATTAATTCCGTCTTAAAAACCAATATCGTTTTATCTGCAGGCCTTGAAAGTGCTCCTCCCATCAATAAAAGGCCTTTCTTATAAAAATCATCAGCAAGTTCCAAATGTTCTTTCCTGTAGTCACCTCGCTTATCAATGTAATCATTGACCAATAAATAGGTTAACATATAATATTTCATAGCTTAAATTTTTTTACTCTTAAAAATTAATTGAATATTATCAAAAATATTTTTCTCATTACTATTTAATTTTTCAAACTTAAATTAATGAATTCTTAGCGACCATAAATTATATTATTGAGTTTTTCCATGTAGCATTCAGAACCATTATCGCCACAATTAACAGTTCCTACATCTGTTTCAGCCTATATTAATCACTTTAAGAGGAATATTTCTTAATGCATCAACTATAAAAACCACCAACTCCATCTCCTATTGGTTAGGTTTTTTTTTACCTCTTACAAATCTCGAATCAATAAGGCTTATTGTCTATACTCTCTAATACGCATTCGGATCACTCGGCATAAAGAATCGATGAGCTGAAATCCTCGAAAAACGAAATAAACACCCAAATTAACTTGTATCCCATTATTTTTACTAAATTGTATTAGCCTTAACCACACTTTCTACCATATCCAACCTACAAATAAAAACGCTATAAGGTATGGAAGAGAAAGATTCATCCGCAACCAATTCTTCAAACAGCCAGTTAAAAGATTTGATACCCGACGGTAAGATCAATCAAAATCCGGGCCGATTCCAAGGATTTGCTGCAATTTTCAATGGCCTGGGTATTGGGCTGTTTTTGGGATTATTATTAGGCTTATCTGTATCCCCCGTAGTAAGTGGAGTTATTGGTACCATCTCCTCATTGTTAGCTATTTTAGTGGGGCTTAACGAGAAATTTTTGAGTCCAATCAAAAGTCTGCGAATCGGTGCCTTCGGACTATTCTCAGTTGTTGGTATTTTATTAGGCCTTTACATCCGAGCCAATGATCCATTCGCACCCAGTTTGGCTGAAAAAATGAAAACATATACGGATATAGGCTATTCCGAAACACAAGCCAGAGGCTTTGTAAGTGGTTTTATCCAAGCAGATTCCACGCTTGCTAAAAGGCAGGCCAATGTCCTATATAGCACTGAATTTAAAATTGAAGCCTGTGATTTCTTGGTATATGCAAGTTCGGAAACACCTGCATCAGAAATCTATAATACTTTCAACACAGCAGGAGGAATATGGGCACAACTTTCTTCTTTATTCGAAAAAGACCTCTCAGATAAAACTGGAGCTGAAGCACTTTTAATTCTTAGAGATGGTTTTTGTGGAAATAACGATAAGGCCGGAGAAACCATCATGGCTGAAGGAGAAATCACTAAACTTAATCAACAGAGTAGCTTGGAAGAAATGACAGAAGCCTTTGAAAATGCCAATGTTCCCTGGCCGGAAATACTAAAAAAATTAAAAACCCAATTCAACCCTGATCAAAGGGAAATGGTAATGCATTCACTGATTAAAATTTTCAACCATGAATAAATTGTTTTGGTGCATCGTTCTATCCTTTTCGTTCTTCTACAAAGTAGCAGCCAGGCAATTTAATCCTGACAATGTGAAAAACGCATTGGTAAAGGTTGTTGTTTCTACAAACAACAACGCCTCAAATGCACTAACGGGTTTTGTTTGGAAAACACCAAATCAGGTTGTCACCTCGCTTCATGGGATGAGCAGAACAGGTGATATTCGCATTTTGTACCAAGGACAAGCCTGGAGGAAAGCCAAAATAAAAAAAGTACTACAAAAAGCAGATCTTGTACTTCTGGAATTGTTAGAAGGCGAATCTGCTCCCCCTTCAACTGTTTCACCAATTAACCAATTTAACCCTTCAAAAATAAAATTTGGAACAGATGTTTTTGCGCTGGGATATAACGGGGGTGCCACTGGAAGCTCCTCAAGGCAAATGAAAAAAGGTTTTGTAGATCCTGAAAAACTTAGCCATTTAATCCCAAAAAAGGACAAAGATGCACTGGCGAAAATTGGTTTCCCAGCTCTCGACCTCAATATTCTTTACCTCGAAGGAAGCTTGTTGCCTGGGTTTTCAGGTGCTCCGGTATTTGACTCACAGAGTCAACTTATTGGAATAGGTGATGGGGGACTCGAAAAAGGAGCCAGTAATGTGAGTTGGATTATACCTGCAAGCTATTTAATAGAATTGGAGCAGTCAAATAACACCTCGCTACCAAATGGTTTTGAGAATCTTACCCAACTTTTTTCTGCTGCTGCAGTGATTGAATCTCCCAAAACTGGCCCAGCTTCTTTGGAATCCGAAAAATTAATTTTATCCGGATCTGGTTTCAAATCATCAAACGCTGCTCCCGTCAAAGCCATTGGTTTTGAATTTTATCCTACAAAAAACAGGTCCTTGACTGATATGATCGAAACCTCGGACGATCCGGAAAATTTATTAAAGCTTTCTGATGAATTTGAGCTGGACATGAACATCCAACTGGACTATGATGCAATGCGCTTTGATATCTACGAAGACATCAGTAATGGAGTGGTAGTGGCTGTTCCAGAGGGAATGGCACTTGGTTACAACCCTGCTGAAGAAGCTTTTCAGGTGATTAATCCCGATAATAATGACATGCAGCTCTATTTTTATGGGGTGCAAAATGATTTTTCTCAGACAAATTTTGAAGACCTTTTGGTTTCAGTAGGTGAAATCATCAATCAAAATTTTGCTATGCGGTATGGGGTCAGTGGATTTACCATCGATACTGATTATTCTATATGGAACGAATACCAAGGTGATCGAAAAGTAGCATGGATATTGTCACTGGGAAATGAATATCTCATGGGGCAGGATGGACTGCAATACGGGCTCTATGTATACATGACCATTCTAATGACTGAGAAAAAAACTTTTATGGCAATTGCTACCATTCCGGTGCCGGTAGAAATGGTAGCACTTGCAATATCCACAGGTATAGACTGCAATAACCCTGGAATTTTTGCAGAATACTGCGACTATTTCAACAAGATGTTTAGAACCTTCTCAGCAGCACATCTAGTGAATTTTGCTTATTAAAAACCTTATGATTTAGGAGAAAAATTGAAATTTAATTACTTACAGCATGGTTGCTTCTCTATTACCGCAAAGGGATAGTAAAGACTGCCGGGCTTTCTTCGCCACCTTCGCCTACTGCCTGAACAGCAATAAAGTAGTTGTCCTTTGAGTAGGGTAAATCAATTGTAAGTTTCTCAGTATAAAATTTCTTCTCCCACATGGATGCATTGGTTTCCCTGATTAAAACATAGTAACCGATTGCCTCTCCAGATTTTGGGACTAACCAGGTAAGTTGGGTACGGTTGGTGAGTTCACTAATCACAATCCCCACCTCTCTGGGGACAGAGGGAGCCCTTGCCAAGCCCGCCAAAACCACTAGATTTACAGCTGTATTTTTTCGCAGGTATTCGAAATCAATGTGTTCGGGCTTATCACCATAAGCTATCCCCTCCTCAACTCTAATGTCCTGATGCTGTTGATTGTAATTTTCATTCAACTCGCAAAGTCGCACTGCTGTAAACCCTTCTCTTGAAAAAGGGGTATGGTCTCCCCCTCTTAAAAAACGATCGTTCCGGTACAGTAATTTTATTTCAAGGTGATCCACGTACCTTTCTCCCACTTCCTTAATGTATCTGGCTAGTTGCCTCGACTTGCTGTCATTTTCAGCGTTTGTCTGCCTTCTTAAGGTAGCCATCTGATCGGTTTCAAAGAGGGGAACACCTTCACTAAAGACCCTAAGTTTGGTATTGTCTCGTAACTCAGTTCCACTGGACCTGCTGTTTCCTATCATGTCATTGTTAATCATGGCCACAAGGTTCCATTGCTCTTCTTTGGCTTTTTTTGCCAAATGTGTAGCACCTATCAAACCTTGTTCCTCCCCTGAAACAGCTACAAAAACGATAGTAGCAGGAAAGGATTGGCTTGACATTATTCTTACCATCTCTATTAATGCCACTACTCCCGAGCCATCATCATTCGCTCCAGGGGCATCACTTTCGAAGTTCATAATGTCAGAAACCCTGCTATCAATATGGGCACTTACCACAAAAACCCTGTCATCTTTTGGGTCGCTACCTTTGAGTGTCGCCATAACATTGCCCATTCTGGTTTCCTGTGCTACCCTTTTCCCATCGGGGGCAACGGTGAAATAATCAATTTCTGATGTAAGTCTATCACCCGCTAGCGGTTCAAATGAGCGAAACTTTGTCAATACATATTGTCTAGCTGCCTCAATCCCCCTATCCTCTGCGTCATAACTGAGCGAATGCCGTGTGCCAAATGCGACCAGGCCGTACAGGTATTTCTCCAAACTATCTGATGAAACTTGATGGGCCATGCTAAGAATTTCAGCATTGCGATGGATGGTCGTTACTTGAGAAAAACATGTATGTGACCAGAATAAAAACAATATTCCATATATAAGTCTCATT
This sequence comes from Cyclobacterium sp. 10D3-21, assembly GCF_055809755.1. Classification (NCBI taxonomy): domain Bacteria; kingdom Pseudomonadati; phylum Bacteroidota; class Cytophagia; order Cytophagales; family Cyclobacteriaceae; genus Cyclobacterium; species Cyclobacterium sp. 10D3-21. Next base: position 6,159,089 of record NZ_CM147924.1, read on the forward strand.
GCTTTATTTTAAAATAACGTGAATCCAAACAAAACCTAAATCAGAATAATCTCGGCCTTATTAAAAATACTTTGAAGAAATACAAAGTACAGCAATAGAAATAAATTAGATCAATTTTACAAATAAATACCATATAAATAGAAACTACAGAAATAAATTATTTTCCAATAACATGATATAATTATTGACCATTAACATTCAAAAATAAATTACTTAACTGAATTTTATACAAAAGGCTCTTTAACAAAAAACTCAAATTTTACTGATTAAAGAAGAGGATTATTTCAAAACCTTTAATATATTGTACTAACCTGACAACCAACAACAATTAAAAATTATGACCAAACTCTCAATTGGAATTTCCGGACACATTGACCTTATACGCGGAGATTTCAATTTTATTAAGAAAAGAATAAAAGAGAGAATAGAGAAAATAACCAAGGAGATTTCACCATCAGAAGTAGTTTTATACACGGGAATGGCTAAAGGTGCAGACAGCTTAACAGCAGAGGTTGCACTCGAATTAGGAATCAGGGTAGTGGCTGTAAGGAGCATGCTGAATAAAGATGAACCATTACCCGATGGTATAGAAAAAAAAGTACTCCCAAAACAATTTTTGGAAAATGAAACGCAATTGTCTTATGATGCTTTAGGAGACTTTCTTGTTCAGAATAGCGACCATCTATTGGTACTTTGGGATGGTATATACAATGGTAAAAAAGGTGGAACATCTGAGGTAGTCCTTAAAGCATTAAAAAGCCAGCGCAATTTCTCCCTCCACCAACTAGTAGTTCCACGACAACAAAACCCTTATCCACTTGCAAATCTCCTAAAAGAAAGCCTGAATTTTAGCCATGAAAAATTTCAAAGAATCCCATTTACTGTCCATTTTAGTTGGATTGAACTGGCATTACCTTTGAAAAAAAAAGAAGCATTGGTAAAAAAGTGGCTAAAGATTTCATTACATTTTTTAAAATCTAAAATTTTTCTATCCTTCTATTTGCCCATTATATTAGTAGCTTTAACGATTAGCTTGGGTGCTTTGGGGTTTTCGGAAATCTCCCCGTGGATCACGGATATAAACGCATTTTATAAAGCTGTTAATCTTTTGACCTTAAGCGAATCAGTAATTATATCACCCAAGAACTTACCCACTAGCCTTCAAGTCGCTAGATTTTTGGGGCTTATTACAACGATGTCAGCTTTTGCAATCGCCTTTTTTCTGGCGCTAGGAAATGAATGGAAAAGGATCCAACTGTGTTTATGGCGAATTTTCCATAAACATAGTTATACCCTAGTGATAGGCTCTGGAGAAAAGGGTTTTGATCTTGTCAAGGACCTAAGCCAAGCTGGAAAAAAAATAGTATGGCTTGTTTCAACAGATTCTATGTTATTTGCAGAGGAGGTTGCCAGAATGGGTGTTATCCTTATAAAAGGTCAGTCTCATTCTGAAGACAGCCTCAAAAAAGTCCATTACCAAAGCGCAAATGAAATATTTTTAATGGATGATGATGACACCAAAAACATTCGTGGAGCATTAGAATTGGATAGGTTAACACCAAGTGGATCTTTAAAACAACAATGGTATGTGCATATTCATAGCAAAAGTCAACGTCAGCTCTTAACCACCCATATACGAAATGAGTTTTGGGCAAATACACATGTTTTTGACACCAATGAGAATACCGCCAGAAGGCTCCAACTCTATTATCCCTTTGATAGGTTTTACCAAAGTCCAGGTACAAATTCAACTCATGTGGTGGTATTTGGTTTTGGGAAATTGGCTCAAGAAATTGTTTTAAGTGCACTTCGACTTGGACATTTCCCTTTTGGAAAGCGCCTTAAAGTAAGTGTGTTTTGTAAAAATGCCAATGATGAAAAAATTCAATTTGAATCGCATTATCCTGCTTTAGATCCACACGCATCTTCACAACATCATTTAAACCTTCTTAAGGGAAATTTATGGGAAGATGAAAATTTGTCATTTCATGAACTCCCGAATGCCGACAGTGAGTTATTATCCAGTCAAAACCCTTTATTTACCCAAATATTAAAGGAAAAACACATTGTCAGTCTATATGCATGCCTGGAAAACGGGTTCGATTCCGGAGCCCTATTGTCTGTATTGTTGCCCAAGCTAAATTTTATTAAAATACAGAGAAATTGTAACCTACAGGTTTTCTGTTTTTACAATTTTCCGGATAAAAAAGAAGAAAAGGCCACTGAATACCGGTTCAATTGCCTTGCTCCAGACATACCTGTGGTATGTTTTGGTAATTTACTGGATGAATGTTCAGCAGTTGCTATTCGAGACAGGGCACTTGATGCCCTCCCCAAACAAATTGCCTATTGGTATACAAAAACTTATGGAGACAGCTCCTTAAATTTAGAACAGGCTTGGTTGCTAACCAGTGAACAAGAAAAGGAATCCAATCGCAATGCTGCAGATCATTTGTGGATCAAAATTAGGTCCATATGGCATATTATAGACTGGAAATTTAACCCAAAAACATTTGAATTATTGCCTGATGTGGTCATTACTCCAGAAAATGAACTCCCATTATGTGAAACCGAACATAGAAGATGGTGTGCTGAACTTCTTCTGAAGGGATTTAGGCCCTTACAAGATGCGGGCCTTACTAAGGAAGAGATCGAAGACCTAGGGGAATTATGGTTTAAACCCGGTGGAAAAGCCCTGCTTAAAGCTCAAAAATTGCATATAGATTTGCTACCATTTGAAGACATTGGACCTTTCGAACAGAAAAAAGATTTAGACCAAATTCGCAATATCCCTAAATTCCTTAAAGCCATAATAAATACCGAATAACCTTTTACTTCTTCCTATATGTCTAGTCAAGAATTAATAAAACGCTGTTTTGTCATCGGACCCATGAAGGACATTAATAAGCTCCGGTTGCTGGCGCATCAAATAGTGGCTCCTCTTGTTCAACCCTATGGTTTTGAAATTATTACGCCAGATGAAGGAAATATTGGCTCCGTGATGGACCAGGTGCTTCTCTATTTGGAACAAGCCGACATCCTAGTCGCAGATATTACCGGGAATAATCCTAATGTGATGTACGAGTTGGGAATTTATCATTCCTTCGGCAAACCCTCAATAATAATAAAGAACAGTTCCCAATCTGTTGAACAAGAACAAACGCCATTTGACATTGCGGCCTATCGGTTCACAGCACTACCATTTGATGACGTAGCTGAATCGAAAAAAATCCTGAAGCCTCGTATAGATGCTATAATCAATGTTTTGGGAGAAATCGATTGGTTCCCTAATCCTGTTACCCGGTTTTATGATTCCCCAATAGCTGAAATTCCCACCGCAGTAGGTCTATCGAAAAATTACCTTAAAAATTTTATGGGAATGATCCTGCCCAAGGTATTCATGCGACAGGAGGACAATGATAATTTTGAGCTGAAAGTATCTGAAGCCGATGGTATCGACGACAAAGGCAACCTGAAATACCGCCTATTAACCTATCAGGAAAGAGAAAATATGCGTTTTGAAATACTGGTTCCCATAAAAATGCACATGGCCAGTCATGAGTATATCCGTAATCTCAAAGAAAGTAAGCTGATTGAATATAAGGAGGCAAAAGTAAAGCTTAGAACCAGGGAATTTAACTTGCATATACGACGGGATGAAAACGGACACCCCGTATTGATCGATATCCCTACTGTACTTGTTACTTTAAACGAAAGCATTCAGCGAAGAAGAGGATTGCAACAAACACAAATAGACAATACTGAATGGATTTTACTAGAGGCACAGGAATTAGAGCGATTTGCCAACAAATGTGAACTGTTTCAAAAGAAATTAGCAACAGATTTTCCAAGTGTTAGGAAAAAAATAATTATCAATTGGAGGTGGAATCCTGAATTAGATTTGGATTAAAAGCCAGAAAAGGAATTATAAACCCCGTAGGGATAAAACATGTATAGTCATGGGTATGGCCATTGGTTGAAAACAACAAATACAACACGATTTTGACAGTATTGTCACCATTTTTCTGCAACAATACTGTCAAAAATCTCTCAAATTAGGCTGTATTTTTCCATTTCTTCGAATCTGGGTTTAAGACGCATCCCCCCTACTTCAAATGCTCTTTAAAGAAATCAATCGTTCTGCCCCATGCAAGTTTTGCGGCAGCCTCATCATAGCGAGGCGTAGAATGATTGTGGAAACCATGGTTAACCTCAGGGTACATATAAGCCGTATAGGTTTTATCATTTGCTTTTAATGCTGCTTCATAATCAGGCCAACCTGCATTCACCCTGGTGTCAAGCCCTGCGAAATGCAATTGCAAAGGTGCTTTTATGGCTGCTGTTTCTTCTGCGGTAGGTTGACCTCCATAAAATGGGACAGCCGCGGATAAATCAGGTACTCTAACCGCCATCATATTGGAAACCCATCCCCCAAAACAAAAACCTACTACCCCTACTTTACCTGTGCATAGTTCATGGGCTTTCAAGGTTTCAAAACCGGCAATAAAATCCTGTAACATTTCCTCTCTGTCCCTTTTACCTTGCATTGTTCTGCCCTCGTCATCAGTTCCAGGATAACCTCCCATAGGTGACAATGCATCTGGTGCCAAAGCAATAAATCCATCCAAAGCAGCCTGCCGTGCAGTGTCCTCGACATAGGGATTGAGCCCTCTGTTTTCATGCACCACAACTATCCCCGGCAATTTACCTGATGCATTTTTTGGACGGACAAGTAATCCTTTCATGGTACCTGCCCCCTTTGGTGAATCATAAGTGATCGTCTCTTCAACAAGACGTGGATCCAACTCGGAAAAACGACTTGTTTTGGCATAATTCGGCATAAGAAATCCCATAATAGCGGAAACTGTTAGGCCTCCGACCGCAAATTTGGAAAGTCGGTTAACAAATTCTCTGCGTTCTATTCTACTGTGGGCATAATCATCATATAGGTCAAAAACTTCCTGGTCAAGGTCTTCTTTTTTTAGGGATTTCATGGCTTTATATTTTTAGGTTATAATGAAAATAGGCACATTTGAACTCATTTGGTCAATAGAAAACTATTTAAACATCCACTCTCCTACTATTGACACCTCAAAATAGCGGTGATCTCACTTAATATTAAATAGTAGGGTTTAATGATAATAGCTTGTCAATATTCAATATATAAAATTTTATAGATATTTATTTCTTTTTATCTGTATTACAGCATTTTAACAAATATCAGAAAAAGGTGATGCATCTACCTATAGGTTGTCAACCATAGTCTTCAATTAAGTATTAAGCCAAAGTCTGGTACCGGAAAAGTCTACTAAGAAAATCTGCAATATTGACGGCATAAATAAAAAAATGGTGCCCCAACAGTAATGTAGACAAGGTACATTTTAGTCAGAAACCAGATCGCAATTTTCAGTATCCAATTCAGTCTCAATGGTGAAATGTTTGAAATGGTATTTTTTCAAAAGGGCTTTCGCATCATTTTTCACTTCTAATAAATTTTCAAAGCTGGTGATACGCTCTAGTTTCAAATGGGTAGAAAAAACATGATGCTCCCCTTCCAATGACCAGATATGGGTATGGTGTAGGGACTGTACGTGGTCAATCGCAAGCAACTCTTTTTCAATTTCTACTAAATCGATTTCTTTTGGCACTCCCTGCAGAAATACATACAAGGTTTCCTTCAATCTTCCAACTACTCCCCAAAGGATATAGGCCGTTATAAGCAAAGAAAGGGCTGGGTCCAGGTAAGGGATGTTTTTAAAATTTAGAACAATCGCTACGATCATAACCGCAACCCAGCCTAAGACATCTTCAAGTAGGTGCCAGGAAACCACTTTCTCATTCAATGATTTTCCACCGCTCATTTTCCATGCGGCATAACCATTTACAAGAATACCAACAATTGCAAAATAAAACATTCCTTTTGCGTCAGTGGGCTCTGGGTTCAACAAACGACCAAATGCTTCACTAATAACATATATCGACCCTCCAATCAACACGATGCTATTGATAAGTGCACCCAAAAGCGAAAACCTAGAGTAGCCAAACGAGAATTTTTTATCTGATTCCTGTTTAGATTTTTTATCCAAATACCAGGCAGATCCCAACGCAAGACTATCTCCCAAGTCATGTACCGCATCTGAAATGATGGCTATACTGTTTACGTACAGGCCTCCAAATATTTCTAAAATGGTGAAACCTAAATTTAGGAAAAATGCTACTTTAAGGTTATTGCCAGATTGATGGTGGTGATGGTGTGCTGCCATGATTAGTCTTTAACGAGCTAAAATTGGAACTGAATATGCATTTAATTCATCCAAATGAGTTAAAAGCTTGGTTATTACAAAGTTTGATAGGATAAGATCAGCCAAATATTTGCCGCGGCGTACTACCTATCAACATAAAGATCAAAAGTTAACTTATCGAAATTTAAAAGGAATTAACCTGTAATACTATTTCATTTTTACCCGGAGAAAGTCGGATAGATCCAAAACGATTATTGACCTTTTCACCATTGAGAGAGATCGCATCGTTGGCATTGGACTTCAGGAATAGCTCAGCAGAAACATTGGCGGGCAATTCAAAAACATAGCGTTGCAGACGATTATTGACCTTTTTGTAGGAAGCATTAACTTTTCCCGTAATGAATGGCACGGTTATTTCTGTAGCCGTCAAACGCCCCAATTGGGGTCTGATTTCCAATAAGGCTGCCCCTGGTGTTTTGGGCTCGATTCCCCACATTTTTCGGGCAACAATATTTCCAGGCACAGCTCCCCATGCATGATTCCAATCTGAGTTAGGTTTGTATTTCATGTCCCATGCTTCCAGAGTGACCGTAGACCCAATGGCAATCATGTTCCACCAACTACGGTCGTGAGTAGCTGTCATCAACTCAAGCGCATAATCTGCTTCACCTGCGTTGTACAAACCATCCATCAGGTATTGAGAGCCGTAAACACTACAAGCCATCCCTCTTGATTTAATAAAGTCGACAACTGTTGCAACATTTTCATCCGGGACCATATTAAAAGCCAAGGGCATCATATTGGCATGAAGGGAGGAATGCCCTGCTCCTTCACCATCGAGATAAACTCCTTTATCAGGATCCATCAATTTTTCATTGACCCCTTTTTTTACTTTGATGGCCATTAATTCATATTCTCTGGCTTCATCGTTTCTATTGAGAAGGCGAGCGAATTCACCCATTATTTCCAAATTCCGGAAATACAAGGCATTGATCACTGTATTGATCGGTGTGAATACAAAACCATCCCGCTCTCCTTCAGCTGTTGCTAGCTTCCATCCTGTATCTTTCTGGGCTGGTGGCCAGTCAACAATATCTTTCAATTTTATTTTAGGATCCTTGAACCCAAGTTTTTTCATGAATTCCGGAGTAGCATTGGCTGAGCTAACCAAGCCATCTTCCCTTGCCAATTCCATCAGCGTCTTGTGCTTTAACTCATCATAATACTTTTCTATAAGCTCTGTATTGCCCGTATACCGATAATCCTCATAAAACATCAAAGCCACATGCAATTGCCACTCGGTTGGCCATGTAGGGTTTTCCATGAAGTATTCAATTGTCCTTCTCGCAATCGGGTATTCCCAATCCACTGCATAGTGACTAAGTTGATTGATATAGGCATCCGCTTCATAGGGGATTCTTTCCCGGTCACCATCTACATAAATGCCTGCAAAAGAAGTGGCCTTCATAGAGTATTTGCAAAGCTCCCAAACCTGATTCAAAATCGTATCTGAACTACTAAAACTACTTTGACTGTCATCGAAAAAGCTAAAGTAAGCCTGTTGGGTAGGCATTTCTGGCTTTTTAGCCGCAACTATCTCCGCATACCTAAATGGAAGTAGTACAGGAAAACTATCCGGAAGTGCAACAGCTGCCGGACCAGTATTGCGTTTGTCTTTTGGCAAATCCAAGAAATATTCCGTTTGACCGGGAGTTACGGCAACTACCACTTCCTCAAACCTAATATTGCCCTGAGGGTCAGAATTTATCCTGCCGTCTTTTAATTGTTCACCTATCCTTACTTTGATGGTTTCCTTCTTTGTGTTTGGGTAATTAAAAGACATGGTTGCAAAAGCGGCTTTACCAAAATCAACTAACCAGGTATTGGTAGCCACTTTTTCCACAGATTTTGGAGAAATCTCTTCCAATTCAAAAATGTTGGCTGTGGTAATGTAATTGTCAGTTCCACCTACTTGAAAACTTTGACTGGCAGAATACCTTCCTGTTCGATTGTCTTCATCCCAAATCCTCACCTTCCAGTAATAGGTTTTATCCTCAGTGAGCTCCGATCCCATATAAGCAATGTCAGAGACTTTACTATCGATTACTTTTCCACTGTTCCAAACATCACCAATATTTTTTTTGCTCTTCTCAACCGAACTGCTTACCAAAACCTGATAAGCAGATTGGAAGTCCAACCAATCTGGAACCTGCCAACCAAATTCAGGTCTTTTATCCGTGATTTGTTTTTCAGAAGGTCGTCTGACCATTTCTATATGCATGTTCATCGGTGCGGCCGTGCTATTGTCTGAGAACCTAGATCCCATCTCGTCCAATGTTTTGTCAAATTGCTTCACTTTGGATGCATACCGTGGATCATTTAAGAGGTTATTTATTTCCATCGGGTCTTCAGCAAGATTGTATAGTTCTGCTATAGACTGGTCATTGATGTAACGAAAATATTTCCACTCTGCTGTTCTCAGACCCTCGCTTGGCGGTATATTCTCAAAATCCCATAAGTGTTCAATCAAGACCGTATCTCTATTCAGTTTTTCTCCTTTAATCACTGGAACGAGGCTTTTACCTTGATATCCTGCAGGAATATCAACCCCTGCCAAATCCAATATGGTGGATGGAACATCCACATTGGCAGCCATTTCTTTAGAATCCGATTGTTTCTTTAACCTTGGATCCATCACAATCAATGGCACCCTGATCGAATTGTCATATAGTAACCATTTCCCAGCCAACTGTCGCTCCCCTAAAAAATAGCCATTGTCTCCCATCAGGATGATGACTGTATTCTTGTCCATCCCTTTGGCTTTTAACTGCTTCCTGATTTTGGAAATTTCCAGATCTATCCCTGAGATCATACGGTAATAACCTTTTACGCTGTGCTGATATTTTTCCGGCGTTTCATACCTCCAAGTCCATCGCAGTCTATTAAAACCACTTTTCACTATCTCAGGTTGGGCATCAAAATAACGGTCCTCTGAGATTTTTGCTTTTGGAATAGTCACCCCATCCAGTAAAGGTGCGGTTTCGTCCTGCCAGAAATATTGTTTTTCGGCTGAGTCATGTGCATGTGGGGCGCTGAAGGAGAGCGAAAGGCAGAAAGGCTCGTCAGCATCAGCTTCATCAATAAAGTCAAGTGCCTGCTGTCCAGTATAGCGTGTCAGGTGTACAGTATCTGCACCAAGGGTTTTGTAATAATAGCCACGGCGATCTGAAAACTTTCCGTTCCTGTCATAGGACTCAAAGGAATCAAACAGCCCATCCAAGTCTTTGTGGTTGACGCCAAATTTGCCAAAAAACCCAACCTTGTAGCCTGCATCTTTGAGCAATTTAGGGTAGGACGTTTCCATATACGCGGATTTTATAGGGCCAGTTTGAAAAGTGTAGGCATGACTTCGCTCATATAGACCTGTAAAGATAGTTGCTCTACTTGCCGCACAAATAGGCGTAGTCACCAAGGCATTTTGGAAATAGCTACCTTCCTCAGCCAATTTATCCATTTCAGGAGTATGGATTAGGTCGTTTCCTGCATAGCCTAGCGCGTCCCACCTTTGATCATCCGTGAGGATAAATATAATATTGGGACGTTGGCTCTGAGCATTACTTTGGAAAGAATTGAAAACATTGATGGCTAGCAAGAGTAGCACAAATCTTGAAGTAATAGGATACATGGGATAAGAATTAATGAGCGATAAATGTAGTATTTTTCGATCAAATAGCCATACTGTACTTACCTGCTAGAGGATAAATTAATTCCTTAGCTATTCCCCATGTAATTGACTTAAACCTACTTCAATAGTCTTAATCCAAGGTAGTGCTCTTTTGAAGTGGTAAGTGATCCAATACTAAAAATCTTATCCCAACACCCCCACAATGACTTTGGTAAAAGGTAGACAGATTATTTATGGGAAAGACGTCTTATTTAAAAAGTGTTTATTTTTTTTTGAACAAAGAATCCACAAATTCTTTTCTGTTAAAAACCTGTAGATCGGTCATTTTCTCGCCCACGCCAATGTATTTTACCGGTATTTTAAATTGGTCGGAGATACCAATTACTACTCCACCCTTGGCTGTTCCATCCAATTTGGTGATTGCAAGTGCATTAATTTCGGTTGCCCTGGTAAATTCTTTGGCTTGAATAAATGCATTTTGCCCAGTAGAGCCATCAAGAACCAATAAGATTTCATGAGGAGCTTCTGGAATGAATTTTTGCATCACTCTTTTAATTTTAGTGAGCTCGTTCATAAGGTTCACTTTTGTGTGCAATCGTCCCGCAGTATCTACGATTACCACATCAGCCTTCATTTCCACTGCTTTTTTCACCGTATCAAAGGCTACTGATGCGGGATCGGTATTCATACCATGAGAAATTACGGGCACGTCTACACGCTCTCCCCACAGAATCAATTGATCTACTGCCGCTGCCCTAAAAGTATCAGCCGCACCAAGTACAACCGATTTGCCGGCTTGTTTGAATTGATGGGCCAATTTACCAATGGTAGTGGTTTTCCCTACTCCATTGACGCCAACTACCATGATCACATAAGGCTTTTTATCTGTTGGTAGATCAAAACCACCAAGGTCTTGGGTGTTGTTTTCTTCTAAGAGGCCTGCAATTTCTTCTCTAAGTAAAAGGTCAAGCTCTCCGGTGCTGACATATTTATCTTTGGCAACTCGTTCTTCAATTCTTTTAATAATTTTAATCGTGGTATCTACGCCAACATCGGATGTAATGAGAATTTCTTCTAACTCATCCAAAATTTCTTCATCTACCTTCGATTTACCTACAATGGCTTTCCCTAGTTTCGAAAATAGGTTTTCGCTGGATTTTTCCAGCCCCTTATCTAAACTTTCTTTTTTCTCTTTAGAAAAAAAATCAAATATTCCCATAATTTTTTTTAATCTGAGTCGAATATACGCAAAAATCCCTTTCGATAGGAACCGAAAGGGATAGTAAAAGTTTTTGTTTGCCTTATAACCTTATTTCTTCAGGACTTCCTGAACCATTTGGCTTGGCACCATTTCTTCTTTAAAGGTATAAGCACCAGTTTTTTCAGATCTAACTGCCTTAATTACCTTGGCATAAGTGACGCCACCTTCTTTTTTCAGTGTTGCTACTACTTTCTTAGCCATAATATTATCGTTTTACCCTTGGGTTGTGTGATTACTTGATTTCCTTGTGAACAGTAACTTTCTTCAAAATAGGATTGAATTTCTTAAGTTCCAACCTTTCAGTAGTGTTTTTTCTGTTCTTAGTGGTTATGTACCGGGAAGTCCCAGGCATACCGCTTGTTTTATGTTCAGTGCACTCTAATATCACCTGAACTCTATTACCTTTCTTAGCCATTTCCTTTTATTTTAATATTGGTATGGGGCAAGTCTTATTTAATAATAATCTCCCCTTTTTTCTGCGCGTCTTTTAATACAGCGCTGATTCCTTTTTTATTAATCGTTCTCAAAGCTGAGGACGACACTTTCAAAGTGATCCATGCGTCTTCTTCAGGAATATAAAAGCTCTTCTTATGCAGGTTAGGGTAAAATCTACGCTTCGTTTTATTATTGGCGTGTGATACGTTATTTCCTACCTGAGGCCTTTTTCCAGTAATGTCACAAATTTTTGCCATGATATATATGTATCCAGTAATGATTGACTTTTTTCAATTGGGTTTGCAAATATCGGAAGATTTCATTAAATAACAAAAGTGTACCCCATAATTATTTAATAAATCCCTGCGCTCCAAGTTTTTGGTTTTGATTCAAGATTCCAAAACCCTTTTATTATATTTGCCAAACAGCGCAAATGCACTGCAATTTTATATTTATAATGAACCAAAAAAGAGATCCAGAATGAAGGAGATCAGCTCAAGTCAGGAAGCAATACAGCTAGAAAATAAATTCGGTGCGCACAATTACCACCCATTACCGGTGGTTCTAAATAAAGGTGAAGGAGTGTACCTTTGGGATGTAGAAGGCAAGAGATATTACGACTTTCTATCAGCCTATTCTGCTGTTAATCAAGGACATTGCCATCCAAAAATTAAAGACGCTCTTATAGAACAGGCCGGGACCCTTACCTTAACTTCAAGGGCTTTTTTCAATGATATACTAGGCCCTTACGAAAAATACATTACTACCTATTTTGGTTTCGATAAGGTGCTCCCAATGAATACTGGTGCCGAAGCTGTGGAGACTGCAATTAAGATTGCGAGAAAATGGGGCTACGATAAAAAAGAGGTCCAACCTCATCAAGCAAAAATAATTGTTGCCAAAGAAAATTTTCATGGAAGGACAACAACTATAGTATCTTTCTCGACAGATGAGGACGCAAGACACAATTTCGGCCCTTACACTCCAGGGTTTATCCAAATCCCATATAATGACACAGTAGCGCTCGAAGCGGTTTTGACCAACAACCCTGAATGCGTTGGTTTCTTAATAGAACCCATTCAAGGGGAAGCAGGAGTAATCGCTCCTGACGAAAACTATATGAAAATCGCAAAAAAACTTTGCCAGAAACACAATGTATTGTTGATGGCAGATGAAATTCAAACTGGTATTGCAAGAACAGGTTCCTTATTGGCTGTTTGTGGGGATTGCACCTGTGTAGGCCATTGTGAAAAACAAGAAACGTATGTGGAACCAGACATCCTGATATTGGGTAAAGCACTTTCCGGAGGCTTCTTCCCAGTTTCCGCCGTTCTTGCCAATGACTCTATAATGGAAGTTTTGCATCCCGGACAACATGGTTCCACTTTCGGAGGCAATCCACTGGGGGCAAAAGTAGCCATCGCTGCATTAGAAGTTGTAAAAGACGAAAAGCTGGCACAGAATGCCAGACGTTTAGGCAAACTATTTAGGGAACGTATGGAAAAGCTGATCACAAAGACCAATCTGATCAAGCTTGTGAGAGGCCGGGGCCTTTTAAATGCGATAGTAATCAACGATACAGCCGACAGTACTACTGCCTGGGACATTTGTGTTGCACTAAAAGAAAATGGGCTTCTTGCTAAACCCACTCATGGGAACATTATTCGCTTCGCTCCTCCACTTGTAATGACGGAAGAACAATTGGAGGACTGCTGTAACATCATTGAACGTACTATTTTAAATTTTGAAAAACCTGCAAGTCAAAAATGAAAAATCAAGCAGTAATCTTCGATATGGATGGTGTGATCTGTCACACCAACCCCTTCCACTCTGAAGCTTTCAAGGTGTTTTTCGGGAAAAGAGGACTTAATCCTACTGAAGCAGAATTCGAAAAACACATGTACGGCAAAAGCAATAAGTACATTTTCAATCATTTCCTGGGAAGAGAAATCATAGGGGAGGAATTTACAAACCTGGAAAATGAAAAAGAAGGACTCTTTAGAGAAATTTATGCCGATAAGATCGTAACGCTTCCAGCTTTTCTCCCCTTTTTACACGAGCTAAAGAGTGAGGGCTTCCGAACTGGTGTAGCCACTTCTGCACCAAGAGCCAATCTTGACTTAATTATGGGTGCATTGAAATTTGCACCGCAGATGGAATCAATTTTAGCCAGTGAGAATGTAAAGAACCATAAACCTGACCCAGAAGTTTACCTTACCTCTGCAAAATTGCTGGATGTAAATCCGGCAAATTGTCTGGTTTTCGAAGATTCATTTTCTGGAGTCTCTGCTGCCATCAACGCAGGAATGCAGGTAGTAGGTGTACTCTCTTCCCACACAAAAGAAGACCTCCCTCCTTGTCAATTGTATATAAATGACTATTCGGAAATTGATATCCAGACTGTAGGAAACCTTTTACAATAAAGAAAACAATAAATGCTTACCTATAAATAGGTAAGCATTTATATATTACCAAGACTATTGAATACCTACCCCTTAAAACAAAAGCCATGTTGAGAAGGCCCAGAAGAAACAGAAAATCCCCAGCTATACGTGCGCTGGTAGAAGAAACAAGACTATCTGTCAAAGACTTCATTCTACCTCTTTTTCTAATTGATGGAGTCAATCAGAAAGAACCTGTGAAATCGATGCCTGGAATTTATCGATATTCCCTGGATCAAATGTTAATAGAAATCGAAAGCTGCCTTAAATTGGGCATCACTACCTTTGACATTTTCCCTGCATACACTGAAGACAAAAAAGATCGATGGGCAACAGAAAGCCATAGGGAAGACACTTTTTACTTAAAAGCACTCTTTACTATTAAACAAACTTTCCCTGAAGTATGCATCATGACCGATGTAGCCATGGACCCTTATAGTATAGATGGACATGACGGGCTGGTTGAGAACGGGAAAATCCTGAATGATGAAACCCTGGAGATTTTGGGAAAAATGACACTCGCACAAGCCAGGGCTGGGGCAGATATAATAGGACCTTCAGACATGATGGATGGGCGTGTGGGCTATTTGAGAAAACTACTTGATAAAAATGGCTTTCAAGAAGTTTCTATCATGTCCTACACAGCCAAGTATGCAAGTGCATTTTATAATCCCTTCCGAGATGCATTGGACTCTGCACCTAAAGGCGGCGATAAAAAATCATACCAAATGGATCCTTCAAATAGTCAGGAAGCATTAATAGAAGCACAATTGGACTTTGATGAAGGAGCAGATTTTCTAATGGTAAAGCCTGCCTTGGCCTATCTCGACATTATAAAATTATTACATGACAAATTCCCCCTTCCAATTGCGGCTTATAACGTAAGTGGAGAATATGCCATGATCAAAGCCTCTGCTGCCAATGGCTGGCTAGATGGTGAAAGAGCAATGACAGAATCTTTACTGAGCATCAAAAGAGCCGGAGCAAAAATCATCCTTACCTACTTCGCTAAGGAATTCGCACTCCTTCAACAGTAGCCATTGTTTTAAAATTTCAACAACTTGACGTTTTTATTGCATAATGAATCAAAACAACATGAATAAAATAAGTATTAGGTAATTATTTCAGCTTTTTTTTAAAAATAAACGAAAATAAATTTAATATTGAAATAATACCAAAACTTACCCTAGGCCAAAAATCCATCAAGCCATCACTTATTTAAAATAAGTGATGGCTTTTTTTTGTTAAGATAAATTTTTATGCCTCCTCCAAGGAATATTGCCATAGATTAATTTAACAATTACCCCTTCAACAAACTTATACTAAGTTTTAAACAAGGGTGTCATTACTACCCTTTAATATACATAAAAACAAAATAAATCTATTTTTTGGATTGTTTTTAACCTTGATTTTGTAATTTTTACACTTATTTAAATTATATGAGTTGTTTTTTTGACTATTAATTGCCTAAATTTGTTGCAAATGAAAATGAAAGTGAAAATTCAACCTGTAACTCTTTAACTCTAGGTTCTTTATGAAAAACATTTTACCTCCTTTATTACAAGTTAGTTCCAGTGGAATTGACTACGCTGATGCAATCGCTCAAAACCTCCTTACAACAAACAATGTTTGGATGATGTTGGCTACGGCACTTGTATTCATTATGCACCTCGGTTTTGCAGGTGTTGAAGCTGGTTTTGGCCAGGCAAAAAATACCGTGAATATACTTTTTAAAAATACCGTTACTCCTATAATAGGTATTTTGACTTATGGCTTACTTGGCTTTTTCCTTATGTACCCAGGATTTGACGTTCCAGGTTGGTTCGGATTTGATGGTGCAGGTTGGAGCATGTTTTGGTTTAGTCCAGCAAGTGCCGATGTAAGCACTGAATACGCAGACGCTGGCTATACTTATTGGACAGATTTTCTTTTCCAGGCAATGTTTGCAGCCACAGCTGCCACTATAGTATCTGGTGCAATAGCAGAGAGAGTAAAACTTTGGGCTTATCTAATCTTTACTGTAATCTTTGTTGGTATTGTATATCCAGTAATAGGAAGCTGGAAATGGGGCGGAGGCGCATTAGATGCCATGGGCTTCTATGACTTTGCTGGTTCTACTTTGGTTCACTCTGTAGGTGGATGGGGAGCTTTAGCCGGTGTTATCTTGGTAGGCCCAAGAATCGGGAAATATGTGAATGGTAAAACAATGGACAAGCCAGGATCGAGTGTTCCTTTGGCAGTAATTGGTGTATTCCTTCTTTGGTTAGGATGGTTTGGTTTCAATGGAGGTTCTGTACTTTCAGCTGATCCTGGATTAGTGTCTTTTGTACTCGTTACAACTTCTCTTTCTGCATGTGCAGGTGGGTTAGGTGGTTTTTTTGCAGCCTATTTTGCTTTCAAACGATTGGATCTTGGAATGGTATTGAATGGAATCTTAGCTGGACTAGTTGGGATCACTGCCGGAGCCGATGTCATCAACCCAATATATGCGCTTTTAATAGGTTTTATAGCTGGAATATTAGTTGTAATGTCTGCACTATTATTAGACAAATTAAAACTTGATGATGTGGTAGGAGCAGTTTCTGTCCATCTTACTTGTGGTATCTGGGGAACTTTAGCTGTCGGTATTTTTTCTAACAATCCTGACCATACCTTCTTAACGCAACTAGCGGGCGTAGCAATTTGTGGTGCTGCGGCTTTCTTTTCTGCCCTTGCCATATTCTTCGTAATGAAGAAAACAATTGGAATAAGGGTTTCTAAAGAACACGAGATATCAGGACTTGACAGTCATGAGCATGGTATAAGAGGTTATACTATCATTTATGATGAATAAATCATCTCTCAAAGCTTAAAAACAGAATCCTGCTTTTTTAATAAAAGGATTAGAAAAGCAGGATTCATTGATTTTAGACATATTTTAAAATTTAATCAATATCCAAAATGAAAAAATTTTATTCAATTTTAGCAATCCTATTTTTACTGCCAGTTACATTTATTCTGGCACAGGAAGAACAAGAAACCCAATCAGAATTTTCTCTATCGGGGTCAGTTGATGCTTACTTTAGAAGCAATTTAAACGCACCTAATAAAGGTGATGCCGCTCAAGCACCGGCCACATCATTTGGAAACTTGCCAGGTTTTTCATTAGGAATGGCGAATATTATCGCAACTTATGAAGGTGAAAAAGTAGGATTTGTTGCCGACTTGGTATTTGGCCCAAGAGGAGAAGATGCCGTTTTCGGATCTCCACTCTACGCTGGAGGAATGGCTGGTAGCTCTCAAATCGTAAACCAGCTTTACATGTATTACAATGTAAGTGATGCTGTAACGTTTACGTTAGGTAATTTCAACACTTATTTGGGATACGAGGTCATCTCCCCAACGGGAAACTTCAATTACTCTACCTCGTATATGTTTTCATATGGCCCCTTCTCTCATACAGGCCTTAAAGCTGACTTCCAGCTTTCTGACAATTGGTCTTTTATGGCTTCCGTTATGAATCCAACAGACATGACAGAGCTAAACTTTTCCGGTTCTTATACCTTGGGTGGCCAACTTGGATATTCTACCGATGCTGGAGGAACTTACCTGAACTTGCTTTATGGAGATCAAGATGGCAAATTAGACATGAATACTTTGTCATCTTTCGGCACTAGTTCTATGGGCAACACTTTTCAGATCGATTTAACTGCAGGATATGATGTAACAGAAACTTTATTTCTTGGTCTTAACACGACTTACAACACCACTGCAGCAGGTCAAATGTACAATGGATCATCCATACAGGATGAGACTGGTGATGGCTATGGTTTCTATGGCGTAGCTGGTTACTTACAATTTGCCACTTCTGATAAATTTTCTCTTGGAGCAAGAGGAGAATATTTCAAAGTTTTCAATGACGGATTGGATGGCGTTGTAGGTTTAAATGCAGTTGGTGATGGCAGCGTATTGGCTGGCACCCTGTCAGGGAATATCAAAATCACAGATAACTTTACCATTATTCCAGAAGTTAGAGTGGACATGATGTCCGACGATTTCTTTATCAACAACGATTATCAAGACTCCAAGAATTTAGCTTCATTCTTGGTGGCAGGAGTTTTCTCCTTCTAGGAAAAAAACAATAGATAACGACAAAACGCCATGGTGAATGTTTCAACCATGGCGTTTTTTTTTATACCGCTTTCATTTATCCTGAACAGCTAAATACAATTAAAAATATTGAAGGGTGTCAAACCTTCTCGTCTTTCAGAAGGAAAACACTAAATACCGTCCCCTCACCTACCTTACTTTTAACACTTACACTACCTCCGATACTTTCGATTTGGTTTTTAGTAATAAAGAGGCCAATGCCCCTTGAATCTTTATGCCTGTGGAAAGTTTTGTACATACCAAACAGCATTTTCCCATTTTTTTTAAGATCTATCCCTAAACCATTGTCCTCAAATCGAATTTCCAAAGTTTCTTCATGCTCTTGCACCCGAACTTTTAGGTAACTTTCTCTTTCAGGCGACTTGTATTTAATACCATTGGTAACAAAATTCAATACAATACTTTCGATATAGGCAGCAATACCGGAAACATACAATTCCTTGCCGACTTCATTTATAATTTTCACTCCTTCCTGCAGGGCGATAGGATAAACACTTTCAATCGTTTTATTCAAAATAGCAGACAGTTCCACCCTCTCATTTTCTGTTGACTCATTCAAATTTATTTTTACTATTTCAGTCAAATGCTCAATGGTCTCTGAAAGGTTATAAGCCCCCTTCTTTAGCATTTTAATTATTTCCATGTCAAACAAATCGGTATGTTGACGTTCCAATAACTCTAACAACATATTTATTCCTGAGGAATGAGACCGTAAGTTATGTGAAACTATATGAGCGAAATTTTTCAATCGCTCATTCTGATTCTGGGTAGTTTTCAGCAGGGTAGATATTTGATTTTGCGCTGTTTTTAAAGCAGAAATATCTATGATTTGAGAGATGAAATATAGGATGACGTTTTTTGCATCTCTTACAACCGAAACTGCCAAAATTGCTGACACCTCATACCCCCTTTTATGAATGTACCTTTTCTCTATCTGATAGGTTTGCCTTTTCCCTTCAATTACTTCTCTAAGAAGCATTAAGTCGGAAGCCAAATCATCCGGATGCGTGATATCCTGGAAGGTCAGATTGGTGAATTCTGATTTACTATACCCAACCATATCACATATTTTATCATTCACATTCAGCCACTTGCCTTCAATTGAAACAATTGCCATCCCTATCCCTGCATTTTCGAAATTCCTTTGAAAAGCGTTTAATGAAATGTCCAACTTTTCGCTTACAAGCTTGTGCGCGGTTATATCTTCAGTATACATAATTATACCTCCAATATTATTTTTTTCATCAAACCAGGGTTTCACTTCCCAAGATAGCCAAAGTACAGTGCCATCTTTTCTAAAAAATTTGTCCTCCCGATTGCTTCTAGTGGCTCCAGCCAGACATTCTTGATGAATTTTTTTCCATTTTTCATCAATTTCTGGAAAAATCTCATAATGAGACTTACCTATCAAAACTTTATTTCCCAAATCATAATCAGAAATCCATTTAGAAGAAACTGCCAGGTATTTTACTTCATTGTCAAACATAGCAATGGCTATGGGTGCCTGTGAAATAAAAATAGCTTGCTTTTGAACCATAATTTTGGAAAAATTAATGTCCTGATGTGTGCCAAACATTAATTTTGGTGCTCCGTCTTCCGCCCAGCTCAACACTTTACCTCTAGCCTGAATCCACTTTCTAGACCCATTCTTGTGCTTCATTCTAAACTCGCATTCATAATATTTTGTTTCCCCATCAAGACAAGCCTTTAAATTCGATTCAGCTACTTTCAAGTCTTCGGGATCCATTAGGTCTACCCATGTCTGGAAATTTAGTGGCTCCAATTCACTTAGCTTATAGCCTAAAATTTCCGCCCATCTTTCATTAAAAATTGTTACTCCAGTTTCAATATCCCATTCCCAGGTCCCAAGATTAGTTAGCTCAATCGCATATTTAAACTTTTCGTGTTCTGCTGCCCAGCTAAGCTGTGCAATTTTTTTGGTATGGATATCTTGAAAGGTGCCGAATACACGTACAGGTTTACCATCAATAAACTCTGCCTGACCTATTACCCTAACCCATTTTTCCTTTTTGGTATAAGTGATAATAATTAGCTCAAGCTCAAATGATTCTCCGGTTTCTAAAGTTTTATCAACTGCTTTTTTAATAGCCTCTCTACTATTACCCTCTTTATAGAATTCGATGGCTTCTTCCAGATTTGGAGTAAAATGTTCAGGTGCCTCATGTATAAGGCGGGTAACTGCACTCCATTCGGGTTTACCTTCTTCTAAATTAATTCTCCAATACCCGATTTTCGAGTTGAGATTACATTCATATTGAAATCTCTCCTTTTCTAATGCATCTGTAAGATTTTCTGTAAAAAAGATAACTTCTGAAGGTTTTTTTTCATCTTTATTGGATACTGAAAAGCCATTTAACTTTAAAGTAAGTAACGTCCCTTTTGCAGATAGAAGCTCAAAAGTATGATTTATAGCCCTTTCTTTCCCCTGGCTCGCTTCATCAAGAAAACGTTTCAATTGATTCCCAGCCTCCTTAGACATCAAATTAAATAATCCTGGGAATTGTACATTTGACCCCGTAAAACCTAATGTACCAATAAGTTGCTCATTGCACTCATCATTCCATTCGTCCCTTTTTCTGAATAAAACCACCCCTTCCTTAAAGTGGGATTGCAAAAAATTTAGTAGGCCCGTCTTCGTGATACTTTCAAAAATTGATGAAGTCATCATTTGCTTCGATTAAATATTTCTTGAATGCGAAAATTTGATTTTCTATAAATAGGTAACCTAAGGAGACAATAATTCTTAATATACCTGCAATTCTTTTAAGGGTGTCTTAAATAGGATTAATAACCAATTATTTCCTATCGCTGCATTATAGTGACAAAACACCCATTAAGCTACGAATTAATCTCTTTTAATACACAATAAAATCGCCTATTTGTACAGAAAGTATAAAAAGAATCCCAAAATGCAAAATTAACGGAATGGAAGAATGCAATTAACTCTTCTAAAAATAGACCATTACACAGATAACTTCAAACTTATTTAAATTGTTAGAAAAAATATAAATCGTTAGAGTAAAAATAGAAAAAGTGAGACGCCCAATTTCCTTGGTAGATCTCACTTCATTAATCGAAACACGCTATTACCCCTCCATTATGCTTAAATCGCATTCAAAGCAGATAGATGCGCCGCAATCACAAATCCTCTTGCCAAAAACAGGCTCATGGATTATTAAGCTTTTAAAGGTCCTCTTCTCTTTCTAGCATTAATATAGCGCTTTGAGGGACGATATAATACTTTTCACCTTCATACATCACTTCAAAAGAACCATTTACCAGGAAAACAGCTAAATCTCCTTCTTTTGCTTGTAAAGGAATATATTTTACATTTTCACTTTGGTCTTTCCATGGTTCATCATTCTCTACAGGAAGTGGAATTGGATAACCCGGCCCTGCTTTAATAATATAACCTTGTTGCGCTTTTTCTTTTTCTTGAACCCCAGGTGGCAAATATAACCCACTGGATGTTTTTTGGTTCGGCTTTTTTAATTTGATAAGTAGCCTATCACCAACAATAATCAAGTTTTTAAGTTTATTTTCGGAAGTTAACTGCATGCCGTTATATGTTTAATACTCATGGTTTGGGGGATAATAATCCTATCCAGCAATGGATTTCTAATAAATCTGAATTCCCGAAACGGCACCATTGCACAGAACGGTAAAAAAGATTGCTAAGAAATGATGCCCAATAGCTATTTCTAAGGCTCCAAATTTTCCTATTGAAGGATAAATGAAAGGTATATTAAAAAGTAATGGCATCTCCGACTACCGGAGACACCATTATTTTTAATATAAACTAAAGAATTGAAGATTGTTTACTTCTTATCTTCTTCATTTACTTCTTCATAATCAACATCTGAAACGCCATCACCAGAAGCATCTCCTTCAGCGGCATCAGGACCAGGCTGACCAGCAGCACCTTCAGCACCCTGAGTTTCACTGTACATTTCCTGAGAAGCAGCAGCCCAAGCAGTGTTCAAAGTCTCCATTCCTGACTCTATTCCAGCTAAATCCTGACTTTGGTGTGCAGCTTTGAGCTGTTCCAAAGCACCAGTAACGGCTGTTTTATTGCCTTCTGACAATTTATCGCCAAACTCTTTTAGTTGTTTCTCCGTCTGGAAAATCAAACTATCAGCTTGATTGATTTTATCGACTTTTTCTTTCTCTTCTTTGTCCGTAGCAGCATTTGCTTCGGCCTCCTTCTTCATTCTATCGATTTCTTCCTCAGACAATCCAGAAGAAGCTTCAATTTTAATTTTCTGCTCCTTACCTGTACCTTTATCTTTAGCGGATACATTTAGTATACCGTTGGCATCAATATCAAAAGTTACCTCTATTTGAGGAACACCTCTTTGGGATGGTGGAATATCTGAAAGTTGAAACCTTCCGATAGTTCTGTTATCTTTTGCCATGGATCTTTCTCCTTGAAGGACATGAATGTCCACAGCAGGTTGATTGTCAGCAGCTGTTGAGAATACCTCAGATTTTTTAGTTGGGATAGTAGAGTTAGACTCAATTAGCTTGGTAAATACTCCTCCCATTGTTTCTATACCCAAAGAAAGAGGTGTAACATCTAGCAAAAGAACATCTTTCACTTCTCCTGTAAGGACACCTCCTTGTATGGCAGCACCAATAGCTACTACCTCATCAGGGTTTACACCTTTAGAAGGTTTCTTACCAAAGAATTTCTCAACTTCTTCTTGTATCTTAGGGATTCTTGTAGAACCTCCAACAAGAATCACTTCATCAATATCTGAAGGAGACAAAGAAGCATCTGCCATTGCTTTACGCACAGGTTCCATGGATCTTTTTACCAGACTGTCTGACAATTGCTCAAATTTAGCTCTTGAAAGACTTCTTACCAAGTGTTTCGGCCCAGACTGAGTAGCTGTGATATAAGGGAGGTTGATCTCCGTTACAGAAGAGCTTGAAAGTTCGATTTTAGCTTTCTCAGCAGCTTCTTTCAATCTTTGAAGCGCCATAGGATCTTTTTTAAGATCAATGTCTTCTTCAGATTTAAACTCATCGGCTAGCCAATTGATTATCACCTGATCAAAATCATCACCACCTAAATGTACATCTCCATTGGTAGACTTAACTTCGAATACACCGTCTCCTAATTCCAAAACAGAAATATCAAAAGTACCTCCACCAAGGTCAAATACAGCAATTTTCATGTCTGCATTTTTCTTATCCAAACCATAAGCCAATGCTGCCGCAGTAGGCTCATTGATGATTCGCTTCACATCAAGACCGGCAATTTGCCCCGCCTCTTTGGTCGCTTGTCTTTCTGAATCATTGAAATAAGCTGGAACCGTAATTACAGCTTCAGTAACTTCCTGACCCAAGAAATCTTCTGCAGTAGATTTCATTTTTTGCAAAATCATTGCAGAAAGTTCCTGTGCAGTATACGACCTGTCGCCAATTTTTATTGCAACAGTATCATTAGGTCCCTTTTCAACTTTATAAGAGACATTCTTTTTATCATCTGAAATTTCAGAATATTTTTTACCCATAAACCTCTTGACAGAAGAAATGGTGTTAGCTGGGTTGGTAATTGCCTGGCGCTTGGCAGGGTCTCCAACTTTTCTTTCTCCGTTTCCATTATCCAAAAATGCCACTATAGAGGGTGTGGTTCTTCTTCCTTCACTGTTTTGAATGACCACTGGCTCATTCCCTTCCATAACAGCAACGCATGAGTTGGTTGTACCCAAATCAATACCGATAATCTTTCCCATAATTATATAAATTTTGTCGTTTTCGTTTTAAACACAAAACTACTATAACAACCAATGTGCCAAGTGAATTATTCGAAAAATTAATGCCACATTGTCATAATTTATGACAGGTTATCTTTAAAAATGTCAATATTTCCCATAGTATTGCAGCAAAAGTAAACGATATTTACATGGTTAGTCCATATTTTTAATCAAAATGAAAGTCTCTCAAATCAATATTTACCCAATAAAATCTCTTGGCGGAATTAGTTTAATCAATGCCAATGTAGAAATCGCTGGTTTCCAATATGACAGAAACTGGATGCTAGTAGACCAAAATGGGAAATTTCTTACGCAACGCTCCCTGCCTGAAATGGCTTTACTTCAGGTAGAATTACGGGCAAACAGCTTATTTGTTTTCCATCAATTGAATCCGAAAGATCGGATTGAAATCCCTTTTCTTGAAAACACTGGCAAATACATTAAAGGAACGGTTTGGGATGACTCAGTGAATACCCTGCATGTTTCCTCCGAAGTTGACAAATGGTTTTCAGACCAATTAAAAATGAATTGTCAATTAGTGAAAATGGACCTGAATAACAAAAGGTATATCGAAAATAAATACAAGGTTAATAATGAACACGTCAGCTTTGCTGACAGTATGCCATTTTTAATTATTGGCCAATCTTCATTGGATGATCTAAACAGCAAACTGGAAGAGCCTTTACCTATGACAAGGTTCCGTCCAAATATAGTTTTTACTGGCGCACTTCCTTTCGCAGAGGATGACTGGAACATTATCCAAATAGGGCAGGTAAGGTTTAAGGTTACTAAACCCTGTGCCAGATGTACAATGATTACCATAGATCAGGAAACAGGGACTAAAGGCAAAGAACCTCTGACGACATTGGCTCAATACAGAAAGGTCGATGGGAAAATATTATTTGGTCAGAACCTTATTGCTTTAGACAAAGGGGAAATATCTGTGGGCAATATTATAAAGCTCATTTGATTTGGATATACTACCTCATTTAGGACAAAAGAGGGGATTGATTGAAAA
This sequence comes from Cyclobacterium sp. 10D3-21, assembly GCF_055809755.1. Taxonomy (NCBI): domain Bacteria; kingdom Pseudomonadati; phylum Bacteroidota; class Cytophagia; order Cytophagales; family Cyclobacteriaceae; genus Cyclobacterium; species Cyclobacterium sp. 10D3-21. The sequence continues at coordinate 6,184,103 of NZ_CM147924.1, forward strand.
ACAACAGCCAATCATTTCAATTTATCATTGTTTTTATGCCTGTCTATATCCCTCTTGTTCTTTTTCTCAAAATTTCTCTCAAACGCCTTATTAAGATCTATGCCTGTCTGATTGGCAAGACAGAGTAACACCCATAACACATCTGCCATTTCATCACCCAAATCGACGTCCCTGTCACTTTCTTTGAAGGATTGCTCTCCATACTTTCGTGACATAATCCTAGCTACTTCTCCCACTTCTTCGGTCAATATGGCCATATTTGTCAACTCACTAAAATACCGAACCCCTGTAGTTTTTATCCAGTCGTCTACTTGCTTTTGAGCTTCTTCTATCGTCATTTTTTCTGTTTGTTAAATTACCTTACCTAGTTTTAATTCAAGCTTGTGCCCTATACAATCAGGAATATCTACATCATAATGACTTATGAAAAGTAAAGTTAAACTCGTCTCTTGACAGAAATAGTCAATTGTGGACTTAAACCTACTTCTTTGTTCCTCGTCCATTCCTTGAGAAGCTTCATCCAGGACCAGCAAAGTGGGGGATTTGATCATCGCCCTTGCCAAAAGGCAAAATCTTTGTTCTTCCAGACTTATCTGGTTTAACCTTAATTCACCCAAATGGGACAAACGAAGTGCTTCTAGCCAACTGTCCACCATGGTCTCTTGCTCTTTGTTAAGCTTTTTATAGAGCCCCATGGTATCAAAAAAACCAGAAGCCACTACCTTTTTGCAAGTTTGGTTGGCGGGAAAATACCTGGCCAATTCTGCAGACACAAAACCCATAGGACGTTTAATGTCCCAAATACTTTCGCCAGTACCTCTTTTCCTGCCAAATAGTGAAATGTCATTGGCATATGCCTGAGGATTTTCTCCAAGTACCAAGCTAATGAGGGTAGATTTCCCTGCGCCATTATGTCCTTTTATCAGCCATTTTTCCCCAGGCATTACCCGCCAGGAAACATTGTCGAGCAATTTTTTTTCGCCATACCTGATTATAACATTGTTCATTTTAATAATCTCCTGATCCGAAAACGGCAAGGCGCCCGTGTTCAGTAATCCGTCAAAAGAGATGGGAGAAAAATTGAAGGTAGAGAAAGCTTCATTTTCCAAGGGTATTAAGCTGTCCCTTTCTTCTATTATAGATAATTTACCTCCGCTTATCCACCCAATTCGGTCAATGGCTGCTGGAACCTCTTTGGCAGAGGAGGTAATGACAACCTGGATCCCTGATAGCTGAATGGCCTTGAGTATCCCTTCAAAATCAGCTCGCGTTTGCACATCAAGCCCTACCAACGGCATGTCTATTAGTAACAATTTCGGATTCTTTAGCAAAGCCTCTGCCATTGCCAACCTTCTTGTTTCACCATTTGAAAGCTTAATCAGAGATTTGCTTTTTAAATCCTCAAGCCCAAAGAGCTGAATTACGTTTGCCAAGTTCCACGCTCCCTCTTCTTTAATTTCTACTTCGCTCAGAAAAGCATCAACAGTGGCTGTATCCTCAGATTCTGAACTGTTAAACCGTTGCTGGTAATAAAAATTTTGTTGACTGGATTTATTGCGAAAAGTATATTTTTGTGAGACCAGCGCTATTAAGTCCCTAAAGCTATTGATCAACCCAAGACTGCGCTGTTTCTCCTGATAAGCTGCTGCAAATGGCCATTCAATGCTCCCCTCTACAAGAGTGGTCCTTCCCAAAATAGTTTCCAGAAACAAAGTGCGTTCTTTTCCAGAATCTCCTAAAATAGCCCAGGACTCTCCTTTTTGAACGGAAAAGTTTAGATTTTTAAATACTGTTTTACCAAAAGACTGAACGGTAGCATGGTTTATTTCTAAAAAAACACTCTTTTCCTTCATTGTAATAAATTTGTGTCAGAACTGGCTTCACTTAAATCTGAGGGCATAATATAAATAAGCAAACCAACGAATAGATGACTTAAACCTTGTTTTTTGAATCCAGGACAATGGTTACCGGACCGTCGTTTATCAAAGATACTTGCATGTCCGCTCCAAATTCACCAGTTGGGACAGGTTTCCCCAATTGTTTGCTCATCTCATCTATAAATTGCTCATATAGAGGGATAGCGATTTCTGGCCTGGCCGCCTTGATATAAGAAGGCCTGTTGCCTTTCTTGGTACTTGCATGCAGGGTAAACTGACTTACAATTAAAATCTCACCCCCTGTTTCCAGGATACAATTATTCATTACCCCCTGCTGGTCCGAAAATATTCTCATATTTACGGTTTTTCTACAAATCCAATGGATATCCTCCAGCGTATCTGCCGATTCAATGCCTAGGAGAACAAGCAAGCCTGAACCAATCACTGCTTTTTCATTGGCATCGACATGTACAGAGGCTCTTTTTACGCGTTGTAAAACTACAATCATTTGGTCATCTTATGCATCTCGGTAGAGGTAATGGTCTCATTCCCGGACATCTTTAAGTTGAGTGCTTTCTTCACCATTGCTTTGGCTACCTGGTGATCGTATATGGGTTTATACTTTTTAAAAAGCCCAAAAAAAGTTACAAATTTCATGACTACCTTACCTATTTCTTCTCCAGGTCTGCTTTCATTTCTTTCGCCTAATAATATAGAGGGCTGGAAGAGACCAACATATTCAAAATCCATCCTCTTTAAGCCGTCCTCTACTTCCCCTTTCACTCTATTGTACTGTATGGACGATTGGGCATCTGCTCCAATGGCACTTACATACAGGAATCTCTTTGCCCCTAATCGTATGGTCATCCTGGCAAAATTAAGAACATAATCGTGATCTATGCGGTAAAAGTTCTCTTTTGATCCTGCCTTTTTAATGGTAGTTCCTAAAGCGCAAAAAGCAATAATAGAGGTTGAGGCTTCATTGAGAGCCTTTAATAAGGACTGCTTATCCCCTCCCATATTTTGCTTCCTTATTTCTTCTTCCAGGTTTACCTTATCCAACTGCTCAAAATCAACCTTCACCTGCACCAGTTTATGATGTTTAAAAGCCAAATCTCTTCTACCAAAAGAGACCACCCAATCAATGTCGCCATTTTTAAAAAGCTGATGGAGAAGTTGGACACCTATCAACCCTGACGCTCCTGAAACAAAAGCTATTTGACTCATGATTTTTGATTTTTTTCCCAATCTAAAAACTTCTCAATATCGGATTGAAGACTTTTGAATATGAAAAGTAATACGGTTATATCATCTACATAACCTACGAAAGGAATGAAATCTGGAACCAGATCAGTAGGAAGCGCAAAATAAAACAAACCGAGCACCAACAAACCCAAAGACCTGTTAGATAGCCCTGCATATTTCTTACTTAAATGCGCTTTGACCATTCTAATAAATATCTCGACTTGAAATTTAACCTCCGCAAATGTAGGATTGTGAGAAAGCTCTTGCCATTTCCGGTTTACTTTCTCAAGTAAACTACCCAGCTTTTTCTCAGTACCAGCAATGTGCTCAGCCCTGTTTAAATAAATGGCTTTGACCTTCTCAAAAAGGCTTTGGCCTGAAGTATAACTGTCCATAGGTGTTTATTGATTTAAGTGTTCGGGTCAGTAGTAAATACGTATTTCATCTTTAATCTTTCTTAACGCAATCTCTATACTGTCCTGTTCCAACTCCATTGCGAGTTGGAATATTTTTTTCGATAATTCAAGGCTCCTTTCATTTCCCCCCACCTGCTGATAGGCTTTGTTGATTAGAGAAATCGTTTGCTCTACGGCAGACCGTAATGTCTCCCAGGTATCGTCTGTAAAATATATTTGTTGAGACAAATTATGGTTGAACTCGCTCCTGATTTCCTGAATCAAAAGGCTATGTAATTCTCCAGAAACCATGTCAGGCCCATTTATTCTTCTAATTAGATTATTAGGAGAAATTCTTTCTAAGAGTAAGCAAAGCCGTTCTCCTGCCTGGATGCGTAAAGGAATCACCAGTTCTGAATTCTTGGATTTAATATCCAACCATTTCATCTCCTTTTCCTTCTTCAAAAATGATACCGTAATAATAAACATCCCATAAATGACAAGACCTGCAGGAATAATTATTTTTAATAGCTCAAAGAGGTAATCCATATTCAAAGGTTTTAATTGGCAATATCTGAAATAATGTCATGTTTTACTATGCACCATTTGTTTTTCTGTTTTAATTTTGGAACCATTAATCATTCTTCATCCTTAAATTCACATGTTGACTCCAATAAAAATAACTGCCAAGGCGCTCGAAGAGATTAAAACCATTATGGCTACCAAGAATATCCCTGTGGAGTATGCCTTACGCGTAGGCGTGAAAGGTGGTGGATGTGGTGGCGTTTCATATGCATTGGGTTTTGACCTGACCAAAGAGGGCGATCAAAGCTATGAAATCGAAGGATTGCCCGTACTCATTGAAAAAAAGCACGTGATGTTTTTGATGGGCATGCAGATAGACTTTCATGAAAGCAATGAGGCAAAAGGATTTGTTTTCACCAATCCTGACCTGCCCAAAAGGCACGACAACCAATAGTAACTTTTACTTTATTTGAATTGAGTGGTGCAACATTTAATTTCAGGTCAGCCCTTCAAAGCCATATTTCATGTTTGCCCAGAAAGCGTCTATTGCAATTATTCTAGGCTTCAAAAATGAGATAATTTTTGGCCAGTCGTCTTTTCTCATCACACTTACACCTGGCAATGTTTTCTCCACTTTACTGGAAAATTCACCCCATTCATTTATTGAATCGGATGTCCATGTCCACTCTTCTTCTACTTCCTGCTGAAAAATTCGTCTAAAAGTAACCATCTGATCAAACAACAGGCTTCTTATTTCTTTGTCCGGATGCTGTATCTCTATGGAAATTGATGCAAAATCTCGCTCTGCCTTCATCCTAAAATACATGTGCTTTACACCTGTTTTATAGTTTTTCCAATTTATTTTTGTTCCATCAGCATTAGGTACGGGTTTCATATACTGCCCAAAAGTGGCCCAAAACGCTTGCCTGGTTTTACTAATTTCATGTTTGGTATACATTAAAAATCCAGTTTATTCGTAATCTCTAGGATAAGCTACTTCAACAACAGAAAAATTCACCACCCCTCCCAGTGCTGGATTATGTTTTTTTATCACTACCTGGATCTGGGTACTTTCAGGATACGCTTTTAAGATATCCGTAATCATCAAATGCCCCAAGTGTTCCAACAATTTTACAGGAACCTGCATGTGTGCTTTGGCTATTTGATAAAGCTTAAAATAATCAACAGTGTACTTTAGATCATCTGTACGCATGGCTTGCTGAAAATCTGTATACACATGCAAATCAACAGTGAATCGATTGCCTAATTTGGTTTCTTCTGAGAACACGCCATGGAAGGCATGGAACTCAATCCCCTCAAGTGATACTTTCCCCATTATTCAAATTGATCAAAAAATGAACCAGATTGGTCTTTATTTATAGGCCTGCTGGCAGGGGGTTTTTCCTCTTTCTGCTCTTCCTTTTCTTCAACCTCTTCAATTATTTGGGTCGAGTCAACGTCTGGGGTTTTTATTGTTTCATCTTCACTAATCACCGTTTCCTCTTCGGAATCTCTCTGATTTCCAGGCTGCTCCCAAATATACGTGTTGCCCGTATGACCTGGATTTGATCCCTCCTTCTCAGACGAACTGAAGTTCTTTTCTTTCCGTTGGAGTTCTTTCACCAAACGGGTATAAACACCCGAATCTATCTCATTAAATCCCTCTTTTGCAGCATTTACGTTCTCTAGTGTTTCGGTGGCTGTACGCTTTAAATTCTTAAGTAAGTAATCCCTTTGGTCTAGTAGTTTTTCATAATTTTCCACCAGGACATTGACATCCTCTTTTAGGTCTTCTATGATATTTTTTGATTGGGATTCCGCCTGATCTATCATGTTTCTGGCATTGCCTCTTGATTCGGCATGGAGGGCATCAGCATTCATCTGTGCCTCTTTCAGGATTAATTCCGCCGTTTTATTGGCTTGTTCAATTATGCTTGCACCAGTATCCTCTGCTGTTTTCAGGGTTTTGAAAAGAGACTGCTCCACCTCTCTGAGCTTTGAAGCTTCTTTTTCAGCATGTTCATATTTAATCTTTAGTGCGTTTTTTTCTTCGACCAGTTTTTCCCATTCCTGTGACAGGTAACTCAAGAATGTTGAAACTTCATCTTTATCATAGCCCCTGAAATTCTTTTCGAAGGTCTTTTGACGGATATCTAATGGTGTAATTTTCATTTTTTCGTCATTTAGCCGATCTATGACCGGAAGTTATTGACCAATATTTATCTCCCAAACAGAAACAGTATGATCATCACTGATGGCTACTACTTGATTATTATTCTTCGTCCACAAGACTTTATTAATGGAGGTCCCGTGACCTACATACCTGGCTTTATCTATAACTTTCAATAGCTTGAAAGCTTCAGAATCCCAAATTTTCATCGACTTGTCCATGCTACATGTTACAAAATACTTGCCATCCTCTCGGAATGACAAGTAGTTAATCGCATACATGTGCGCCGCAATATTTTGCTGCTCTATAAATTTCTCGGTATCCCAAAATTTAAGTTGCGCATCCCTTCCTCCACTAATGATTGTTTCACCATCTGGACTGTATGCTAAGGCAAAAACTGATTTACTATGTCCTTCCATTTTCGCCAATGGTTTCCAGTTTTCCAAATCAAAAACTTTCACCAAATTATCGCTGGCACCTACACTTACCTGGCGTTTGTCCGGAGATACGGCCAAAACCCTTAAGGACTGCTCACTAATTTTTATATGGCGAACTGGTGACCTTTCTTCTATATCCAAAACGACAAGCACCCCATCTCCCGTAGCGACCAATAATACGTTATCAACTACTTTTAGATCAAAAATTAAATGGGACGTAATTTTTAAAGACCAAATTTCTTTTTTAGTCTTTAGGTCAATAACATGAATCCCTTCATTGTTTTGGCCTATAAATAAAAGATTTCTTTTTTCATCTACTTCCAAGGCATAAACTGAGCTTGGCAGTTTGGCCAGCAAAAGTCCGTCTCCAGGACGAGAAAGATCCCATTCTACTACCATCCCATCTCCTGAACCAGTGTAAATAAGATGAGGTAAGCAACCACTGGCGAGTGCGAAAACGGAATGATTATGACCTCTTAATGTGTTAAGTTTACTTACTTGAATATTTGACATATATTGCAAAACCTAATTACCACTCAGTTGCCTTTAAGTTACTATGTTAACAAAAATAGAAAAAATTAGCCCTTTATCTGCTTTTGCCATCAACAATATTAAAACGTCCGAAAACTCATCCATGGACTTTTTGAGTTTTAGAGAAAAACTATCACTGGCTAACATAGGTCATGTTCAAAAAAGAAAAGAATGGAAAGGTGCAAGACTAGCCATCAAAAACACCTTGGACAGCTTGGACCTACCCTACCCTGGCTTTTATAAGGACAGCCACGGAAAATCCCATACTATGGATGGTTCGGGGCACGTATCTCTTTCCCACCATGGTGATTACGCCGCAGCGATATTTCACAAGAACATGCCTGTAGGGGTGGACCTGGAGAGGGTTAGAGAAAAAACGGTACCTCTTGGACCGAAGTATCTCGACCCTTCTGAATTGGCATTTTTAGATAAAGACAGCTATTTGCATACCTTAGCATGGTCGGTAAAGGAAAGCATTTACAAATGCCAGGGCAAAAGAGGCATTAGCCTAAGGCAAAATATTATTTTAGAACCTTTTACTGCAAAAGATAAAATTATTAAAGGTAAAGTTTACGGCTCTGATTTCTCGGACCATTTTTACGAGGTCATGGTTCATTCAGAAAACGACATGGTACTCACCTATACAGTTTGGTGATTATCCTTATATTTATGATTGTAATTAACACAACTAGAGATGAAGAAGCTTTTTGGGTGTTTTGTAATTTGTTTCCTATGGAGCTCCTCCATTTATGGACAAAAAATTTCGAATCTGGAAATGGTAGATGCTATTAGCAATCAAGCCTATTCACTTGAAAAAAACAAAACATCTACGGCGCAGGTTTTTATTTTTTACACCCTTAAATGCCCCTATCCAAAATTATACAATTCGAGAATTAAGGCATTAAAGGAGAAATACGTACCATCAAATATTAAATTTGCCTTGGTAAACCCTCATACTGATCAGGAGGATGAGACTGTGGAAAAGCTTGCCTCCCTGGCTTTTGCGAAAAACAATCAATTGCCTTTCTTAATAGATAGAGATCAGATTTTCACCAAAATGACTGGCGTGAAAAAAATACCGGAAGTAGTCATTATTACATCGGGACCTACGGGATACAGTGTCGCTTACAGAGGGGCAATAGACAACAATGCTCAAGCGATGGAAAGTGCTACTGTTCATTATCTTGACACTGCTCTGGAAGACATCATTAAAAGAGACCGCCCTAGCCCTACAGTTACAAGAGCTGTAGGTTGCAATATTAGGTTTTTACCTTAATTATGATCCACTATTTTCAACATTTGACTTACCTCTTTGGATTTGTCCAAATCCCCTATTTTTTCAAATGAATAAATAAGGTTCCGAATCACTCTTCTGATAATTTCAATGTTTTCGCAAGGCTCATAATATTCAGGCTTGGGGTCCAATTTTAAATGATCCAGGTAATTATTTATATCTTGTTTCGTAAAAATAAGGCCTTTATTGAAGGCATTGATGTAAAATTTAAATTTACCTGATTGATAAGTCAGCACAAAAAGATTGGGCAAATTAACCCCATAAACAGGCAGACCAAGTTTTTTTGCTACCAATAAATAGACAGAACAAAGGCTTATAGGGTTTCCTTTTTTTGTTTCCAGCACCGTTTTGATCATGCTATTCGCCGGACTATGAAAATTCTTGGTATTGGCAGAAAATTTCAGGTCATTAAACATCACATTGTTGATCAACTTAATTTTATCGTAGACCGAAAGTTCGTTCTTGAAGTTCGTCCACACATCAAAATAAATTTGCTGCATAAGGGCATTAAGCTGTTCAAATTCAAGCTCAGGATACAGGTAGGTATTGATAATCCACAATCCCTCAAGTAATTCTTTTTCCTCGGAATTTTTCCAATCCGTAAGCCTTTCCATGAGCAGGTTTAACTGCATGTCATGTACTATCTCTTCTATTTCTTTTTGTAGTTCAGGATTGAATGAACCCTCCCACTTATTTTCCAGGAAAGGAATGATTTCATTACCTAAGGAGAGGATTTTATCCCTAACATGTTCCTTTACTTCCTGATCCCCATCATCCAACAAAGACACAAGAGCATTTAATTCTTTATCTGTCATTTGAATATTCATCTCAACTTACCTCACAGTTTCAACTAATCAAATTTACCAAATTTTGGGAATAAATTACCTGTGATTTTATTTTTTGGTAAGATATTAATTGAATTTAACATCAATAAAAACATTAAATAGCCTCCAATTCCTCCTTATAAGCCTTAATTGCCCTGAATATGCTAGAAGCTACATAAGTTTGTCCACTTTTACTATTAAGGTATTTTTCTTCAGCGGGGTTTGACAAAAAGCCTGTTTCTATCAGTACACTCGGCATACTCGTTGTCCATAAAACATAAAAAGGAGCTTGCTTTACACCTCTGGAATGCCGATTCACTCTCGTTGACAAATCAGTTTCAATTTTTTCTGCCAAAGAAAGACTATTTGCAAAGTATGCCTTTTGCATAAGGTTAAACATCATGTATGACTCAGGTGACTTGGGATCGAAGCCCTCATAGTTTTGTTGGTAGTCGTCTTCTAGTAGAATCACTGCATTCTCCCTTTTGACAATCTCAAAATTACCATTGAAATTTTTATTCCCCATTACATAAGTTTCAGTACCGTAAGCTCTGGTTGAGGAAATCGCATTGCAATGAATGGAAACAAATAAGTCCGCTCTATTTCTATTGGCGATGTTTGCCCGTTCCTTTAGTTCTATAAATACATCGGTTTTTCGTGTATAAATTACCTCCACATCAGGAAGCAACTCTGAAATATACCCACCAACCTTGAGCGCAATGGACAGTGTAACATCCTTTTCTCTCGAAATTCTTCCTGAAGTCCCAGGGTCTTTACCCCCATGCCCGGCATCAATTACAATCCTCCTCAACTTGAATTCTGATTTTTTCTCATCTGGGGGGATAAACCCCGCTAAAACAGTGGTAATGAAGAGCAATGAAATTATAAGAATATTTTTCAATTTGGTTCGTTTCATAAACGTTAATAACCTTAACTTTACTGAAAATTTAATGATTTTTATAGCAAACATAAATAATTGGTGCAGATAATTAAGAACGTTTTTCTTTCCATCTGTATGCTCACCTTCTTTGGGCATACTGTCCTGGCCCAGGAACCCGGCAATGAAAGAACTTCTGAACTAGAACTTACATCTCCTGACACCTTGGGGAATCCCGAAGTCAGCCGAGACACGTTAATGCCAGTACTTCCAGACAGCATACTTACTATCACTGCTGCTGATTTGGATTCAACGCTGAATCAACCAAAAAGTGATATTCAAACCACAATCAATTATTACGCCGAAGACAGTATAATCACTGACTTTGCGCAAAATAAAGTATTTCTTTACAAAGGTGCATGGTTTGAGTATGGAAATATACGGCTGGACGCAGATTATATCGCAATTGATTGGAAAAAAAATGAACTCTACGCCTCAGGATTGAAAGACAGTCTCGGTGTGGCACAAGGGACCCCAATGTTTAAAGAGGGCAATAGTGTGTATGAAATCCGTAAGGAGATGCGCTATAACTTTAAAAGTCAAAAGGCCATTATCTCGGATGTGGTCACGCAACAGGACGAGGGCCTTCTCCGTGGAGCGATTGTAAAAAAAGACAATGATGGCTCAGTTTATTTGAGTAAAGGCTTTTATACCACCTGTGACCTGGTGGAACCACACTGGCACATTTCCTCCTCCAAAATCAAATCGGTCCGTGGAAAGCACATTATTTCCGGACCATTTAATTTGTATTTCAACAATATCCCTACACCATTGGGCCTTCCTTTTGGCGTAATTCCCGATACTCCTGAAGAAAAAACATCTGGGATAATTTTTCCTTCCTATGGCGAAGAACAACTAAGAGGTTTCTTCCTGAGGGATTTCGGCTATTATTTTGCGTTCAATGATTATGTGCACACCCGGGTGACAGGTGAAGTGTATTCTAAAGGTGGATATGGCTTGAAGACGGCCTCTAATTACAATAAAAGATACCGGTACAAAGGAGGATTAAATATTGATTACCAGAAATTTCAAAGCCCGGAAACAGCTGAAACCCCTTTGGAATACAATGCTTTCTGGTTTAGGTGGAACCACACACCCGAGACCCGAGGCAATTCCAGGTTCTCTGCTTCAGCTAATTTTGGCACCAAGTCCTACAATGACAATATCCTTAATCAGGGAAATTTCCAGCAAAATCAGCAGTCAGATTTCTCTTCTAATATCTCTTATAGCAAAACATTTACGGGAACACCTTTTAGCATGTCTGCCAACTTGAGGCATTCTCAAAATCAGGTAACTGACGAAGTGAATTTGCTCCTGCCAGATGTGGCGATCAATATGAATAGGCAAAATCCTTTTAGAAATATAAAATTCGAGCCCCTTAAGACATTAAATCTATCTTGGAATTTTAATGCCCAAAACTCTATTAATAATAGGATTACAACTGAATTGGGCGTTGATCCAGGGCTTCAGCAAGAATTGGAGGAATTGGGAGCAACCTCCACTCCAAATGTGATTCCGTTTACTATTGAAAATATCCCTCAACTGCTTAGAGATGCTGATAACGGCTTTAAAAACACGGTCCCTATATCCTCAAACTTTAGCCTATTTCGGTTTTTTACAGGCACTGCCTCAATGAACTTCACGGAGCTGTGGTACCTGGACAAAATCAATTATTATTACAATCCTGAAGAAGAACGATTGGATCAAATTCTGGAAAGTGGCTTTAACAGAGTAAATTATTACCAAAGTTCTTTTAACCTCTCTACCAATGTTTATGGCTTTTACACCTTCAAGAAAGGTTCTAAAATAGAAGCCATAAGGCACCACATGCAACCTACTTTTGGTTTCAGCAGTACTCCTGATTTTTCCGATCCTAAATACGGGTATTATCAGGAAGTACAAACGGATGCCAGCGGAACCCTTCGGCGCTTATCTCGTTTTCAGGGTTTTATCTATGGCGGTGCTCCATTGGGCGAGTCAAAATCCCTGAGCATCAATATAAAAAACACTTTGGAAGCAAAACTTAAGACAGAAAGTGATACTGCAGAAACCACAACCAAGAAAATACCCCTCCTGCAATCACTTAACATATCTACCAATTACAACTTTGCAGCAGATTCATTTAACCTTTTGCCATTCACTATCAGTACCAGAACTTCATTATTTGATAAAAAGCTTTCTGTCAATCTTAGCTCTACACTTGACCCATATGCTACTGCCACATTTACTAACGGTGAAGAGGTGACAACACGAAAAATAAACGAGTTTGCCTGGAAGAAGGGTCAAGGAATAGGCGCCATCAGAAGAGCCTCTTTAAATATCAATGGAAGCATTAACCCAAGTAAAACAGAGCAATCACCCGGTGAAGTACGTGACGAACTGACTGATGAATTTCTAAATCAAGGTGGTCAAATGAATGATTTTGTAGAAAATGAAATCAATCGAATAGCCAATGACCCGAGCCAGTACATCGATTGGTCGATTCCCTGGAACATGACTTATAGTTATAACCTGAGTTACAGTAAGGCCGCCTCAGGAACTAAAAATGTCACCCAAGCAATAAACATTTCAGGTGATCTAAGCCTGTCTGATAAATGGAAAATCAACTTTACCAGTGGTTACGATCTTTCTACTGCTAAGATCACAAATACCATGGTAGGAATCGCGAGGGACCTACATTGTTGGCAATTGAATGCGAATTGGGTGCCTTTCGGGAAATTCACTTCCTACAGCATAGATATTCGGGTAAAATCAAATATCCTTCGTGACCTTAAAGTATCCAGAAGAAGGTCCTTCTTCGATAGTTTTTAATCCCTACGCTATTACTGAGTCACTAAAAAGGTATGGTAACCCTTTGTAAAATCATTGGCGCTTTTTAGTAGCTTATAAAATTACCTCCCTGGCAATCGGTAGACTCATACACCTTGGCCCACCCAAACCTCGAGAAAGTTCCGAAGAAGGCATTTCCAAAACTTCTATACCATATTCTCTCAATGCTTGATTGGTGTGTTTGTTTCGATTGTAGGAAATAACCTTTCCAGGCCCAATGGTAAATACGTTGGCTCCATCAAACCATTGCTCTCTCAGGGCATATTCCTGGTTTACCTTGTCGGTACCAATTATTTCCAAATCAGGAATTTCCATTCTAAGTACTTCTCTTAAGGGTTTCTTTAAAACAGTTCTTTTGATGTTAACCTGTTCACTGTCTTCTTCTTTTCGAGTATATACCGAAATGCGCTGAACAGCTTGAAGCGCATCTGGATAAGTTAGGACCCTGTTTTTATCCAAAATAGTAAATACGGTATCCAAATGCATGAAATTTCTTTTCTTGGGCAAATGTATCTCATAAACTCTTTCAATTCGCCCATCAGCAATGAGGTTTTTGGCCACATGGTATACGGCCTTTTCGTCTGTTCTTTCTGAACATCCAATGGCTACAGCTTTATCTGACAAAATAATCACATCTCCCCCTTCTATTGATGGCGTGTGATTGTGGGTAGTCATGGGATATACTTGTTGAATTTTATCCTTAAATAAAGAGTGATTCTCAAATATTTTCCTTACCATATTGGCTTCCCTTTGTCGTTGATCCAAGCGCATACTGGAAAAAACCATGCCTCCTGGCAAAATGGCAGCAGTATCCCGCTGGAAATACAAATTGGGACAAGGGGGAATCAAAAATGCCAGGTCTAAAAGATCAGCCAATGCCGCAGCACTAACTCTTCCCCTAACTTCATGCACTTTTATGCCTGCGATTAAAGCTTGAACACATTGCTCCTGGCTGAGTACCCCGAGCAGCTCTTCGCTCAAATGCTCCAATCTAGAAACAGCAAGTGCTTCCCGTATCAAGTCATTTCTTAATAAGTTGTCTTCAAGAATATCACCCAATAATTTGTCGAAAAAATAAACTTGAGCGCCACATTGTTCACTGATAAGCTGGGTAAAAACATCATGCTCTCGCTGCATTTCTTCCAGATAAGGAACATCCTCAAATAACAACAGGTGCTTGTTGTAGGGCGTTAATCGATCAATCTCACGTCCAGGTCGATGAACTAGTACTTCTTTTAATGTCGCGAATTCAGAGTTAATGGTCAAATGCATATTCACCAATTTACAACAAAACCACAATTAATGAACTATTAATACCATTTTTTCAATTTATTCTTTAAAATCTAGAATATCTCTGATTCTATTGGCCTCTCTCATATCTGCTTTCAAACCTTCAATGTCATCTTCAGCTATTCTATTCCTGAAGGCTGTCAAATGTTCAATGTAGCTATCAAAAGCTTCCAAAACATTGGTTTTATTTTCTAAAAAAATTGGCCCCCACATTTCAGGAGAACTTTTTGCCAGTCTGACCGTGGAGGTAAACCCACTTCCAGCCATGTCTAGAATATTTCTCTCATCTGCTGTTTTATCAATAACAGTCTTTCCCAACACAAAGGATGTCGCATGAGAAAGGTGAGAAACAAAGGCCAGGTGAAGATCATGGTCTTTTGGATCCATAAAGCGTAACCGAAGATTTAGGGCATCAAAAATTTCATAAGCCATACCCTTAAGGTGAACATCTGTCTTCTCCATTTCGCAAATGATCATTACATTCCCATCGAAAAGATCCTCTTGGGCAGCTCTGGGGCCTGAGTTTTCAGTGCCCGCAATGGGATGCACAGCGAGAAACTGTGCCCTTTTGGGATGCTGACTCATTTGGCGACAAAGTTGGTCTTTTGTAGAACCGAAATCCATCACTAATGTTTTCTCTCCTACTTGATCTAGCGTCTTTTCTAAAAGCGCAAATAAAGTATCAACAGGGGTTGCCAGAATCACAATATCAGTATCCTTGTCCGGTACAGCAAGGCTTTTGGATATAAGTTGCATGTCCAAAGCAAGGTCCATGTTTACACTGTCTGAATCAAAACCAGTGATCTCTAATTCAGGATATATTTTCTTGGCTGCCAGTGCGAAAGAACCACCCAGCAGGCCCAGCCCTATGATATGTATTTTTTTCATGGCGTTTTATAATTTTTTAATCTTGTTATTGCTTCATTAATTTTATCTTCACCTATACACAATGAAAAACGAACGTATGAAGCGCCTTTGCTACCAAATATTAATCCCGGAGTAATGAAAATATCGTATTCATAAAGCAGTTGATCCACAAGATCAGTGGCTGTTATGTCATCTGAAACTTTCCCCCAAACAAATAAGCCAACTGCATCCTCCTGAACTTCAAGCTGCAATAACTTGGCCATTTTCAATACGAGTGCTCTCCTCCTTGCATAAATTTTGTTCATAGAGTGTATCCAGGAACCATCTAGTTTTAAAGCAGCAACAGCCCCCTCCTGAATTCCCAAAAACATTCCCGAATCCATGTTGCTCTTTACTCTCAAAACGGCATCAAGGTAATCACTCCTCCCAGCCAACATTCCCACTCTCCAACCCGGAATATTGAAAGTTTTGCTTAAAGAATTTAACTCCAGAGCATGATCTTTGGCACCGGATATTTCCAATAAACTTTTTGGCTCTTCATTCAATATGAAGCTATAAGGATTGTCGTGAACCAGGAGAATATTGTGTGTTTTCGCAAATTCCACAAGCTTTATAAACAAGGACTCGCTTCCCTTTGCACCGGTAGGCATGTGGGGATAATTGACCCACATCAATTTAACCTTTGAAAGATCCATTTCAGCCAATGCTTTCCAGTCCGGTTCCCAATTATCGTTCTCATTAAGTGAATAATACACAGGTATGGCATTCAGCAATTTGGTCACAGAGGTGTAAGTAGGGTATCCTGGATTGGGAACCAAAACCTCATCTCCCTCATTCAGGAAAGCCATGGAAATGTGCATAATCCCTTCTTTAGAACCCATCAAAGGCAATACTTCTGAAGCAGGATCTAAAGACACGCCATAATTCTTGTCATAAAATGCTGCGATAGCATTTCTCAAAGCGGGAATACCCTGATAGGATTGGTATCCGTGTCCGGAGGCAGATTCGGCAGTGCGCTTCAACGCCTCTATCACGCTAGGATCGGGAGGCAAGTCTGGGCTACCAATGCCCATGTTGATTATAGGCCTTCCACTTTCTCTAAGTTTCTGTACCTCTTTAAGCTTTTTGGAGAAATAATACTCCTTAACTTCTCCTAATCTGTCAGAAAAACCTTTCATTATTTTCTACTTTGATAAGTTCCAAAAATCTTAACTGAACCAAAATCAGAAGCGATTTTATCCATCGCGTGATTAAATTGTTTAACATCAGAAATAAGGGTATCGATAAAAAAGGAATATTCCCAGGGTTTGCTCATTACTGGAATAGACTGAATTTTTGTCAAATCAAGGTCATTGTCACTTAAAATGGTTAGCATTTTGGCCAGACCTCCTTTTTGATTTTTTATCGTAATTTTCAAGCTTGCTTTTGTAGGGAAAGCCATGCTTATGGGTTTCTCCTTTTGAAGAATGATAAATCGGGTGAAATTATTCTTCACCGTTTGAATATCCTCGGCCAACAACTCCAATCCATAAAACTCCGCTGCCTTTATACTGGCCACTGCAGCTAATCCTTTGATTTTTTGTTCTGAGATGATCTTGGCTACATATGCTGTATCAACATCGTCTAATGGGTTTATGGACGGGTGATTGGCGAAGAAGGTTTTGCATTGCAACAGGGCCATGGGATGAGATCTGGCTTCTGTAATATCAGATAACTTCTGACCTGGCAATGCCATTAAATTGTGAGAAATGGGCAAATAGTATTCATCGGTGATAAAAAGTTCATGCCGATCTATTATATCATAATTAGGCAATATAGCTCCTGCAATAGAATTCTCAATGGCCATTACTGCCACATCCACAACCTGATTCTCAACACTTTTGGCTACTTCTTCAAAAGTATTATAACCAAACACTTCAATATTCTCCCCAAAATATTGTTGGGCCACCTGGTGATGAAAAGAACCCAGAACGCCCTGTATTGCTATTTTCATTTTCTTTTCCAAAATCTATCTATTAAGTGGATTATACTGTAAAATCAGCTTATGCTCTCAGCTTTCCCTACCATAATTGCTCCTAGCTAGCGAGGAAAAAACATTGTGACGGATTATTCATTGATAAATTCTGGCTGAATATCCAATAAGGAACAATGCTTCCAGAAACTTGGATAAGATTTATTCACTACCTCTGGATCTTCTATTTCCAGCTTTGTTCTGGTTATCAGCGGCATGAATGCCATTGCCATCCTGTGATCATCATAGGTAGCAACGCTTACCGTGTCAGGAATATTCGTAGCAGGGACAAGGGTAAAAACACCTTCATTGCGTTCTTCAAGTAAAGCACCAATTTTTGCCAATTCTTTTTGTAGTGCATCAATTCGGTCTGTTTCTTTTATTCGCAAGCTTTCTAAGCCTGTGAAATCAGAGGTTTGTCCCGTAAGTGCGCAGGTAACTGCTACTGTCTGTGCCAAATCAGGACAATGGGTAAAGTCAAATGAAGGCAAACCGCTAATCGCTTTTTTCTTAAGGAGTATTCCATCACTTGTAAATTCACTCTCCACTCCCAACTTATCCATTATAGCAACGATCTTTGCGTCACCCTGTAGGCTTTCTGCTTTGAGACCTTTAAGAAATAATTCCCCAGAATCAGCACATGCCAATAAACTAAACCAATAACTGGCTCCTGACCAGTCGCTCTCTACTGAAAAAGTAGTGGGCTGGTATTTTCCAGGTTTAATTATAATCTTACTTCCTTCAAAAATATAATCAACACCGAAGGTCTTCATTAATTCCAGGGTCATGGTGATATAAGTCCTTGAACCAATTTTACCCGTGAGGTTAAGCACTAATCCTTCTGGAAGTAAAGGGGCATTCATCAATAAGGCTGAGATGTACTGGCTACTGACATCACCTCGAATTTCTATTTCCTTGGTTTTTTGACCAGAAAACCCTTCTATAGACAGAGGGGGATAACCTTCTTTTTCAAGGTAACTTATACTGGCTCCTATTTCTTTCAAGGCATCTACTAAAATACCTATAGGCCTTTCACACATTCGGGGAGTTCCCGTCATGGTTTTTTGTCTATTGTTTAGCGCTGCATATGCTGTCAAAAACCGCATAGTAGTCCCTGCATCCAACACATCATAAGTGTCCGGATCCTCTTTGAGTAGCCGAATCATGGTCTGCGTATCTCTGGCTTCAGCCAGATTGGAAAGTTTATTCTCTCCTTTGGTGAGGGCGTCGATAATCAAAACCCTATTGCTTTCACTTTTAGATGAAGGAAGTGGGATTTGAATTTGACCAAATGCGCGTTTTTTTGGCAGTACAATAGTATTCATGAATTATTTAAAGCTTAAAATTTGCAGGTTCAGAACGATTAAGGGGTATAGTTCAGCTTTCAATTTTCCAATTGATTGTAATATTCCAAGGCCTCTGTAATGGCTTCTTTTCCTACCACAATATTAAAATCGCAGTCTCCAATTCTTTTTAACAAGGAAAAATTAAGCACATTTCCTTCATTTTTCTTGTCCTGAAAACATAAGTCAATTATTGTATCAAAATCTTTTTCATCAATATGAACCTTCCCATATACTGCCAAAAGTTTTTGTTGAATTATTTCAAGCTGCTCCTTTGGCAATCTTAAAAATTTATGCGAAAGATACCCTTCAGCTACCATGCCTACAGCAATGGCTTCACCGTGAAGAAGATGTAAAGGTGTATCAAGATAATGTGACTCTACGGCATGGCCGATGGTATGTCCGAAATTCAGGATTTTTCTGAGGCCATCTTCCTTTGGGTCCTTTTCAACTACCTCTCTTTTGATCCCAACTGAAACAGAAATAATATCTTTCCAGGATTGATTTTGCCAATTTTCAGTTTTAAGGCTATTAAAGTAATTTTCATTCCTTATTAACCCATGTTTGATAACCTCTGCGTATCCTGAACGCAATTCGGGTTCAGGTAGCGTTCCTAAGAATTCTTCACTGATCAAAACCCCTTCAGGTTGGTTGAATACGCCGATATGATTTTTAAAACCCTTAAAGTCAATCCCTAACTTGCCACCAACACTGGCATCAACCTGGGAAAGCAGGGTAGTAGGTAAATTAATAAACCTTATGCCTCGCTTGTAGGTACTGGCACAAAAGCCTCCCATATCACCTGTTACTCCACCACCAATATTCAAAATCAGGGTCTTCCGGTCAAAACTATTCTCTGTCATCCATTCCCAGATACCCACACAGGTGTCGAGCGTTTTATGAACCTCCCCGGCTTCAAAAGCAAAACTGCTATGCTCAGGAAGATGATTTGAGATTAACGGGTAACAGTGTTTGATGGTATGGCTATCCATAATGACTCCTAGTTTGGAGTACTTTTTTGAATCGAGAAACCGAATCAAATCCTGTGCTATTCGGGAAGAAAATATAATTGTTTCCAAAATCTGTTTTTTTGTAAAGGTAAAAATTAAACCCGTCTTTATCCCTTAAAAGAATGGATTGAAAAAAGGTTATTTACCTCACTATTTCCAATCTCTGAATTTCAATCCCTTGAATCCGAAATAGGCAATTAACCCCTATCTCAGACTAAATTTACTTCACTTCCTACTACAAATACAAGGTTGTTAATAAATTTATGGACATCAATCAGTACTTATTTAAGAATAAAAACGGGCTTAACATCAAACTGATTTTTTTGCGGAAACGTCTTCCCTCAATTTTTTCTCTTGACGTTTAACAGACTCTTCATGAATACAATAAAGCAATTCTTTCATGAACTTTTCGCTAAGATTTTTCTCCATCCCTTTAGCTGTTCTGGATTCCATCACTTGCTTCCAACGATCTGCTTGAAAAACAATTAGGTTATTGTCTCTTTTGTGCTCACCAATTTGATCTATAATAGAAAATCTTTCTGCAAGAAGATCCATCAACTGATCGTCTAAATGATCTACAGCATTTCTAAGATCCTGTAATTTTTCTGAAGGATTTTCATTTTGAACTGGATGTTTGAAATCAATTTTGTCCAAAATCTCCCTAAGCTGCTGAGGTGTTACCTGCTGCTTGGCATCGCTCCACGCATTGTCAGGATCATGATGTGTTTCTATCATCAATCCGTCAAGACCGAAATTAATCGCTCGCTGAGCTGTTTCAAGTATCCCTTTTCTATTTCCTACAATATGACTAGGGTCATTGATGACTTGCATCCCTTTCCAAAGTCTTTTCAAATGAATAGGCATAGACCAATTTGGCTTATTACGGAACTTAGTGTCATAAGCATCACTGAATCCTCTATGTATGGCTGCAAGTTTGTTCACTCCCACTACCTGAAGTCTTTCCAAAGCCCCTCTCCAAAGTTCCAAATCAGGATTCATTGGGTTTTTTACCATTACAGGAATGTCAACACCTTTAAGGGCATCAGCGATTTCCTGAACAGCA
This sequence comes from Cyclobacterium sp. 10D3-21, assembly GCF_055809755.1. Lineage (NCBI taxonomy): Bacteria > Pseudomonadati > Bacteroidota > Cytophagia > Cytophagales > Cyclobacteriaceae > Cyclobacterium > Cyclobacterium sp. 10D3-21. The sequence continues at coordinate 6,204,751 of NZ_CM147924.1, forward strand.
AATGGATTTACCGTTGTTCTGGCACCTATCCAAAGAATATCCACGCCGTGTTTCAACGCTGATTCTACATGAGATGCATTCCCTACTTCTATAGTAATAGGAATATCAAGTTTCTCTCTAACGATTTCTAACCAACCCAATCCTTCTTCTCCAATACCTTCAAAACTTCCTGGCCTTGTTCTAGGCTTCCAGATTCCTGCTCTGAAAACGTCAGGGACAACATTGGCGGTGATCATGTCTGCGCAAACCTTTTCGATTTGCTCAGGAGTTTCTGCACTACAAGGTCCTGCGATAATCAGGTGCTCGTTGTTAAGCCCTAAACCCCAGTCTTTTGTTTGTAAGTGATTTTCCATTTCTGTATTCTCGGTTAAATATTAAAATAAAAAAGCCCGACTCTTTCGAATCGGGCTTCTATGTTTTTTATCTTTTTTTATTTTTTGTTAAGACAATACGCAGCTCCGATTCGACTTTGGGGACGAAAGTAAAAGTAAAAGAAGCTAAAGTAGGTAGCTGCGAAATTTTTCATGCGTCAAATGTAACCTATCCCCCTTTAAAAATCAAATAGTTATTGGTTTATTTCGCATTAAGTCTTGAATTTAAGCAGGTTTGTTCCATTAGATTAGCAAACTCATCTAACTTATTATTATAAATAACAAACAGTCAGGACTTTACGATATTTTATTATACTATTCACCTGAAGCAATTGTACTCTGGTAATTGAGCAAGATTTCCCCACAACCAGTAATTCATCAGGGATATACCCTATTCTCTTTCTTAAATATGGGCACTGGTAATGGCTGTTTTGTCAGGATATTACTATTCCGCTATTATTTCTTGAAGGATATCCAATTATTCCTCTCCTCCCAATATCTTTCTAAAAACAGCAAGTGGGCTTGCTACAGAGGTAAGGTAAACGGGGTTTTGGGTTGCGCCCGCCTTATCAAAGCATTCATAAGGCGCACCAAAAGCTGCTCCCTTTCTAAAATCATTTTCTATTAACTCATCTATGTATTCCGTCGCCAATTGTTTAGCAAGCTCAGGGCTGCTGTGATGAATGGCATAAGCCACCCAGCCGGTAGGAGTTCCCCAATAAGCGCCATTTTGATAGGTATTTTTCGCTGCTAAGGACTTTTCCCACACTTTGTTTTCATCAAAATCAAGGTTTGTAGGTACATGCCTGATATTCCCACGGTAGCTAATGGTCCCTTTTTTATAAGCTTCCGTCAAAACCTTACTAGCAGCGACAAGTTCTTCACCTTCTAAAACGCCCAAGTAAACCGCTAGGGAAGTTCCCCAAACATCCGGTTGGGCACTCAGTTTTGTGGACGCCTTTAAAAACCCACTGTCATCCCTGAAAACATTGGGTATGCTTTCCTTAATCGTTTTTGCTATTTGCTGGTATTTCACGACTAGCTCTGGGCGATTCATAATTGAGAAAAGCGCTGACATTTCCAGGGCAGCCCTGTACTTAAGCAGAGATGGATACAGTAACTCCCCTGTGAGTTCAATCGCATCCCTAAACCCGAAATCTACACCTCTAAATTTCTCAGAGGCAAATACCAACTGGTTTTCTAAACCAGAAGGAGGAACGTGAAAAGCCAAAACCAATCTATCCATCAAACTTAAACCATTGATTTCTTCCGAGAGAATTGACATTCCCCCATTGGCTTTCACATAAGAATGAGCCATGTGGACAAACATAAACTGATCACCATAGGGAGGAAGGCTGCCCCATTTTTCTGTACCCTGAGCAGAAAAACTATACGTTCCCGGGAAATAAATGGGTAGACCATCATCTATTCTAATATGATCGGCAATCGCTCCCACAGGAATCATACTTCCTCCTGAGGTAATCCATGTTTGAGTTGCTTGCGTTTGAGCTGTGAGCAACAACATGTGTTTTTGTTCTGCCAGCGAAACCAGCCCAGTTTCCAAGGCCATTGCATAGTCCCTTATCCAAAAAGAAGGGTAAGCATTTCTTCCTCCAGGCCTGATTAACATTCCGCCAGTATTATTTGCTCCAAAAGCATCAGATATAAATTGCTTTGGATAGATCCTGGAAGCTTCAAGAACGGCTTCTGTCAACTCTTCCAGGAATTCAAATTGATCATTTGATAAAATACTCTGCTTATCATGGATTTGACCTTGCAGCAAAAACGGGGAAGACAACATTAAACACCCCAAAAATAAAAAAACCGATTTTTTCATTCTGCAATCGAATTTTTGGGTCTAGCACTAATGGCTGAATTTAACTTGTCTGCAAATGCATTGTCAACCTCCTTTTGCTGTACTATAAAGTGGTGCAAAGGATTGACCGTGTCAGAAACCCATTTACTGCCCTTTTCTATATCAAAGGTTAACGCACCTGGCGCTAACTCCTCCAAAAATTCTCCCGTGCCCAGCACTGCGTAATAAACAGTAGCCAGATCCCAACTTGGCCTTTGATCCTTAATTCTTTTACTTTCCATATTCCAAAGCCAATCCCTATAAGCTGTCCTAAGAATATTTCCAGGGTTTAAAGCTTCGAGCGATTCTCCAGTAAACACTTTAGCTCCAGCATCCACAAAATAAGTAGGTTTGGGGAAATGGTCTATTAGGTAATCCGTATAGATAGCCGTATTGTTTCGGAAAAAATTCCAATCTTTCACCCCCACTCCTTCCTCATTGGATGCGCCTAATGCACCAAGTGCCACCCATCTTTTTACTTTTTGGGATACCAATTCTAAACCAGTCAATGGAGAATCATTACCTGGGGACGATTTAAGTAATTCAAATAAACCTTTGGTATGACCTATAGTAATATAGGTAACTGAGTTATCCGCTGCTTGTATCAATAGTTTTCGATTTAGGACAGTTTGCTCCATGGCATCATGGTTATGAATCAATTTATTTTTATAAGCAACGGTGTCTTTGGCGAGCTTCTCAGCATGCATTTTATCCTTCGGATCCCCAAAGCTCAGGTCATGACTGGCACCAACCGGTATTTCAGGTCTCCCATAGTAAACGTTGATGGCATCAATTACACCAACACCATAAGGGACTTTTCCAGAACTGTAGATCACCCCAAGAATTCCCACCTTCCCCTGGTCAGCAAAATGGTGCAATAATGCCATAGCCCCCACATCATCACAATCGGAACCCATATCTGTGTCCAGTATGATTTTCTCAGCCTGGCCTATTGAATCTTGACCATAGAGCAAAAAAGAAAGAAAAATTAAGCTACCGACTAATCTATAACTTGGAATGGTTTTCAAAATCATATTGTACATATAAGGTGAGCTTTGAACAAAAAAACACACTTTCTTCCTGATGACTATCGGAAGAGGCAGCATATCTCGTTTATTTTGGGTTATTTTTAATAAATTTAAAATTAGGCATTCTGAAATAGAAATCAAGCAGGTCAAATCTTTAGTTTAATGATAAAATCAAACTTTTAGCCCTGTCTTTAGTTGTTTTTTTGATATCTTTGCGCACTGAAAATGAGAATGAAACTTGGATTTTCCTTTGACAATCTAAAAATAGCTTTTGCTCATCTTAAGACAAGCGATCTAAAAAGAAAGCAAAAGTTGTATAGATTGATGAATTACCCTTTCATAGTAAAGATTGGAGTTTTCATAGCCAAAGTCTCCTTTCAATTTGGGTTACCTATTAAAGAATCACTAAAACGAACAATCTTCAAGCAGTTTTGTGGTGGCGAAAGTTTTGAATCAAGTCTTAAAACCATTGATAAACTTGGTAAATATGGAGTTTATTCGGTTTTGGATTATTCAGTTGAAGGCAAAGAGGAGGAAAGCATCCTGGAAGCGACGATGAAGGAAATTCTTAATACAATCCAAAAAGCCATGGCAAACCCTTTATTACCTTTTGCGGTCTTTAAGGTATCAGGAATTGCTTCTACTTCAATAATGACCAAGGTTCAGACTAATGGAAAGCTCTACCGGGAAGAAGAGAAAAGATTTGATGCCGCAAGAGAAAGGTTTTTTTTACTATGTAAGGCCGCAGCCGATTCAGATGTGAAACTCATGGTGGATGGAGAAGAAAGCTGGTTTCAAAACATTACTGATAGCTGGACGCTTGAAGCCATGAAATTGTACAATAAGGAAGAGGCAATACTATATAACACCTTTCAGATGTACCGAAAAGGCATGGAGGAAAGGTTAAAAGATGCTCATCATGAAGCAGTAGCCAATGGTTTTTACTTAGGAGCTAAACTGGTTAGAGGAGCTTATATGGAAAAAGAAAGGAAGAACGCCAGAAAAAAAGGATATCCAGACCCCATTCATCCAACAAAAGGAGCAACAGATAGTGCTTTCAATAATGCGCTAAAGTTTTGCGTCAATAATAAACAGAGAATTTACCTTGTTAGCGGCTCCCATAATGAACTAAGCAACACACTATTTGCAAAATTAATTGACTCTCAAGGGTTTGAAAGGTCAGATCCGAGGTTTTATTTCTCCCAGCTATATGGGATGAGTGACCACATAAGTTTCAACTTAGCCAAGGCAGGCTACAATGTAATCAAGTACCTTCCCTATGGCCCGGTAAGAGAGGTACTTCCTTACCTGGGTAGAAGAATTAATGAAAATTCAGGAATTTCCGGACAAGCCAATAGGGAACAAATACTGGTCAAAAAGGAAATATTAAGAAGAAAAAAACTAAAGAACTTCCAAAAATAGCATAACTGACATTATCCATGCAATTACTGAACGAACAGGAGATAGAAAGAAGAAAAGACCGGGAAGCATTAATTAACCTGGGAATTGATCCATACCCCGCCCTCTCTTACCCTATAAATGCCACAGCGGCAGACATTCATCAAAATTACCAAAATCGTAAAAACGATTACAAAGCCATAACCATCGCGGGAAGGCTTATGACCAGAAGGATCATGGGTTCTGCCAGCTTTGCAGAAATACAAGACAGTACTGGCAGGCTACAGATTTACGTTAGGAGAGATGACCTTTGTCCAGATGAGGATAAAACCCTTTACAATACGGTATTTAAAAAACTTTTAGGAATCGGGGATTTTATTGGTCTAAAAGGATTCATTTTCACCACCCAAACTGGAGAAATCTCTTTGCATGTTCAGGAATTCATCTTATTGGCCAAATCAGTAAAACCACTTCCTATAGTCAAACGAGACGATGAAGGCCATGTATTTGATGGGTTTACGGATCCGGAACTAAGGTACAGACAACGCTACGTGGATCTTATCGTGAACCCGGAAGTAAAAGAAACCTTTGTCACACGGTCCAAAATCATTTCCACCATGCGGAGGTATTTTGATGACCATGGCTGGATGGAAGTGGAGACACCAATATTACAACAGGTTCACGGAGGTGCAGCAGCTAAGCCCTTTGAAACACACCACAATGCATTGGACACTCCTTTATTTTTAAGAATAGCCAATGAGCTTTATTTAAAGCGATTGATCGTTGGTGGTTTTGAGGGTGTTTATGAAATAGGTAAAATGTTTCGTAACGAAGGCATGGACAGAACCCATAATCCTGAGTTCACCTCTATGGAGATCTATGTCGCCTACAAGGATTATATCTGGATGATGGAAATGGTTGAGAACCTAATTTCACAGATTGCAACCAAAGTATTGGGTACGACTCAAGCAAAAGTTGGCGACAAGGTGATTGAATTTGAAGGGCCATACAGGCGTTTGTCCATGTTTGAATCCATCGAGGAGTATACTGGCATAGACGTCAGCCAAATGGATGAAAAAGGCTTGAGAGAAGTTTGTAAGGAGATGGGGATTGAGGTCGATGAAAGCATGGGTAAGGGTAAATTGATCGATGAGATCTTTGGTGAAAAAGTAGAAGAGCACTTGATCCAACCTACCTATATTACAGACTATCCGATAGAGATGACTCCGCTTGCTAAAAAGCATCGGTCCAAACCAGGTCTAGTGGAAAGATTTGAATTGTTTGTCAATGGCAAAGAGATCGCCAATGCCTATACGGAGTTAAATGATCCAATAGACCAAAGAGAGCGATTTGAAGACCAGCTCAAATTAGCCCAAAGGGGGGATGATGAAGCCATGGCCATGGATGAAGATTTTCTCCGGTCACTGGAATATGGCATGCCTCCTACTTCCGGATTGGGTATAGGAATAGACCGGCTTTGCATGATGCTCACCAATCAAAGCACCATTCAGGAAGTTTTATTCTTTCCACAAATGAAACCGGAGAAAAAAGTAAAAGTAGCTACAGATGAGGACTTTATTGGGATTGGTATCCATCCGGGTCTTGTTCCGGCTATCAGAGAACTTAACATCCACACCATTGAACAACTTAAAGGAATGAACCCTAACAAGCTTTTCAATGATGTTTGTGGTAAAAAGAAAAAATTGAAGTTGGAAGTACCCAACCCCAGCAAGGAAGAGGTCGCTAACTGGATAAACGGTTAAATGGAAAGCCCGAAGCAATTATTGCTTCGGGCTTTTTTATGTCCTAATTATAAGACTTAATAGAATGGCTGTCCCTTAGTTCAGTCCCAAGTCCTCTAGTGTTTCCAGAAATTAGGTGGCACTATCCCCAATGCACGCAAATACACATAGCCCTGTCCTCTATGGTGCACTTCATTGTCAATAAAATACATCAAAGAACAATAGACCTTGTTTTCATACTGGCCAAAAGCTTTCACCGTATCCTGAAAATCTTCAGCGGAAAGCTTTGGAAACCATTCGTTTATTTCAATTGTAGCCTGATCCCATAGTTCCAATAATTTTTCTTTGCTTGCTTCTACCCCATGCTCTTCTTTTAGCGGTTCCCATTCTCTGGTAACCAATCCTTTGATTCCCGGTCCTGCTATTCCTATTAATTCCTGGGCCATTTCCCCAAAAGGCCGCATCTCTCCCAAGGTAAATTGAAAAAGTTGCTTTTCAGGAAATGCCTCAATTACCCGACGTGTAAGTCCCCGGTGTCCTTGCCAGTGTTTTAAAAGTTGCTCTTGTGAAATGATCATTTGAAGTTCATTGGTTTGCATAATAGAAGTATTTTAAAGTGAATAATGAATCCTTATGACAAACTTAGTCACCGCTAGTGACAGCCCTATGTCAGTAGATTTAGAAAAATTCAGCACATGGGCAAATGTTTTTTTAATGTAAAAATTTCACTAGTTTTAATTGTACTCATTCCTCCATGAATAGATTAAACCGCCTTACAGCCATCCTCACTCAGTTACAGAGTAAAAGGCACATCACCGCTGAAGAAATAGCAAAAAGATTTGAAATAAGTCTTAGGACAGTCTATAGAGATATCAGGGCACTTGAAGAAGCCGGAGTACCCTTGACAAGTGAGATGGGCAAAGGATATGCCTTGGTAGAAGGGTACAGACTTCCACCAGTAATGTTTGATGAAAAGGAAGCTTATTCCTTATTATTGGCAGAAAAAGTAATAGAAAAATTTACGGACCGGGAAATCAGTCAACGTTTTCAATCTGCATTGATCAAAATTAAATCCGTACTTAAAGGCCATCAAAAATTAGCCTTAGATCATCTTGATGAACAGGTAGCTTTTTATAGCAAGGATATATATAAATCAACCGAAGATGAACAGGTGATTCAAGGGATTTTATCAGGCTTGGCTGACTACAGGGTTTTACAATTTAACTATACAAGCTTTCTCAAAGAAGAAAATACCAGCAGAGCAGTAGAACCAGTCGGTATGTACTATTCGAAAGAGAATTGGTACTTAATTGCCTTTTGCAAACTCAGAGAAGATTATAGGACTTTTAGGATCGATAGAATTCGAAATCTTGACATAAGTGAGGCAATTTTCAATACCAATCACCCTTCACTGAAATCCTATTTGAAAAAAATGGAGGAGGGGCATGAATTGACGAAAATAGTGATCCAAATGGACCCTTCCTTTGTCAAGTATATTGATACCCATAAATACAATCATGGCTTTGTAATGCAGGAAGATATTGGGCAAAAAGTGCAGCTTACTTTTATGGTTGGGTCTTTAGAGTATTTTGCTCGCTGGATCATCTCTTTGGCGGACATCATAACTGTCATTAGTCCAAAAGCACTTTCAGACAGGTTAGAAGTATTACTTACAACCATGATAAAAAAGCTAAAAGAGGATGAACAAGTTCATAACTCCAGTTGATTAAATAAATCCCACTTTATACAATCATGGTGCATGTTGGTCAATCAAAATAACATTTCCATCGGGATCTTTGACCATTATGCTTTCAGGCCCTTTACTATTTTCCTTAGCTTCCTTATCAAGTGTCAAACCTTGTTTCTTAAGTTCTTGTTGAATTTCTCTAACATCTTGATAATCCTCCAGAACATTGGCATCTGCATCCCACCCAGGATTAAAAGTCAAGATATTATTGTCAAACATCCCTTCAAAAAGACCAATTAAAGTGTCTCCATTTTTCATAATGAGGTAATGATTTTCCTCAGATCCTCCAAACTTTGAAAAGCCTAACTTTTCATAAAATTCTTTGGATGCTTTTATGTCTTTTACAGCAAGACTGACTGAGAATGCACCTAATTTCATAATTGATAAAATTTAACTTTAACAATCAATTTAAAAAGGTGGAGGATCTATTTGCAAACATAAATTCTCCACCCCATTTATAATATGCTATGCCAGTGACCTTCTACAATATTCAAGGCAGTTCTGAACTTCCTTAACAGCATCAGATCCTTCTGGCACCTTATATTCAAGCTCTATAGTAGCTGGAAATTTATACTTTCTGCTTTGGATTTCACTCAATAATTCTACAATAGGAGTATCTCCTTCGCCCCAAGGGAGGTTTTTTTGCCCATTTGCAAGCGTTTGACGGTCCTTGGTATGCATACTTAGGATACGCTTGTGGTGTTTTTGAAGTAGTTCAATAATATCTGTATAACCCGCAGCAATATAATGGCCTGCATCTAAATTTAAGGCATTATTGGGACTTTGTGCCAAGGCCGTATCCCAGAATGTTGGAGTCTGTTGCGTATGGCCATGATAGGCTACAGACATTTTATTTTCCTCTCCCATCTTACCCAATTTCAAGGTGCGTGCATCGTCAGCAGGGTGTTCTAAGGTCACATGAGAAGCTCCCAAGGCTCTTGCTGCTTTCATGCCATAGGCAATTTCCGCATCCGTATTGTTTCTCCCAAAAGCACTGGGCTTGAAAGCATAAATGCTCACGCCAGCATTCTTGTACATTTTCCTAAACTTCTCGAATTTTTTATAATCCGTTTTCGCCCGCCATTCTGCTACTGTAGCGGCATAAGCATCTGCCTCCTTCTGCAGTTCACCGAACTCCTTGGATTCATCAGCGGTAAATTGTCCACCATCCCTCTTTTTACGCCCCAATGCATTGAGTCTTCCCCGGTCCATATTTGATTCGGGGATACCTGCGAAGGTTTCAGCAGGGCCGCCCATTAGTTCTATGGCGCTAATACCACTATCGGTAACATATTTAAGCGTGGCTTCTGCACTTTGATCCGAAAGAGATCGGAAAGAATACGTAATGCACCCAATTTGAACGCCGTTAATTTTCGAATTCGGCTTATTGTAGTTTTTGATTATAGCTGGTGCTCCTTTAATCAGCGAAGTGGAAGCCAACGCAAGGCCTGCGGTACCTAAAACGGACTTTATTAAAAACGCTCTTCTATTTTTCATTGAATGGAAATTTAGGTTTAAACTGTAATATAAGAATTGACTGATTAATTATTATTCTTTTTGACTCAAAAACACTAAAAATCCTCCAAATAATTGCTGGAAAATTGACTGAATCAGGTACTTGTTCAAAATAACCGACAAAATTATTGGGAATGGGAAGTTAATTTAAGTTGAAATCTGGTGAAAACTCTTGAACAACAAACAGTTAGCTTCGCTTCAATTTTGGCGGAATTGCTAATTAATCCATGTTTAAACAAAAAAGGCCTGAAACAAAAATTAAAGTTTCAGGCCTTTCTATTGATCGGAATATCAATTGAATCTACTACTTACTTACTTTATCCTTTAAATCAGTAATGATTTTCTCAATGACTTTCCTGTTGCTCTCAAGATCAATTCCAACCTGTGCGGCCAAAGCCTCTAAATCAGGTTCTTTTTCAGAAGTTATTGCAGCTACCGCTAATCCTGCCAATTCGTTTAGTTTCTTGAGTTCTTCATCCATTTCCTCCTCAGTTTCTTGCTCAAAAAGAAGCTCAAGTGGCATGAGTTCAATCTCCCGCTTCAAAATCTCCTGGGCGGTATTGTGCATAGAAGGCCCCAAATAAATGTCTGCATTCTTGTCCAGTTTTATCCCAAATTTAGCCAAGGCATCTACCAATGATTCGAATCCCTTCTCTGTCAATGCCGTGGCTTGAATGGTTTGGTCCTTTTCATTGTAGTAGGCAACTGCAAAATGAGGGGATGCTTCCATCTCTTTGAGTCCGAGTCTATAAACACCTCCTGTATAACTAACATTGAAAGCTGCCTCCATTTCCTGTACATTAGGGATACTTCCTTCTTTTTCGGTTATCACCATTACCAATCGCTCCCCTTCGTGCACCACAGAAGGCTGTGTGGATCCTGCAAATAACATCATATAAGGAATTGGATTTTTATCGATATCCTGGATCAGCCCATCTTCATCTTCAATCAAATGATTGAGTTCGGTAGCAAAAAAGAAAATATCATCGGGACTAAAACTTGCATATCCTGACAAGGGACCATACGTTTGCCAACATGACCCATTATAGCCTATCAGGTTAAACCATAGTTCTTTCTCGCCGTCTCTACTTACGATATCTTTTATGGACGGAGAATACAAAAGGTAATTCTCGCCTGAAAAGACATCTTCCATTTGATAAAAGTCTTTTTCAGGTTGACTCTTCACTTCGGAAAAAGTAAACCTCCATGGATTTTCTGACTGGAAGGCCATCCAGTTTCGCTTGTCTTCATCCAAGCTACTAATTGCAGCGTGTTTTAGGTATTTGGTTATAAGCCCACCTTCTTTCATTAACCTGTGGATAATGTATTGAGATTTAAGCATATCAAACCAGTGGCGACCAAATTTCTCAACGATGTGCCGATACACATGTAACTTTTGATCGGCCTCCTTTCCTAATTTATCTTTTTCAGCAGCATAGGACAAAAGGAACCTGTCCAGAATGGCTACACTCAAGGCTGTATTTTCTTCACAGGCCTTCTTTATCTTAAGAAAATCTTCCATGGTTAAAAGATAAGGGGAAATTAACTTTTCATCAAATGATTTTATTCCAATAAAAAAGAATTTACTTTTTCATGGAGAAAATCTATGAAATCCAATTAGGCAAAGATGTGCTCATGAATGGTGTCACCATAAGGATATTGTGAATTACGAACAAAAGATTAATAATCAGATAGGCTTTTCCCCAAAAAATATACCCAAAGACATTAGGCAATTGGCCTATCCAATTTTGATGTTTCTACTAAATCCAACTACCCAAATAAATCAGTGCTAAGGTATCGATCTCCCCGGTCACAGGTGATGCAAACTATTACTCCGCTTTCCAAGGTTTCAGAAAGCTTGATAGCCGCATACAATGCGCCACCACTGCTCATACCTCCTAATATTCCTTCTTCCTTAGCCATCCTTCTAGTCATCTGCGTGGCTTCTTCCTGACTGACATCTATGACTTGGTCTACTCTCTTAGGCTCGAATATTTCAGGAAGAAATTCTGGTGACCACCTTCTAATGCCCGGGATACTTGATCCTTCGGTTGGCTGGGTACCTACGATTTGTATGTCCTGGTTTTGTTCTTTAAGGTATCTTGACACACCCATTATTGTTCCAGTAGTGCCCATTGCAGATACAAAATGAGTTATTTTACCTTCAGTATCTTTATAAATCTCTGGTCCTGTAGAATGGTAATGTGCCAAATAATTGTCAGGATTTGAAAATTGATTGAGCATAAAATAGCCCTGGTTTTTGGCCATGTCTTCCGCCAGGGTTCTGGCATATTCTATGGATTTTTCTGCTGGTGTAAGGATGACTTTTGCGCCATAGGCTTCCATGGATAAAACCCTTTCTCTCGTAGCATTGTCTGGCATTATCAATGTCATTTCAACACCTAGGAGATTGGCTACCATGGCTAGCGCAATACCAGTATTACCAGAAGTTGCTTCTACTAATTTGGCTCCCCTCTTAATATCTCCCCTATCGATTGCTGATTGAATCATATGGTAAGCTGCCCGGTCTTTCACAGATCCGCCGGGATTCTGTCCTTCCAGCTTACAATAAATGCTAACATTGGGATTTACAGGGATATTTTCAAGTTCAATTAAAGGGGTATTGCCAATTAATTCAAATAATTTCATAATTGCGATTATCAGGCTTCACTTTTCAGCACATAAAAATCTGTGAGATTGGAAGCACCGTCTAACATTTTGGTTTGGTAATAAATTTTACTTTTAGCCGGAATACTTTTGGTCAACCAAACATTTCCACCTATCACACTGCCTTTTCCAATCACTGTATCTCCCCCTAAAATTGTAGCGCCTGCATAAAGTACCACATCATCTTCTATAGTAGGATGTCTTTTCTTGTCAGCATCTTCTTTATTGACACTAAGGGCCCCTAGGGTAACCCCCTGATAAATCTTAACCCTATCGCCAACGACAGTGGTTTCACCTATAACTATCCCTGTAGCATGATCAATGCAAAAGAACCTGCCAATAATGGCTCCTGGATGTATATCTACTCCAGTCTTGCTGTGTGCATATTCCGTAATCATTCTGGGTATCAATGAAATCCCCATTCGATGTAACAAATGGGCTACACGATAAGCAGAGATGGCATAAAACCCTGGATAACAACGAATGATCTCCGTTTTAGATTTGGCGGCAGGATCACCCTTATACATGGCATCAATGTCTTCATGAAGTTTATTATAAACCTCCTCTTCCAATTTATCAAAAAATTCATCGGCTAAAGCTTCTCCATCAGCTTGATGAAGTGCAACGTTGAGTTTAAGGATTTTCCGTAATTGTAACCTTAGGTCGGAAAATTTCATTTCCAAACTTCCCAAGTCTTTTAATGCCTTACTAGAATGTTCTGGAAACAAAATCCCCAAAATATCATCGAAGAATCGATTGATCACTTTCGGAGAAGGACATCCTGGACATAGGCTATGCGCTTTTTCTAATCGCTTTAAGAATCCATCCATACTCAATTTATTACTTTAGAATACAAAACCGACTCGCAAAACATATGGTTCATTATAATTGGACCTTTTGTTGTCATAACTGAAATTATACAAGGCCATAATATTCATTCCTCCTCTATCTCCGAATGGAACAAAGTAGCCGGCTCCTCCAAATAAACCAGGTACCCACTCTCTAGTGAAGTAGATTTCATTGTTGTCCAAGCTATAAGGAACTTCCAGATTCAGTGCTTCGTATTCAGCATGAATAAAAATTTGACGGAATATATTGTATCGATTGAAAACCCTCGCTCCATATACATGTGAAGCGCCATCAACATAATACTTGTTGTTATAATATTGGTAGGTAGCGCCTACACCAGCAGAATATTTATCTGTAATCATTGCTCCCACCAATGGGGAAACATCTATATAGGTGACATTGCCAAGTTGGAGGCTGAAATTACCACCATAATACAATCGCTCTGATAATGGAGGGTTTTCATCTTCATAAATAACCCTTTGGGCTTTTACTTCACCACTAAAAAAACAAACAAAAATTACGGACAACAGTGTTAATGTTGCCGATTTATTCTTCCATAATAACATAAAGATCTTCCGTTTTTCTTTTCATTAAATACCGTTCTCGGGCAAATTTTTCCAACAGTTCAAAATTACTAAGCAATTCTTCTCGCTCAATTTTGATTTTCTCCTTTCGCTCCTGGTAAAATTCTTTTTGCTTTTCAAGCTCATTTAATTTTGAACGAAGTTTGAAATGACTGATAATATCATTGCTGTCAATGAAAACCATCCACATAACGAATAAAACGGTAAAAACGAAGTAGAAGTTTTTGGTATACTTTAAATATTTAGCCATAATCTGCTTCAGTGTTTCTACAAATATATCAAAAGAAAAGCAATCCCTTCTTTCAGCGTCTTGAAAATAACGCTGAAACAGCCAAAAGGGTTTGGATGATGGATCTGGAGTAGGTCATGACTTTGGGGGAATAGTCGTCTTAATAATGAGACTAAGCCTCCTATAGAAGGTTAGAATAAAAAAGCCAGGACCAATGTTCTTAAACTCGAAATAGGCAAAATCACTTCTGAATAAGTCCCAACTTTTAAATTAATATTCAGGTTAGAAGGATTTTTATCGTGCCTAACGTAGGTAAATAAAATTTCGGAGCCAAAAAATAAAAATGGTAAAAGATAAAAGCCTTTTCAGGGAGCTCCTGAAAAGGCTAATTATTGGTCCTATTTAATCAAGGAACCAGAATAGATCCAAATTTTGAATCGCTTATTAAAATTTCAAACCTGGGAAATGCGCTGAATCTCCAAGTTGTTCTTCAATTCTCAACAATTGGTTGTACTTGGCCATTCTATCAGACCTGGAAGCAGAACCAGTCTTAATTTGTCCTGTATTCAAAGCAACGGCAAGATCAGCGATTGTAGAATCTTCAGTTTCACCAGAACGGTGAGACATTACTGATTTGTATTTGTTTCTATGACAAAGGTCAACTGCATTGATTGTCTCTGTTAAAGAACCGATTTGGTTTACTTTAACCAAAAGTGCATTGGCGATTTTCTCATCAATTCCTTTCTGCAATCTTTCAACATTGGTTACAAACAAATCATCACCAACTATTTGGATTTTATCTCCAACATATTCGGTCATCATTTTCCATCCATCCCAATCATCTTCTTGCATACCATCTTCAATTGAATTGATAGGATATTTGCTTACCCAATCTTTCCAGTAATCTGCCATTTGAGAAGAAGTCAACTCGTCACCGGTAGATTTTTTGAATACATACAATCCTTTTTCTTCGTCATAGAACTCTGAAGAGGCAGCATCCATGGCAATGAATACATCTTCACCAGGTCTAAACCCTGCTTTTTCAATGGCTTGTAGGACTATCTCAACGGCCTCTACATTAGAACGCAAATTCGGCGCAAATCCTCCTTCATCACCTACGTTAGTACTTAGGCCTTTTGCTTTAAGGACAGACTTTAGGTTATGGAAAATTTGAGTACCCATTCTTAATGATTCAGAGAAAGAGGAAGCACCGGCAGGCATCACCATAAACTCTTGAAAATCTATGGCATTATCAGCATGTGAACCGCCATTCAAAATATTCATCATTGGAACGGGTAGGGTATTTGCATTTACACCACCTATATATCTATAAAGAGGCTGTCCGGATTCCATGGCTGCAGCTTTAGCTACTGCTAAAGAAACACCTAGAATAGCATTGGCTCCAAGTTTAGATTTATTCTTGGTACCATCAAGACTACACATGATCTCATCAATTTGATTTTGCTCAAAAATATCAAAACCAATAAGTTCTGGAGCGATCACATTGTTCACATTTGCAATGGCTTTTAAAACGCCTTTGCCCATGTAAACATCTTTGTCCTCGTCTCTAAGTTCCACAGCTTCATGAACACCTGTTGAGGCACCACTTGGTACTGCAGCCCTACCGAAGGCACCAGTTTCTGTAAAAACATCAACTTCTACCGTAGGATTACCACGGGAATCTAATATTTGTCTTGCGTGAATCGATTGAATTAATGTCATATCAATATTAAGGTTAATGAATTATTTCTGAATTTGTGAAATAAATTGGTCAAATAAATACCTGGAATCGTGTGGCCCTGGAGAACTTTCAGGGTGATATTGAACAGAGAAAGCGGGTTTATTGGTTAATTTAATACCAGCAACCGTGCCATCATTTAAGTGAAAGTGCGAAATTTCTAATTCTTTGTTGTTATCAATATCGTCTTTATTGACAACAAAACCATGATTTTGAGAGGTGATTTCACTTTTACCTGTCAAAACATTCTTGATTGGATGGTTAAGTCCTCTATGGCCATGATGCATTTTATAGGTACCTACACCACATGCTCTGGCTAAAATCTGGTGTCCAAGACAGATACCAAAAAGCGGTTTCCCCAATTCAAGGATTTCTTTAGTAGTTTCTACGGCATACCCCATCACTGCAGGATCACCAGGGCCATTAGAAAGGAAATAGGCATCAGGATTCCACTCTTCCATTTCTTTCAGACCGGTTTTAGCCGGAAACACCTGGCAATAAACGTCTCTTTCTACAAGACATCTTAGGATGTTGCGTTTGATGCCATAATCTACGCATGCAATTTTAATAGAAGCATCCGGATTACCAACAAAATAAGGTGTTTTTGTGGAAACTGTGGAGGAAAGTTCAAGCCCGTTCATGTCAGGCACTTTATCTAACTCAGCCTTAAGGCTTTCGATATCTTCATACTCAGAGCTAATGATAGCATTCATCGCTCCACTAGACCTTATATGTCTTACCAATTTTCTGGTGTCAATATCAGAAATTCCAGTAATGTTATGATTTTCTAGAAATTCTTGTAGTGAGCCTTTTGCATCCAATCTACTGTAAATATCAGAAAAATCATTGACAACTATCCCTGCAATTAAAGGGGCGTCAGATTCCTGCTCTTCATCTATCACCCCATAATTACCAATATGTGGAGTAGTATTTACAATGATTTGCCCTGTATAAGAAGGGTCAGTATAAATTTCCTGATAGCCGGTCATACCTGTATTAAAACAGATTTCACCTCCATTGGTGCCATGGCTACCAACAAGGCTACCAGTAAATACAGTGCCATCAGCTAAAAGAAGTATTGCTTTTTTCTTTTTCATATCAAATTTTGCTATGCAAATTTAAGAATTTTCTATTTTGTAAAAAGCTTTCGGCGAAAAGGATATAAAAAAAGGGACTGAACCAAAAGCCCAATCCCTATTAATATTAAAGAAGGTATAGCATAGATAGATTACTCTGCTTTTTTATCTTCATCCTTATTTTCAGCTTTATCCTCTGAAGCAGCATCAGAAGCATCTGCAGAAGCTTCCTCTTGAGGCGCTTTTTCTGCTTTTGCACTTTCTTTAGCTTCTCCAGCAACTTCTTCAGTAGTAGTACCTTCTTCGCTTGTCGCTTTTCCGGAACCTCTTCTACTTCTTCTGCTAGCTTTTTTAGCTGGTTTTTCTTCTTTCAACATTAATTCGTTGAAGTCAACCAATTCGATGATACACATTTCTGCATTGTCACCTAATCTAAAACCAGTTTTAATAATTCTTGTATATCCACCAGGTCGGCCTCCTACCTTTTCTATTACTTCTCCGAAAAGAAGTTTAATAGCCTCTTTATTTCTAAGATAACTAAAAGTTATCCTTCTGTTGTGGGTAGTATCATCTTTGGCCTTTGTGATCAAAGGTTCGACATATTTCCTCAACTCTTTGGCTTTGGCAAGGGTGGTGCTGATCCGCTTGTGTTCCAAAAGAGATTTGGCCATATTCGAAAGCATGGCCTTTCTATGTGAGGCGGTTCTACCCAAATGGTTAAATTTCTTACCGTGTCTCATTTTTAATTATTCTTCATCAAGTTTATACTTAGACAGATCCATACCGAAGGTCAGGCCTTTTTCCTGGATTAGTTGTTCCAATTCTGCCAAAGACTTCTTACCAAAGTTCCTGAATTTCATCATATCAGAAATTTCAAGTTTGGCAAGATCTCCCAGACTCTTAACATCGGCCGCTTTCAGACAGTTATAAGCCCTAACAGAAAGATCCAAATCACTTAAGGATGTTTTAAGCAACTTCCTCATGTGCAGGTATTCTTCATCTATCGGCTCAATGGCACCGCTTCCTGGAGCATCGATAACCATAGTCTGATCTGAAAACAGCATGAAATGTTGAATCAAGATCTTAGCAGACTCTTGCAAGGCTTTTTCAGGATGTATAGACCCATCAGTGCTGACTTCCATGATCAATTGCTCATAATCAGTCTTTTGCTCAACCCGGGTATTTTCAATCCTGTATTTTACATTTTTTATAGGCGTAAAGACAGCATCTACTGAAATCGTACCATAAATCTGTTCCTTAGGTTTGGACTCTTCTGCAGGAAGATATCCTCTACCTTTGTCAACCGTAAGTTCAATCTCAAGGTTTTTTGAATTATCCAAATGACATATGACCAAATCAGGATTCAAAACTTCAAAAGAGGTAGTAAATTTGGCAATATCTCCTGCGGTAAAAACATCCTGATTTTTAACTTCCACTGTAATTTTATTATCAATGGCATCATGAATCTTTTTGAACCTGACCTGTTTTAGGTTAAGGATAATATCTGTAACGTCTTCAACCACTCCCTCAATACTGGAGAATTCATGTACTACACCCGGTAATTTCACGGCAGTAATAGCATATCCTTCCAGTGAAGACAAAAGAATCCTTCTGAGGGCATTTCCGATGGTAACCCCGTACCCTTTTTCAAGTGGCTTAAAGGTAAACAGTCCGTGGAAATCGTCTGCTTTCTCCATTACCACCTTCTCTGGCATTTGAAATGCTAATATGGACATATCTTTAATTCTTTTAATAGGAATGTAAATGATTACTTAGAGTACAATTCTACGATAAGTTGTTCTTTTATGTTCTCTGGAATATCTTCTCTAATTGGAACATTTACAAACTTACCACTCAGGGAACCATTGTCCCATTCCAACCAACTGTATCTGGTTGTTCCTTTGCCTCTCAAACTTTCTGTAATAGCTTCCAGAGATTTGGATTTTTCTCTAACTGCAATAACGTCACCAGGCTTCAATTGAAATGAAGGAATGTTTACAACGGTTCCGTTTACAAGTATATGTTTGTGAGAAACCAATTGACGTGCTCCTCTTCTCGTTGGTGCAATTCCCAGTCTATAAACTGAGTTATCCAAACGACCTTCCAACAACTGCAATAAGTTTTCACCCGTAACTCCTTTTTTCCTGGAGGCGTGATCAAACATTTTAGCAAATTGCCTTTCCAATACACCATAGATGTATTTGGCCTTTTGTTTCTCCATCAACTGGATAGCAAATTCAGACTGCTTTTTGCGTCTTCCTCTGCCATGCATTCCTGGAGGATAATTTTTCTTCTGAAGCACTTTGCTTTGCCCTTCAATGGGCTCGCCAAATTTCCTGGCAATTTTTGCTTTTGGACCTCTATATCTAGCCATGCTATATTTTCTTTAAATTAAACTCTTCTGCGTTTTGGAGGACGACAACCGTTGTGTGGTAATGGGGTGACATCAGTAATGGTAGTCACATCCAGCCCAACATTTTGTAAGGTTCTGATGGCAGATTCTCTACCAGCACCAGGACCTTTTACAAATACTTCAATCTTTCTAAGACCGAGGTCATACGCAACCTGCCCACAGTTTTGAGCAGCCATTTGAGCAGCATAAGGAGTGTTCTTTTTAGAACCTCTAAATCCCATTTTACCAGCAGAAGCCCAGGAAATCACCTGACCTGAATTATTGGTAATGGAAATAATAATGTTGTTAAAAGAAGCCTTGATATGGGCCTGTCCCACAGCTTCAACTTTAACAACCCGCTTCTTAGCTTTTGTCTTTTCGTTTCTTTTCTGAGCCATAATCTATGTCAGGATTTATTTAGTCGCTTTCTTCTTATTGGCAACAGTTTTTCTCTTACCTTTTCTGGTTCTGGCGTTGTTTTTGGTTTTCTGACCACGAACAGGTAGTCCCTTTCTGTGTCTCAAACCTCTGTAACAACCAATATCCATCAGCCTTTTGATACTCAACTGTACTTCAGATTTAAGTACACCTTCCGTCTTGTATTCCTCAGCAATGATGTTCCTGATGGCGGTAGATTCATCATCATCCCACTCCCCGGCTTTCTTGTCTAAAGAAATACCTGCTTTAATTAGTATGGCTCTAGCCGTACTTCTGCCGATACCAAAAATATAGGTAAGGCCTATTTCACCACGTTTATTGTCCGGTATATCGACACCTGAAATTCTAGCCATAGTAATTAACCTTGTCTTTGTTTAAACTTCGGATTCTTTTTGTTGATGACATAAAGCTTTCCCTTTCTCCGGATCACTTTACAGTCAACACTTCTTTTTTTAATAGATGCTTTAACTTTCATATCAATACTAATTTTCCTAATTTGATACTGCTTACTTACTACAATTTACTTGTAACGGTAGACGATTCTTCCTTTGGTAAGATCATAAGGAGACATTTCTAACTTAACCTTATCTCCTGGTAAAATTTTAATGTAATTCATTCGCATCTTACCGGAAATGTGTGCAATCAATTGGTGACCATTCTCAAGTTCCACCTTAAACATTGCGTTGGACAATGCTTCCACGATGGTACCGTCCTGCTCAATAGATGCTTGTTTAGCCATAATTAAAATTTAAAATTCTCT
Organism: Cyclobacterium sp. 10D3-21; assembly: GCF_055809755.1. Classification (NCBI taxonomy): domain Bacteria; kingdom Pseudomonadati; phylum Bacteroidota; class Cytophagia; order Cytophagales; family Cyclobacteriaceae; genus Cyclobacterium; species Cyclobacterium sp. 10D3-21. The sequence continues at coordinate 6,225,140 of NZ_CM147924.1, forward strand.
TCTATAAAACGATGTGTTGTCAAGATTTCGGTTTTATCCTCTAATATGGCAACCGTGTGTTCGTAATGAGCTGAAGGTTTCCTATCAGCAGTCCTAATAGTCCAACCATCTCGTTCCTGAACAACATTGCGGGTACCCAGGTTTACCATTGGTTCTATGGCTATTACCATCCCTTCTTTTAGTTTGGCTCCTCCTCCTCTTTTCCCCCAATTGGGAACTTCTGGAGACTCATGAAGTTGTTTACCAACACCATGACCAACTAGTTCTCTAACAACAGTGTATCCTTTTGCTTCTACAAACTTTTGTATTGCATTACCGATATCACCAACACGGTTTCCAAAAACCGCTTTTTCTATCCCTAAATAAAGGGATTCCTTTGTAGCTTTTAAAAGTGCAATCGTCTTGGGAGAAACTTCACCAACAGGGTAAGTATAAGCGGAATCGCTATGAAAACCTTGGTGAAAGACTCCACAATCTATTGAGATTATATCGCCATCTTTCAATTGATATTGACTGGGAAATCCATGAACAACAACTTCGTTCACAGAAATACACAAAGATGCCGGGAAGCCATTGTATCCTTTAAAGGATGGAATGGCCTTATTGTCCCGTATAAATTCTTCAGCAATTTTATCTAAAAAAGAGGTCTTTACCCCTTCTTTCACATGTTTGGCTACTTCACCATGCGCCTTTCCTAAAATTAACGCACTTTCTTTTATTATTTCAATTTCTTCTGCAGACTTAAATTGTATCATACTTAAGCCACTGCATAACTTGAAGGGTCATTTTTCATGTTTCCACTTTTCATCATTCCTTCGTAATGTCTCATCAATAAGTAACTCTCAATCTGACGAAGTGTATCTAATATTACACCTACCATGATCAATAATGAGGTACCTCCATAAAACTGAGCAAATTCACTACTTACACCGGCGATGATGGCAAAGGCTGGCATAATGGCAACTAATGCTAATAATATAGATCCTGGTAAAGTTATTCTTGAGATAATGTTGTCAATGAAATCACCAGTTGGTCCTCCAGGTTTAATACCTGGTACAAAACCACCATTTCTTTTCATGTCTTCTGCTATTTGCTCGGGATTAACCGTAATCGCAGTATAGAAGAAAGTAAAGAGTATGATCATCAAAGCAAAGACAAGATTGTATTGCCAGGAGGTGAAATCACTAAATGTAGTACCTATATAAGAGGCAATATCACTGTTATCTGCCCAAATTTGCGCAATCAATGCTGGTAAAAACATCAAGGACTGTGCAAAGATAATAGGCATTACTCCAGAGGCATTTACCTTAATAGGAATGTACTGTCGCTGTCCTCCATATACCTTACCGCCTACAACTTGTTTGGCGTACTGTACAGGTATCCGTCTTACAGCTTCTGTGAGCGCAACCACTCCAACTACTACAAAGAAGAGTATAACAGCTTCTAGAAGTAGTAACAATATACCTCCTCCTCCTTTGGATAAACTTTCAGAAATAATGGCACCTGGCAATGCTGAGATGATACCAATCATAATTAGCATGGAAATACCATTGCCAATACCTTTTTCGGTAATCTTCTCTCCTATCCACATACAAAACATTGTTCCGGAGGTCAATAGAATTAACGCAGATGTCATAAAGAGTGTTTTATCGATTACAATAGCCTCATCAGGTATGGTAGCTGTGATATAGCCAATACCTTGAGCTAAAGTTATCAATATGGTAAGAACTCTGGTAATTTGATTGATTCTCTTCCTACCAGATTCTCCATCCTTTTGCAACTTTTGAAAATAGGGTACGCCAACAGTCAACAATTGAAGAACAATTGAGGCAGAAATATAAGGCATAATACCCAAGCCAAAAATGGACGCCCTACTGAAAGAACCACCTAAAAAGGTATCTATCAATCCGAATATACCGGAGGCAGCCTCTCCAAGGCGACTTGGATCAACACCTGGTAGGACAACATAGGACCCTATTCTGAAAACGATAAGTAAACCTATTGTATTCAGGATTCGGATTCTTAAATCCTCTATCGAAAAGATATTCTTTACTGTTGAAATAAACTTTTTCATGTATTAAATCTTATTTACAGATCCTCCAACTTTTTCAATCGCCGCTATGGCACTAGCAGAGAAACTGTGGGCACTTACGTTTAATTTTGAAGTAAGTTCGCCTCTTCCTAGGACTTTTACAAGATCTTTTTTGGAAACTAATCCATTTTGATGTAAAACATCGAAATCTATACTGTCCGTATTAAGTTTGCTTGCCAATTCTTGAATAATATCAAGATTTACGGACTGATAGGCTACCCTATTGTGATTGGTAAATCCAAATTTTGGAACCCTGCGCTGAAGAGGCATTTGACCACCTTCAAAACCTAGCTTGGTTTTATAACCAGATCTGGATTTCGCACCTTTATGTCCTTTAGTGGATGTACCTCCTCTACCAGAACCTTGACCTCTACCGATCCTCTTTCTGGTTTTTATGGAGCCTTCCGCCGGTTTTAATGTATGTAATTTCATTTTCCTTAGATTTTCGATTGGTTTAAATAATGAATAACGATTAGGTCATTCAATATTAAACTTCCTGTACCTTAACTAGATGGCCTACTTTTTTGATCATACCTTGTAACTGTGGAGTATCTTCTTTCTCCACCGTTCTGTTGATCTTACCTAGTCCCAAAGCTGAAATTGTAGCTTTTTGAGATTTGGGTCTATTAATTATACTCCTTATCTGAGTGATTTTTATCTTTGCCATTTCTTAACCGTTAAAAACTTTAGCAATTTTAATCCTTCTCTGTTGAGAAACAGCAATAGCATCTCTCAATTTCAAAAGGGCTTCAATAGTCGCTTTAACCACGTTATGTGGATTAGAAGAACCTTTCGATTTAGCAAGAATATCAGTATATCCAGCGCTTTCTAATACTGCACGCATAGAACCTCCGGCCAACACTCCAGTACCAGGCGCAGCAGGCTTAATTAAAACCAAACCTCCACCATATTTACCTAATTGCTCATGAGGTATGGTGCCTTTATACAAAGGAACTTTAATCAAATTTTTCTTAGCATCTTCTATACCTTTGGTTATGGCATCCGTTACCTCATTGGCTTTACCTAAGCCATAACCAACTACTCCGTTACCGTCACCAACCACAACAATTGCTGAAAAGGAGAATCTACGTCCACCCTTTACAACCTTTGCTACACGGTTAATGGCAACAACTTTTTCGGTTAATTCTGTATCTGTAGCCCTGATGGGTCTTTTACTTACTTGGGACATAGTTATTAAAATTTAAGGCCTCCTTCTCTGGCACCTTCTGCCAAAGCTTTTACATTACCATGATAAAGATATCCACTTCTGTCAAAAACAACATCATTCAAGCCATTGGCAACCGCTTTTTCAGCTAATTTTTTACCAACTTCTTTAGAAACAGATACATTTACATTTTTAATAGCACCCAATTCCTTGGATGAGGCTGCTGCAAGTGTTTGACCTTTTAAATCGTCAATCAATTGTGCGTATATTCCTGTATTACTTTTGAATACAGAAAGTCTTGGCCTGGCATCAGTACCTGAAATCTTCCTTCGGATACCTCTTTTAATTCTCAGTCTTCTAGTTTTTTTCTTGAAAGCCATCTTCTAATTATTTTTTAGCGGCAGTTTTACCAGCTTTACGTCTAATAACTTCTCCTACAAACTTAATACCTTTGCCTTTGAAAGGTTCAACTTTACGTAGGGATCTTATTTTAGCAGCTACCTGACCTATTAATTCTTTGTCGATACTATCTAAAGTAACCAATGGGTTTTTACCTTTAGGAGTTTCTGTTTTGATAGCAACTTCCTGAGGGATCATCAAAAAGATATTGTGTGAATACCCCAGAGAAAGTTCAAGAACTTGACCTTGATTAGTGGCTTTATAACCCACACCTACCAGTTCTAATTCTTTTTTATAACCTTCCGTTACGCCTATCACCATGTTGTTTATCAAAGAGCGATAAAGCCCATGAAGTGATTTGTGACGTTTTGAATCTGTTGGCCTCGTAATTTCAAGGTTACCATCTTCATTCTTTACTGTAAAATCAGGATGAACATCCTGACTCAGTGTACCTTTGGGACCTTTAACAGTTATCTGATTGTGCTCAGTAACGTCTACAGTCACACCCGCAGGTAGATTTATCGGTTTTTTACCTATTCTAGACATATCAATTTATTAGTAAACGTAACAAAGTACTTCGCCACCCACACCTTCTACGCGGGCTTCTTTGTCAGTCATTACACCTTTAGACGTAGAAAGAATTGCAATTCCCAAACCATTAATGACTCTAGGAAGAGAATCTTTGTCTACGTATTTTCTTAAACCTGGCTTACTTACTCTTGTAAGGTTTACAATAGAATTAACTTTTGTTTGAGGATTGTACTTCAGGGCTATTTTAATAGTTCCCTGAGGTCCTTCCTCAACAAATTTATAATTCTGGATGTACCCTTTCTCAAGAAGAACTTTGGTAAGTTCTTTTTTAATGTTAGAAGCAGGTATTTCTACTATCCGGTGAGTTGCCTTTATGGCATTCCTCAACCTGGTTAGATAATCAGCTATTGGATCAGTCATATTTGTATTAGTCTAACTGCAAAACCCTAATGGGCCTGCAAAGTTACACAATGAAATTAAGAATAAAAACTATTATATAATTTTTACCAGCTAGACTTGGTTACACCCGGTATTTTACCTGCTGAAGCCATTTCTCTAAAAGTCACCCTATTGATGCCAAATTTTCTCATATATCCTTTCGGACGGCCGGTAAGTTTACAACGGTTATGAAGTCTTACTGGAGAAGCATTTTTAGGAAGCTTATCCAATCCCTCGTAATCACCTGCAGCTTTAAGCTCAGCACGTTTGCTAGCATACTTAGCTACCATGCGCTCTCTTTTTCTTTCGCGGGCTTTAATCGATTCTCTTGCCATAACTATTCTTCTTTATTATTATTTACGAAAGGCATTCCTAGTGACTTCAATAAAGCAAGTGCTTCTTCGTCAGTTTTCGCGCTAGTCACCAAAGTGATGTCCATACCCGAGATTCTATTGACCTTATCGAGACTAATTTCAGGGAAAATAATTTGTTCTGTTACACCCAAAGTATAATTACCTCGGCCATCAAATCCTTTATCAGAGATACCTTTAAAGTCTCTCACCCTTGGTAAAGCAATGCTTACCAAACGATCTAAGAATTCAAACATTTTGTGACCTCTAAGAGTAACTTTGGCGCCAATAGGCATGCCATCTCTTAATTTAAAGTTTGAGATAGAATTCTTAGCTTTAGTAGCTACAGCTCTCTGACCAGTGATCAATGTAAGTTCTTCAACTCCTTGATCAACTAGTTTTTTATCTGCCACAGCAGCACCAATACCTTTGTTTAAAACAATCTTGGTCAACGTAGGCACTTGCATCACACTCTGGAATTGAAATTTATCTTTCAATTCAGACTTGATTTCCTTGTCGAATTTTTCTTTTAATCTAGGTTTAGCCATTGATCACCTCCCCGGTTATCTTAGAGTATCTTACTAATTTTCCGTCCTCATTCTTTTTCCTACCTACTCTAGTAGCATCACCTGTTTTAGGGTCTACTAGTTTAAGGTTACTAATATGAATGGGCGCCTCTTTCTTTTCAATACCACCTTGAGGAGAGTTAGTAGTAGGTTTTATATGTTTGGTTACCATATTCAAACCTTCAACTATTGCCCTTCTTTTGGCACGGTCAACAGAAAGGATCTTACCTTTTTTGCTTTTATCATCTCCTGAGATTACCAATACGGTATCTCCAGTCTTGATATGCAATTTTGGTTGTTTATTAAATTTTCTTTCCATGATTACAATACTTCAGGGGCTAACGATACAATTTTCATAAACTGTTTTTCCCTAAGTTCCCTGGCTACTGGGCCAAAAATACGGGTTCCCCTCGGTTCGTCATTGTTGTTTAAAAGTACAGCTGCATTATCTTCAAATCGGATATACGAACCATCTTTTCTTCGGACTTCTTTTTTAGTCCTTACTATTACCGCTCTAGACACGGTACCTTTTTTCATATTACTGGATGATAGGGCTGATTTAACAGTGACCACAACCTTGTCTCCAATAGAGGCATACCTTCTTTTGGTACCTCCCAAAACACGGATTACAAGTACTTCTTTCGCACCTGAATTATCCGCTACACTTAATCTGGATTCTTGCTGTATCATGAGTTATAATGCCCTTTCTATTATTTCAACCAATCTCCAACGTTTGCTCTTACTCAGCGGACGCGTTTCACTGATTTTAACCAAGTCTCCTTGCTTACAATCATTGTTTTCGTCATGAGCCATGAATCTGGTCGTTTTACCAACAAATTTACCGTATATAGGGTGCTTTACTCTACGCTCTATTGCCACGGTTATGGATTTATCCATTTTGTTGCTAACTACCTTGCCTATTCTTTCTTTACGAAGGTTTCTATCTGTAGTAGCCATTTTTGTTTCTTATTTAGCTAGTTGTTTGGCTCGTAAGAATGTATTCAACCTTGCTACCAAACGCCTTGATTCTCTTATTCTATTAGGATTCTCTATCGGGGAAATTGCATGAGCAAAACGTAATTTTGTCAAGTTTTCCCTTTCCGCTTCAACGCGGGACTGTATTTCGCTCTCTGTTAGAGCATTGATTTCAGAATTTTTCATCAGCTTATGATCCAACGTAATCTCTACGTACGATAAATTTTGTACTTACAGGAAGCTTTTGTTGTGCTAATCTAAGGGCTTCTTGCGCAACTTCCTCAGAAACACCAGTAGCTTCAAAAAGGATTGTTCCTGGTCTGATAACTGCTACCCAGTATTCAGGAGCTCCCTTACCTTTACCCATCCTTACCTCAGCAGGTTTTTTAGTGATCGGTTTATCTGGAAATATTCGGATCCAAACTTGTCCTTCCCTTTTCATTGCTCTTGTCATAGCAATACGGGCAGCTTCTATTTGTCTCGAAGTGATCCATCCAGGCTCCAGGGATTTGATTCCAAAATTACCAAAGGCCAAAGTATGACCTCTTTGGGCAATTCCTTTGATCCTCCCTTTATGCATTTTTCTAAATTTCGTTCTTCTTGGCTGTAACATGATTGCTCAGTTAAGGATTTTTAGTTGTTTCTTTTTCTTCTCTTAGGTCCGCCTTCTCTTCTTCTTCTGTTACCAGCAGGCGCGTTTCCTTTGGAATCATTGCTTAGCCCAGCGTTAGGAGAAAGATCTCTTTTACCGTAAACTTCACCTTTGAAAATCCAAACTTTGATACCTATTTTACCATAAACTGTCTGTGCTTCAGAAAGCGCATAGTCCACGTCTGCACGAATTGTGTGCAATGGAATTCTACCTTCTTTATACATTTCAGATCTAGCCATTTCAGCACCACCTAATCTACCGGAAAGTTTTACTTTAATCCCTTCAGCGCCTACTCTCATAGTAGCTGCAATGGATTGTTTCATAGCTCTCCTAAAAGAAATCCTGGCTTCCAATTGCTGTGCAATAGATTCACCAACCAACTTTGCATCTAATTCAGGACGTTTGATTTCAAATATGTTAATTTGAATGTCCTTATCTGTAATTTTCTTAAGTTCTTCTTTTAGCTTGTCCACCTCAGAACCACCTTTTCCAATTACTACACCAGGTCGGGCAGTTTGAATAGTAAGGGTAATCCTTTTAAGAGTCCTTTCAATAATCACTTTAGAAATACCACCTTTGGGTATCCTGGCAAAGACGTACTTTCTGATATTCTGGTCTTCATAAAGCTTATCAGCGAAATCGCGTCCTCCATACCAGTTAGAGTCCCACCCCTTAATGATACCAAGCCTTAAACCAATTGGGTTAACTTTTTGTCCCATATTTTAGTTTACTTTTTCATTTGATTCAACAATATCAGCGGTAACTTCTCCGGCTACGGAGTCTACTACTAGCGTTACATGATTTGATCTTTTACGGATTCTATGTGCTCTTCCCTGAGGTGCAGGTCGAAGCCTCTTCAACATCCTTCCTCCATCTACAGAGATGGTCTTGATATACAATTCGGCATCTTCAAGCTTTTCATCAGGGTTTTTCGCCTGCCAGTTGGCAATTGCGGATAAAACCAGTTTTTCAAGTCTGATAGATCCATGATTAGGCGTAAATTTCAAGATGCTTAATGCCTGACCAACTTTCTTTCCCCTTACCAGATCCGCAACCAGACGCATCTTTCTCGGAGAGGTAGGAACATTATTTAATTTTGCTATAGCTTCCATGATTATCTCTTTCCTTTATCTTTTTTGGCAATGTGTCCACGGAAATTCCTGGTAGGTGCAAATTCACCTAACTTATGTCCAACCATATTGTCGGTCACAAAAACAGGAATAAATTTGTTTCCATTATGCACTGCAAAGGTCAGTCCAACAAAATCTGGAGAAATCATTGATCTCCTGGACCAAGTTTTGATCACAGATTTTTTCCCAGATTCGTTCATAACATCCACCTTCTTTAACAAGTGGTGCTCTATATATGGGCCTTTTTTTAACGAACGTGCCATGTTTACTTAGTTCTTCTGCTAATGATAAATTTATTGGAGTACTTTTTGGGCGAACGAGTCTTTTTACCCTTGGCCAATAAGCCAGTTCTCGAACGTGGATGACCACCTGAAGAACGGCCTTCACCACCACCCATTGGGTGATCTACAGGGTTCATAGCAACACCTCTTGTACGAGGTCTTCTTCCAAGCCATCTTTTACGACCAGCTTTTCCAAGTACTACGTTCATATGGTCTCCATTAGAAACAGTACCAATCGTAGCCTTACATGTACCCAAAACAATTCTCATTTCACCAGATGGCAATTTGAGCGTCACATATTTTCCTTCTCTAGCCAAAAGTTGAGCGTATCCGCCAGCACTTCTTGCCATTGCTCCACCTTTGCCAGGCTTCAATTCAATGTTGTGAATAATTGTACCCAAAGGAATTTTACTCAAATACAAAGTATTGCCAACTTCAGGACTTGCTCCTTCTCCAGAAACAACTGTTTGACCTACTTCTAATCCTTCAGGTGCAATCATATAAGCTTTAGTACCATCCACATAAAACAACAAAGCTATTCTTGCCGTCCTGTTTGGATCGTATTCTATAGTCTTAACAACTGCAGGAACGCCTTCTTTATTTCTTTTGAAATCGACGATCCTAAGTCTCTTTTTATGTCCGCCACCTAGATATCTGGTGGTCATTTTACCGCTATGATTCCTACCACCGCTTCTCTTCAAAGGAGCCAAAAGGCTCTTTTCCGGCTTAGCGGTAGTAACTTCATCAAATGAAGGTGCCACCCTAAAACGGGTACCAGGAGTTACAGGTTTTAATTTTTTAACTGCCATTGCTCTGATTCAATTAAATTTCTCCGTAAAAATCAATGATTTCACCTTCTGCTACCTGTACCATTGCCTTCTTAAAGGTGTTGGTATATCCAGAAACAATTTTAGCTTTGGTGTACCTCGTCTTTTTCTTTGCAGCATAGCGCATGGTGCGTACTTCAACCACTTTGACACCGTACATTTTTTCTACGGCATCTTTTATTTGAGGCTTTTTTGCAGTTCTTTCAACTACAAAACCATACACCCCACGTTCGTTCATGGCTGAGATCTTTTCTGTAATTAAAGGTCTTTTTAATATATCCATGATTTTACTTCGATAAAAGGGTTTCTAACTTACTTACTGCACCTTCACAAAGAACGAGACTGTCCGCATCAAGAACTTCGTAAGTATTCAACTCACTGAAAATTCTAACTTTAGTCTTAGGTACGTTCCTAGATGACAAATAAACATTTGGATTGTTTTCACCAACCACTAGAAGTGTCTTTTTATCTGATAAAGATAATTTGGACAACAGATTGATAAAATCTTTGGTCTTAGGTGCATCAAAAACCAAATCTTCTAAAATCACTAAACCATTTTCTTTGGCTTTGTAACTTAACGCAGACTTTCTGGCAACCTGCTTCAATTTCTTGTTCAATTTAAAAGAGTAATCTCTAGGCCTTGGCCCGAATACTCTTCCTCCTCCTCTAAATATTGGAGATTTGATAGACCCTGCTCGAGCACTACCGGTACCTTTTTGCTTTTTAATCTTTCTGGTAGATCCGGAAATTTCCGCTCTTTCTTTAGATTTATGCGTACCCTGTCTTCTATTCGCCAAATACTGTTTTACATCCAGATAAATCGCGTGATCATTGGGCTCCATAGAAAATATATCTTCCGAGAGCGTGATCTTCCTTCCGGTTTCTTCACCGGTTTGTTTTAATATCGCTAATTCCATCTTATTACTTCTCTAGAATCACAAAAGAATTTTTGGCTCCCGGTATTGAACCACTAACTAATAGTAGGTTTTTTTCAGGATATATTTTAAGCACTTTTAAATTTAGTACTTTGACCCTGTTACCACCGGTTCTTCCAGCCATTCTCATGCCTTTAAAAACCCTTGAGGGCCAAGAGCAAGCGCCGATAGAACCTGGATGACGTAGTCTGTTGTGCTGGCCGTGAGTGGCACCGCCAACTCCTGCAAACCCATGACGCTTTACAACACCCTGGAAACCTTTCCCTTTGGAAGTTCCTATGGCATCAATAAAATCACCTTCAACAAAGATCTTGTCAGATACCACAGTTTTACCCATGTCAACCTGACCTTCGAATTCCACTCTGAAATCCCTAAATTCAACAACTTTCTGTTTTGGAGTTGTCCCAGCCTTTTTAAAATGGCCAATTAATGGTTTAGGCGTATTTTTTTCTTTACGCTCACCATAAGACAACTGTACAGCGTTGTACCCGTCTGATTCTACATTTTTTACTTGCGTAACTACACAAGGACCAGCTTCTACTAACGTGCATGCGACATTTCGTCCATCGGCACTAAAAATACTAGTCATTCCGATTTTTTTACCTATTATTCCAGACATCTTTGGATATATGATATACATTAATTCACAAGTGTATACACACCTGTCCCCTTTAAAGGATTGCAAAGTTAGTAATTTAATTTCAGGTAACAAACTGCAACATGAATATTTTCAAACAATTAGCTTAGAAAACATTCACAAGCAGAGTAAAATTTTACATTTCCCTAAAAGCAAAGCAATAAATTTGCTCAAAAAAAAACCTATACCAGAATTGGCATAGGTTTTTATCAAATTTTATAAGTGAAGATCACACTTTAATTTCCACATCCACTCCACTTGGAAGTTCGATTTTCATCAAAGCATCTACAGTTTTAGAACTATTAGAGTAGATATCTACCAATCTCTTGTACGTACAAAGCTGAAATTGCTCTCTGGCCTTTTTATTTACGTGTGGAGATTTCAAAACAGTAAATTTCTCTTTTTTAGTAGGAAGAGGAATTGGACCTACAACCACTGCTCCTGTAGATTTTACAGCTTTCACGATTTTCTCTGATGACTTGTCCACCAGCATATGATCGTAAGACTTTAGTTTTATTCTGATTTTTTGATTCATGTTCGATTATTTTAAGCCTTCTCTCCTTTTACTTTAGCAATGATAGCCTCAGCAATGTTATTAGGAACAGGGTCATAATGTGAGAAAGTAAGTGAAGCAGACGCCCTTCCTGATGTAATGGTTCTCAAATCTGTAACATAGCCAAACAACTCTGACAATGGTACGGAGGACTTGATAACAGAAGCAACACCTTTTGTATCCATCCCTTTCATCAAACCTCTTCTACGGTTCAAGTCACCTGTTACGGGCCCTGTGTATTCTTCAGGCGTAACTACTTCCACAGCCATGATCGGCTCCAATAATTGAGGCTTACATTTTTTGGCTGCTTCCCTAAAACCAAGTCTTGCTGCCATTTCAAATGACAATGCATCTGAATCCACATCGTGGAAAGATCCATGGTACAATCTCACTTTCATGGATTCAATAGGATACCCTGCCAATGGGCCGTTCTTCATAGACTCCGCAAAGCCTTTTTGAACTGAAGGAATAAATTCTCTTGGAATTACACCCCCTACAATACCATTTACAAAATCCAATCCTGCCTTGATCTCATTGGTTTCAGGATCTGGGTCTTTTGGTCCAATTTCGAACACAATGTCTGCAAATTTACCCTTACCACCTGTTTGCTTCTTGTACACTTCCTTGTGTTCAATGCTAGCAAAAAGCGCTTCTTTATAAGCTACCTGAGGTGCACCTTGAGTAATCTCAACCTTAAACTCACGCTTAAGCCTGTCGATGATAATTTCAAGGTGAAGTTCACCCATACCTCTCAAGATAACCTGACCAGTTTCATGATCCGTGTTAACGTGTAGTGTAGGATCTTCCTCAACCAACTTAGAAATGGCCATACCTAACTTATCGACATCAGCTTGAGTCTTAGGCTCAATTGCATATCCAATAACTGGTTCAGGGAAAGTCATTTCTTCTAGAATAACCTTGTGTTTTTCATCACAAAGTGTATCCCCTGTTTTAATATCTTTAAAACCAACACCAGCACATATGTCTCCAGCTTCTACCCTATCAATTGGGTTTTGCTTGTTGGAATGCATCTGAAGTAGTCTTGAGATTCTTTCTTTTTTATTTGTTCTGGTATTGAACACATAAGATCCAGAATTCAAGTTTCCTGAATATACACGCATAAATGCCAATCGACCTACAAATGGATCGGTAGCAATTTTAAATGCCAATGCCGCAAATGGTTCATCACTATCAGGATGTCTCAATACTGGTTCTTCAGTATCAGGATCAGTACCCTTTACTGGAGGCAAATCAAGAGGTGAAGGCAAGTATGCCATTACAGCATCCAATAAGGCTTGAACTCCTTTGTTTTTGAAAGCAGAGCCACAAAGTACAGGAGAAAAGTCCATGTTAATAACTGCCTTTCTAATCGCAGTCATGATCTCTTCCTTGGTAATGGAATTTTCATCCTCAAAGAATTTAATCATCAAATCCTCATCATAAGAAGCTACTTGCTCAATTAGACTTTGTCTGTATTCAGCAACGATCTCTTTAAGGTCTTCAGGAATATCAATGACTTTATAAGTCATACCTTGATCCTCTTCATTCCATACAATGGCCTGATTGGTGATAAGGTCAACAACTCCTTTGAATGTGTCTTCAGCTCCTATTGGAATTTGAAGAGGAACAGGGTTAGCACCTAATTTCTCTTTTATTTCAATAATAGCATTGAAAAAATCAGCTCCTGCACGATCCATTTTGTTTACAAAGCAGATTCTTGGAACGTGGTATTTATCAGCTTGTCTCCAAACTGTTTCGGACTGAGGCTCTACACCTGACACAGCACAAAACAAAGCTACTGCACCATCCAATACACGTAGGGATCTTTCTACCTCTACGGTAAAATCCACGTGACCTGGGGTATCGATCAAGTTGACATGATACTCTTTAGTGTTTTCTAAAGGTTGTCCCTGATTTGTTGGGTATTTCCACTTGGTAGTTGTAGCAGCTGAAGTGATGGTAATCCCTCTCTCCTGCTCTTGCTCCATCCAATCCATAGTAGCTGCTCCATCATGTACTTCACCGATTTTATGAGACAAACCAGTGTAATACAAAATACGCTCGGAAGTTGTTGTTTTTCCGGCGTCAATGTGAGCCATGATACCTATGTTTCTTAAATATTTTAAGTCTTTCTTAGCCATTACTTATTAAAATCTAAAATGCGAGAATGCTTTATTGGCTTCCGCCATCCTATGCGTATCGTCTTTCTTCTTCACAGCCGCTCCTTCTCCTTTAGAAGCTGAGATAATCTCTCCAGCCAGTCGATCCATCATGGTTTTTTCACCTCTTTTTCTAGCAAAAGTAATCATCCACTTAATACCTAAGGAAATTTTTCGGTCAGGCCTCACTTCCAAAGGTACCTGGAAAGTTGCACCCCCAACTCTACGACTCTTAACCTCTACGGCAGGAGTGATAGTGTTAAGCGCTTTTTTCCAAACCTCAAGACCATTCTCACCTACTTTTTCTTCTACTTTGCCAATGGCATCATAGAATATTCTGTAAGCAATACTTTTCTTACCGTCTACCATAAGACAATTGACAAACCTGGTGACCAAAGTGTCATTGAATTTGGGGTCAGGAAGAATATACCTCTTTTTTGGTTTTGCTTTTCTCATTTTATTCTGTTATTAAATTATATTATTTTTTAGCGGCCTTAGGTCGCTTAGCCCCATATTTAGAACGGCCCTGCTTACGGTCTTTTACACCTGCAGTATCCAATGCTCCACGGATAATATGGTATCTAACTCCTGGTAAATCTTTAACCCTTCCACCACGGATCAACACAATTGAGTGCTCTTGAAGGTTGTGGCCTTCTCCCGGAATGTAAGCGTTGACTTCTTTACCATTGGTCAATCTAACCCTGGCCACTTTTCTCATGGCAGAATTAGGCTTCTTTGGTGTAGTAGTGTACACACGGGTACACACACCTCTCCTTTGAGGACATGCATCCAAAGCCCTTGACTTGGATTTGCTCTCAAGAGTGGTTCTACCTTTTCTAACTAACTGTTGTATAGTAGGCATTAATAGATAAATTAATTAATCTGCTTTAAACTTATAAAATTCGGATTGCAAAGGTAAACAAATCAATAAAACAAACAAAATTAAGGAGTTATAATTTGTATACGTCCAATAAACTATCGTCAGGTTAAATTGGATTTTTACGTTACTCCTGATTTTTATGCTTCTCCTAATGTTCCCCCAAAATTCAATGGGAATTGAGGTGCATCCTTTCCTCCTTGGATTTTCCCAAATGCTTTTTCGTACTTTTCAATGTTGTCTTTCAAAGCTTGCAAAAGACGCAAAGCATGATCTGGCGTCATTATTATCCGTGATTTAACCTTTGCCTTAGGTATTCCAGGCATCAAACGGATAAAATCTACGACAAATTCTGAATTCGAATGAGCGATCATCGCTAAATTGGAATAGATCCCCTCAGCTATCTCATCCGTTAGCTCCACATTTATTTGCTGCTTTTGCTGCTCTGCTGTTTTTTTATCATCTTCCATATTGAATGTCAAATAGGATAAAAAAAGGTCTGCTCCAAAAAGCAGACCTTTTGTATTTAGGAATTATTTTTTATTTAATTACCTCACGAACCTTCTTGTAACTCGCCTCTTTCTCAGCAGTCAACAACTCATATTCTTCTTTTGACCCTACGATCAAACCGTTGAATTTTCGTTGTCCTGTTCCAGCCGGAATAAGGTGACCAACAATTACGTTCTCTTTAAGACCTAATAACTCATCTCGCTTGCCTCTGATAGCAGCCTCACTAAGTACTTTAGTGGTCTCCTGGAAGGAAGCAGCAGAAATAAAGCTTTCTGTACCTAATGATGAAGCTGTAATACCCTGTAAAGTAGGCCTAGAAACAGATGTTTGTGCATCTCTAACTTGTACTATTTTAAGGTCCTTACGCTTCAAGCTAGAGTTCTCATCTCTAAGCTTACGTGCAGAGATTATCATACCCGCCTTTAAGGCTGCTGAGTCTCCTGGTTCTACCACAACTTTCTTGTCAAGGATCATGTCATTCTCCTGACGGAAAGCCCATTTGTCTACAATCTGATTTTGAAGAAATCCTGTATCTCCAGCATCAAGAATTTCAACTTTTTGCATCATCTGGCTTACGATAACCTCGATGTGCTTGTCATTGATTTTCACACCTTGTAGACGATAAACTTCCTGAATTTCATTTACCAAGTATTCCTGAACAGCAGTAGGGCCTTTGATAGCCAATATGTCATTCGGAGTAATGGCACCATCAGAAAGTGGCTCGCCAGCTCTTATAAAGTCATTCTCCTGAACCAAAATGTGTTTAGACAAGGATACCATGTATCTTTTCCTAACACCATCTTTGGATTCAATAAAGATCTCTCGGTTACCTCTTTTGATGCCACCGTACAATACGACACCATCAATTTCAGAAACTACAGCAGGATTGGAAGGGTTTCTGGCTTCAAAAAGCTCAGTAACTCTTGGAAGACCACCGGTAATATCTCTTGTTTTTCCAACAGAACGAGGGATTTTCACAAGGATTTGACCAGATTTTACGTCCTCTCCTTTTTCTACTGAAAGGTGAGCTCCTACCGGGATATTGTAAGACTTGGTATCATCTCCATGCTCTACAATTACCGCTGGATTTTTCGTTTTATCTTTGGTATCGATAATTACTTTTTCTCTATAACCAGTTTGATCATCAGCTACCTCTTTATAGGTAACTCCTTCAATGATTGCTTCGAAATCCACTTTACCATCAAACTCGGAGAGGATTACAGCATTGTATGGATCCCAAGTACATAAAGAATCGCCTTTAACGATCTTCTGTCCATCCGCTACATTAAGAATTGAACCGTAAGGCACATGATTAGAAACCAAGGTTTTTCCAGTTTTCAAATCATTAATTTTGATTTCACCAGATCGACCCATCACAATGGAAACATCTTCACCTTCTTTATTGGTGGTTTTGATCCATCGTAGTTCCTCTTCAAATTCTACAATTCCATCAAACTTGGAATTTATGTTTGCCTCTACAGATATATTAGAAGCCGTACCACCAACGTGGAAGGTTCTCAAAGTTAACTGAGTACCTGGCTCTCCAATAGATTGAGCGGCAATAACACCTACTGACTCTCCAACTTGAACAATGCTACCAGTTGTAAGGTTACGTCCGTAACATTTACAGCAAACCCCTCTTCTGGTTTCACAAGTCAATACAGATCGAATTTCAACCTCTTCTACTGCAGATTCGTCTATGATTTTAGCAACCTCATCAGAAATTTCTCCACCAGACTCAAGAATCAATTCATCCGTTAAAGGATCAATCACATCGTGAACTGCAATTCTACCTACAATTCGTTCAGATAATGGTTCAACGATCTCGTCATTGTCTTTCAAGGCCTGAACTACAAGCCCTCTTAAGGTCCCGCAATCTTCTTCAGATACGATCATGTCCTGGGCCACATCCACCAATCTTCTTGTCAAGTATCCAGCATCCGCAGTTTTAAGTGCTGTATCTGCCAGACCTTTTCTTGCACCGTGAGTAGAGATAAAGTACTCCAATACATCCAAACCTTCCTTAAAGTTGGATAGAATAGGGTTTTCAATAATCTCACCCACAGAACCTTGAAGGTTTTTCTGTGGTTTGGCCATAAGACCACGCATTCCACCCAACTGTCTGATCTGCTCACGGGAACCACGGGCTCCAGAGTGCATCATCATGTAGATGGCGTTGAATCCCTGATTATCTTCCTCCATCTGACGCATAAGAATATTGGTCAGGTTGGAGTTGGTTCTGGTCCATATATCAATTACTTGATTGTATCTCTCATTATCAGTGATCAATCCCATCAAGTAGTTGTTCCATACCTGATCAACATCAGTAGTAGCTTTCGCTATCAACGGATCTTTTTCATCAGGAATAATTACATCATCAAGTCCCATTGACAAACCTCCCTGGAAGGCTGTTTGGAATCCTAAGTGCTTGATATCATCAAGGAATTGTGCTGAACGTGCAATGCCACAAATCTTAACCACCTCAGCGATAATCTGCTGTAGTTTTTTCTTGGTCAACAACTCGTTTACAAAACCGACTTCATCAGGCACAAATTGATTGAATATTAATCGACCGGCTACGGTTTCTATTAACTCTACAGCCAGAGATCCATCTTCTTTCCTTACTTTAACTTTACACTTAATATGGGCATGTTTTGAAATGGCACCTTCATTCAGTGCAATCAAAACCTCTTCCAGACCATAAAAAGTCATTCCTTCACCCTCAACTTTTTTCTCTGGGGTAGATTTCATGCCTTTGGTCACATAGTAAAGTCCCAAAACCATATCCTGAGAAGGAACGGTAATCGGTGCACCATTGGCAGGATTAAGAATATTATGGGAAGAAAGCATCAAAGTAGAGGCTTCCAATATCGCTTCATGTCCCAAAGGAACGTGAACAGCCATTTGGTCACCGTCAAAATCCGCATTAAAAGCAGTACATACAAGTGGATGAAGTTGAATTGCTTTTCCTTCGATCAACTTTGGCTGAAATGCCTGAATACCTAACCTGTGCAATGTTGGAGCACGGTTTAGCATTACAGGATGTCCTTTAAGTACATTTTCCAAGATATCCCAAACAACTGGGTCTTTCCTGTCTACAATTTTCTTAGCAGATTTCACTGTTTTTACAATGCCTCTTTCTATCAGTTTCCTGATAATAAAAGGTTTGAAAAGTTCAGCTGCCATATTCTTAGGCAATCCACATTCATGTAGTTTAAGCTCAGGCCCAACTACAATCACAGAACGTCCAGAATAATCAACCCTTTTTCCCAAAAGGTTTTGACGGAATCTACCTTGCTTTCCTTTCAGCATGTCTGACAAGGATTTTAAAGCCCTATTTCCATCAGATCTTACCGCATTGACTTTTCGTGAGTTGTCAAATAAGGAATCAACAGCTTCCTGAAGCATTCTTTTCTCATTTCTAAGAATTACTTCTGGTGCTTTAATATCAATTAATCTTTTCAGACGGTTATTTCTAATAATAACCCTTCTGTATAGATCATTTAAATCTGACGTAGCAAATCTACCACCGTCAAGAGGAACCAAAGGACGAAGCTCTGGTGGAATAACCGGTACCATACGTACGATCATCCATTCAGGTCTGTTTTCTATTCGTGTCCTGGCATCTCTGAAAGCTTCTACAACCTTAAGTCGCTTCAATGCTTCAGCTTTTCTTTGCTGAGAAGTATCGGTAGCAGCTTGGTGTCTAAGGCTATAAGATAGATCATCCAAATCAAGTCTAGCCAATAACATTTCAAGTGCTTCTGCACCCATTTTGGCAATAAACTTATTCGGATCATCATCATCCATCATATGGTTTTCTTTAGGAAGCTTATCCATAATGTCAAGATATTCATCCTCCGTTAGGAAATCCAAGTATTGCAATCCATCATCGGCTTTTATACCAGCGTTGATCACTACATACCTTTCATAATAAACGATTTGATCCAGCTTTTTTGTAGGCAATCCCAACAGGTAACCAATCTTGTTGGGAAGGGATTTGAAGTACCATATATGCGCTACGGGCACAACCAATTCTATATGGCCCATACGCTCTCTCCTTACCTTCTTCTCAGTAACTTCCACACCACAACGGTCGCAGATGATACCTTTATACCTTATGCGCTTGTATTTCCCACAATGACATTCCCAGTCTTTTACCGGCCCGAAGATTCTCTCACAAAACAATCCACCCATTTCAGGCTTGTAAGTTCTGTAATTGATCGTTTCAGGTTGTGTAACCTCACCATGCGAACTGTCCAAGATGGACTCAGGTGAAGCCAAACTAATGGTGACTCTGGAAAAGTCGTTGTTTAGTTTTTTATTTTTTCTGAACGCCATAGTTTTTATGTGTAATTGAAGGCCTTAAAGGCCTAATGGTTTCTAAGTTAGTCAAGCGTAATCTCCAATGCAAGTCCTCTGAGTTCGTGTACAAGTACGTTGAAGGACTCAGGAATGTTAGCTTTTGGTAAATTCTCACCTTTTACGATGGCTTCATAGGCTTTTGCACGGCCTATAACATCATCAGACTTCACAGTCAAGATTTCTCTTAGTACGTGAGAAGCGCCAAATGCCTCAAGTGCCCAAACTTCCATTTCTCCAAAACGCTGTCCACCAAACTGGGCTTTACCACCCAATGGCTGCTGTGTAATTAGAGAATAAGGTCCGATTGATCTTGCGTGCATCTTATCATCTACAAGGTGACCCAGTTTAAGCATATAAGAAATACCTACTGTAACAGGCTGATCAAATTTCTTGCCTGTAAGGCCATCGAATAAATAAGTTCTACCAAATGATGGCAGACCCGCTTTTCCAAGTTCTTCCGCAACTTCATCTGTAGTAGCTCCGTCAAAGATTGGTGTCGCATAGGTTTTACCTAAAATCCTACCTGCCCAAGCAAGAACAGTCTCATAGATCTGACCAATATTCATCCTGGAAGGTACCCCAAGTGGATTCAACACAATATCCATAGGTTGACCGTCGGCAAGGAAAGGCATGTCTTCATCCCTAACAATCCTTGCAACAATACCTTTGTTACCATGTCTACCAGCCATTTTATCTCCTACCTTCAACTTACGTTTCTTGGCAACATATACTTTGGCCATCTGAACAATACCTGCAGGTAACTCATCACCAACTTCCAAAGTAAATTTATTCCTTTTGAAGATACCTGAAATTTCATTTCTGGTATTGGTATAGTTTTTAACCAACTGCTGAACCAAAGAATTGGTATGTTGATCTTCTGTCCAGTCATCCAATAGGATATCTGAGATAAGATTCACCTCTTCGGCAACATGATAGTTGCTTTCGTCTCTATAAGGATTCTTAGCAGGGAAAAGATTGTTTTCAATGTTTTGATAATTGAATTTAACTCCTTTACTAATTATCTCATCTCCAAATTTGTGTTTAACACCTTTTGAGACTTTATCTTCGAGAACTGTAACCAGCTTCTGAATCATCCTGGATCTTACACCAAGTAAATCTCTGCTGTATTGCTGCTTAAGCTTCTCAACGTCTGCCTTGGCTTTTGCCCGAAGATCTTTGTCTTTCTTAGGTCTGGAGAATAATTTAGTATTGATGACAACACCATTCAAGGATGGAGAAGCTTTCAATGAAGCATCTTTTACATCACCCGCTTTGTCTCCGAATATGGCACGAAGTAACTTCTCTTCCGGAGTAGGATCGGTTTCACCTTTAGGTGTAATCTTACCTATTATTATATCTCCTTCTTTTAATTCAGAACCTACTCTAATGATACCATTTTCATCAAGATTCTTCACCGCATCTTCAGACACGTTTGGAATTTCAGAGGTAAGCTCTTCTTCACCACGTTTGGTATCTCTAACTTCGAGTTGGAATTCTTCGATGTGTATGGAAGTAAATACATCCTCCCTTACAACCCTCTCAGAAATCACAATAGCATCTTCGAAGTTATACCCTTGCCATGGCATATAAGCCACAAGAAGGTTTTTACCCAATGCCAACTCCCCTTTATTGGTGGAATATCCTTCTACCAATACTTGACCTTTAACCACCCTTTGTCCTTGTAATACAATAGGGGTTAAGTTAATCGTAGTATCCTGATTAGTTCTTCTGAATTTAATCAGTTTATAACTTTTATACTCGTCACTGAAATTTACCAGCAATTCATCGTCTGATAATTCATATTTGACGGTTATTTTTTCAGCATCTACATAATCAATAACGCCATCAGCTTCTGCTAAAATAAGTGACCTTGAATCTATGGCTGCTTTTCCTTCCAAACCAGTACCTACAATAGGCGCTTCAGCTTTTAACAAAGGAACTGCCTGACGTTGCATGTTAGAACCCATTAGGGCACGGTTTGCATCATCATGTTCCAAGAAAGGAATTAAAGATGCAGCAACAGATACAATTTGATTTGGTGCCACGTCCATGTAGGAAATCTCCTTAGGCTCAAGCACAGGAAAATCACCTTCAAATCTGGCTTTTACTTTATCATTAATAAAGACACCCTTGTCATCAAGTGGTGCATTTGCCTGAGCGATATTGTTATCGTCTTCTTCTTCCGCAGTAAGGAATACAACATCTTCTGGCTTCATACTCACCTTACCTTCGCTTACTTTTCGGTATGGAGTCTCTAAGAATCCCATGCTATTTACTTTAGCATGAACACAAAGAGATGAAATCAATCCAATATTAGGACCTTCAGGAGTTTCAATGGTACATAGACGTCCATAATGCGTATAGTGAACATCTCGTACTTCAAATCCTGCACGTTCTCTGGATAGTCCACCAGGTCCTAGAGCAGAAAGTCTTCTTTTATGGGTCAACTCCGCTAGAGGGTTGGTCTGATCCATAAACTGACTTAGTTGATTTGTTCCGAAGAAGGAATTGATCACAGAAGAAAGCGTTCTTGCATTGATAAGGTCAACGGGCTTAAAATCCTCGTTATCCCTAACATTCATTCTTTCTCTGATGGTTCTAGCCATTCTGGCCAAACCAACTCCAAATTGGCTATACAGTTGTTCTCCAACTGTTCTTACCCTTCTATTGCTCAAGTGATCAATATCATCAACCACAGCTTTAGAGTTGATCAAACCAATAAGGTATTTAACGATAGAGATAATGTCCTGAGTAGTAAGAACAATTTTTTCAGAATCGATGTCCAATCCTAATTTTTTATTGATCCTGTACCTACCTACTTCACCTAAATCGTATCTTTTATCTGAAAAGAATAGTCCATGTATAACTTCTCTTGCTGTCGCTTCATCAGGAGCTTCAGTATTTCTAAGCTGACGGTAAATTACCTCAACAGCTTCTTTTTCAGAGTTAGAGTTATCTTTTTGAAGGGTATTATAAATAATGGAATAATCAGCAATATTGACATCCTCTCTATGAAGGATGATACTTTTTGCACCTGACTCCTGAATTAACTCAATGTCCTCATCAGTTAAGATGCTGTCTCTTTCCAATAAAACTTCATTTCTATCAATAGAAACTACTTCTCCTGTATCTTCATCAACAAAATCTTCCACCCAGGTACGAAGCACCCTTGCAGCAAGTTTTCTACCGATGATCTTTTTTAAATTGGATTTATTGGATTCTACTTCTTCTGAAAGACCGAAAAGATCAAGTATTTGTTTGTCTGATCCATATCCTATAGCCCTCAAAAGGGTAGTAACAGGAAATTTCTTTTTCCTGTCTATATAAGCATACATTACATTATTGATATCAGTTGCAAATTCAATCCAGGAACCTTTAAAAGGGATAATTCTGGCTGAATACAACTTGGTACCATTGGTATGTTTACTTTGAGCAAAGAAAACACCAGGTGAACGGTGTAATTGAGAAACAATTACCCTTTCAGCACCATTGATGACGAAGGATCCTTTTTCCGTCATGTAAGGAAGGTTTCCTAAGAATACTTCCTGTTCGATGGTTTCAAAGTCTTCGTTGTCCTCGTCAGAGCAAAGCAATCTTAATTTTGCTTTAAGCGGGACAGAATAAGTAAGACCACGGTCAATACTTTGTGAAACATTGTATTTTGGAGGATCTACGGTATAGTCGATAAATTCAAGGGTGAAATTTTCCCTAGAGTCACTAATGGGAAAATTTTCTGAAAAAACCTTGAAAAGACCATCCTGCCTTCTTTTCTCTGCAGGAGTATCCAACTGAAAGAAATCTTTGAAAGATTGCAGCTGAATATCTAAGAAATCCGGATAGTCTTTGACTACCTTAATGGATGAGAAACTTTTCCTTCCGGTTTGATTCTGGATAGCCAAGGCAGTATATAGTTTTAGTGAAAATTTTTATATTTATAATACAATACACACTTAAAAAAGTGCAATTGTTTCAATGTCCATAAACAGGAAAAGACCTGACTAAAAAGTCAGGTCTAATGCTGCTTAACCAATCCTAAGAGGAGTTGGCTATTCAATTCTATTTAAGCTCAACTTCAGCTCCAGCTTCTTCAAGTTGTTTCTTAAGGGCTTCAGCTTCTTCTTTGCTTACGCCTTCTTTAACAGCTTTAGGAGCGCTATCAACTACTTCTTTCGCTTCTTTAAGTCCAAGACCTGTCAATTCTTTAACAAGTTTTACGACTGCTAATTTTTGTCCACCTGCAGCTTTCAAGACAACATCAAAAGAAGTTTGCTCTTCTTCAGCAGCACCCTCACCGGCTCCACCAGCAGCTACCACAGTAGCAGCAGCAGCAGCAGGTTCGATACCATATTCATCCTTCAAAATTGCGGCTAACTCATTTACCTCTTTTACAGTTAAGTTAACTAACTGCTCAGCGAATGCTTTAAGATCTGCCATTGTATTAAATATTTAAATTGATTGTTATTTACTAATTTGAATGTTTGTATTATGCTTCTTCTTTCTCGGCCAGTGTTTTCACCAAACCTGCAAGAATATTTTTTCCGCTTTGAAGCGCTGAAACCACATTGGTAGCAGGAGATTGTAGTAGGGAGATTACCTCGCCTATCAATTCCTCTCTTGATTTCAATTTAGAAAGCATTTCGAGATTTTCCTCTCCTAGAAATTGTGCACCTTCGATTGAAGCACCTTTAAACCAGGGCTTTTTATCTTTGGTAGCAACCTTCTTCCTGTAGTCAATAATGACTTTAGCAGGAAGGTTTCCAACTTCGGATGAGAACAAAATACCTGAAAAGCCTTTTAAGGCATTCTCTGCGAATTCAGAATAATCTGTCTCGAGATTTTCTAAGGCTTTTCTAATAAGCGTATTTTTATACACTTTATATTCCAAACCTTTATCGAAGCACATTTTTCTGAAACCATTTACCTGAGCTACACTAAATCCTGATGCATCGGCGATATAGAAATGCGGAGTAGATTTTAGCTTTTCGGTAAGTTCGTCAATTATGCTTTTTTTGTTTTCTCTAGTCATAATTTATAAACCTTGAATACTACTCTTATCAATAACGATACCCGAAGACATAGTGCTGGATAAATGAATACTTTTAAAATAAGTACCTTTAGCAGCGGATGGCTTCAATTTGGAAATGGTAAGAATTAATTCTTCCGCATTTTCCTGGATTTTTTCAGCAGAGAATGAGGCTTTGCCTACACTCGCATGGATAATACCAAACTTATCTACTTTAAAATCAATTTTACCAGCCTTTACTTCATTAACTGCTTTCCCTACATCCAGGGTAACAGTACCAGACTTAGGATTCGGCATTAGTCCACGAGGACCTAACACTCTACCTAGTCTACCTACTTTTGCCATTACATTGGGCGTAGTGATGATGACATCAATGTCAGTCCAACCACCCTCAATTTTTGTAATGAACTCATCCAAACCAACAAAATCAGCTCCTGCTTCTTTGGCTTCTGCTTCCTTATCAGGACTACAAAGAACTAAAACTTTCACTTCTTTACCTATGCCGTGAGGCAAGGCCACTACTCCTCTAACCATTTGGTCAGCTTTTCGTGGATCTACACCTAAACGGATGTCTAGGTCTATAGAAGCGTCAAATTTAGTTGTTGTTATGTCCTTAACAATGCTAGAAGCCTCCGCCAAGGAATATTGTTGGCTAGGGTCGTATTTAGAAAGAGCTTCTTTTTTCTTTTTTGTTAACTTAGCCATAATTACGTATTATTCCTCCCAAGGAGCTTTTCCTGAAACCGTGATTCCCATACTTCTAGCCGTACCAGCTACCATTTTCATAGCAGATGATATTTCAAAAGCATTCAAATCGGGCATTTTCACTTCTGCAATTCCTTTTACTTGATCCCAAGATACTGAGCCAACTTTCTTCCTGTTTGGTTCTGGTGAACCACTTTTTAATTTTGCTGCTTCCAAAAGCATAACTGCTGCTGGAGGCGTCTTAACCACAAAATCAAAAGACTTGTCCGAATAAATCGTAACAAGGACCGGAAGAACTTGGCCCATTTTTTCCTGAGTTCTAGCATTAAATTGCTTACAGAACTCCATTATGTTCAGCCCTTTTGAACCAAGGGCTGGACCAACTGGAGGAGATGGGTTAGCCTGGCCACCCTTTACCTGTAGTTTCAGATAACCAGAGATTTCTTTAGCCATTTCCTAATCTAGTTTTTCTACTTGAATAAAGTTTAATTCTACGGGAGTATTTCGTCCGAAAATCTTAACCATAACGTTAAGTTTTTTCTTGTCATCAAATACTTCCTCAATCATACCCGAGAATCCACTGAAAGGACCGTCCATTACTTTAACAGTCTCTCCTACTATAAATGGTGTATCCAGTTTTTCTGCAAACTCATCAATCTCTTCAACACGTCCGAGGATCCTGTTGATTTCTGCTTGACGTAATGGCTCAGGGGTTTTGGAAGCCCCCCCTTGGTTTGACCCTAAAAAACCGATTACTCCCGGTATACTTGTAATTACGTGATTGGCTTCTCCATGTCCGAGATCCGCATTGACCAAAACATAGCCTGGAAAGAAGTTTCTTTCCCTGACACGCTTTTTCCCATTGCGCATTTCATATACTTTCTCAGAAGGTATCAAGACCTCAGGAATAAAATCTTCAAGCTTTTGTCGGGCAATTTCATTGTCCAAATAAGTCTTTGCTTTTTTCTCCTGACCTGCCACTACCCTGAGCACGTACCAATTGTGATCTGCCATCCCGTTATTTAATATTCTTAGAATAAATCATAAAACCATGTCATGATATTTTCGAAAGTCAAATCGATAAGTCCGATGACCAAAGCGAAAATTAATGAAGCCACCAATACCAAAACAGCACTGTTCTGAAGCGAAGAATATTTAGGCCATGTGACCTTGTTCTTCATTTCGTCAATGGACTCAATTACAAAATTTTTAACATTCATCCTTGTAAAATTTGTTTTTCAAAAGCTCCTTTCACCCTTTAAAGATTAATCAAACTCTTGATTATGTCATGTAAAGGCCTAACTATTAAGTCTTAACCTATTCATGGTTTTATCTTCCTTAGATTGCACGGGCGGAGAGATTCGAACTCCCATCAACGGTTTTGGAGACCGCTATTCTGCCATTGAACTACGCCCGTAGGTCTTACGTACCTCAAATAAGGAACGCAAAAGTAGTGAATCTATCCATAAGAAACAAATGCGATCCCGAAAAATTCGAGATCGCATTCGTAGTATGGTCTATTAATCAACGATTAGTCCAAAATTTCAGTTACCTGACCAGCTCCTACAGTTCTACCACCTTCTCTGATGGCAAACCTTAGTCCTTTTTCCAAAGCGACTGGATTGATCAATTCAACTTTTATAGTGATATTATCACCTGGCATAACCATTTCAACATTCTCAGGAAGAGTGATCTCACCTGTAACGTCAGTAGTTCTTAAGTAAAACTGAGGTCTGTATCTGTTAAAGAATGGAGTGTGTCTACCACCTTCTTCTTTGGAAAGTACATATACCTCTGCGTTAAAAAGAGAGTGAGGTGTTACAGAACCAGGCTTACAGATGATCATTCCTCTTCTGATTTGGCTCTTTTCAATTCCTCTAAGCAACAAACCTACGTTGTCACCAGCTTCTCCTCTATCTAGGATCTTACGGAACATCTCTACACCTGTTACGGTAGATTTAAGTCCTTCAGCTCCCATACCAATGATATCAACTCCTTCACCTGAATTGACAACTCCTCTTTCAATTCTACCTGTTGCTACAGTACCTCTACCTGTGATAGAGAATACATCTTCAACTGGCATCAAGAAATCCTTGTCAATAGCTCTTTCTGGAAGCGGAATGTGCTCATCCACAGCTTTCATCAATTCCATTACAGTATCTTCCCATTTGGCTTCACCGTTAAGTGCACCAAGAGCAGAACCTGCAATTACAGGAATGTTATCTCCATCAAACTCATAGAAAGAAAGAAGTTCTCTTACTTCCATTTCTACTAATTCAAGTAATTCGGGGTCATCCACCAAATCTACTTTGTTCATGAATACCACCAAAGCTGGTACACCTACCTGACGGGCAAGAAGGATGTGCTCTCTAGTTTGAGGCATTGGACCATCAGTGGCTGCAACTACAAGAATTGCACCGTCCATCTGGGCAGCACCAGTTACCATGTTTTTAACGTAGTCAGCGTGACCTGGACAATCAACGTGGGCATAATGTCTAGCCTCCGTTTGATATTCTACGTGTGAGGTATTAATTGTGATACCTCTTTCCTTTTCTTCCGGCGCGTTATCGATGGAAGCAAAGTCTCTTAATTCAGAAAGACCCTTTCTGGCCAACACAGTAGTAATGGCAGCAGTCAAAGTAGTCTTACCATGATCGACGTGACCAATCGTACCTATGTTTACGTGTGGTTTGGAACGGTCAAAGGTTGCTTTTGCCATGCGTGAAAATCCTCTGTTTAGTTAAAGATTAAATTTCGTTAAAATTGTTAAATGTTCAGAGCCAACGACGGGATTTGAACCCGTGACCTCTTCCTTACCAAGGAAGCACTCTACCCCTGAGCTACGTCGGCTTTTTACATCCAGTTATGCTTTAAAAAGCATAGAGCGGGAGACGAGGCTCGAACCCGCGACCTACAGCTTGGAAGGCTGTCGCTCTACCAACTGAGCTACTCCCGCTTATTAAATTGCTTGCCAATTTTTCAATTGGTTCACAAATTCTTTATTTAAAATTTAGAATCCAAAAATTTCCAGCTTTATAACATAAAATTGTTTATCGCTAGAATATTTCGTTCCCTTCTCTTGCTAATTTCCAAAGAAACAAGAAAATGGTGGGGGAAACAGGATTCGAACCTGTGAAGACATAAGTCAACGGATTTACAGTCCGTCCCAGTTGGCCGCTTTGGTATTCCCCCAAAAACTTAATAAAATGTTACTCCTGAAAACCTCTTTTGGATTTCTTTGTTGTCGTAACGGATGGCAAAATTATACCCTTTTGGCAAACATTCAAAATAATATAAAAAAAAAACTCAGCTTTTTTCTAAAAAGAAAAGTATCTCACTAATCATCAGCATTTTAATTATCTTCTAAATATGGCGAAAGATAATATTCTTGGTACTCCCGAATCATTTCATCCTTTTCTTCTCCTTGTATCGACCTTACAAGCTCCAAAACTCCTGGCGCATCGATAAATCCGAAAAGAGATTGAAAAGCTGCCAACCTTACATAATTTAATTGATGAACTTTAGCTAGCTGCGCTAGTGAAGAAATTGCTTCCTCCGTCGGGACTCCTTCTACACTTGCGAAAAAATCGCCGTAATACCCTAAAAAATAATACAGCGATTCTCCATCTAAGAGATCCAGTTTTTCCTGCATCCATCCTGCTTCGGCTGCAATTTTCTGAATGGTTAAATAATCTGCCAATGGTGCGAGAATCCGAATATTCTCTTCCTGCTTTAAGCGGTTAAACAACTCTTCCTTTCGCATAGCATTGCCTTCCACATCCAAATAGGCTGTCAAGGCAGCTCCTGATACCTGATAGGAGGGCGCATTGATCAACCTGTAAAACAATTGTTCATATTTCCCATTATCAATTCCAGCCAATGCTTCGATGGCTGCTGCTCTCACTGCGTTGTTTGGATCCCCTTCCGCCAGCTGAAGGATTTTATTCTCCAGCTGACTAATGGCCTCTGCTGGTGCATCCAGGCGATTCAAACGATGTAGCGCCAATTCCCTTACCACATGAAAAGAATCCTCCAATGCAACCCGCATTGTGGGCAGAAAGTCTAATGCTTCGCTATTATTGCTGGTCAGGCTATCCAGGGCTTCCACTCTTGCTAATCCCGATTCTGCCCAAAAGAACTGTTTTTTCAAAAGCTTTCCTCCCCTGGTGTTCTCTCTTGAACTTAATATCTCACTATACTCGTCAAAAAGAGCCAGCACTGTGCCTGAGCCATTCTCCAATGCAAATTGCTGAGTGGCCTGGTCCATGATATAAGATAGCTCTATACGCTCCCCATCTTTGTAAACGCTTACCTTAAATGGAATTTTAAAAATTGGAAACCTGTCCACATCCTGTTGCTGCTCAAGTGTCAAGCGTATATTGTCTGGCTGTGTATAATCCCAACTGACTTTTAATTCTGGATGCCCTGAGGAAAGAAACCATTGGTTGAAAAACCAGTTCAAGTCTTTTCCTGACACCTCTTCAAAAGCCAGCCTAAGTTGGTGCACTTCCACACTACTCAAGGCATTTTCTCTTAAGTAAATCCTAAGCCCTTCAAAAAATACTTCGTCACCCAAGTACTTCCTTAGCATGTGTAATACCCTACCGCCTTTGGCATAGGTATGGCTATCAAACATGTCTTCACTGTTTTCATAATAAAAACGGACCAGATCCAGCTGTTTTTCTTCCGCTTCACTCAGGTATTGTTCTATGGCATTAAAATGATGCATATCTGCCTCATCCCGGCCTTCCTTGTGCTCAAGCCACAAGTATTCAGAATAATCCGCAAAGCCTTCGTTTAAGGCTAAATTCGTCCAGGATTCTGTGGTAACATAATTGCCAAACCACTGATGAAACAGCTCGTGGGCAATGATATAATCCCATTCACTGTCTAGGGCTTCTCTTTCATTCAAGTTAAGGGCCTCCATAAAAATGGATAAAGTGGTGTTTTCCATGGCTCCGGAGACGAAATCCCTTACGACCACCTGATCATATTTTTGCCATGGGAATGGCATGTCCAGGAGGGATGAGAAAAAACGTATCATTTCAGGTGTATTTCCAAACACCATTTTTGCTCCTTCCTTGTATTTTGGTTCTACAAAATAGCGCAAAGCCAAACCTTCAATATTTTCTTCAATTGTAGCGAATTCTCCTACCACCACCGCTGACAGGTATGGGGCATGTGGTAAATTCATTTGCCAATGATCCGTCCTCGTACCGCCGAGGTTCTTCGTACTTCCCACTAGCGCTCCATTGCTAAGACTGATGTATTGATCCGGTACGGTAAGGTAAAAATCATGGGTTTGCCGTTCGTTGGGACTATCAATGGTTGGAAACCACTTTGAACTATGAACTGTTTCTCCCTGCGTCCATATTTGCACAGGTTTATCCTCTTCTGCTCCGTCGGGGTTAATAAAGTACAATCCTTTGGTATCCGTAATGGCTGCACTGCCCGCTTTACCCCCCTTCTCGGGAAAGGCGGTATAGGCTATAGCAATTTGCATGGTGTCGTATTTATCCGCCTTCTCGGGTAAAAACAATGTCAACTTTTCCTGATCATACTTGAAAGTTAGGGGGTAATCTTCTCCATCCGTAATGAGCCTGGTACTGTGCACATCAAAATCCTTGGCATCCAAAACCAAAACATCCTGAGGATAAATAAAGGGCTTTATGGTCAATATGGCCTCTCCCTTAACCGTTTGGGCTGCATAATCAAAATTAATATCAAGTGCAGTGTGCAACAAATCCCAATCCCTGGTTTTGCTGGCGCGGTATTCTCTAATCTTTGCCTCTTTTTCGCTAACAAGCATTTTATGCGCTGAACTGACTGTTGCTCTAGAAGTATCCACTGTTGCATTTTGAGGAATGTCTACCGTTTCGTTTCTAGTTGATAACGTTTTACATGAAATAAAGCAGAGCGATAGGGCCAGAAAACAACCTGTAGTTCTTAAGATGATTGGCATGTATGTTTTGATATTTGATGTTAAAAAAGAGGATCAACCAATTCCCTGCGACTTATTGCTAAATCCAAGGAAATTTGTACTTATTGGCAGCTTGTCAAATTTAAAGAAACGATCGAAATTAAACCAAACATTTCGTTTTATAATCTTTTCTTTCTTTCAAATGCCTTTCGCTAACGTCAAAACCTCGAAAGTAGTATTTGAGGAAAAATCTCAATAAAGGCAATAGCCTTTCTTTTCACCAATGAAAGCATTTTAAATCAGCCTGATTTTATAATGATCGCCCCTCTTATGTAGAAAAAATCCAGACAGGCTACTACCAATGATAGGCAAAATTACGGTTTGAAGCAGGACAAATCCAACATCTCGCCAATTATAAAATTTTTCTATTAATTTTATAAAATGCATCCCTCCTCCAAAAATACAAAACAATGGGTATTAGGTGGTTTCATACTGTTGAAATTTTTTATGCAGTATGCGCTTTTAAGCCCTACCTACGAATTGCACAGGGACGAATTCCTCTACCTGGATCAGGGACATCATTTGGCATGGGGCTTCATTTCCGTTCCGCCACTTACTTCATGGTTTTCTGCGATCATCTATTTCCTTGGCAATGCTGCATTTTGGGTGAAATTCATGCCTGCAATGTTTGGCGCATTGACAATCCTGGTTGTTTGGAAAACAGTTGAAGAACTCAAGGGAGATTTATTTGCATTGGTACTGGGTGCCACCTGCGTTTTATTTTCCAGCCTTTTAAACGTCAACATCTTATTTCAACCCAATTCTTTTGACATCTTGTCTTGGACTGCACTTTACTTTTTTCTCATTAAATATTTCAATACTGAAAAATCAAAGTTCCTTTTTTGGGCAGCACTTATTTTCGCTTTAGGCTTTTTGAATAAGTACAATATTCTTTTTCTAATCATCGGGATTTTCCCAGCCATCCTGCTGACCTCCCAGCGGAAAATGTTTTTGAAAAAAGAGTTTTATGTCGCTATTGCTCTGGGATTGCTTCTAATCAGCCCCAACCTTGTATGGCAATATGAAAATGATTTCCCTGTGGTTTGGCACATGACAGCATTAGCCGAAAAGCATCTTGTCCATGTAGAAAGGTTAGGGTTTTTAAAAGCTCAAATTCGGTTTTTCGCAGGTTCTTTAATCGTTATCTTTTCTGGCCTATATGCACTCTATTTTCATCCTCCTTACCTAAAGTACAGGGCCTTTTTTTGGTCCTTCTTTTTCACACTTATCATTTTTGTTTCTCTTAAGGCAAAAGATTATTACGCAATAGGTCTTTACCCCATTTATATCTCCTTCGGGTCGGTTTATCTTTCCAGAATTATAAAAAATGGCTGGAAATATTATCTCAGGCCAATATTTATTATCATCCCGTTGCTGGTTTTTATTCCTTTTTATAAAATTTCATTCCCAAACCGAGACCCTGACTATATCCTGAATCATACCAGCAATTATAAAAATTCTGGTATGCTGCGATGGGAAGATGGCAAAGACCATGCACTACCACAAGACTTTGCTGACATGCTAGGATGGAAAGAACTGGCGCGTAAAGTGGATGCCATTTATAGCGTTTTGGAGCTAAGAGATCCCAACCAAACCCTTGTACTATGTGACAACTATGGTCAGGCAGGTGCTATTAATTATTATAGCAAAACACCCATAAAAGCCGTTTCTTTTCATGCAGATTATATCAATTGGTTTGTTTTTGACCACCAATACAAGCACCTGATAAGGGTTTTAAATTTTGATGAGAACAGTGAAGAGCTGGAAGAAACCGGAGCCTATTTTTTGAAGGGAGAATTGTCAGATTCCATCACAAATCCCAATGCAAGAGAATTCAAAACAATGATTTTCACATTTGAAGACGCAAAAATTAATGTTAACGAACGGATAAAACTTGAAATTGAAACGGTCAAAAACAATCCAAAATAAGCCGGCAGGAGGACATCATTTGCCACTTCATACATAAACCATTATTGCATTTATAGAATACAATGCGGTAAATATCCAAGAATTCAGACTTCCTCAGAGGCAATATAAATACTTATATTCACCTTAATTTGAAGGATCTGGTTTTTTGGAATAATTCTAAACAAAGAGCAACTATTGCAACAGTCGGTAACAAGACCAGCATTCAATTGGGGTTATAAATTCTTTTAATCCACATTCTCAAAAATTTGCCCGTTATAAAACCAATTTACTTAAACGGGAAAACTTTTGACAAAAACACAAAAATCGCAGGTATTACACCATTTTTACCCTTAAGATTTAGTATTCTAAAAACAAGGATTTATATTTGTCGGGCTTATTGAGATCAAAAAATTTTTAATAGTCCTAATCAAGGCCTTTCACTAGTAAAACTGAAAATAATTCGGAAGATGAAATACAAACGAATACTCCTTAAGCTTAGCGGAGAAGCCCTGATGGGAGACAACAGCTATGGCATTGACTCCAAAAGACTCCAAGAATATGCCTCTCAAATTAAAAATGTCCATGACATGGGCGTCGAAATTGCCATCGTAATAGGTGGGGGAAATATATTTAGAGGTGTACAGGCTGGCAAGGTAGGCATAGACCGGGTTCAAGGTGACTACATGGGCATGTTGGCTACATTGATCAACGCCATGGCTCTTCAGAGTTCGCTAGAGCAAAACGGTATTTTTACGCGTCTAATGTCTGGGATTAAAGTAGAGAGTGTCTGCGAGCCATTTATTAGAAGAAGGGCAATCCGTCACTTGGAAAAAGGAAGAGTTGTAATTTTTGGGGCCGGTATTGGTAACCCTTACTTTACAACTGATTCCACAGCTAGCCTAAGGGCGATTGAGATTGAAGCAGAGGTTGTACTAAAAGGTACCCGAGTCGACGGTGTATATACAGCGGATCCGGAAAAAGACCCCACTGCCACGAGATATACCAACATTACTTTTCAAGAGGTTTACGAAAAAAACCTAAATGTAATGGACATGACAGCATTTACCTTATGTCAAGAAAACAACCTGCCAATAATTGTTTTTGATATGAACAAAACGGATAATTTATTGGACCTGATCAATGGCAAAGAGGTAGGAACTTTGATTACATCTAAATAACTTAACTCATGGAAGAGATCCAGCTATACTTAGACGAGGCAAAATCACTTATGGATAAATCGATTCAGCATACTGTTGCCGAATTGGTAAAAATCAGGGCAGGAAAAGCAATGCCTAATTTTCTTGACGGGATAATGGTATCCTATTACGGAAACCCTACCCCCCTTCAGCAAGTAGCCTCAGTAACAACACCAGATGCAAGAACCCTGGCTATCAAACCATGGGAGCCAAAGTTAATCCCAGAAATAGAAAAAGCCATCATCAATTCTGATCTTGGATTAAATCCTCAAAACAACGGAGAAATGGTGTTATTGACCATTCCACCACTTACTGAGGAAAGAAGGAAATCGCTGGTGAAACAGGTGAAAAATGAATGCGAAAATGGTAAAATAAGTATAAGAACCATTAGAAAAGACACTAAC
The DNA here is from genome assembly GCF_055809755.1 of Cyclobacterium sp. 10D3-21. Classification (NCBI taxonomy): domain Bacteria; kingdom Pseudomonadati; phylum Bacteroidota; class Cytophagia; order Cytophagales; family Cyclobacteriaceae; genus Cyclobacterium; species Cyclobacterium sp. 10D3-21. Next base: position 6,259,798 of record NZ_CM147924.1, read on the forward strand.
GCTGAGCTAAAAAAACTTCTCAAAGAAGGTGCCGCAGAGGATGAAATAAAAAGAGCAGAGGACATTGTTCAAAAAATGACGGACAGCCACTCTCTAAAAATTGACGAGCTCTTCATTAAAAAAGAAATAGAGATAATGAAAGTTTAACGCGTTCAAATTCGAATATTTAACAAAGCCCTGCATTTAAAATGTCAGGGCTTTTTTTTGCAATATTGATTCTCAAAATGCCCACAATCCGATTTATTTTGGTATGTGAATAGGAAAAGGGAAGGTTTGAAGGGGTTAAATCAAGTATTAGTACAAGCATTGCCTATTTCAGCCAATCCTTATTTTTTAATAACCCTCAACGCTTAATGAAAAGTGTGATTAAGTAATGAGTGCTAGATTAAGTGAAAGTCGACAGGGAAAATACTGGACCATCTAGTATTTTGAAACAACAAGGAAAAGTTTCTATTGGCGCATAATGGAAATTCTGATAGCATAAAAAAAATAAAGAACAGACAGCCATAAGCTGACCATTCTTTTCTGTTTTAAACCTTATGGCACAAATATAATCAAATAGCAGGAGATAAAAAACCAAACCAATCAGCCTCCAGCAATACAGCAAATAGCCCTCAAATACGAAAAAAAATGATAGCCCCTCTACTACATCCAAGAGCCGAGCCAGTCCATAGCAAATATGGCGTTGTAAATATTATTGCAAAATGAGCCCATCTCATGGCCAATCATTCTTTGAAGAGGTTGATTTCGCAAAGCCACATTTAATCACTGCCAATTGGTATCCTATACTCCTACTCAAATTGAATGTGGAAAATTTGAGATTTCTTTGATTTCAAATCAAAATAATGTATCCATTTGACAATATCACAGGTGGCATTGTAATTCCCACCATCTAAATTGTACTGAGTCAAATTAAACCCAAGACATTGGAAATCGGAAATAGTATTATTGTTTCAGCAGACTACATCTGTGGAACAAAATGTCCGAAAAAAGCCCTGATATACCTTCCAAATACATAATATACCATTTCCAATAAACAATTCTTACTTTTATTACATTTTAGCGTAAAACACCCATTTACGTTTTTAATATTTTTAACTCGATATTTTAATGATTCAATATTCTTTAAAGTGTTTTTTTAACTCTTTTACAGAATAGACAAACAATATTAACATTTCGAAATCTCCTTAATTTCCACCTTCAGGTTACCCTATTGTTTATATAAAAAATTACCATCAACTTTAAAGTGTCATTTTAACATTACCTAAATCAATTTTAACTTAACTAAATAAAGAATGCAAAACTATTTACCCAAAATAAAATTGTTTTTGCTAGGCCTGGCCTTGCTTTTGGCAAGCAGCCTAACATTACATGCACAGTCCAGAGAAGTGACGGGAACAGTCATTTCGGGAGAGGACGACCTACCCTTACCAGGTGTCTCGGTATTGGTAAAAGGCACTGTAAGAGGTGCTGTATCTGATATAGATGGAAAATACAAAATCACCTTACAACCATCTGATCAAACCATCGTTTTTTCTTTCGTAGGTTTCGAAAGTCAAGAGATAACGATCAACAATCAAAGCACCATTGACATCACATTAAACCCTGACATGCAATCACTTAGCGAAGTGATCGTAGTTGGGTATGGGGAACAGAAAAAGGAAACCATTACTGGTTCAGTAGCCACTGTAAAGGGTGCTGATCTTGTAAAATCTCCTGCCATGAACCTTTCTAACTCAATCGCTGGTAGAATGTCTGGTGTAATCGCTGTGAATAGAAGCGGTGAGCCAGGCTATGATGGTGCTGGAATTAGAATTCGTGGATCCAATACCCTCGGAAACAACGATGCCTTAATTGTAATTGATGGAATTCCCGCCAGAGCTGGTGGAATTGACCGATTAAACCCTAATGACATTGAAACCATCTCTGTTTTAAAGGATGCCTCTGCTGCCATTTATGGAGCAAGGGCTGCGAATGGTGTAATTTTGGTAACGACCAAGAGAGGTAAAGAAGGCAAGCCCGAACTTACCTATCAGTTTAACCAGGGTTTTGCCCAACCTACCACAATACCAAAATTGTCTGATGCAGCCCAGTATGGTGAAATGCTCAACGATTTGAATGTCTATGAGCTTCCTTCTTCCGAATGGAGATCCGCTACTGATGCCTACCGATCTACTGGTACTTACCTAACTCAGGGAGGGCAGGAAAGAACTGCGCCATTTAGCCCTGAGGCATTGGCATTGCACCGCTCAGGCACTGACCCTTGGAATTACCCCAATACTGATTGGTATGGTGAAACCTTAAAAACCTGGTCTCCGCAGACAAGGCATAATTTGCAGTTAAATGGCGGATCCGAAAGTTTAAGGTACATGGCTTCTTTGGGTTACCAAAATCAGGATGCCTATTACAAAAATTCAGCAACTGGGTTTAAGCAATATGACATGCGAATCAACCTGGATGCGAAAATCAATGAATACATAGATCTTCAATTGGGTGTGTTGGCAAGACAAGAATACCGTTTTTTCCCTACCAGAGGAGCAGGCGCTATTTTCAGGATGCAAATGAGAGGAAAACCACATGAGCCAGCTTATTGGCCTGATGGCAGACCTGGTCCAGATATTGAAAATGGAGAAAATCCAGTCGTGATCACAACGAATGCTACTGGATACGACAGAGATACAAGAAATTACTTCCAAACCAATGGTGCGTTGAACATCAAAATACCAGGAGTTGAAGGATTAAAATTTCAAGGAACAGCAGCAATTGATAACCTTAGCAGATTCCAAAAAAGATGGGAAACGCCATGGATCCTATACCAAAAAGGCAATGGTTTTGAGGCAGATGGTGTAACACCTATCCTTGTCCCAAGTCAAAGGGGACCAGCTGAACCAAGGTTAAGACAAACCAATATCAACCAATTGAACATTTTATTAGGTGGTATTCTTACCTATGAAAAGAAAATTGGTGATCACAGTTTTAATGCTTTGGCAGGTGTCAATAAAGAAACAGTGGAAGGCGATGATTTCTTTGCCTACAGAAGGTATTTTATCTCTCCAGCCATCGACCAGATGTTTGCAGGTGGAGATTCTGAAAAAGACAACGGTGGTGGCGCTTTTACCAGAGGTCGTCTCAATTATTTCGGTAGGGTTGCTTACAACTACCAGGAAAAGTATCTTTTAGAATTCCTTTGGAGATTTGATGGCTCTTATATTTTCCCTGAAGCTTCAAGATTTGGATTCTTCCCAGGTGTAATGGCCGGTTGGGTGGTTTCAGAAGAAGAATTCTGGAAAAACAATATCTCAGCCATGGACTTCTTCAAAATCAGAGGATCCTGGGGACAAATGGGGAATGACCAGATCTATTACGATGGATCTTTACAGGAATACCAATTCCTGGCCACTTATGGTTTCAGAAGTCAGATATTAGAAAATACAGAAGCCAAAACTTTGTATGAAACAAGGGTTCCCAACAATGCAATTACCTGGGAGGTGGCAAACAATTCTAATATCGGTATAGAAGGCCAAATGTATCAAGGCAAAGTTTTCTTCGAATTCGATTACTTCTATAACAAGCGTACCAATATCCTTTGGAGAAAAAATGCATCCGTTCCTCAATCTAGTGGATTGGCTTCTTTGCTACCTGCTGAGAATATTGGAGAGGTTGAAAACAAAGGATTTGATATCAACATTGGTTACAGAGGGCAAAAGGGAGACCTTTCTTATAGCGCCAGTGCAAATGGTGGTTATGCCAAGAACAAGATTCTTTTCTGGGATGAGCCTCCTGGAGCACCCGCATGGCAACTGTCTACCGGAAAGCCCATGAATACTCCTGATCCAGTATACTTATACGACGGTGTGTTCCCTAACCAAGCTGCTATAGATGCAGAAAACCTGGATTACTCAGACATTACCAATAATCTACGTCCTGGTGACATGAAATTTAAAGATTATGATGGTGATGGTGCTATCACCCCTCTGGATCGGGTAAGATTGGATAAAAACAATATCCCAAGATTTCAAGGTGGTGTTAACCTTAACGCCTCTTTTAGAAACTTTGACTTAGCTATATTGTTTCAAGGCGCTGCTGGCGCAATTGCAAGGGTAAGTCTTGGAGAATCAGGAAACATAGGTAACTATCTTCTGGAATTCTACGAAAACAGGTGGACTGTCGACAATGAAAGCTCGGTATATCCTAGGATTGCCAACAGAAGTGACCAGTATTATTCCAATGGAAATGATTTTTGGTACAGAAGTTCAGATTACATTCGATTGAAAAACTTTGAAGTAGGCTATACTGTTCCACAACAATTTGGAGACAGGTTCGGCATTAGCAACTTAAGGTTCTATGCCAACGGACTGAATCTCTTCACATGGGATAAATTAAAAGTCTATGATCCTGAATCTGACAACGCTACAGGACAATATTACCCACAAGCTAGGGTAATCAACGCTGGTCTGTCCGTAACATTCTAAATCCTAAAACATTGAATATGATGAAAAATATAAAATATCTAGGGTTGGCATTAACGATCTCTTTTCTCAATTTTTCTTGCGATGAAGAGTTTCTAAATGCACCACCCCAAGGAGAAGTGTCTGAATCTGCCGTATGGACAGATGCAGGGCTTGCAGAAGCTTTTGTAACGGACCTTTACAGAGGTTTGGGTCAGGGAGGATTTAGTGAACAGGCTTTGGCCTCCTTAACAGATGAAGCCATTTTTACCCACCCGGGTAGAAATATCACTACCGTCACTGAAGCCAGGTCCAATCCTCAAGAACCAGGATGGATGGATTATACCAGAAACTGGCCTGACTTGTACAGTAATTTGAGAGCAACCAATATAGCGATCGATAACTTGTCCACTCCATTATTCTCCAATGATGGCGGAATAGCAGATCGATTATTGGGTGAGGCTTCGTTTATGCGGGCTTATTTTCACCATCAATTGTTAAGGAATTTCGGCGGTATTCCAATTGCCGACAAGACCTTTACTTTGGACGAGGAAACCTACGAGCTTCCGAGAAACACCTATGAAGAGGTGGTAGACTTTATCATTGCTGATTTGGACAGGGCGGCAACTTTACTGGCTGGAAAAGACCTCACCAGAGGTAGGGCCAATGAAATCGCTGCACTTGCTTTAAAATCAAGAGTACTGATCTATGCAGCATCAGACTTGCATGATATGCCTACAGCTTCTTCAAAATCATCCGTGATTTCAGGCTACCAAAACAAGGAACTCATTGGTTATTCCAGTGGCAGCCAAACAGAAAGATACCAGACAGCCGCGGCAGCAGCCAAAGCAGTTCTTGACAAAGCAAGTGGAAACATGCTGGATCTGTCTGCACCTTTATCACGCGAAGAAGCCATTCAGACCTATATGAACAACTCACTTTCGAGAAATGGTGGAGAGAATGAAATGATATTCGGAAGGTATTTCTTGGCCCAAAAGCCAGAAACCGGTGGACGTCATGGTCTTCACAATGGACCAAATGGGTACAATAACTGGGCAGGAAACACGCCTGTTCAACTTCTGATTGATGATTATCAAATGATGGATGGATCGGATTTTGATTGGGACGATGATGAGCATGCAAGTGCTCCCTATGAAGATCGTGAACCAAGATTCTATGCTACCTTCCTTTATGAAGGTGCTCCATGGAAGCCACGTTCCTCAGCCAATCAAGCAAGGGATCCTTTAGGTCAAATCCAAACAGGAACTTATGAAGTACTTAATGGCGAAGGCCAAAAGGTAACTCATTTCGGTCTTGACACCAGAAATAGTCCTATAGAAGATTGGAACGGAAGTTATACCGGCTATTATATCCGTAAATTTGTGGAACCAGATCCTAATTTCGTAGATCAGAATACCTGGCAGGAAATTCCCTGGCCAAATATTCGGTTTACCGAAGTTGTCTTTAATTATGCTGAAGCGAATATTGGCTTAGGCAATGATGAGGAAGCAAGAACATGGTTAAATAAAATCAGGTTTAGGGCCGGTCTGCCAGCTGTGACAGCGTCAGGTGAGGAATTAATGGAAGTCCTTATCAATGAAAAACGCAAAGAAATGGTCAATGAAGAACAGCGGTACTATGATGCCAGACGTTGGATGATTGCTCCAGATACTTTTGGAAGACAGGCCAATGGCATCAATATCGTGGGAACGCTAAAAGCAGGAAAGGACGTGACAATTTACAGTTACAATACTGAAAACTACGATTACTCCTATGAAGTGATCAACATTGATCCTGGTAAGGAAAACCGCCTATGGCTGGACAAAATGTATTTTATGCCAATTAACTTTGATGAAATGCAGCGAAATAGAGAACTACTTCAGAACCCAGGTTACGACGATTAACCTAATTTCTGTAGACAATATAAAAGAGCGATCAATTGATCGCTCTTTTTTTGATTCCATTAAACCAACAACTCACCCTAAATACTTTACCTACTTTCTATTTTGGAATGAAACCAATACAAATTATACATACGATTCAAATACTTCCTTTTCGTGATTAACACTGGCCTTAAAAGTCCAATCAACTAAAAAAACGGGTGTTTAAACCTAAGGTGTTAATTCTTTATCTATCAGATAAGCTCGGCCATTATAAGGAGAAACAATCAAATCTCATTATATTTGCCTCTCCATATAATCATCCATATGTCCAATATTCTACGCAAAAAAATACAGTTTTCCCTCCTTCTATTGATTTTGATTGGTTGTCAAAAGGAATCGATTGAAACGAATGAATTAAAGCAATTTACGCTTTTAACCCCACAGGAATCTGGGGTAATGTTTGAAAATACGCTTACTGAGGGATTGAACACTAACATACTCATGTATGAATATTTTTATAATGGCGGAGGAGTAGCTGTTGGAGACCTTAATGGAGATGGTTTAGAGGACCTGTATTTTTCAGGCAATATGGTTGAAAATCGGCTCTACCTCAACAAAGGGAACATGCAATTTGAGGACATCACGGCTCAGGCAGGTGTGGCCACCAGGGCTGCTCCCTGGAAAACAGGAACTGCAATGGCGGATGTAAATGGGGATGGTCTTCTGGACATTTATGTTTGCTACTCAGGAAGTTTACCTCCTGAAAAAAGAAAAAACCAACTCTTTATCAACCAGGGAAACACGGAGAATAACCTCCCAACTTTTAAAGAAATGGCTGGTCATTATGGCGTGGACAGTGAGTCCACCAGTACCCAAGCCAGTTTTTTTGACTATGACAATGATGGTGATCTGGATCTTTTTGTACTCAATCATAACCCAAAATCGCTGCCCATATTGGATGAAGCCAATACTAGCGAAATTTTGAAAAACACAGATCCCGCCGGACCTCAACTTTTCAGGAATGATGGTGAAACTTTTACAGAAGTGACAGAAGAAGCCGGGATTTTAAAGGTGGCTTTATCCTATGGCCTTGGAACCGGAATTGCAGACATCAATGGGGATGGCTGGCAAGACATATACATCAGCAATGACTACACGGTGCCTGACTATTTATACCTCAATAATGGTGATGGGACTTTTACCAATAACATTGACAATGCTTTGGGGCATATTTCTCACTTTTCAATGGGGAATGACATTGCAGACATAAACAATGATGGACTTGCGGACATTTTCACTTTGGACATGCTACCTGAAGACAATAAAAGACAAAAGCTTTTAATGGCTCCAGACAACTATGAGAAGTTTGAGTTCGGTCTAAAAATGGGTTTTCATCACCAATACATGCGCAACATGCTGCACCTCAACAATGGGAATGGAGATTTTAGTGAAATTGGACAAATGGCAGGCGTTTCAAATACAGACTGGAGCTGGTCTGCGTTATTTGCGGATTTTGACAATGATGGATTAAAAGATTTATTTGTCAGCAATGGCTATGCCCGGGATTACACCAATCAGGATTTCCTTAAATACATGGCTGATTATTTAAAAAACAATAAAAATGGACTTAGAAGGGAGAATATTCTGGAATTGGTTCACCAAATACCCTCTTCAAACCTGAGTAACTATATCTATAAAAACCTTAATGGCTGGCAGTTTGAGCAAAAGATGGAAACCTGGGGCTTGGATCAAAAAGTAAACACCAATGGTGCAGCTTATGCTGACCTGGACAACGATGGAGACCTGGACCTCATTACCAATAACATCAATCAACCTGCTTTTATTTATAGAAACAACGCTGATAGTCTTGCGAGTAAAAATTACTTAAAGGTAAACTTGCAGGGTGCCAATCAAAATAGCTTTGGGATAGGTGCAAGAATACGTATTTATTCAAGTGGGAACTTGCAGCAGCAGGCACAAATGCCTGTGAGAGGCTACCAATCTTCGGTGTCTCCTGTCCTGCATTTCGGATTAGGAAAGGCTACACAAATAGACTCTCTGGAAATCCTTTGGCCAGGTGGGGAATTGGAGCGCCAATATGATATTAAGGGAAACCAGACCCTCACCCTTGCTCAGCACAATGCGAATGACAAAATGTTTGATCAGAATAAGACATTGACTTTGTTAGCCGAAATCCCTTCACCAATTGAATACAAACCCATCTCAAAATCCACGAATGATTTTAAAAGGCAGCCGCTGATGGTAAATCCAATTTCATTTAGCGGCCCTGTAATGGTAAAAGCGGACATCAATGAGGATGGTTTGGAGGATATCTATATCGGAGGAGAAACCGGCGAATCCGGAAGTTTATGGATGCAACAGCCAAAAGGTGTTTTCAAGGAAAAGAAAATGTCTGCTTTTGAAAAAGACCGTGACCATCAGGATACCGATGCGGTATGGCAAGATTTTAATGGCGATGGAAGCATTGACTTGTATGTGGCAAGCGGTGGTTACGGTGAATTCCTTCCTACAGACGAGCGGCTACAAGACAGATTGTACTTTAACGATGGAAAGGGGAATTTTACCCGAGAAGAAAATTTTCTTCCGGCCATGCTTACCAGTACCGGAGCAGTGGCAGTTAATGACATCAACAAAGATGGCTTTCCTGATCTATTTGTTGGAAGCAGGGTGATTCCAGGCCGTTACCCTGAAATCCCGAAAAGTTATCTCCTTATAAATAATGGTGAAGGGCTTTTCCAGGATAAGACGGAGCAATGGTGCAAGGACCTTAGTAGTCTTGGCCTGATTACCGATGCGGAATGGGTAGATTTGAATGGAAATGGCAATGCAGCATTGATTGTAATCGGAGAATGGCTACCCCTCACCGTATTTGAAAATGATGGGCAAAACCTCCACAATGCAAGTTCAGCTTATTTCGAACAGGAATATGGTGGCTGGTGGAATACCCTTCACATCTCTGATGTGAATGCAGACGGCAGGCCAGATATTATTGTTGGCAACCAAGGCTTGAACAACCAGGTGAAAGTTAGTTCCGACGAACCTGCGGAGATGCATTACAAAGATTTCGACAACAATGGAGCCGTAGACCCCATTTTGAGTTTTTACCTACAGGGGACATCCTACCCTTTCCTTACCAGAGACGAGCTTCTGGATCAAATCTCTAGTATGCGCACCCGGTTTACAGATTACGAAATGTATGCTGAAGCTGGATTAGAAAATATTTTTAGTAAAGAGGAATTGAAAAATGCCGGATATTTTAAGGCAACCTTATTAGAAACAAGCCTTTTTATAAACAAAAAAGAAGGATTCCAAAAAACTAAACTACCTTCGGAAGCGCAAATAGCGCCTGTATTTGCCATCGAGAGTCTGGATATAAACAATGACGAATTTGTGGACTTGATTCTAACAGGGAACATTTCCAATGCCCGCCTTCGTTTTGGTAAATATGATGCCAATCATGGACTGGTATTATTAGGCGATGGCAAAGGTGGTTTTGATTACCTGCCACAACGAATGTCAGGTTTGGATATTAAAGGGGATGTCCGCAGTATTTTGGCGATCGATGATTTACTTCTGTTTGGCATCAGCCAAAAAACACTAAAAGTTTACCAACCGATACAGAATTGAAAAAGAATCCAATGAATATCTTGAATAGACCTTTATTAAAGTCATGTGAGATCGGTGCTTTTGTATTTGTCCTTACCACAATATTATGGGTGAGTTCCTGTCAGGCACCACAAAAAAAACAGGAAATCCCCGCAAAAAGCATAGGGTGGGTCACTGAAAAAATGACAGAGCTAATGGTTCACGACATCACCAATCCACCCTTAGCGGCAAGATTCTATGGATATGCTTGTCTTACTGGTTATGAAACCATTGCCAGTAAAAATCAGGATTACCCATCATTTGCTGGATTTTTAAATGAATTTCCCCCAGTATCAATCCCTGAAAATGATAGCCCATCCATTGAAATAAGTGCCCTATTTGCCATGCTTCAAACAGCAGCAGCCATGCAACCTTCCGGATCTGAATTGGAGTCATTGAGACAATCCTTCTCTGATTCCTGTAAAGCATGGGGCTATTCAGAAGATGAAATTTCCGCTGCAGAGCAATATGCGAAAAAAATAAGTGAACAAATCTTAGACTATGCGCAGAAGGACAAATACCGGGACATAAGCAATTACCCCAGGTACCAACCTTCGGAAGGAGAAGGGAATTGGTATCCTACTCCCCCAGGATACTTTGCACCAGTTGAACCCTATTTCAATACGGTCAGGCCATTTACTTTAAAATCTGCTGACCATTTCAAACCTTTACCTCCGGTGACCTTTTCTTCAGACCCTAACTCGGAATTTTACACTTTGATGCAGGAAGTTTACACTCTGGAAATGAACAAAGAACAGCGTGAAATTGCTGGCTTTTGGGATTGTAATCCATTTGCTTTGGAGGAAACGGGGCACCTGATGGTTGGAATCAAACAGATTTCCCCTGGGGGGCACTGGATGGGCATCACCGCTATTGCCTGTCAGCAATCCAATTTGGATTTTAATGAAACTTTAAAAATCAACTCATTGGTGGCCATGGGCTTAATGGATGGATTTATAAGCTGTTGGGACGAAAAATACAGAAGCGACAGAATTAGACCTGAAACAGCCATCCGTAAATACATAGACTCCAATTATCAACCCATGCTTCAAACACCACCCTTTCCTGAATATCTTAGCGGACACTCAACCATCTCAACCACTTCAGCAGTCATTCTCACTCATTTTTTTGGTGACAATTACAAGTATACCGATACCGTAGAAGAACAATATGGTTTGGGCAGTAGAAGTTACACCTCTTTTATGCATGCATCGGAAGAGGCAAGCATTTCCAGATTATATGGTGGCATACATTATATGGACGCCATCACCAGGGGCCAGGACCAAGGCAAAGAAGTTGGAAATTGGGTCATTAACGCCTATGAAAAACACATAGGAAATTCGGATAATTTATAAATAAGTAATAAAATCACTTTTATATTCATACAATTATGGCACCATTAAATACAAAACCTTTTTTAAAAACCTGCCTCCTAGGGCTTGGTTTTGGTCTCTTTTTTTATTGAGTTCATGTAGTAAAAATGATACTTATAAAAAGCTTTTGGCTGAAAAATATTACCTGATAGCGGCCAATGAAAAACTGACAGAAACCATGGTTCACGACATATTTTCTCCGCCTGTTGCGAGTAGAATTTATGCTTACCCTTCTATAGCTGCTTATGAGATAGCAGTACTTGCCTCTCCTGATGAATTTCATTCCCTGATGGGACAATTGAATGAATCCAGTGCTCTTTCCATAAATTCATCTGATTATGGCAAGGCCAATTTTCAAATGGCAAGTCTTGCAGCTTATTATAAAGTGGCCATACAGTTAATATTTACTGAACAATTTCTGATAGATGATAGAGAAGCTTTATTTGAGGAAATTAAAAATGCAGGAATGCCTGAAGAAGAATTCCAAGCATCCCTGGCCTTGGGGGAAGCAGTAGCGGATGAAATTTTAGCTTATGCTTCAGAAGACAATTACCATCAAAGCCGGTCCTTCGGTAAATATACTGTCAAAAATGACTTAGGCTCCTGGAAGCCTACTCCTCCAGCTTATATTGAAAGCATAGAGCCCCACTGGAATAAGATAAGACCCTTTTTCCTCGACTCAGCCAGTCAGTTTGCCCCTGTACCTCCTCCTCCATTTGATACCCTACCAGAAAGCACTTTTTACCAGGATGCCAAAGCTGTTATGGATGCAGGGAATAATATGCAGGCAGACCAGGAAGAAATCGCTTTCTTTTGGGATTGCAACCCTTATAAAATGAATGTTAAAGGGCATGTGATGTTTGCTGAAAAGAAAATTACTCCTGGGGGCCACTGGATGGGCATTGCCGGCATTGCGGCAAAAAACAAAGGGCTGGATTGGAAAGCTACCGCCGAAACCTTAGCCACTACCTCTATCTACCTATTTGACGGCTTCATTTCCTGCTGGGATGAAAAATACCGCAGTGCATTGATAAGGCCAGAAACCTATATCAACATCTACATGGATGAAAACTGGTTGCCCATATTACAAACGCCACCTTTTCCTGAGTATACGAGTGGCCACAGCGTAGTATCTACTGCAGCTGCTGAGGCTTTGACAAAATTACTCGGTGAACCCTTTCATTTCGTCGATTCTACAGAAGTTAAATATGGATTGGGTGTCAGGGAATTTGATTCTTTCCGTATCGCTTCAACTGAAGCCGCCATTAGCCGCTTTTTTGGAGGTATCCATTACCTTCCGGCAATTGATAACGGCGTTGAACAAGGAAAGGAAATAGCCAAATTGATCAATCAAAAAATAAAGACTCGAAAAGAATAATTACAATTGAAAAAGACCATAGTTCCCCTCTTTCATTATGAAATTGGAGCACTATGGTCTTGATTTATTTTGCTAGATAAAGAATTTTTTATCACGTATATAGTCCAATACATCAGGAGGTAACAAATATTTAACCGAGCCACCCTTGCTTATTGTTTTACGGATAAAAGTTGCAGAGATATCCAGTAAAGGTGCCTCCACAAAATGGATGTTTTTATGCTTTAAGTCTTTGTTTTTTCCTGGTCTGGGATAGACGTAAATTTCGTATTGATTCAATAAAGCCTCACTGTTTTTCCACTTGTGAAAATGATTCAGGTTATCCCCACCTAGTATAAGCGAAAAATCATGTGAAGGGTATTGTTCTGAAAGATAGGTGAGCGTGTCGATAGTATAGCTCGGCCTGGGCATGTGAAATTCCACATCCTTAACCTTGAATTTGTAATGATCAGCTGTGGCAAGTTCAACCATTTTCAGCCTATCAAACTCATGTAACAACGATTTGCTTGATTTTAACGGATTTTGAGGAGAGACGATAAACCAGACCTCATCCAGATCTGTTTGATCCTGCATCGTATCAGCAATAATCAAATGACCAATGTGGATTGGGTTAAACGACCCAAAGTACAACCCTACTTTCAAAACAGCTATTTATTTATAAAATCCTCTACCAATTTTTCAGCTTCTTTGAAAGAGCGATCCAGGTCTTCATTGACAAGGACAACATCGAATTGTTTTTCAAAACCCATTTCAAATTTGGCTTTATAAATCCTCCTGGAAAGACTTTCTTCAGACTCTGTGCCTCTGTCACGCAACCTTTGAGCCAAATCCTCCATGGAAGGGACTTTCACAAAAATAGAGAGCGCTTTGTCTCCGAAATAATTTTTGAGATTGATTCCTCCTTTTACATCTACGTCAAAAATCACATGCCTTCCCTGAGCCCAAATCCTTTCAATTTCTTCTTTTAAGGTGCCATAAAAGTTGCCTGCATATACTTCTTCCCATTCGATAAAGGCATCCTGATTGATCTTTTCACGAAATTCTTCAGGTGACAAAAAATAATAATCTTTGCCATTCTCCTCTTCTCTGCCTCTCTTGTCTCTGGTACACGCAGAAATGGAGAAACCAAGAAGTGGTTCATGTTTTAAAAGATGTTTGACTATAGTCGTTTTACCAGATCCGGAAGGGGCTGAAAAAATTATCACTTTTCCCTGAGACATAAACCTTATTTTAATTCCTGAATTTTTTGCCTGATAGAGGCTGCCAATTCAGAGGGTACCATATGCTTGGTACATTTATTTTGCAAAATCTCTTTTATGACTTTTTCCAAGTGGTAATGCTCAAAACATGGCTGACATTTTGCTAACTTTTCGTTAAGCATCTCCTTTGAATCAACCGTTCCCTCCCCATCCAAAATGCTTTCTAAAAGTTCAAAGCATTTGTTCTCATCGCTACAGTTTTGCTTTCTTTCGCTGGATGTGTTTAGATTCTTGTCCATTTTAAGTGTTTTCGATGCTATTTTTATTCTTCCTCAGTATCATAACCCATATTTTCAGCATAGGAACGAAGTTTATCCTTCAAAAGGTTCCTTGCTCGATGAAGTCTTGACCTAACAGTTCCAATAGGGATGTCTAAAATCTTTGCCATCTCTTCATAGGTAAACCCTTCCAAATCACAGAGAATAATCACTGTTCTAAAATCAACAGCAAGACTATTAAGTGCATTTGAGATCTCATCTCCCAACATATCCTTGACCGCATCTACTCTCAGATCGGAGGTCATACTATAGTCAACATTATCAGAGTTATAATAAGTTTCCACTTCCTGATAATCTACCTTGGCGGGTTGCTTACTTTTCTTCCGATATTCATTGATAAAACTATTTTTCAATATCCTGAATAACCAGGCTTTGGCATTCGTTCCTTTCTCAAAAGAATTAATAAACCTGTATGCCTTAAGGTAGGTATCCTGTACCAAATCCTTGGCATCATCCTCATCAAAAGTCAATCTGTACGCAAAATTGTACATAGAGTCTATATGAGGCATGAATTCATGATCAAAAATGTTATTTTTATCTTTATCAGAATATTTTTTTCTTTGTACTTCGGACATAGACCATAAAATTACTAATTGGGTTTATTTATAACTAATTTTCCTCAAGAAAGTCGCTATAATTTCATTCTTTTGACCCAAGATAAATTCTTATTAAATCTCGAAGAAAGTAATATGCTCTTATTTCGGCTGTTTTCCAAACTACCACTGGAAGTATTGTTTATTTTTTCGGACCTTTTTTATCTATTGGCCTACTATGTCTTGGGCTATAGAAAAAAAATAGTCCTTAATAATATCAAGTATGCTTTCCCAGAGAAAAATGATGATGAGGTTCGGGCCATTGCTCGAAAATTCTACCGGAATTTCACTGATTCAATGGCAGAAACCATAAAGCTATTGACGATGAGTGAAATGGAATTACATCGCAGATTCATTACTAAAAATTCAAATTTGGTTTTTGATAATGTGGATAAAGGAGAAATAGTAATTGGAATGTGTGGCCATTTCTTTAACTGGGAAGGTCATTTGGTTGCTGCTTCATCACAAGTTTCTAGTAAATGCGAAACCATCTACACAAAATTAAGTCAGCCGTTTTTTGAAAAGCTAAT
Organism: Cyclobacterium sp. 10D3-21; assembly: GCF_055809755.1. NCBI lineage: Bacteria > Pseudomonadati > Bacteroidota > Cytophagia > Cytophagales > Cyclobacteriaceae > Cyclobacterium > Cyclobacterium sp. 10D3-21. The sequence goes on from NZ_CM147924.1 coordinate 6,275,203, forward strand.
GAAGTCCATCCGTTGCAGGTTTGGAGCCATACTTACGGAAAGAAAATCCTTTCAGCGAACCTTCTTAAGAAACAGAAACCAGCCACGACTCATCGTCTTAGCTGCAGACCAAAGACCAAACCTTTCAGACATCAGGTATTGGGCATCATTTATGAATCGGGAGACCGCTTTTTTTGAAGGAGGTGAAAAATTGGCCAAGAAATTCAATACCAAGGTTATCTATGCGCATACAAGCAAACCAAAGAGAGGCCATTATGTCTTTGAGTACCAAATAATCGCTCAGCCTCCTTATTCAGACGATTTAGCTCATTCCATTACTGACAAATTTATAACAATGTTAGAAAAAAACATTAGAGATTGCCCCTCTCTCTACCTTTGGTCTCACAACAGATGGAAGCTGAAAAAGCCTAACAATAAAGATTAACCTCCTTTCAGCAATTGCTTTAATTTTATTCCTGACAACTTTTATGCTTAATTCATCCAATCTAGCTTTGTTTTTGTGTCCTTTGAATTAGAATGTTATAATACTTTCACAGAATAACAATCTATCTCTTGATATAAGAGAAATAACTCGAGATAAAGACCAAAATTTATTAACTTATATTCACGGTTTTTAAAAATACAGACATTATAGATGTATCAGCGGATAAGCTGGAAAAGAATTGATAACTTTGAGCCTGCTAGAATTGCCTCCCTGAATACAGTAAATTGAATATTATATGGATTATTTAGCCACCCTCAACCCTCCTCAATTGGAAGCTGTAGAAAAAACAGATGGTCCAGTTATGATTATTGCAGGAGCAGGGTCAGGAAAAACCAGAGTACTTACCTTTAGGATTGCGCATTTAATTCGCCAAAAAAAGGTAGACGCATTTCAGATTCTCTCCCTTACTTTTACCAATAAGGCTGCCAGTGAAATGAAGCAGCGAATTGAAAAACTTATTGGGCTGGAAGCGAGAAATACATGGATGGGGACCTTTCACTCTGTATTTGCCAAAATTCTAAGAGTGGAAGCATCAAAATTAGGTTACCCTAGTAATTTCACCATTTATGACAGTGACGACAGCAAATCGCTTATCCGATCCATCGTAAGAGAAATGAAGCTGGACGATAAAGTCTATAAAGCCAATACGGTACTTTCAAGAATCTCTGGCGCTAAAAACAGACTGATCGGATGGGAAGCTTACCTTAAGGATCCCTACATCGCAGCTGACGATGAAGCCGCGATGAAACCAAAAATGGGAGAAATCTATAAAACCTATCAGAACAGGTTATTCAGGTCTTCTGCAATGGATTTTGACGACTTGCTTTTCAATACCAATGTTTTGTTCCGTGACCACCCTGATGTTTTGTACAAATACCAGCAACGATTCAAATATGTAATGGTGGATGAGTTTCAGGACACCAATCTTTCACAATACCTTATCACTAAAAAACTAGCAGCTGTTCACCAGAATATCTGCGTAGTGGGAGACGATGCCCAGAGTATTTATGCTTTTAGAGGGGCTGACATCCAAAATATCCTCAATTTTGAAAAGGACTACCCTGATCTTTTTGTGGTGAAATTGGAACAGAACTACCGTTCCACAAAAAACATCGTAGAAACAGCCAATTCCATCATTGCCAAGAATAAGTCTCAACTTCAAAAAAATGTTTGGACTCAAAATGACTCCGGAGACCTGATCGAATTGATGAAGGCTACTTCAGACAATGAAGAAGGCAGAATGGTTGCGGCGACAATTTTTGAAGAAAAGAACAACAAGCAATTAAGCAACAGTGACTTTGCTATATTGTACCGAACCAATTCCCAATCCAGATCCATGGAGGAAGCCCTAAGAAAATCAGGGATTGCCTATAGGATCATTGGTGGGCTTTCCTTTTACCAAAGGAAAGAGATCAAGGATCTCATGGCTTATTTCAGGTACACCGTCAATCAGGAAGATGAGGAAGCTTTCAAAAGGATCATCAATTACCCTAAAAGGGGGATCGGGAATACAAGTGTTGAGAAGCTTCTGGTCGGGGCCTATGAGCATGACATTTCGTTGTGGAAAGTGCTCACTAATAGCAAAAGCTTCTTGTCTGGAAGAGGTGCTAATGCTGTTTCCGATTTTTGCACCACAATCAACAGTTTTAAAATGGAGATAGAAAGAAAGGATGCTTTTGAAGCGGCTACCTCTATCGCCAAACAATCAGGATTGTTGCGGGATTTGTATGAAGACAAAACAATCGAGGGGCTCAATAGGTACGAAAACGTTCAGGAGTTGCTCAATGCCATAAAAGAGTATGTGGATAATGATGAGAATGAAGACAAGTCCTTAGGGGCATTTCTTCAGGAAATCGCCTTACTTACAGATGAAGACCAGAACAAAAACAACCAGGATACCGTTACCATGATGACCATTCACTCCTCCAAAGGGTTGGAGTTCAGGTATGTTTTTGTGGTAGGGATGGAGGAAGATCTTTTTCCCTCGCAGATGATGATGCAAAGTAGGGAAGACCTGGAAGAAGAAAGGCGTTTGTTTTATGTCGCTGCTACCAGGGCCATGGAGAAGTTGTACTTCAGCTATGCGCTCACCAGGTACCGTTATGGAAGATTGTTAAATTGTGAGCCCAGCAGGTTTTTGGAAGAAATTGACCCGACATTTATAAAGGTTAACAAAAAAATAAGCACAAAACTTTCTAGTTCATTCAGAGAGAGCGAGGGCAAACAGGGCTTTGTAGGTTTAAAGAAAAAACCTGCCATGAGAAGCACCACCACAAAATTACATGATCCGGGGCCTAACTTTAAACCTTCCAATACGAACGCCTTGAAAGAAGGCATGAAGGTGGAACATCCTAAGTTTGGTTTTGGAAAAGTACATGCCATTGAAACTGAAGGAACCAACAGAAAAGCACATATTCATTTCGAGCATTTTGGAGATAAAACATTATTACTTAGCTTTGCAAAGCTTCGCATAGTGGAATAGAGAATATCCATAGACACCAGAAGTGCCAGGAACTTACTAATGCATATTTTTTATTATATTGACATTAGTATTTTGAGAAGAGTTCAGGAAACTTAAATGCAGGTGTCATGGTAAATAATGAAAAGCCTAAAAACAAAGTTATTTTGAAAGAATACGGAAAAAACATCCAAAAATTAGTGGATTATGTAAAGACTGTTCCAGAGCAAGATAAAAGAACAGAGTATGCATATGCCCTAGTGGAATTGATGAAACAACTCAATCCATTATTAAAAACCGAAAGTGATCAAAAGCTTTGGGATGACATGTACATTATGTCTGATTTCTCATTAGAAGTCGATGCACCTTTCCCTATGCCTGAAAAGGAGCTTTTAGGTAAAAAGCCCCTGCCGATAGGCTATCCAAAGGGAGAAGTTCGATTCAAGCATTATGGCAGAAACATTGAAAAACTCATTGAAAAAGCCATAGAGATTGAAGATGATGAAGAGCAAGAAGTTGCCCTGATCTATATTGGGCAGCTAATGAGAAGCTTTCACTCTACATGGAACAGGGAAAACTTTGATGATGCCATTATATTAGATGACATCAAGACCCTCTCCAAGGGAAAACTCCACATCGACCTTGAAAAGGTCAGGGAAAATGGTCTTTTTGAGACCAGCATGCGTAGAGATTTCAAAAGCAATGTTCCTACTACCCCTGCAAGCAATAATAACAACGGTGGAAGAAGGAATTATACTGGAGGAAAAAGAAGAAATAGCAATTCTAATAGCAAAAAAAGAAGAAATTAATGGCATCATTCCGGGTAAACGGAGGGACAAAACTGAAAGGTGAAATCACTCCTCAAGGCGCAAAAAATGAAGCCTTACAAATCCTCTGTGCCGTATTACTCACACCTGAGGAAGTCATCATTAATAACCTCCCCAATATAAGGGATGTCAATAAATTAATAGAATTGCTCTCTGACATGGGGGTAATCGTGAAGAAACTTGGTCCGGAAAGTTATTCCTTTACAGCCAAAAACATCAAACTTTCTTACCTGGAAACAGAAGAGTATCTCGAAAAAGCCTCCAGCTTGAGGGGATCTGTAATGCTTTTGGGACCCTTGCTTTCAAGATTTGGGAAAGGCAGAATATCCAAACCAGGAGGAGATAAAATTGGTAGGAGAAGAATGGACACTCATTTTACGGGGTTCCAAAATCTTGGTGCTAAGTTTCATTATGACGCTAAAAAAGGGTTGTATAAAATTGATGCCAGCAAATTGCAAGGAGCCTACATGTTACTTGATGAAGCGTCTGTAACAGGTACTGCAAATATCATCATGGCTGCTGCAATGGCTGAAGGAAAGACTACCATCTACAATGCAGCTTGCGAACCCTATATACAGCAACTTTGCCTAATGATCAATAGCATGGGCGGCAAAATTTCTGGCATTGGTTCGAACCTTTTAGAAATTGAAGGTGTAAAAAGCCTCAAAGGCACTACGCATAGGCTTCTTCCTGACATGATAGAAATTGGCTCCTTTATTGGCTTAGCAGCCATGACCCAATCCGAAATCACCATCAAAAATGCTCAAGTAGACAAACTTGGGATTATTCCCGATACTTTTAGAAGGTTAGGCATTGCGCTTGAAATTAAAGGAGATGATATTTTCATACCTGCAAGAAAACATTTCGAGATTGAAACCTTTATTGACGGATCTATATTGACTGTCTCAGATGCAATCTGGCCAGGTTTTACACCTGATTTGCTAAGTATAGTATTGGTTGTGGCTACTCAAGCCAAGGGGACTGTATTGGTTCATCAGAAAATGTTCGAAAGTCGATTGTTTTTTGTAGATAAATTGATAGACATGGGTGCCCAAATCATCTTATGCGACCCTCACAGAGCCACGGTAATCGGCCTGGACAGGAAGTACCCGCTAAAGGGTATCCGGATGACTTCTCCCGATATACGGGCAGGAGTATCGCTCCTGATTGCTGCCATGTCTGCTGAAGGAGTATCGATTATAGACAATGTAGAACAAATTGACAGGGGCTACCAATATATAGACCAACGCCTAAATGCCCTTGGAGCAGATATCGTAAGGTTTAATTAAAATATTGAACTTACAATCATGACTGGTGCAATTGACACTGGTTCATGGTTGTAATTTCCAATTTTGCTGAACAATAACCCTTTCTAGTAAGTGATAAAATCACATTTTTAGAAAGGCAAAGCAATACCAAAGTATCATTCGCCAGCCAATAAGTTGGCAATACTTCAATGGTAGGTTTCTAAAAAATCTTGCTCTTATAATGAAAAACAGGAGGCATTTACTCCTCCACTCCTATTTCTTCCAGTAATTCTGCATACCATTCCTCACCAAATTTCCTCACCAGTGCATCTTTCAAAAACCGGTACAAGGGCACACCAAGAGTGTTCCCCAAGGTGCAGGCCGCGTCACAGATCTCCCATCTGTCATAATTCAAGGCCTCATACTCATCATACTTGGTAATCCTAATGGGGTACAGATGGCAGCTGATAGGCTTTTTAAAGGCTGTTTTGCCATTGTTGTAAGCATCCTCTATCCCACACTTCAAAATCCCTCTATCGTCTTTAGTAGCGAAGGCACAAGCCCCATTTTCTCCGATGGTGCTTGTGCCCTTCTCATTTTCCTGGTCGATTACCCAAGTCCCCTTATCAGCAATTGCTTCTCTACCTTCTTCTGTAAGAAAAGGGGCAATGGAAGGATAATCTTTATCCAGGATTTCTATTTCATCTTCTGTAAGCGGTGCACCGGCATCCCCTTCTACGCAGCAAGCACCTTTGCATTTTCCTAAGTCGCAAACAAAAAATTGCTCCTTTATATCATCGCTGATTACTGCATTTCCAACTAAAATCATATACTCATTTTTTACAAAGGTATCCTTTTCCTGAATAGGTTAAAAGTAAATACTAACCTATGGAACAATTAGGTGGAATATTTGATCAGAATAACCCTTTAACTACATTGGCCTAAAAGAAACCAAATCAAGATAAAAATCAGGACAGTACTAAAGCATCCGCCACCTAATTTGTAGGCACCATATCCGGCGATTAATCCTTTAAATAAATCTTTCATAGCTTTGGGTAGGTTATTGTTTATATTTTATCTAGAAATATAAACAATAAATCTGAAGAGGAAAATAGATTTTACGGATATCAAAAGCGCAAACCATTAATAAAAACCGATATCATTGTGAATAATGGCTTTATTTAATTTATTTTTGTGAAGTGCAGGCTGGTTTGTCGCTGTTCTTGGTGATTTCACTAAGGAAAGAGGAAAGTCCGGGCAACATAGAGCACCATACTTCCTAACGGGAAGGTGTTTTGGTAGAAATACCAGAATAACAGACAGTACAACAGAAAATAAACCGCCACAGCCGGTTCGTCCAGCTGGGGTAAGGGTGAAATGGTGGGGTAAGAGCCCACCGGGTATCGGGTGACCGGTATTGCAAGGCAAACCTTATGGGTTGAAAGACCAAATAGGCTCCGGTCACTGGGCTGCTCGTCCAAATCTATTAAGATAACCGGAGTGGGTAGGTCGTTGGACCTTTTCTGTGAAGAAAAGGCTAGATAAATGACAGACACTTTGAAAAAAGATACAGAACCCGGCTTATAGGCCTGCACTTTTAATTTTACTAAATAACGGATCGCTTTAGAAATGCCGAAAATTTTGATAATAGATGATGAAAAAGTCATCAGGTCTACGCTTAAAGAAATTCTTGAGTATGAAAAATATGAAATCTTTGAAGCCCAGGATGGTGAAAAAGGTCTCGAAATGATAAAAAATGAGGATTTTGACCTGGTTCTTTGCGATATCAAAATGCCAAAAATGGATGGAATGGAAGTTCTTTCCAAAGCCAGTGAGCTAAGCAAGCAACCTCAGTTCATTATGATTTCGGCTCATGGTTCCATTGAAACAGCTGTTGAAGCTACCAAAAAAGGTGCCTTTGATTTTATTCCTAAACCTCCTGACCTGAATCGCTTGTTGCTGACAGTGAGGAATGCCTTGGACAAAAAGGATCTTGTTCAGGAAACTAAAGTGCTAAAGAAAAAGCTTTCTAAAAAGCTAGACATGGTCGGTGAGTCCAAAGCCCTCTCTATAGTAAAAGAAACAATAGAAAAAGTAGCCCCAACAGATGCCAGGGTGCTCATAACAGGCCCTAATGGGACTGGGAAAGAATTGGTTTCGCATTGGATTCATCAAAAAAGCAATCGCGAAAAATCCCCCTTTATCGCTGTCAATTGTGCCGCCATACCAGCTGAGTTAATAGAAAGCGAATTGTTTGGTCATGAAAAAGGCTCTTTTACATCAGCAGTAAAACAAAGACAAGGGAAGTTTGAGCAGGCAAATGGCGGAACACTTTTTCTGGATGAGATAGGTGACATGAGTCTTTCAGCTCAGGCCAAAGTGCTTAGAGCATTGCAAGAACATAAAATCACACGTGTAGGAGGAGACAAAGACATTAAAGTAGATGTACGGGTATTGGCAGCCACCAATAAAAACCTTAAGAAAGAAATTGCAGATGGTAATTTCAGGGAAGATCTTTACCATAGAATAAGTGTCATACTTATCCAGGTGCCACCTCTAAAAGATAGAAGAGAAGACATACCATTGCTAGTAGACAAATTCTTAGGGGACATTGCCGGAGAATATGGCACTGCAAAAAAAGAAATAGAAAAAGCAGCCATTCAAAAGTTACAGGAATTTCCCTGGACAGGAAATATCCGAGAACTCAGAAATGTGATCGAAAGATTGGTTATACTCGGTGGTAAAAGCATCTCTACCGAAGACATTAAAAAGTATGCAGATTATTGAATAACTGCTTTGTGCTTACCCGTTTGCTTCTACGCTACCTGTTTTTGCATAGGCAGGACAGGGTTTGCTAGAAGCACATGAAGACAATACCAAAATCGCACAAGCCACCAAAATTGTCATTAAAGTTTTCATAAAATCAAATTATTTAAGTCAAATATGTGTAAATACTAAATAAATACAAAATTAATTGATCATTAAATTGCAACCTCTGGTTTCACTGTTATCCATTCTTCCCAAAACGGTAAAGCTTCCATCCTGATTTTGTAAGCCCAGATCTTCAGTTTCAATAAAGGAACAAGAGTGAAAATTGGCCAAATCTATAACATTTATAGCACCTGTGCTGCCAGAGGTATAGGCAAAAGGATCATAAATATCGCGTATAAGCACTTTCATAAACGGAGAGCACCAAAATTTACCATCCCCGGAGGAATATGCCTGTGACATAAGTTCAGTCATTCCATATTCTGAATGAATGTGCTCCACTCTAAATGCAGCCTGGAGCACCTCGTGAACTTCCTCCCTAATCATTTCCTTTCTCCTTCCTTTCATACCACCGGTCTCCATAACGATCACTTCTCCAAAATCGGTGTGTCCATTGGTGATTTCTGCCAAATCTAACAATGCAAAAGTCACACCAAGTAATAAAGTTTTTCTCCCATCATTTTTAAGGCTTTTCATTTTATCCAACAAAGCCGCATGTTCATACAAATAAAACCCTGATTGATCGGATTTACTCTTTTCAATAAAATGTGCAGCCATGTCTACAAGAGAGCTCCCTTCCCGTTCCAAATAAGAAGGCAGCAATGCCAACACATGAAAATCTTCCAAGGGGCCATAGACCGCTTCAAAATTGTTAACACAATGCTCCAAATAAAAGGCTTTGGACCAGACATAGTGCCTGCTGTTTTCCTGCCCTGTAGTGCCACTACTGGAATACCAGAAATCATATAATTTTTCAGGCCCGGAGATAACCTTAGACGTTTTGAACATTGCTATAGGGAGAAAAGGGATTTCCTGTACCTCCGTAATGTATTTTGGTTGTATCCCCCTTATTTCAAGATACCTCTGGTAAATCTTATTGTGGGAAGACTGATAGATAAATGAATCTAAAGCCATGGCATCAAAATCCTGGATTTTTCCTGATTTTATTTTTTCACAAAAACTTTTAAAAGAATTCATCGTTATTTTATGGTAAAACCCAAAATTTGATCATTTTTACATTCACAGAGGCGGAAGTGTAAAATTACGGATTACCTATGAAGTTAAAAAATCACACGATCATTACCCTGCTCATACTTTCAGTTTGGGTTGGATGCATTTCCCCACCGGATAATTTCCCAACGGTACCTCAAATTGATTTTAATAATCTGGAATTTATCCAAACTCCAGGTTCAGATTCATTAATTGTCACTTTAGACTTTCGTGATGCCGAAGGAGATTTGGGATTAAATGCCACAGATATATTCCCTCCTTTTAACGAGCTTAATTATTTCACCGATGAAGCTGGTCAATTTATCACTTATAGTGAACGACCTGAAAATGCTCCGGATTTCAATAACAGGGATTGGGTTATTTTTCCATTAATCAACAATCAGGAAATCAAAGATACCTTATGGGTGTCTGAAAATGAGGATTATTACAATATTTTGATAAAATTCTTCATCAAAAGGGGCGGGAATTATACTGAGTTCAATTGGTCAGACCCTCCTTATTTCACCACTTTTAATGGGCGTTTTCCGCGAATGCTTGAAAACGAACAATTGCGAGCGATTGAAGGAAAGATCAGGTACTCTATGTTGTCTTTGGGCTGGAATAGCATTTTCCGAAACGACACCATAAAATTAGAGTTGAAGATCAAGGACAGGGCATTAAATGAAAGCAATGTTGTAACCACTCCTGATTTCACCTTATCACAGATCGAACGCTGATTTAGAAATTATTGGTAATTAATATATTGAAGGATACTTTTGAGGGTCGGCTTCATGCATGACACCATATACTTTCTCAACTACATCATCCGCACTCGGTTTGGAGAAATAATCTCCATCAGATGAATAGGCAGGTCGATGTTCCTTGGCAGAAAGTGTCATTGGTTGAGAATCGAGATAATAATATGCATTTTGCATTTCCAGAACTTGCTGCATCATAAATGCGGATGCCCCTCCAGGAACGTCTTCATCTGCAAAAATTACGCGGTTGGTTTTCTTTATGGAATTCAAAATTACCTGTTCAAGATCAAAAGGCATCAAAGTCTGCACATCTATTACCTCAACATAAATCCCTATTTTATATAGTTGTTTTGCAGCCTCCATTACAATCCTACACATGGAACCATAGGTCACAACAGTAATATCGTTTCCTTCTTGTAATATTTCAGCCTTGCCTAGCGCTACTTTAAACTCACCAATATTGGAAGGCATTTTTTCTTTAAGCCTGTACCCATTCAGTGTTTCAATTACGATGGCGGGTTGATCTGATTCCAATAGCGTGTTGTACATTCCCGCTGCTTGGGTCATGTCTCTTGGTACACACAATAAAATACCTCTAAGACTACTTAAAATCATACCAATGGGTGAACCTGAATGCCAGACGCCTTCAAGTCGATGTCCTCTCGTACGAATAATCAATGGGGCTTTTTGACCACCTTTGGTTCTATAATGAAGGCAAGCCAAATCATCCGATAGCGTCATTAACGCATAGATAAGATAATCAAGGTACTGAATTTCGGTAATTGGTCTCAACCCTCTCAATGCAGCACCTATTCCTTGTCCTATGATGGTCACTTCACGTATGCCCGTATCTGTCACGCGCAATTCGCCATGCTTGGCTTGCAAACCAGCAAAGGCCTGGTTTACATCTCCAATCAAGCCAACATCTTCACCAATCACAAAAACCCTCGGGTCTCTTGTGAGAATAGCATCGAAACAAGCCTTCAGAATTTCACGTCCATCCAACGAAGCGGGCTCATCCCCATACGTGACTTCCACAGGGGGAATTGCTTCAACCCTAAATTCGGATTCACTGTATTGATGACTTGAATACCTTTCCTCATTTAAATTCAACTGACTTTTATACCAGTTCTGAAGCCTTACTTTAACCTCCACTGGCTCTTCTCTAACCAATAACAAGGCTTTTCGGACTGTACTGATAACATCCATCCGGACAGGGTTTAGCGTTTGCTTAAGCTCATAAGCCATATGAACAAGCTCCTCATTCCCTTTGCTATTTTCTGCCAATTCATTCAACAAGACTACGGCCTCTTCTAATTCCTTTTTGATCGTAGCTGTAAAAGCTTTCCACGCTTTGTCTTTGCTTTCTTTGACAAGTTGCTTTGCTTCGGCATCTATTTGTTCCAATTCCTCCTCAGAGGCAATTTTATTGTCTAAAATATATTCTTTGAACTTAACGACACAGTCATATTCAGCTTCCCAAGCAAGTCTATCTTTACTTTTGTACCTTTCATGAGAGCCTGATGTGGAATGCCCTTGAGGTTGGGTCATCTCTATAACATGCACCAATACAGGCACATGCTGTTCCCTAGCCACTTTATTAGCCCTACTGTAGGTATTAACCAAGCCTTCATAATCCCAGCCTTTTACGACTAAAATCTCATATCCTTTATGTTGATTATCTCTTTTGAATCCCTCTAAAGCTGCTGAAATACTTGCTTTTGTTACTTGTAAATCATTGGTTACAGAAATGCCATAATCATCGTCCCAAACAGAAATCACCATGGGCACTTGTAAAACACCTCCAGCATTAAAGGTTTCAAAAAACATTCCTTCTGCCGTTGATGCATTTCCTATCGTACCCCATGCCACTTCCCTTCCTTTATTGGAGAAATCGGTCATGTGGTGCAGCGCAGGATTTGCTTTATAAAGCTTAGAGGCATAAGCAATGCCCAGCAATTTGGGCATTTGAGCTGCTGTTGGAGAAACATCAGCCGTTGAATTCTTAATTTTCATGAGGTTTTTCCAAGTACCATCCTCATTTAAAGACCTTGTGGAAAAATGCCCGTTCATCAATCGTCCTCCGCTCGCAGGCTCTACCTGAATGTCTGTATGTGCATACAGTTGGGCAAAATATTCCTGAAGGCTAAGTTCCTCCATTGCAAAAAGCAATGTTTGGTCCCGATAGTATCCAGACCTGAAATCACCCAGCTGAAAAAACCTGGCCAAGGCAACTTGTGCCAGCTCCTTGCCATCCCCATAAATCCCAAATTTTGCTTTACCCATAAACACCTCTTTTCGTACTGTCAAGGACGCATGCCTGCTTATCATGACCAATTTGTAGTCATTCAAGACACTTTGTACAGCAAAAGGGTTTACGCTTTCTTTCGTAAGTGTAGGTAAATATTCAGTATTCATTAATTATACCATTTTTCATCATTTGAAAATCCAAGGATTTCAAAAATACACATTTTTTGGAGTTATCCCAATTTATTACAGGAGCTAAAATGAATATAAAACAATATTATTCCGTTACTGTATAAATTAAACGGTAAACAAAGAATAATATTTCGAATTAAGTATGAAAACTTTCTGAATCATCAGCAAACCGACTAAATATTATTTACATAATCCTCATTTCAAGGAAATTAGCGATTAATGGATATAATAAAAAAGTAAATGATAAAAATTATTTTTTTTTTAACGAATCGTTTTCCTTGCGAGCATGTACTGATTATATTTGATTAATTCGTTAACCCTAAAGCTACTAACATGCGCATTGCTGTTCCAAAGGAAATTAAAAACAATGAAAACAGGGTGGCCCTAACGCCAGCAGGCGCCCAAGAATTCACCAAGAATGGTCATCAGGTGTATATACAGGAGTCAGCAGGTCTGGGTAGCGGGTTCTCTGATGATACCTATCGAAAGGCTGGCGCCACCCTATTGACCTCGCTGGAGGAAACTTACAGTAAGGGCGAAATGATAATGAAAGTAAAAGAACCTATCGAATCAGAATACCCACTTATTCAGGAAAACCACTTGCTCTTTACCTATTTTCATTTTGCATCCAATAAGCCCCTAACTCAGGCCATGATCAAAAGTAAGGCAATCTGCCTGGCTTACGAAACGGTAGAAAAAGAAGACAAAACCCTTCCATTATTAATTCCTATGTCAGAAGTGGCTGGTAGAATGTCTGTACAAAAAGGTGCCAATTACCTGGAAAAACCACTTGGAGGCAGAGGTATTTTATTGGGAGGAGTACCGGGAACACTTCCAGCCAAGGTGATAATATTAGGTGGGGGCATTGTAGGGACTCAAGCAGCATGGATGGCAGCAGGACTTGGAGCGGATGTGATTATTTTGGACGTCTCTCTATCCAGAATGCGCTATTTATCCACTGTAATGCCCAAGAATGTCAAAACAATGATGTCAAATGAATTCAACATTAGAAACCTCATCCAGACTGCCGACCTGATCATTGGCGCTGTATTGGTAACAGGTGCTAAAGCGCCACACTTGATCACCAGAGACATGCTTAAGGATATGCTTCCGGGGACTGTTCTAGTGGATGTGGCGGTAGACCAGGGAGGCTGCATTGAAACCTGCAAACCTACGACCCACGAAAACCCTACTTACACCATTGATGGTGTTTTACACTATTGTGTAGCCAATATGCCAGGCGCAGTTCCATACACCTCCACTCTAGCCCTTACCAACGCAACGCTACCCTATGCTTTGGAGCTGGCCCAAAAAGGCTGGAAAAATGCTTGTGACAGATTCCCTGAACTATGTTTTGGTTTCAATATCATTAAGGGAGACATCGTGTATCAGGCCGTAGCAGAAACCTTCAACCTCCCGCATGTACCTGTCAGTTATTATTTGACCCACCATTAGCATATGGCTTTTTAATTCGCTTCAGGTAAAAAACATGATCCATATCAGTTTAATTGCTCATTGTCATCATCCTTTATTGCGTTAAGTATCGGGAAATTTGTACCACAAATCAATTTATTGTGGTCATGACAAAACCTTCCCTGATACAAAAATACAATGTTCCTGCTCCAAGATATACTTCTTACCCAACGGTGCCCCATTGGAACAATACAGTCAACCCTGCAAACTGGACAAAATCCTTTACTAGCGCCTACCAAAAATTTGGCCCTGAAGAGGGCATAAGTTTGTACATTCACCTTCCTTACTGTGAAAGCTTGTGTACTTATTGTGGATGCAATAAACGGATTACTAAAAATCACAAGGTTGAACTGCCCTATATTTCCGCATTAATGAAAGAATGGGACATGTATGCAAAGTTACTGGGTGAAAAACCAAAATTAGCGGGGATACATCTGGGTGGGGGAACGCCTACCTTCTTTTCTCCCTCCGCCCTTTATGCGTTGATAAAGCATATTACCCAAACCTCCACCAAAATGGATGATTTTGAGTTCAGTTTTGAAGGGCATCCAAACAATACGACAAAGGAGCACTTGCGAACATTGGCAAGATTTGGTTTTGACCGGGTCAGTTATGGCATTCAAGACTTTGACAGTAAAGTTCAACTGGCCATTCACCGAATTCAACCCTTTGAGAGAGTAAAATATGTGACCGAAGAAAGTAGAAAATCCGGGTACAGCTCTATAAACTTTGACCTGATCTATGGACTCCCCTACCAAACCCTAGAAACTTTAAAGGACACTTTTGAAAAAACCAAAGAATTACTTCCTGACCGAATAGCATTTTATAGTTATGCACACCTTCCTTCAGTATTTCCTTCTCAAAAATCCTTTGAAAAGCACCTGCCCAATGAAAGTGAAAAAAGAATGCTCTATGAACAAGGGAAAATCTGGCTCAAAGAAATGGGCTATGAAGAAATTGGAATGGATCACTTTGCGCTAGAAGGAGATCCATTATTGAAAGCCAAATCAAACCATACCTTACACCGAAACTTTATGGGGTACACCACATCACCTTCCAAAATCCTACTTGGCTTGGGATGCAGTGCCATAAGTGATGCCTACTATGCCTATAGCCAAAACGAAAAAACTATCGCTGCTTATTTGGAGAAAATAGAAAGCGGTGAATTCCCCATAATTAAAGGGCATGCTCAAAGCGAAACAGATTTGAGTACCAAATCTTTTATAATGAATTTGATTTGTAACCACAAAGCTCCCTGGAAAGCCTCTGATAAAATCCCCGATGCTCTTATCGAGTTTTTTATTGAAGGTTTAATCTCTTTTGAAAAGGATGAAATAAACATTACTGAAGAGGGCAAACCATTTGTAAGAAATATTTGTATGGCCTTCGACCCAAACATTCAAAATTCAGAAAAATCAAGCGCTGTCTTTAGTAAAGCCATTTGATTGATTATCTTCGGGCAAACCTTTTTAAAAATGAAAATTAGCGCCATTTGCACCGATATCGACGGTACTCTTTTAGATAAAAATAGACAAATATCAGCTAAAACCCTGGATGTATTTGCTGCTTTACCGGCAGATTTCCCCATCATTTTAGCCTCTTCCAGGATGCCCAGTGCCATGGCTCATTTATTGGAAGAGTTTAAGCGAATTGACAATCCGCTGATTTGTTACAATGGGGGATTTGTGATTCGTTCTAAAAACAAGGATTACCAGCAAGTCGATTCAACTTATATATCTACAGCAACCTGCCGTGAAATATTCAACCTAACCGGACAGACCAAGGTACATGTGAGCTTGTATTCAGGAGACAAATGGTATGCCCCTACCAGAGACAAATGGACCATAAAAGAAGAAATGGTTACAAAAGTACAGGCAACTTTAGACAATCATCATGCAGTAATTGGGAACTGGGAAGAAAATAGTAGCGGCGCACATAAAGTGATGTGTATGGGAAATGCTGAAGAAATCCAATGGCTCTATGACAAACTGATCGAAACGCAAGGCGCTTCCTTGCACCTTTACCGGTCCAAAGACACCTATATTGAAATTGCCCCTAAGTCAATCTCGAAAGCCTCTGCCCTCAGACAGGTTTTGGCTGAATCCCACATCCCAATGAGTGAAGCGCTCGCCTTTGGCGACAATTACAACGACATCTCCCTAATACAGGAAGTGGGTTACGGGGTGGCTGTAGCCAATGCCAGGGAAGAAGTAAAAGCTGTAGCAAAGGAAATTACTGCTACAAATATCGAAGACGGCGTCGCTAAAACCATTGAAAAGCTGCTGCTTTAGAGCCTAATATCGTCTTCATCAGTAGTAGAAATTGCCCTATGGAGAAAGGCTTGAAAGGGTATCATTTGTGAAAAAGCTTCCAAAGAATTGGCAACATAAGCTCCGGATCGTATTTCCTCATCCGAGAGCGGATGAGAAAGGATAAAGCTTTTGTACCTTAAATACTGAATGTATGGATGGTCTTTCTCAAAACCTTTTGGAGAGGTTTTAAGTTTTGCGCCTTGCATCTCGCCGAAATTCCCTTTTATTTCAGGAGACAAAAGCAATTTTTTCAATTCCTCACCAGAATAGTCTATTTCCTGCCTGATTTTCTTTAATATAGGCGCTTGTGGCATCCATATCCCTCCTCCTACAAAGGATCCTCCAGGTTGAACATGTACATAATACCCAGGCCCTTCTGATTTTTTACCACCGACTGAAAAGTAAGCCGCCATATTGCTTTTGTAGGGCGCTTTATTGGCACTAAATCGGATGTCCCTATTTTGCCTGAAGACACAATCCTTAGGGCGCAATTCTGAAAATCCCGGTTCCCATTTACTTAATTGCGCCAATATCATAGTGACACTTTCAAGAAACAAGGCTTTCTCTTGTTCATACCAGCTGCGGTTTTCATCCATCCACTCTTTGGAATTATTGAGAGACAGTTCAGTAAGAAAATTTAAAAGGTCTTTTTTTGGCATGGAAGATAGGTGCTAAATTGAAGGAAGATTTACTTTTGGTAAATTGGGTATACTTTCGACAAAATCAAAAAATTTAAAGGCCAAACTTATCATCAAAAGTCCTTTTCTATCGGTTATTAAAAAAGGATAAAGCATACCTCCCAACCTGAGTTCGATCTATATTCTTGCCTGAAAAATTAGGTCTATTTGGTCATGCAGTTCACTCCTTGAAAAAGGTGTAGAAAAAGCAGATCAGCTAAATCCCCCTTTTTAAAGGGGAGTGGCTAAAAATGAGATTTGGGTTAATTGTAAGATGGTTTGCTTTAGCAGGTAATTACCCATTTGCTTTGGAAGGCATAACCACCAACAAATCCTAATTTTCTATAATCGAGTTCAGGTTCCTAAAGAATAAAAGGAAGCTTAAACTGACGATTTTCATATCCTTCACCAAAAAATTGCCTTATTCGGGTTAAATTCACCTAACTTTACTACACTATTTCAATTGCATATTTCGGGCTAAAATTTTATCCAAATCATGAAAATACGCATCCATAATAACGCTCTCCGGCTTAGGCTTTCACAGACAGAAGTCAATCAACTGGCCAATGGAATAGGGATACGAGAAGAACTGAAATTCCCAGCTCCTTATCCATCTTTCGTTTATGCCTTGGAAATCCTGGATAAAGGGGATGTCCTGACCGTAAGTTTTGTAGGGGAGAAATTGCGCATTAACCTACCTGTATCAAAAATAAACAATTGGGCCAACACTGATCAAGTAGGGATATCCGAAACCATCCCTATAGAAGGTGGAGCTACTCTTCAGCTGTTAATTGAAAAAGATTTCCAATGTCTTCACAAGAGGCAAGAGGAAGATGAAAAAGACAATTTCCCCAATCCCCAGGCCTAGTTTAAATTATTTATCGAAGGTAAAAATCACTTTTACCTGATCACTTAAAGTTTGCTCATCCGGTTCGATGGTAGGTGGTGTTCGCTGATTGTCTGCGCTTATTCTCATCGATTCAGACCTATACATTTTTGGTTGATAAGAACCAGTAACATCGCCATAAATCACCTGATAGACAGTTATTTTCCCCAAATCAAGCGAATTTGCTATTAATTCTGCTTTGTTTTTGGCATCCTTTATCGCCAGCTGCAACAATTCCGCTTCGTATTCTTTCTTTTTATGGTCAGACAATTGAAACTCAAACTGGAAGCCCATGTCGACATTATTGTGCAAGGCTTCAATGACTTTCACCAAGTCTTCTCCAGTATTACCTTTCACCAATACTCTTAAGGTTTGGCTGGCCACATAACCACTGTCTTTGGAAGTGCCTTTTGTATATATCCTGTTTACATTGACAAAATAATTGTCCGCCTTTAGTTCATAATTTTTTACGCCGCTCTTCTTGAGCGCCTTGGTTACTTCTGCTGCTTTTTTATTAAGCCCTTCTGTTGCATCAGCTGTTTTCATTGCTTTCATGGTAAGTGAAACCCGAATCAATGCTTCATCAGGTAAAACCTTAATTTCACTTTTACCATCTACCGAAATTTTTGAGGTATCCTGTGCCATGGAGATCATCTGAATCCCAATAAACAAGCATACTATTGCGAGCAACTTTTTCATATCCCTTTCTTCTTTTATAATAATAATTTAATCGTATCAATTCAGACAAACCTTTAACAAATCACAGGCCAATTATTAAATCTTGGTTTTAAACCCAGATTCGAAGACATGGAAAAATGTAACGCAATGAAGCTAACTTGAAAGATTCTGTCATCCAACCACAAGCCTTTTAAGCCCTTCCTGATCTATCTTCAGGGGAACAAGTGGTTATCACGTACAAATAAAGCATTTAAGAAACTTAGGCAAGGGTAACTCGGGAAAGCAAAAAAACAACCGATTTTGAAAAGATTAAACATCCAAATAGAAAATAGAGTGGTTACAGACAATTGAGGTTTTAACCTCTCAATTTATCCAATAGAGCATTGAGCTGATCTACTTCTTTTTCATCCAGGTGAATGGTATCAACATTGAAATTTTTAACCTCAGCATCCAGCAATTCTAAAAGTGACAGCCCTTTTTTCGTGATCACTATGTCTACCTGTCGCCTGTCTTTTGGACATGCCGAGCGTTTCACCATCCCCTTTTGCTTTAACTTTTCCACCAACCTGGATGCATTGCTCATTTTGTTAAGCATTCTTTCCTGAATGGATGAAACCGTGGTGGGATTGGGGAATTGTCCACGTAAAATCCTGAGCACATTGTATTGCTCAGGCGATAAATCATGGGGCTTAAAAATCTTACTCTGGCGGGTAACCAAATAACTTTGAGTAAATAGTAAATTTACAAATGCTTTTGTATAACCATCTTTGAATGGAGTTTGTTTTATTTCCTCTTCAATTTTCATTTGTTCAACTTGTATCTAATGTAGATACATTGATTATATCCAAAAGGTTCCTTCATCAATTTTTGATTCCCATGTATGGAATTGCTATGACCTCAAAATATCCATTGTATTTGCTTTGAGTATGTTCAAGCTATTTATCCAACCTAAAAACACGGTAAGCCCTGTAATCAGACCAAATACAAGAAATAAAGGCTGCCAAGCCAAACTGAAAGCAATTTCAAAAACAAAATAACTGAGTAGGAAAGAGGCCAGAACAGATAAAACTAACCCTCCACCAGCAGCCAAACTACCAAGAAAGAGGTATTCCAAAATATTGATCTTTATTAATACTTTTCTTTCAGCACCTATTGTCCTTAAAAGGATGTTTTCTCTAACTCTCTGAAATTTACTAATGAGTAAGGAACTGATCAGCACCAATATGCCAGTTAAAATACTGAAGAATGCCATAAATTGAATAACAAATCCAATCTTACCCAAAAGATCCTCAAGGGTTTCTAC
Organism: Cyclobacterium sp. 10D3-21; assembly: GCF_055809755.1. Classification (NCBI taxonomy): domain Bacteria; kingdom Pseudomonadati; phylum Bacteroidota; class Cytophagia; order Cytophagales; family Cyclobacteriaceae; genus Cyclobacterium; species Cyclobacterium sp. 10D3-21. The sequence goes on from NZ_CM147924.1 coordinate 6,294,723, forward strand.
AATCATACTTAAATTCACGACAGATACATTTGGAAACTGTCGGACAATCATATTTTGGATGTTTGCAGAGGCAAGGTCATCTTTTGTTTTGGTGATTAGCACATGGAATTTCGGTGCATTGTCCAAAACTTTGTCAGGAAAAACCACAAGAAAATTTGTGGAAACCCTTCTGAAGTTAACCTTTCTTATACTTCCAACATAGGTGGTCAAAGGTCTTCCTTGAACATTAAAAACTATTTCGTCTCCAATTTTAATATGGTTTCGCTCCGCATAACCTTCCTCCATGGAAACAAAAATACTGTCTGATTCCCCATTATAAGGTTTAAGTGCTCCATCCACCAATTCTTCCGTATTTATCAAGCTATCCCTATAGGTAACTCTGAATTCTCTGTTGTAAAAAGACCCTGATCTCCTCTCCTCGTCCTCAAGTTCTTCATTGTCCATTTTCGAAAGTCCATTGACCTCAGAAACGCCCATAGTAATGATAGGCACATGTTGTAAGATTGGAAGCCCTTCGGATTCAAGCACTGTTATCATGCTGTCCACCTGATTGGTCTGAATGTCAAAAAACAACATATTTGGCTGGTCTTCCTTGTCTGCAAATCGAACCTCATCCAGCAATTGATCTTGAATAAAAAACAAGGTGCCAATCATGGCTGTCCCCAATCCTATTGTTGCTAAAAGGGAAACCGTTTGGTTATTGGGGCGATATAAATTTGACAGCGCCTGCCTTACCGGATAGTTTAAGGATATTGGGAGAAAGGTTCGAATGGCTTTCATCACTCCCATTGCCAAGAGCCACAAAGCACCAAATGATAAAACCACAAAGCCCGTGAACCAAAGCGTTTGGTCCCATTTCCCCAACAGGAAAAAGCTAAAGAGCAGAATAAAAACAATAATTGCGAATAGGACAAATATCCTTGCAGGGTCATTGCCAAATCCGCCAGACTGATCATCCGGCCGTAAGGTCATCATTGGAGAAACCTTTCGAATCTTCAGAAGCGGAATCAAAGCAAACAGAATGGAGATCATTACACCAGTAACTATCCCCACAGCAATGGCTCCCCAAGCCAATTGAACGGTGACCTCTACCGGTAGAAAGTCACTAAAGACCAAAGGCAATAAAAACTGAAGCAAAGCACCAGCTATGGCACCAATGACAGAACCAACCAATCCCATGAAGAAAATTTGCACCAGATAAACCACGATTATATCCAGGGCTTTCACTCCCAGACACCTTAAAACGGCAACTGATGGAAGCTTCTCCTTCACAAATACATTCACGGCACTTCCCACCCCTACACATCCTAATAAAACAGCAATAAAAGCTACAAGGGTCAAGAAATTCGAGAGGTTTTCAAAAGATCTTCCTGTGGACTCCTTTTGGGATTGAACCGTATCAAAATTCACTCTATCTTCATCCCAAACATCTTTCTTTTCATCAATTAGGGCTTGTAAATCAAAGGCCTCAGGAAATAAAAAATAATGATTGTAATTGACCCGGCTGCCATACTGCACCAATCCTGAAGCTTCAAGTTGATCCATAGGGATATAAACCGCAGGGGCAACAGTGGCCGTAATACCCGTTTGTCCCGGGACTTTTTGCAAGGCCCCAACAATCTCAAGCATTACCTTCCCCACTTTTATACTGTCTCCCACAACAGCACCAAACTGTGCCATCAAGGTCTTTTCTACTAAAGCCTTCTTTCCCCCTGATCTAAATCCCCTTTCGGCTTCTTGGGGCAAGGTCTCAAGGGTTCCGTAATAGGGATATTCCCCTTCCAAAGCCCTTACCTGAGTCAACCTGCTATCTCCTACTTTAGGGAAGTACACCATGGAAGCAAAGTTGATTTCCAAAGAGTGTTCACTGGCGATTTTTTCTATTTCAGGAAACGAGATGTCCTGGTTTTTTTTCAACAGCAGGTCTGCTCCTAGTAATTCCTTTGCTTGGTTGTCAATATCCTTACTTAAATTATCCCCAAAAGAGGTGACGGCAACCAAAGCTGCAATACCGGTAACAATAGCAGAAACAAACAAGATCAATTTTACTCCTGTTTTTCTAAACTCTCTTTTAGCCATTACAAAAGACCAACCCCAATCAACCATTGATAGCCTCCTGTATTTTTCCGCCTTTGATATGCAATGAATGGTGGGTTCTGGCTGCCAGTTCCAGATCATGTGTAACTAAAATCAGAGTAGTCCCATGCTGCTCATTCAGATTAAAAATAAGATTCTCTATCAATTCACCCGTTTCAGTATCCAGGTTCCCTGTTGGCTCATCTGCAAATAGAATTTTTGGTTCATTCGCAAAAGCCCGGGCAATGGAAACACGTTGTTGCTCTCCACCAGAAAGTTGATTGGGATAATGGGTGAGCCTGTCGCCCAAGCCTACATTTTCTAAAAGCTCTTTGGCCTTTTCTTTGGCATCTTTTCGCTTCTTTAGCTCCAATGGAACCATAACATTTTCCAGCGCTGTTAATGTCTGTAATAGTTGAAAATTTTGAAAAATAAAACCTACAAACTGATTTCTCATGCCAGCCCTTTGGTCTTCATTCATGTTTTCTAAGGGCTTCCCATCGATTAGTACACTTCCTGAACTGGCTACATCCAATCCGGCGCACAGGCCTAAAAGAGTGGTTTTCCCACTACCTGAGGGACCTACAATAGAAAGGGTTTTACCCTGTTCGACCTCAAAACTAACCTGATCTAAAACAGTTAGTTCCCTGTTTCCGCTTCGGTAGGTTTTGGTCAGATTTTCAACGCTTAGTATGTTCATATCTTTCAAAGAAAAAAACTTATCCCTATTGAACAAAAACAATAGTGGATTAAGTTTAGTATTTTTGATAATTGACTGTAAAAATATTTCAAATGTTAAGATTAATAAAAACAGCATTCACTGCCATTCTTCTACTTGCAGTAATTTCATCTTTAACTGTTTCCTGTAATCAAAAACAGGAAACAGCGAAAAAGGTTACACAAGAAACAACTAAAACTAAAGAAAAGACCAAAAAAAAGTACATCCTGTTTTATGGAAACAGCCTTACCGCTGGTTATGGATTGGATGAAGAGGCTTCTTTTCCTTCCTTAATTCAGTATAAAATAGACAGCCTTGAATTAAACTATCGAGTAATTAATGGTGGTTTAAGTGGTGAAACCACTGCAAGTGGACTCAGTAGGCTGGATTGGTTTCTTGAAGAACAGCCCGAAGTCTTTGTTCTTGAATTAGGCGGAAACGATGGATTAAGGGGTATTCCTCTTGAAGAGACCAAAAAGAACCTCAATGCCATTATTGCTGCCGTATCAAAAAAATTCCCGAGCACTAAGATTTTGTTGGCAGGAATGCAGATTCCGCCCAATATGGGACTGGAATATTCCGAAGAATTCAGAGAGATGTATGCCGAGGTAGCTGAAAAACAAGGTGTGGCTATTATCCCTTTTCTTTTGGAAGGAGTTGCCGGCAATCCTGAATTAAACTTGCCGGATGGCATCCATCCAACAAGTGATGGGCAACAAATTGTTGCCCGAACAGTTTGGAAACATTTAAGACCGTTACTATAATTAATAGCCTCTTTTTGGCAATGGAGGTATTGTTCTTTAAAAATGTTTCTTTTTATTATCAGAAAATTATCTTAATTTTTCCGAGTAATTAATAAAAACAAAGAATGAGTATTCAAATACAGACTGCTGGAGATGTTTACGATGTAATCATTGTAGGATCTGGAGCAGGTGGTGGAATGGCATCCAAAATTTTGGCAGAAGCTGGATTAAAGGTTGCAGTAGTAGAGGCTGGCGCTGATTTTGACCCGGCATTAGAGGACCACAGAACCCAATTGAGACCACCTTGGGAATCCCCAAGAAGAGGTGCTGGTACAGTACGTCCATTTGGTGATTTTGATGCAGCCATCGGCGGATGGGACATAGAAGGAGAACCCTACACACGTGCTGAAGGCAGTGAATTTGACTGGTTTAGGTCCAGAATGCTTGGTGGAAGAACCAATCACTGGGGTAGAATCTCTTTAAGATTTGGCCCCTTGGATTTCAAGCGTAAAGATTTTGATGGCCTTGGTGAAAACTGGCCTATTAGCTATGAGGACATGGCGCCTTATTACGACAAAGTGGATAAATTAATTGGAGTATTTGGCTCCAAGGAAGGGATCAACAATGAACCTGATGGTAATTTTCTCCCTCCACCAAAGCCACGATTGCATGAATTATTCATAAAAAAAGGTGCGGATAAAGTCAATATTCCTGTTATTCCATCTAGACTTTCAATTCTTACAAGACCTGTAAACAATGACCGGGGAACTTGCTTCTTTTGTAGTCAATGTAACAGAGGCTGTCAGGTTTATGCTGACTTCTCTGCTGGTACTTGCTTGGTAAAACCTGCCATGAAGAAAGGTCAGGTAGATCTTTTTACCATGGCCATGGTAAGAACGGTTATGACCAACGAAAAAGGTGAAGCTACTGGTGTCACCTATATCAGTAAGCTAGACATGCAGGAATACAAACTATCTGCAAGGGTAGTAGTATTGGGCGCATCTGCGTGCGAATCAGCACGAATCATGTTGAATTCCAAATCCAAGAACCATCCTGATGGATTGGGCAATAGTTCTGGACATGTAGGACATTATTTACATGACTCTACTGGTGCAGACAGAATGGGTATCTTACCAGACATGATGGACAGGGAAAGATACAACGAGGATGGCGTTGGCGGAATGCATGTATATACCCCTTGGTGGCTAAATGAAAAAAACCTGGATTTTGCCAGAGGCTATCATATTGAGTATTGGGGTGGAATGGGAATGCCTTCCTATGGTTTTGGAGGAGGCATGGACACCATGAGACAACATGTGAAAGACGAGTTTGGAAATCCTGGTGTAAATGGTGGCTATGGTGAAGGACTCAAAAAAGATATCCGAAGATTTTATGGAAGTACTGTAGGCATGTCAGGCCGTGGTGAAAGCATTCCACGATATGAAAATTATTGTGAAATTGATGATCAGGTAGTAGACAAATACGGTATTCCAGTTTTGAAATTTCATTATACATGGAGTGACCAGGAACTGAACCAGGCCAAACACATGCATGAAACCTTTGAAGAAATTTTAACCAGCATGGGAGCAGTAATGCTCGGCAGTAAACCTGGTGCTGACAAACAATTTGGACTTCACAAACCTGGAAGAATTATTCACGAGGTGGGAACCACCCGTATGGGCAATGATCCTAAAACATCCGTATTAAACAAATATTCTCAAGCACACGATTGCAAAAATTTATTTGTTGTAGATGGTGGTGCTTTTGTCTCACAGGCTGATAAAAACCCTACCTGGACAATTTTGGCCAACTCCTGGAGAACTTCCGAATATATTATTGATCAACTGAACAAGAAAAATATCTAAAGCGATGAACAGAAGAGAAAACCTAAAACTTTTATTTACCGGTTCCCTGGCCTCAGGTATACTGTTTACAGGATGCGGGCCGGAAACCGCTGAAACTGTAGAAATTCCACACAATCCGAAAATTGGTGAGTTTGGAAGCTATGGCCGTACACCTGAAGAAATCATTCATAATGAAAGTTTAAAATCCTCCACTTTTTTCACAGAAGATGAGCGGAAGAAATTAGACATTCTTGTAGACATGATCATACCTGCAGATGATACTTCAGGAAGCGCTACTGGCGCTGGTGTACCTGACTTTATCGAGTTCATGGTGAAAGACATTCCTAGCTATCAAACACCGCTGAGAGGAGGCCTTTTATGGCTGGATCATAAATCAGATGAGATGTTTGGAAACAAATTTGTAGAATTATCTGAAGATCAACGCATACAAATCATAGACCTTATCGCTTATCCTGATACTGCCAAGCCTGAAAACCAGAGTGGTGTGAAGTTTTTCAACAACCTAAGAAACCTAACTGCAACTGGCTTTTTTACTAGCGAAGAAGGATTTAAAGACCTGGGATATGTAGGTAACAAACCAAATGCCTGGGACGGTGTACCTGAAGAAGTATTGGCCAAACATGGTTTGGAAAACGACCCAAAATACAAAGACGTATATCTTGATGTAAGTACAAGGGGGACCATTGCCCAATGGGATGACAATGGCAACCTGATCGGATAAGCTTGTCCGAATTTTATCAATATTAACAGGGGAGCGTCTTATAAGGTGTTCCCCTGTTTGCTTTTCAATTCAGAATAACCAATAATACCACTACAATATGAAAACGCTTTTTTTTCTGACTTCATTGGTCTTTGCACTTATAGTAAGTCCTTCTATGGCACAACAATTGCCTATTTTTAATGGTAAGGATTTGTCCGGTTGGCATGTGGATGTCCCTGAACACGACACCAATCCTAATGCAAGTCCATCCTTTATTGTCAAAGATGGATTACTTATAAGTATGGGAAACCCGCAAGGCCACCTTATTTCTGATGATGAATATGAAAATTACAGGATTACTACTGAATACCGATTCCCCGAAGCCACTGGCAATTGCGGCATCTTAGTACATGCTTCCACTCCAAGGTCACTTTATAAAATGTTCCCCAAATCTATTGAGGTGCAAATGTATCATGAAAATGCTGGGGATTTTTGGTGCATTGTTGAAAATATTGAAGTGGACAATATGGTCGAAAGAAGAGGTCCAAAAGAAGAATGGGGCGTAACAGAAGGTAAAAAAAGAAGGATACTAAACCTTACTGACGGTTCGGAAAACACCCCCGGATTATGGAATACAATGGTGATAGAATGTTTGAATGACAGGGTCAAGGTGTGGGTAAATGGAGACTTTGTAAACGAAGGATACAATTGTACAGCATCGAAGGGACAAATAGCCGTTCAGGCTGAAGGAGCAAAAGTGGAATTTAGAAAACTAATCCTCGAACCAATAACAGAACTTTCTGAATAGTTTCAAGCCCTCAAAAAGCCCAGCAATGGGCTTTTAATAACCCTTTTATAGGCTACCCGTAGAAATCAGAAAGCCTGGCAAGCCCTTTTCGATTCAATAAAATAATTTTCTTTCCCTGCAGGTCTATAAGCTTGTCCTTTTTAAATTCGGACAATAACCTAATGACTGTTTCTGTGGCAGTACCAACTAGTCCAGCAATTTCCTCACGTGTCAGTGCTATATCAAGCCGCTGCCTGTCTCCACCGTCAACACCGTAACTATCCCCCAATTGTAGCAAGGTCAAAGCCAGTCGTTCTCTAATTGATTTCTGAGTGGCATCTGTCAATTGGCTTTCCATTATCCCCATGTCATGACAAAGTGCCTGAGTAAGCCGCTGATGAAAAGTACTGTCCTCAGTCATCACTTTCAAAAACACTTCTTTAGGCACAAAGCAAACCCCTGCATCTTCCACTATGGTAGCAGTGGTCGTATAGGATTCCTCCCCTATCAATGATGAGTAGCCAACCAAATGACCTTTTTGGGCAAGTCGAATGATCTGATCCTTACCATTAGAGGCAGTTTTAAAAATCTTAACCACACCACTGTTGACGCAGAAAACACCTAATGGCTTGGTGTTTTCATAATAAAGGATTTGACCTTTTTTATGTGAAATGAAATTTTTCCCCGCAGAAACATTGCATAAATGCTCGTCTCCAAGTCCTGAGAATAAGGAAAGTTTCCTACTCAAGCACATTTCGCAAGGTGTACTTTTATCTTTATTCATCATTTTACGCCCCCATTTAAGTACATGACTAAGCAAATTTAGCAAATTACATGACTATCGTCACTTTTATTTCAAAAATTCAAGATCGTAATATACTGATAGTTATTCAAACCTGGGGAAATAACTAATTTGTGAATATTTACCTGTTTTCGGGTCTCTTTGGAGACAGAAATGCATACGACCATTGCTTATGCATATAAAGGGTGCATTGAATTTGTTATTGTATAAACAGACCTGCTCTACCGTTTTTTGGTTTAGGTTAACATCCGGTGCTTTGCACTCAATCAAAAAAAAAGCTTCCCCAGACCTGTCCAACACCAATATATCAAAGCGCTTTTGCAAGGCATTGTACTTCAGTCCTTTTTCCAAGGAGATTAAACTTCCGGGGTAATTCAGATGTTTGACGAGGTAGTGGGTAATATGTTGCCTCACCCATTCTTCAGGCGTTAAAAGCAGCTTTTTTTTCCTGATTGGATCAAAAACATAATATTTACCTTGATCTCCCTTTTCAATATCCATGGGAAATGCAGGTAAATTCAGCTCTATCTCGGCCAAATATTGTACCAGATCCTTCATTGGGTAAATTTCCAACAAAAAATCAGACGGCAAAAACTTATGCCAAGAATAAAAATCAAAAGGTCAAATAAGGCGTAATTCTATCGACCCAATCCTGATTGAAAATTTTAATATTTAACAATTCTTCCGCTGAATTGTAAGCGCCATGTTGTTTTCGATAAGCCAAAATAACTTTAGCCGCTCCATAGTCAATATAAGGATGATTGATTAACGCTTTAAAATCTGCCAGATTGATATTTAGTTGATGGTCTATTTTGGGTTCGAAGGAGAATACAGCATATATTTTCTCTGCCAGTTCAGCATCTACCCCATATACCTCCAAGAGTTGTTCAGGGGTATAAAACCCACCCAAATTGTTTCTGTATTCATCAATGCGAGCAGACAAAACAGGCCCTACACCTTGTACCATTTGTAATTCCACGGCAGTGGTTTCAGCAAAAGAAATTTTATTTAAGCTGGGTTTAGTCGGTCTTTTAAGCTTCGGGGTAGAAGTACTTGTCTTTTCATTTCCCGTACTTCCCTGTGATGATTTTGATTTTTTTTCCTGAGAAGATTTTGTGGACGAAGCTTCCTGAGAAAAAAAAGCTTTGTTCTCGGCAATATAGGCAAGGTAAGAAGCTTGGGCAGCAGAACGGTTATACCTTTCAATGAAATAGGGAGCGGCATAAAGCAACGTTAAAACAGGGATCACAAAGACGAAGCCACGCATTTCCCGTCGGGTAAAACCCAAATAAGATTTCAATACATAAAACCATTTATCTAACATAGTTTTTCCCTATTGCATAGTTAAATTAAGAATAATGGAATGTTATTCCAAAAATTCGCCTTATTGTATTAGGATGAAGCTGAGGCCGAATTTATTTAGAAGCATTATAAATTAAACTCCCTTTGCTGAATTAATTCATTTCGTCCCAATTCTATAATAAATTTGTAGCTGAAAGTTGGTTATCATGCAGTCAAAGTTTAAAGCTTTAAGTCTATCATTTAAGAATGCCCCTGTAGCAATCCGGGAGTTGGTATCTTTGGACGATGGTGCGGTACGCTCACTTTTGGGTAAATTGAGAGAGTTTTTCAGTCTTACGGACACCCTAATTCTTTCTACCTGCAACCGAACAGAGATTTATTACAGCCATGAGCTGGACCTTTCCACAGAAATCATCAAACTTGTTGGACTAGAAAAGGGTTTGGTGGACACCATCTCTTATCTGGAATATTTTGACATTTTCCATGATGACAAAACCGCCATATCCCATCTTTTCAGAGTGGCGATGGGACTGGAAGCTCAGGTAATTGGTGACATGCAAATTTCCAATCAGGTAAAAAGAGCTTATCAGACTGCTGTGGACATGGACATGGCTGGACCTTTCCTACACCGTCTAATGCATACCATATTCTTCACCAATAAGAAAGTGGTTCAGGAAACGGCCTTTAGGGACGGGGCAGCATCAGTATCTTATGCTGCAGTAGAGTTAATTGAAGAACTTACCTCAAACACCCACCAGCCAAGGGTACTACTAGTAGGTCTTGGAGAAATTGGTGAGGATGTAGCCAAAAACCTGGTTTACCTGAAAGACGCCAAAGTTAAGATTGCCAACAGAACCTATTCTAAGGCTTTGGAATTGGCAACTGAATACAATTTCGAAGCAATTCCCTTCGAAAATTGTTTTGAAGCGATGAAAGAGGCAGATGTAATCATTTCCTCCGTAGCAATGGTTGAGCCATTGATCAGCAAACAATTGATCAGCAGTTTCAATATTAAAAGTTATAAATTACTGGTAGATCTTTCTGTCCCTAGAAGCATAGATACTGCAGTGGAGGACCTTCCAGGAGTATTGCTCTATAATGTGGACAATATCCGAAGTAAGGCTAGTGAAACCTTAAGTAAAAGGAAAGCAGCTATTCCTCATGTTGAAAACATTATCGTAGAAAACATTAAAGAATTTTACGACTGGAAAAAAGAAATGATGGTGTCCCCTACCATCAATAAGCTAAAAAACAGCCTTGAGCAAATCCGCAAGGAAGAGCTTGAAAGGTACCTTAAAAATGCCGATAGTCAGCAATACGACATCATCGACAAGATGACTAAAAGCATGATGCAAAAAATCCTTAAAGTGCCAGTGGTACAATTAAGGGCTGCCTGTAAACGTGATCAAGCTGAAGAAATGATCGGTATTATCAATGACCTTTTTGATTTAGAAAAGGAAGAAGTCAAGAAAACAGATCATTAGCTAAATTCCATCTCCTGACAGATTACAATTTTTTAATGGGCCAATTAGAATAGCCTTATTGATTTATTCGGAAAGCTGTAATTTCTTTTTTACTTTCACCCCCAAAACACGCTAAAATGCACAAAATACCCTTATTCAAATTTTTTATAACCTTGCTATTGATTGTTATGATTGCAAGGACAGGATCTACTCAAACCTGGGAAGTATTTGACAGCAATTTTCACTTGGAAAAAAAGCTTTCAAAAGGTGAAATTTTCTTGCTTGGAAACAGCCTTAGAATCAATGTTTGGAACAATGACCTTTCTTTTTTGGATTCCAAATATGAGCCCTTTACAATTATAGAGGACGCTTCCCTCTACCAATTTCTTGAGCCCTGGATCATAATTAAGAACAATGATAAATTTGGCGCATTACATGAGTATGGGGAGCAGGTTTTGCCAGCCATTTACGATGAAATAGCATCTTACTATACCCTATTACTTGCCAGAAAAGGGGAGGAATACTTCGTTTACGATCGGGGAAAAAGAACTACTTCTTCTATTGGGAATTTTGTTTCCGCCAGAATCGCCAGAAATGGACAGGTAATTGCACAAGATAGCGATGGGAGCTTTACTTTGCCACTATCAGAAACGCCTGAGCACAAGTATGCCTCATTGACAGACCCCACAGACAATGTGATTGTTGCCAAAGAGGCCTCCGGCATTGGGCTAATAAATATGGAAGGCAAATACATTCTCAAACCAGTAATTGATGAATTAAGCCATTTAGAAGACAGTTATTTTTACGCCAAAAACAGCGACGAATACCTTTTGATCAATGCCTTGTCTACAACTGCTGACATCAGGTACAATAGCTTTCACCGAATCAGCATCGAACATGATGTGATGCTAGAATACATCCATGGAAAGTTAAGGCGGATTATGAAAAATGACGGTATCCTGTTGGATATTGTGGGAATGGATTCTGTTAGAAAATCAGGAGATTATTTCAATGTTCACTTCAGAGATGGTACTACCGGATTGCTTAACAAAGAAGGCGACTGGGAAGTAAGGCCAACTAAAACTGCTACCGGAATTTTACCGGGGAATGAAGGCGCTTATGGAGCGAAAATCGGAGATGGCTTTGGGTTTATCAATTCCAGTGGGGACACGCTTATAGCTCCCAAATTTGATCAGGTAAAAGTTTTTTCTGAAGGAATGGCAAGTGTGAAAACAGGCACCAAATGGGGTTATATTAACCATCAGCAGCAGTTGGTTGTTCCCTATACCTATAACTCGGTAGGCCCATTCATTAAGGGCGTAGCTATCGTTGAAGTTGACGGCACTTACAACTTGATCAATAAAACTGGCGAATCATTGCTGGAAACACCTTGTAAAAGAGTCAGCAGAATGATGGATGGATATTACTTGTTGGAGGATGAGGGGCTCTTTGGACTTGCAAAACCAGATGGCACCATTATAAGCAACCCTGTTTACGAGGAAATCAGAAGAGAAGCAAAAGATAAAATATTAATAAGGAAAGACGATAAATACGGGGTTATAAAAGAAAATGGAGATTTCGAATTGCCCATTTACTACAACGCCATTCTGTTTGACAATAAAAACGATAAGATTTTGGCAAAAAGTAAAACAGAAGTTGTCCCTGAAGTATTGAGTAAAAAAGAAATGAAAAAAAGAATGAGAAATAAGAAAGGGGCTTAACGCCCCTTTCTTATTTTGTTATTTATTTTTATCGTTTCCTCTTGACCTGTCTGACGATTTATTTTCATCAGATTTGGCTATTGAATCCCGCATACTGGTATCAGATTTTACATTTTCCATTTTGTAATAATCCATTATCCCAAGATTACCGGATCTAAAGGCTTCAGCGATAGCTTTTGGTACCTCGGACTCAGCTTCGGTTACTTTGGCTTTCATCTCTACATTTTTAGCTTTCATTTCTTGTTCCAGTGCTACGGCCATGGCTCTTCTTTCCTCAGCTCTTGCTTCAGCTACTTTTAAATCTGCAGTAGCCTGATCTATTTGGAGTTTTGCACCAATATTTGATCCAACATCGATGTCTGCAATATCAATCGATAATATTTCAAATGCAGTACCAGAATCGAGGCCTCTTTCCAAAACAAGTTTTGAAATTTTATCAGGGTTTTCAAGCACACTTTTATGATTCTTCGCAGAACCTATAGAAGTTACAATTCCTTCACCAACCCTTGCCAATATTGTTTCTTCTCCTGCTCCACCTACCAGTTGAGCGATGTTTGCTCGGACAGTTACTCTTGCTTTAGCAATAAGCTGGATGCCGTCTGCGGCAACAGCAGCCACGTTTGGTGTGTTAATCACTTTTGGGTTAACAGAAATTTGTACCGCCTCAAATACATCTCTTCCCGCAAGGTCTATGGCCGTTGCTTGCTTGAAGGATAGTGATATATTCGCCTTGTCTGCTGATATCAATGCCCTGATCACATTGGGCACATTACCTCCTGCCAGAAAGTGCGTCTCTAGATCATTTGTAGTCAAATTGAGTCCTGCTTTGGTAGCTGTGATGAGTGAATTGACAATCACCCCTGGTGGCACTTTTCGAATACGCATACCCACCAGTTCCAATAGTCCAACTTTCACATTTGAAAATATGGCAGTAATCCAGAGATTTACCGGAACGAAATAGAGAAATACAAATAATAAAATTAGACCGCCAAAAGCAGCGACCAGTACTAATGCCGAATTAGAAATATCCATAATTTAGGGTTTAATGATGATTTTATTGTTTTCAATTTTTGAAATGGTGATGCTTGTTTTTGAGGGTATAAACCCTCCCTGAGACTTTGCCTCATAAATTTTATCTGCTATAATTATTTTTCCATAGGGCTTAAAATCAGAGATCGTTTCCCCAACCTGACCCACTTCAAGCCCAAGCAAACGGTCTTCATAGGCACTTCCAGCGGAGGTATCCTTGAGCGCAAAACGATCCCACACCCCCGATTTAAAGCCATAAACGATCATCCCAAAATTAATTATTGCAGTAGCTGCCAATGCGCCATAAGCTACTAATGGGGTGAAATTTTGAAAAGCATGATAAATACCCAATGCTGTAAAAATTAGCCCCAAAATCCCAACAACCGTCGTCCCTGGGACAAAAATAACTTCCAGCATTACCAAAAGTGCACCAAAAACGATTAAACTTATTAATATTAACCAGTCCATAAAATTTGCATTGTGAAAGTCACCCTGTATACAATGGGCAAGCTTTCTGTAAAATTACAAGAATTCATAACAATAGAAAGCCAAATGAAATGAATCATTTGGCTTTCTATTGTTTAAAATCTGAGAAATTTCGCAGGTTCACCCAACACTCAACTAAAACCTACTCAATTTTAGACTCGTAATGTACACTATTATTGTGTTGGAATTGAAATACTATAATAACAATTCATGCTTTTTCTCAATTGGAAACCTGTAGGTATATCTAATCCAGAGGTTTAGAAATCAATAAGCTCTAGCGAATAGCACTCTTCCTGTAGAAGGTTTTCCTGTAACAATGCACTGACCGTCCTCTGCTACCTGATCAAGGGGAATACATCGAATAGTAGCCTTAGTCTTTTCCTTTATTTTTTCCTCAGTTTCAGCAGTACCGTCCCAATGGGCGGCTACAAATCCACCTTTGTTATCCAAAACATCCACAAATTCTTCCCACGTTTCAACGGTAGTTGTTTTTTCATCAGTAAAGGATTTGGCCTTTTGATAAATGCTATCCTGAATATTGTCCAGCGTATTTTTAATTATTGTAATTAAATCTTCTGTTTCAAAATTGATAACGGTTTTGGAGAAATCATCTCTACGGGCTAATTCTACTGTTTTATTTTTAAGGTCTCTGGGCCCAATACCAAGTCTCAACGGTACCCCTTTCAATTCATATTCAGCAAATTTCCATCCTGGCTTATAGGTGTCTCTGTCATCAAATTTCACAGAAATACCTATATCATCCAATTGATCAACTATTTCCAGCGCCTTAACTCTAATTTCTTCGAGTTCTTCTTCACTTTTAAAGATTGGTACTATCACCACCTGGATTGGTGCTAATTTTGGAGGCAAAACTAAGCCTTTATCGTCAGAATGTGCCATTATCAAGGCCCCCATCAATCGGGTACTTACACCCCAGCTTGTACCCCATACATGCTCTAAACCTCCTTCTTTTGTGGCAAACTTAACATCAAAAGCCTTGGCGAAATTCTGTCCCAGGAAATGAGAAGTACCTGCTTGCAAGGCTTTTCCATCCTGCATCATGGCTTCTATACAATAAGTAGACGCTGCACCTGCAAATTTCTCGCTTTCGGTTTTCACTCCTTTAATCACAGGCATCGCCATGAATTTTTCAGCAAAATCCGCATAAACGTTTAACATTTGTATCGTTTCTGCCTCAGCTTCTTTTTTGGTGGCATGAGCAGTATGGCCTTCTTGCCATAAAAATTCTGCTGTCCTAAGAAAAAGCCTTGTTCGCATTTCCCAACGCACCACATTGGCCCATTGGTTAATAAGTAAAGGCAAATCACGGTAAGATTGAATCCAGTTTTTGTAAGTACTCCATATAACCGTCTCTGAGGTAGGTCTAACGATCAACTCTTCCTCCAATTTTGCCTCTGGATCTACAATCACTCCTTTGCCTGAAGGATCTGTTTTCAGTCGATAATGCGTTACGACTGCACATTCCTTGGCAAAGCCTTCCACGTGGCTTGCTTCTTTGGATAAAAACGATTTTGGGATGAATAATGGAAAATAAGCATTGCTATGGCCAGTTTTTTTAAACTTCCGATCTAGCTCAGCCTGCATTTTTTCCCATATACTAAATCCGTATGGTTTAATCACCATACACCCTCTGACGGCACTATTTTCAGCTAGGTCAGCTCGTTTAACCAATTCATTGTACCACAGGGAATAATCCTCACTACGCTTGGGTAATCCTTTACTCATTATTATTTCTTTGTTGTAATAAAAAAACTCTTTATCTTAGATTCTTGATTTGTGACAAATATAAATTAAAAAATGATAACCTTGTTGCTATATTGTCGTATATAGTAGGTGAGGAATAAACTAAATATCTATATGATTAATTTCAATTCAATTCGGACATTAAGCGCATTTGCGATTTTAGGCCTTGCTGCCTGTAGCACCAGCTACCAAGCCAGCAATATGGGTGGAGAAGTCGACAACTTGTACTTTATGGCTTCAGATTCAAGAATAGCGACTGAATTTGCTGTGAAAAATAACAATCCGGAAAATTTTAAGGAAATTGAACAGATCCGCAATATAGACGGAGAAGTAGAAAATTTTTCTGCTAAAAATGTAAATCCGGAATACATTGCTAAATACCAACAATCAGCTGTTCCAGCTGGAGAAGAGTCTACGGTATATTTCGATGACTCTCAAAGCGGTACAAACTTAGCGACTGGTGAGCCAAACATTAACGCCTACGACAATTACACAGGTTCTAATGGAAATGGATCAGTAACAAATAACAATTTCTTCATGAGTCCAATGATGGGATTTGGCATGTCATCTATGATGGGTAGCATGTACAACCCTTATTTTGGTGGAATGGGTTTTTATGATCCATTTTATAGCCCCTTTGGTTTCAGACCAGGATTTAATTTATCTCTTGGGCTTGGAATGGGCTTTGGATTTGGAAATCCTTATTATTATGGAAGCAGAATGGGTTTCTATGACCCTTACATGGGTTACGGTTACAGATCAGGATTTGGTGCAATGTATGGTTATGGAAGAGGTTTTTACCCAACTGTAATTGTTCTTCCAAGTGGATCAGAAGGGAACCGACGTCAAATTGTTCAAGGAGCAAGGTCTTATAGGTCTTCCTCTTTAGCAAATTCAAATACATCTAGCAGAAGCAGAAGTATTGCGAACCCTACCTCCTCCAGGGCTACTGCGAGAAGAGATGCTTTGTCTAATAATTCAAGTGCAGTTTCTAGAAATAGATCTTCTGCGACTAGCAACTCCTTCAGCAGATCACAAAATGATTATTACAACTCAGCATCTGCTACGCCATCCAGAAGGAATATTAATTCTCCTGCGATGAACAGGTCTGGAAACACCTCAACAAGGAGTAGTTACGGAAACTCAAGCAATAGCAGCACATACAGATCTTCTGCACCTTCAAATAGCAGGTCTAGAAGCATCAATTCTACGAATAGCAGGTCTCAATATTCAGCACCTAGTTCAAATAGTAGAAGTTCTTCTCCCTCTTACAATAGAAGTAGGAGTACAAGAACAACTACACCAACTTATCAACGCTCTACTTCACCAAGTAGAAGCAGTTCCTATTCAGCTCCTTCCAGGTCTTCATCCACCTATAGCGCTCCAAGTAGGAGTAGCAGTGGATCTTCTTCAAGAAGTACAGGAAGTAGCAGTAGCGGAAGTAGAAGAGGGAATTAATTCCCTCTTTTTTTCTATCCTATATTGATCACCCCATTGTCAAACAATGATTTTTTACGCTTTAATCCTCAACTTCGGATGCAAGTGGTATCCCCTTATTGACTTTATTTACTTAAATACCTACCCTTGAAGTAACGTTTTACCTTAACCTAATTACGAGATATCCGTTTCGGATAGTATTGCTTCATTATTTCAAAGCCTAAGAAATGATAAAGGGAATAGAAAACCTTATATCAAATCACCTTAGGATTAAAACAAAAAAAAGGATTTAATAGAATTGACATGAAAGGATTTAAATTGTTTTTATCTTTATCTGCTTTGCTTGCATTTAATTTAAGCGATGTCAAAGCGCAAAGCGGGTACGTGGAAGATGCACTCAGGTTTAGCCAATTTGGTTCTACTGGTACCGCTAGAATTAGTTCACTTGGAGGAACTGGCAATTCACTTGGAGGCGATTTAAGTAATATACACAACAATCCCGCAGGTTTGGGGTTTTATCAAAATTCAGAATTTAGCTTTACTGCAGGGTACAGTGATTGGAATGCATCCACAACCTTATTAGGACAAACAGAAAATTTTAATACCACAAACTTCTCTATACCAAACCTTGGTGTAGTTATTAGCAGAGCCAAAGCACCACTGGAAGTTGGTGATTGGCGGGGAGGCTCCTTTGGTATCAGTATCAATCGACAAGCTACCTATAACAACGATTTTGGCTATTTCTCAAACCAACTTGACCAAGGGTCTATTTTAGATTATTATGTTGATGTTTATAACAATCAAGGTGTTCCTGGTGGAACTGATGGATTGTTTTACGATGCTTTTCTTATCAACCCTGTAAATGGAGGAGGATATGATTATTCTCCCAATGCCACGCTAGCTTTAGAAAAAACCGAAAAAGTACAAAATGAAGGCAGCATGTCTCAAATTGGATTTTCCTATGGCGGCAATTATAAAAATAAATTATTTATCGGTGCATCCCTTGGAATCAATTCCATTACCTATAGGTCTACAAAAACTTATAACGAGGAATTTCTAGATGACAATAACCAGACTTCTCTTTTTAGCTCATTACAAGAAAATCTAACTTTGGATGGATCTGGTATCAATGTTGGGCTTGGAATAATTTACAAACCTGTGGACCAATTAAATGTAGGGTTAAATTTTAAATCCCCCACCTGGACGCAGTTTAATGAGGACTATGATGCCGATATATTTGCCAATTTCTTCCCCCCATACCAGGACCCTTCAGAAGGTAATATTTCTGAATCCGATGCGCAAACCGATCTTTTCGTAAGCAGTTATAGTTTGCGAACCCCAATGCGTATTGGAACAGGAATAACTTATTTCTTCGGAAAAAATGGATTTATTACTGCTGATGCCAATTTTCTGGATTACAGCTCTGCCAACCTTAGGTCCAATGTATTCAATACAGGAGAAGACAATGCTGAAATCAGCAGTCTATATGGGCAAACCATAAATTATAGTGTAGGTGGAGAATTGAGGGTAAAAATGTTTAGGGCAAGGGCTGGCTATGCCTATTTTGGCGACCCAATTGCAAACCCTGGAAACCTTGACCGAAGTACCAATCAACTTTCAGGAGGTATCGGTGTAAAATTATCGACCTTTAGTGTAGACTTAGGTATTGTAAATAGTAAGTTTAACAGTTTCTATTCTTCATTTCCCGGTGCTGAATTGGCCACTATAGAAAACAATAGAACTACAGGATTGCTAACTTTAGGGTTTAGTTTTTAGTAAAGGCAACCATTTGGCTATTAATAACTCAGGGGAACTGTCTTCTCCCCTGAGTTTTATTTTGGCCATTTCATAAAACACACTCCTTTGAGAATGCATGTTTTTAAGCTTTAGAATTATTTGAGGCGTATCCAAACTTGAGAACAAAGGCCTTATGGACACTTCCGTATGGGTTAACCGCTGAAGGATGCAATTCAAAGGGACATCCAGGTACACTGAGACACCTTTTTTATTGATCAGATCCATATTGTCATTGTAGCAAGGAGCTCCTCCCCCGGTTGCTAATACAAATGCCTCTCCTCTATTAAGCACGTCCTTTAAAACTGTTGACTCCAAATTTCTAAAATACCCCTCACCATGTGTTGAGAAAATTTCAGCTATGACTTTACCCGCTGCAGCTTCTATTAAATCATCTAGATCATAAAAAGGCCAATTTAACTTCAAGGCCAGTGCCTTTCCCAAAGTAGATTTACCACTACCTGGCATGCCTACAAGTACAATTTTCTTTGATTCCATTATTTAGAAAATATGTTTATAGCTATTTCAGCAGATGGTGTATTTCGAAAATGAAACTTTTTGAGTATGGTCCCTTCTTCCAAAAATACCAGACCTGGATTGGACCTGATTATGGTCTTTACTACAGTGGCATCTGCCATATAATAACCAATATGTAGGCCTTTTTCCTGAAGGTAGTTTTTCATTTCTTCCTCAGATGAAGCTGCTACTAAAAACACTTTCACCCCAGTCCCTTGGAAGGAATTGATTAAAGCACTAATCCTATCAAGTTCCCCCACGGACAATGCTATTTTATCAATATTACTGGATAAAATCAATAATTTTTTACCTTGAAGAATTTCATCAGTGTGATCCCCCGCATCACTCCAAACAGCAAAATCTGAAATTTTTGGGAGTACTTCAGGATTCTTTAATGTCATCTCCAAAAAGGTGTAACTCTCATCTGAAGGGTATTGATCAAAAGAAACCTTTTCACCCTCTTTTTCCATAAGGTAAGAATATTTTAACTCTGCCGTTGGCTGCATGGCTTGATTGATATTAACACCTTCTTTAAAGGCCCTAAAATCAATAAATGGGAGATTTCTAATGGCATAAATGGCCATTGTCAGTGAGATAACGAAAGTACCCATCGTCACCCATTTGCCAAAACGGGAATAGTTACTTGGTAGGTATTCCTTGAATACCAGCATAAATACGATTAGCACCAATAAGACAATGTCTTTATAAAATGACTCCCAAGGAGTTAGCTTTATAGCGTCACCAAAACACCCACAATCCGTTACCTTATTGAAATAAGCAGAATAAAAAGTAAGGAAAGTAAAAAACAATATCATTGCCAGTAAAAGAAAAATTGCACGCTTTAATCGCCAGCCAACCAGAAGCATGACACCTAAAGCAACTTCCATCACCACCAGGAATACGGCTATTGGTAAGGATATCGCTTTCAATGGTTCGAATATTGGGGTAATGTCTGTGGCAAAGACATCAAAATATTCTTGCATTTTTATGGAGGTGCCAACGGGATCGTTCACCTTGATTAACCCTGAAAAAATAAAGAGCCCTCCAACGAGAATACGCGAAATAATAACTAATGTTTTAATGATCATTTTGATTCAATTTTATCATACAAAAGACAGCATAATTAAGCATATCCTGATAGTTGGCGACTACTCCTTCGGACACTAGCGTTTGCCCTTGATTGTCCTCGATCTGCTTTACCCTATATAATTTCATCAGAATAATGTCTGTAATCGAAGAAATACGCATCCCTCTCCAGGCTTCACCATAATCATGATTTTTATTGGCCAGCAAATCTTTGGTATCCATTACCCATTTATCATATATGGGTTCTAATTCTTCAAAAGTCAATTCCATTCTGGAATCTTCCATCAAATCATTTTGCATTAATGCGATAAGGCAATAATTAATTATACCAATAAATTCATCCTTTATAGGGTCATCCACCTTCTGTACTCCCTTTTCCTGGATGGACCTTATTCTTTGGGCCTTGATAAAAATCTGATCGGTCAGTGAAGGCAGCCTCAAAATCCTCCATGCAGTACCATAATCTTGGGTCTTCTTCTTAAAAAGTTCTTTACAAAGGCCAATAACTTCGTTATATTCGCTTGCGGTTTGCGTTTCCAAAGCAAGGGTGTTTTATGTTAGAAAATTCACATTCAATTAATAAGTTCGAAGATACTTTATTTCCCTCAAAAATAACACTTCAAATCAAAGGAAAGCTATTTGCTTTGGGTGAGCCATGGATAATGGGTATCATAAATAGCACCCCAGATTCCTTTTACAATAAGAGCAGAACCACGGGCCAAAAGCAGGACGTTTTAGCCAAGGCAACTACCATGATTGAAGATGGTGCTCATATTTTGGACATTGGAGGCTATAGTTCCAGACCTGGTGCGGCACCTGTATCAGAAAAAGAGGAACTTAAAAGAGTAATTCACGTTATTAAGAGTATAAAAGATAGGTTTCCTGACAACTTGGTTTCTATTGACACTTTTAGATCTAAAGTTGCCAAAGAAGCTGTATTAGCAGGTGCTGACGTAGTTAATGACATTTCGGGTGGTAGTCTGGATTCCGAAATGTTTGATACAGTAGGTAGTTTGGGTGTTCCTTATATATGTATGCACATGAAAGGAAGCCCTCAAACGATGCAAAATTTTTCTGATTATATCGATATCGAAAAAGAAATTCAATATTTTTTTTCCGAAAAAGTTAATAAATGTTATAAAGCTGGCATAAAAGATGTAATACTTGATATTGGATTGGGATTTTCCAAGACATTGGAACAGAATTACGAACTTATTAAAAATTTATCCTATTTTAAATCATCAAAATTGCCAGTGCTAATAGGGGTTTCTCGTAAATCCATGATTTATAAATTATTGAGAACCAGCCCTGAAGAAGCGTTAAATGGAACCACAGCCTTACATATGGCTGCCCTCATTAACGGAGCAAACCTTTTAAGGGTACATGATGTTAAAGAAGCAAATGAAACTTTAAAATTATATAAACAAATCTACACTTGAATTTACTCTTTAAAATAGGCTTTCTGGACATCTCTCTGGTAAACCTTATAGATATTACACTGGTTAGTGTGCTCATTTATCAGGTATATAAGTTGATGCGAGGTAGTGTGGCCATTAAGATATTTTTAGGTTTTCTCTCCATATATTTAATTTATTTGGTTGTAAGTGCTGCTCAAATGGAGCTCCTAACAATAATCTTAGGACAGTTTATGGGAGTAGGTGTGTTGGCAGCTATTATTTTATTTCAACAAGAAATCAGGAAGTTCCTCCTCATTGTGGGTAAGTCTTCCATTTTTTCAAATGAAAATCTATGGCAGGAATTATTGTTTTGGAGAAAAAGAGAAAGTCAAGCCTTCAATGTTACCCCAATAATTGAAGCCTCTAAAACCCTTTCAGGTAGTAGTACCGGAGCTTTGATTGTACTCTCAAGGAATTCTGAACTCAAATTTTATGGAGAGAGTGGAGATTTAATAGATGCGTTGGTTTCAAAGCGCCTTTTGGTATCCATTTTCAATAAATACAGCCCCCTGCATGATGGTGGCGTAATCATATTTAACGGTCGGGTTAAAGCTGCAAGATGTATCCTCCCTGTAACAGAACGTGAAGTTCCAGCGCAATTTGGCCTTCGTCACAGAGCAGCCATAGGTATGTCAGAGGCTACAGATTCATTAATTCTTATCGTTTCAGAAGAAACCGGCCAGGTTTCTTTGGCCAAAAATGGAAAAATTCTTCACAACCTCTCTTTCCAGGAGGTACGAGAATTGATAAACAATTACCTGACAGGCGAAGAAATAGATGATAAATTTGAACCGCTCAATCAATCAGAAAGAAGGGCTGAATTAAAAAGAATTTCAGAACTTTAAGGATCAATCAATTACACCTAGAGATTTCCCTACTTCCTGAAAAGCTTTGATTGCTTTATCAAGATCTGCTTTTTCATGTGCAGCAGAAAGTTGCACCCTAATTCTTGCTTGTCCTTTAGGCACTACTGGATAATAAAATCCAATGACATAAATGCCTTTCTCTAATAGTTGATCTGCCATTTTTTGTGCCAGAGGTGCATCATAAAGCATAATCGGTACAATTGGGTGCGTTCCTTCTTTTATTGCAAAACCAGCTTTTTGAATTCCAGCTCTAAAATACATCGTATTTTCTTCTAGCTTATCCCTAAGGGCAGTAGTTTGGGAAAGCAAGTCAAATATGGCAATGGATGCTCCAGTGATAGCCGGTGCCAGTGTATTGGAGAACAAGTATGGTCTCGATTTTTGACGAAGCATTGCTACGATTTCTTTCCGTCCGGAAGTAAATCCACCCGAAGCCCCTCCAAGTGCTTTACCCAAAGTTCCTGTAATGATGTCTACCTTTCCCATTACTCCTTTCAGTTCATGCACTCCCCTTCCTGATTTTCCAATAAACCCTGTAGAATGACATTCGTCTGTCATCACCAAAGCCTTGTATTTTTCTGCGAGAGCGACAATTTTATCCAATTGAGCGATTGTACCGTCCATTGAAAAAGCACCATCCGTTACAATTAACTTTTGCACAGCGCCTTTTTCATCGGCAGCTTTTAGTTGCTCCTCCAAATCGTCCATATCGTTGTGCTTGTACCTAAAACGCATGGCTTTACATAACCTTACCCCATCTATTATTGAAGCATGATTTAAAGCATCAGAAATAATGGCATCTTCAGCGCCAAGAATTGGTTCAAAAACTCCCCCGTTTGCATCAAAAGCGGCAGCATATAGAATGGTGTCTTCAGTACCTAAAAATTCCGTAATTTTGTCTTCGAGTTTTTTATGTATGTCCTGTGTACCACAAATGAACCTTACGGACGACATCCCAAAACCATGGCTATCAATGGCAGCTTTAGCCGCTTCAATTACGCTAGGATGACTTGAAAGCCCGAGGTAATTATTGGCGCAAAAGTTTAAAACTTCACGACCACCCTCAAGGGTAATTTTTGCCCCCTGCGGAGATTCAATAATTCTTTCACTTTTGTAAAGCCCTTCAGTTTTAAGGCTATGTAATTCTTTCTGAAGTTTTTCTTTTAATGTGCCAAACATAAGCCTAAAATCAATTAATTAATGGAAACAGTTAACAGGTTTCAATAAACCCTAAACTTACGATTTTTAAAGATTAATGACACATAATTGTAATATAATTCTGAAATTAGCATTTAAGACACCTTGAATCAAAATAAAGCCAATGGATAAAATACTCGTAACCGGATCTGCAGGACAGTTAGGAACTGAACTTATACAAATGCTTTGTGAGGTCTACGGACCTGATGCTATCATTGCTTCTGACATTAATCAGAATGCCGCTACAAAATTTCCTAATTGCAAATTTATACCACTGGATGTAATGGATCAGGTGAGTTTTAAAAACGCCATTCTCAATGAAAACATTACGCAGGTTTATCACCTTGCCGCAGTTTTGTCAGCTACAGCCGAACAAAACCCACTTATGGCCTGGAAATTAAACATGGATAGTTTATTGATTTTACTCGATTTAAGCAAAGAACTAAAGCTGGATAAAATATTTTGGCCCTCATCCATAGCTGTGTTCGGTAAAGAAAGCCCTAAAATGGATACGGCACAAGATGCTGTGCAAACTCCTAATACCGTCTATGGGATTTCCAAAATGGCTGGTGAAAGATGGTGTGATTACTACCACCAACACCATCAAGTGGACGTAAGAAGTATTCGATTCCCGGGGCTCATTGGCTATAAAGCCAAACCTGGAGGAGGCACCACCGATTATGCGGTAGACATCTTTCATAAAGCAATAAGTGGGGAGCCTTTTCAGTCCTTTCTGAAAAAAGACACCCGACTACCAATGATGTACATGCCGGATGCTATCCAAGCAACATTGGATTTAATGCACGCTCCTAAGGAAAGCATCACGGTAAGATCCAGTTACAATCTAGCAGCAATGAGCTTTACTCCTGAAGAAATTTATTTGGAATTGAAAAAGTATTATCCAGATTTTGGTATAAATTATGTTCCCGATTACCGACAAGAGATTGCGGCAAATTGGCCTCACTCCATTGATGATGAACAAGCTACAAAAGACTGGGGTTGGCAGTCAAAATTCGACTTATCACAAATGACTGAAGACATCTTAAAAAACCTCCCAAATTGGCTGGATAAAAACTAAACCCTTATGAAGAACTATCTTATACTTATATTGGTACTCATTACTTTTGCCTGTGACAGCCCAACCGAAGAAAAAAAATACGAAGGGGAATCTGAACCATCTGCTGAAAAAGAAATTGTTCTTGAAAATTCGGGAACTACCTGGATGTATTATTCAGGAGTACTTCCATGTGCTGATTGTGTAGGAATTAAAACCGAATTGAAACTAGAGAATAGCCCGGAAAAATTAGAGCGCACCTATGAATTGACAGAAACCTATCTTGAAACCAAAGATGGGGACCGCAAATACATGACTACAGGGATTTATGAGGTAATTTATGGTCTTGAAGACAATCCTGGGGCAATGGCCATCAGGCTTCTGGACGATACCTCTTCGACTGTCAAAAGCTTTTTGCAAGACAAAACCGGAAAATTAACCCTGCTAGACCAGGAAGAAAGGCCCATTTCATCCGAGCTCAATTATTCTCTAGAAATGTTTAACCCTAATCAAAATAAATAAAACCCCATTTATTCTGATTACGCTATAGCTAACTGTTTTCGTCTCTATTGTCATTGAAAATAAAAATGACCTGCCCATACACCCCAATAAGGTGCTGACTACAGGAGAAAAATCATTAGGGAATATGGAGAAACTCTTAAAAATGACTAACATGTTTAATCAGTATATTCTTTCATTCACAATAATATTACTGCTAGCATCTTGTGGGAAATCAACCCCGTTAAAGCTTACCATTCCTTATTCCGAAAAAGAACTACTGGTAGATGGTGTGATTGATGCCGAAGAGTGGAGTCAAGCTGCCATTATTGGTAAATTGATCGCTCCCTGGGAAAATGATTCCACTGATAAAACACAGTTGAAGGTTTTTATTTCTAGCAATTATTTCAATTTCAGCTTCCAGGTTTGGGACCAAACGCTAGTTACGATACCCTTCGAAAAAGAATTGTCTGTGGCAGAAGGAGACCGTGTTGAACTGTTTTTTGCCAATGACCCAAGCTTGGCAAAGTATTTCTGCGTAGAAATGGACCCAAATGGCAATGTTCTCGATTATTCAGCTCACCATTACCGAGATTTTAATGAATCCTGGGATTTTAAAAATATAAAAGTAGCAACAGAAATAACTGCCACCGGATACATTGTGGAAGGAAGAATTTCTTTAGCGGAACTTAGAGAATTGGGAATTTCAAACCCCTTTTATCTAGGGGCTTTCAGGGCAGATTTTAAAAAGCCACAGACCAAAGAGGTTAGCTGGTATTCTTGGATAAAACCCCAAAATCCAACACCAGACTTTCATATTCCATCTGCTTTTGGAAAAGCTGAATTCACAAATCAAAACAAGTAGCATCACTCCTCCAAAGTTGTTATCCTTTAAAAATAAGGTATTCCAAGCGATAGATAACATCCCATTTGAGTAGATTTCAATCCTTTTCAAATGATAGAGAATACAGGATGACCAAGAAATTAAAACCAGCCTTTTCACTCGTTGCAATGGTCGGTTTTTTAAATTAAATTGATCCTTCAAAACGTAAAACCTACAAATACGATGTACCATGGGAAACGTTAAACTTAAAATTTTGAGCACTTAGGTAAACCTGATTCAGCGGGAATTTTAATTCACCCGGAACCACTAGCAATCAGATGAAAGCCGTTGCCAATAAGCCCTTCCAATAACTGTATCGTAATCTAATTCCTTAAATGAATAAATTAAAGATGAATTATCACGGTCAATCCGCCTCAGAAATCTATCAACAGCTTAACACAAGCAAACAGGGTTTGAATAGTGCAGAAACGGTAAAAAGGCAAAAAGAATACGGAAAAAACGAACTCGTCCAAAAAAAGAAAAAATCCGTTTTTAGCTTATTCCTTCGTCAGTTTAAAGATGTAATGATTTTTATTTTGCTGGTAGCAGCTGTAATATCTTTCATTGTGGGCGATAGTAAAGATACCGTTGTCATTTTAATCATTGTTTTACTGAATGCGATTATCGGTTTTGTTCAAGAATACCGGGCTGAAAAAGCAATGGAGGCTTTAAAAAAAATGTCCTCCCTGCATGCTACATTACGCCGAGATGGGAAAATTGTCAAAGTTTCCGCTACTGAATTGGTTCCAGGTGACATTGTGATTCTTGAGGCCGGAATGCTTGTTCCTGCTGATCTTCGGTTAATAACAACACACGCCTTAAAAATTGAAGAGGCCTCACTTACTGGAGAGTCCCATGCCGTTACAAAATCTGCCGATAAAATAGCTGCTGAAGATTTACCGCTTGGCGACCACCTGAATATGGCTTACAAAAGCACGGTAATTACCAAAGGACGAGGGGAAGGAATTGTTGTAGGCACAGGCATGAATACAGAAATTGGTCGCATAGCGGAGCTTTTACAAGAAGACAAAATAAAAACACCCTTACAAAAACGATTGGCCGATTTTGCCAAGAAATTGTCTTTTGCTGTTATAGGCATTTGCATCGCGCTATTTGTTACTGGGTGGTTGCGTGGTGAAGAACCTATACAAATGTTGCTGACAGCCATTTCAGTAGCTGTTGCTGCCATTCCCGAAGCACTACCTGCTGTTATTACTATTGCCTTAGCACTGGGAGCAAAACGCATGGTAGGCAAAAATGCGCTTATTAGAAAGTTGCCCGCTGCGGAAACATTGGGTGCCGTAAGTTATATTTGTACGGATAAAACTGGCACAATCACCCAAAATAAAATGACGGTGAAAGATTGTTGGATTTCACCGGAAGCCAAATCCATCAATGAGTATACACCCGAACAGTTAATGCTACTGACGATGGAGCTTAATCATGATGTTACAACAGATGAAAACAACGAGCTTAAAGGTGACCCAACCGAAACAGCCTTGGTTGACTATGCCCGAAATAGCAAAGATTATAACAAACAATGGCGAGCTGATTTTAAACGTGCATACGAATTCCCCTTCGATTCAGAACGAAAAAAAATGACCACCGTTTATCCACTGAATGAAAGCTGGTTGGTGGTTACGAAAGGTGCAGTAGAAAACCTTCTAGGTATATGCACCCCTACAAATACTGGAGAAATAAACGCTACAACAGAAAATTTCGCCCAACAAGGCAAACGCGTGTTGGCCTATGCCATAAAAAAAATAGACCAACTTCCTGAACAAATCACAGCAAAGAATTTTGAAAACGAGTTGCAATTTATCGGACTTGCTGCTATGATTGACCCTCCTCGAGTCGAATCTATAAAAGCCATTGCCGATTGCCATGCAGCAGGGATTTCGGTGGTTATGCTTACAGGAGATCATCCGATAACGGCAAAAGCCATTGCTACAGAAACCGGGATTTTACAGGACCCAACAGACCAGGTAATCACAGGTATAGAACTTGCAAAGTTTACTGATGAGGAGTTTGAAGACAAACTTGAATCCATCAAAGTATTTGCACGTGTATCTCCGGAACAAAAACTGAAGATTGTAAAAGGCCTTCAAAATAAGGGCCATTTTGTAGCAGCAACCGGAGATGGTGTGAACGATGCCCCTGCATTAAAACGTGCGGATATCGGCATTGCCATGGGCATTACGGGTACAGATGTTTCGAAGGAAGCGGCCGATATGATTTTATTAGACGATAATTTTTCAACCATTATTCTGGCCGTTCGTGAGGGACGAAGAATATTTGACAATATTCGAAAATTTGTAAAGTATATTCTGACAGGCAATAGTGGGGAGATTTGGACCATCTTTTTAGCCCCTTTATTGGGATTGCCCATTCCCCTTATTCCCATTCAAATTTTGTGGGTAAATTTAGTCTCTGACGGTTTGCCTGCACTGGCATTTGCTTCTGAACCCGCGGAAGAAAACATTCTAAAAAGACCTCCAAGAAAATCAAATGAGAGTATTTTTTCAGGAGGTATTGGAATCCATATCCTATGGGTGGGATTACTTATTGGCGCAGTGTGTTTAAGTACTCAAGCCTGGGCCATTCACGTAGACAACCCAAAATGGGCGACAATGGTCTTTACAGTACTTAGCATTTCACAAATGGGGCATGCTTTAGCCATTAGAAGTAATATTAAATCTCTATTTTCATTAGGCATTTTCAGCAACAAACAGTTGATCTATGCTGTGCTTATAACCGTTATTTTGCAGCTGGCTGTGATCTATTTACCATTTTTACAAGATGTCTTCAGAACCCAAGCCCTCACCTTCTCAGAATTAGCCATTTGCCTCGGTTTGTCAAGCATAGTATTTTGGGCCGTAGAATTCGAGAAATGGACGAAAAGGGTTAAAAAGAAAAGGACCCATTCATAAAAACACACATGGAAAATTCTTCCCAGGAAGGATACATATAGGTCCCTGTTAAAGAAAAATGAGCTTAGGTAAAAGGATACAAAAACAAATTGATAAATTAGATTTAAAGAAAGACAACCTCTCGGCTAATTAACGCCGGCAACCAGCAAATTAAATTGAATGGACAATAACGATTTACTTAGAAAATTCTACACCTCCTTTTCCAAAGGGGATAGCAAAGGAATGGTGGAGTGCTACCACAAAAATATCGTCTTCAGGGATCCTGCCTTTGGAACACTCAAGGGAGATCGTGCATTCAAAATGTGGGAAATGTTACTTTCAAGTAAAAAGGCGGATACGAAAATAAGTTTTGACATCAGGCGGGTTTCTGATGAAAGAGGAAAAGTAAATTGGGTGGCGGAATATGTTTATGGAGATAAAAAAAGGAAAGTAATCAACAAAGTTAGTGGTGAGTTTAAATTTAAGGACGATAAAATAATCGAGCATATAGATTCCTTTAATTTGTGGAAGTGGACCAAACAAGCGATGGGACCTGTAGGTTATCTGTTTGGGTGGACACCATTTATGAGAAGTAAAATTCAAAAAACCACGAATAAAAAATTGGACAAATTTATTGCAAAGCAAACTTGATTGCCAGATGAAATCCCTCTGACCTCAATTACCTAATATGCCTTGACTCAGTCATTGAAAAAAACTGCCGGAATTCGTACCATGATAAACTTAAGACCCGCAACGATTAAAGACCTCGAATTGCTCAAATATTGGGACAAGCAACAGCATGTCATTGACTGTGACCCTGACGAGGACTGGGATTGGGAAAAAGAATTGTTACGAAATCCGGTCTGGCGCGAACAATTGGTGGCAGAATTGAATGAGGACCCAATAGGCTTTGTACAGATAATTGATCCTTACAAGGAAGAAACCCATTATTGGGGTGATATAGCCCCCAACAAAAGAGCTATAGACATTTGGATTGGGGAAGAAATCAACCTGAACAAGGGCTATGGCACGGCCATGATGAAACTGGCGATAGAAAAATGTTTCAGCCATACAGAGGTAGATGGCATTTTAATCGATCCCTTAAAATCGAATACCAAAGCCCATAAGTTTTACGAAAAAATTGGGTTTGAGTTTGTCGAAGAGAGAGTGTTTAATGACACTGCTTGTTACGTCTACGAATTGAAGCCAAGATAAGCCTTGCTTCCTTTAATCCATGATAAAATTTATCCAATGAAAACTGCACTTTTTTTCTTCTCCCTACTCCTACTTTCAAGCTGTAAACAAGAAAGGCCAACCGAGGCCAAGGAAACACCCCCCAATATCATTCTCATTATGGTGGATGACTTGGGCAAGGAATGGGTCAGTCCTTATGGAGCAGAGGATATATCGACACCAAATATAGATGCCCTGGCCAAAAGTGGGGTCACTTTCAACAATGTATATTCAATGCCACAATGTACGCCCACAA
The DNA here is from genome assembly GCF_055809755.1 of Cyclobacterium sp. 10D3-21. Taxonomy (NCBI): domain Bacteria; kingdom Pseudomonadati; phylum Bacteroidota; class Cytophagia; order Cytophagales; family Cyclobacteriaceae; genus Cyclobacterium; species Cyclobacterium sp. 10D3-21. The sequence goes on from NZ_CM147924.1 coordinate 6,325,365, forward strand.
GAGTCACCCTATTAACAGGACAATACCCATTCAGGCATGGTTGGGTAAATCATTGGGATGTCCCACGCTGGGGAGGAGGGGCACATTTCGATGAAACAATGAATCCCTCCATAGGAATATCCATGAAAGAGGCTGGATACACCACTTGTATCGCTGGCAAATGGCAAATCGATGATTTTCGAGTTGAACCAGATGCATTGGTAAAAAATGGTTTTGATGAATTTTGCATGTGGACCGGTTATGAATCAGGAATAGAGGCAAGTGCTAACCGGTATCAAGACCCTTATATCTATACAAAAGAAGGCAGTAAAACCTACCAAGGGGCCTTTGGCCCCGATGTATTTAAAGATTTTATTATTGACTTTATTGACAATAATAAAAAGAAGCCTATGTTCATTTACTTTCCTATGGTACTGACGCATACACCCTTCGTGAATACTCCAACGGACTCAGCTACCGACAATATGGGAAAGCATATAGCCATGGTGAAATATACCGATCGCATTACCGGTGAGATAATTCAGGCCCTGGAGGATGCAGGCATCAGGGACAATACCATAATTCTATGGACCACTGACAATGGGACAACTGGAGCGATCACAGGGAGAAGAAATGGGGTGAAGGTACAAGGTGGAAAGGCAAAAACAATTGAACCAGGAATCAGCGCGCCTTTTATTGCCAGTTGGCCAGGAAAGATCAAAGGGAATAGAATTTCTGATGCATTAATTGACTTTACTGATTTCTTCCCAACTTTTCTTGATTTAGCAGGCCAAACAGTTCAAAGAGAGCAAACCATTAATGGAAAGACCTATGAGATCGATGGTTACTCATTTAAGGATGTTTTACTTAAAAACGTGGATGAATCCAACCGAGAATGGATACTTGGTATGGGTGGTGGAAACAATGCTGCTCTCACCCAAAACGGGGTTGAAAATCAATACCTATTCAGAGATAGGGTATTGCGAAACAAGAGGTACAAGCTATATATTAATTCGAAAAGGGAACCCGAAAAATTCTTCGATTTGCTTCAGGATACTGAGGAAAGCAATAACCTGATAGACAGCCTTAATTCTGTAGACCGTAAAAGTAATTTCAAGCAGCTTTATGAAGTTATAGGTACTTTTCCTTTAAAGGACAATGACCCCAAATATCAGCCAAACCCCGATCAAGCATGGGACGTAGAAGTTACTGAAGAAAGTCAGCTTTGGAAAAAATAGGCAAAACATTTCATACCAACCCTTGCTTTAAACCCTCACTAATCTTCTTCTTTGCCCACCCAATTGATCGCATTGCTCAGGATTTGCTGAAATTCAGGAGCGCTAAAAGACCTGGCATCATGACCTAAAAGGGTTTGGAAAACCCTGCCTTCTCCATAGTTGTAGCCCCAAGCCAATGGCTCCTCCTTTCCTGTGACCGTGGACCGGGCACTAAACAAAGGTTCAATGGCTTGATCCCCTTTTTGATTAAAATACAATTCATCATACGTGGAGAAATTCTTTACTCCTGAAGTAATTGGATGCTTGCTATTTGAAATGTGAATCGAAAATGCACCAAATTTATCATGTCCACTATCGGCATTGTGATCCCAAACCCTACGCACTATTTCCCTGTATTCGGGCCAATCAGATTCGCCCGCATTCGGAAGAGAGAAATGAAATGCTCCATTGGCAAAATGAATTACCATTAACCCTCCACCTTGTTTTAAATAATTCACAAATGAATTCTTTGATGCATCTGACAATTGATTGGGGTCTTCCCAATTCGCATAGTTTAAAATTAAAGCGTCATAATCATCAAGGTCGTATTGGGAAAGATTTTCAATATTTGTAGATATATCCACATAGAAATCACTATTGCTTTCAATGGCGGACTTAATGAGCGGAGAAGTTTCCTGCCAGGGGTGTGCCGGGTGATGATTCCCTGTTAATAGCAATGCTTTCCGTGACTTTTGATAAAGGTGCTGGGTTACTTCTTCATCTTCATAATACTTTGCTTCTACCCCTCCTTCGGGAACGTAGGCACCTGCAGCCCAGACAATTCCATTGAGAATCATTCTTCTGTAGTTGGTATTTTTCCAGTTGGAAAAGAAATGCCCCATGGTGGTGCTAAAGCCCCTACCGCCATCTTGCCTTTCAACTGCCCAGGCTACTGTGTTACCATCCCCCTCTCGTCCTCCCAATGCTGGCACCTCAGCTATCCCCTTTAACCGACTGTCATTGTCTTGAAAACGGATATTGTAATAATATTCGTCTTTTAGTTTGAAAGGTTCAAGACCAGACAAAATAGGATGATCGGGATTGGGGAATCCTAGCTCACTTTCCATGGTTTTAATAGCTGAATACCAATTTCTTTCCCCTTGATCATCTTGCCAATCAAAATAACCACCTCCCCAATCCAAAACTTTTTCACCCATTTCGTCTGATGCAAAAGTTGAAAAATGAATCAAAGAGAGGCCACACCCCCTATCCATCTGCTTCTTCATTACTATCATCCGATCTTTCGTCATGAAGGGCACTTCAGAAAACAAGGGACCATCACGGCCATCTGAAATAAAAAGTATAAGGTCTGCATCGTCCAGGGTTAAGGGATCCTCTGGCCAGCCATTAAAGTGGACTTCAGTAGCTATTCCTTTCACATTGGAATTGTCGAGCATTGTTTTCATTAGCCTCACAGATTTAATGTATTCGTGGGCCTTAGGTCCATGGCTTTTTGGACCAGCTATCAATACTATCTTTTTTGCTTTAGACATTGACACTAATTCCGAGGCCCCAACAAGTTGCGGAGCAGAGAAAAAACAAATAAAAAACAGCAATTGAAAAGAGACTAGTTTATGCATTGAATGGGCTGATTGTTCTAAACTTGTATGGGAATATATTATAGGCTTAATATATAAATATTTAACCCGGTTTCAAAAGCATAAAAAGTCATCAACAAGGCAAGCTGTTTTAATTTCTCCGTTTATTAATAAAAAAACAGCCAACCTGAAAACAGGTTGGCTGTCCAACTAATAAACCCAATTAACCAAACTCTAATTTATCTTTACACTATCTATATTTTTGAAGTAGATTTTATTATCAGCATCTATGTCCACCAATACGGCTCCATCATTAACAACATATCCACCCAAGATTTGTTTAGATAATTCGTTAAGTACCAGTTTTTGCATGGTTCTTTTCAATGGTCTGGCACCGTATTGTGGATCAAATCCTACTTCCCCCAAATAGTCCAACACTTCCTGTGTTGCATCAATTTCTATTCCGGATTCAGCTAGACGCTGTTGAATCTCTTTCCATTGGATGTCTACAATCTTGCGAAGAATCTTTTTGTTGAGGGGTTCAAACATGATGGTCTCATCAATCCTGTTCAAAAACTCAGGACGCATTGATTTTTTCAACATATTGAAAACTTCCTCTTTTGTAGTTTCCAAAACTTGCTCTTTATTCTCATCGGTAATGGTTTCAAATCGCTCTTGAATCAAATGAGACCCTATATTAGTGGTCATTATGATAATGGTATTTTTGAAGTTGGCAATCCTACCTTTATTGTCTGTAAGCCTTCCATCATCTAAAACCTGCAAGAGAATATTGAACACATCAGGGTGCGCTTTTTCAATTTCGTCCAGCAAAACCACTGAATACGGCCTTCTTCTTACCGCCTCAGTGAGTTGTCCCCCTTCATCGTACCCAACGTAACCAGGAGGTGCTCCTACTAACCTGCTCACAGAATGCCTTTCCTGATATTCAGACATATCAATTCTGACCATTGCATTCTCATCACTGAACAAATATTCGGCCAAAGCTTTGGCAAGCTCTGTTTTTCCCACTCCAGTAGTCCCAAGAAAGATAAACGAACCTATAGGTCGTTTTGGATCTTGGAGTCCAGCCCTACTTCTCCTCACGGCATCTGAAAGTGCTGTAATGGCTTCTTTCTGGCCCGCAACACGTTTCCCAAGTTCTTCCTCCAAATGAAGCAATTTTTCTCGCTCACTTTGGATCATTTTAGACAATGGAATTCCGGTCCACTTACTTACTACGGCAGCAATGTCTTCAGCATCTACCTCCTCTTTTAGCAGTGGAGATCCTTCCTGCATTTCCTTCAATTGCTGCTTAAATGACTCCAGTTTTTTCTCACTTTCTACAATCTTCCCGTACCGAATTTCCGCTACCTTGCCAAAATCACCACTCCTTTCGGCCTGTTCAGCTTCAATTTTAAATTTGTCAATGTTTTCCTTTTCTCTCTGAATACCTTGGATAACCGCTTTTTCACTTTCCCACTTGGCCTTGATTTCTTGCCTTTTTTCTGTAATATCAGCCAGCTCCTTACTGAGAACTGTTTCTTTGTCCCTGTTTTTTTCCCGGCGAATTGCCTCTCGCTCAATTTCCAACTGCATGATGCGTCTGTTCAATTCATCCAACTCCTGCGGCAAAGAATCAATTTCCATTCTCAATTTAGCACCTGCTTCATCCATCAAATCAATGGCCTTGTCAGGCAAGTAACGGTCTGTAATATAGCGCTGAGAAAGTTCCACAGCAGCAATTACAGCATCATCCTTAATTCTTACCCCATGGTGCAATTCATACTTGTCCTTTATTCCTCTCAATATGGAAATGGCATCCGGTGCATCCGGTTCATCCACAATTACTTGTTGAAACCTACGCTCAAGTGCTTTGTCTTTTTCAATGTACTTTTGGTACTCTTTTAAAGTGGTTGCACCTATCGCATGTAATTCACCCCTCGCTAATGCCGGTTTCAGTAAGTTGGCAGCATCCATGGCTCCTTCTCCACCACCTCCGGCACCTATAAGGGTATGTATTTCATCGATAAAAAGAATTATTTCTCCATCTGAATCGGTAACTTCCTTGATAACAGATTTAAGCCGCTCTTCAAACTCTCCTTTGTATTTGGCTCCGGCTACCAAAAGCCCCATATCCAGGGAAATAATAATTTTACTTTTTAGGTTTTCTGGCACATCACCACTTACTATTCGTTGGGCCAGCCCCTCCACTATCGCAGTTTTACCTACTCCAGGCTCACCCAAGAGAATCGGGTTATTTTTCGTCCTTCTCGCTAAAATCTGTAAGACCCTTCTGATCTCTTCATCCCTGCCAATAACAGGATCTATTTTTCCTTTTTTGGCCAAATCATTCAGGTTTTTTGAATATTTCTCCAAAGACCTGTATTTAGATTCTGCGTTCTGATCGGTCACTTTATTTCCTTTTCTTAGTTCTTTTATTACTTCAATTAATCTCTTTTCATTTAAGCCCTGATCTTTCAATAGCTGCGCTACTTTCTCAGAACCTGCCAAAACACCCAATAACAGATGCTCCACCGCTACAAATTCATCCCCAAAAGTTTTGAGGTATTTCTTAGCCTGTAATATTACCTCATTTGTTGCATTGGATAAATAAGGCTGCTGTCCACTTACTTTGGGATACTTACTTATGATTTCATCCAGTTTTTGAAGAATTAAATCTGAATTGACGCCTAATTTCTTGAATAAAAATTCCGTGACATTTGCATCTTCCTGAATAATACCTTTCAGAAGATGTGCTGGCTCTATAAGTTGTTGCTGTTCAGAGGTACAAAGCTCCACTGCCTTCTGAATCACTTCTTGTGATTTTATAGTAAATTGCTTGAAATCCATATTGATCAGGTTTATTACTTATTTGTTGTTATTTCAGATACCTTAATCAAATATGTAACCAAAAGGATTTCAAGTCAATTCCCTGCAATTATGTCCGATTATGGACACGAAATCACTAAAATACGGCCGTTTTGACAGGGAATTCTTACATTTTTAGGCAGAGTTCTACCCTCCTTTAAAAACACTGCTTAAAATTTCATTGTATTATTTACCTTTACATCATGAAATCAGTTCAGTCCATGAAAAAAATATTGCCCCTTCTGTATTTAGGTTTGTTAATGAGTTCCTGCCAAGAAAAAGAGGCGAGGAAGCCAAATTTTGTTTTTATCCTTGTGGATGATTTAGGATGGGCAGATGTAAAGGCCAACTATCCCGAATCTTTTTATGAAACGCCTCACCTGGATCAAATGGCTGCTGAGGGCATGCGCTTCACCCAAGCCTATGCCGCCCATCCAGTGTGTAGCCCAACACGTGCAGCATTAATGACCGGCAAGCACCCCAACAGATTAGGCATTACAGATTGGATCCCCGGTTACGATAAGTTTGAAGCAAAACGCCCTATTTCCACGCCTGCTATTAACGATGAACTTGCCCTGGAAGAAACTACCCTTGCTGAAAAATTTAAAGAAAATGGCTATCAGACCTTTTTTATTGGCAAATGGCATTTAGGTGAAGAAGAACAATATTGGCCACAGCATCAGGGATTTGATAAGAACATCGGAGGATGGCGTGTTGGCGCACCTCAACTAAAAAAGGACATAAGCAATGGCTATTATTCTCCCTATGGCAATCCTATGTTGCCCGACGGCCCAGAAGGTGAATACCTGACGGATAGATTAACGGATGAAAGTTTGCACTTGATCCGGGAAAATACCGACAAGCCTTTCTTACTTTATCTTTCATTTTACAGCGTACACACCCCAATACAGCCCGCACCAAAACGCCATGATTACTTTATCAATAAAAAAGAAAGCATTGCCTTGCCAGAAGGGCAAGCAACTTACAGACAAGAAGGGGATGGACAAACCAAATTGGTTCAAGACAATCCCGCCTATGCCTCTATGGTGGCTGCCATGGACGAAAATGTAGGCAAAATACTAAAAGAATTAAAAGACAAAGGACTTGATGACAATACATGGGTCATTTTGACCAGTGACAATGGGGGGCTTTCTACATTGTATGGAGAAGGAGCCCCCACTGCCAATGGGCCATTAAGGGCGGGTAAGGGCTGGTGTTATGAAGGAGGAATAAGGGTTCCTTTGATCGTAAAAGGACCTGGGATAAAAACCCATGGCAAAGTCACTGATTTGCCCGTCATCAGCATGGATTTCTTTCCCACCCTATTGAGTATCGCTGGCGCAAGTTTTGAAGAAAATGACGGGAAAGACCTTTCTTCTTTCCTTAGAGGAGGAGAAGCTCCAGAAAGGGATGTGCTTTTCTGGCATTACCCGCAATACCACGGAAGTGCCTGGAAACCGGGATCTGCCATCAGAGAAGGGGATTGGAAATTAATTCATGACTATGAAAGCGGTGAAAACAAGCTTTTCAACCTTGAAAATGACCCCGGAGAAAAAGAGAATCTTGCCAATAGCTTGCCAGAAAAAGCTATTGCTTTACAGGATAGGTTAATGAAGGAATTGGAAGAAACAGGGGCTAAATTCCCAACGATTAAGTAATATTAAAATTTAAGCCTTTAAAATAACTGTTAGAAATTTGAACCTTTAGCCCGTCAGCTACTGTTAATGACGGGTTCGAAACAAATCAAAATCATGCAGGTAGAAAAAAAACAAGACATCAGAAAACTAGCACTTCCAGAACTGGAGGCTTATTTTCTTTCTGTAGGTGAAAAAAAGTTTCGGGCAAAGCAAGTCTATGAATGGTTATGGAACAAGTCCTTAAAAAACTTTGATGACATGAGCAATATCTCTAAATCAACAAGAGAGATATTGAAGGCAAATTTTACCATTAACCACATTCTTGTAGACCAATTTCAAAGAAGCAGTGACGGCACCATTAAAAATGCAGTCAAGCTTTTCGATGACAATATCGTAGAATCAGTCCTTATCCCTACCTCCAAACGAATCACTGCTTGTGTGTCTTCCCAGGTAGGCTGTAGTTTAGATTGTAACTTCTGTGCTACTGCCAGATTAAAAAGAATGAGGAACCTTCACCCAGACGAAATATATGATCAGGTGGTAGCCATTCAGGAAGAAGCAAGCTTGTATTTCGATAGGCCATTGACCAATATTGTCTTTATGGGAATGGGTGAGCCATTGCTCAACTATCAAAACGTCCTTGCTGCCATTGACAAAATATGTTCCCCAGAGGGCTTAGGCATCTCCCCAAAACGCATCACTTTATCCACGGTCGGCATAGCCAAGATGATACGCAAACTAGCTGATGATGAGGTAAAATTCAATTTGGCCCTTTCTTTGCATTCCGCAATTGACGAAACGCGAACAAGGCTAATGCCAATCAATCAGGCCAATACCGTTGAGGATCTTGCTTTGGCGCTGAAATATTGGTACAGTAAAACCAAGCGAAAAGTCACTTATGAATATGTCATTTGGGACGGAATAAATGATGACGAAAAACATGCCCGTGCCTTGGCTAAATTTTGCAAGCATGTACCCTCGAAAGTCAATATTATCCAGTACAATCCCATTGATGAGGGAGAGTTTAGACAAGCTTCACCAGACAAGATTGAACTCTACCTTACTATTTTAGAGGCCGCTGGGGTAGTCGCCAATGTGCGAAAATCTCGAGGCCAGGACATTGATGCGGCTTGTGGTCAATTGGCCAATAAAAATGAGTTGTAATTACTATGTGCGCTTTTGGTTTGACCGCATTAATTAATTGTTTTTTACTCGGATTGTGCAATAGAACTAGTGATAACTTGTCCTGAATTTTTGCAGGAAGTGTTGTAATCACAAGAAAATCAGACTATTTTGGATTTCTAAGTGATTTCATGGTAATAGATAGTCTATTGCATATTTCGAGTTTAAGCTAATATATTGTAATGGAACCAAACGTGATTATTGACAAAATCCTTCCTTTCTTAAATGAAGGAGTCTACCAAAATCTCAATATAGAATCACTTTTAGCTTCTTCAAAAGTACCTAAACATGAATTTTATTCTAGTTTTTCGGGTATGGATGATCTAATAGCAAAAATATTCTATCGGTTTTGTGAAGAATCGGATATAATGTGTGCAGGAATTGACCAGGATGCTATTTCCCTAGAGAATTTATTTCAGATTTTGGTTGAATCTTCCGAATTACAAATAAAATACCGCTTTTTCTTCTTTAATCTCAGGTCCATAAACAATGATCATGAACTCATAAAAGATAGGTATCTTGAGTCTTTGGCCTTAAGAAAAGCCCAAATAATTCATCTTTTCAACTTATTGAAGGATGAAGGTATTTTTGTCAAGGAAAAGCTTCCCGGAAATTATGAAAACTTAGCCAACCAAATGACATTGCTTACTGATTTTTGGTTAAGCCACAACCAAGTTGTCTTTGGACCTGATGATGTACGTTTGCCTTATTACAGCAAACTTATCTTCTCCTTGATAGTCCCTTATTTAACTGAAAATGGGTTAGAGGACTACAAAAGAATCCTCGGATATAAAAAATAGATTGAATTGTCATAACCATCCAATCTGGGATAGATAAAAGACTTTCCATTGCCTAATGGAGTAGAGAAAAACCGTTGTAAAATCTATTTAAACGTCCTTATTGCTGAAGTCAAATAATTTCCGCTTTTCTTCCTTGGTAAGGTTATCATAGCCCTTATCTGCAATTTTATCTAATATGCGGTCGATTTCCTCTTGGGTACTTCTACTTGTTGAATCGGTAGCGGTATCATTTTTCGTCGTTTTTTTACTGGTAGATTCACGATCGCGTCGGTAAGTAACCTTAACATTAGGCTTTTGAGAAAATAATTTTTCAAAAAACAGGCCAACCGCCTGAACAGGTTTTCCCAAATCTATCCCTTTGTTCAATTGAAGGATATAAATAAAGCCCATGGCTGCTCCTCCTAAATGTGCCAGTTCTCCCCCTGCGTTGGAACCTGCCGCATTTGCAAAGGCTACTAGCACATAGAAAATAGCGATGTATTTGATTTTAACCGGACCGATCAGAAGCAGTTGAAACTGGGTATCTGGACGAAGGGTAGCTGCTGCCACCACTATGGCATATACTCCTGCACTCGCACCGAGCATTAAAGCGCCATCTACCTTATCACTAAAATAGGGAGCTATATTATACAGAATCATATAAAGTAATCCTCCGGCGATTCCACCAAGGATATACAAATTGACCAGTTTCCTACTTCCAAGATACTCTTGAACCAATAAGCCGAACCAATATAGAAACAGCAGATTAAATATTATATGTAAAAAGCCCTCATGCAGAAACATATAACTTAGGATTGACCACGGTTGCATTAAAAACTGAGAAACAGAAGCCGGCATCATGAAAATGGAGATGATGGAACTGTATGTTGCTTCTGATCCGCCAATGGTCAAAAATACCCTAAGCACCATCAATACCAGAAAGGCTAGTAAGTTAATCGCGATAATCTTGTAGAGACCATTGTCTTTATGGTCAAATGCATGTCTGATATGGTACCAAAACCCTCCGTACATATTTTCTTTTTAATAAAAATTTTGTCTATCCTTTTTCCAATAAGTCACTAAAATTGCTCCTACCAATAATCCAGATAGGTGGGCAAAATGGGCTACATTGTCTGTGGGATTAGATACAAATATATTATAAACTGTGTATAGTCCATAGAACAACACAAGGTATTTTGCCCTTATAGGCATTGGTGGGAAAAGCAAAAACAATTGAGTATTGGGAAACAGCATCCCAAATGCGATCAGAACACCGAACAAGGCACCGGAAGCACCTACCATTGGGATATTGGCTTGGATATCCCTAACACCTAACATATTCCTCTTTGCCCTTTCCTGAAGCTCAGGATTATCGCCATCCCGGCTGTATTCATCTATAAAATCATAAATGCCTGTATTAAAAAGATGGCTATTATTTGAAACAAAGCGGTTGAATTCTTCGGGGTCTGGATTTGCCGTAAACGCTTCTATCTTATCATTCAGCTTCCCCATATTATAGGCCACGTATCCAGAATACAACACACCTGAACCAACACCACAAACCATCCATAAAATGAGTATTTTTTTCGGCCCAAGGAATTGTTCAAGTAAGGGACCAAATATAAATAGCCCAAACATATTGCTTAACAAATGCCAAAAATCTGCATGCATAAACATGTAGGTAACAAATTGGAAAGGCATAAAATACCTGCTTTCTATATAATACAAGGCAAAAAGCCCTTTCAATTGCGGAAGAAAATAGGTAGCTATTACATGCATGCCCACCGTGATCAGTAATAGGTTTTTCACAATGGGAGTAAGGGATCTAAACATAAGTTCTTATTTTGGTTCAGGAATAAAAAAAGCGATCGATTTTATTTAAATCCAATTTGATAAAGGTTTTGTTCCCTTCAGGACTATAATTTGGATTTTGACAGGCAAACAATTGGCCTGCAAGGTTTTCCATCTCCTGACTTTGAAGTTTGTCACCCCTTTTAATGGAGGTCTTTTTAGCCAAAGACCGGGCGAGGTTCTCTTTCTTATTTAAGGAAAGTTCATTTTTGAAATGTTTGAACTGCTCCAACAATTCTTCAAACAATACTTTTTCACTGGTAATATGAATATCAGCAGGTACACCATTGATTAAAATGGCATGTTGCCCAAACTCGGTCAATTGAAACCCCAGGTCATTGAGTTCTTCCTTAAGGTCCATGACCAAAGAAAAGTCTGCAGGACTTAGTCTTATGTTTTGAGGAAAGAGACACTGCTGGGAAGCGCCCTTAGACTGCTCCAGTTGATTGGCATACCGCTCATACAAAATTCGCTGATGCGTCGCCTGCTGGTCAAAGATAAGCAGGCCTGATGATGTTTGGGTAATAATATAGGCATTGTCCACTTGAAAGGTATTCCCTGCTCCAATGGAAGGCTTGCTAATGTCATTTGCTGGAGACTCTTCCTTGCTGTTTACTTTACTGGGAAAAGTTTTAAGTTCATGCTGACCCGAATTTTCTTTTTCAGGGTCAAAATTTATGGCCCGATCTTCATGGTTATTTTGAAACATCTGTTCCCACCCCTTGACATCTTTATGGGCAAGACCCGGTCCTCTGTAGGTCCTGTAATTGTTTTCCAGCCCTACCTCTTTTCTTTTTTCTGTATCATGGCTCCAGTTGTCCGTGAAGTTCACATCCAAACTAAAATCTATGGTAGGAACCACATGATGCGCTCCCAAAGCTTGTTTTACAGCAGCTCTCACCACTCCATAAACGGTTCTTTCATCATCAAACTTTATTTCCGTTTTTGTAGGATGCACATTTATATCTATATGTTTGGGGTCGATTTCCAGAAAAAGCACATAGAATGGATGCTGATCATGCCCAATCAAAGACTCAAAAGCTGTACTCACTGCATGGCCCAGGTAATTGCTCTTTATATACCGGTTATTTACAAAGAAATACTGGTCTCCTCTTGATTTTTTCGCTTGTTCAGGCTTTCCAATATACCCATGAATATTAATGTGCGGAGATTCTTCTTGACAAACGATAAGCTTGTCTCGATATTGCTTGCCAAAAATCCCTACAATTCTTTTACTTAATTTCCCTCCAGCTAGTTTAAAAAGCTCCATGTCGTTTTGGTAAAACGAAAATGCGACATGAGGATAAGCCAAAGCCACCCGCTGAAATTCTTCTACCAGGTGTTTGGTTTCTACTGCATTTGATTTAAGGAAATTCCTTCTCGCAGGGACGTTGCAAAATAAGTTCTTTACGGAAACAGAGGTGCCTCTCTGGAATACAATAGGTTCTTGTTTTTTGACCGTTGAACTGTCTATCTGAATAAGGGTACCTAATTCATCTTCATCTCTTTTGGTCTTCAGTTCTACCTGTGATACCGCTGCTATGGAAGCCATCGCTTCTCCCCTAAACCCGTGAGTCCTGATATTGAAAAGATCAGCTGACTTTCTGATTTTGGAGGTCGCATGTCTTTCAAAACACATCCGGGCATCGGTAATAGACATGCCCAAACCATCATCTATTACCTGAATAAGTGATTTACCACCATCTTTAATCACTACCTGAATCGATTCAGCATGTGCATCAATGGCATTTTCTAAAAGTTCTTTCAAGGCTGATGCCGGTCTTTGCACCACTTCACCAGCCGCTATTTGGTTGGCAATGGCATCCGGCAAAAGCTGAATCAAATCATTCATTTTTCTTACGCGGTTTTAGCCTAAAAAAGGCAAATACAAGCCCCCCGGCAGCTGCCAAGTAAAGGAAATAATAGACAACTACAGGCCCAAGATAAATGTAAGAGCCAAAGCCTCCTACAAGTAATACCACTATGATCATTCGGATCAATCCGGTATTCTCCATTATCTTGGTAGGTTGCTTTTTGATTGGGCTTCCGCTGGTGAACGCACCTCGGATACTTGAATGGTTTCCAGAAATTCTTCTCTCCAGGATTGCTTCCTCCTCAGGAGTAAGCACTCCACTCCTCTCCAAATCCCTCTTTATCATTTCCGTCCTGCCTTTTATCTCTTCCTTTACCGGATCGTAATGTCTTGGGTTGATATTGAATCTACTTGGCCGATTTACTCTAAATATGGATGGGAAATTCATTTTGCCTGATTTTTAATTGCTATATCATTATCAAATTCAACAAACATGTCTTATGGTTTTACTTCGATAATACCATAAAGACCACGAAACCAACTGAAACCTTAACTATCAAACTAATGTTTTATATAAAATTACTTCTATTCATCACTTTTACATAGGTAGAAGTAGGGAATTTATGTAAGTTTGAATCAAACGCCGTGTGATTAACACAAAGTTATTCTTAAATTATTACCAATAAAATTTTAACACCCCCATGTGGCAAAAAGTTTACGCAATGTTTTTCTGTTGCCTTCTTTTGATAGGATTGGTGTCGAGTCACGATGGTGCTGAACCAAGAGATCCTTTGATTAGTGAAAATTCGTCAGCACAGCGCCATTGGGTAGACAGTGTTTTTAACAGCCTCTCCTTTGAAGAACGACTGGGTCAACTATTTATGGTGGCGGCCTATTCAAATAAGGGACAAGCGCATGTCAATACAATTTCAAAACTGATCAAGGATGAAAACCTTGGAGGAATAATATTTTTTCAGGGTGGACCTGTAAGGCAGGCGCACCTTACCAACCATTACCAATCCATCTCCAAAACGCCTCTCTTCATAGCCATGGATGCAGAATGGGGTATCGGCATGCGATTGGATAGTGTGCTTAATTTCCCAAAACAAATGACCTTGGGAGCTGCAAAAAACGATGCTTTGGTCTACCAAATGGGAAAAGAGATTGCCCGGCAGTTTAAAGAAATTGGGATGCATATTAATTTTGCTCCTGTAGTGGATGTAAACTCAAACCCAGCCAATCCTGTGATAGGCTACCGTTCCTTTGGCGAGCGAAAACAATTGGTGAGCAATAAATCACTTGCTTACATGCGCGGCATGCAAGACAATGGTATCCTGGCCAATGCCAAACATTTCCCAGGACATGGCGATACCAATTCAGATTCGCATTATACCACCCCAGTCATCAATAACAGCAAAGCCAGAATTGTGGATGTGGATTTGTATCCCTACCGGGAACTGATCAATGAAGGATTGATGAGCATTATGGTTGCCCACCTGCATATCCCGAGTTTAGGGAGTGAACCCAACCTACCCACCACTTTATCACCAAAGGTGGTCACCAAGTTGCTAAAAGAAGAAATGCAATTTAAAGGGCTTATTTTTACCGATGCCCTCAACATGAAAGGAGTCAGCAGCCTTTATAAACCGGGAGAAGTAGAACTCATGGCCTTGCTTGCTGGCAATGATGTTTTGTTGTATGCAGAAGATGTGCCCAAATCCAAAACCCTGATTTTGCAAGCTGTAGAAGAAGGAAGGATAACTCAGGAAGAAATCGACCAAAGGGTCAGAAAAATTCTAAATGCAAAATATTGGGCAGGATTGAACCAAAAACAACAAGTGGACACGCACAAGCTCGTTGAGCGGCTTTCCAATTTTGGCACCAAGGCGCTTATTGAGCAAATGTATGCCTCTTCCCTAACGGTGGTGACAAATGAAAACCAATTGATCCCTGTAAAGCACCTGGATTTGGAAAAAATGGCATCCCTTACACTTGGTAGAAAAGGGGAGACCTTTAAAAACTATCTTAGTAAATACGCCGAATTCGAACATTTCACCCTAAGACCGAATAGCAACCAGAACAATTTCCAAGCAATGGAAAAAAACCTGGAAGACTTCAGTACCATCGTGGTGGGTGTAATGGGAATGACCAATAATTCCCGACGGAATTTTGGGTTAAAAAATGATGAAATAACTTTTATCAAACGATTACAAGAAAATCATAACGTTATAACCGTCGTTTTTGGGAATGCTTATGCCGCCAGTAAGTTTAAGGATCAGGAAAACCTGATTATTGCTTATGAAGAAAATGATTTCACAGAAAGCATTGCCCCGCAAGTAATCTTTGGTGGCAGAGAGGGTACTGGTAAGCTCCCCATTAGTCTTCCAATGGCCTGGGCAGAAGGCCATGGCATCGAGACACAATCCATACAAAGACTCGCTTATTCCACGCCGGAGGCACAAGGAATGGATAGCAGAGAATTAATGAAAATTAATGGACTAATGGAAAAGGCTATCGCGCACAAAGCAACGCCAGGCGGGTCTATCCTCATTGCAAAAAATGGAACTGTAATTTTCGAAAAAACTTATGGCCATTATGACTATACCCATCAACAGCCTGTAACCGATAAAACATTGTATGACCTTGCCTCTCTTACCAAAGTAATGGCTACAACCCAGGCCATTATGTTTTTGAATAGCAGGGGTTTGATTGCGCTTGATGATCAACTTAAAAGTTACCTACCGGAATTGGAAGGCACCAACAAAGGAGACATTACGATTCGCAATATATTGACTCACGAAGCAGGGTTGATCCCATACATACCCCACTTTAGCAATACCCTGGAAGGGAGCAACTGGAAGCCTGAGTATTACAGTCACCAAAAAAAGGAGAACTATTCCCTGGAAATAGCTGATGGAATTTATGGAAATAAAGCACTTCCTGACAGTGTATGGAAGTGGACTGTTGCTTCTAACTTAAGGTACAGTGGCACCAAGAGCGCTAAATACAGTTACAAGTATTCAGATGTTGGCATGTATTTGCTTCATCGGTTAATTGAAAGATTGGTAAACCAACCCATGAATGATTTTTTGGAGCAACAATTTTATGCCCCATTGGGAATGTACCGGTTTGGATACCTGCCATTAAAAAGATTTAGCCCTGATGAGATTGCTCCGACTGAAGAGGATCATATATTTAGAAAAACCCTGGTTCAGGGATATGTTCACGATCCGGGCGCTGCGCTTTACGGAGGCGTAGCAGGCCACGCAGGCCTATTTGGGGATGCGAATGATCTTGCAAAATTAATGCAAATGATGCTGCAAAATGGGAAATACGGCACAGAGGAGATATTAGACAAGGAAACCATAGCACAATTCACAAGTAAGCAATCCTTTAGGAGCAGAAGAGGCTTGGGCTGGGACAAGCCTGACCCGAAAAAAGACAGAGGCCCCACAGGAAACCTTGCCTCTCCGGGGACCTTTGGTCACACTGGATTTACCGGCACTGCTGCATGGGCAGACCCCGAACAACAGTTAATTTATATTTTTCTTTCCAATCGGGTCCACCCAAATGCAGGAAATAACCAACTTTTAAGAGACAATGTTCGTTCTGACATTCAAGACATCATGTATCGAGCAATAAAAAATAGATTTCTTTTAGCTGATAAATGAACAAAAAACTACCAGACTGGTGTTTAAGATTCTGATATCAAAATCTCATCAAATAAATTTAAAATGAAAATCGGGATAGTATGTTACCCCACCTTTGGTGGTAGTGGTGTAGTTGCTACTGAATTAGGCAAGGCCCTTGCTGCTAAAGGTCATCAAATTCATTTTATAACCTATAGTCAACCCACGCGACTGGATTTTTTTAGTGAAAATTTATATTACCATGAAGTAGACATTAAAAGTTATCCGCTTTTTGAACATGCACCTTATGAACTAGCACTTGCTAGCAAGATGGTAAATGTGGTCAAGTATGAAGACCTGGACCTTTTACATGTTCATTACGCCATACCTCATGCCTCTGCTGCCTATATGGCCAAGCAGATATTGAGAAAACAGGGGATAATCATTCCTGTAGTAACAACGCTTCATGGCACCGACATTACCCTGGTAGGTAAAGATCCAAGTTACGAACCTGTGGTAACATTCAGTATCAATGAATCTGATGGTGTAACTGCTGTTTCTGAGGACCTGAAAAAAGCGACGTTAATGCATTTTGATGTAGACAATCATATTGAAGTAATTCCAAATTTTATAGACCTGAATCGGTTTAAAAGACAGAAAAAGGAACACTTTAAAAAAGCAATCTGCCCAAATGATGAAAAGTTGATGGTCCATACCTCCAACTTTAGGAAAGTAAAACGAGTACAAGATGTCATTAGGGTGTTTTATGAGGTTAGAAAAACAATTCCTTCAAAACTACTGCTAGTAGGTGACGGTCCTGAAAGAGATAAAATGGAACGCCTTTGCAGGGAATTAGGAACATGCGAGGATGTTCGGTTTTTGGGGAAACTTGAAGCTGTTGAGGAAGTTTTATCAGTGGCCGATCTATTCCTTATGCCTTCCGAAAAAGAAAGCTTTGGCTTAGCTGCTCTGGAAGCCATGGCCTGCGAGGTTCCACTATTGACGAGTAATGTAGGTGGAATCCCAGAGTTAAATATTGAAGGAGAAACTGGTTTCTTGTGTGAAATAGGAGACATTGAAGGCATGACAGAAAAAGCAAAATTTATACTTGCAGATGAAAACTTAGCAAATTTCAAGAAAAACGCATTGGAGCGTGCAAAATTATTTGATGTCACCGCCATACTTCCTCTTTATGAGGCATTTTATCAAAAAACAATTGAAAAAGTTTACTCATCTTTATAAACATGATGAAAATCAGTATTAATTAAACTGATAAAATGAAACTACTTACCCTAGTAGTTGCGTTTAAAAAAACATAAATTATAAAAATTGCCTTTCTTATTTGTAAATTAGGCATCATAATTGAACCACATGTTGGATAAAACCACAACAAGATAATGAAGAAAATTGGAAGATTGGATCGGCCCGATAATAGTGGATCAGCTCAACTGTTCACAAACCCAGTTTTGGAACGAATGAGCAGAACGCATATTAGTATACCAATAGCCTTGTTTTTAGGGGTTGGCCTTTATTCGTTTTATATTGGAATATCAACTACCGCTATCCCACTTTTGGAAGCGATAGGGCTTTTTTTGGGAGGATATTTCTTTTTCACATTGGTAGAATATCTCCTACACAGATATCTTTATCACATGATTCCTGACACAAAATTTAAGGACAAATTACAATACAATGTCCATGGGGTTCACCATGATTACCCTAGAGACAAGGACAGACTGGCCATGCCTCCTTTTATTTCTGGACTTTATGCCGTAATTCTTTATTTTCTCTTCAATTTCCTGATGGGAGATTTGTCTTGGTATTTTCTTCCAGGATTTTTGGTAGGATATTCCTCCTACCTTGGCGTTCATTACATTGTTCACGCTTTCCAACCACCTAAAAACTTCTTTAAAGTTCTTTGGGTCAATCATGCTATCCACCACTATAAAGACCCTGATGTAGCCTTTGGTGTTAGTACGCCTTTATGGGATTATGTATTTGGAACATTCCCTAGAAAGGAATGACATAATTAAATTTGCACACTATAAATGATGTAGTCAAAATAATGCTAGTTGGCAGTCTTTTAATGTATCCTTTATCCAAATAAATATTGAAGGTAGACAACTTATTAGAACCGATTAATAGTTGGGTAAAGGAATAATATTTCAAATCAATAATAATCAGCCTTCTAACTAAGATTGTTACCACCATAATACCGCCAATAAACTTAGCTCATTTACTCCTCTAGTCAGGTCAAAGTCTGACATGGATCATTTGGTTTATTTTATTGCCAATAGCGCATCAAATTCTTGAAAAAAACATTTCCGATTCATAAGATTTCAAATCGATTTGTAGTTTTAATAATGGTTCTGAATAGATTTTGTTATTTAAATAGAAAAAGAATCTAATGACTATAAGCATTATAGGACTGGGTTGGCTAGGTATTCCATTGGCTAATTCCTTTCAGCGAGTAGGGGTAACTGTTAAGGGAAGTACTACCAGTCTTGAGAAAAAGCGTTCGTTAGAGAACAAAGGCTTGATATGTGAACAGTTGATTTTAGATCCTGAATTGTCCAGTCCAACAGCCCAGCATATTTTTGATGCCGATATTTTATTTATCAACATCCCTCCTTCTACCCGATCCAAGCCCTCAGGATATCACCCAAGACAGATAGAAATTATCAAAGCCATGGCTAAACAACATGGTGTCAAAAAGATTATTTATATCAGCGCTACTTCGGTTTACCCCAGCAATAACCAGGTTGCTAAAGAATCAGACTTTCTTGATTTAAACAATACCGGCAATCGAGCCCTATTTAACGCTGAAAAAATATTGTGGAAAGACAAAACGTACGACTTAACCATTGTCCGTTTTGGTGGTTTATTAGGGGATGACAGGATTCCTGGGAAATATTTTTCTGGAAAAGAGAACGTTTTTGGCCATGCTCCAGTCAATTACATCCATCGAAAGGACGCAATAAAGGCCATTCTGTGGCTTGTTGAAAACAATTTATGGAATGAAACCTATAATATTGTTTGTCCCAAACACCCAATCAAGAAAGAGGTTTTTGAAAAAAATGCTGCTGACCTGGGATTTCCCCCACCTGCAAGTTATGCAAAGGAAGGCTCTCAAGCCTGGAAAGAGATCTCGGTAGATAAATGGTGTAAAACCAATTTCCAGTTTATTTATGACAATCCACTTGATTACTCCTATGTAGGATAGTCAAAACCATAAGATCATTGAGCCAAAGCGTGGGTTTACATTTCAAAAACTTTCAATTTCAACCCTCACAAAAAATTGTTTCTAGAAAAAGAAAAATCTTTTTGGTAATTCATCAGAAATCCGATTAAGTCATTCCGAAGCAACTTTTACAAAAACCGATGGATACGAATTTAATTTTACATTAAACAAATTTACATACTATTATATGGTTCTCAAAATTAATTAGTGCTGATAATCAGCGATATTCGTTAATCCGCATAAGCGGTTTTTATTAAATAACTTATTAGCCTAATTTTGGAGCGCAATATATATATAACCTCATGGATAAATACTCTTATATTTCCAATGCCCATGTAGCTTACATTGATGAGTTATATGAGGATTATAAAAAAGACCCCGAAGCAATAGACAGCAGTTGGAAAGCTTTTTTTGATGGATTCGATTTTGCCATAAACAAATTTGGCGAGGAAGAAAGCAGAGGAGCGGCAACAAGCATACCCTCCACAATGAATGGTAACCTGGCAACAAAGGGTACCATCATGGACATGGAACAATTGCCAAAGGAAATCAAAGTGAGGGCATTGATTCATGCTTATAGATCCAGAGGACACCTCAGGTCTAAAACCAATCCTGTAAGGGAAAGAAGAGACCGTCGCGCATTATTGGACCTGAAAGATTTTGGCTTGGAAAAAACGGATCTGGACACGGTCTTTCAAGCTGGAAATGAAATTGGAGTAGGCGATGCAAAATTATCCAAAATAATTGATTCTCTTAAAATCATCTATGAAGGCTCTATGGGCTTTGAATACATGTATATAAGAGATCCTGAAATGCTGGATTGGTTTAGAATCATAGTGGAAAAGGAATCCCTAGAGTTCAACCCACCTTTAGAGGAGAAAAAGAATATCCTATTCAAGCTGAATGAAGCAGTAGTTTTTGAAAACTTTTTACATACCAAATATATAGGGCAAAAAAGGTTTTCACTGGAAGGCGGAGAAAGCACCATTCCATTTCTAGATGCATTGATTAATAAAGCATCAGATTTAGGCGTGAAAGAGATGATGATCGGAATGGCTCACAGAGGGCGATTAAATGTTCTGGCCAATGTCATGGGCAAAACCTATGAACAAATTTTCTCTGAATTTGAAGGTACTGCCACACCAGACCTTACCATGGGAGATGGTGATGTAAAATACCATATGGGCTTCTCTTCCGAAGTACCTACCAGAAATGGTAAACTAATGATTTTGAAATTGGCTCCTAACCCTTCTCACCTAGAGGCTGTTAACCCCGTAGTAGAAGGTTTTGTCAGGGCTAAAATTGACGACCATTATAAAGGAGATGAGGACAAGGTAATTCCAATTCTTATTCATGGCGATTCAGCCGTAGCAGGACAAGGTATCGTTTATGAAGTCACACAGATGGCAAATCTGAAAGGTTATAGCACTGGTGGCACCATTCATTTCGTAATCAATAATCAAGTCGGTTTTACGACAGACTTTGATGATGCAAGAAGTTCTATCTATTGTACTGATGTAGCCAAGATAATAGACGCTCCTGTCATTCACGTGAATGGAGATGATCCAGAAGCGGTAGTCTTTGCAGCCAAAATAGCTGTGGAATTCCGTCAAAAGTTCAATCAGGACATATTTATTGACATGGTTTGCTACAGAAGGCATGGTCACAATGAGTCTGATGAACCTAAGTTTACCCAACCGGAATTGTACAATATCATCTCGAAACATCCCAACCCACGAGAAATTTACAATAAGACCCTCCTTGACAGGGGACAGGTAGATGCCAAGCTGGCCAAGCAAATGGACAAAGAATTCCGCCAACTGCTACAAGACAGGCTTGCAATGGTAAAGGTGAAGCCACTTCCTTACACTATTTCACCTTTTGAAATGGCATGGAAAGCATTGGATTATTCCAAACCAGAGGATTTTGAAAAATCCCCTAATACGGCGATAAGTACTGAAGCCATCGAAAAGGTGGCAGAAGCTTTGACCATCCTTCCAAAAGGATTTAAACCAATCAAGCAAATAGAAGCGCAGCTCAAGCAAAGGAAAGAGATGTTCTTCCAAAGCAAATCACTCAACTGGGCTGCTGCAGAGCTTTTGGCTTATGGTTCTTTATTACTTGACGGTAAAACAGTAAGAATGACTGGGCAGGACTGTGAGCGAGGGACCTTTTCCCACCGCCATGCAGTTGTTCATGATGCCAATACGAACAAGCCTTATGACTCCTTAAAGGAATTAAAGGACAGTAAAGGTAAATTCTATATCTACAATTCCCTTTTATCAGAGTATGCGGTGTTGGGCTTTGAATATGGTTATTCAATGGCCAATCCGAATGCGCTAAATATTTGGGAGGCTCAATTTGGGGATTTCGCAAATGGTGCGCAAACCATGATCGACCAGTTCATCACTTCAGGTGAATCGAAATGGCAAAAAATGAATGGTTTGGTGATGCTTTTACCTCATGGCTACGAAGGTCAGGGACCAGAGCACTCCAATGCAAGACCTGAAAGATTTCTTCAGTTGGCTGCTGAATACAATATTATTGTAGCCAATATAACTGAACCATCGAATTTCTTTCACTTATTGCGCCGTCAGTTGACATGGAATTTCAGAAAGCCATGCATCGTAATGTCTCCAAAATCATTGCTTCGTCACCCAAAGGTTATGTCCCCTTTAAGTGAATTCACAAGTGGTAATTTTAGAGAGATCTTGTTAGATGAAACCACCAACCCTAAAAAGGTAAATAGAGTGGTACTCTGCTCAGGGAAAATCTATTATGAACTGATCGAAATGAGAGAAAAGGAGAAAGTTGAAGACGTTGCCATCATTCGGGTGGAGCAACTTCATCCACTACCTAAAAATCAAATTCTTAAAGCGATTAAGGCTTATAAAAAAGATATTGAGACAGTTTGGCTTCAAGAAGAGCCTGAGAATATGGGCTACTGGGCATTTATAGTGAGGAATCTTTATAAAGATTTGACCATGGATGTCATTGCCAGAAAACCAAGTGCTTCGCCAGCAACAGGATACCATAAGGTACATCTGGTAGAACAAAAGCAAATTTTGGAAAAAGCTTTGAAAATAAATTCTTAATTTCCCATTTCTTTTAACATTTATACATTAAATTTTGAAATTCTCGCCTGGAAGTATTTTAAAATCCGGGAAAAAATCAAATAACCGATGAGTATAGTAATCAAAGTCCCTGCAGTAGGAGAATCCATCACCGAAGTAACCATAGGTCAATGGTTTAAAAAAGATGGTGAATTTGTAGAAATGGATGAAGTCATTTGTGAACTGGAATCCGATAAGGCTACTTTTGAGCTTACGGCAGAATCATCAGGAGTGCTTTATACCAAGGCTGAAGAGGGAGACACACTCGAAATTGGAGCTGTCATTTGTGAAATTGATACGGACGGAAAAGAACAAGAAGCCTCTCAAACCGCAGCATCGGATAAAGCCGATGAACAACCAAAGGCAAGTAGCCCTGCCCCTTCTAAAAGCACCTGTGAAATAAAGGAAATGCATGTTCCTGCGGTGGGAGAATCTATTACTGAGGTAACTTTGGCTTCATGGATCAAATCCGATGGAGACTATGTAGAATTGGATGAAATAATTGCAGAAGTAGATTCTGACAAAGCTACTTTTGAGTTGCCAGCTGAAGCTTCTGGAATCTTAAGGCAAGTTGCAGGTGAAGGTGACACCTTGGAAATTGGTGGTTTAATTTGCAAAATAGAAGTAACAGATGGAGCCCCTGAGGCATCGAATGAAGCTACCGGAAATGCTACAGCTACAGAAAGTGGAGACAAAATAACATCCGCCAATGAGACTTACGCTACAGGCCATGCCTCACCAGCTGCAAGCAAAATTTTAGCAGAAAAAGGGATTGACCCTGACGCTGTAAAAGGCACCGGGAAAGATGGTCGGATTACCAAGGAAGATGCTGAGAAAGCAGAAAAAGCTAAACCAGCAGATAAAAGTGCTTCTAAACCTGCCACGGCAGAGGTTAAAAACACTGCGGTGAAAGGTGAACGTGGGGAACGAAGAGAGAAAATGACCTCTCTAAGAAAAACCATTTCTAGGAGATTGGTTGCTGTTAAAAATGAAACAGCTATGCTGACCACTTTCAATGAGGTCAACATGAAGCCTATAATGGACATCCGTAAACAATACAAAGACAAGTTTAAAGAACGGTATGAAGTCAACCTTGGCTTTATGTCTTTCTTTACAAAAGCTGCTTGTGTTGCATTGGAAGAATGGCCAGCAGTTAATGCTCAAATTGACGGAAATGAAATCATCTATCATGATTATTGTGACATTTCCATTGCTGTCTCTTCTCCAAAAGGATTGGTAGTTCCTGTCATCAGAAATGCAGAAACCTTATCCTTCTCTGGTGTTGAGAAAGAGGTCGTTCGCCTTGCTGTTAAAGCCCGTGATGGAAAATTATCCATTGATGAAATGACCGGAGGAACGTTTACTTTAACCAACGGTGGTATATTCGGTTCCATGATGTCTACTCCTATTATTAATGCACCACAGGCCGCAATTCTGGGAATGCACAACATCGTAGAAAGACCAATGGCGGTGAATGGAGAGGTTAAAATCCTTCCAATGATGTACCTGGCGCTTTCTTATGACCATAGAATCATTGATGGAAGAGAGTCTGTTAGTTTTCTTGTTCGCTTGAAAGAGCTTCTTGAAGATCCTGCAAGACTAATGCTAGGTATTTAAAACTTAATTGAAATATTTCCTGCCTGAAAATAAAAAGGCGAGGTTCTAAAAGATGATATATAATGTATGACCTAATCGTAATCGGATCTGGACCAGGAGGCTATGTGGCTGCCATTAGAGCTGCTCAACTGGGTATGAAAACCGCTATAATAGAAAAATACCCAACACTAGGAGGCACTTGCCTCAATGTTGGCTGTATACCTTCCAAAGCACTTCTGGATTCTTCAGAACACTATCACAATGCTGCCCATACTTTTAAAAATCACGGTATAGACCTTAGTGCACTGAAAGTCAATTTCAAGCAGATGGTCACCAGAAAGCGTGAAGTAGTCAATCAAAATGTGGAAGGTATTCAATACCTGATGAAAAAAAATAAAATCGATGTTCATCAGGGAATCGGTTCATTCAAAGATAAAACAACGATAATCGTCACTAAGGATGATGGCAAAACGGAGGAGTTAAAGGCAAAGAATTCAATCATTGCTACAGGTTCCAAACCTACTGGCCTTCCATTTATCACCTTGGACAAAGAACGCGTAATCACCTCCACTGAGGCCCTTGAGCTTAAGGAAATTCCAAAGCACCTGGTAATCATAGGAGGAGGCGTTATTGGCCTGGAATTAGGTTCAGTATATGCAAGATTAGGAGCCAAAGTATCCGTAGTTGAATACATGGATGGAATTATCCCAACCATGGACAAGACCATGGGCAAAGAGCTTCAGAAATCGCTTAAGAAACTTGGCTTCGAATTTTACCTTAAGCATAAAGTAACTGCCGTAGAAAGAAAAGGTAAAGAAGTTACAGTATCCGCAGAAAACAGCAAAAAGGAAACTGTCAAAATTAAAGGGGATTATGTCTTGGTATCCATTGGCAGAAAACCATATACAGACGGATTGAATGCAGCTGCAGCCGGCGTTAAAATCAACGAAAAAGGTCAGGTGGAAGTAGATGAACACTTGAAGACTTCTGCTGATAATATATATGCCATTGGGGATGTAGTTAAAGGAGCCATGTTGGCACATAAGGCTGAGGAAGAAGGCGTATTTGTGGCAGAAACCTTGGCTGGACAGAAACCGCATGTTAATTACTTGCTGATTCCTGGTGTGGTTTACACCTGGCCAGAAGTAGCTAGTGTGGGCTATACAGAAGAACAACTAAAAGAAAAAGGTGCAAAATACAAGACTGGGAAATTTCCATTTATGGCTTCAGGAAGGGCGCGAGCCAGTGGAGATGTAGATGGACTTGTGAAGGTTTTGGCTGATGCTGAAACGGATGAGATTCTCGGGGTACATATGATTGGCCCACGTACTGCTGACATGATTGCTGAGGCGGTTGTAGCCATGGAGTACCGTGCGTCTGCAGAAGACATCGCCAGGATGTCACATGCCCATCCTACCTATACAGAGGCTTTTAAAGAGGCTTGTTTGGCAGCAACTGCCAATAGAGCCTTACATATATAAAAACCACAAACACGCTTACACGAGCCCTTTGATTGACTTCAAAGGGCTTTTTTTATGTTTACTTATGGGGATTGGTAAACAGAACGACAAAACCAGTCTCAAAAGAAGGTATTGCCTCTAGCTCCATTTATCCATAGGGAACTATAAGAACTGGTATTTTTGATTTTTTTATGATTTCTGCAGACACACTTCCTACAAAGGCATTGTAAAAAAATCCATGCTTGTGATGTCCTGCCATAATTAGGTCCACATTTAATTTTTTAGATTCTTCTATTATCATTTCAATCGTTGCACCTTGAACAAGCAGCCCTTCTGAAACAATTCCTTTTTTCTTAAGCATTGTGCTGTATTCTTGAAGCTGCCGGTGTTCCTTTCTAATGTCAGACGCCCTACTGTCTCTTATGTATTGAGGTCCAACATCGTAACCAACGAAATCAGGATCTGGAGCGGAAATATGCATTAGCCATAATTTAGAGCCGAACGATTCTGCCAATTGAAAGGCTTTATCAATTAATAGTGCTTCACTTTTATCAAAATCCACTGTAACTAAAATATTTTTCATGTCTAATTGTTTTAATGGTCCATTCCGGTTTGGCTATGTTGCACCTCCCCCGGCAGCTAGAGATTAACCAATGGATATAAGGCATACAATCCCAATAATTATAGGCAAAATACATAAAAAATACGATTGGCTCAATAGTCCTTCCCTTTCCGATTAAAAAAGATAAACCAAAAATGAAGTACCTGAATACTGATTACTAAAGGAACACGCAATGAAAACCAAAAAAAACACACTCCCAATACAGATCTAATACTGCGCGGGCCTATTAACGACAATTGGGTTACAATAAACCCAAATAATGCTTCGACTTATTGTAACCCAATTGCAATGTGCTTTTTAATAAGGTTATTGACTTTATTCAATAAGCTTTTCGAAGCGATTAGGGAACCAAGGCCAATTGACTCAAATGACCATCTATTATTTCAACTTCTTCCTTTGTCAAACTTGCTTGAGTAGACTTGGCATTTTGCGCTGCTTGTTCGGCATTTCTTGCGCCAACCAAAGTAATTGAAATACCTGGTTGTTCGAGTGTCCATAAAATGACCAGCTGTGCCAAAGTTAATCCTTTAGCATCGCCAATAGGTTTGATCTTATCGAGAAACGCATTGGTTCGTTTGAGGTTTTCATCTTTATAAAATGCTCTCGTTGCCCGCTGATCGCCTTCCCCAAATTTATAACCCGGTTTCATCTTCCCTGTTAGTAAGCCTCTTTCAAGTGGACTGTAGGCCAGAATTCCTTTTCCGTTTTCAATGCAATAAGGAACGACTTTCTCTTCTATATCCCGCAAAACCATACTGTAGGGAACCTAGTTGGAAGCTAGATTTATGTATTTCTCTGCCTCGGCCATTTGTTCAGCATTGTAATTGCAGACCCCTGCATAACGAACTTTCCCTTGCTTGATGAGCTCATTTACTGCTTCCATTGTTTCTTCAATCGGCGTAGTAACGTCTGGCCAGTGAAGTTGGTAAAGATCAATATAATCCGTCCCCAAGCGTTTCAAGCTATCCTCGCATTCTTGAATAATGCTTTCTTTCCCAGCATATTTATAAATGCCTATGTCTTTCCCGTTCCCATCTTTGCTATTGAAAACCAATGTGCCTTTTGCCAGGTCCCACCGCATCCCAAATTTGGTGAGAATTTGCACCTTATCTCTAGGAAGGTCTTTTATTGCATGTCCAACTATGTCTTCACTCAATCCTTGCCCATATATTGGCGCCGTATCAATAGAGGTTACGCCCAAATCATAGGAAGCCTGGATAGCCTCAACAGCTGTATTCTGTTCTGTACCTCCCCATAACCAACCACCTATGGCAAAAGAACCAAATGTGACAGTTGAAAGTTTAAGATCGGTGTTACCTAGTTTTCTGTATTTCATAAAAATGAATATATGTTAGTTATTAATGATTAATGCCAGTCAAAAGCATTCCAGCCTACTTACAAATGAATGCTGGCTTTAAAGTTAATTTGGGTGGTATCCTGGGCTTACCTCTATAAAAAATCATCAACTTCAAAATAAACAACTTTGGAACTGTAAACATTCCTTACCATTCATTTAATTCTGCCTTTAATGAAAAAGTAACCTTAACCGGCTAACAATGAATAGGAATTTGTATGCCTCATCCCAATAAAAAATGCACCAATACGCTATTCCAAGCCAGTTAACCGAAAAGCTCACTTTCAGTGAGCCTTGATCATTCAACCCTAATTATAGAACAATCCAATAAAAAAATCAGGCTATTTCAAGACTGAATCATAGCTCCCCTATGGCAAAGTCAAAAACAGCCTAATTATGAAGTAATTCCATCACTTAATCGTAGGTTCAATGCCTATTTCAGGTAAATCAAGCCAAGAACAAACCCTTAAATGTGTCCCTAGCCAAGGAAAAGAAACCTGCGCTACCCTTAAGACTAAGAAACGGCTTATTCCCCGGAAAGTCTAACGCTTATTTTTGTTGCCATACCTTCAACTGTCCAGGCTGGAATCCGAATCTCAAGGCGTTTTAAATTGTCTTTTTTTGTGTCCAGATAGAAAGGAGGTGGATTGAGAGAGATAACCGAAATGCTATACTCGGGATGGGATAGATTTTCTATGTTTAGGCTTTTTCCATCTTGTGTTAAAATTGCCCCACCAGCAACAATCTCCACATCAGCTTGTGTCATTAATTGCCAGGTGATCAATTGGGTGTCCTCCGACAAAACAATGTCGTCCTCAATCAAAAGCGACCTGGGACTGCTTTTAACAAATCGTCGGGTAGCTCTTTCCAATTGCCCTTCAAAGATCGGTGTCATGTCTATGGTGACTTCTGGCTTTGTTCCTTCTTTAAAACCTGTAATGGTGGCTTTTCCATCCACTACATGAAGTTGCTTGTTAACAGAAAGAGTGCTGTGCCCAAAGTTATTCTTATTCAATAGTGTCCATCGCTCACAATCCTGACACCTGTCCCAGAGTTTAAAGCCGGTCCTCTCGATAACCCCATAAAACCTGTCTTTTCCCAGGTCTATACTCCAACGCACACCATCCAATTCAAAAACAAATGAACCTGCATCCATATTGCCATGACTCACCGATCCACGCCCACCTTTGTCTCCAAAATAAAACATATTGGGATCATTGTCTCCTCCTGTGAAAAACACGACAGGATTTGCTCCATTACCACTCCATGCCGAAGGAACCGTCACTTCATCTTTTTCTTCATACTGGGACATCCACACCAATGCAGGCCCCATCAATCTGGACAATTTCCCCATTTCCTCATAGGGTCTCATAAATTTTTCTTTTTCAAAGAAGGTTTTGTTCCCTGTTTTTGATGCAAACCAAGCCAAGGTAATGTCACCATTTTTCCCGCTATTGTCTCCACAATCTCCAAAGTTATAGAACAGCCCAATCGGACTGTCAGACAGCACCCTAAACATGGCACTCTCTTTAAAGCCGGGATATTCAAGCATCCCAAAATCAGTACCAAAGGCGCTCTCGAATATGGAAGCCGTTACCACGGTAAAAGAAGTCCCATACCGCCAATAAGTAGCACCTTCCGGATAGACTCCATCAGGCCCATATTGATCTAAGGCGTTTGCCATGCCGTCAATGGCTCTATAAATGGTCTTGGCTGCCAATTCAGGCGCGTCCTCAGCTACCACAATCGCTGCCGCTACCAAGCCACCATTACACACCTGATTCCAATTGTTATGGCCATAAGCCCATTTGGGGTTTCCCCCATCTTCCGGCCAGCTTGGGTTAATGCCTTTTTCAATCAGGGCTTTTTTAGCCAGCTTCACGGTCGATGCTGGCAGGTCCTTCCCTACCCAATCAACGGCCAGGGCAATTCCAAGAGACATTTCTCCTACATCAAGAAAATGCTTGGGGTTCCAGGTCGGAAAATTACAGGCGGCAATAACCTCTTCATTAATCCGAGCAAGCATACGAGGATCCTTTTCTATTCGGTAAACCATCGCCAGCATGCTGATTCTATGCAACAAGTCCCTGGAAATATCCAGCTGGTTGTTCTGTGACCTTTCTTCCAGAGGGATATCCAGGTTAATAATCGACTGCTCAAAAATAGCTTCCGCATTTTGTTTTATGCCTTTATAGACATTCTGCACAACCGGATCAGTTTTTAGTTTATGCTTCAGTTTCTTCTCAATATCCTTGTTCAGCACAAGCCGAGGTGATGTTTTACTCAGATTATTCTTAAGGTAACTTGCAGTAATGGGGTTTTGCAATTTATAAGGTAGATGCTGGGCATTTAAGCCTGACCCTAAAACCAAAAGCATAAAAATGGGCGAAAGCCACCTTAAATTCATTTCGTTTAATACCTTCATTATAGGTTAATTTTGGGTTTTAATTGACTGTTTTTATTCGTTAAAGTAATCGTCAAAAAACAGCAAATGGTATTTTAATGAGTTGGTCCAGTAAGGCCAACTGTGGCCTCCTGGACGTTCTGTATAGTCATGAGGAATATTTCGTTCCATCAATTTCTCATGCAATCGTTTATTGGCATCGTAAAAAAAATCATCTACACCGCAATCAAATATGAGTTTTAAACCGGCTCCATTCAACTTATACACCAGGTTAATAACCGTATTGTTTTCCCAATTTTCTTTGTACTCGGAGTAATCTCCCAGTCGTTTGCTTAAATCCCAGTTTTTGGGAAATGGGCGAATGTCCACTCCTCCACTCATGCTTCCGGCAGCTCCCCAAATGTCCTGGTGTTTGAAGGCAAGGTAAAATGCCCCATGACCTCCCATGCTTAATCCTGTAATGGCCCTACCAGATTTTTCCGCAGTGGTATTGTAGGTTTTGTCTATGGTTTCGGTTAATTCTTCAGAAAGATAGGTTTCGTACCTCATCTTTTCATCCACCGGACTGTCAAAATACCAACTGGTGGCATTCCCGTCAGGGCAAACAATAATCATATTGTATTGGTCTGCATATTCCTTAATGGCAGGCACTTTGGATATCCAATCCGTATGGTTTCCACCTGCACCATGAAGCAAATACAGGACAGGGTAACTTTCCCTTTGAGTAGCGTAATTGTCTGGTAGGATCACAATGTTCGCTATAGATTTATTCATGGATTCACTTTCCACAAAGACCGTGTCTACCTGTGAGGCTTTTAGTAAAAAAACATTACAGCATCCAAAAAGTAGGATTAATTTTAATTTCATGGTTTTCATTTTTATTCTTTATATAAGCGTAGGGGCTGATTCTTTTCCCAATAAAACTACTTTTAAAAGTAACAATAAAAACCAAGGATCAGTGGCCTCTTATCAAAACCTGAAGTGTTAAGTACAGCATATTTTACCGTTTAATGTGAATTGAATGGAAAACTCCCAGTTTTAGGTAGGTCCTCTTGCATATTTTGTCTCTTTGTTATTAAGTTTCTGACCGATAAATCACAGGCTTTAGAGCAATCCACATTATTAATTACGCTAAAGCCTGTCCATGGTCGCCCACTGTTTTTTGTTAGCGAACTATTACCTGCCTAAACACATGATGCGTTTTCCCATTAAGGAGAAGAATATAAATTCCAGGAGCTATGTCTGATAGATCCATGGTATAGGGGTTAACCAATTCTTTTTTGATTTCAACACCATTTAGATTGAGTAGTACAGCTTCTAACAAATTATCAAATCCCTCTATTTTTAAGTAATTTTCAGTAGGGTTGGGATAAATCACTATGTCTTTTCCAAAACCTTCTTCTAAACCTAAAATTGGATCGAAAAGGAAGGTGTCAAACATTATTTGCTCGCTGAAAAATACCTCGTCTCCAAATTCAATTTTAATCCGACAATAATAAGTGCTATTGTCTTCCAAGTTGGTCAATTCCCATTCCAGGTTTTCAGTCCCTGCATTTACTATCCCATATTCATAAAGCCCAATGGTGGACCCTTCTGAGCTAAGCTCAAGACTAACAGCCAACTTATCAATGCTCGACAACAATTCCGTATTTAAAAGAGTAGTCTTCGTTTCTCTAAAATCAGCAACTTCTAGTGAAGACAATCTAAACTGATCGCTCAACAATATATTGGTTCTAAGAAGATTACCATTAACCCCATACGCATAGAGTTCCTTTTGATGACTTGAAAAAGACATTATTCCTGAAAGTTCATTTGTAGGTTCCCAATTTTTGCCTCCATCCAAAGTTTCAAAAACATATCCATTTTCATTACAAATAAATCCATAGTTTTCATTATGGAAATAGACATCTTTAAACCAACCACTCGGAATATCAATAGCCTCCCATGTATCTCCTCCATTACTAGTTTTATGCAAGCCCAATTCCGGATCACCAATAAGGTAACCAACTTCATTATCAATAAAATGCATGGCATAAATTGGGTCTCCAGAATTTTCATATATCAACTCCCAATTTTCCCCTTTATCCATTGTTTTAAAAACCCGGTTATAGTAACTGTAGGTG
This sequence comes from Cyclobacterium sp. 10D3-21, assembly GCF_055809755.1. Taxonomy (NCBI): domain Bacteria; kingdom Pseudomonadati; phylum Bacteroidota; class Cytophagia; order Cytophagales; family Cyclobacteriaceae; genus Cyclobacterium; species Cyclobacterium sp. 10D3-21. The sequence continues at coordinate 6,357,831 of NZ_CM147924.1, forward strand.
TTAGATGCATATCCTATATCCGAATCAGTAAACTGAAATTCTCCAATTCTATCTCCCTGGGAATTAATTTCTGTCCATGAAACGCCACTGTCCACTGTTTTAAATATCTGTCCTCTGCTTCCGCTTATAAATCCTGTATTTTCATCTATAAAATTCATAGCTATAAGGCCATTAGATCCATATTCAATATCATTCCCATTTTGTAAGGACCATGTTAGCCCCCCATCAACTGTTTTTAGAACCTGCGTACTATTCCCTGAGGAACCAGGTGTGCCACCTACTAAGGCAAACCCAATTACATTACTTATAAAGTCAATTTCTTGTGTTTTCTGATCTATAAAGGGACTACCCAAGTTGATCAGCTCTTCCCCTTGATTTGTATATTTAATGATATCATTACCGACATGCACGTACACTGTTTCATTCGATGTAACTTCTACGTTTGAGATTTCACCGTAAGTGATGCTATAGTTTTCCCAAGTTTTTCCCCCATCAAAAGTCCGGATAATTCTACCACCTAGCCCTGTGGCAAACCCTAGGTTTGTGTTAATAAAATGAATACCATAAAGGCTATTTCCGAATTCTCTACCATCAAACCCTAGCCAATCCCATGTATCTCCACCATCTTCAGTTTTGTGAATGACGCCATCTTCACCAGCAATAAACCCAATATTCTTATCAATAAATTGTATTGCGTAAGCTGCATCAAGTGATGTTATTTCATGCCATGTTTCTCCTCCATCTGTAGTTTTGTATACTTCACTATGTTCTTGTGTTGCATAACCAATTTGATCATTGACAAAAGTGACCCTGAAAAAATTAGAAGGAGCTGTATTTGAAGCTTCCGTCAAATACCAAGTCTCTCCACCATCAATTGTTTTCTTAATAACACCATTCTTACAGACTACATGGCCTATATTTTCACTGATAAAATAAGCATCTTCAACGGTCACATCTGGGATCTCCAATTCACTCCAGGTTACCCCTCCATCAAAAGTTTTATATAAAGTGCTATCACCTGTAATGAAAAAGGTTTCTTTGCTGAGCTGACTGATACTGTTGAGCTTATCATTAAGGTTTATCTCCAATAGGTTCCACCCTTCTCCTTTATAAGTTGATTCGTATATTGCCCCTCTACTACCTATAATGATCCCATAACCATCTTTGAAACTGATCCTAAAACCATTGTCTAAATTCATTAATTTCTCCCAGTTACTCCCTTGGTCTTTCGTTATAAGCAACTCCTCACTGTTAACGACAAATCCTGAAAAATCATCGACAAAAACAATGTCAGTTCCCGCTAGAGATGAGGGATGCGGGTTAAGGCGAATCCATTTATTTGGCTTTTCCTGTATTTCAGAATCATCACTTACGTAAAATGATTTAGCTGATTCACATCCAAATTCAATTGACACAAGTATTGAATACCAACCTGGCTGCGCAATAAAAATTGAGGGAGTGATTTCGCCTGTACTCCAAGCGTAACTATTGAATTGTCCAGGATTAATTTCAATTGAATCAATTCCAAGGGAAAGTGTATCAGGAAGGTTGATCTCAGGTAGCTCCTTAACATCAATATATACCGAATCTTTAGAAGCACATCCAAATTCATTCGTAACCTCAATAATATAATAACCAGTCTGGCTAACCCTGGTAGTATGCGTCGTATCCCCGGTACTCCAGCGATAAGACGCATATACATCTTCAACAGTTAATTTGGAGCCAGAACACAACTCCAAGGCCTCTCCAAGTTCTAGGACCGGAAATGGATCAATCGTTATATCTCTGGTAATTACATCCGAATGATCAGCGTAATTAGCTGTGAGGGTAACTGCATAAGTTCCTGCTTCAATATAAGTATGTTGAGGATTGGTCTCTACGGATGTAGCCCCATCTCCAAAATCCCAATGCGCTGATTTTAAAAGATATGGATTGGTTATTCTAAAATTAGTGGGAGAGGATTGACAGGTCCTCTCTTGAAGAAAACTTGTTTTGAAGAAGTAATTCTGTATAAAGTTTGGGGTAGCGTTGGCAAGTGAATAGCCTCCTTCAGTAAAAAAACCATTTTCCTCAACTACAACATTTTCAGCGATTTCATTAACATTTGATATCACTCCCAAGTGCTCAGTTCCACCTCCTCCTCCACCTTTTGTTATGTAGATTTTTCCATTTGTTGCCAATTGTAAAAAGCGAAATTGATTAAATACCTCCCTGTGCAAAAGCTTTCGGGAATCTTGGATTGATGCTTTGTCCGAAAATTCAAGGTCAAACTGATACAGTCCACTTTCACCTGAACTACCTTCTTGGCTTACGTAGAGTTTTTTAGCATCTGACGAGAACGCTACACCATAACTAGTTCTCTTAGCTGGAAGAACTAAATTAATTCCATTGGTCAGCTTTCCTGTGCCAGAGTCAAAATCAAATAAATCTAAAGATGTATTATTTAAATTGTCATAATCTCGGCTGGATGCTATTCTTCTCCCATCGGGAGAAGCCTTCAATTGCCCCTGAAAAAGTTCATAAGCTCCTCCTATTTGACTGACAACAGGCCTATTTGAAACACCTTCCGAATTAACCAAGAAGGAATAATAATTGTTGGTATTGTATTCATGTACTACCACCCAATAATCTTCTAAATTTTCATGAAGTGCGGCAGTAATTCGTTTGCTGGTATTGGCTAATATTTTTTTTCCCTTGCTCTTTACATCTCCTAAACCACTTTCAAGACTCATATCAATGACTGAGTAATAGAGGCCCGAAGACTCAAAACCTTCCCAGGGATCTACAGTAAATAAATAGTACAATTGATTGTCTGAAGGGTGAGGGATTACCAATGACTCTCGGGAAGTTAAACCTTCTGGAGAGGGAATTACTTCAGATCCGTTAGGCATCAACTGATGGTCTTTATTCCAAATAGAATACCCATCAGAATAAAACAGCAAATTACCATTTTGATCGCTTATAAGTCCTAATCCCAAATTAAGGTATTCAGCATATTCGAAATGCACTTCAGGCTCCTCTGCATTAAAGTCTAGCTGATAATTTGAAAGCGCCCAATTATTCGCTTCTTTTTGAGCAAAAACAGGTGAAGCTATTTGGATGAAAATAATTAATATAAAAAGTTTTTTCATTGTTGGTATAACTAGTATTAAATAGAACCTGATGGCTCATTTTTTTTTTATTGATCTAAAAGTAACTACGCAAATAAAATTTCAGTCCCCATTCAATTGGATGTAAAATAATAAATCGGTTTGATCTGAATCCAAAAAACGCCTTAATCAAAGGTAACTGTTATTAAAAAGGTAAATTAGAACAACGAATTACTTAAAAATTTCTACTTTTTCAAACGCTCTGCCATAAAAACATAAAAAAAGAAAACCATTCCCCATAAAAACCCTTATACCCGGCACCCTTTCACTACTTTATTGAACCCGGATTATGTAATAGGATTCGTAATAGCCTGTCCCGTGTTTACGGGAAGTGTTGCAATCGCAAGAAAATCAGACTGTTTGGAGATTTTAGCATAGCACCGCTATGGTGAAATTGAAAACAGCAACGAAGTGGCTGATTTTAAAGCGATTTCAGCACGTAATAGAATGTCTATTGCATATTTCGGGTTGAAGTGTTGCCTCAATTGAACCGTTCCCTTCGACAGGCTCAGGGTGCGGTTCAATTGAGGCTATTTGATTCAGTCCTTTGAAGTCTCCATTTTTTCCTTCCACAGTTCAAACTCTTTTTTATTCACTTCTAAGGTGAGCGGATACAATCCTACAATGGTATGTCCTGCCAATACCCTTTCGGTTACAAAATCTTCGTAAAGGGTCATACTTATCGCTTCATCGGCGATTTCATCAGCCAAGTGAGCAGGAATAACGATTACCCCATCATCATCCCCTACTACCACATCAGCAGGGAAAACGGCCACGTCTCCGCAACCTATGGGGACATTAATGTCTAAGGCTTGGTGTAAAGTTAAATTGGTCGGGGCAGAAGGGGCCTGGTGATAGGAAGGCATGTCCAACTTGGCAATTTCAGCAGAATCCCTAAATCCCCCATCCGTAACGATTCCGGCAGCACCACGGACCATCAAGCGAGAGGCTAAAATAGAACCGGCAGAAGCCGCTCTGCTGTCTTTTCGACTGTCAATAACCAAAACTGCTCCACTGGGGCAGGTTTCTACCGCCACCCGTTGAGGATGTTTAGGATCTTGAAATACAGTAATGGGATTAAGGTCTTCCCTTGCAGGAATATACCGTAAAGTAAAGGCTTCCCCCACCATGGTAGGCTTCCCTTTTTCCAATGGCCTAACCCCTTGAATGAATTGATTTTTAAGACCTCGTTTAAACAAGGCTGTGGCGAGTGTGGCAGTACTAACAGTTTGTAATTTTTCTCGAGTAGTGGCTAACATTATTGTAGTTTTAATTTGATGGTCAAAAAGTATATATTTTATGGCAAAGAAGCTCCTATTTTAGCTGTTCTTTTACATTAAATCCCCCTTATTTGAACAAGGCTAATAATCTTAAGGTCGTATTTCGGGTCTTCACTCGTTACCAGGGCAAATAAAGAAACACCAGATAGCTAAACCCTATCAATGGTCTTAAACCCGGATTATGTAATAGAATTTCTCCGTCCTGACGATAGTCAGGGGTGAAGCCTGTCCCGTGTTTACGGGAAGTGTTGCAATCGCAAGAAAATCAGGCTGTTTGGAGATTTTAGCATAGCACCGCTATGGTGAAATTGAAAACAGCAACGATTGGGTATTTTAAAGCGATTTCAGCACGTAATAAAATGTCTATTGCATATTTCGGGTTCAAACAATAGTATTTGTATTTGGATGGTTCTTTCCCCAGGATACACAGGTCAGCGTCCGTGAAATAATTTGTATCTGTATCATGATTCTCAGAATGGCTTTTAGTGGCTATGATTTGCTTTTGACACAATTCAATACAACTCTTGTCAACACCAATTTTCATCATCCTTTTTGTCGCCAGTTCAACACTCTTTTCTTCGTTGTCCTTTTTGGTTGATTTGTAGATTATGTCGTGATAATAAAGAGTGAAAAGAATTGTTTGCCAATTTTGAATTTTGGTTTTTACGGTCGCTAATTCATTTGATAGGTCAATTATGTGGCAGAGATTATGATAATACCTATTGTTTTGGGAATACTTTCTATCTATTTCGTCCCACAGTTCTTCTGCTGATTTGGAGTCAACATCATACTGTTGGATGAGTTCTATGTATTGGGCTTTTATCAATTTTTGAATTTCATAATATGCCCAATCGGGACACAGCTTAAAGACGGCAGGCATTCAGAGACGTTCGCTTCCAACCTACTCTTGACTTTTTAAATATATTGATTTTCATGTTTATTCGGAACCGCCAGCTGAACCCAAGGTGATGTCATTGGCTGATTATTTTAACCCTTTCTCTTTTAGGTGCTTCTCTATTAAATAAAATATTGGTTTGATTCTATAAGGGATTTCAAAATATGTTGTTGTGAAGGTAATTGACTCGTTGTCATTATAAGTAATATCGAATTTTATTAACCAACCATCCATTGCTATTGGAACCCGTTCTGGACTAAGTTGCTTTATGTTTGACCATTTAAACATGCTTTCTATTTCCTCGAGCAACATATCTTCCATTTTACCTTCCTTTAACCCAAGGGTTTGGGTATTGTATTTTCCATTAAAAACCTCATACCCATCACTTTCTAATCTATAATCAAACTCCCAACAAAAATCCATACATCTATGGGTGGATATTGAAATAGAATTAAATTTTAAATCATTATCGAACTCTAATCTCCTAGCATAGTATTGACTGACCTCTCCCTTTCTTTCAATTTTTAAACTATCCTTAGTGAGGTTGAGAATTATTAACGCTGACCTTCCTTCAGGTTCATCCGTAATTATACGATTCTCAACAATAGAATAACGCCCTAAAGTCAAATTACCTAAATCACTTATTCTATATGCGGTATCATGCATGAATTTAAGGCCAGACCAATCATAAATCCATTCATTCTCTTCATTTACTTGTATCCAATCTCCCTCTAATGATTTCAGCAATTCCTTTTCCTTTTTTGAGGAACATTGAATGAAAATTATAAAAATTAATGCTAGGTATTTCTTTTTTAGATTTGCCATTAACGAATTGGTGATATGGAGCGGACGCAGCGATAGCAAGTCTAATCTCATATCAGATGTTATTTGCCGTGTCATTTATATTTGTCACTTCTATCATAAGTCTTTGATTACCATAATTGGTATAGTTCAGCTTGACAAATCCGTACTTTTCATTGAACCAATATACTAATTCAGATTGGCCCAAAGGAAAAGTTGCAATGGCTTTTATTTCCCAAGCGTTTATAAATTCGCCATATTCTGTTTCAATATGGGATTTCTCAATTATTTCATATTCAGATTTGCTCTGGAGATTTCTTTGTCCAAGTTGGTTGATTTGTCTTGATTAGTGGAAGTTTTAAAGTTTAAAATCAACATTTTTTAAATACTCATCAAGTGTAATATTACTTTCAGCCCTTTTTAGGGCAATTTCTATACTTACTGAAGCTGAAGCCAAACTTTTCATTTCGTCATCAACTAGACTTACTTTTGTTTGTTGAAATTTGTCCCGCACAAATTCATCGTCAAATATGGCACAAGATAGCTGGTCTAAGAACTGAGAAGCATGTATAAGGGCTGATTTTAAGTCGTGATTTGGTTTTGGTTTTAAATTGAGACAAAATACTCCGTTTAACTCCTCAGTAGATACGAATTTAAATCCGACAATTTGAACATTGTGGATTAGGTGCAAGAGAGAAGACTCGAATCGTACCTTAATATTCTCTGTCCCTCCTAATTCAGTGACAATTTCCTTGATGTAATTTAAGTCAAAAAGTACTTGACCTAATCGGATTACCCGATAGATATCCTGAGTCCAATGAACGATTTTGTAAAAGTCTGCGTACGAAATGGTACGAGTTTGAATAGTTCCCCTACCGTACTCAATAACTATATCGCTTTTATTTATGGTAAATGATTTATGAGCAGCTATGTTGCGCCATTGATTCGTGGATATTGAAAAAATTGGATCTTCGAGAAATAGAGAAACATCATTTTTTACCTGAGCCGGAAAATCTCTTATTAGTTTTCCGAAGTCAAAATTTGAATTGTCAATTACTGTTTGGTTCAGTTTGAAATGCGTTAGTTTATCTAATAATTTGAAGCGGGGCTTAAAGGCTCCTTCTAATGTTTCATCAATAGCTTTAAAATAGTAACTTATCTTATCTCTTTCTGAAAAAGTTGAGGAGTCAGGTTTTGTTAAAACATTCGTCATCCATTTCATGTCCGTATTTGAAACATCATAAAATGAATCAGCTATTATCTTAATGGTCTTTGGTTTGTCAATGTTTAAGCATTCCTTATATAAGTTAAATGTCCATTCAAATAATTTAAAGTATTCAGGCTTAGTGCAAAATCTGATATAATTAATAATCTCTGTCCTGAGAAGTTCTTTATTCTTTTCAAAAATGGATTTGTCGGTAAAGTATTTGCCAAACTTTAGGTCAATTAGGGCATTCCAATCCTCAACCGAGAATTCTTCGGTAAACTCCAAGTCTTCATATATTTTGTCTCGTCTCAATGCTTCTGATAATTACGCCTAACGGTTTGCAGCTACCCGAAGGGCGGGACTTTTACCACAAAACTTGATTTGAAAAACTAATGTTTGATTAACCACGAAACTGTCTTTGGAAAAGGAAACCGCGCCTTTTGGGTAGGTGCTGTTAGCACCAGTTTTTCTTATGTCGTCTCTGGAAACCACCATCCTTCGTGTTTATGTTTATAAACTTTATTTCTGTCGTCAATAATTATTAATTCACAAACAAATGGACTTTCAATGTAATCGGTGTTCCCTGGGTAAGGTCTTGTTTGTTGTAAATCAAATTCTATTGTCATTGTCGCTGAACTTACATAGTCCATTGTCGAGCCGCTACTTTCTACTAATCTTGGAAACCAATTATTCCAATGCTCTACCGATTGCTTTATTTGGTCAGTTAAAAGTTCAGTTGGTTCAGCTATGTTCTTTAAAATGTCAACTGTCAGTTTATTACAATTAGTCTTGCGAGCCTGTTTTAATAAGTGTCCCATAAAATAGTCGTCATTTATGTAGTTCATTAAACTTATAAATGAATGCCCGAAGTTGTGAGAAACACTTTTTAAAGGTTTATGACTTGTCATTTCGTGATTTTTTATGGCCAAATAAATTCTTTCGCTTTTGGACTTTCTGGGTCAAACCATTCTTCAGCAATTTCTTGAAAAATTGGTTGTCCTTTTTTGTGGGTTCTTGTTTGAATTAAATCCCCGACAGGTGCACCGTGTAAATATCTCAGTCGTCCAGTTGAGTCGAACATAATTTTTCCGTCATTAAGTAATGCGTCAAATTTTGGCCAATTCTTGATATTGTCTTTCGTTATTCTAATTCTATCCATTGTTTATTGGTGTGGTTCTAATATTGGTGCCAACGGTTTGCATATGGCTTGTGGCGGTTTCGAAGCACTTTCCTGTCCACCGAAACCAAAGGAGGCTACGGAGCGAAAACCTTGCTGACAGCCGTTCACCCGCCATAAGCTATATGCCGTGTTAGGGCACGTTTTTTATTTTTCCCTTTTTCAATTCAATATTTTCTCGAACAGTCATTGCTGCCTGTCGCAGATATTCTATATGTTCTTGTTTGCCAAAGTTCTCATAGTCGTTGTCCAATTCTGAAAGGTCCAGATTGTTCTTTTTTAACCAATTGTCCATAAATCGTTTTTGAATTGGTTCTCGTCTTTTATTCCAATCTTGTCTAATCCGTTTTGCTGTTGAATTAAAATCATCAATATTATCTCTGTTGTCAAGGTGTTTAGATTCGTCATATGGAAGTTCTGTGTTTCGAATCAATACAAATGGTAAATCCCCTACATCACTCCAAATTTCAATTTTTATCGGTTCCTTTTCGTAAACTGTCCAATGTTCTCGTCCTACGAACTCATTTTTCAGCATTTTAAATTCCAATTCAGTTTCTAAAAAATCAAACTCGGAAGCAGTCGTTTCCGTGTGAGTCAAAAACCAACTACTTTTATTTACAGGTGTCCCGGCAGATTGGTCACTCTTTGGTTTGTCAACTTTAGTGAGTTTGTCTGTCTTTCGTGTTCCAAATATTCTTGTGAGAATGTTCATTTTTTTAATGTGCCCTAACGGTCTCGTATAACCGTCAGTTACGGGTTAATATGCGTTAATTTTCGGTTTGGCACTGACTTTAGCAATTCCGAGTGGATTCGGACGAAGTCGAATCCGCCGTAATTGCGGTTATACATTGTTGTAGCCAGTTTTTATTTCATTTTTTCTTTAATTTCCAGCAAGTCAGTTATTCCCAAATTGAACCATTCGCCACGAATTCTTTTCTCACTAAATTTTTTGTGTAAATCCTTTTCAGTCGATATTGGTGAATTCCACAATGCTATTATTTCAGTTTCCGGGTCTTCTCCTTGTAAGGTTTTTTCTCTAGCTTTTGGTTTTATACTTCGACCAATTTTAGTGTAACCATTTCTCGGATTAAACATTAAATATATTTTATTACCATTTTCTGCTGATACATTTTCAGTATCTGTTGAAAAAATATCTTTAAACGCTTCTTTTTTATTCACGAATGGAACATAATCAATTCCGACTTTTTTTTTCACTATTAATGTTCCATTTTTATCTGCAATTTCATTTCCATAAGTAAACCGATTTAGCTTTTCTAACATTGTTCTTGTATGATTTTGAAATGTATTAAAAGCTTCTATTAAATCCGTATCTTTTGAATATTCCTGATTTATAACTTTTGCGAACCCAAGAGTAAAATCGTTCCGTTGTTTATCGTTTATTTTAAACCTGCAAACCAATCCACTTAATTCAGTTCTATTGTTAATATAAAATAAAAGATAATTATTGTCGGTTTTGTCATCTAAAAGCCAAATTCCGTAACAATGCTTATTTAATCCAGTCAAAACATTGTTTATCGGTCCATTATCAGATTCATTCATTTGAAGAATATCCTTTTCAGACAAATACTGACAATTTTCGGTTATATATTTTTGAATGATATTGGGCATTTTCTCAAATTGGCTACAACTCGTTTATAGGCGCAGTTTTATTGCACAATATAAACGTATTTTGTTGACTTGGTGTAGTTTTATTTCACTTTATATTTTTATATTCATGTGCTCTATTGGACTCCGGAGCTCTTTAAATTCCCTGTTACTTACATGCGTCTATATATCTGTGGTTCTACTGCTTTGGTGTCCAAGTAGCTCTTGTACATACCGTATATCAGTAGCCCCTTCATGCAAATTTGGCATAGGAATGGCGTAGCTAATGCGGAGTGACCGGCTTTTTAATGCCCGCTATTGAACCCTATCGTTCTACAAAATAATGGTCTTACTCATATGGTTGAAAAAATTGATTACCACAAGATACAAAATTTCAGGATTTCTCTACTATCTAAATCGTTTGAAGGTATTAATTTGAACCTGGGTTATGTAATAAGATTAGTAGTAAGGATTGCAATCGCAAGAAAACAGGCTGTTTGGCTGATTTTGAAGCGATTTCAGCACGGAATAAAAAGTCTATTGCCTATTTCGGGTTAAATTTGCAACTTACGCCCTCTAATATTTACAAAATGTTAATGCCTTGGCATTCATTTGTTTTAGTCTTTTAATAATTCAATCCAAAAGCCCAAAGAGGAATCTCATTGCGATATCCATATTCTATATCATCTTTCACAACAAATGAATTACCATCTTTTTCTATTTGATTCTGTTGCTTATTTTTTCCTCCAACCTCAAATGTATAGTGCTCAATTACGAAATCTGCTTTTTTTGAAGATATAACCTCATTTTTCACTTGCATTTGATTGAAAAAAAATGATTCTCGCAAATTTCCAACATTTGATTTTTCTCCAACCAAGTTGAAAATGATATTTGTATTATCTAAGTACACCTTATCAACCTTTCCTAACCCTCGAATCCCACCCGTTTCATTTCTTAACTGCCCAATAAGTCCTGCTTTTTCCATATATGAAAAATAATCATCTAAGGAGTTCCTACTTACACCAATCATTATAGAAATTTTTGAAAAATTAGGTTTAAACGGTACACTTTCTGCAATGATGGAAAGTAATCGTTTTAGTTTTCGACCTGTCCCAACATTTAGGTTTGCATATTGCGGAATATCCGATTCTAAAGTTTGAACAATAATTTGACCTAAACGTAAACTCATTTCATTTTCTAAACCAAATGGATAGTACCCTCGTCTCAAATAGTCATTAAATAGCGGTAAGGGATGTTGAATATTCTCAAGTTTTACTTCATTATTTATGATCTGTTTTAAAGTGTATATGTCCGATTCATAATTATGAAACAATTTCAAATATTCCCGAAATGACAATCCTTGTAATTTGTAAATAATTGCTCTACGGCTTAAATCAGCGGATCCTTTAAGGATGTCAAGTACAGAAGAACCTGTAAATACAACTTTCAATGTAGGAAATGAGTCATAAATGTTTTTAAGTTCTCGTGACCAGTCAGTGTATTTATGAATTTCGTCTATAAATAAATATTCTCCTGCATTTTTATAGAAATCTTCCGCTAAATCAATAAGTCTATGGTCTCCAAAATACATATCATCGGCTGAAACATATAAGGCTTTCTTACTATCTAATTTTTCTTTGATGTGCTGAAGAATCATGGTAGTTTTTCCAACTCCACGAGCACCGATAATTCCAATCATTCGGCTTTCCCACGAGACGTTATCGTACAAATAGCGTTTAAAATCTGTTGTTGTACTCTGTAATAGCGTTTCAAATTTCTGATATAATGTTCTCATAATTTCTCAATACTATTTCCACAAAGATAAAGAAATGCACAACGCATTCAACAATATACACCAATAATTGCTCAATACAATGTGCGGTCTTTCACTTGGCGTTAACGGGGCCCTACTGCAAGAAGTTGGCGATTTGGAAGCACTTCATAAAAGCAAACCATCCCTAAATAAAACCAAGCAATCCTTCTAACTTCATACCTCTGCTCCCTTTGATGAGAATCTGATAATCTTCTAAATTGGAGTCCTGCAGCCAGTTTCTTAGGGAAAAAGCGTCTGGGAAGTAAAGGGCTTTTGGGGCTTTGGAAAGGGCATATTGGGTGTCTTTTCCTGTAAAACAGATTTTATCCAGGGCTATTTTACTTACAAGTTCTCCCAACTTCTCGTGTTCAGCTTTGCTGTATTCTCCAAGCTCATACATGTCCCCAAGGATTACCATCTTGTGCTTGCGTTTATTCAACTTGCCAAATGCCTCAAGGGCTGCTTCCATGCTGGAAGGGTTGGCATTGTAGGCATCCAGTAAAATCAGGTTGCTTCTTTTTTCAATGATCTGGGAACGCATGTTTTCTGGTACATAAGCAGCGATGGCTGCGGCCACTTCCTTCATGGGTACCTTAAAAAATTTAGCGATACAAAGTGCTGCGGCAATATTGTCAAAGTTATAATGCCCAATAAGATTGGATACATAGCTAGTTTCCTCGGGAGGCAAGCTAAAGGACACATTAGGCGATGCGCCAAGGAAAGTTACCTGGCAAAAATCAGCTTTACCTGGAAAGAGAACAGGGTTTTTAAACCTTCTGATCATATTGGTAAAGATTTCCTGCCCGGAATTAATAAATACTTGCCCATCCGTCTCCAGTAAATATTGAAAAAGTTCTGTTTTTGTTTTCAATACCCCTTCAGACCCTCCCATGCCTTCTAAATGAGCCCTGCCAATATTGGTTATCAGCCCGTGAGTAGGCAAGGCTATCCGGCACAATTCATCTATATCCCCTTGCTTGTTGGCCCCCATTTCTACAATAGCAATCTCAGTTTCCTCCTTCAAACCCAAAAGCGTCAGGGGCACACCGATATGGTTGTTGAGGTTTCCCAGAGTCGCCAGGACCTTGTATTTAACCGACAATCCCCTGACCAACAATTCCTTTGTAGTGGTCTTCCCATTGGAGCCTGTTAGGCCAATAACCGGGATGTCCATTTGTTTTCGGTGATAAGTCGCCAGTTGCTGCAATGCCACTAAAACATCTTCCACCAAAAAAAACTTATCATTCACCACCACCTGTGGATCATCCACCACCACAACCATCGCTCCTGCCTCCAGGGCTTTCAATGCGTATTGATTCCCATCAAAAGAGGGACCTTTCAAGGCGAAAAACAAATCTCCTTCTTCGATTGTTCGGGTATCTGTTGAGACACGTTTGGAAGAAAGGAAAATGGAATACAATTGCGCTATTTTGTCCATAGAGGTTTTATGATTTACTTTGATCAAACTAAGACAGGTAATCTAAATGCTGAAATTTGAGACAAAAGTAATGCATCTGTTTTCAATTATGGCCGTTAAAGATGAAAAATACCTTTCTAAATGAATCGCAAAAATATAATTTTACACGTACAGAGGAATTGAAGCCAATTCATTATTTTCACTTATGTTGACAAAAACAATCCGCCTTCTTATAGTATTTGCCTTCTTTACCAGTATTGCAAAAGCCCAATACAACTTTGCGTTTCAGACAAATTTAGAGGTATATGATGAAAATGGAGAAGAGCTCCCCATGGCCTTCGCAGGAGGAATAAATGCGGCACAAATCCAACAATTTGACAGCAATAATGATGGGGAAGAGGAACTGGTCATTTGGGACATCAACTCAGGAAACATTAAGGTGTTTGAGAAAAATGGCACTGCTTATGGCTTTCTTCCCGGAGGAAACTACCTGTTCCCTGAAGATGTAAACGCCTTTCTACTGCTGGTTGATTTTGATGGGGACGGTAAAAAAGATTTGTTCACTGGTTCCCCATTTGGCATCAAGGCCTATAAAAACATCACTCCCCAAGACAGTGCCATGCCCGTTTGGGAAGTCGCTCAAAGCTTTCTACGTTTGGAAAACGGCTCCAACCTTACGGCAAATATACTAGACATACCGCTAATTGAAGACATAGACCAGGATGGAGATTTAGACGTACTGCTATTTAATTTTGCCTCAGGAGATTTTTTGGAGTACTACCAGAACACCAGCATAGAACGTAACGGAACGCCAGACATTGATCAATTCAAGGCTTCCCAAAACCATTGGGGGAATTTTGAATTTTGTGGTTGTGGAGACATTGGTTTTGGCATTACTTGTGGTGGCAATGCCATCAGCAATGCCAGAGTGGATACCGATAGACTAAAAATACTTCATTCAGGCGGGCATTCCCTGCTCTACAAGGACCTAAACCAGGATGGCATCAAGGACCTGTTGATGGGACGTGATGAGTGCAACTCCCTTTACTTCTTACCCAATGCCGGAACAGATGAGGCACCTGAATTTTCTTCCTTCAGTACGGAAATCCCTCAGTACGGTCAGTTACCTCAATTCCCTATTTTCCATGCCGGGTATGTTTTGGAAGAGGATTTGATCGTCTCTTCCCATTCCTCTGCCACCTCCTTCACCTACAAGATAGACTTTGCAAAAGCATTGTACCGGCTTTCACCAGATCCTGAATCCAGCCCATCTCCTTTTTTGATCAATGACATGCTGGATTTTGGCGAAAATTCCAGGCCTTTTTTTATCGGAAATAAATCCAATGGTGAGCTCTACATAGCGGCCAACACCAAGGTAGGGGATAAAATAATAGGTAGCATTTTCGCTTATGAATTGACAGAAAACCAAGCCCTGCTCGCTTCTAACGATTACCTCAATCTAAGCCAACTGGAATTAACTGAACCAAGTTATCAAAGGTTTCTAACGAAGGACAATCAGTCCTACCATATCGTAACCGGTGACGCTTATGAAAACAATGTTCCTCAGAAAAAGATTTATATCTCTGAAGTGGCCAACCCTGAAGTTCGCAGTGAATTGATGCTGCCATCTATTACTTTGCGGGGATTGGATCAGGTTCATTTTTTTCACGATCAAGCCAATAACTACCTCCTCCTGGCAAGACAAACAGGAGAACTGATGCTCTATTCGCTTAAAGTTAACAATGGCTTTGAAGCAGCCTTGTTGTCCAATAATTTTCTAGGGTTTATTGACAACCCCGTAGCCCGGAATTTAGCCGTGACAGTGAAATCGGGAGCAAAGCCTTTATTGATGGCCATCAACCAACAGGGGGTTTTGTATGCTGCTGAAGACTTCCTCCAAGAGGAAGAAAAATTTCCCGTCTCTATAATGTTGGCGGAGACAATATTTCCAGAAACCAGGTTTGGTCGCAACGCCTTCCCCACTTTTGTGCCACATTTATTGGGTGATGGCTTTGATTTGATCCTTGGCAACAAGGCTGGAGGGCTGGAATATTTAAGCCAAGTGGACAATGGTGGTACTGAACCAGGAGCCTCTACTGAAATATTGTTGTTCCCCAACCCAACGAATGGTCGGGAATTTAAAATTGCAATAAATAGAAATGCCCGGATGAATATCTACAGTCCTTCAGGGGCACTTATAATAAAGGGGATTGAGCTGGTGAAAAATCAGGAAAACCTACTTAACAGCTATGACTTCCCTTCAGGTTTGTACTTGTTGGAAATCATAAATGATGAAAATGAAAGGCATTATAGAAAGTTGATTGTAAAGCCTTGATAGAGGAGTCATTAACTCAAAAAATTATCGTAGGAATCCCCCTTAGTCCCCCTTAATCAAGGGGATTTTCGGAAATTGGTGTTTTATGCTGAATGGGTGAAGTTTTAATGAGCTCATGAAATTTCGAATCAGAAATGTACTCGCTAATCCTGAAAAACCAAACTCCCCCTTTTTTTTAAAGGGGGATCAAGGGGGATTTTTTACGTAACCTGAAAACTATTTTTCAGATCGAATCAATCTAGAGAAAAGCCATCGGAGTCTTTCCAGGCGGGGAATTTGCTGCGGTACTCCACAAGCTCTTTACCATTCAATTCAACTATGGAAATCTTAGCCGATTCCCCAGATTGAATAATATCGTCGCCTTTGAATCCATAGGCTGCGGAATGGCCACAATAAGCTACGCCATTGCCATCTTCTCCTACACGATTGACACCAACACAATAACATAAATTCTCAACTGCCCTGGCTCTGAGCAAAGCATCCCAAGCCGTCACCCTGGAGGCAGGCCAGGAGGCGATATAAAAAAGCAAGTCATAATCCATTTCACCTTCAGGCGTTGCCGTATTTCTAGACCAAAGAGGGAACCTTAGATCGTAACAAATTTGAGGGCGGATCTTCCAACCTTTGCAGGTGAAGATTTTGTTCTCTTCTCCCATAGAAAAAAAATTGTCTTCACCAGCCATTCGGAAAAGGTGTCGCTTGTCATAGTACAACAGCTCCCCATCCGGGGTTGCCCAAAGCAAGCGGTTGTAATAGCTGCCGTTCTCTTTTATAATGACACTACCTGTAATGATGGATTTTAACTGACCCGCCATTTGAAGTAGCCATTTAGTACTGTGAAGATTCATAGGTTCTGCCTGATTGGCTGAATTCATGGTAAAGCCAGTGGTAAACATTTCCGGCAAGACAATTATATCTGCCTTTTGGTCCATGGCCCATAGCTTTTCTTCAAACATGGCAAGATTAGCAGCGCTATTTTCCCAGTATATATCTGTTTGTACTAAAGCTAAAGTTAGATTTTGCATGGAGACAACCTTTAAATGAAAAAAAATTCAGCCTGAAATCAGGGGTAAAGCATGCGGTAATCAGTAGACACTTTGCCTTTGCTTATGTCCACCAATTTCCCTTTCACCATTCTCCTTTTCAGGCCTTTGAGGTAATCCACAAATAGGATCCCTTCCAGGTGATCATATTCATGCTGGATTACCCGTGCAGTCATCCCTGTAAACTCTTCTTCTTTGAGGTTCCAGTTTTCATCAAAATACTCAATGGTCAATTTTTCAGGCCGGGTTATTTCTGCCCTAACCTCTGGAATACTTAAGCATCCTTCTTCAAAAGGATATTTGTCTCCATATTCATCAAGAATTATGGGATTGATAAAAGCTTTTCTTATGCCTTTCTCTTCATCCTCTTCGTCCAACATCAGATTACTGTCCAGGACAAAAAGACGTATTCCCTTATTAATTTGAGGGGCAGCAAGACCTACACCATTGGCTTTGCCCATGGTATCAAACATATCCCTAATTAACCCGCTAACATCTTCACCTTCATGAATTTCTTCTGCCTCTTTCTTTAAAACCGGGTGACCGTAAGCTACTATAGGGTATATCATTTTCTATTTAAATATGTTTGTAAAATTATAGCGGCACTAATTTTATCCAGATTGCCCGCTTTTTCCATTCTATCTTTCTTCTTGCTACCCATGCTAATCATGGATTGCATGGCCATTTTGGAGGTGAAGCGCTCATCCACCAATTCAACCTTTATATCAGGGAATGTTTTTCTTAATCTTTTCTCCATGGATACGACAGGTTGTGTCATGTTCGTATCTGTGCCATCCAAGGATTTGGGCCATCCCAAAACTATTGTTGAGACCTCTTCCTTACTTGTGTAATTCTTTAGATAGTCCAACAATTGGTGTGTAGGTATAGTTTCCAAAGGACTTGCTACAATCACCAAAGGATCAGTAACGGCTAAGCCAGTACGCTTAGTTCCCAGGTCAATGGCCAGAACCCTGCCCATCAATTGTGCTTAATTTGCAAACGAAGTTTTCTTAAAACTTCCCGTTCAAGCTCTACTGCCTTTGGGAAAAGCAGGTCATTTTCAATTTTGGCATGTATCATTAATTCACTTTCGAGCTTTTGAAGTTCATAGTACAAGATCCTCACAGAAACACTTGCGCTATTAGAAATCTGGTAATCATTCGTGAGTTTCCTTATCCCCTTCATTTCATCGTCATGTGCATCATGCTCAGCTGCCATCTTCTGAATGGATGGTAGGGCAAATACTTTAACGCCTTCTGACAATGGAACCGAACCATTTTCGATTTCATGCAAATAAGCAATCCTTTCGAATAGGGTGTCTTCCTCCTCGTGAATGTGATGAATAAAGTCGTCAACAAACAGTGGGAACATAAGTCTCAGGTCGGTTATGAGACTTTTTTGAGTCTTCTCCATTTCAATTCCCTCCACCATGCTCGTAAGGAAAGGCAGTGCCTGCCTTATAAAATGCCTGTGCTTCTTTTTTAGGTAGCCTACCAAAACGCCTATCGGATGAAGAAAAAGTTCATCCGAAGTTGGCTCCACTCTAGTAGCCCAATCTTCCAATTCAGCAATTACCTGAGAGGGGTTTACATTGTATTTGGCACATACCTCTTTCAGGGAGTGTTGCTCATGATGAAAAAAACTTATTCCAAAATAGTGCAATACTTCAGCTAAAACATGGTTTTCAGTAACCAATTCTGCAATGGATTTTATATGTTTGTTTTCGGAAGAGTGCATTAACACAAAATTAAAAGAAATAAATGTAAAAAAAGTAAGTTAGCGCACCGATTTTAAAAATATTACGTTTATCTAAACGAAACGCCTGTAATACGTGTTTAATTGTAAAATTGGCGAAAAACGATTAAATTAAACGATGCTTTTCTTTGCATAAAAAAATAAACAGGAATAACGTGAGCATAAAGAAGAATACAAAATCACAAATAAGACTACCAATTTTCCTGGCTTTGGGTATTTCGGCAGGTATTTGGATAGGAGCGACGTTTGCAGAACCATCCTCGGATAGAAATGATCTGAAATCAGCAATTTATAAATTGCAGGAGATCATTACCTATATTAACAGGGATTATGTGGACAGTGTAGATACCAATGAGTTGGTGGAATTTGGCATTGAAAAAATGTTAGGAAAGCTTGATCCACACTCCAGTTATATCCCTGCTAAAGATGCTGCCTTGGCAAAATCTCAGCTAGAAGGAGAATTTGATGGAATAGGCATTGAGTTTGGAATTTTAAGAGACACCATATATGTGGTATCCCCACTTACCGGTGGACCTTCCGAGAAAATAGGTTTACTTTCTGGAGATCAAATCATTAAAGTAGATGGAGCCACAGTCGCAGGCACCGGGATCACCAATAGGGATGTATTTGATTTATTGCGTGGCCCTAAAGGTAGTCAGGTAGAAATTGCCATTAAAAGAAAGCGCGAATCAGACCTTCTGGACTTTAATATTACCCGAGATAAAATACCGCAATACAGTGTGAACGCCACTTACATGATAGACGGTGAAACAGGTTATATTAAGATAACCCGATTTGCCGCCAATACCCATGAAGAATTTAGAAGCGCCTTGCAGGAGTTGAAAGGAGAGGGAATGAAGCGTTTAATATTGGATCTTCAGGGAAATCCTGGAGGTTATATGGGAGCGGCCATAAATATTGCAGATGAAATGTTGAAAGACAAGGCCGTAATTGTGTCTCAAAAAGGAAAACTGGATAGATACAATCAGGAAGCATTTGCAGTACGCCCCGGCGCATTTGAAGAAGGGGCATTAATAGTCTTGGTAAATGAAGGCAGTGCTTCTGCCTCTGAAATTGTGGCCGGTGCCATTCAGGACAATGATAGAGGGCTAATTGTTGGCCGCAGATCTTTCGGCAAAGGACTTGTCCAGATGCCTATAGATTTATCGGATGGTGCTGAATTAAGACTTACCATTGCCAGGTATTACACTCCTTCTGGAAGATCCATTCAGAAACCTTACGGTGAGAGCGAAGAAGATTATGCCATGGATTATTACAATCGACTAGAGCATGGTGAATTCTTTAGTGCTGACAGCATAGACTTTAACGACAGCTTGAAATACGAAACTTTAAAAGGAAGAACCGTCTATGGCGGAGGAGGTATCATGCCTGATTACTTTGTCCCCATGGATACGAGCATGTCAAGCTCTTATGTCAACAGGTTGTTTAGCTCAGAGTCATGGAGAGAATACATCTTGGATTACCTGGATATGAATAAAAAGAAGTTTGATAAAATGCCTTTTGATTCATTTAACAAAGACTTCGAAATTACGGATGCGATGCTAAGTGATTTGGTCAAAACAGGAGAGAAATACAAAGTGAAGTTCAATGAAAAGGACTTTTCTAAATCGAAAGACTATTTAAAGATTCTCCTTAAGGCCCATATGGCTAGAAACATCTACGATGACGACGCCTTTTACAAGGTGATCAACGAGGTCAATGAAATTTACCAACAAGCTACTAAGCTGCTGGACAATGCAGGGGCTTTGGCTTTCTTTAAAGAATAATTACTTTATCATCAAAAAAGCCGGGGGAATTATTCCCTCGGCTTTTTTTTGTGTCCTAGTAATTTTACCTTGAACAAAATTAATACAGGTTTAACCCTAACCCGCTACTCCTTATGAGTGAATCTGCCCTAATTAAATTTAATCATTACGCCATTTACGCACGAAACCTTATTGAAACCAATAAATTTTACAGTGAAGTTATTGGACTTCAAAAAATTGAGGACCCCTTTAAAGATCACTTACACACTTGGTTTGACATTGGTCATGGACTATCTGTACATGTAATAGCAAGAGAACAGCCTTGGAAAGAACAACTTGTAGATCGAACCAACCATATATGTTTTTGCGTAAAAGACCTGGAAGGTTTTATGGAAAAATTGAATAAACATCAAGTACCTTTTGGGGATTCAAAAGGCAGTAACGGGAAGGTTAATCTCCGTCCGGATGGTATCCGACAAATATTCTTTCAAGACCCAAACGGCTATTGGATAGAAATTAATGATGATTTTTAAGTAAAAAATAGTCTCTTATTATTAATAATACCAAACAATTAAAAAAGGAGGGTGCTAAATAGCCCCTCCTTTTTTAATTACTTTTTATAAATTTCACTCGGCCATTTGTCATTCCCAATATTAATGTCTGGAAGTATTTTGTCCGGGTCAATTTCTACCCCAACAAGTTGCTTATTGGATTTGTGTTGATAATTCCAATTGTCTCCCCTCTGCCATATTTCAACAGGCAACATTATTCTTTCCTTGCTACCATCAGCATAGGTAAGCCCTAATTTCACAGGCATCGGCACTCCGCCTTTATTGCTTAGAATTACCACCTGATCATTCCCGTATGGCACTACATTTTCTATGGCCAGGTCAATATTCCCGGTGCCATAAAACCATGATTTCCAAAACCAGGAAAGATTTTCACCCCCTACATTTTCTATGACATTGAAGAAATCGTTTGGCTGAGGATGCTTGTAAGCCCAGGCATCTATATAGGCTTTAAAGGCATTGTCGAAACGCTCCTCGCCTAAAATATACTCTCTCAAAAGCAAAAGACCAATGGCAGGCTTCATATAAGCAATCATTCCTAAATTTGAAGTATTGGCAACATCTGGATAAGTATCGATTCCCTCTCGATCCTCGCTGGTTAACCAGTTTACATATTTCCTGGTTTGCTGCAAGTCCGAACCATATTCACCTTCATTAAATACCTCTGAACTGTAGTGATTTATAAAAGAGTTGAACCCTTCGTCCATCCATGCATAGCGTCTTTCATTTGTTCCAACAATCATAGGGAACCAATTGTGTCCAAATTCGTGGTCTGTTACCCCCCAAAGCGACCCTTCTTTGCTTTTATAGCTACAGAAATTTAGCCCAGGGTATTCCATACCATTAATGTCTGCCGCGACATTAACTGCCGCAGGGTATGGATAAGGGTACCATTTATTGGAGTAGTGCTCGATAGATGCCTTGCTGTACTCGGTAGACCTGCTCCACGCATCCTGCCCGTCACTCTCTTTAGGATAAACAGATTGCGCAATGGCCTTTTTACCCCCAGGTAAATTAATTCTTGCTGCATCCCAGATAAAAGCCTTGGAAGAAGCAAAAGCAACATCCCTTGAATTTTCTATTTTAAAATGCCATGTAAGCGTTCCCTCTTGTTTCGGCCTTGTCAATTCTGGTTTTAAAACCTCCTCAGGTTTTACTAGATAAACAGTTTCATCACTATTGTTGGCCTTCTCCAACCGCTCCAATAAGGTCCCATTCAGCACTTCTTTGGGATTCTGAAGCGCACCAGAACCAACCACAATATGGTCATAGGGTACCGTCACTTTATAGTCAAAATCTCCATACTCCAGGTAAAATTCACCAGCGCCCAGATACGGGTCAATGTTCCACCCTTCCACATCATCAAAAACAGCTACTCTTGGATACCATTGTGCCAGCGCATAAATGGTGCCATCAGCCACTTTCAATCTACCCATTCTATCCATTCCTTTCACCGGAATTTTAAATTCAAAATTCATGGAAACAGTGGCTTCTCCACCGTTAGCAGGAATGGGTTCATTGAAGAACACCTGCATCCTTGTATCCGTGATAATATGTTTTGAGGAAGCTATACTTCCTCTTTTACTCAATTTTGCAGTTACATTATTGACCTTAAAGCCACCATCAATGTCTCCCGAATACCTATTGCCCTGAATAGGTGTAGTAAGTGTTCCTCTAGAATCTGCTGTAAACCTATTTTGCTCTAGATGAAGCCAAATAAATGGCAAGTTTTCCGGACTATTGTTGGTATAGGTAATGTCTACCTTGCCAACCACTGTATGCTCGTCTTCATCAATAGTAACAGCTATTATATAATCGGCTCCATTTTGCCAATAGTCTGGCCCTGGCTTTCCCGAAGCGGCCCTATAGGCTGAACCTTGTCTATAAGTAAATTCATTGAATTCACTCTGGTTATTGCTTGTCACCTGGCCCAAAACCCAATTGCTGGAAAACATAAGGGCTACAACCAGCCATTTGCTTAGATGATTATATTTCATAATTCTTTTTTTTGCTAAATTAAAAGAATTGAGTAACAAAAAGGAATTCACAGGTATTATTCGTTCATTATCTTGCACTACCTAAGACAAAGAGAGGCTTAGAATTAGGTGAAAATTAAAAGTTTATACCGCAAAACACAGGGCTATTAATTAGAACTATAAGTTTGCTGTGTTGAACGACTACGATCTTCGGATTTGTATTTCTAAGATTTTGAAGAGTACTTTGGGCCGCAAATAACTATTAATATGAAACACTGCCTACTATTAAGCTTTCTTTTGCTCAGTGCATTAACCACACTGGCCCAAAATGACAGCATCACGCATACCTTAGAAGAAGTAATCATTAAGGAGAATAGGATGAAAATCCCCTTTTCCAAGAGTTCCAGAAACATAAGTATTATCCACAGAAAGGAAATTGAAACAACTCCAGGAAGAAGCCTTCAGGAAATCCTGTCTTTTACGCCCGGTATTGACGTTAGGCAAAGGGGCGTGAGTGGTGTGCAGGCAGACATAGGCATTCGAGGTGGTTCTTTTGAGCAGACCCTTATGTTGGTCAACGGGATTAAACTTTCAGACCCACAAACAGGGCACCACATGGTCAATATCCCGGTGCCATTGTCCAGTGTTCAGAGAATTGATGTACTCAAAGGCCCTGCTTCCAGAATATACGGACAAAATGCCTATGCTGGTGCAATAAACATTGTCACAGAGCTTTCTGATAGTTTCAACCTGCAAGGCGGCGTTTATGGGGGTGATTTTGGCATGAGAGGTGGCTCTTTTCAAGCGTCCTTACCAATCGGAAAGTTCAAACAAAACATATCAGTTGCTCATGATGCCAGCGATGGACATTGGCACAATAGCGATTATTCCATCAATACCCTCTTCTATGAAGCTGGATTAGCCTTGACAAATTCCCAGGAATTAAAAACCATTCTGTCATTTGCGGGTAGGGATTTTGGGGCCAATGGTTTTTACACAAGTTCTTTCCCTGAACAATGGGAAAGCACCCAAACCAGCCTGGCAGCCATCAGTCATACACTAGAAAAAGGCAATACTTATCTTCAGACACGGGCTTATTGGAGAAGTAACAAAGATGAATTCAGGTTGGTAAGGAATGATCCTTCCTTTTTTCAAAACCAACATACAACCAATGTTTATGCCATTGAAATCAATGGCCGTCAGGACACTGATTTTGGTACGCTAGGATATGGGGTAGAAGGAAGACAGGAAGATATAGACAGCAATAATCTGGGCTTAAGAGAAAGAACCATCATGGGTGCTTTTCTGGAACATCGATTGAATTTTTCAAAATTTGGAGACGTAAGGGCAGGGCTCTATTCCAATTATTATTCAGAATATGGATGGAAACATTTCCCGGGAGCTGAGGTGGGTTATCAACTCAACCCATGGTTGAGAACCTATGCCAATTTCGGCATGAGCTTCCGAATCCCTACTTATACTGATTTGTATTATGTTGGCCCCACCAATATAGGCAATGAAGACCTGAAGCCTGAAAAAGCAATCAATTATGAAGGTGGGTTCAAAATTTCCAAAAAAGGGTTTAGAGCAGAAGTGGTGTATTTTAACCGACATACTGACAACCTGATTGAATGGACCAGGGCCGATACTGAATCCCCGTGGGAGCCACAAAACTTTAACGAGGTCACTTTTCAGGGAATAGAAACAGGGATACAGTACCAATTTGCTGATACGCAAAAGGATTTAAAATTACAGGAAATAAGTATCAGTTATAACTATATAGATGCCAACCTTATAGAGAAAGAAGGGATAGAAACCAGGTATTCTTTAACGGCACTCCGTCATCAGCTAATCACAGGTCTGCAACTAACCTTTAAAGAAAGCTTCGAACTTACTGCTAAAATGAGGTATATAGAAAGGATGAGCTTAGACCCCTACTTCTTATTTGACGCCCGTCTGGATTATAATCGCCTGAAAAAATTCAGCTTTTTCACAGAGATTTCGAATATTAGCAATACGGATTACGTAGAAGCCGGAACCGTGCAAATGCCGGGGAGATGGGCAAGAGCCGGGATGAATTTCAGGTTAAAGTAAGTAAATATAGGGTACGAAAAGAAAACTTCGATTCCATCTATCTTTTTATAGCTTAACATTACATTCTATGCTGATGTTAAGCTATAAAATTTAATAAATCCAAAAAACCCCAACGGGGTGGAATTTTTGTAGCCAAGGGCGGCAGCCCTTGGATTAGATAATTATATAAAATACGATTTTGGCGGTATTGTTGCTTTTTTTTTCAGCAACAATGCTGACAAAATCTCAAGCTAAGTTAGCTTCAAAACGTTGCCAATCGATATCTTAGGATCTGGGTTAAAGCAAAGAAGCCCCTGCAAAGAGAGATTACTCATTTGCAGGGGCTTCTTTCAATAGGCCCTTTTTGCCAATAATAGCAAAAATTACCTTAACCTAGTTGCGTCTTTTATTGTACGCTTCCATATAAGCCTCCAGGTATTTTTTATCGTTTTCGTTGCTGTCTCCATATTTTTCACGGAGTCCTTTCAGTCTTTCATGCATCATGGTTCTTACCTCTGCATATTCCGGATCGTCATACACATTGTTCATCTCAGAAGGGTCTGTTTTCAAGTCATACATTTCCCACTCGTCAATGTCATAATAGAAATGCATCAATTTGTAGCGATCTGTGGCTACTCCATAATGACGCTTTACCATGTGTACAGAAGGATACTCATAGTAAGTGTAATAGACAGCATCTCTCCATTCCCCTGATTCTCCACTTACCAGTTTCCGGAAAGATTCTCCCTGCATTTCTTTCGGGGTATCAACACCCGCATAATCCAGGAAGGTAGGCGCAAAATCTAGGTTTTGAACCAGTTTATCAATTTTGGTACCCGCTTTAATTTCTTTTGGATAACGAACCAAAAGAGGCGTTCTGAAAGATTGCTCATACATAAAACGCTTGTCAAACCAGCCATGTTCTCCCAGGTAAAAACCTTGATCAGAAGTATAGACTACAATAGTATTCTCAGCCAAACCGTTGGCTTCCAAATAATCAAGTACTTCACCTACACCATCATCTACTGACTTGATTGTTCTCAGGTAATCTTTAATGTAACGGTTAAATTTCCAGTGCGCAATTTCCCTCTTTTTCTCATTGCTAAAAGTAGCCTCATCTCCTTGTCCAAAAACCTTTTTAAAAGCTTCATTTTTTGGGTCATAGGCTGCTTTCCACTTGGCCAGTTGTTCTGGATTAAAACGCTTTAATTCATTGGCAAAACCAGTACTGTCACCATAAGGGTCCACTTCCATTTTAAAATCATGTCCCCATCGGGCATGTCCATCTATTTCCATCTCTTGTGTCTTGGCAGCAGTTCCTCTACCAGCATAATTGGTTTCCTGATCAAAGAAGTTGGCAGGAGGTGTAAAGTCCCTATCATCATACAATGTCAGGTATTCTTCTGCAGGCTTCCAGTTTCTATGAGGTGCCTTTTGATGGTACATCAATGCAAAAGGTTTTTCTTTATCCCTTCCAGTTTCCAACCATTTTAAGGCTTCATCTGTGGTAATGTCGGTCACATAACCCTCAAACCTTGTTCGCTTACCATCTACCAAAAAGTCTGGAT
The DNA here is from genome assembly GCF_055809755.1 of Cyclobacterium sp. 10D3-21. Lineage (NCBI taxonomy): Bacteria > Pseudomonadati > Bacteroidota > Cytophagia > Cytophagales > Cyclobacteriaceae > Cyclobacterium > Cyclobacterium sp. 10D3-21. The sequence continues at coordinate 6,384,260 of NZ_CM147924.1, forward strand.
TGTAATAATTTCCTTGACCAGGTAAAACCATGGAGTAATCAAAACCTTGAGGCAATCCATCCAGGTGGATCTTTCCGATCAAAGCTGTTTGGTATCCATTCGCTTGAAATAGCTTCGGGAAATTGTCCTGATTCCAATCAAAGGGCTGCACATTGTCCACCTTACCATTGACAAAACTGTGTTTGCCAGTAAGAAGAACCGCCCGACTAGGGGCACAAATGGAGTTGGTTACAGTGGCTCTTGTAAAGATGGCGCCTTCATTCGCTATCCTGTCTATATTCGGTGTTTCATTCAAATCATGTCCATAAGCACTGATGGCCTGATAAGCATGGTCATCTGACATGATAAAGAGGATATTGGGTGGTTTTTCATCCGTATTTTCCTCCACTTTGGTATTACATCCTACGGCCATATAGACAATGGCAGCCATGTAAAAGATTAATTTTAGTTTACAAAAATTCATTGTATTTATTGTTTAATTGTTTCAATTCTACCAGGTTCACGCCTGTTTTTTCCAGGTATTTTCATCAAGTCATCCCCCATATCTGTGCGCACTTCATCTGCCAATAATGACAGTTCCGCTACAATTTGAGGGTATTCTTTTTTAACATCATAGCGTTCTCCAGGATCTCTTCGGAGATCGTACAAGGCCAAATCTGTTTCTACCTGTCTTGTCCCACCATTCACACCATCTTTACCAGGAGAAGACCCTTCATAAGTACGGTGAATATGTGGAAATACGAGTTTCCAATGGCCTTTTCGCACTGCCTCCAAAGCATTTTTTTGGTAATAATAGTTAAACGTTTCCCTTGGATTGGCATTCGGTATATTCTCCCATAATGCCAGTATGCTTACGCCGTCAATTATTCTTTCCGGTAAAGGCACGTTCAGAATTTCCGCAAAAGTTGGGAAAAAATCGATGGTGGAAGCCAATTTATTATTGATGGCACCTTCTGGGACTCTTTTGGGCCATTTCACGATGCACGGCACTCGCTGCCCGCCTTCAAAACTGGTGCCCTTCCCTTCTCTCAAACCACCTGCAGAACCTGCATGTGTCCCGAAATTCAGCCAAGGGCCATTGTCATCATTTCCTGATAATTAGTGGCAAGTACTACCCCTGACTTCTAACAGAGAGTAGAAAGCCTAATAGTTGATCCAATTTTAATCCTAAAAATGGGCAAATTAATCATCCTTTACAAAAGAAATCTAGAAGAAATAACTCCTATATCGATAAAGTGCTTAAGCTTGTAAAACATCAATGAATTCTATTGCACCATATAGGAGTAAAGGTTACCTTAATTTTCACTAAAATGTACGTGTTAATATCGTGAATTCTATATATTGATTTATAAAAAGCTTTACCAGCAATTTAAATTGAAAAAAACCAGGTTAATTTTTGCAACATTAAAATTTAACCCTACATTTGCAATCCAAATCGGGTGATTTACCACTACCAATTGCTTTAAGTGCACTTCATACCGCTAGGTTAATTTGTTGAAAAAAGAATAATTAAGAGGTTAAAAGTAACCTAAAATTAATTTAAAATATTGGGAGTTTAGCTCAGTTGGTTCAGAGCATCTGCCTTACAAGCAGAGGGTCGGGGGTTCGAATCCCTCAACTCCCACAATAATTATAAATCACATTTCCGGTAAAAGTACCGGTTTAACAATACAAGTTGTTAAAAGCATATTGGGAGTTTAGCTCAGTTGGTTCAGAGCATTCCGATTTTAATCGGAAGGGTCAAAGAACGAAATCTCAACTCATATGTCTTTCAAACAGTACTAATATATTGGGAGTTTAGCTCAGTTGGTTCAGAGCATTCCGATTTTAATCGGAAGGGTCAAAGAACGAAATCTCAACTCATATGTCTTTCAAACAGTACTAATATATTGGGAGTTTAGCTCAGTTGGTTCAGAGCATCTGCCTTACAAGCAGAGGGTCGGGGGTTCGAATCCCTCAACTCCCACATCAAGCCTTTTAATAAGGCTTTTTTTATTTCATGTCATGCCATTTTTACATATTGTTTTCCGGCATTAAAAACCGTTTTTATATCGGCGCAACCTGTGATGACCTTAAGGAAAGGGTTCGCAAACATAATTCAAACCATAAGAAGGGATTTACCGGCGGGGTAGGTGACTGGGAGTTTGTTTATTCTGAAAGCTTTGAAAATAAGGAGGAAGCCTTTGCCAGAGAGCGAGAAGTTAAAAAATGGAAAAGCCGAAAGAAGATACTAGACCTTATTAATCTCAAACCATAATCCCTCAGAGCATTCCGATTTACATCGGAAGGGTCGGGGGTTCGAATCCCTCAACTCCCACATCAAGCCTTTTAATAAGGCTTTTTTTATTTCATGTCATGCCACTTTTACACACTATTCTCGGATCTGTCCAAAAGGTTCGCAGATTGGGATGAAATGATTTTATCTTTAAAAAAAATTGAAAGAGAAGGATTTTTTAAGATTACTTTCACCAGCAGGCTTGCTTTATTAATACAAATTAACTTCTGTCAAGTTTAAGGCGCATTCTCTCTCAAGGAGAATTGTTTACCATAGGACTAAAGGAAAATAATGTAGCTGAGTAAAAACTTTCGTAAATCTCAATTAGCCACTGATCATTTTCATTTTAGGAAAATCGTTTATGTTGCTGTTCATTTTTTTTGATAATCTAATTTAACCTAAGACTTTAAGCAAAAAAAAGGCCACCTCTTTTAGGTGGCCATATATTGTAAGCAAGTAGATTCTATTTTAAAACCGATTAAAGACTTAGCTCATAATAAGAGCGCTGTCCATTTGGATAAACTCCTAAAATGATTATATCCTCACCTTCATACTTTTTAAGCGCATTGATCACATCTTCTCCGGAAAGAATTTTAATCCTACCGATTTTAGTGATAATAAAGCCCTCTTGAACTCCTGCATCTTTCCATAACTTGTTATCTATGGAAGCAATAGTTGCTCCTCCTTCGAGTTCAAGCCTTTCTTTATATTCTACTTTTAAGTCTTCAAAGACTACTCCTTCAAACTCAGTGATTTTTGGAATTACTTTAACCACCACCTTTGTATCACCAGATACATTCTTAAGGGTAGCCATTGCAGTCATTTCTTTGCCGTCACGAAGGAATTTAACATTAATTTTGTCACCAGGTCGCTTCCTTGCTACTCTTTCCTGAAGAGTAGAAGTAGTGTAGGTATCTGCTCCATCAATACCAATGATAATATCGCCTCTTTGCAAACCAGCTTCTTCTCCTCCACTACCTTCCTTAACTTCCGCAACGAATACACCTCTGTCTGCTTTGACTTCCTCACCGATTTCTGCTTCAAGGTCAGCATTTACATCTCTGATAATTACACCAAGTAAGCCTCTTTGCACAGTACCAAATTCTAAAAGATCATCCATTACTTTTTTCGCAATGCTACTTGGAACCGCAAATGAATACCCACTAAAGCCACCTGTTCTTGAGGCTATTGCTGTATTGACCCCAATGATCTCTCCGTTAAGATTCACCAGTGGTCCACCCGAATTCCCAGGGTTTACAGCAGCATCGGTCTGAATAAAAGATTCTACCTGCATATTGCTCTCGTCTCGAAGAATTCCAATATTCCTTGACTTCGCACTAATGATGCCTGCAGTTACCGTTGAATTCAATTCATATGGGTTACCTACTGCTAAAACCCATTCTCCAATTTGAGCCTCATCCGAGTTTCCAAAGGGAATAAAAGGCAGATTATTGGCCTCAATCTTTAGCAATGCAAGGTCTGTCGTTGGATCTGCCCCTATTACCCTTGCGGTAAATCTCCTGTTATCTTCTAAGGTTATCTCTACCTTTGAAGCATTGTCAATCACGTGATTATTGGTCACAATATAGCCATCTTCAGATATAATTGCACCTGATCCAGTACTTTTGCCTTCTCTTGGGGTGGCCTCACCTCTTGGAGACCTGAAACCAAATAACTCTTCCATTGGATCCACACCTTGCTGGCTTTTACCCATGGTTACTGTACTTCTTACGTGTACTACAGCAGGTGTAACTTGAGCTGCTGAAGCCACAAAATTAATTCCTTCAGGAATCACAAACTTGTCATCATTAAGCCAATTCACCAAACTGGTGTTTTGCTTTTCAGTAAAATTTTTTGTAGAATCTTGATTGGTTTGTAAAAACCCTACACCAAGAACTGCCACAAAACCTCCTATTAAAGAAGCGAGCACGATTCCCAGGAAAAACTGTTTTTTATTCATTGTATACCTTTCTTTTAAATTAAATCAATCAACACGAAATATTATTTCTTATGTTACTTCTAAAACGATGCCAGTTGAGTTTTCGGTTAGCTATTTAACAGCATTTAACATAAAAAGATGTATTTCTTTCAGCATATTCTTAAATAAACCTCAAAAACCAAATAAACATTACCTTCATTTCAAAGAAAGCAACTACCCTGCAACTCATTAACAACAATATGCCCTGAGAAAAAGTTAATTTAAGGTAGGTTTTATTTCATAATATATTTAAAACAGGTCAAAAAAACCTTGATTTATTAACGCTAATGGCACAACAAAGCAAATTCTAGCCTGTTATGCCTTCCCTCAAAAAATTGCGTAAACACAAGAAAATCAGCCTTTTTCAGCACCGTTATCAGGCATCCCTTCAAGATTTACTAATAACTATCCCCTCATTTAGCCTACCCAATAGGCTCCATAGACTATAGCAAATAAAGAAAAGTAGTAGTCAATAGAAAAAACAAATTTTTGCGTCATTATGACACAGGTCAAATAAAACTATATACGCAATACCTTTTAAATACAGGGCATATAAAACCATTGCATCACAATCATACTGATCTCAAACTGCATAGCAAACTGCCATTTTGACACCATTTAAAATATAAAGACCGTCACTAACCATCAAAAGTTTACTTTTTAACCATTGACTTATAGGTAAGCCCCTCGGGCTGACTTTTACTGTTTGGGAAGATTAAACTAAAAACAAAACCAATAACTACGCAACTTATCACACCAATAGCACCATAGAGGTATCCATTAACCTCTGTAAATCTGCTGACCAAAAAAGTAATTCCGGCACCTGAGAGCGTCCCAATGATCACTCCAAATGAATTGGCTCTTTGACTGAATATCGCTAGAATAAAAACCCCTGCAAGGCAGCCACCAATCATCCCCAGTAATTTTTGAAACAAATCAAAAATAAAACCCACCTCTGTAGCCGCAATCCAAACGGCGGTTAGGGTGCCAAAAACCCCCATTATAATCGTGACAGTCTTGGCCAACTTTAGGTACTGACGATCCTTAAGCCCAGGCTTTAGATACTTGTGAATGTCTGTAATATAGGCAGTGGCAATGCTGTTCATACTACTGTCCAGGGAAGACATACTCGCCGCAAAGATTCCAGCAATCACCAAACCTGCTATTCCTACAGGAAGTTCAGCTACTATATAGTAAGGCAAGAGTTCTTCAGGATTAGCACTTCCTATCTTTTCTGGATTGGTGAGGTAGTAAACGAAAAGAACGGTTCCCAAGCCAAAAAATAAAAATATCCCTGGTATAGTGATAATACCATTTGTCCACAAACTTTTCGCGGCCTCTTTTTCATCTTTTACAGTCAGGTATCGCTGAATCACTACTTGATCTGAAGAATAAGGGATTAAATTTAAAAAGAAAAACCCTATAATGGCTACCCAAAAAACAAGTTGCGTATAATCCCATGACCAGTCTATAAACTTAAACTTCTCGAATTCCATTCCCACCTCAATAACAGTAGAAAAACCTCCATCGATATTGGCTATTGCAATGAATATGGATAGAAGCGCTCCTCCTAACAATACCACAACCTGTATTACGTCTGTCCAAATCACGGCTTCCATACCACCCAAAACAGTATAAATCGTGCTGAACACCCCCATTATCGCAATGCATAGAAAAATATCCATGTTGGTTACCGACGAAATCGCTATTGCTGGCAGGTAAAGCACAACTCCCATTCGGGCAAGTTGAAGTAAAATAAAGGTCAAACTCCCTAAAAGCCGAACCCTGATATCGAATCTCAACTCCAGGTATTCGTAGGCGGTAGTGATGTTTAACCGCCTGAAAAAAGGCAGGTAATATTTAATGATTAAAGGGACAATCGCCAATATCATAAAGGATCCTACAGCCAGACGCCAATTGGTGGCATATACAATGACAGGAACCGCCATAAAGGTGATGGCACTTAATTGCGTGCCATATATACTTAATCCTGCAGCCCACCAGGGTATGCGCTTGCCTGCTAAAAAATATTCCGTTGTTGTATTTTCTCTTTTAGAAAAGTAGAAACCAATTCCAAGCATACAAGCAAGATAAGCCCCCAAAGTAGTCCAGTTGGCCCATCCAAAAGGATTTTGTATCTTCAAAGCCATCACTTTAGGAGACCTAACTCCTGGGCCTTTTTCGCCATTAGGGACTACCCAATAACCTTCCCAGTAAGTTGAAGGAGCAGTGACTCTGGAAGTTCCCTCTGGCATGTCTCCCATTTCCACCCATTCCTCAGAATTGGTATTGTAAGCCAACATTTTATCTAAAAAGCCAGGATGACTTGCAGGATCAGTATGCATCAATGTTTTTTCATCCAGGCCACCGGGGATCAAAATATGGTCTCCACCCAAACTGAATGCTGGCGAAGGTGCTGCAGCAACGCCTCTAGGCAAATCTATTAATTCCTCCCAAATTCCTTGTGCAGGTTGATCTCCAGGAATAAATCGATAAGCATCCTTTAACAAGGTCCTGCCTAAACTTTGGTCTGTGTTTTTATACAGCCCAAAACCACTAAAAATATAAAATGCATCTTTATGTGAAGCGGCCACTGCCTGTATTCTAGCCATACCAGGAAATGCAGGTCCTTCTTCCCATTTCATCTCTGCTTTGCTTTTCTTTAAATCAAGATAATAGAATTTAGTCTCTGCAAGGCCAGTAGGGGTCTTTTGCCCTCCTAAAACATAAAACACCCCATCCAGAATTGTTCCTGTCATGCTTGCCAATGGAACTGGAAGCTGTGGGTAATCATTTTCCAGAACAATTTCTCCGTTGCGGAAAACCAGGCCAATGACCAAATTGCTATGGGCTTTGGCATCATTCCCTCCTATAATCCAAACCTTATTCTTATAAGTCCCTGAAACAGAATAAGCCAGTGGTTGTGGTAACTTTTGTCCCGCAACTGTCCATCCTGTCTTAGTATTTTCCATGAAATAAATCTCATCATACCACACTTTCTCTCCACCTTCCCAAGGTCTCTTTTCTGGGAAATTGGCACCACCACCTACCAATAACGCACCATTACTCACACCCGCAAACATTCCAGCAAATCCCTCTTTGTCTGGAATAGCAGGCAATTCCTCCCATCTCACTTCTTTACCAACTGCTTGAAAAACTACAAGAATAAAAAATAGGGTGATCAATAAGTATTTTTCCAGGGTTGAGTGCATTTTTATTTTAATTATATTATTTATTTTTAATTTATTTTAGCCTTATAGGCTCTCCTGATGAAGCAGAATCAAAGGCTGCAAATAAAACTTCCATGACCTTTATAGTATGTCTACCAGAAGCAATTGGTTCTCGGTTTTCCATTATAGCATTGGAAAACTCCTCCCATTGATTGACCAAAGCTTCATTCATCCAATCCTCGGAATATGAATTTGGAAGAAGTTGGTAATTTTGATCTTTCCCCAAGAAAGTACCTTTGGTATTGTCAATTTTAAGACTGCCCATGCTTCCGTTAAAATCGATGCAGATATCATTCACGCCATTTTTAAATCCTGAGTAATGCAGGGAAGCTTTCTGCCCGTTTTTGAAATCCAGCAAAATCACCCCTCCATCATCTACTTCATCTTCATGAAAAGCATTGGTCATTCTGGCAGAAACACTGCTGACATCAGAAGGGATCAAAGCGCACATGGCATCCAATTGATGGATGGCTACAGTGAGCAAATATCCTCCACCAGAAGCCTTCTTCAAGTGCCAATCCTTCCGATCGCCATGTTTCCAAAAAGATATTGAGCTCGCTTTGGCCATGTATATTTCCCCAATTTCCCCAGAGGAGATAGCCGTTTTTGCCGCAATAAAAGAAGGGGAAAATTGAGCCACATGCCCAATCATTAACTTTACGCCTGATTTATCACAAGCCTCATAGATGGCTTTACAATCTGAATAAGTTGAAGCCATAGGCTTCTCCAGCAAAATATGCTTTCCAGCGGCCGCGGCCTCAAGTGCAATCGTTGTATGCAAATGATGAGGCGTGGCAATAAGGACAGCATCTATCTCTGAGTCGCCTAACAATTCGCGGTAATCTGAAACTCCCTTTAGCTTGTATTTATCAGTAAGTATAGACAAAGAAGCTGCATCTCTTCTACAAATGGTCTTAAGTTTAAGTGAGGGGATTTTTTGTATGGCTTCAATATGTCTTGAGCTAAAATTTCCCGCACCTATAATTCCAATCCCTATCATTTTTCCTTTGGTTCCTTCTATTCAATTCAATGGCATACCTTCAATTCCAATATTGATTCTGCTTACTTTACCTGGACCTGGTTCACCTACTCCTCCAGTTATCCAGAGATAGCCATCTGCAAAGCAAAGGTTGCTGGTAAGTGGAATACCCGAATCGTAGCTAGCAAGTAATTCTCCCTCTAACGAAAGCACCTGAATGGCCTGCATGCCGTAATGAGCAACCCATATCCTACCTTCTCTATCCATTGCCAATCCATCGGGTAGGTTTCCTGTTTCCCTATTTTCATTGTTAAATGGCAGGGTGGCCAAAACCGTCAGGTAATCGTCACTTGTAGCGGGCAGGTTGAGGTTGATTCTAAGGATCTTGTTTTTATAGCTTTCGGCGATGTACAAGACATTTTTTTCTTTGTGGAACACAATCCCATTTGGAAAATCAATGCCAGTGGCAACAGCATAGGCCTCCCCCTCCCAACCTACAAAATAAACACCCCCATTGTGCCTTATAGAATCAGTGAAATAGAAACCTTTATCTGTATGAACCGCGATGTCGTTGGGGCAATTGATCGTCACTCCATTAATCTGAGCTGGGGATACATCTCCTATTAATCCCCCCTCGTGATCATATCTTATAACTCTGGACGACAAACTGTCACAGAGCAAGTGGTCTCCATTGGCCATGATTGCTTGTCCATTGGGCCTTTTTCCTTTGGCCCACAGTTTGGGTTTTTCAGCTTGATACCGGTAAATCCCTTCACCAGCCAGGTCAGTGTAATAAAGGAAACCATCATTCCCTAAAACTGGACCCTCTGTATAATATTCCAGCTCCAACATGATTTCAGGCTGGATGGTATTGGGATCAGGGAGCTTCTGGTGAATGTGGTTTCCTTCTATCATTTAACTTATATTTTATCCAATGGAAACAAAGGTTTTCTTCGGTGCTTGTAAGTCAAACTTGCCATGTCTGCCCTTGTAACACCAGGCGTATTGGCTCTTAAAATCGTTTTACAAACAGACTGGTATGCTGCCAATGGCGCATTAACCCCTTTGGCCACCAATACATCAAAGGACGATGGGTCAATATTAAAATGAAGCAATTGCTGAAGACTAAATGGAACAATCCGCAAAGAAGTAAGCATAATGGTATTGCCGGATTTGCTGGTCACAATGGCAGTTTCTCCCATATTGAAATTGACCTGCCCACCATGCCTTGGTTCTTTCTCGGTGAACTTCCCATCTACAATGTCCTCCAACTTTACTTCCAAAGTCATGGTTTCACCATGTAATTTGTCTGTTTTTGCACCAACATTTAAAGTGTAATACCCTTCTGGATTGACCGATTTTAATTCAGCTACTGCTTCTGGATCATAGATACACACGAAACTTTTCACTCCAGAACAGGATTCCAAAACATCAAGAAGAAAGGTGCTGTCTGCAGGTGAACCGCCACCGACATTGTCTCCCATGTCCAATATCAGCAAAGGTTTTTCAGCCTTGTCGATATGCGCCGGCAATTCTTCCAAGCCTATTTTCTTTCCTGAGAAATCCTGGTGATTTTTAAGCAGATAATCATTTAAAACATTTGCTTTACTCTCTGCCAGATATTTATCGTTATTGGTAATCACAATAAAGCTGGTCCCCATTTCTGGAACATCAGCATAAGGAAATCCCAAAACAACATTTGTAGATAAAACGCCAGGATCATCCTGAATTTCTCTGGCAAAGGCAAATAAGGTTTTGCAGGGATCTGATCCAGTATGCTGCATCTCAATGCTTATCGCAACCTTCGTTTGCATCAGAAACATTTCAGGCTTTATCTCGCCCTTAAGGGTGTCCACCATCAAGATGGCAGCTGATTTACCTACATCTCTTTGGTCTACATGAGGATTGGTCTTGTAAGCAACAAGCGCATCCACCGCTTCCACCATGGTTTTACTTAGATTGCAATGCGGATCAATTGTGCCAATAATAGGGAGATCTGGCCCCAGAATTTCCCGAACCATTTTTAACCAATGGCCATCAAAATCCAGATAAGGAACACTGACACCTGCACCATGAGGCACTACCATTAAACCATCTAATTGAGGCGCTTCCTTTAGGGTTCGCTCCACCTCTTGGATTAAACGAATAGCTGTTTCTTCTGCAATTATTCCACCTGGAGTAGCTTCAGCATAAAACAAGGGAACAAGTTCTATGTCCTCTTCAGCGCTTAAGATCGACACCATCCCGCCTATTTCATGAAAGGCATCCCGGTATTCATCTATAACATCCTGTCCATACAATAAGTGGCCATTTTCGAAATCCTTCCAAGTTGTCTGTTGGTCCAAAAAGGTGTTTGATTCATGGTAAACACCAATTATACCAATACGTTTTTTCTTACTATTTGACATAAGCAACTAAATCAACTTCAAACTTTAACAAAGTACCTAAACAACCAATCAAGGTAGTTCTAGCAGGGAAAGGTGCTTGAAAGTATTCTTTATAAATGGCGTTAAATTCCGCCAGGTCCTCTTGGTTTCCTACGTAGTTTCTCACCTGAACTACATCACTAAAATCTAAACCAGCTGCTGCTAGAATTTTTTTAGCGTTGTCAAAAGATCTTCTTACTTCATTTTCAAATGTGTCGTTGACAATTTTCCCGTTTTCATCGACAGAAGCCTGGCCAGAAACAAAGACCATATTGTTTACTCTGAGTGCTGGAGAAAAAGGCAATGGACTACTTGGAACACCTTCGCCTGAAATAACTTCTTTATTTACCATAATTTATTAATCTTTTTTCTGAGATTTGATTTGCCCTGATTTTAATCGGGTGGATTTTAATACAATTTACAAATCTGATCAGTCATATATTATTTTTAACCCAGTTTATTCAAAATAATTCGTCCTGAATTTTCTTCAGGATGAATGGTAAAACCACATAAAAAACAGATTACACGCCAGATTTTCATGTGATTTCCCTATGTAATGGGAGTTTTACCCTATTCCGAGTTTAAGCATCTATTTTTGCCGCTTTTACAACTCTATCAATCAATTCTTCCACCTTCTTGTCTTCCCAAACTTTATTGGTATTGCCAACGGGCGCTATAGAAGCCCCAATATCTACTCCATACCTCATTTGAATGGCTTGTCTAAAGAAAGTCCAGATATTTGGTAAGGTTTCAGCAATTACCTCTTGAAAAACCAGCATGAAGTCTGTTGCCAATGCCACATCCCCTTTTATAAATGCATCTCGGACATGTTTACACTCAGGCTCGAAAACATTATAATAAGAACCAATAGCGCCATTAGTACCACATAAAACTGCATGGCACATCAATTCATCTGCTCCACTAAAAAGCACCAACTTACCTTTTGAACTGTAAGAAATGGTACTTATCTCCAAAAGGTTATTGGTAGTCAATTTCATGCCCACCATATTAGGCATCTTGAGTAGTTTATTTACAAATCCACTCAATCCGTCTGAAAAACTGGTAGAACCCAATTGGTAAGGAAAGAAAGGCAAATCCGTAGCGGTAGCTATCGCCCCATAATGTTCTAATGCCATCCCTGAACTTCCGTCTGTAGGGCCGTAATAAACAGGAGCAACAGAGGAAATACCGTCTACTTTGCACTTTGCAGCCTGCTTGGCCAAACGCACTGACTCATGTGTCGTCATGGAACCTACCTGCACAATAATTGGCACTCTGCCTGCATTGACATCTGCAGTAATCTCAGTCACTTTGTTTCTGTCCGCTTCACTTAGCAAAAATCCTTGACCTGTGGATCCAAGTAGATACAATCCGTCTACACCTTGAGCTATTAAAACATCAACCCACTTCTCTAACTGCTTAAATTCAGGACGACCATTGCCATCCATTGGAGTAAGCATTGCTGGCCATACCCCTTTTAAATTTTCATACATATTTAATTGATTTATCTTTTATACTGCAAAATATTGATCCATTTCTTTATAACTACTTAAATAGCTTACCGGGTTGTGGACAATCAACTCTTCAACGGCATCCGGGTCTTTAAAACCACTTCCAGAAACGATACAAACTGCATTGGCATTTTTATCCACTTCACCAGCGGCTACCGCTTTCATCCATCCCGCCAAAGCTACCGCACCCGCGGGTTCTGTGTATATCCCTTCTTTGATTGCCAATAATCGCTGACATTCAAAGGTTTCTTCATCACTGACCAGGAAACCATTTCCACCGGTTGCCTTGCATTCTCTTAAGGTTTCCGTTCCGTCTATTACATTCGCCACTTGAAGCCCACTCACCTTAGTAGTGGCATTTGTTACAGCTTTGGCTTCTTCCAAGCCATTTCTCAGGTTTCCGGCGATCGTGTCATTTCCATCGGGTTGAACACAATGCACACTAGGCACTTCAAAAATTGCATGCTGGCGTTTCCATGTTTGAAAGCCTCTGGCAATCGCCAAGGCCAAGCCTCCACCACCAGACGGGACAAATACATTGTCCACATGCTCAAGATCTTCTGCCAGCTCAAAACTTATCGTTTGTACGCCTGTCATCCCAATTGGACTGTACTTAAAAGCACTTACCTGTAAGCGAGTATTGTTTTCGACAGCTACTTCACCTAGCTTCTCAAATATCCTCTCACTTACTTCACTGTTTTTGCCAAAATCTTTGATAACATACAAAGAGGCGCCATAAGCCCTCATTTGTTTTAATTTACCTTCAGGCGCTCCATCTACGATCGCAATTTTGCAGGGAATACCTGCTGCAGCGGCATAAGCAGCGAGTGCCGCGCCAGTGTTTCCACTGGAGGTAGCCAAGCAAATTTTGCCCTTGTTTGCCAAAACATCTGCTATAGCAAATGCAGCAAAACGGTCTTTGTAGGAACCGGAAGGATTGGAGGATTCCAGTTTGAAATAAAGGTTCGGAAAACCCAAATCAGGGCCAATCTGCCTGGATTTAATCAAGGGTGTATTCCCCTCCCCCAATGAAAATGGTGCTATTCCCAGGGGTAAATTTAATAACGGTGTGTATTTGCTTATTCCTTTCAAAATTCGTTGGGGAATTGTAGGTTCTTGATTTTATAACTGTTGAAATTATGGGCAAATCCTCCATCGATAACCAATGAGGTCCCATTTACAAAAGAGGCATTGTCTGATGCCAGCCAGAAAACGCCGTTGGCGATTTCCTCAGGAGAGGCACTTCGTTGCAATGGTGTCATGTCTTCCATTTCATCCACCAGGCTTTGACTCACATCAATGCCTTCCGTGTCTTTGAAATTACTGCTCATGGCCGTGGTTACATTCCCAGGGCAAACCGCTACTACTCTGATGCCTGATGGCCCATATAAAGCTGCCATTTCATAGGTTAAACTTAATAGAGCCCCTTTTGCAGCAATATAGGCTGGGCTAGAACCTCCTGCTCTTTCTGCCATCACGCTGCTCAGATGGACAATTACTCCCCCCTTGCTTCCAGACGCCATCTTTTTTGCCGCCAATTTTGACAGAAACACCGGAGAGGTGAGACAGATCTTTAAGGTCTTTTCCCAATTTTCTCTGGAAATAGTATTTAAAGTCTCAATGGTTCTCCAGGCTGCATTGTTAATTAATACATCAATTTTGCCCCATTTACTATATGTCGCTTCCACGATTTCATCCACAAAATCATCTATGGCCAGGTCTCCATCCAAAACCAAAACATTCTCTGGTTTAGAAAGGGAATCCGCTGCGGCCTGCAATTCATCTTCGTTTTCTGAAACCATGGCAACAAAATCACCATTGGCAACAAAAGCTTCAGTAATTGCCTTGCCTATGCCCCTGGAAGCACCGGTAACAATAATTACCCTAGGCTTGTATTCCTCTTCACTTTTCATTTAATGCTATTTATTGTATTGGTAAAATTCCAGCAAGGGCATCTCCTGCCTTTGCCATAGGAACTGCCCGCTTTAAAAATACCAGCCCAGATTTTTGTGCCGGTATAGCTGCTCCTTTTTCCCCACTCTCTTTTAATAGGTAGCCCAATATGTCACCTTCAGTAACAAGGTCTCCCAAATTAACAGTGGCGACAAACAACCCTTCTTCAGGGGCAGGATGCATCACCTGCAAATGCCCACTTCCCGGCTTATGGTCTTCAATAAAGTATTTAGGCTTATCAAGGGTGACTTTATTTTTCAACATGCCAAAGTACTTTAAAACATTCAAACACCCAGACACCAGACTACCCACACCTTCAGTACGGTAGTCACCACCTCTATACTCACTATAAATCGCCGGCACATTGGCATCTCTAGCCACCGATAAAGTTCTTCCCTCCAATTCAGGACTTGTTCCCCAAACAATCGGCAAATTAAAAGCCGTTGCCATGGCTCTCTGCTTTTCCAAAACTGCGGAATCCTGATGCAGCATATATCCAGAAAGGGGCGAAATATCAAACAAGTTGCCTCCCGTATGCATATCAATAAAGAAATCTGCTTTCCTGATCAGCTCACTAATTTCAGCAGCAACTTTTTCTGTAACCGTCCCTTCTGTATTTCCAGGACAAGTCCTGGCAAGATCCAGATTGTCTTCGCCTACACGTGCTCCGGAAAAATAAGCATTTCTATTGGTAATGGGCACAAGGGTAACTGTACCTGCAATTAGGCTTCCCTGCAACTGCTCGATCAATTTCATCACGGCCAATACCGGTTGGTATTCATCCCCATGGACTCCAGCAATTATCAGCCCAGTTGGACCTTTTGAAGCCGACTTGATCACATGCGTCGAAAATAATTCAGCCATCCTTTTTATTGATTTTTTAACTTTCTAATTCTAACTATTTCCTGGCTTATTTCCTCCGCCATGAGTGCATGCCCTTTATCATTGGGATGCACTCCGTCCAATAATATTTCTTCAGCTGTATTTTCCTTACTGTTATAATAGTCGGAAAACAGCTTGAAATTGTCTACCAGACCTATCTTGTATCTATTTGATAGCTTTTTAACTACTTCTACATATTGTTTCAACCTGACATTCTGGTATTCCGGATATTTACCTCTTAGGCCATTAGGCGCTATTAAAATCACATCTGCCCCTTGGGCCTGAAGCTCCTTTATCATGAATTTAAGGTTCCGCTTGTACCACTTTAAGGGGATCCTTGATTTTCCATCAGGTCCGGCATCATCTATATGGGCATCATTGGTACCAAAACCTATGATCACCAAATCAGGATTATGTGCCAAAACATCCGTTTCGAATCTGTCCATACCATGTTTAATTTTGAATAAATCATGTTCCTTAATGCTTCCAGTATGACTTCCAGGAATTCCAGAATTAATCACCTCTGCGGCAATGCCTTTCTCTAAAAGGAGTGAAGGCAACCTTTGCGCAAAAACCTGCTCTATGGTATTTCGAGTTGCTGTTATTGAGTTCCCAAAAGCGACAATTTTT
This sequence comes from Cyclobacterium sp. 10D3-21, assembly GCF_055809755.1. Classification (NCBI taxonomy): domain Bacteria; kingdom Pseudomonadati; phylum Bacteroidota; class Cytophagia; order Cytophagales; family Cyclobacteriaceae; genus Cyclobacterium; species Cyclobacterium sp. 10D3-21. The sequence continues at coordinate 6,400,124 of NZ_CM147924.1, forward strand.
AGCTTATCCCCCATCGACGAAACTGTTTCTGTTTCAATTGTCTTTTCGAAGTTGGCATTGAAAACAGTATCCACTACCGGCGATGGTAATAACTTTAATAAAAACAGTACAACTAATAGGTTCATCTTTGCATTAAATTTATGCTGGCCAACTATATTTCAGGACTCAATAACTTTCTGAATTACTTAGTCACCGTAAACCCAATCCAAATCTAAAAGGGTTAATCGGGTTACGGAAAGTCCTGTTCCTGCTGGTCTATCCCCTGCACAATAGGAGAGTAAGACCTCATCATCATTTACAAAATGAATGGCTGTATAACAATACCAGCCATCAGGATCGTCTTCCAAAACTTTTTCGCTTTCCCAGGTTTTACCTTCATCTTTAGAAATGGCAATATTCAATGGGGTCCTTTTCCCCTTTTGCATTCCTTCCTTAACTCCATTGTTATTCCAGACCATCAACAAATCTCCTGTAGAAGGAATCCTTGCGATAGTAGCCGGAGAGACCGGAGATGAAATATTTGTAGGTTTTGCGGGGGTCCATTTCTTTCCTAAGTTTTTTGAATAGGAGGAATATTGCACCCCATCATCAGTACGGATGATCATCATCAGTTGTCCATTTTTCAGGGCAACCAAACCAGGCTCCTGAAAGACGATATTGTTTTGATTTTTTACCTCTTTTCCTGACTTCCAGGTTGCGCCATTGTCATCTGAATAGTAAGTGAATAACCGGCCCTTTTCGTTGAAATCTTCTCCTTCCGAAGTTCTGTGTAAGGCCACAGGCATTATCAACCTGCCATTTTCCAATTGGAGTACCCTGTTATTATTAAGAACGAAGTATCCTTCTCTATCTGTAATACAAGATGTAGGTGCTGACCAGGTTTCTCCTTCATCTTTAGAAATTCGCATTAAAGGTTTACAATCGCTTAAACCGTTTTTACGCGCATAGAACAGTGCGATATTTCCATCCTGAAGCCTAAGTAATGAAACGGACATGACATTCATTCTCCCATCATTTGGAACGATGGTCCTGTCTTCATCAGTCCAAGTTTCCCCATCATCCTCAGAATACCTGGCTGCCAAAAAAGCACTACCAAAATCACTAGCGGATTTGCCCGTAAAATGGGTGTAAATAAACATGATTCGCCCATCTTTTAAGCGAATAAAATCTCCTTCACTGTTTCGGGGATTATTTTCCCCTGGATCCAACTGCAAAACAGTTTTTCTTTCCTGTGCTTTTAATTCTTCCATAGCGGAAAAACTAAATAGGAGGAATAGAAAAATCAATCCCTTCCCTAGCCTTATACTTAAATTATTTCCATTCATATTTTTAACTATTTTCTATGGTAGCTTAATTCTCTTCCAACACATAACGCCCAAAATAATCCGGATATCTCCAATGAAAAGAGCTGTCTTTTTGATAGCTATGATCTGGATAATATTTGTTTATTGAGTCAACTTCTGCCCTTATCATTTTAACATTAACCGAATCCATAAAAGGATCTCTTGTATTCACCCTCCATTTATTAAGCACATCCTTTAAGTGCTCCATCTCCTCCCGATAACTGGGGTTATCTGCCAGATTTTTAAACTCCCAGGGGTCATTTTCCAAATCATAAAACTCAAAAGCCGGTGGATTTTCCCAGCGTGCATAAACTTCTTTAAGTTCACCTGATAATGAGGTTATTTCTTCTCTGGAAGTACCTGACAAAACCGTTGGGTAAATATGATCGGTGTAGACTGAAAAGTAAGGATCAGGTTCACCACTGTACAAGTTATGGATCAACTTATATTGCTTACCCCGTACACTTCTTTTGGGGTAAAAATATTTAGCTGTTCCAATCATTCCACCGGCATAAATATATTCATGCCCAAGCTGTTGCCCACTACCTATTTTCAAAAGTGATTTCCCCGGAAGCGCTGATTTTTCTTCATCAGCAATTGCATCTACGATGGTTGGGAAAATATCGATTACAGATACCAGCTCATCACTTATCACTTGTCCTCCAGTTAATTTTTCTGGCCAGTTCACTATTAAAGGTATTTTTAGACCAGCTTCGTAATTTGTGGTTTTACCTCTGGAAAACTGAGCTCCGTGATCACTGAGGAAAATTATCAAGGTGTTTTCAGCTTTTCCTGTAGCTTTAAGAGAATCTAACAGCATCCCTATTGATTCGTCCAATCGATTAATCTGACTATAATAGTCTGCAGTTTGCTCTCTTAGTCTTACTGTATTTGCACCCACAAAAGGGAGTGTACTTGAAACATTGTCTCCAGTAACTTCAATCGTTGGCAATCCTTCAACCTTCCTTAACAATGGGAAGTGCGCATCTGGAAAATTGACCATAAGAAAAAATGGTTTCTCTCCTGCTGATCTGATGAATTCAGAAGCTTTAATGGCATAATCCCCCATTTTTTCCTTGGCAAAATTTGAACTTTCAATTTCGTGAAAATCTAAGGGAAATGCCGATTCAGGATTTACATGTAACTTTCCCAAACACCCTGTACTATAGCCCTTATCCTTTAAATAAGAAGGGATGTTCTCAAATGCTTTATACATTTCAAAATCATGTGTGGCAAGTCCTATCTGACCATTTTGATGAGGGTAAAGTCCCGTCAAAATGGAACCCCTGGAGGGGCTACAAACAGAATAGGTCGTATAGGCATTAAGAAACATTACTCCATTTTCTGCCAAAGCATCAATGTTTGGAGTGGTCACTATGCTATTACCATAAGCACCAAGATCCTGCCCATGATCTTCTGAAACAATTAGGATAATATTGGGTTTTGTTTCCCCAGAACTTTTCAGGCCAGATTCGCATGAAGCCATCAATACCAAGAGTAGTAAACCTGATAAAATCAATTTAAATCTATTGCCTAAAAGTTCTTTCATGTTAATTAATCTTTATAAAACCAGTCTGTGCTTAACTTGGTTACTTTGGTAACTGAAAGGCCTGTTCCAGCTGGTCTGTTACCCGCACAATAGCCCAATAATACATCATCCCCTACAAAATCCATGGCGATATAGCAGTACCAACCATCAGGGTCGTTCTCCAAGGTCTTGTAATTGCTCCATGTTTTACCTTCGTCTTGAGAAATGGCAGCGCTCAATGGTGTCCTAAGCTTGGCCACATCTGGATCCTTTGACAAGTTGTTGTTCCAAACAGCCAATAAGTCTCCTGTTCCAGGAATTCTTTCAATGGTTGCAGGAGAAACAGGTGATACCAAGTTGCTTTTTTCTACTTCTGACCAGGTTTTACCTTTGTCTCTGGAATAAGAATAGCATTGAACCCCAGCATCGGTTCTAATCACCATCAAAAGTGACCCATCATTAAGTTCAACCAAGCCTGGCTCTTGCAATACAATTTCTTTGGGGTTAGGTACCAATTCGCTACTTTCCCATGTTTGTCCGTTGTCAGTAGAAGAATAAGCAAAAAGGTCAGCTCTGCCTCTCCACTCCATTCCAGGACCGGCATGTTTGGCCACGGCAATCATTAAAGTGCCATCTTCCAGTTGAATAACCCTGTCATTGTTAAGCACAAAATAACCTTCATTGTCTATAATACATGCGATAGGGTCTGACCAGGTTTTGGCTTCGTCCTTTGAAATTCTCATATAAGGAATACAATCGTCTGTATTGTTTTTCCTCAAATAAAACAGGGCAATATCTCCATTTTGGAGTCGAAGCAAGGATACGGACATCACATTCATTCCACCCTCATTTGCTAATACTTCCACATCTTCTGATGTCCAGGTCTGTCCTTTATCATCTGAATAGCGTCCAGCCAAATAAGCTGTCGCATGATCACTGGAAGATTCACCATAATAATGCGAATAGACGAAGAGCATTCTTCCGTCTTTCAACTCAATAAAATCACCTTCACTGTTTCTTGGGTTATTGTCTCCAGGATTGAGGACCAAACTTCCAGGAACACTTACAATTTCATTGTCAGCCTCATTGGCTTCGGCCGTCTGATCTTCTACCGGCTTACCGCCACAACCATAGGTTACCAAAGCTGCTAAACCCAACATTTTGATGGCACCACTCAATTTGTTCATCGTCATATTCATATCATTTAGTCGTAAAATTCATCCAAACTTAATTTCCGCACTACCATGGGTATTTTTTCTTTTAGGCCCATTCTTTCTGCAGCCATATAGGCTAGTAATACTTCATTGTCCACAAAAGAAATCGCTGTATAGCAGAAAAAACCTTCGGGATCATTTTCAAGTACTTTTAGGTGTATCCAACTTTTGCCCTCATCCTTAGAAATAGCTGCAGTCAGTGGCGTTCTGAAAGTGGCTGTCTTTTTATCTAAACTTTTATTGTTGTTCCATATCAACAATAGGTCTCCGGTTTTTGGGATTCTTTTTAGAGAGGCCGGAGCTCTGGGTGAGACAATTTTTGATGGTTGCACTTCTTTCCAGGTAAGTCCGTTATCATGGGATTTACTTATATATTGTACACCCCGATCTGTTCTTAACCACATCATAATGTCTCCATTTTTCAGCAAAACCACTCCCGGTTCTTGAACCACTATATTGTCTTGATTGGGCATTTCCTGGCTACTTTTCCAGGTTTTACCATGGTCATCGGAGTAATAGCAATAAATACTACCACGCATGCTAAAATCTTTGCCGGTAGTTTTATGGAGAGAAACAGGTGCCAGTAATCTTCCACCTGGAAGTTGAATCACCCTGTCATTGTTCAATACAAAATAACCTTCTTTGTCATTGATTATAGGAATGGGTGCTGACCAGGTTTGTGCTTCGTCATTAGAAATCCGCATAATGGGTTTGCAATCGTCCAGAGAATTTTTTCTAGCGTAGAAAATAGCGATTGAACCGTTGTCTAACCTTAAAAATGACACGGACATGACATTCATACCCCCTTCATTGGAAATGATTATCTCATCATTTTTGGTCCAGGTTTTTCCTCCATCTAAAGAATAGCGTCCAGCGATTGATCCATTTGCATGGTCACCAGACCCTCCTTCGAATTTGGAATAGGCAAATAAAATCCTTCCATCTTTCAATTGAATAAAGGCTCCTTCACTATTTCTAGGTGGAACCCCATCTTTCCCAATATGGAGCACCACTTCTGAAGGGTCCAGTAGAACCTGGGCTTCAGAAAAATTCACAAAACCCAGAAGGATCAAACCCGTTAATATCAATAATCTAATTTTTCTTATCAATATAATTTGCACAGAAGTGCCATTTAATGTTTCCCTTCATAATAAGGCCCGCCACAGGTAGACGCTTCAGGGTCAAAAATTGAGAGCTCCTTGAACATCAGCCTTGCTATTTCAGAATGTCCTTCACCATCTGGATGAAGTGGGTCATTTAACCATTCCTTATTTACGTTTATACCGTCGGCCTTTTCAGCTGTCTCAAGCCAATGCCCATAATTATCAACCAGGATAATATTTTCTTCTAATGCGACCTTCCTTATTACGGCAACATATTTATCCAAGCTTGCCCTGCTAAGATCCAATTCTTTGATAATTAGATTAGGGGTGTGAAGGATAGGAATTGCACCAAGCCCTCTGAATTTTTTAACCAAAAGGTTAAGATTCTCTTCATAAGCTTCTATTGATACCTTCTCATTGGAACAATCATTTGTACCAATCATCAAAGACACAACATTTGGCTTGAACTGTTTAATCCTCCAGTCAAAGTCCTGAAGGATTGTTTCGGTTGTATTTCCGCTGATTCCTGTATTTATAATTACATCTCTTACTCTGCCCATTTCCCACCGAATACGTTCTCCAAAAACTTCGGGATAGGAGCGGTACCCATGAGTGTGTTTTGCGCCATGGGTGATACTGTCTCCAGTAAAAGTCCAGATCAATGGCGCTTTATCTTTTAGCAAGCCCGTAATCCTTTCCTTGTCACTTTCACCAGAAAGATGGGAAACAGGAAGGACCTCCAAACTTGTGAGTTTATTGGTAAAGGATAAAATCGCTGGTAATGGAAGCAGAAATAAAGATTTTTCAAAAAACCTTCTTCTAGAGAATCTTTTCATTTTCTTTATTATCGATTAAAGACAAATATTTAAGTAAACATTTTAAACCCGAAATATGCAATAGTCAAATCTTGATTTTCTCATCAAGTTTGCTTTTGCACCAATGATCCAATTAATGTGTAAAATCCTTCTCATTAAATTTAACACGAAGTTCTCCTTGCATGGTGGTCACCCATAATTCTCCAGGGTTTCGTTCAAAAACATAGGGATAAGAAATCCACTTAAAGGTTGGGTCCGTTTTTTGGTTTTCACCAACTTTAGCAATTACTTTTGGAGCTGTCCACGTCTTACCATGGTCTTCGGAAAAAGCGATGGACAATTCTTCCCTGTGATTACTAGCCGCTACTTCCGACCATTGTCTGTCCCCACCTCGTAAGGGATATTGATCGGTTCCTTCAGGGAATCTTCTATTCCACACCAAAATTAATCTGCCACTTTCGAGCCTTTTAAGAAGTCCTGGTGCAGAACTTGCAGCTATATCAGTAGGACGTATATTGTCCCAGGTTTTACCATCGTCCATTGAGAAAGCTTCCCAAAAAGTACCCCAATTGGTCCGCATCAATAGCCATAATTTTCCGAATTCAAGGGCTTCCAGGGTAGCTTCTGTTACACCGCTATGGTGCCCAATACCTCCTAAATCAATAATATTAGACCTTTCCCAGGTTTTACCTTCATTGCCCGACTTATAAGTCAATACCGTATGGTGGCCAGGGTGGTGTCTCATCATCATGGAGGTGAAGACTATATTCCCATTTTCGGTTTCTATCATGTCACGAACCGCACCTGTCCATTCATTATGAAGCTTTTGCACATCTTGCCAGGTTTTACCACCGTCCAAACTTCTCACGGTATAAGTTGGTAGTCTGGCCCCAGGGGAATCAGAAATAGCTTCTTGCCAGTTCCAGTTGGCTCTCTCCTTCAAATTCATAAAAGCCAGAATGATCACTCCATTGCTGGTCTTTAGTATGGCCCGCTCATCTGAAATCAAGAAATTCTCAGGATCTTCAAATACAGGATAGCTTTGCCAGGATTTACCATTGTCATTGCTAATGGTGCAATCTGTACCTTCCACTGTCAGGATGTCTCCATTGTCCAATTTGACAAAAGGCCCCATCTTAAGGTCTTTTATTTCTTCTACATCACTGTGCACCAAAGCTCCTATGGAGATAGATTTACCATTGTCGGCACTTAAAAGAGCATGCTGCGCCTTTCCCGAAAGGGAAAGGGCAGTCATGATCAAGGTTAGGGTTAAAAATCGATGAATTTTAAACATGGTTGTTAGGGCTATTTATAGGTTTACGTCTGCATTTGTATTACTGTTCGTAACCAGTATTCTGGGTTATTTTTGAATTTAAACTAATGGTTTCCAATGATATAGGCCACAACATAAGATAGTCCTGACCTTCTTTTCCCTGTAAGGAAGGCACCTTTTCAAATGCTTTGTCAAAGCGAATTAAGTCCCACCATCTTTTACCTTCGAAAGCCAATTCAAATAATCTTTCTTGCAATATGGCTTCGTCGTTTTCAGCTTGAGAACCACTGGTGAATTCGTAGCTAGAGAAATTTTCGCCATAAGCTCTACTTCTTACACTATTTATTTCAGCAGATGGATCCTGACCAAGGGCATTTTTCGCTTCAGCTATTAGCAACAACAATTCCGCATGCCTGTAAATCACAATATCATCAAGAAACCTTCTAGAGCCTGATTCAGTATACCCACTACCCTTTGTTACAATTGTGGTTATATAGGCATTGACGGCTTCATTGGAATATACTTCAAAAAAACTAGCTAATTTTCGGCTATCATCATCAGTAAACTGATCTCTCATTGTGGCAGAAGGAGCCCACCAATTAAATCCGCCAGGGGTTCCAATCGTCTCTAATGTTTCCTGATCAAAGGTTTCTCTTACATCGAGGGCATTGATATACATGTCTGAAAACATGTTATTGGAAACCTCAAAATCACTAAAATGAACTGAGAAAATAATTTCTTGATTTCCTTTATTGTCAAAGTCAAAAACCCTCGAATAATCATCCAATAGGCCAAGGTCAGCTGAGTTTGCATCATTCAACGCACTCAAAGCAATCGTAATATCAGCATCGCCACCCCCCATTGTTTTGCCTGTCCACAAATACACATCTCCTTTGAGCGTATTGGCTGCAGGTTTGGACCACATGGATCGGCCATTCTCAAACTCATTGCTTGGGAACAAGCTTATTGCCATGTCCAAATCAGCCTTAATCAAGTCGAAAACAGCAGAAATTGCAGCTCTTTCCTGAAACGTAGTTTCAGCATCATAGCCCTCTACAGGCTCAGTGATCAAAGGAACATCTCCCCAGGTTTTTGCAAGAACAAAATAAACAAATGCCCTCATGCTATACGCCTGCGCTAACAAATCATTTTTATTCTCTTCACTAGGAAAGGAAATATTTGGAACATTTTTTATCACCAGATTGGCATAATTGATCACCTTGTAGGATTGCAACCAATCCAAGTCCGCATTGCTCTCATTCATGTCATTTTCAAAATACTTTCTTCTATAGTCAGCATTTTGAACTCCTTCACCCATTACTTCACTCCTTGCTTCACCCATAAAATAGAGTGTCCTACTTGACAAATCCCTAAACTGGTTGTACATGCCTATCACTCCACCATAGGCATCTTGTTCTGATTGCCAGAATGAGTTAGCCCCTATTGAACTAATGGGAGCTAGTTCCAAAGGTTCTGTACAGGAATAATTTAGAAAAAAAACAACAATCCCGAGAAGGTATATCTTTATATTAACTAATTTTTTCATGACTTTTTATATTTTATCAGGACTTAATTAAAGAGAAAGGTTAATACCTAGCATGATGTTACGAGGCACAGGAAAACGCCCTCTGTTTATCCCTCCATCTTCCGGAGAAAGACCACTAAAGCTGGTAAAATACATCAAGTTATTGCCAGTAAGGTTTAGCCTAACTCCCTCAATACCAATCTTTTTATACCATCCTGCAGTATAATCATAACTTATAGTAAGCTCCCTTAAGGCAAGGAAATCTCCCTTTTCATAATTCACAGAGCTTCCTCCACCATTGTTTAGGTTTCTTGGATCTCCTCTCCAGTAATTACTTTGGGCAACCTGATCTGCCCAGTAAAATTTGGGAACATCTGTAACATCCCCTTGGTTTTCCCAAGACCTCGCGATATTTGAACTCATGTTGGTATTTCCAACAAACTCTCCATCCAGGTTGGCCCTTACATAATTATAGATGGTATGTCCGGTGGTATAGTCCATTCTCAGGTAAAGATTGACTCCTTTATAATTCACATTATTAGAAAATCCTCCGGTCCATTTAGGGAAAATATTCCCCATATAAACCCTATCCCTTGTGTCGATCACATTGTTTCCATCGACATCCAGCCAATCCACATCTCCACCATACCTGGTTCTATCAGGACCTGCCATGATTACATCCTGAGGTGCTGCAGCCGCTGCTTCGTCAGTAGGGAAAATAGATTGGTATTGGTAACCGTACATCTCACCGATTTGTCCGCCTTCTTGCAAACCGCCTTTCCAGGCATAATCTCCAATGGCCTCATCATAAATAAACAAACCGCCAATCCTGTTGTTTTCATTGTCATTTTCAGGAAGCTCCAATATTTTATTCTTTACAAAAGAAGTATTGAATCCAATATTCCACAACCAGTCTTTGGTCTCAATGGCATTAAAATTGACTTCAAGCTCTACACCACTGTTCTCCAAACTACCTAGGTTTGTTAAAATGCTGGTGAAACCAGTCAACTTCGGCATGGCCAAGGTGGTGATTAGGTTGGACGTTACCCTTTGATAATAATCAAACAGAACAGTAACCCTATTATTGAATAGACCTGCATCAAACCCTACATCAAAAGTTCTGGATTGTTCCCATTTAAGATTTGGGTTGGCAATAGTAGTATATTCAACAGCGGCATTTCCTTGGTAAATACCACCTACACTATAGGCTCCTTGCGCCTGGAAATCGGCTAAATTACCAAGGTTACCATTGAGACCATAACTAGCTCTCAACTTGAACTTATCAATTGCTGCTGGCGTGTCCCAAAAGGATTCGTTATGTAAATTCCAACCAGCAGATACCCCTGGAAAGAAACCCCATTTGTATTCAGAACCTAAATTAGAAGCGCCATCATATCTGGCACTCATTGAAAATAAATATTTGTTATCAAAATCGTAATTGGCTCTACCAAAATAACCCAGGATCAATTGCTTCCCTTTAGAACTAGAAACCTGTACAGCTTCGCCTGAAGCATTTAATGTGGGGATTAAATCTGTGGCTGCTCCTCTACCCTGAGCATAAAGACTGTAATTGTCTCTCTGGTACATTGAATAGCCAAGGGTGGCAGTGAAATTATGTTGTTGAGCAAAGCTTTTTTCATAGTTTAAAACTGCATCCAACTGTAATTGCTCCCAGTTTGTTTGGCTTCCTGTCGCAATTCTATCTTCCACCAACTGAGTAGGAGAATTAAGGTAAGACATCAAGAACGTGTTGGCTGTATTGGATTTGGTATAAAGAGATGCTGAAGGTTCAAAGCTGAGGCCCGGAGCTAACTCCCAATTGGCACCACCACTCAATGTCATAAGACTTAATGTATTGTCATTAACGCTACGACTTAATTGATAGGCTGGATTACCTAAAGAACGACCGACTCCCGGAGCAAGGGTTCCATCTTCAAATGCATACTTTGCAGTAGGAGGAGTAGCGATAGATCTTTCAAACAAGCTGTTCTCACTGTACACCAAATTATCGGAGGACCTGGTGAAATTCAAGCCTGCAAATACAAATAACTTGTCACTTACTTTTAACCTACCATTCATATTGGCAGTGAATCTTTTATAATTGGTGGTAATTGCTATTCCATCCATATCAGCATAGCCCACACCTATATTAAAAGTTGCTTTTTCAGTACCTCCAGACAAATTCAAATAGTGGTCTTGGGTCACTGCTGTTCTAAACAGCTGATCCTGCCAATCAACTTCGTCAAATATAATGGTTTTGGTAGGATCAACTGGGTCCGGCATACTTTGCCATCCCTCACTCAGCTTGTATTCATTTTCAGGTGTCAGGTATTGAGTGGTATAAGCCGTGTTATTGGTAAGGTCGTTGCCAATACCATATCCGAAGGCACCATCTAACTGGGCAAGTCTTGTGGGAGATTTGATACCTGTAGCCGCTATGCCTAACCTTGAATAGTATATATAATCTCTTGCAGAAAGCAGGTCATATTTCTCTCTTAATTGTGAGGTACCGATAGTGTACCTATAGGTAACCTTAGTATCACCAGCCTTACCGGTTTTAGTAGTCAAAATAACCACACCATTAGATGCTCGAGATCCGTAAATAGCGGTAGAAGCCGCATCCTTTAATACTTGCATTGATTCGATATCCATAGGATTGATCCCCTGAATATCATCCCTAATTACGCCATCCACTACATATAGCGGCTCGGCACCATTCGGATTGTTTATTGATGTTCCACCCCTTACGATTATTCTTGGCGCAGCACCTGGCTGACCACTTAAAGTTTGTACCCGAACACCCGATACAGTTCCCTGTAAAGCTGAAGCGGCATTACCTAAAGGCACATTTTCAAGCACCTTGGTATCAAGCGTACTTACTGCAGAAGTCAGTTTTTCTCTGGATTGCTCTCCATAACCTACGACGATGATTTCATCGAGGGCTCCAAGGGCTGTTTCTAAGGTTACATCAATATTGGTTTGATTCCCAATACTAATTTCCTGAGGTTTAAAACCAATAGCAGAAAATTTCAAAACGGTATTGTTACCGGATAGGCTAATTGAAAATTTCCCATCCATATCTGTAACAGTTCCCGTGGCAGTGCCTACATGTATAATATTAACACCAGGAATTGTACTTCCATCTTCTTCGGAATATACTGTCCCTGTTACATTTTGGGACTGCGCCCAAGTCTTCTCCGTAGAGAACGATATTAACAGCAACACTATAAAAACGGATTGCCACCATTGTGTGTAGAGTTTCTCGATCATATTTGTCCTATTTATAATGTGTTTCAATAATTAACCCCCGCAAATCACTTATTCTTAGGGATTAAAGTTTGATTATAATATGTATTATTTATTCAAATATAATGATTAATTCCAGCCCTCAAAATCCAGTCATCCAATAATTCGAGATTTTTAAAGATTTATTTGAATTCCAAATCAACTATGAGTTAGCGATAGGTAGTAATTAAATAGAATTAAATTTCTATAATTTTTATTTATCAATATTTTATTTGTTTTTACTTATTAAATTTAATGAAAATCAAATAAAATACCAATTGATCATTTCAATCATTTTATCTGGAACGAATGCTTCCTTAATCAATCATACCATTTAAGGAAAGTACCCTTTATACACCTAAAACAAAACTAAAAATTAAATCAATAATAGAGTTAAATATAAAAATAATAAAGAAAGTGAAACTAAATCACTATTTAGAAACATTTTAATGTGCTGAACATGGAGATTAGTAGCAAGAGTATGTGCTAAGCGAAAGGTATTTTAGAAACCAAAATGCCTTTCTTTTATTAATTTTATGTATTATATATTATTATTAAATTTAATAATAGGCAGGTATTTAAATATAAAAATCTTCCTTAATGGATCAATCAAAAGGAAATAGTCTCCATTTATTAAAATATTACGCATTTAAATTAAGGGGTTGATTGGTTTTTGGATGAGCTGTTTAATAATACTTATTATATTTGTGGAAGTCAAAAAAACAAAAAGCATAAGTGAGTAAATTCAATGTCAAGCCAAAACCAGTTTTAGATGCCACGCTATCTTTGGTAGACAAGGTAGAGCAAAACTTAAGAGAGTACTTCGCAGAAGCCAATCTTCAGCCAGGTGACGCCATTCCAAAAGAGTCGGAATTGGCCTTGTCTATGGGAGTAAGCAGAACTGCCTTAAGAGAAGCTCTCTCAAGACTTAGAACACTAGGCTTAATAGAGTCTAAAAGAAACAGGGGCATCATTTTAACCCAACCAGATATTTTAGGAAGCTTCGAGCGGGTATTGAATCCAATGCTATTGGATAGTGCCACACTTCAGGATATTTTTGAGTTGCGCTTGGTCCTGGAAATGGGCATCACAGACTTTTTGTTTAGGAGAAAATCCAAGGACAACCTGGAAAGGCTTGAGTTACTTGTGAAAAAAGAAGAAGAAACAAAAGACAAGTTTCTGAAAAACAGGTACGATGTAGAGTTTCATTCGATGCTATATGAAATCTCAGGCAATCAAACGCTTTTGAGGTTTCAAAAAATGCTGCTGCCTATATTCAATCTAGTCCACAGTGGGCAAATCATCAGTAAATCCGAGGTTAAGAACGCTGTTACCCACCGAGATTTATTGCTGGATCTGCAACAGGGAACGCCGGAATCCTTCCGGGAAAAAATGAGTATCCATTTAAAAGTATACCTGGACACAGTGGATGAATAAAAAAACGGACAGATAAAATTCTGCCCGTTTCAATCAATATTTATTTACAATTGACTTCTTAGCCTTTATAGTCTTCAGCAATTTGGCTAGAAACACCTAAGCCATCAATACCCAGTTCTACAACATCACCAGCCTTCAAGTATCTTGGTGGCTTCAATCCCATCCCTACTCCTGCAGGTGTTCCTGTACTAATAATATCACCAGGCAATAAACTCATGTATTGACTTATATGACTTACTAGTTGAGGAATATTGAAAACCAAATCAGAGGTATTGCTGTCTTGCAACAATTCGTCATTCACCTTAAGCCATAACCTCAAATTGTGAGGATCAGCGATTTCATCCCTAGTAACCAAATTAGGTCCGAGTGGAGCAAAGGAATCAGCACTTTTTCCCTTAACCCACTGTCCACCATGTCTTAACTGAAAATCTCGCTCACTAACATCATTGTGCACGACATAACCGAACACATGATCCATGGCATCCTCTTCAGAAACATAACTGGCTTTTTTACCTATCACCACTGCCAACTCCACTTCCCAATCCGTTGCTTGGGAATTCTTTGGAATTACAATTGGATCGAAAGGTCCTGAAAGCGCAGAGGTTGCTTTCATAAACAACACAGGTTGCTCAGGAACAGCCATTCCGCTTTCTTTTGCGTGTAAAGAATAATTCAACCCTACACAAATTATTTTGGATGGAAAAGGAACAGGAGATCCTAACCTCACATCTGATCCGATTTCGGGGCAACTTGCTGCATTGGCCTCCAACCATGTCGCTAATTTTTTCAGATTCCCCTCATCGCCTAAAAAATCAGCGGTCCAGTCTGAACCAAAAGCCGAACAATCAATTTTTTTACCTTCAGCCGTTATAACTCCGGGCTTTTCCTGCCCTACTTTTCCAAATCTTATTAGTTTCATTTTTCAATTATAGTTTAAAGTAATTACATTATTAATTTAGAAAATCCACCGTCTACCAAATAATCAGCACCCGTTAGAAATTTGGCTTCATCAGAAGCTAGGAAAAAAGCCATACTGGCTACTTCATCAGGAGCTGCCATTCTCCCAATGGGCTGCGTAGCCGAAAGTTTTTCAAACATTTCTTTTTCTTTCCCCGGATAGGTTTTGGAAATATAATTGTCTACAAAAGGAGTATGTACCCTCGCAGGCGAAATGGCATTGCAGCGAATATTGTCTTTTACATAATCCCTGGCAATGGTAAGTGTCATGTTGAGCACTGCTCCCTTACTCATGGAATAGGCAAAACGATCTGGAATACCAACTGTGGCCGCGATGGAGGCCATGTTAATAATCACTCCTCCACCATTGGCTATCATCCTTCCAATCACAGCTTTTGAACAATGGAATACGCCTTTTACATTCACAGCAAATAAACGGTCCAAATCGGCTCCCTCGGTGGATTCAAGATTTCCAATATGAGAGACGCCGGCATTGTTGATCAAAACATCTATTCCTCCGGATATTCCTGCGATCACTTCATTTACTTGATCCTGATTAGAAACATCGGTTTGCTTAAAATAGACATCATAACCTTTGTCTTTTATTTTTTTGACAACTTCCAGTCCATTTTCCTGATTAAAGTCTAAAACATAGACTGTGGCACCTGAGGCTGCAAATTTCTCTACTATTGCCAAACCTATTCCGCTGGCCCCACCTGTAACCAAAACATTTTTCCCCTTCATTTACTATGAAATTTTCTAATTAGTTAATTTTTTACTTTTATAATCATTGACCCAACATAGGGAACAACCGCTTCAATTCCTCATCTGAAGGTTGGGAACCATATTCACAAACTTCAAAAGCTTCAGCATACTGCGCTTTTGCAGCCTTAGCAGAGCCATACCATTTCTCCAAGCTCTTCCTTACCGAAGAATTTATGCCTCCCCCTCTTTTTTCTTTTAACCAGGCTATTCTTTCTTCTTCTCCTTCTGGCACCTCATCAGCATAGCCTGCTATCCAAGGCAGCCACTCATAAAATTGAGACTCATGAGCATCCAATCCATGTATTTTCTTGTCGATTACAGAGGTAATGTCTATCGCTACATGAGGTTCAAATGGGTTGGGTTTTTGAAAATGATCCTGAAAGTACAAAAACACAGGATTTTTACTTAGTGGTGGTGTATCTGGAGCCACATTAGGAACACCTACCATATAGGCGGCATCCTGCACCAAAACTCCCGTATAGCGATGGTCTGGGTGGTAGTCATTAGGTCGGGGAGCAATTACCACATCTGCACCCCATTCCCTGATCTTCCGAATGATCTGAAGTCTTATCGCTAGTGTAGGCAATAATTCACCGTCATGGTTGTCCAAAACATCATAAGCAACCCCAAGTCTTTTGGCCACTTCCTGGGTTTCAGCAATACGCCTTTTTGCAAGCATACCACCACCCTCTTCCATGTGTCCTGCATCACCATTTGTGACAGAGACAAATTTCACCTTGTGCCCCATCTCCACAAAAAGAGAAGCTGTGCCACCACTTTTTATATCACAATCATCAGGATGGGCACCTATCATAATGATCCTTAATGGTCTTTCCTGGGCTTCTACTATAGAAACAGCGAAAAAACAGAACAAAATTGCAATAAAACTTGATTTCATAGTCAATTTTTCGGTTGGTGAAAATTCAAGGTTGAAGATAGGCATTTAGGCCAGTTTTGCCAATCCATTAATCCAAATTATCGGCCAATTGCCCACTTTACTCAGAACTTATTCCTTATCTTTGCGTCCTAAAATTTAATTTCGCAAAACAAAGTACAATCGGATATGCTTCAGGTAAATGAAATAAGAGCAAACTTTGCGCATGCCTGCGAAAGGCTTCGCGCCAGGAATTTTGAAAACCCTGAAGAATTGCTGGGGGATGTAATAAGGCTAGAAGACTTAAGGAAACAAATACAGCTAGAGCGAGACACCCTTCAGGCTGAATCCAACACAATTTCGAAGCAAATTGGCAAATTGATGCAGGCTGGCAATAGGGAAGAGGCAGAAAAGATAAAGTTGAGAACTTCTGAGATAAAAAAACAAGTGAAATCTTTAGAAGACAGCTATTCCAATACAGAAACTGAACTAACCCAAATTCTATATACAATACCGAATATACCGCATTCATCTGTTCCCGCGGGTAAATCTGCAGAAGACAATGAGATCGTTCTAGAAAATGGAACAGTCCCTCAATTGGAAGAAGGCAATAAAAGTCCTCATTGGGATTTGATTAAAAAATACGATATCGTTGATTTTGAACTGGGAGTGAAAATCGCTGGTGCAGGATTCCCTGTCTACAAAGGCAAAGGAGCCAAGATGCAAAGGGCATTGATCAACTTTTTCTTAGATGAAGCCGAAAAAGCGGGTTATACAGAGGTGCAGCCACCCATATTAATCAATGAAGAAAGTGGCTATGCTACAGGGCAACTTCCAGACAAGGAAGGGCAGATGTACTTTGCGCAAGAAGACGGGCTATACCTGATACCTACCGCTGAAGTTCCCATTACAAACATGTACCGCGACGTAATTCTTCAAGAAGATGAATTGCCTAAAAAGAATACAGGCTATACTCCTTGCTTTAGAAGAGAAGCGGGGAGTTGGGGAGCACATGTACGGGGATTGAATAGATTGCACCAATTCGATAAGGTAGAAATTGTACAAGTTACCCATCCGGACAATTCGTACAATACCCTCGAGGACATGAGTTTACATGTACAAGGCTTGTTACAGAAATTAGAGCTGCCTTACAGGGTCTTAAGACTTTGTGGTGGAGACTTAGGGTTCACCTCTGCACTGACATTTGATATGGAAGTTTATTCGGCCGCGCAGGAAAGATGGCTGGAAGTAAGTTCCGTAAGTAATTTCGAAACCTACCAAACCAATCGCTTGAAATTACGCTTTAAGAACAAAGACAAAAAAACCGTTTTGGCACATACACTCAATGGTAGTGCCCTTGCACTGCCAAGAATAATGGCAGCCATTTTGGAAAATAACCAGAGCGAAGAGGGCATTAAAATGCCAAAGGTATTGGTTCCATACTTGGGTTTTGACACCATCGCTTAGGCAATACTTGTTATAGGCTTTTCGAGCTAAAATATCCAATATAAAAAAAAGGGCTTCTTTAATAAGAGAAGCCCTTTTTAATTTTATCAATAAAGATTATATCGACAATTTCTGTTTCCAGTCCTGCACCTCAGCATAGCATGTGTCAACTACACTTTGTTGATCTGAAGTAAGTGGATTTTTTGCCCTACGGCTTACAATTTCCAAATCCAACCCTTCTTTATTAAGGTAATACCTGGAGGAAAGCATGTAGTTGGCGGTAATCCTTCTTTCCATGTCTCTAACTTTGTCTTGTAACCAATCCACCTGCTCTTTATTTCCTGAATCAGTTGCATTTTTACAAATCCAAGCGATAATTTCTGGGTAATAATTACCTGCAATTGGAGACAATCCAGCTCCTCCATTTCGAAGAGAGGCTACCGCACTACCCATGTGGGCATTGTAAAAGCCCATTTTAGTACCTTTAGCCGTTTTAAGTTTCTCTTTAATATTGTCTATGTCTTCAGAGGTATCCTTATGGTAAACCAATCTGTCAGAATCCAATAAAAATTTAAGAACCTTTTGAGAAAGTATTCTTTTATAAGGTGTAGGACATTCGTAAGTCCCTAATGGAATATCTCCAGTCAAAGACAGGTATTTTTCCAGATTCTTGATCACAATATCATCTGATTCGCCTTTTTCTGCGAAGTGAGAAGTAATCATAATGACAGCATCAACACCAGTATCAGCAATTTTTTTCGTGAATTCCGCCTTTTCTTGCGCAGTATTACCAAAGGATCCTGTAGCAACAACAGGGAATTTCCCATTGACTTTCTTGACTACGGTCTTGGTCACTTTCAACCTTTCCTCAGGACTCAGGTCATACATCTCACTACTCAGGCAATTGGCAAATAATCCACGTGCTCCCGATTCAAGATAGTAATCTGTTAGTTTTTTTAACCCTTTATAATCTACAGTCATGTCTGCTTTATAAGGGGTCAGCATTACAGGTACAAAAGCTTTTTCGACAGCTTTTGCCGACATTGGCGTGTTCGCCAATAGACTATTCCAGGGGGTAAGTCCCGCCAATGTTCCTAATGCCATTTTTCCTAAAAATTTTCTCCTGTCGTTTTCAAAACTCATGGTAATGTTATTGATTTAAACCCGATGATTCGGCTTCAATTGGGTGGTAAATTTAATTGTTTAAAGTAATTGTATACACTAATAACCTCTAAAAAGAGCAAACAGACCAGTAGAAAGCAATATAATTTGGCTTTACGGGGGAAATATTATGATTAGGTACCTATATTTGCCCTCTATATGTGGAAGGAAATCGCTTTGTTGGTAAAAAAAGAAGCCTTGTTGGAATGGCGACAAAAGTATGCCCTCAATGGGATACTCCTTTATGTAACCAGTGCGGTTTTTATTGCCTATCTAAGCATGGGGACAGGCCAAGGAAAATTGCAAGTACCCATATGGAATGCCCTTTATTGGATCATTATTCTTTTTTCAGCAGTAAATGCTGTGGCCAAGAGTTTTGTACAAGAACAGCAAGGTAGGCAACTCTACTATTTCATGATTGCTTCTCCTGAAGCTATTATTTTGTCTAAGACCATTTATAACACTGGGCTTACTCTTGTATTGGCCCTTTTGGGCTATTTGGTTTTTAGTGTGGTTTTTGGTAATCCCGTGGCCGACCATCCTTTGTTCCTTTTGAACCTTTTGCTAGGAGCCATAGGTTTTTCAGCAGCGCTGACCATGGTATCTGCGATTGCTTCAAAGGCAGGAAACAATGGTACCTTGATGGCCATTTTAAGCTTCCCCGTGATGATTCCAATTCTACTGATGACCATTCAGGTTTCCAAGAGTGCCATCGATGGATTAGACAGGGGCATTAGTGCAGAGAAAATCCTGACTTTAATGGCTATCAATGCAATTGTAATGGCCACCTCCTACCTGCTTTTCCCTTATCTTTGGAGGAGCTAGGAGCTAGTCCTATCGAGATACGGTGGCTGAGCCTGCCGAAGCCATAGGTTTCCAGATGTGGTTTTTAATAATCCTTTATCTCTCTAAATTTCGGCTAAAGCCGGATAAAATATTATTCTCCTTTTTAAATGGGCTTAAGCCATAACGACAATATATTACCGGTGGCTGAGCCTGTCGAAGCCATAGGTTTCCAGATGTGGTTTTTAATGACCCCATTTTCTCTCCAAATTTTGGCTGAAGCCGGGTGATATGGGATTGCTCTTTATAAATGGGCTAAAGCCCATTCCTATTGAGGCGGTTTTTCAATCAATTTGTGTGGGAGGAAGGTTGGGCTATTCAATGAATTTGGAAACTATCAGCATTTTAGGTCTTAGTTACGATTAGCTAAACTTAGACCAGTGCATCGGATAAACTCCCCAAGATCAATACTAAGAAATAAAGTTCATGAGCCATTAATTATAAGCCCATGTACTTTTAAATAATTACTTTTTTATAACTAAATAAGGAACTCCACTAGCTGAAAATGATCCATTAACTTCCGATCTTAACCTTATCCCTAAAACTATATTCTTATCAGGGATATCATTGATGAGGTTTTCTGTTCTTAAAAATTCTTTTTCAGTATATCTGTTATTGGTCCTTATCAAAGAACTGGTGATCACAGTATTATCGGTAATGTTGTATAGCTCAAGCAAAGCATGGTTACTGCTTTTTTCTACATATGGATCAGCTTCAAAGTAAACTGTTCCTACATTTGGGTAATTTTTAAGGTCAAATGGGATACCCGATACAATTGTTGGAGATGTGCTGGTCGTATTGGCTGGGCCACCTACTCCTTCGGCAATCCTTAGCCGGATTTCTTCATTAATCACCCCACTACTTCCATTGCAAACATATTTGGTTACCAGAACTTCGCTTTTGTCCAAAATTTTATTCTCATTTTGATCAATTCCTGATTCAATTTTTATGCCGCTATACGCACAAATACTTCCATCAGGTTCATCCGTAATATTAATAAGACTTAAAGTACCATTCAATCCATTACATGTATAGGAAGTATATTCTACTTCAT
Source organism: Cyclobacterium sp. 10D3-21 (assembly GCF_055809755.1). Lineage (NCBI taxonomy): Bacteria > Pseudomonadati > Bacteroidota > Cytophagia > Cytophagales > Cyclobacteriaceae > Cyclobacterium > Cyclobacterium sp. 10D3-21. The sequence continues at coordinate 6,420,747 of NZ_CM147924.1, forward strand.
TTTCATTTAAGATTCCGTCCATATCAGAATCCAAGCCATAATCAATTTTCAAACCTCCATTTATGCAATTGTCACCTGAATTTTCATTGGTAATTTTTATAAGGCCCGCTGTTCCGGTTATCCCATCACAAACATAGGCGGAAGAGGTTATTTCATTTTCTTCCAAATTACCGTTTCCATTTATATCTAAACCTGAATTCAATTTTATCCCACCATTTACACAGTTGGCTCCACTTGGTTCATTGATAACAGTGGTAAGACTGCTATTTCCATTGATTCGTTACAGATGTACTTTGTGTTTTGAACTTCGTAAATATCAAGGATTCCATTGGAGTTGGCATCGAGCCCAGTTTCTATTTTTAAGCCAGCATTCTCACAGAAATCACCTGCACTTTCATCTAAAACATTTATAAGACTGTTTTTCCCATCAAATCCATGCGTCCCATCTTCCCCATTACAAGCGATTAAAAAATTAATCGAAACAATATAAAACAATGTCTTCTTTATCATCTATATCTTACAATTTTAAGTTTTGATCAATACTTACAAATTTTAGTGTTGAGTCACTTTTTCTTACATCATTGCATTATTAACATTTAATGTCACTAGACTTAAGAAATAAGACCCACCTTTCAAAAAGCCAAAAAAAACAAATTAATATCAATTAAGTCTCTAAAATTTCCGGATTCTTTTGCCTTCTGTTGAATATTGACATCAACTCCTGATTTAATGGGGTAATCCCAATGCATAATCTGGATTTAATCAAAATTTATTTTTCACTAATCTAATATCAGTCAGAATAGTTATTGATAACCCCGTCACAAAAAGTATCGAAAACAATAAGGCACTTGTAATCCCAAATTTAAAGACTTGAAGTATACCAGTTACAACAACTATTATTAAGAAAAAGCCCCACAAAATAGACAAAATTCTTAAACCTTTTGAGCTAAAATTCTCATTTTTCAACTCTTTAATACCCTGAAGTGCATGATATAAAAGTACTAAAATCAAGATCAAAATGCCCAACACTTCACCAATGGTCTCGCCTATTTTTTCAGGATTCTGAAGAGAGAGCAATGGCTTAAAATTTGAAAAAATCATTAACTTTAAGGGCATATATCCCAATATGAAAAATCTGATAAAAGCAATTTTTTTCATTCTAATCCCTCTGAGCCCGTTTTAGGTTGGCATTCTTACGTTTATAACTAACCAAAAGTAAAACTATTTCATTAATTTATCTACACTTTTACACCTATTTAGAAATCAATGTTGCAGGTGTGTAATTTCGTTCAATTCGAAAGAAATTAACAATTTGTTCAGAAAAGAAAAATCAGATTTGTAAAAAGATCAAAAAACAAATTGATAAATTCGTTCTGAGAAAATACAAATACACTATAGCACCTTTCTATTTCAGGAATTTACTGTTTTTTTAGTAAAAAGACTTAATTTAAGCCTAACAATTGACCAACCCTGATTAAAATGAAAAACCTGAAAATCAACGCATTAAAAACTTTTAAAAAAGGAGATATCCTTTTAAAACAGGGAGAAATTGCAAAATATGGGTACTTGGTAAAAAAAGGTTGCTTAAAAAGTTACACAGTAGACAATGCCGGCAAAGAGCATATTATGCAGTTTGCTCCCGAAAATTGGATGATTTCAGATTTAGACAGCTTTACCAATCAGGTACCTTCTTCCGTCACTATTGAAACGATCGAGGATTGCGAGATATCACTGATTTCCAAATCAGACTTTATAGATATCGACAGCTTTGATAAAGAGGTAGTGGTAGATATCGCCAATAAATTCAGGAACAACCTCATAGCGTCCAATAAAAGAATTCTGGGACTGCTAAGTGCTACTTCCGAACAGCGGTACATCGATTTTACAGAAACTTATCCCACATTGGTGCAAAGGCTTCCCCTTAAACTAATAGCAGCCTATATTGGTGTTACACCTGAATACTTAAGTGACATTAGAAGAAGGATGGCTAAAAAGTAAACCCATACGCATTTCTTAAGGTATCTTATTTTTTGTTAGGCCACTTTGCCGCAACTTTGTGCCATTGTTAATCAAAAAATATTAAAAAAATGGCAAATCAAAAAAACAACAAAGCAATTCATATCTCACTTTGGATTGCACAAGCATTATTGGCAGTTATGTTTATAATGGCAGGCTTTATGAAAACTGCACAACCCATTGAAGTATTGGCAGAGTCACTTCCATGGGTATCCTCTACTTCCGTAGGGCTGGTTAGATTTATTGGTATTAGTGAATTATTAGGCGGTATAGGTCTAATCCTTCCTGCCTTGCTTCGAATCAAACCATTTTTAACGGTATGGGCAGCAATCGGACTTGCAGTAGTTATGGTATTGGCAGCGCTTTTTCACGCTTCACGAGGTGAATTCTCAGGTATAGGAGCGAATGTGGTATTTATGGCAATTGCTTTATTTGTGGCTTGGGGAAGAAGTAAAAAAGCTCCCATTCTCGCAAAATAAAATTCAAATAAATAGTCTTGTTAAATTATTATCCATCGAATTGATCCCCGATCATCAATATCCCCCAGCCGCCTGCTGGGGGATGGTATGGGAGCATCTGATTTTGGACTTTAGCCCAAGCGATCCCCCCTACCGCTGGCGGAGCGGAGCCGAAGTCCGGTGGCTGAGCCTGTCAAATTCCGGTGGCTGAGCCTGTCGAAGCCCGGTGGCTGAGCTTGTCGAAGCCATAGGATTACAGATGTGGTTTTTAATGACCGATTTTCTATCTAAGTTTTGGCTAAAGCCGGATGAAATGATATTGGCCTTTATAAATGGGCTGAAGCCCATTCCTATTGAGGAGGTTTTTTAATCCATTTGTGTGGAAGAAAAGCTGGGCTATTCAATGAATTTAGAAACTTTCAGCATTTTAGGTCTAAGTTACGCTTCGCTAAACTTAGACCAGATCGAGGATCCGGAAAGGTGTATACATGCCAGGAAAAAATCGACACGGACCAAGTGTTATGTTAGTGAAATATTGATTTTAAAATAATTACTCACAATTTTATGCCCTCCCATATAAATCAAACGTTCTATTAATAACGGACGATTTTCTTCATTTGAAAAGGCCAATTCAATTAAACTCGAAAAAAGCAATAGACATTCTGATACCCGATCGAATCACCTTTCAATTGAAATCAGGAAATCTAAATGCATAACCTAGGCTGAATCCATGATTTTGGTCATATTAATGCCTTTTTCAGCAACAATACAAACAAAATATCGACCTAAATTTGTTGCAAAACGTTACTTATCAATGTCTTCGAATCTGAGATAAAATTTCATTTCCCTGATTAGTAGACCCGTTTATATTAAGGACTTCAGAGAAAATTAAATAATTTCCCGCGACCATGAAAAAAAGCCTCATCATTTTAATTATTGCATTTACCGGCATGGGTTCAGGATATGCTCAAGATTGGCAAACTGATTTTTCAAAGGCGAAAGAATTGGCTACTAAAGAAAAAAAGCCCATAATTTTGGTATTCCAAGGCTCGGACTGGTGTGCGCCCTGTATTAAACTAAGCAGGGAGATTTGGAGCACAGAAACATTTATAGCGTACGCAAAAGACAACTATATAATGTTTCAGGCAGATTTTCCTCGAAAAAAGAAAAATGCTTTGCCAGAAAAACAAGCTACTGCCAACGCAAAATTGGCGGAAATTTATGATAAAAACGGGGTTTTCCCATTGGTCGTTGTTCTGGACAACAAAGGGAAATTACTGGGTGAGACAGGCTATAAAAACACCACTCCAAAAGCTTACATCGAGGAACTGAACAGTTTTATCAAGTAAAATGAGACTATTTATTGCACTCCTTGTATTCTCCCTGTCAATCACAACTAACGCACAACAAGCTTACAAACGCACCCTAAAATTAATGGGGAGCAGATTTGACATTACAGTCGTTGCCGAAGATTCGATTACAGCAAAGGATTATATAGATAGTGCAATAGAAGAAATCGACAGGATAGAAAAATTAATCTCTTCATGGGATGAAAATTCTCAAACTTCGGAAATAAATAAATTCGCAGGGATCAAACCCGTTAAAGTTGAGGCTGAGCTCTTCAGTCTTATTGAGAGGGCTATGCTGATTTCGAAATTGACGGATGGAGCATTTGATATCAGTTATGCCTCAATGGATAAAATCTGGAAGTTTGATGGCAGCATGAAAAAAATGCCTTCTGAGGAGGACATTCGTGCTTCAGTAACCAATGTAGGTTATAATAATATTTTGCTATACAAAGACAAACTTACGGTGTTTCTCAAAATTAAGGGAATGAAAATTGGCTTTGGGGCCATTGGAAAGGGCTATGCTGCAGATATGGCTAAACAATTACTTGTAGCTAAAGGAGTTACTTCTGGCATTATCAATGCTTCGGGCGATATGAATTCCTGGGGCAAGCAAGCGGATGGCAAGGAATGGAAAGTCGCCATTACCAATCCACTCAATAAGAACAAAGTTTTTGCTTTGTTACCAATCAGCAATGGTGCTGTTGTCACCTCAGGAGACTACGAGAAATATGTTGATTTTAATGGTAAAAGGTATTCACACATAATTGACCCAAGAACAGGATATCCTTCAACTGGAATAATTAGCGTAACTGTTTTTGCGTCAAAGGCAGAGCTCGCTGATGCCCTTGCTACTTCAGTATTCGTAATGGGCAAAGAAGCTGGATTGGACCGCATTAATCAACTTCCCAACATAGAATGTATCATTATAGATGACAAGGGAAACATTTCAAAATCGAATAACATAGCCATCGATAAATTATGAAAAGAATAATTTTAATATTCTCCTTTATCACTTGTCTTTCAAGTAGCTGTGTGGTTGTAAAAGGATATGAGAAAATAAACATCAATGATCCGGACATGGGGCTTTCTGATAAGAAGTTTGACCGAAATGTAACCACTATGCATTCATACAGAGAAGCTGCCGTTGGTGCCAACGGTGGAAAAACTGGTGGTGGATGTGGCTGTAATTAATTAAACAAGAAAAATGCATACCTTAAAATATATCATACTCCTTTGCTTGGTTACAACTTCATTTGCAGGTTTTGCTCAAGATACTACCCAAGTATATAAAAAACGGGTATTAGAAAGCGCGGAAGTCGATATTCTATCGAGTTATTATAGTCAGGATGGTAATAATGCCGCTGTAAGTGGTGGCATTGGAACCGAAGCTTTAACCGATTTCACTACCACATTTATAATTTCTATCCCTTTAAACGATGATGACATTTTAACCATTGACGCAGGAATATCTGCTTATACCTCTGCTTCATCCAGTAATATAGATCCATTTGACGGTGGAAAAGCAGATGCTTTTCAGGCCTCCTCTGGCGCTTCCAAAAGTGATGTATGGACAAACTTTACTGGAAGCTATAGTCATAGTTCTGACGACCGCAATTCCATTTGGTCTACAAGCATATCCTTCGCCAATGAATATGACTATTTTTCAATAGGTGCAGGAGGCGCTTATACCAAACTCTTCAATGAGCAAAATACAGAACTTAGTGTAAAAGGGAATGTGTTTTTTGATTCTTGGACTACAATTTACCCAATAGAATTAAGGCCTTTTTCGGGCGGAGAAAATGGTTTAACAAACAACTTATTTACTAACAATACCCTTACAGGCAACCCAAATTACAGTCCTATTTTTAATGAATATGCTGCCAAAGGACGAAATTCTTATTCTATGGGATTAGGAATTTCTCAAATCCTACACAAGAATGTTCAAGGATCAATGGCTTTGGATTTTGTACAACAGCAAGGCTTACTGTCCACTCCTTTTCAAAGGGTCTACTTCAGTGATGTAGCAGACTCATTTATTGATGATTTTCAATTGGCAGACGCCAATGAGCGGCTTCCTGACAATAGATTTAAAGTGGCGATTGGTGGGCGACTTAATTGGTACTTAAATGAAAGGATGACACTAAGAACATTTTACAGGTATTATTTCGATAACTGGGGAATTACTTCGCATACAGCAAGTATCGAAGTCCCAATCAAAGTTACAAGTAAGTTTACCTTTTATCCTTCTTACAGATTTTATAACCAAACTGCTGCTGATTATTTTAATCCCTATGAAACAGCAGTGTCAACAGATGAATATTACACTTCTGATTATGATTTATCTCAATTCTCTGCCAATCAGCTTGGGTTTGGAGTCTCCTATACAGATATTTTCACTAAGGCCCATATTGCGAAATGGGGATTGAAAAGTATTGATTTAAAATTCTACCGATATGACAGAAATACTACTTTTAGCTCCAACCTTTTTACGGCAGGAATTAAGTTTGTAAGGGATTAGTCGAAACTTTACATAAACCCATTTGTCCGATAAAATACTTAGAACTGTGCAGCAAAAAGAATCAATTAAAAAGAAATGGCACTTCGATTTTAGAAAAAATATGGACACAATTTCAAACTTGGCAAAAGCCAATCCGATAAAGAATCAAAAAAATAAAATTTCAGAGGAATTTGCTTCATTTGGCGCAATGCACCTGAAAAATACTAGCCTGGAAAAGTCTACTAATTTTTGGACCAAAATAGTAGGCATGAAATTAAGGGAAAGCAGGGGAAACATTGCTGAGTTTGGTACTGAAACCAAGACATTGGTAGTCGTACACCAAACCGCCAAGACTCCTTTTAAAAAAGGCTATAGTGGCATTTACCATTTTGCTATTCATGCGCCAAACAAGGGTGAATTTGCCAGAATGTTACACCGCTTGCATATTAACAACTACCCTTATTCCCCTGTAGATCATACCATGTCAAAGTCACTGTATTTAGACGATCCCGATGGAATCAATGTGGAATTCACTCTGGAAACTCCTGAAAGATTCAAAAGAGTAATAAGTGACGGAGGAATCCGAATTGAAGATGCTACCGGTAACATCCGAGGTGCTTCGGTCTACCTTGATGTAGACAAGATACTGGAAGATGTGGAGGACAAAGACGTAGATAAACCGCTTTCCAAGCATACCTATATTGGCCATTTACACCTTTACGCCAACAATGTCCAAAAAGCCAATACTTTTTATAAAAAATTAGGTTTTACTCAATTCAATAACTTTCCAGAATTCATGTTTGCCGATTTGGGTGCAGGAGGTCCTTACCAACACCGTTTGGCGATAAATTCCTGGCATGGAATAGATAAACCATTGGCCCCAACTGATCATGCAGGAATGGCTCATTTTCAACTCAACTATAGCACCAAAGAAAAACTAAGCGAAGCCTTAAATAATGTCACTGTATTTGAAGAAAAAAATGGATCCTATTGTGTCTATGATCCTACAGGTAACAGGCTGTTTTTAACGATTGAATAATTGAAACACGGTAAAACCTGTAAAAAATAATCCTGTCTAACATTTAGAAGAACAAGGTCTATGGTGAATAGCACTTCTGAAAACCCATCTTTTTATGAATAAAGACAAAACTAATTGTGACAAAACAAGCGGAAAGTTAGTCCCCATTATCAACCTTAGTAATTGTGGTGATAAAGAAGACTGTATTACCGCTTGTCCTTATGATGTATTGGAAATGAGAATGATAACCGAAGAAGATCGGCTAACGCTAAATTTCAAAGGGAAATTAAAAACATTTTTCAAGCCAAAAAAAGCCTATGTAAAAGACCCGGATTTGTGTTATGCCTGTGGTATATGTGTTCAGGTTTGCCCAGAAAAAGCTATCAAACTTGCGCGAAGAAGCCTTTAATTTTTTTCCTATAATGGATTGTCCTTTCTCTCCAGTCTCAATTGTAGGATAGGCTACTGAATTCGTTAAATGGCCCTTATAAGATGGTTTTGAAAATACTTACCGATTAACCTTATTTTTGGGGCTTTAGAGCCACCCATTTCTCTGCAAATTTTGGCTAAAGCCAGATGAAATAATATTGTCCTTTATAAATGGGCTCAAGCCCATTCCTATTGAGTTGTATTTTTTAATCAATTGGTGTGGAAGGAAAGCTGCACTATTAAATGAATTTGAAAACTTTCGGCATTTTAGGTCTAAGTTACCCTTCGCTAAATTTAGACCAGATCGGGTTAATGGGTTCAAGGTTGCCTTAAACAGGGATCAGACACAACATACCAAAAAGTACACAAGATTTGAAATTCCGTGTAAATGGTTATACCATCCTGCATTCTACCTTTGTTTTATTCATTAACACAAAAAACTAAAAGAAAGATGAAGGCAAATAAATTTGGAAAGCAAGGTTGGACGCCTGATAGAATAAAGGAATTAAATGGTAAAACCTACGTTATCACCGGTACTACTAGCGGTACAGGTTATGAAGCAGCAAAAATATTACTTTCAAAGGGAGCGAAAGTGGTAATGCTAAACCGAAATGCCAAGAAATCAGAAAACACCATAAATGCTTTAAAACTAGCGCTTGGAAAAAATATTGATGTTTCTAATGTAAGTATGGATTTGGCAGTACAAGCTTCTGTGAGGAAGGCGGCCGAAGAGGTGCTTCAAAAGGTGCCCCATATTGATGCCTTGATATGTAACGCTGCCATTGCTCAAGTACCAAAACAAGTGTTGACTGTTGATGGTTTTGAAAGTCAGCTTGGTGTTAACCACTACGGAAATTTTTTATTACAAGGTCTGCTTTACCCACGAATTGAAGCGTCAGCAGGTCGTATTGTGACTGTAGGAAGTATGGGTTATAATTTAGGAATTAAAACCATCCAGTTTGAGGATATGAATTGGGACAAAAACTATAGCCCTAATGCAGTGTATAGTCAAAGTAAATTAGCCCAGATTATGACTGTGTATGAATTACAAGATAGGTTGAAAAATGCAGGGAAGTCGAAAGTGAAAGTGTATGCTTGTCACCCCGGGGCTTCTGCAACTTCCCTTATCAAAACCAGTGGTGGTTGGACAACACGTTTTTTATGGCAACTCATGAAACTGTCCCCCATGGTACAATCTGCTGAGAAAGGAGCTTATCCCGAATTGATGTGTGCCACAGCGCCTAACTTAGATCAAAATGGTTTTTATGGGCCAACAGGACGAAATTACTGGACCGGGCCGGTTGGAGAATGTAAATTAGAGTCCCACGCAAAAAACAAATCGGTAGCAAAGAAATTGTGGGAAATGTCTGAAAAAGCTACAAGTTTTAAATGGAATTTATAAATTAGAATATCTCTAAAACACAAAAACATGGACATATTGAAATCAGCAATAGATTGGGCAAAAGCCGAACTTTTTTCAACACCATTTTTCATCCTTTTTGGAGTGATCTTTATGGTGGTGAGCTTAGGTTTTTGGCAATTGGGGAAAACAGACATGGCCAGGGCTTACATTATCCCCACCTTGGTGGCGGGTGCTTTGCTATTAATCATCGGGCTTGGATTATTTTTCACCAATAAAGCAAGGATCACGCAATTTGAATCAGCCTACAATGCAGATGCAATGGCTTTTGTCGCCACTGAACTTGAGCGGACGGAAAGCACTTTAATAGAATATGAAAATGTTGTTTTTACTGCAGTCCCAATAATTATTGCAGCCTGTGCACTTATTCTCCTATTTGTTAATTCACCTATTTGGCGAGCAAGCATGATTACCTCGATCGCCATGTTAGTGGTGATTTTGTTGATCGATGGGACTGCGCATGCTCGGGTTAACAATTACCACAAACAGTTACAACAAGCAGAAATAGAATTAGATAAGTAAAATGCAACATTTCAAAACATTATCAGCTTATTTGGAATACCTGGAGCTTCCTCGTCCTGAGCACCCCATGCTAAGCGTTTTTTCTGCTACTGGGGAAGGTTTATTACCATGTCCAAGGGAAAGTTCACCGCCCATTTTAAACGATTGTTACACCATAAGCTTTAAAAAGATTGTAAAAGGAGATTTAAATTATGGGAGAACCAAATATGATTTTACGAATGGAGCTTTATTTTTCATTTCCCCAAGGCAGGTATTGCAGTGGGATAATAGCGTCGTCTTTGAGCAAAAGGGCTTTTCAATCAACTTTCACGAAGATTTCATAAAAGGGACAGAATTGGCGCATCAGATTAAGAAATGTAGTTTTTTTTCCTATTCGGTCAATGAGGCACTTCACCTTTCTCCACGGGAAGAAAAGCAGATTGAAGCAATTGTGGAAAATATTGACCTGGAATATCAGAACAATCAGGATGAATTTAGCAAGGAAATCATCCTTTCACAACTGAGCACCCTGTTGAAATATTCCAATCGGTTCTACGAAAGGCAGTTTATCAATCGGAAGGACCTTTCTACCGAACTACTCGAACAGTTTAACCTTCAATTGGAAAATTATTTTGAGTCAGGAAAATTGCAGGAAAATGGAATTCCTAGCATTGAGCAAATTGCAGAGAACCTGTCGGTTTCGCAGCGTTACCTAAGCGATACCCTTAAAAAGGAAACAGGCAAAACATCTACCGAACATTTACAACTTTACCTGATTGATGAAGCAAAGAATATTTTATTGAAACCCAATAAAACGATTTCTGAAGTGGCTTATGAATTGGGTTTTGAGTACCCGCACTATTTTTCAAGACTCTTCAAGAAGAAAGAAGGTATAAGTCCTACCGAATACAGGGAAAAATTTAAGATGAATTAAATAGCTACATGATTAAAGCCCATTCCTATTGAGTTGTTTTTTTTTAATCAATTGGTGTGGAAGGAAAGCTGCACTATTAAATGAATTTGAAAACATTCGGCATTTTTGGTCTAAGTTACGCTTCGGTAAACTTAGATCAGATCGGGGTAATGTAATCCATTCCCAATCGAATGGATTCCCCATTATCAATGGCCCAAGCTTCAGCTGGGAGTTAATGTGGGTTTGCTTCTTTTTGGGGCTTTAGCCCAATGATTCATATAAAGAGGGCATTAAATTAATTTGAAGCCCTACCTAAAGTTGAACCATAATTAATAGTCTCACTATTCCCCCTAGTATTTTGGCTAAAGCCATATGATGATACATTGCCCTAATAAATGGGCTGAAGCCCATTCCTATTGAAGTGGTTTTTTTTAATCAATTGGTGTGGAAGGAAAGCTGGACTATTAAATGAATTTGAAAACTTTCGGCATTTTAGGTCTAAGTTACCCTTCGGTAAACTTAGACCAGATCGGGACCAACAGGTCCAGATTGTGTGAAGTCCGATGAAATTTCATTGATTTTAACGTGATTCATGCGAAATCCGATGAGTACCATTGCCAGTTGAAGGTTTAGGGATGAAAATATACGGAGAAAACGAGTTTATTTCTCCTTTGGAAGAAAATCGCCATAACCAAATAAAATACCAGTTTCACGCCTTTTACTAAAAAAACCAACCATTCCATTGCTAGGAAAAAGCAGTTTATATGTTTTCTAAAAACACCACTAAAAGCAGCTTATTGATTTACACTTACCGATAAGCAAATAAACGGGATAAAAGTAAATAAATCACTTAATATGCCCTATTTTTGCGTGTTGATTCAATGAGGTCAATTTTCAGTTTTCCCACCTGTACTCACTGTTGTAAAAGATTCAGGCATTTATGGATATTAATCTATGGATGAAAGCAATGGGAAGAACTTGACCCACTAAACACTATCGAATATGAAGGCTTATTGGTGGAAAATACTGGCCATTTTAATGCTGGCTTATACCATAATTGCAGGTTTATTGATTGATGTGCCAAGGCTTCCCATTCTGAATGAAACGATCAGAGGATTGTTCTTTCATGTAACCATGTGGTTTGGAATGTTAATTATGCTGGTCGTTGCCGTGGTTTATGGCATAAGACATCTTAGAACAGGAAAACTTGAAGATGATGACATGGCCGTAGAATTCACCAACGGGGCCATACTTTTTGGCGTCATAGGCATTACTACAGGCATGGTATGGGCCAAATTTACCTGGGGTGATTTTTGGACCAACGACCCCAAGCTCAATGCATCAGCAATAGGATTGTTAATGTATTTCGCCTATCTGGTATTACGAAATTCCCTTACAGACGTCTACCAAAGAGCCAAAATTAGTGCTGTTTACAGCATTTTTGCTTTTGCCGTATTTATACCCTTGATATTTATCCTCCCCAGACTTACAGATAGTCTTCATCCCGGCAACGGTGGCAACCCCGGATTCAACGCTTACGATATGGACAGCAACTTAAGGATGGTATTCTATCCGGCAATTATCGGCTGGGCCCTTCTTGGAACCTGGATAAGTACGGTAAGGGTAAGGTTAAGGCGATTGGAAAGAAAATTAGAAGACAAATTGATCAATCAGTAATATGAAAAAGTTCATTGTTATTTTCCTGTTATTAATCAGCTTTTTCGCGAAAGCGCAGGATAAAATTGGAATTACAGAAAAAGATTACCAGAATTCAGGTGTCGATATGGCAGACAAAATGCGGTCAGAAGGAAAAATCTACGTATTAGTCAGCATTATTGGAATTGTTTTGGGTGGTATTCTCGTTTATGTGATACAAACAGATAGAAAGATTAGTGGGTTGGAAAAAAAATATAACGATTAAGTCATGAAAAGAGGACATATATTAGGCTTGGGTATAATAGCGGTAGCTATTGTAATCATTATCACTTCAATAGGTGATGCCAGTACTTACGAAAGCTTTTCAACTGCCAAATCGATGGCCATGAATGGGAAAACCGAAGCCATTCATGTGGTAGGGCAACTGAAAAAAGGACAAAATGGAGAGGTAGAAGGAATAGAGGTAGGAGAAGATAAAACCTCATTTATTTTCATAATGGTAGACAATGACGGTAAAGAACAACAAGTTTATTACAATGAACCTGTACCAGCTGACTTCATCAGATCAGAGCAAGTAGTGGTCATAGGCACTTATAAGACCGAAGAAATGTTCGTAGCCGAAAAAATACTAATGAAGTGCCCCTCAAAATACCAGGAAACTGATGTAAAACCTACAACATCTTGATTGCTTCTGGTCTTATTATCCACTCAAAAAGAACCTTATAATGACGAATACCTTTATGGGTAATCTGGGGCACTTTATGGTAATTCTGGCTTTTGTCAGTGCCTTGGTCTCAGCAGTATCCTACTTCTATTACACCCGTGCTAGCGAGTTGGATAAACCATCATGGAAAAACTTTAGCAGAATCACTTTCTACATCCACGGTTTTGCCGCTATTTCTATTGCTTTCTGCCTCTTTGAAATAATATACAACCATCGATTTGAGTATTTTTACGCCTACTCGCATTCTTCAAAAGGGCTTCCTGTACATTATATGATCTCCAGTTTTTGGGAAGGTCAGGAAGGTGCTTTTATTCTTTGGATATTCTGGGATGTAGTACTTGGCCTGGTCATTATAAATACCAATAAATTCTGGGAAGGACCTGTCATGTTGGTGTTCATGCTTGTTCAAGCATTTTTAGTTTCCATGATACTGGGAATCGTTATTGGTGACCTGAAAATAGGTAGCTCACCCTTTATGTTGCTTCGCGATGTTTCTGAAGCACCAATATTTCAAATCAATCCAGATTTCGTTCCTGAGGATGGAACTGGTCTAAACCCTTTGTTGCAAAATATTTGGATGGTTATTCATCCACCTACCCTATTTTTGGGTTATGCCTCTACATTGGTTCCTTTTGCATTTTTGATGGCAGGATTAACCTTAAAGCGCTATTCTGAATGGATAAGACCCGCTTTACCTTGGGCCATCTTTTCTGCCATGATCTTAGGCATGGGTATTATTATGGGTGCTTATTGGGCCTATGTAACCCTTAACTTTGGAGGGTATTGGAACTGGGATCCAGTAGAAAATGCCGTCTATGTTCCATGGCTTATTATGGTAGCAGCGATTCATACCATGATCACCTTTAAGAAAAGCAGCACTGCATTAAAAACTTCTATGATACTTGTGATCAGTTCATTTATACTGGTTCTGTACGCTACCTTCCTGGTTAGAAGTGGTGTCTTGGGAGATTCTTCTGTGCATTCATTTACTGATCTCGGATTATCGGGACAGTTACTTATTTACATGCTGTTCTTTCTGGGCATTGCGATCTTCCTTACTATTAAAGAATGGAAACACATTCCAACCTCAGAAAAAGAAGCCTCAGTATATTCCAGGGAATTTTGGATCTTTATAGGTGCCACCACGCTTGCCTTGATGGCTTTTCAGGTGATTGTACCCACCTCCATTCCTGTTTACAATGCCATAGTTGAAATATTTGGTGGCTTGTCTAATTTAGCTCCGCCAGCTGACCAAATAGAGTTTTACACCAAATTCCAACTTTGGTTTGCGGTTGCTTTAGCACTGTTAACCGGTGTTGGGCAGTATTTCTGGTGGAACAAGATGACCAAAGAGGAACTTAAGAACGCCTTGGTCACGCCTTATATTATCTCCATGGTTTTGGCAGCCATTATCATTACGGTTGGTAAAGTTTATGACATTACCTATATCGTGATTGTTCTTGCAGGAGCGTTCACCATTGTAGCCAATTTCACCATTCTTGTGAAATTATTGAAGCGAAAAACCTTTAAATTGGCAGGAGGGTCTCTTGCTCATATTGGGCTGGGCATGATCTTGATAGGTATTATGTTCTCTTCAGGTTACTCTGATACCATATCTATCAATATGTCTGGCCTCACTTATAAAAAAGATTGGGAGGATGACTTGAACAAAGAAAATGTACTTCTTTGGATCAACAAGCCTTTACAGATGAAAGATTATGATGTCGTCTACAGAGGAAGGTACAAGAAAGTAGTAGGTGTCCCTGGCTATGTCAAAGCAGATGCGATGGAATCCCTCGATGGCGTAAATGAAGCCCTGGCTTTAAAAAATATTGAAGTTGCCGACAAGGTCTATTTCCAAAAAGGGGATACACTCAAACTGGTTTTGGAGGAAAATTCTTATTTCAAGGTGGAATATTTTCAGGAAGATGACAAGAAATTCACATTGTATCCCATGTCTCAACCTAACCCTACTATGGGTTTGATTTCCTCCCCGGATTCAAAAAGATACTTGACCAAAGACCTTTATACGCACGTGTCAGCGATAAATGATTACGAGGAACCAGAATGGAATGATGATCAGTTTATCAATGCTGCTCCTGGTGAACAGTTTTTCATCAATGATTTCGTTACTCAATTTGAGAGTGCAGATGTAGTGAAAGAAATGGATGGGATTCCCTTGGAGGAAGGAGACATTGCTGTTCAGGCAGTACTTACCATTATGGACTATGATGTAAAGAAAACATTGAAACCAGTATTCTTAATTCGTGGAAATCAAGTAGGCAAAGTAGATTATATAGACCATGACCTGGGCATTAAAGTGGAAGTCGATAATATCGTTCCCGAAGAAAACAAATTTGTCTTTAAGGTCAACACCTACCAGAAAGATTATGTAGTGATGAAAGCTGCTGTCAAGCCCATGATCAACCTATTATGGCTAGGTACGATCATTATGTTGATTGGTTTTTCTGTAGCCATTTTCCGCAGGTTTGACGAGTTTCAAAAAATGAAAGCCAAAGGCTTGGAATGATGTCAGAAAAAGTAAATAAATAAGTTTTAACCCCTAAATAACTTTAGGGGTTATTTTTTTATAAATTTATGGACATGAAGTTTACTATAGCGATTATCGGAACGGGAAATGTAGCCTGGCACCTGTCGTCAGCTTTGGAGAATGCGGGGCATGAAATACTGGAGGTATATGGAAGGGACATCCAAAAAGCACGTCAACTGTCTTCCAGGCTATATGCAACAGAGGCACAGGATCATCTGGACTTCACAGAAAGCAATGCCAATTTATTTATCATTGCAGTAAGTGATCAGGCCATAGCCGACGTTGCAGAAGCTGTCCTTTTGCCAGAGCGTAGTATCCTTGTTCACACAAGTGGCACCATGCCCCTGAATATTTTATCCTATAGCTCGGCTGATTTCACAGGCATACTTTATCCTTTACAAGGCTTCACCAAAAGCCGAGAGGTATCCTTTGAGGAAGTACCTTTTCTCTTGGAGTCAGAGGATAAAAAGACTTTAAAAAACTTAAAAAACATTTGCAAAAGTCTCAAAGCACCAAGTTATGAGATTAAATCTAAAGACAGAAGATCCATCCATGTTGCTGCAGTATTTGCTGCTAATTTTACCAACCATATGGTGTTATTAGCTGAATCCATAATGAAACGCCAAGGTTTGGATTTTGATATTTTAAAACCGCTGATCATTGAGCAGATGAATAAAACGCTTCTATTAGGAGCAAGCGAAGCTCAAACTGGTCCAGCTGTAAGAAATGATATCAACACCTTAGAAAACCACCATGATTACCTGAGCTATAATGAACAACTTGCCGAGATTTATAGAAGTATTTCTCAAGATATCATGGATGCCAATTGACCATAATTATGGACTCATTATCGGTTATCTCTATTAAAATCAGTATTTTATTAATTCTAAATGTTCAGATTGCACTTAATCTCCTTAGTTTTGTAGCATGAAAAATCCAAAGGCTTCTCCTGTATTTACTTTTGGTGGATTTATGAAAATCATACGTCCTGAAAACCTGCTTATGGTCGCCTTTGCACAATTGATGACAGCCTTCTTTCTGGTAGGTACTACCAACGAAGGGATTTCGGTTTTGCGGGATTACCACCTCTACTTGTTGATCATTTCAACGGTCATACTTACGGCCTCAGGTTACATGATTAATGATTATTATGATGTAAAGATTGATTATGTGAACCGGCCCCAAGCCGTAGTCATCGGTAAAGGTATGAAAAGGCGCATGGTAATGATCCTTCATACCGTAATGAATGTGGTTGGTATTTTGATTGGCTTATTGGTCCATCCAAAAATCGGAGCCATTACATTTGTAGCGGCATTCCTTTTATGGCTTTACAGCAATACCCTTAAGCGCCTACCTTTTATAGGCAACCTGACTGTAGCTTCTTTGACCGGGCTTGCCATTTGGATTATTGGCATTTATTATCAAAAATCAGAGCTTTTGATCATCACCTATGCCATATTTGCCTTTTTCATCAATTTAATACGTGAGATTCTGAAGGACATTGAAGATCGGAATGGAGATCGGAAACATGGCTGCAAAACCTTACCCATTGTATTGGGTTTTCGAAAAACCAAAAACATTATATTTATAATCGCTTTCCTATTTGTAGTCGCTATTCTTTTTGTTACTTTCAAAATTAATGAGCCGCTGCTTTTTCTATATTTCGGTGGCCTTAGTCTATTTTTCATCGCCTTTATGGTGAAGATATACAAAGCAGATCGAAAATCTCATTTCTCTGAACTGAGTACTATTTCCAAAATACTTATGCTTACGGGCATACTAAGTATGGGGTTCCTTTAATCAAATCCAGAAATTAAAAACTTATAACCATGAAAAACAATACCATCGCTTTAGTCCTTTTCGCAGTGCCTTTTCTCCTGCTCTCCTGCTCAGGAAAAACCAATCACTCAAATACTGTTGCTGAAGAAACACCGCAACTCTTTCCTGACGAAATCACGAAGTTCAGTCCAGCCGAAGGAAACCCAATTTTCACTGCAGCAAGTGAAGGTGCATGGGACAGTGGAATCAGAGAAAGGGGATTTATAATGAAAGAAGAGGACGGCTATCACATGTGGTATACCGGCTTTGATAAGTTTGGTGAAGATAGGTTCCTTATTTTAGGATATGCCTTTTCAGAAGATGGCATCGAATGGACCAGATATGAAGGCAATCCTATTTTTAGCGAAAGTTGGGTAGAAGACATGATGGTATGGAAAGAGGATGGTGTTTATTATATGTTTGCCGAAGGAAGAGGCGACATTGCCAAAATGCTAACATCCACTGATCGCATTCATTGGGAAAACCAAGGAGACCTTAATATCAAAAAGGTGGATGGCTCACCAATAAGCGAGGGACCTTATGGCACACCTACTGTTTGGGTAGAGGATGGGGTTTGGTATCTGTTTTACGAAAGAGGTGATCTAGGCATCTGGTTGGCGACCTCCAAAGACCGAAAAGTATGGACAAATGTGCAGGATGATCCTGTAATCCATATTGGCCCTGAAGCTTACGATAAATATGGGGTAGCTGTAAATAAAATCATTAAATACCAGGACCATTATTATGCCTACTATCATGCCACCTCCTTAGAGGATTGGAGTGATTGGACCATGAACATGGCTGTTTCGGAAGATTTGAAGACCTGGACAAAATATCCAGAAAATCCAATTATGGGAGACAACAAATCCAGCGGTTTCCCTGTTTATGACGGCAAACAATTTAGATTCTACACGATGCACCCAGAGGTGGCACTACATTTCCCTACTAAATAACCTGGGGTTCAGGATTAAAAAATGAGGTAGTGAAAGAGAATACTTAGTATTTTTACAGCAGGAATAAACGAATCATACAGTGAAAAACATTGCCATACTCGCTTCAGGAAGCGGCTCAAATGCCGAAAAAATAGCAAATCATTTTCAGGGTTCTACAAAAGCCCGCATAGCCTTAATTGCCTCTAACAAAAAAGGAGCATTTGTGCTAGAAAGAGCAAAAAAACTAGGTATTCCAAGCCATGTTTTTTCCAAATCAGAATTAGAAAGTGGTGAACTCACTAAAATGCTTCAAACCCAGCAGATTGATTTTGTGGTATTGGCAGGTTTTTTGCTCCAGATCCCTAGTAATCTAATCAAAGCTTTCCCTGACCTGATGGTCAATATTCACCCCGCTTTATTGCCAAATTATGGAGGTAAAGGAATGTATGGAGACAATGTGCACCGGGCAGTAAAAGCGTCCGGAGACAGCGAAACAGGGATCACCATACATCTTGTCAATGAAAATTATGACGAGGGAAAAATCATCTTTCAAACCGCAGTAGCTATAGGTGAAAATGACAGTCCTGAACAAATCGCAGAGAAAGTTCATGTACTCGAACATAAATACTATCCAAAAATCATTGAAAGTCTGATTTAATGCCTTGATTTTCCTAACTTTGTCTCTTCATAAAGTTATACTCAAAAGTAAATACCAAATAATTTCCTTCGCTATCGGTTTGTTTCCAATTAAAATTCCCCGATAGATTTAAATGTGATAAATTACAATCGTAATGGCTGAAAAAAAAATACAATCTGCGCTTATCTCGGTATATTATAAAGACAACCTGGAACCCATTATTCAACTATTAAAAGACCAGGGGGTAACCATCTATTCTACGGGTGGCACACAAAAATTTATCGAAGAACAAGGTGCCGATGTAATTCCTGTGGAGGAACTGACTGGCTATCCTTCTATTTTTGGAGGAAGAGTAAAAACCCTTCACCCCAAAGTATTTGGAGGCATTCTTTATAGAAGAGAAAATGAAGACGATATCCAACAAGCCAGTGAATATGGTATTCCGGCTATAGATTTGGTAATAGTAGACCTTTACCCCTTTGAAGAGACCGTGGCCTCGGGAGCTTCTGAAGCAGATATTATAGAAAAAATTGACATTGGAGGAATTGCACTAATCAGGGCAGCGGCTAAAAACTGTAAGGATGTAACCATCATCGCTTCAAAAGCACAATATGGAGAATTAGAGGAAAAATTAAAGGCTCAAAATGGCGCATTGACAGCCGCTGACCGCAGGTATTTTGCTGCGCAAGCGTTTAAAGTATCTTCTAATTACGATACGCATATATTCAATTATTTTAACCGGGAAGAAAAAATCCCTGCTTTAAAAATCAGTGAGGAAAGCGCATCAGATTTAAGGTACGGAGAAAACCCACACCAGGAAGCCCGTTTTTACGGAGACCTTAAAGCCTTATTCGATCAGCTGAACGGAAAGGAATTGTCTTACAATAACCTGGTAGATGTGGACGCTGCGGTATCCTTAATTGCTGAGTTCACTGAAGAAACTGCTTTCGCTATTTTAAAACACACCAATGCCTGTGGTGTTGCTCTTGGTTCCACTGTAAAGGAAGCCTATGAAAAAGCATTTGCTGCAGATACTATTTCTGCATTTGGGGGCGTTTTAATTACCAATAAAAAGGTGGACTTGCCCGCAGCTGAAGCCATGCATGGATTGTTTTTTGAAGTACTTATCGCTCCGGATTTTGACCAGGATGCCATGGAATTGCTAAAAGGAAAGAAAAAGAGAATCCTTTTAAAGCAAAAAATGAACTTGGCAGGTACCAAACAAGTCAAAACCCTGTTGAATGGTTTTGTAGAACAGGACAAAGACCTGAAAACAGAAACCAAAGCTCAATTTGAGGTAGTGACCAAATTGGCGCCAAGTGAAGCTGAGAAAGATGCTTTGGTATTTGCATTAAAAATCTGTAAACACACTAAATCAAACACCATCATTCTCAGCAACCATGACCAACTCTTCTCAAGTGGAGTGGGACAAACAAGCCGAGTGGATGCACTTAAACAAGCGATAGAAAAAGCCAAGGCATTTGGCTTTGATCTCAAAGGTGCTGTTATGGCATCTGATGCATTTTTCCCATTCCCTGATTGTGTGGAAATAGCAGGAAATGAAGGAATATCGGCTGTGGTACAGCCAGGAGGCTCTATCAAAGACAAAGACAGCATCGCTTATTGTGATGCCAATAACATGAGTATGGTAATGACAGGCATTCGACATTTTAAGCATTAATCGACATAAGCTTTGGCTTTTATTGCCAGATTATTATTTATGTGATTCATCTGGAAAAAATACCTATTTCCATTAATATTCCTTTTACATTGCCGACAAATTAGACACGGATTATGTAATCGGTAATAGGATTCATATTTAGTGTTGAAAACACCTAAAATAAGGCTATATTGAAGATGAGTGGTAGTACCTATTTGGGGATGTGGATAAAAATCAGTTTTCCCAATTAATCATAGAATATCTATTGCTTAATTCGGGGTAAATCTGATTCAATCACCTCACAGGTTCCACCGGAAGTTGGGATAATTGGCTAGACCTGGTTATTCACACGGATTTAATTGTGTTAAATTTAAAGAAACAAGGATCATTTAATTTAGAAAATATCAAAATGGGATTATTCGACTTTTTCTCAAGTGACATCGCCATTGACTTAGGTACTGCCAATACGCTGATTATACATAAAGAAAAAATAATTGTGGATGAACCATCCATAATCGCTATAGATAAAACAACCAATAAAGTATTGGCTATTGGCCGCGAAGCCATGAACATGCATGAGAAGACGCATGAAAATATCAAGACGATCCGGCCATTAAAAGACGGGGTTATTGCAGATTTTTATGCAGCTGAACAAATGATCAGAGGATTGATCAAAATGATTCCTGGGCATAGCAAAGGCATGTTTCCTCAATCTCACAGAATGGTAGTTTGTATCCCTTCTGGCATTACTGAAGTTGAAAAACGAGCAGTTAGAGATTCGTGTGAACATGCAGGTGGCAAAGAAGTCTACATGATTTATGAACCCTTAGCAGCAGCTATAGGTATAGGTATAGACATAGAGAAACCGATGGGGTCCATGATTGTGGATATCGGAGGTGGAACCACGGAGATTGCGCTTATAGCACTTTCAGGAATAGTGGCAGACCAATCCATAAGGGTGGCTGGTGATACTTTCACCAAAGATATACTGGATTATATGCGCAGACAGCACAACTTACTTATTGGTGAGCGGTCAGCCGAAAAAGTGAAAATAGCCATCGGCTCAGCTTTGACTGAGCTGGATGATCCACCGGAAGATTATGAGATTAGAGGTAGAGACTTGATGACCGGCATACCAAAGGTCATAAAAGTTTCCTATTCAGAAATCGCTTTTGCACTTGACAAGTCCGTTTCTAAAATTGAAGAGGCTGTACTCAAAGCATTGGAGATTGCACCACCAGAGCTTTCTGCTGATATTTATGACAATGGCATCCACCTAACAGGGGGTGGGGCTTTGCTTAAAGGTTTAGACAGAAGGTTACATCAGAAGACCAAGTTACCGATCCATATTGCAGAAGATCCGCTAAGGGCGGTGGTAAGAGGCACTGGTAATGTCTTGAAAAATATCAAACAATTCAGAACTGTTCTCATGACCTAAAAAGAATGCAGCAAATCTTTCTATTTTTATATAGACTAAGGGCATTTATTCTTTTTCTGATTCTGGAATTACTGGCATTGGGGATTATTTTCACGCATAATTCACCACAAGGGGCTGTCTATTTTAATAGTAGCAATAAGTTCACAGGACGATTATTGTCTTCAAAAAACAACTTTGTCTCTTACTTTACGCTCTATTCTACCAATAAAGCCTTGGCTGAGAAAAATGCTTCACTTCTCAATCGGTTGGATAGAATGACTCCTGTTACCGATTCTGCCTACTTCGCTTTAGATAGTGTCCTTAGTAATAATTTCAACTTTTGGTCAGCCAGGGTGATCAATAACTCTATCAATCTGAGTCAAAACTTTATCACTCTGGATAAAGGAAAAGTTGACGGGGTAGTAGAAGGAATGGGTGTATTCAATGAGCAGGGTATTATTGGAAGGGTAAAAGGTACAAGTAACCATTTCTCCTCGGTAATATCTTTATTACATACAGACCTTTTGATTTCATCTAAAATAAAAAAAACAGAGGTTTTTGGATCCACAAAGTGGGATGGAATTAACTCTAATGAAGCCAAATTGCTTTATGTTCCTCGCCATGTAAAGGTGGAGCCAGGCTTGGAAATCGTTACCTCTGGCTACAATGCAGTTTTCCCCGAAGGCATTCCAATAGGAATTGTTAAAGAGGTTTCTCATGGAAGTGAGACCAATTACCTTGATATTACAATCACCTTGGGGGCAGATTTTAGTAAGCTCAATTTCGTGTATTTAGTGAAAAATGACCTTCGGGAAGAAATAGACAGTTTGGAAACAGTAATGGTGAATCCCAATCAATGACAACAGTTAAATTACTCAAGTATAGCTTTAGCTTTTGCCTTTACTTTCTAATTCAGGTTTTTATCCTGAAGGATTTGGTTTTATTTGGCTACTCCTTTTGCTTTTTATACGTGTTTTTTCTTTTAAGTCTTCCACACGAAATACCTACTATTTGGTTATTATTGATTGGCTTTTTCTTAGGGCTATTTATCGATATGTTTTATGATAGTTTTGGAATTCATGCGGCCAGCACCGTTTTCCTGGCCTTTGTTCGCAACAATTGGATCAAGGCCATAATGCCGACAGGTGGCTATGATGACAATGTTCCCCCTACTTTATTAAACATGGGATTGGGTTGGTATATATTTTACAGCCTTCCTCTGATCTTTCTTCATCATCTTATATTTTTTTATATTGACAGTTTAGGAACGGATTTGTACCTCCCTCTCGTTATTAGAGTATTCAGCAGTATGGCGTTCACATTTCTTTTAGGGGCAATCGTGCAAGCTATATTTTACAAAAAAGAAAGGGTAGTATAAATGTTCACAGGAAGATCTTTAGTCGTTGCCATTACAATTGGGGTAATTGCTTTGATTTTATTGGGTAAGTTATTTCTAATTCAGGTAACGGATGACAGTTACCTAAGAAAAGCAGAGCGAAATGCTATTCAGCGTGTAGTAGACCATCCTTACAGGGGTCTTGTTTATGACAGGAATAATTCTTTGTTGGTTTTTAACGACCCCGTTTTTGACCTTATGGTTATTCCCAAAGATTTTACCCTGCAAGACACCAGCAAGTTTTGCAACTTGTTTGACATAGAAAAAGATTTCTTAATAGAGAACTTTACGGCAGCAAAAAATTACTCTTGGGTAAAACCTTACCCCTTGATCAAGCAAATATCCAAGGAAGACTTTGCCAAAGTACAAGACTTTCTCATTGATTATAAAGGCCTCTTTGTGATGACACGCTCGGTTCGGTCTTACCCACGGTCTTCAGCTGCCAATGTTTTGGGGTACATTGGTGAAATAAGTGGTTCTCAACTTTCACGTGACAGTAGCCGCTATTATGTTCAGGGTGATTATGTAGGACATAGTGGTATTGAGGCTTTTTATGAACATGAACTACGTGGTAAAAAAGGTGTTAAATACAAGCTGGTCAATGTCCGAGGTATTGAAAAAGGAGCATTTAAAAATGGAGACCTCGACACACTTTCTATGCCCGGTGAGAATCTTCAGTCGACAATCGATTTGAACTTACAGCTCTATGGGGAGTTACTTATGCAAGGGAAACGTGGATCTGTTGTGGCGATAGAACCCAAAACCGGAGAAATTCTAACCATTATTTCCGCACCTACTTATGATCCCAACCTTTTGACTGGTGCAAAATTCAGTCAAAATTATTCTGTTTTGAATAGTGACCCAGAAAAACCATTGTTTAACAGGCCCATCATGGCCACCTATCCTCCTGGTTCAATTTTTA
This sequence comes from Cyclobacterium sp. 10D3-21, assembly GCF_055809755.1. Classification (NCBI taxonomy): domain Bacteria; kingdom Pseudomonadati; phylum Bacteroidota; class Cytophagia; order Cytophagales; family Cyclobacteriaceae; genus Cyclobacterium; species Cyclobacterium sp. 10D3-21. The sequence continues at coordinate 6,445,061 of NZ_CM147924.1, forward strand.
AAATAGTCCAATCCCTAATAGGGCTTCAGGAAGGGATATTGACACCAAACACTACTTTCACTTGTAATAAAGCTTTGGTTAATTGTCATAACCACCCTTCCCCTGTCAATCTATTCGGAGCCATAAGAAATTCTTGTAACCCTTATTATCACCAGGCCTTCAGGCAAGTAATCAATCAGGAAGTTTCCTCCAATACCTATACGGATACTCAAATTGGACTAGACAAATGGAGAAAAGCCGTTTTGAAATTTGGTTTGAGTAACCGATTGGGGATAGACATGTACGGAGAAAAAGGTGGCTCCATCCCTTCAAGTGGGCTTTATGACAAGATCTACGGTAAAGGGAGGTGGAAGTATTCTACCATTTACTCCTTGTCAATTGGCCAGGGGGAGATGTTGGTCACTCCTTTACAAATGGCAAATCTTGCGGCTATTTTTGCCAATAAAGGCTATTTTTATACCCCCCATCTGATCAAATCGATCAATGATGATCCTTCCAGAATTCCAGATAGATTTAAAGAAAAAAGAGATTCCGGCATTGACGCCAAACATTTTGACTTGATTCAGAATGCCATGGTAGAGGCACTATCAGGTACCGCCACCAGAGCAATAATGAAAGACATAGAAATAGCAGGTAAAACAGGTACTGCACAAAACCCTGCCGGTGAAGATCATTCCGTATTTATTGCTTTCGCCCCCAAAGATGACCCAAAAATAGCCATTGCAGTATATGTTGAAAATGCTGGATGGGGTGGAAGAGCTGCGGCTAGTACGGCAAGTCTTTTAATAGAAAAATACCTGACTGGAGAAATTAAAAGGCCGGAATTGGAGGAATATGTGCTAAAAGGAGATTTTATTTATTAAGTGAGACAAAAAGAGACCAATTTACATAAAATAGACTGGGTAACCATAGGGCTATATTTCGCGCTGGTTTTTATAGGCTGGCTAAACATCTATGCGGCTGTATATGATGAGCAAAATGCTACCTCCATTTTTGATTTCTCCATCAACTCCGGGAAACAGTTAGTATGGATAGGCACAGCCATTTTGCTGATCATAATCATCATGGTCGCAGATTATCGACTTTTTCATAACCTCAGCCTAGTACTATACGCCATATTTGTTCTCATCCTTTTTTTAACTCCATTTATTGGTAAAGAAATAAATGGGCAGCGGGCCTGGTTCGAGATTGGTGCTTTCAGATTGCAACCAGCCGAATTCACCAAGTTTGCCACCGCACTGGCATTGGCTAAAGTAATGGAAAATCCAAGTTTTGATCTAAGCAAGCTTAAAGACCAGATGAAGGCATTAGGAATTATCTGCCTGCCTATTGCGCTAATCTTGCTCCAGCCGGATACCGGTACAGCTATGGTTTACAGCGCTTTTTTCATCATGCTTTATAGAGAAGGCATGCCACAAAGGTACTATGTCATCGGCCTGGCATTGGCTGGCCTCACTGTCCTTACCTTGGCCATTGAAAACAACCTGTATTTATTTGGGAGTATCGGTGTGGTTATTCTTATTTTGGTAGCCATGAGCAAAAAATCCTGGCAGAACGCAATAAGCTTTCTTTTTCTGGGATGTATCATGGCTGTCTATGCCTTAAGTCTGGACTATGTGGTAGAGAAGCTTCCGGAGCATCAACAAAACCGAATCATGGTGTTGTTTGACCCCGATGTTGACCCCCTAGGTGTAGGCTGGAATGTTACCCAATCCAAAATAGCCATCGGTTCAGGCGGCTTGCTTGGAAAAGGTTACCTGGAAGGCACTCAAACTAAATTTGACTTTGTCCCTGAGCAGCATACAGATTTTATTTTCTGTACCCTAGGAGAAGAATTTGGGTGGATTGGCAGTTTTGTAATGATCGCATTGTTTGTCACACTACTCCTTAGACTGGTCTTTTTAGCGGAAAGACAGAAGACCCGCTTTTCAAGAATTTATGGTTATTGCGTGGTAAGCTTGCTGTTATTCCACTTTACTATAAACATTGCCATGACCATTGGCCTATTTCCTGTTGTAGGTATTCCCTTGCCCTTTTTCAGTTATGGAGGCTCTTCATTATGGTCCTTTACGATCCTGCTATTTATCTTTATAAAATTAGATTCTAATAGAATTCAGATCCTGGGAAGAAGTTACTAGCATACAGTGTTTCGCAAAATCCATTTAAGGAGTAGGGATTCTATTTGCCTAAAAAAATCCGAGGGTTAATTCCTCGGATTTTTTTTGAACCAAATAAACCTAAACAAGCTACTAACTTGCAGCTCATCTACACCATAGCCTTTACTCCTCTCTTTGACAAATCCCCCTCTTTGTATCCATTTGAATCCTATATTTAAACATTAGGGCTACGTATTTCTGATATTACATTAGGATACACCTGAGTTGCCCAGAAACAAAAAGAGCAATCCTGCCAATGAAGCGCCTAATAAAGGCCCAATAATAGGCACCCAACTGTAACTCCAATCTGATGTGCCTTTTCCTTTTATGGGGAGTATCTGATGCATGATTCTGGGGCCAAGATCTCTGGCTGGGTTTATGGCATATCCGGTAGTTCCACCCAAAGAAAGACCGATCACCCAAACTAAAAAGGCAACAGGCAATGCTCCTATAGAGCCCAAACCTATGGGAGTTCCTTGACCATCATCTATGACGGGACCGGTGGAATATAGAATGACAAGGATCAAAACGAAGGTTCCAATCACTTCAGAAATGAAGTTTGAGGACAAATTCCTAATTGCAGGTGCGGTACCAAATGGGGCAAACTTAAGCCCTGGATCGTCTGTTGCGTCAAAGTGATCTTTATAGACCAGGTATGAAACACCTGCTCCCAACATTGCGCCTAATACTTGGGCTAAAACATACCCTGGCACCATCTCCCAACCAAAGTCACCCACAATGGCCAATCCAATGCTTACTGCAGGATTTAGGTGGGCGCCACTGTGCGGTCCTGCAACCACCACTCCAATAAAAACACCCAAAGCCCATGCGGTTGTGATGACCATCCAACCTGAATTATGCCCTTTGGTTTTATTCAAGACTACGTTTGCTACTACTCCTGAGCCCATGGCCAAGAGCAAAGCGGTTCCGATAAATTCAGCTATATAAACGTTCATAGTTACCCGTTTATCCAGTTTAGTGATCGCTCTACCGCTTTGTGCCAATAGGCTAAAGTTGAGTGCATTGTTTTTGCATCTTGTTTAGGTTCAAATGATTCATCTGCTTTCCACAAGCTCCTAATTTCATCCATGTCTTTCCAATAGCCAACTGCTAGTCCGGCGAGATAAGCTGCTCCCAAGGCAGTGGTTTCAATTATTTCTGGTCGTTTAATCGAGCACTGGTTCAAATCAGCCTGAAACTGCATTAAAAAATTATTGGCGGTGGCACCACCATCTACACGCAATTCCTTGGTTTCTTCCCCAGCGTCTTTTTCCATCGCTTTCAATACATCATGTACCTGAAAAGCGATGGCTTCTAAGCCGGCCCTGGCCATATGGGCTTTAGTTGTGCCTCTGGTAATCCCAAAAAAAGCACCTCTAGCTTCTTGATCCCAATAGGGTGCACCCAAGCCAGTAAGCGCAGGTACAAAATAAACACCACCATTGTCTTTCAACCCGGATGCCATGGCCTCACTATCTTTAGCATCATTGAATATCCCCAAACCGTCTCTAAGCCACTGGATACCTGCACCTCCTATAAACACACTGCCTTCCAAGGCATAATTAACCTTATCCCCTATTTGCCAAGCAACAGTAGTCAAAAGTTTATTGTTTGATTTAACGGGCTTATCTCCAGTATTCATTACCAAGAAGCATCCAGTACCATAAGTGGTTTTTGCCATTCCAGGCTCGGTACATAACTGGCCAAACAATGCTGCCTGCTGGTCACCTGCAATTCCTGCAATTGGGATTTTTGCTGAAAGCAAATTGCCAGAAGTTTTGCCATAAATTTCGCTACTTGATTTTACCTCTGGTAAAATGGCTGCAGGAATATCTAAAAGCTCAAGCAATTCTTTGTCCCATTGCCTATCATGAATATTGAAAATCATCGTACGGCTGGCATTGGTAATGTCGGTGACATGGGTCTGCCCGGCTGTCATTTTCCATACCAGCCAACTGTCCACCGTGCCAAAGCACAATTCTCCATTTTCCGCTCTTTTTCTGGCTCCTTCTACATTATCCAGTATCCATTTGATTTTAGTGCCTGAAAAATAGGCATCTATGATCAAACCAGTTTTACTCTGGACCAGCTCTGAATAACCTTCTTCCTTAAGCTTATTACAATAGGCGGCGGTACGTCGATCCTGCCATACTATGGCGTTGAAAACTGGTTCACCGGTTTCTCTATCCCAAAGTATGGTGGTCTCCCTCTGGTTGGTAATCCCTATGGCAGCCACCTGACTGGCAGTGATATTGGCCTTGGTAATGGCTTCAGTTGCCACAGAGGCTTGTGAAGACCATATTTCTTTGGGATCGTGTTCTACCCAGCCGGATTTTGGAAAGAATTGCTCAAAATCCTTTTGGGCGGTAGCTACAATCTGCCCTTTTTTATTAAAAATTATAGCCCTTGAACTGGTCGTTCCCTGGTCCATGGCCATTAGATATTGGTTATTTGGGTTCATTGGGTTTTAGATATTTATTAAATACTTCCTGGCTAATTTATAAAATTCTTCTAACTCTTCACTTATCCATGCTTCATCTTTCCCAAGTTCCTCTGCCATTATTGCAGCTACTTTAGGAGCCATTAGCATAGAAGCTTTGGCATCCAGCAATAAAATCCTGCAACGACGGGAAAGAAAATCTTCAATCTTTAGCGCCATCTCTTCTCGTACTGCCCAAACTACTTCTGCTCCAGTATAGGGGTAATCCTTATGTATTCGTTCCGCCCATGCTGGGTTTTCCTTTTGTAAGGCAAGGATAAATTTGGCATCTTTCCCATAAAGCTGCAAATGCCCTTTGATTTTTTTCTGACTGTATCCATGGAGATGCTTGTCTGCCGAAGTACTTTCAATTTTACTCAATTTGTGATTTTTAAAATGAGCATCGACGGTATCTTCTCCCATTTTCCTAAAAGTCGTCCACTTCCCACCAGTGATAGTAATCAGCTTACTTTTTGATATGATAACTTTATGGCTTCTGGAAATCTCCTTGGTTTTGGTACTCCCTTCTTTGGGAGCTGCAAGGGGTCTAAGCCCAGCAAATACTGACAAAACATCAGCTCTCTTTGGTGGTTTTACCAGGTAATTGCTGGCTGTTTCCAATATAAAGTTAATCTCAGCAGCCAAAGGCCTCGGCTCCATTTTTGGTTTTTTCACTAAAGTATCGGTAGTTCCTACCACCAACTTTCCTTCCCATGGAACAGCAAAAAGCACTCTACCATCAGATGTTTCAGGAATCATCAATGCATCATTACCTCCCAAAAAGGAACTGTCCATCACCAAATGAATCCCTTGACTAGGCTGAATCATTCTACGGGCTTCAGGATTATCCATTTGCAATATTTTATCGGCAAAAACACCAGTTGCATTGACCACCGATGTTGCGGAAACTACGTAATTGTGCTTACCTATTAAATCCCTAAAAGCCAACCCACTAACTGTACCAGAGGCATCTTTTGTCAATTTATTGACCCTTGCATAATTAAGAATGCATCCTCCCATTTCAATACAGGTCTTGGCGATAACCAAAGCCAGTCGCGCATCATCAAATTGTCCATCATGGTATAGAATACCTCCTTTTAATCCTTTTTGACGAATTTGTGGCAACCTTTTAATGGTATCTTCCCTGGACACAAATTTGGATTTACCCAGTCGTAGACTACCAGCCATCCAATCGTAAATTTTTAGGCCCAAACCGTACTTTAGTCGATCAAAATGTGTATACAAAGGAATAACAAAGGGCTGATTGATCGTCAAATGAGGTGCATTCCTTAATAATCGACCTCGCTCCCTTAAGGCCTCCAATACCAAGCCGATTTCACCCTGGGCCAGGTAACGAACCCCCCCATGAACAAGCTTGGTACTTCTACTGGAAGTTCCTTTAGCAAAATCCGATTTTTCTAACAATAAGACCTTTAAACCTCTGGATAACGCATCCAATGCAACGCCTAACCCAGAAGCACCACCACCGATGATTACCAGGTCCCAACTCCCCTTTTCGTCTTTAATTCTTGATATACTGTCTTTTCTATTCATCGCCAACATTTTACATTACTAAAGTAATACAAAAGGAAATAAAAAGAAACAAAAGGAAATCATTTTGTATATTTGAACTCTATTATTTCTCCTGTTATGATAATTGCTAAAAGACATAAACACATATTAGACAAGCTTGAGGAAGCGGGTTATGTAAGTGTAGCTGCTTTGAGTAAGGAAATGGATGTGACCATGGTTACGGTCAGAAAAGACCTTAGAATCCTGGAAGAAAAGGGCTTGCTTTTTAGAACCCATGGAAGCGCTACACCTGTTGCCCCCTATGTCAATGACAAACCTGTTACTGAAAAGAGATTGGTCCAGGTAAGTCAAAAAAATGCCATTGCCAAAAGAGCTACAGCATTTCTTCAACAAGACGATGTGATTATAATTGGCTCGGGAACAACTGTTCTGGCATTTGCTCAGTCCATACCCAAAACGCTTTCGATCACAGTACTTACTGCTGCAATGAATGTTAGTATGGCATTATTGGATGTGCCAGAGGCCGAGGTAGTACAACTGGGCGGTGTCGTACGCAAGAGCAGTAGTTCAGTAGTAGGGCATTTTGCCGAAAATATGATAAAGGATTTTGCCTGCAGCAAATTATTTATCAGTGTAGATGGCATTGACCCTGAATTTGGGTTGACCACTTCCAATTTATTAGAGGCCCATTTAAATAGCATCATGATAGCATCCGCTCAAAAAACCATTGTTTTAGCAGACAGCAGCAAATTTGGTAAAAAGAGTTTTGGAAAGATTGCCAACCTTGAAGACATAGACACCTTTATAGTAGACAAGAACCTCTCTGCACATTATGTAGAGATGCTCGAAGAAAAAGGGGTTAAAGTGATTTTGGTTTAGATGGTTCGTTTTCCGGTAGGAAAAAACTACCAGGCTGATTTTAGCTATTTACCTCAAAAACCTTACTTTTCACAATCATCTCACTCAAATCAAAAAATTAAATTTCAAAAGTGAAGGTTTGATTGATGGTACTATCAGGTTGCTCTAATAGTTCGAAATTAATACTTGAGCCAATATTTCCAAAAAGCTCAATATCACTTTTTTGCTTTGTGATATACTCAGGTACTGATTGGTTTCCATTTAATTTAAATAGCTCATTCAGTTGCTCCCCAGGCAAGAATTCATTCCCTTGAGCATACACAGTTGATACGGAGGTGATGACCATTGATTCAATTGCCTGAGTAGGTTCAGGTAAGCGGGGACTGCAAGCTATGGCTGCATTAATAAAAGAAAATCGAGGCTGAGCAATGGATGCCATGACTTCAGTATAATCCAGGTCAGCAATCCCAATTTGAATGGCCGCTAGATCAAAGTCAGTAGATTTTGTTTCTATGAAACCAGAAGAAGTTAAGCTACCTACAAAGACATACAACTTGGTGATTTTGGATTCCATGGGACTAAAAGGTCCACAATCATCAACACATGAAAACGGAATATTTGTTAGAACAACAAGGCTGAGTAAAACTAAAAGTCTTTTCATATCGTAAGGAGCCAAATTAACTAATACCTAACAAAAGATGGCTTACCATAAGTTAATTAAATATCAATTTCCATAATTAGGATCACATGTATTTTCTTTAGGGAAATGGGTAGGTAAGAAATAAAATGAGCAGATTTCTATTTCCCCCAATCAATCAAATGAATAATAGGATTTGGTTCTTCACCTTTTATTTCAGAAACTCCCTCCGTAATTAAATAAGAAATCCCATTTCTCTTTGGAAGATAATGCCCTTCCAGGTTCTTTACCCTCAATCCATCCTTTACCAGCCAAGAACTATCCTTTTTCTTATCGTAACCAAAGAGATAATAATTCCCTTCATAATGATAGGTCACCAAATAGTAGGCTTCATTGACTTCAATCTTTTCAATGAAAAACACCCTCTTCCCTTCCTCATTGATTACGTTTTCTGAGAATTGGAATTTTAAATGGGGAATAAAATCACCGTTTTCATTTATCTGAAACAGTGTGTCTTTTTCTATCTGTTCATTGAACGGGCCAATTGGGAAAAATAGATAATTTATGGAATCTGATCGTGTAATAAAGGAAGGATGACGCCAAATGGATCCACCAAACTTATCTACCTTCGACATTAAAGGTTTTAAACTGTCTAATTTTACAAATTCCCTGTCCTGAATAAAAAAATTATTAATTGAAAGAATGTTCGAATTTTCATCTTTAATAATGTCATCAGTTATTATCACATAACCCTCAGGTATTGATGTAATAAAAATGGGTGGAGATGACAAACTTTCAGATTCAGCCAATAACTTACCATTCTCATTGAATTTCAAGCTCTTTCTCAATACATAATCTGTAACAACAATTGACTGATCCTTTGGATCAATAATCATGGACCTTACCTGTCTGTAGTTTCCCGGAGCTTCCCCATTTTCTCCTATTTTTTTGATATACTTTCCTGCATGGTTAAATTGAAGTATACCTTTTGCATGATTGACATAAATGAAATTTTCAGAGACTGCAATATTGTCTATATAACCTATTAAACTTTCTTCAGTCATCTCTAAAGGAATGCTGGTGTAATTTGCTGCAATATCCTCTAGAAACAGCTCTGTTTGATTTTTATGTTCAATCCGAATGGTTTGCAAACCACCCGATTGTTCAGTCCCTCCTTTGTCCTGACAGCCATTGAATAAGCCTAATGCAAAAAAGACAATCACCATTATTTTCTTCCTTATCATTGTTTATTTAGGTTTTCGCGTCATTATACAATAGACCTTCCAATACATGATGAAATCACTTTAAAATCAGGCCCATTTAACCTAGAAGTAGCCCATGTAATAAATCAACTGTTAATGTAGTGATGACCAATGGTTATAAAAAATAATTGGGGTTTTATGCAGAGCTTTATATGTTTTTGAAACTTGTATAAAACAATCTGAATCGATTTATACAAAAGCAGACTACATTAAAGTCAGGAAATAAATTTACTCCTTCAAAAGCCTACCATCACCCAGTTCAATGATGCGTGATGTTTTGTGTGCAAAATCCATGTCATGAGTCACCACCAAAAGTGTTTTGTTGTAGGCCTCGGTAAGCTCTTTAAATATGTTAAACACAATGTCCGCATTTTTGCTGTCCAAATTACCAGTGGGCTCGTCACACATAATGATCAGCGGATCATTGATCATGGCCCTGGCTATGGCAACACGTTGCTTTTCTCCTCCAGACAATTGATAAGCCATTTTATGTGCCAATTTCTCTATGCCTAAATCTTTCAAGAATCCATAGGCATTGTGTTCTAATTCTTCTTCACTCAATCTATCAAGCTTAAATCCTGGCAACATTACATTCTTCAATGCTGTAAACTCATTTAATAAATAATGGAATTGAAATACAAAGCCTATCTTTTCATTTCGTATTGCCGCCAATTCTTTTTCTGATTTGCCACGTATGCTTATCCCATCTAATAAGAGTTCTCCTGTAAAGTCTGAATCCATGGTGGAGAGAATATAAAGCAAAGTAGATTTACCACTTCCTGATCTCCCTATGATTGATGCATATTCTCCACGCGACAAACTAAAAGAAACTTCCTTTAACACATCCACCTTAACAGGAAAAAGAAACGATTTGGTAATTGCCTGAGCCTCTAAAATTTTATTGTTCTCCATTTACTTCCCTCTTATTATTACAACAGGATCTACCTTACTTGCTTTTTTTGCTGGAAAATACCCTGCCAAATAGGTCGTAAAAAGTGCAAATATTGCAGCAATAGTATAATACTGAATACCATAATCAATCGGATAGGTAGTTACTGTTGGTAGTGTAGGCGAATTGAAAGGAATAGCATCAATGATTACCGAAAGTAAAAACCCAAAAAGCACTCCCGCCAATGCCCCTGAGATGCCAATACTTAGTGATATGGAAATGAAAATCTTTTTAACATCGGTACCTGCAAACCCCGTAGCCTTTAATATCGCAATGGTATCCATTTTTTCATAGATCAACATATTGAGAATATTGTAAATCCCAAAACCTGAAACCACAAGCAAAGTAATCCCGACGGCATAAGAAATAATAGAGCGAACACTGCTACCAGTTTCAAACTGCGCATTGGCTGTTTGAATGTCTTCTGCATCAATTTTAAAAAAATCAGCAAATTCGATTGCCATGGCCGGGGCTTGGGCCATGTCTTTCAATTTTATTTGAATGTCACTAATATAATTACTGTTTTCCCCGAGGATCTTCTGTGTAGTAGCTATGCTGGCAAAGCTTTGCACTTTATCGATCTCCGATATACCTGACTGAAAAAAGCCAATCACTTTTAAAGAGAACTGTTCTCCTTCAGTCGTAGTGACGGTGATAAGATCTCCTACCTTGGCCCTCATCGTATTGGCTGCCCCTTGCCCGAGTATGATGCTATTTGAAACATTTTTAAGGCCCAGGGGATTACCTCCAACTATATAATCATTGAAGGAGAAGAATGCCGCTTCCTTTTCAGGGTCTACACCATTGATAATGCCATTCAAGTCGATATTCCCAAGGTTATAAAAAACCTGAGCGGTAATCTTAGGTGCCACGCCTATCACTCGCTTGTCCTTATTGAGTTTACTCATTATCTGTGTGGCATTGTAGATCTCTTTACGGCTATTAATGGGTTTTAAAGAGCTTATAAAATTATGGTGATTTTTGAAATTTTCACTTAAATCAATGGGCTGAATTTTAGAAGGCCGAATATCATTGTAAAGACGTACATGAGGGGTACGGTTCAAGACTATCCCATCAAGCAGCTGATTCAATCCTTCCATAAAACCCAGCAGAGATATAAAAAAGGCAATGCTAAAAGTAACCCCAACTGCCGCTACAAGGGTTTGTTTCCATCGTGCCCGCATAAGTGCAGCAGAAATCTCCGTTATGTGTTTAATTTTCATGGTTCCGGCAATGCTAATACAGTGTTTTTATTTATGCCGGCTTTAATTTCCACATAATCGTAATCCATTAGGCCTATTTCCACTTTTTGTATTTTACCCCCTTCTAGCCTAACACTTGTGTCATTAACCAAATAACTCCTAGGAATGGTCAATACCTCATTTTTGGTTTGTATAAGAATATTGGCTTCGACGGTAAGGTTGGGATAAAGTGTAGGAGGTATTTGGGTAAACACGGCCTCTGCTTGAAATGACCTTGTCCGTAGGTTCATCATTTGATCAATAGCAACAATCTCAGCCTCGAACACTTGATCTTTGTAACTATCCATTCGAATAAAAGCCCGCTGCCCCTTATTTATCTTCACAATATCAAACTCATCGATGTTCAATTCTATTGTAAAATCCTCCCTACCAATAATAGCTGCAGCACCGGAACCATTTATTAAATCCCCTTCCTCTTTGTTAATCTTATAAACGATACCATCTACTTCACTTTTGACAATAAAGTCCTCCTCCAAAATTTTTGCGATTTCTAAATTGTTTTTACTCTGCTCTGACAACAATTTAATTTGCCGTTTCAGGTCCGCAAAATTCGTTCTCGCATTGGCCAAAGCTACTTTTGCGTTTTCATAGTTCAGCTCTTTTTGCTCAAGATCCATTTTGGTCCCTATGCTTTTGCTCCAAAGGTTTTTCTGTCTTTGGTACAATAAAGAGTCATTGGCAAGTTTCTTTTCAGCCAAGCCTATGGCTTTCTCCGCATCAAGTAATTTATCTTTATTTAATTTATAATCGGATGCAGCTGAGGCAAGCCTTGCGTTTTCTGTGGCTATTTTTGAATTTTCGTTTTCCAATTGGAAGACTGGGTCACCTTTTTTCACTTGCATTCCTTCGGTTACAAATATTTTCTCAATTACCCCATTGGACTTTCCATAAACCTCATATTGGTTTTTACTTTTTATAAACCCTGATGCATAGACACTTTCGGTAATGTCTTTAATTTGAGGCGTAATGGATTCGTTTTTATTGGCACATGAAAACAACAAGGAAATTGTAAAAAAAAATAAAAAACTATTATTCATCAGGTTAAGGATTATTAATTGGTATCACCTATATTCAATCAAGTTAAAGTAAGGTTATTTTTAGATTATGGGTAAAATTAAAACCTGAATTTGTGGTAAATGGTGCGTGTTATAAGTTACTTTATTTTTCCATAAGTTTAGTTAAAAGACTCAATAATATCAAACTAACTTTAGAGGCTTATGCTAAATAATTAGCCACCATTATACCCTTAGTTCAATCTAATTTCCCAGGGAATTCATCATTGTTAGACAGTAGATATAGAGAAAGCATTGAGCGAAAAATCCATAATAATTCCAACTGAACGTGTGCTGCCACAACCTTTCTATCCCAACCCCACCCAAAAGATATGGCTGCTAAGACAACCATATCTCACGTTTATAAAGCGTATAATACCTTAAATAATTTCAAAGGATATAAAAGTCCTTCTGAAGTTAATTGAATCGAAATAATTCTAAGCTTTCCCCGTGGGCTTGATCAATAACTCATTGACATTAACAGTTTTCGGTTGACTTAGGACATACAGCACAGCGTCGGCAATATTTTCCGGTTGAAGCTTGGCCTCATCTCCTCCATAATCCTTGTCCTCCAACAACTCTTCATCGGTAATATCATCACGGAGATTTGTATCTACTGTCCCAGGTTCTATAGACGCGACGCGAATATTAAATTCTGGGGACAACTCCATACGCAAGGCTCTTGAAAGGGCAATTAGCGCAGCTTTCGAAGCACCATAAACAGCTCCTCCTTCATAAAGTTCTTTCCCGTCAACCGATGTGATGTTTACAATATGCCCACTGTTTTGGCTTTTCATTTCCGGCAATACTTCGTAAATGCAGCGCAACACACCTTTCACATTTACGTCTATTGTTTGAAGCCATTCATCAATGTGTCGGTTTTTCATATAGCTCAAAGGCATCACCCCAGCAGCATTTACCAAAATATCAATGCGACTGTATTTGTCTTTTATTTTTTTAAAGCCGCTTGCTACACTTAGGTTATCACTCACGTCCATTTCCACCACCAAACTTTCGTTAGGCAATTCATTTTGAATTTCCTTTAGTTTTTCAATACTTCTACTGGCCAATATTACCGTGCATCCATTTTGAGAAAGTGTTTTAGAAATAGCTTTCCCTATGCCACTACTGGCCCCCGTAATTACTGCAATCTTGTTATTTAGTTCCATAATAGTTCGATTTAACTAAAAATTCATTTGAAATAATAGTTTCAAAAATCAAACCAATCTTACTAAAATTGAAAATGAAGGCATTACAGAAAAGTGTCTGAGATGAAAAGGAACGCAATTATTTGACTTGTGAACCTTTTGGCTTAATCTTTATCCTGCCCTTTCTCCGTTTCGATAAATGAATCAAGGCGTTTTTGGTAAGTAGCTTTGTCGCCTTCATATATAGGCGTAAAGCCACTTTTTTCGGGGAAAGTTTCCATGTGTAGCGTTTGCGTAGGGAAGGCAAATCTTACCCCCAATTCATTGGCTAGTCGGATGATGGACAGAATTAAATCTTCCCTTGCTTTCAACTCCTGAGGCCAGGATGGCACCTTAAAAAAGACATAAAACATAATGTCCAAACTATACGCAGAAAGGTTGTTTAGGTAAATATTGTAATAATCTTTCCTGGTCTTGGGGTGGTTTTGAACGATCTTTCGCAATCCAGATAAAAAAACTTCAATCAATTCAGGGGGAGTATCATAAGTAATGGTAATGGTGGAATAAAACCTGCGGTACTTTCTAAGTCCATGATTGTCTACTGTAGCATCGGCGATTTTACCATTGGGAATATACACCAGTGAATTTCTAAAGGTCCTCACTCTAGTGGAGCGAAACCCTACCTCCTCAACGGTACCATCTACCTCACCACTGGTGATCCAGTCTCCTACTTGAAAAGGCTTGTCAATAAAGATCATAACCGAACCGAAAAAATTCTTAATAGTATCCTGTGCAGCCAATGCAAATGCCAAACCACCAATAGACAAGCCGGTAAGGAAAGGCACAATATCAATTCTCAAGCCATATTTCAATATAAATAAGGAACCGATAACAATGACAAATGCTTTGAGGGTCTTGCGCACCAATGGTACCAATTGATCATCCAGGGTAGAAGTTGTTTTTTCAGCCATACGACCCATATAGGCCGCAAACACATCTACCAACTTATAAAAGATAACAGTGACTATAAAAGGCTCTGTAGCATTAAGCAATATGGTAATCCAGGACGCAATATTGATAGGAAGTTGCAAAACTCGAATGAATATTGACAGTAGCAGTATTATTATATAAACACTAACTATCCTTGCTACCGGAAGAAGGTACTGTTTGGCTATTTGCCCATATCCAGACTTGATAAGAACATAATAAAAGAGCCTGTCAATTAAAAAAGTAAAAAACTTATGGCTGGTAAAAACCATCAAGAGCAAAAAGAAAATCCCTATTAACTGCCACAGGTACAAGCCAAAATAATCCTGGCTACCGATTCTAGGCAAAATATCAAGCAATTTAGCTGTCCCCAAGGGATAGGTTTCTTGGTGCAATGCTTTTATATTTTTCACTGTGGCCGAAGAAAACTTCCATCGATCTCCGACTTTCTCCAGATAAACGGCTGGAAGTATTAGCTCATCAAATACATAAACTTGTTGTCCGTTTCTGACAGTATCCCTATAATCAGATACATTAGGAACAGTATTCATCCTAACAAAAACGCCTTTTCCATCAAAAACCTGTTTTAATTTGATCGCTAAGGCGGCTGCATCTTCCCCTTCATTTCCAGCCATATTCAAAGCTTTCGCCGCTATCTCGGGGTGATAATTTGGCTCATTTAAGTTATAGAAAAAAGTATAAACCGTATGGTACGGAGAACTGAAGTTGTTGTGATCTGTAGTATCAACGAGTACCACGGACCCCGAATTGAAAACCTGGGCCAGAAGGGGTGAAAACCACCCAGAAAAGATCAAAAAACAAATTACTAATATATTTCGCATGCAATTATTCATTGTTATAAACCTCCCTTAATTTTACTTGCCTTCCCTCGAATTTACAATGGAATTTTGTATTCGTAAAGTTTGTCGCCATACACGGTCATTAGCGTATACTCATTGTCACTTCCTGAGAAGTTTATCCAAAGGCTTTGGCTAATGCTGATCGGCTTTTGATTGATAAGTTGACCTTTCCCATTATACAAATAAGCAAAATCCTGCACTTTATCCAGTACGGCGAATATTTTCTTTCCCTCACCAAAGGAAAAATACATGAATTCTATCTCGTTGGATGGAATATTCATTTCAAAAAACAATTGTTCATTTGGCCGCAGGACTGTAAGCTTGTTGTACTCCTCAATTACCCATACATAATCCGTTTTATTCTGATCGTTCACCAAACTAAACCTCGTATCTGTATCTGGCCTAAGCAATTGGTTTCTATAAGTAAGCTCCCCTTTAAAATTCACATTCACCACTTCTCCTGCATCATTTATAGTCACGAGTTTGGAAGGTTCGCTGTTCCCGCTTTCTTCGATGGCATAAGCAGTCGAGACTCCATCACCAATAAGGACCCCTCCTCCTACTTTCAATTCCCCCCTTCGGTTAAACAGGTTTAATTTCCCATTGCGGTGAAGGCTCACCATAAAATCCCCAAGTCCAGGTTCCCGATGATGACCTGGCATATAGCTTAATGGTCCGCTTCTATGCGTATTGGGTTCCCATCCTTCCAACAAATTGCCCTTTTGGTCGTACAAAAATAACTCGCCCTCACTGTCTGCCACAAAGTACCTGTAATTCCTATTATTGTCATAATCCAGTACATTTAAGAAGGCGATTTCTTTGTCTTCAATAAATGGAATTGGGTATCCCGGTAATAAATTGCCATACCTGTCCAAGGCATAAATAAAGTCATTGGTAGCGAAAACAAGCTGGAGTTTACCATTTTTAAAATAATCTATTTGATGTACTTCACTAATGACGGCTCCGGGGATTCGTTGGGAAAATATCCTTTCTCCTTCTCCACTTATCAGGTGAATAAAATAGTCTTCATCCTGCACCAGGAAATCAGTACTTCGATCATTAAAATTTTGGATTCCTTTAGGCCCGTAGATCAATGGCCTCCCAAAGGAAGTGCTTCTTGATTCAGAAAGAATCAATTGCTTGTTAATTTCAGGCTCACCTAAATCAATATCCAACTTAATTTGGACGGTTCCTTCCTTGAAGATGGAAATGTTCACCCAGTCAAAAGAACGGAAAACAGGCGCATATTTTTGAAATATAGGACTCCAGGTAGGGTTACTGTTTTTAATTAAAATGGGGTAAAAACGGTCATTATTTAATATCAAACGAACAGGTGCACCATTATTTTGTTCCTTCAATAGGTCCTTATAGGCCAGTGATTTTCCCCAGGTATTGTCATTGTAAAAATCTTCTAAAAGATTTTTCACGGTTTTGAGGCTGTTTCCAATGATCAGGTGCTCCCCCGCCATGGAAATATAACTTCGAGAAAATCCAGTGAAGTTCCCTTCAAAAATATGCGCTGGAAATTCCTCTACATCGAGCAAAAAGATTTCTTTTCCCATGAAGTATTCTTTGAAGAGCTTTGTGCTGTCATTTTGACTCACTTGTAAGGCAAACTTCTCGAGATTTTGGTACCTTCTTTCCGCATTCTCAGGATGGAGCAAAAGAATTTGATTGGGGTTTTTATCAAATAGATTTTCTTCGAGCACCATGGTGGCTTCACCTCCCAAGGCATTTAAGAAATCATTGATTTCCTGGCTTTCATCGAGCGATGCTACGATTAAGGGTCTGGGATTAAAGGCCAGGTTGGGTATTTGTTTGAATCCTTGAAAGCCCGAAAACAGGTATTGGGTTACCCAGGCGGCCCTATTACTAATGACCGATGCAAAAGACATACCATTTGGCGCTACACCTTCTGACGTCATTGTTCCTGAAGCTCCATCAGTATAAAATTGTCCACTAAATGAAATGGATGTGTCACTAAATGCGGGAATCAAATTTGAGGACAATTTATTTTCCCTCAGGTTTTTTAGCAATGGTTCTGCAATGCCATCCGTCAGTTCATTTACAAGAGCCGCAAATCCCTCCCCCGAAAATCTCAAAACACCTTTGGAATTTAATGGGATAGATGGCTGAAATAAATGGGGATAGGATTGTTTGAAGTTCTGTAGCTCAAGGGATTTTGCATAACGTATACCATCTTCCACCAAAAATGAAGTATGACTTCCAATCAACACATTCTCAAAGCGGGTAAATGTAAAGGTTTTTGCTCCACCGTCTGTTATAATTTCATAGAGTTCAACACCGCTGTAATTTCTTTTTTTAAGGCCTGAAATGCCATTCTCTGGGTTTTCTGCAAGTTGCTGAATAAAGTCAAAGAATTGCTCATTTTCAAAGGCGATACCTATTAAAAAGCCAAATGCACCTTTACCTATAGGATGTAACGACAGCCTAAAACGGTGTCCTTTGAGGTATTTGTCAAGATTCCCACTTTTACCTGTGATACTGTCTAAAAAAATCAATTGTGACTCTACGTCAGCTAAGGCAGGTAAATTGTGAAGTTTTTCCCAGACAGGTTGATTCACCAGGTTATTCCAATAACCTACCGGATCATTTGTTTCAAAAACAAAAATGGCATTTGGAGGTACTACTTCCATCCCATTTAATTTGGAGTCAAAAAAGTCGCTCTTCACCAACAAAAAGGCGATGAACCCAAACACCAAAATCAATAAAATTATCAGCAGATTTTTCAATAGGCCCTATTCATTTAATGTTTATCAACTACTGTCAAAACAACAAAAAAATCCCAACGATTCAAAGTTGGGATTTTTTTATGATGTTATAATTTACTAATTATTTATTGCCAATTTTATCCAAAACAGACATAACCTCTTTGACATGACTTCTAGAAACTTCCAATAAAGCTTTTTCGTCACTGTTCAAATCCAGCTCAATTACTTTTTCAATACCATTTCTACCAAGGATAACAGGTACTCCTAGGTAACAATCGTCAATACCGTATTCTCCTTCTAATTTGATACAAACAGGGAATACTCTTTTTTGATTCTTCACGATAGCCTCTACCATTTGGGCCGCAGCTGCTCCCGGTGCATACCATGCAGAAGTTCCCATCAACTTCACAAGTTCTCCGCCGCCAGACTTCGTTCTTTCTATGATGGCATCTAAAGCCTCTTTGCCTATCAATTCAGTAACTGGGATACCAGCGACTGTTGTATATCTAGGCAATGGTACCATAGTATCTCCATGACCACCCAATAAAATTGCTTGGATTTCTTTAGGAGAAATATCAAGTGCTTCAGCTAAGAAAGCTCTATATCTTGCAGTGTCAAGAATTCCTGCCATACCAATCACTTTTGTTCTTGGCAATTTAGAAACGATATGTGCCTGATAGGTCATTACATCCAAAGGATTGGAAACGATGATGATGATAGCATCAGGAGAATGTTTTACAACATTTTCTGTAACCATTTTCACAATTCCAGCATTGGTTTCAATCAAATCATCCCTGGTCATACCAGGCTTACGTGGTAAACCTGAAGTGATTACCACCACATCAGACCCGGCAGTTTTAGAATAATCATTGGTACTCCCAATAGTCCTACTATCGTAAGCGTTGATAGGGGCCTTTTGCCAAATATCTAAAGCTTTGCCTTCGGCTACTCCTTCTTTAATGTCAACGAGGACAATTTCTTCTGCTATTTCTCGGTAAGCCAATACATCTGCACATGTGGCACCAACATTTCCGGCTCCGACTACGGTTACTTTCGTCATTTTTTATAATCGATTAAGATTGATGTTTTTTCAAAATTTGCGCTAAGTTATTAAAGAATGTCCTTTATATGAAGGATTCATCATAATTATTCAAACATCTGCCCGAGGTTAAAAAATCCATAGGATTTCTTATAGGAAGAAAAAAGCTGTTGGTTCCTGCCATCATAGAAGGTCGCCAGCGAACTCATCATTTTGGCCTTTATCTTTTGATTGCTATGGAAAATGTCTAAAATAGCATAATTCGGAATCACCCATAAAATCGCTTCCTCCGTATTTACGATGGCAGTATAAATCCTTTTGGAATTTTCCAGCAAGGAGTTTTCACCAAACGGTTCCCCTTCCTTAATTTTTATTATGGTTTCAAAATCTGTTCGAATATCAATATTTAACGTTACTTCACCTTTTTCTAAAATATAAAGTGCCTGACTGGGGTCATTTCTAAAAAACACGACTTCATCCTGGACATACTTCCTCTTATGAATCGCCGGCAAAAACCTTGACATCTCATCAAAATTCAAATGCTTAAAAAACTTTACTTTCCCTAAAAAAGCAAAATCCTCCCGCTCTGCAGGGCTATAAGTTTTTCTAAAAGGGTTATTCATCTTTATGTTTATTTAAATAAAGTACCTTTCTGGTTGTCGGTCGTACCTTGAATCGATCATCAATCCTGAATCCTATCAACCACACGATCTTATCTCTGGAACACAGAACTTTTACCTTGTCCTTTTTAATTAAAGGTACTTTATTGTCAATTAAATAATCGCTTATTTTCTTGAAGTGTTGCATCCCTAAGGGCATAAATTTATCTCCTTGCTCCCAAGATCGCAATGTCAATGGAAAATCAAGTAAATCAAAATCCAGCATGGCATTCTCTGGGGACCGATCTATTAATTCTCCGGCATCGATCTTGGTACAACTGTACTGGTATTGCCCATTTATAGAAAACGCTTCCTCCTCTACACCTATTTGAATAGGTTTGTCAATTTCCTTACGCTTCCCCAAAATCAAGGATTCCCTGTCAATATTCAGTATCCAATCCCCTGATAAGAATTGACGACCTGCCTCCTGGTTATCAACTGCACACAATATATCCTCAATCTGCGCATATACAAAACCTTTTTTTCTCAACCAATAAAATAGTAGCGATGACTTACCGGGCACCGACGCCAAACTGCCAAATGGCAGCATATCATAACCTCCCTTGGATACAACATTCGTTTTGATCCAAAGATCAAAAAAATAGAAAAATGCTTTTCCGGTATCCTTTATCCTATCGAAACTGTATTGCATCAATTCCGGCCCCTTGGGATCAAACTCCTTAAACAAGGGCAATAATTTATGTCTGACAAAATTTCTTTTATAATTTGTTTTTTCATTGCTGCTGTCCTCTCTCCATTCCAGCCCATTTTCTTTTAGATACCCTAATATTTCTTGCCTGGAAAAAGGTAAAAGAGGCCTTCGGATAAAATCTCTTTTGCTACTCATGCCGTAAATCCCTTCTATCCCTGTACCTCTTAATAAATTAAGCATGACGGTTTCTAACTGATCATCTGCATGGTGCGCCACCAATACTCCCTGGGTACCCAGACTGAAATTAAGTTCCTCAAACCAGCTGTACCTTATTTCTCTTGCCGCCATTTGTAAAGAGATGTTCATTTCATCCATATAAGCGAGGGTATCAAAAACTTTTGTGTGAACCGGCACGCCCAATTTCATTGCCAAATTAATGACAAAGGCTTCATCTGCATCGCTTGCTTTGCCTCTCAATTGAAAATTACAATGTGCAATCGCTATATTGAAACCATTTCTTTGGAGTAAATGGGCTAATACCACACTATCTATCCCACCGCTGACCGCCACGAGGTAGGGCAATTGCACATCCAAAATATTATTTTTGCGTACATGATTTATAAATCGCTCCAGCATAAACCAAAAGTACTATTTTATATTAATTTTGCCTTGGAAATCAATTCGAATGACAAAGATCAAATTTATTTTATTTTGTTTACTTACATCTTTGGTCTTTTCAAAGGCCCAAGCCCAGAAGGAGCAAAACCGATTGGAAATATTACAGGCTGAGCAACTTTTAGGAGGCAAGGGTTTTGAAAGGTTACTGACAGATGTGATTCTAAAGCACAAAACTTCATTAATCTATTGTGATTCTGCCCACTTCTATTCAGAGGACAACCTTGCTAAACTTTTTGGTAATGTCAAGATTGATGATCAAGAAGATTCGGTCACCGTCACTAGTCGCTATGCTGAGTATGATGGAGATACCCAACTGGCTCTGTTGCGTACTAACGTGGTGTTGGTCAATGAAGGCACCACCCTTTATACCGATTTTCTGGATTATAACCGCGCCAATGGTGAAGCGAATTATTTTAATAACGGGATGGTCAAGGACAGTACCAATGTACTGACAAGCGAGAAAGGGCTTTACGAAACTCAAATTGAAAAAATCACTTTTAATAAAAAAGTGGTCTTGGAAAATCCGGATTACACCATGAAATCCAATATCTTGTATTATTTCACTACTACAAAGATTGCTGAAACAGAAGGACTTACCAATATTCTTTCAAAAGACGACAATAGATTAAATGCCCAAAAAGGCAGTTTCTATGATACTGCGAATAAAATTTTCCGTTTTTATGATGGAGATGTCGAATCAGAAACCAGTATTGTATACGGTGAGGAGCTCTTCTTTGACGAAAATGCCCAATATTACGAAGCCAAGGAAAACGTAAGTATTTTTAATAAGGAGCAAAATGCAGAAGTTTTTGGAGATGAAGGTAAATATTGGGAGGAAAAGCAATACTCAGAAGTTTTTGGCAGAGCCCTGGTTCGTAAATATTTTGAAATAGACACCTTATTTGTAATAGCGGACACGCTTATTACTCAGGACGGGGCAAATCCTGAGGACAAATACACCCTTGCTTATCCCAACATGCGAATGATAAAAGCAGAATTAGCCGGTAGGGCTGATTCAATGGCCTATATTTACGCTGACTCAACCGTTCATCTTTATTCAGACCCTATACTTTGGAACAATAAAAGTCAGATTACTGCGGATAGTATTCAGTTTACTATTGCCAATCAGGAAATTGACCAGGCCATACTGCAGGACAATGCATTTGCCATCACAAGAGACACAGTGGCCAATTTTAACCAGATAAAAGGTCGGAAAATGACCGCATACTTCCTGGATGGAGATATGGATAAACTGGATGTAGAAGGCAATGGGGAATCTTTGTACTTTGCTATTGAAAATGACACCACCATAAAAGGACTAAATAAATTACTTTGTGGCAGAATCATCATGGAATTTAAGGAAGGAACAGTCTCAAGAATTAGTCATACTATAAAGCCAGAAGCATCCTTCACCCCTCCCCATTTATTCGAGGAAGGCGAGCAAAAATTGGAGGGTTTTGTTTGGAGAGACGAGGAAAGACCCACTAAAAAACAGATCGATGACTGGAGAACGCCTAAAATAAGAGACAAAAATCGGTATAGCTTTTTTGATGAGCCGGATGTAAAACTACCTTACCCGGAGAATGACGAACTACAAATTCCTACAGACAATTAATAACTTTTGTAGTATATATTACATTTTTGTGAAAAAAAATCTTGTAAAAAAGGTTTTTTAACGCCGAAGAATAAAAAAAATTTCATCAATGTTAACATTTTTTAACCCAAACCTACCGATAAAGTCGAACCAATTTGGTATTTTTATACGTATATACTTCTAAAAGAGGTAGAAAATCTTTGTTAACATAAAGCACATTTTATAGAACTAAACTTTACATGAGAATATTTTTATCACTTTTAATCACCTTACAATTGTTTGCGCTACAGTCATTGGACGCCAGACAAGTACGTGTGCTTAGTGAAAAAATTGAGTTTAGCGGAAAAGTGAACACCACCCAAAGAAAAACATTGATTCTTCAGAATGACTCCAACGAAAGTGCTACTTACTTTCTACGCTACCTTCGGGGAAATGTTGGCTCCTCTCAAAATATACTTATTTGTATAGGAGACAATTGTATTGACCCTAGAAATGATCTTTCACAAATTAGATTTACACTGGCACCCGGAGAAGTTTCAACAAACATCTACATAGAATTTGAACTAGGCATAACGGCTACAAAAGGAACATTTGATTTACATTTTTTCAACACATCCAATCAAAGAGATGCTTTTATTGTAGAAAATGTATACAATGTTACCTCAGACCAACCCGCAGACAATGTTAGCCACAGGGATGTGGATATGGATGAAATCTATCCTAACCCAAGCGTGAGAACCGCGCAATTAGACTATAAAATCAAAAACCCTAATGCGAAGGTCAGGATAGTAATCAATAGCTTTATCGGCAATCCGATTTATGATTTCAGCCTTGATCCTACTCAAGAAACCCTAATAATTCCAGTAACAGACCTGAACCCAGGTACTTATTTTTACACTTTGATCGTTGACAATAAGAATATTGTCACAAAAAAACTTTACGTCAAAAGGTAAGAATGCGCATTCGCAGTGGAACTGCCTTGATAACCAATTATTAATCCATTATATTTGCAGGTCAAATGATAAAAGTACACCAATACCTATTTATATTCCTTGCCTCACTACTGACTTTCGGTTGTGGTGAATTTTACAAATTAGAGAAGAGCACCAATTGGGACGAACTCTATGAAGCGGCCAATCGTTACTATGACGAAGGCGAGCACAATAAAGCTATAATCCTATATGACAGGGTTTTACCAGTAATTAAAGGTAGTGGCAAAGCAGAATTAGCTGAGTTTAATTATGCCTATGCTCATTTTAGAACCAAGAGGTATATTGAAGCAGCAGAATATTTCAAAACCTTTTTTGACACCTATAATCGCTCACCTTTAGCAGAAGAGGCTTTATTTATGAATGCGTATTCTCTGTACCTGGACTCTCCGGATTACAATCTGGACCAAAGAAGTTCCAGAGAAGCAGTGAATGCTATACAACTGTTCATGAATCGATTCCCCGAATCTGATTCCTATGAACGTTCCATTACCATGATTGACGATCTTCAAAAAAGATTTGAGGAAAAAGCATTTGAGGAATCAAAAATGTATTATCGTCTTACAGAAGGATTATTCCCGGGGGACTTTTACAGGGCATGTATCGTTAACTTTCAGAATTTTGCCAAATCCTTCCCTGATAGTGATTACAATGAGGAATTGGCCTTTAAATTAGTGGAAGTTAGTGCAGCATACGCTGACAGAAGTGTTTTTGATAAAAAAGAAGAGCGATTTGAACAGGCATTGGGTTTTGCAGAAGATTTTGCGAAAAAATTCCCTGAAAGTGAATACCTGAATAGCGTAAGTAATATTCAATCGAAATCCAAGGCCAAACTTGAGGACCACTATACTATAAAAGAACAGTATAAAGCCAGAACAGCCGAGGCAATAAGATTACGAGAAGAAGAAAAGAAAGATCAGGAAGCTACAGAGGCTTTAAAAGAAGTAGGCAATTAAAAACAAGTAATTATATGGCAATTAATCCGTCAATTATCACGAGAGATTTAGACAAGGTAGCTGTGAAAACAGGGAATCTTTATCAATCTATTTTCATTATTTCTCAAAGAGCCAAGCAGATTTCATCTACGATGAAAGAGGAGCTGAATAATAAATTATCTGAATTTGCTTCTACAGTAGACAACCTTGAAGAAGTTTTTGAAAACAAGGAGCAAATAGAAATCTCAAAATTCTACGAAAGAATGCCGAAGCCAAGTACATTGGCAATGGAAGAATTCATGGAAGACAAGGTGATGTACAGGTTCCCTGAAGAGGAGGAAACCAAGTCTTAACATGCCATTATCTGGCAAACGTATATTATTAGGCGTAACTGGAGGAATTGCTGCCTATAAAGCAGCCCAACTTATTCGGTTATTGATAAAATCAGGAGCAGAAGTCAAAGTCATAATGACGACTTCTGCTCTTGACTTTATTACGCCTCTCACACTAGCCACTTTATCAAAAAATCCAGTTTCTATTGATTTTTTTGATAAGAAAACTGGTGAATGGACTAACCATGTCGCCTTAGGAAATTGGGCTGACTTAATGGTTGTCGCCCCCCTTTCAGCCAATACATTGGCTAAATTTGCAACAGGTCAAAGCGACAATTTATTGGCCTGCACCTATTTATCTTGTACGAGCCCCGTACTTGTGGCTCCAGCGATGGATTTAGACATGTACCAACACCCTTCTGTGATCCGAAACTTACAAATTCTCGAAAGTTTTGGGAATCAGGTTATGGAAGCAACATCTGGGGAATTGGCCAGTGGACTGATTGGTAAAGGGAGAATGCCAGAACCTGAAGCGATCTTTACTTCCATTAAGGAAATCCTAAAACCTAATACCGTTCTTAAAGGCAAAAAGTTTTTAATAACGGCAGGACCAACACAGGAAGCCATTGATCCTGTTAGGTACATAAGCAATCACTCTAGTGGCAAAATGGGGATTTCCCTGGCGGAGAAGGCTGCCGATAAAGGCGCAAAAGTCACGTTAATTCTAGGTCCTACCGCTTTAAAACCAAGACCACACCCCAATATTAAAATCATTCCTGTAATGAGTGCACTTGATATGTTTGATGCAACTAAAAGTCACCATGATGAGGCACAAGTAGCTATATTTTGTGCTGCAGTTGCTGATTACAGATCAGAGGCACCTTCCCTTCAAAAGATTAAGAAGAAGGAAAATGCTTTGACCATTACATTAATAAAAAATCCCGATATTGCTAAAACATTGGGTGAGAATAAAAAACAAGGGCAAATCCATGTAGGTTTTGCCCTGGAAACGGACGAAGGTCTTGGGAGCGCCGAAAAAAAACTAATGGAAAAAAACTTTGATTTTGTAGTTTTAAACTCACTACTTGATCCAAAAGCAGGCTTTCAAAAAGACACGAATCAGGTTACTATATTATCAAAGAATGGGGAGAAAATAAAAACTCCAGTGTTGACTAAAGAATTGCTGGCCATTCAATTACTAGATCGGGTAGCATCCATTCTGGAAAAACAGTAATTTCGATTAGAAAAGCATCGTAAATAAGGTAACGTAAACTGTCCAAATCTCTGAAAATGGGATGGCCTTTTTGATGTTAAAAAAATTTCACATCAGGTGGAAAACTAAACCAAAGCTGCTGATTTTATTTAAACCAATCTCAGCAAGTAATAAATGGGCAATTGTCCATTTCGGATTATATGTGTTAGCGGATTAAATAATAATTCATTTATCAAATGGTACGTCCTATAATCTTCTTCAGCCTCTTGACGCTTTTTATAGCACCCTTTCCGGTACTATCTCAGCAGCTCAATTTTACGGTTACCATCAACAGTGAGCGGGCAAAAACCCAGGATACAGATATTTTTGAACAAATGAAATCGGCATTTGAACAGTTTCTCAATGGACGAAATTGGACAGATGCGGATCTTAAGCCACAGGAAAGGATAAAAGGAAATTTATTAATCACGATAAACGATATGCCTCAAGTAGGTTTGTTCAGTGCAACGGTGCAGATTCAGACAGTACGGCCCGTTTTTGGATCCAATTATGAAAGTTTGGTCCTGAATTTTGCTGATCGAAATTGGACTTTTGAGTATACGGAATCTCAGCCCCTGGAATTTAATCAATTTTCCTACTTAAATAATATCACTTCTCTGCTGGCCTATTATGCCTACATAACCATAGGCATAGATTACGATTCTTTTTCACCTCGTGGGGGAGATGCTTTTTTTGAAATCGCCAACAATATTGTTGCCAATGCCCAACAATCCTCCAACCCGGGATGGAACCAAAACCCATCGGATAAGCGGAACAGGTATTGGTTAGCCAATGACCTGTATAACTCACAAGTAATGGTTCCTGTTAGAGATGCCTATTACCTGTACCATAGAAAAGGACTTGATTTACTAACAACCAAGCCAGAAGAAAGCTATAAAAATATAGTAGAAGCTATAAAAATGATACAAGAAGCCAATAAGGTTCAACCAAATAGTATTCTTACAATTAGCTTTATGGATGCGAAATCTGATGAAATAAGTAAAATTTTGAAAGGAGCACCTATGGAATTGAAAGAGGAAGCAGTAGAAGTACTACTTAAGGTTGACCCTAACAATGCCAGAAAATACAATGATATTTTGAAAGGATAATCCTCAAATTTGGTTAATTTTGACCCTCTAAACGAAACCAAAGCAACATGTTATCCAACCTTAGCATCACAAACTATGCTTTGATAGAAAAGTTAGAAATGGAACCCTGTGCCGGACTCAACATGATCACGGGAGAAACTGGAGCAGGAAAATCCATTATGCTTGGAGCAGTAGGATTACTTCTTGGAAATAGGGCCGATAACAGGACTTTATTTGATGAAACCAAAAAATGCATTATTGAAGGCGTTTTCAATATCCAGAATTATGGTTTAAAGCTTTTCTTCCAAAGGGAGGAGTTGGATTATGAGCCTGCATGCATTGTCAGGCGGGAAATTTCACCCTCTGGAAAATCCAGGGCTTTCATCAATGATACTCCAGTTAGGCTGGAAACCTTGAAAGTATTGGGCAAAATTCTGATGGATGTTCATTCCCAGAATGAGACCTTGCTATTAGGGGCTTCTTCCTACCAACTATCTCTGATAGATGCATTTGCCAATGTCCAAAAGGAAAAAGAAGCTTATCTCAACCAGTTTCAGGACTTTATTAAGACGCAAAAGAAGGTGCGCCTTTTAGAACAGGAGAAACAACAATACCAGCAAGAAGCTGATTACAACCAGTTTCAACTGGAAGAGCTATCCGGATTGGACCTTGAAGAAGGAGAACAAGATTTATTGGAGGAAAAGGAAGAGCTACTGAACCATGCTGAAGAAATAAAATCCAGGGCGTCACAGGCTTTAGATCATTTGGAAAACGAAGAGTTGGGGGCGATGCAACAGTTAGGAGCAGCCCAACAGCATTTCCAATACTTAAAGAAATTCGGTAAGAATTTTGAAGATTTAAACCAGAGATTTGAAAGCATACTTATAGAACTTAAAGATATTATTGAAAGCCTCTCACTTGAGGAGCAGGAAATAGAGGTTGATTATGAAAAGTCTGAGTGGGTCAGGGAAAGACTAAGTAAAATTTACCAGCTACAGAAAAAACATGGGCTTCAGAGTGATAAAGAGCTTTTAGCACTTGCCTCTTCCCTTGCAGACAAGGTATTCAAAGGGGATCATTTGGAAGAAGAACTGGTCAAGCAGCGGGCATTACTCACACAGTCAAAGGCCAGGCTAACCACATTTGGCAATAATCTTTCGAAAAAAAGACAGTCCATTTTCAACAATTTCAGCAAGGAGATTCAATCCTTACTTGGGCAGTTAGGCATGGAAAATGCCAAGGTAGAAATTAAGCGAAGTGAGGTTGTACCCAATGATTCAGGTATCGATGATATTGACATCTTATTTTCCGCCAACAAAGGAATCCAGCCCCAACCTATAGGTCAGGTGGCTTCAGGAGGTGAATTTTCAAGGTTAATGTTTGCCATTAAATATGTAATGGCGGATAAGATGGCTCTACCAACCTTGATTTTTGATGAAATTGATACTGGTATTTCTGGCGAAATAGCGTTGCAGATGGTTCGCATGATGCAACAAATTGCAAAAAAGCACCAAGTCATTTGCATTAGCCACTTACCACAGGTAGCCGCCAAAGGAGAAAAACACTATTTCGTATACAAAGACAATAGTGCGCTAAAGACCATAAGTAAAATAAAGCTATTAAATCCTGAAGAAAGATTACTGGAAATCGCTACAATGATTTCCGGTTCAAATCCCTCAGCTACCGCTTTTGAAAACGCAAAAGAATTGCTTAACAAATAATGGCCCACTAGCCTTTTCTAAAAGCCCTTCGGAAAATGTTTTACCCATTATTAGTTAATTTTATAGAATATTATTTAATTGAAGTCAGAAAATCAAAAGAATACAATGCCTGAAAATTTATTAAAAGGAAAAAAAGGAATTATCACTGGTGCTCTAGATGAAAATTCTATCGCCTGGCAAACTGCATTAAAAGCAAAAGAGCAAGGTGCAAAATTTGTTCTAACCAATGCCCCAATAGCTATGCGCATGGGAGCCATTCAGGAACTTGCTGATATATGTGATACCATTATTATTCCTGCCGACGCTACATCCGTCGAAGACATTGAAAAATTATACGATGAAGCAAAGGAGTATTTGGGTGGGAATTTCGATTTCTTGCTCCACTCTATTGGTATGTCACCAAATGTCCGAAAAGGAAGATCCTATGGTGACCTGAATTATGATTGGGTTCAGAAGTCCTACGACGTTTCTGCTACCTCTTTTCATAAAATGCTTCATGTAGCAGAAAAGAAAGACATCCTTAATGAATGGGCTTCAGTGGTGGCATTAAGCTACATTGCTGCAGAAAGGTCTTTCCCATTTTACAGCGATATGTCTGAGGCCAAAGCAATTCTTGAAAGCATTGCTAGAAATTATGGTTTAAGGTATGGTAAACTCAAAAATGTAAGGGTCAATACTATTTCCCAGTCCCCAACTAAAACAACTGCAGGATCAGGAATCGGAGGATTTGATGATTTCTTTGATTTTGCAGCATTGGCTTCTCCTCTTGGAAATGCCTCTGCCGAAGCATGTGGAGAATACATTATCACCATGTTTTCCGATTATACCAGAATGGTAACCATGCAAAATTTGTTTCACGATGGTGGCTATTCTACGACGGGTATTACGCAAGATTTGATCGATGCCTACGTGGCAAATAAAAATAAATAACAATATTTTGACAAAAAAAAGCCCCTATATACGCTAAACAAGCAATAGGGGCTTTTTGTGATTATTTTTCTTTTACATTTTAGCAATCTGCTCAGCTAACCAATCTCCTACTTCCGAAGTTTTGTAAGCTTTTTCACCTTCGGATAGGTCTTCAGTTACTATTCCTTTTTCCAGGGACATATTGACCACTTCAGAAATGATGTTGGCTTCGTCCATTAAATCAAAGGCATATTCAAACATCATGGATGCAGACAAAACAGCTGCCAAGGGATTGGCAATGTCTTTACCAGCAGCCTGAGGGTAAGAGCCATGGATAGGTTCAAAAAGCTTGGTTTTAAGCCCTATAGAAGCTGAAGGCATCAATCCCATAGATCCACTTATCACAGATGCTTCATCCGTTAAAATGTCTCCAAACAGGTTCTCCGTAATCAAGACATCATACGCTTTAGGCCATTGAACCAAACGCATTGCTACCGCGTCAACAAATTCATATTCAACTGTTACTTCTGGATACTCAGGAGCTAAACGCTGTACCGTTTCCCTCCATAATCTGGAAGTTGCCAATACATTGGCTTTATCAACGCAGGTTAAAAGTTTTCTCCTTTTCATGGCAAACTCAAAACCCATTCTAGCCAATCTTTCAATTTCCTCTACAGAGTATACACAGGTATCAAAAGCTTTGGTCCCTTGTTCGTTTCTACCTCTTGGCTCTCCAAAATAGATGCCGCCAGTCAGCTCCCTTAAAAATACCAAATCAGTACCTTCAATCCTTTCCTGTTTCAATGGTGACTTGTGCAACAAGGAAGGAAAAGTAAATGTAGGACGAACGTTAGAAAAAAGTCCCAATTTTTTCCTCATCTCCAATAAACCCTGCTCAGGTCTTACCTTCGCACTTGGATCATTGTCAAATTTAGGATCACCAATAGCGCCAAATAGAACAGCATCAGAAGCAAGACAGGTTTCATGAGTAGCATCAGGATAAGGATTTCCTACTGCATCTATGGCTGCAGCTCCTGTAATGGCTTCTTTAAAAGTAATTGTATGTCCAAATTTCTTAGCGACAGCATTCACTACCTTTACTGCCTGAGCGATTACTTCAGGGCCAATACCATCACCAGGTAATAGGGCTATATTCATTTCCATAAGGATTCTTTTTTTCAGTTTTGTTACTATTTTTGATTTGTTCTATGATATTCAGCATTTTTTCAGTGGCCTTCATGGCCGCTATAGTCTGGTCACTATCCAAACCTTTGGTCTTAAATATTCTTCCACTCAGATCCCAGGTAATCACACATTCCACAAAAGCATCTGTTTTACCTCCAGGAGGTATGCTTATCTGAAAATCAGTCAACTTGGGTAGCTCCATGTCTAAGCCCTTGTATATTTTTTTCAGTGCTTTCATGAAAGAATCATATTGGCCATCTCCTGAAGCATTCTGCTCATAATAATTGCTGAAAATTTTCATTCGCAACTGAACAGAAGGCTTTAGACCCTTGGAATGAACCATATGGTACCCGTCGATGACAATGTCCTTATGAATGGAGTTGTTTTGCAACACATCTGAGATAATATAAGGCAGATCTTCTGTGGTCACCCTTTCCTTCTTATCTCCCAGCTCTATGATCTTCTGCGTTACTTTGGTCAATTCATCTGGTTCAAGAGAAATGCCTAACTCTTCAAGATTTTTTGAAATGTTGGCCTTGCCGGATGTTTTACCCAGTGCATATTTACGTGTTCTCCCGAATCGTTCAGGAAGCAAATCGCTGAAATAAAGGTTCTTTTTATTGTCTCCATCTGCATGTACTCCTGCTGTTTGGGTAAACACATTTTCCCCCACGACAGGTTTATTTGCCGGAATCCTCAACCCAGAAAATTGTTCTATTAGTTTACTAATTCTATAGATTTTATTCTCATTAACATTGAGATGAAATGGGGTAAAATCCTTTATTACTGCTACAATTGATTCCAAAGGTGCATTACCTGCACGCTCACCAAGACCATTAACAGTGGTATGGATACCTTTTGCACCAGTATTGACAGCGTGAAGAACATTGGCAACCGAAAGGTCATAATCATTGTGCGCATGGAAATCGAAATGTACTTCAGGGAATTTTGTGCATATCATCTCCATAAATTCCTTAACTTCATCAGGACACAACAGTCCCAAGGTATCAGGAAGCATTATTCTTTTAACCGGTTGTTTGGAAAGGAACTGAATCATGGACATTGCATACTCTCTGGAATTGCGCATGCCATTACTCCAATCCTCAAGGTAAACGTTCACTTCAATGTCATGCTGGTTTGCATAAACAATGCATTTTTCTATTTCAGCAAAATGAACTTCTGGCGTCTTTTTTAGTTGATGGGTCAAGTGGTTGAGTGAACCTTTGGTGAGCAAATTCATCACCTTAGCGCCTGCCTCTACCATCCAATCCACAGATTTGGGAGTATCTACAAATCCCAAAACTTCAATACTATCCAAATAGCCTTTTTCCTCTGCCCAATGAGTAATCCGTTTGACACCTTCCAACTCTCCCTCTGAAACCCTAGCTGAAGCCACTTCAATCCGATCCACTTTTAATTCTTCTAACAAAAGCTTCGCTATTTGAAGCTTTTCTGAAGGAAGAAATGACACCCCTGAGGTTTGTTCTCCATCCCTAAGGGTGGTGTCCATGATTTCTATTGTCTTTTCTCTACTCATTCGCTTACCATTATCCTGACACATTTTCAACTTCGAATCCCAGAGTAGTTTTTATTTATTGGCTTCGAACTGCACTATTTCTTCTTTTAGGTTGAGCAGATAATCAATATCGTCAAACCCATTTAGCATGTTCTCTTTTTTGTACGAATTTATATCAAAAGATTCAGAATTACCTGTGGATAAAAGCGTGATGGTTTGCTTCTTTATATCTACCTCAACTTCTACTTCTGGGTTGGCTTCAACCGCTGAAAACAATTCGTCTGCAAATTTAGGAGACACTGTTACAGGTAGAACACCAATATTCAAACAATTGTTTTTAAATATATCAGCGAAGAAACTAGAAACCACACAACGAAATCCATAGTCATAAATGGCCCAAACAGCGTGTTCACGGCTAGAGCCCGATCCGAAATTCTTTCCAGCCAAAAGGATTTTACCCGAATAGGTGGGATCGTTTAACACAAAGTCAGCCTTAGGTTTTCCTTCAGTATCATAACGCCAGTCTCTGAAGAGGTTGTCACCAAATCCTTCTCTCTCTGTAGCTTTCAAAAACCTGGCCGGAATAATTTGGTCAGTATCTACGTTTTCAGAGGAAAGAGGGACTACCCTACTTGTCAAAACTTCAAATTTATCGTATGCCATGGTCTTATTTTTCTTGTACTAATTCTTCTATAAAATCCCTAGGGTCTGTAATCACACCAGTAATGGCAACTGCCGCTACTGTAAGTGGTGAAGCGAGCAATGTTCTGCTACCAGGTCCTTGGCGTCCTTCAAAGTTTCTGTTGGAAGTCGAAACCGCATATTTTCCTGATGGTATTTTATCATCATTCATTGCCAAGCAAGCGGAGCATCCAGGTTGTCTTAACTTGAACCCAGCCTCTTCGAGTGTTTGGACAATACCTTCTTTGATAGCCATTTTCTCAACTTCTCTAGAACCAGGTACTATCCATGCAGTGATATTATCAGCTTTCTTTTTGCCTTTTACAAATTGAGCCACTGACCTTAAATCTTCTATTCGTCCATTGGTACAACTCCCTACAAAGACATAATCAATCTTCTTGCCTTGTAAAGACTCGCCAGGCTTGAAGCCCATATAGTCCAAAGATTTTATATAAGATTTGTTTTCACTGTCATTCATCCCATCTGTAGTTGGGATATTCCCTTTTACCTTTACGCCCATTCCTGGGTTGGTACCGTAGGTGATCATTGGTTCGATGTCCTCTGCATTGTAATGGTATTCCAAATCGAATACAGTACCTTCATCTGTTTTAAGGGTTTTCCAATGTGCCACTGCTTTGTCCCACTCTTCACCTTTAGGCGAGTATTGCTTGCCTTTCAAGTATTCAAAAGTAGTTTCATCAGGCGCTATCAATCCACCTCTTGCACCCATCTCTATACTCATATTACAGATGGTCATTCTAGCCTCCATGCTCAATGCCCTGATGGCACTTCCAGCATATTCAATAAAATATCCGGTACCACCACTCGCAGAAATCTGTGCGATGATGTATAAAATAATATCTTTTGAGGTGATGCCTTTACCTAGTTCACCATCTACGGTAATGCGCATCTTTTTGGCTTTTGCTTGCATAATGCATTGGGTAGCAAATACCATTTCTACTTCTGAGGTACCAATACCAAATGCGATGGTACCAAAGGCACCATGAGTAGAGGTGTGGCTATCTCCACATACAATCGTCATTCCTGGCTGGGTGATACCAAGCTCGGGTCCGATTACATGGACGATACCATGATGATCTGTTCCAAGGTCATGAAGTTCTATTCCATGTCTTTTACAATTTTCTCTCAACCTTTCAACTTGCATTCGAGAAAGTTGATCCTTGATTGTTTTGTCCTGATCGATAGTGGGTACATTATGATCAGGAGTAGCTACCGTCCTTTCTGGAAACATTACCTTATTGCCTCTTTTTTCAAGGTTCAGGAATGCCACCGGGCTTGTTACTTCGTGGATAAAATGCTTATCTATGAAAAACACATCCGGACCATCTGGGATAGACTGGATCACATGTGCATCCCAAATCTTATCAAATAATGATTTCTTCTCCATTATATTTAACTTTTCGTCAATTTAATTGACAGGTAATTTATTTAAAGCATCTATAAATGCTTTGGCCGAAGCCAATACTATGTCTGTTTCTGATCCGAAGCCGTGATATGGCCGTTCATTATGCATCAATCTCATGTGTACTTTGCATACATCATCGCTTCCTTTGGTAATGGCTTGAATTAGAAATTCATCCAAGATCACCGTCTGAGGGATAAGCTTTTTGATCGATTTAATTACAGCATCTACCGGGCCATTTCCATCGGCTTCACTTTCCTTTTGTTCTTCTCCTATAGTAAGAACTACTTTGGCATGACCACCCTTGCCTTCACTTCCTTCATAGTAAACATCCTTCATTTCTATAAACGAAGAATTTTCCAGGTGATCCCCCAATAAGGATAAAAGGTCTTTTCTTCCTATGTCTCTTTTTGAATCTGCAAGAATCAAAAAAGCCTCATAGATTTCATCCAATTTCTCCTTGTCAAATTCAAATCCCAATAATTTGAGGTGATGCTTCAAGGCTGCCCTTCCACTTCTAGCGGTTAGCACTATGGATGATTCTTCAACCCCAACATCTTTAGGGTCAATAATTTCGTAATTCTCCCGATTTTTCAAGACACCGTCCTGATGAATTCCAGAAGAGTGAGCAAAAGCATTTCTACCTACAATGGCCTTATTTGGCTGAATAGGCATGTTCATTAATTTGGAAATAATTCTACTCGTTTCGTAGATTTTCTGGGTATTGATTCCAGTATAAACAGGAACCTCTTTGTGGCTTTTAATGGCCATTACCACTTCCTCCAACGAGGTATTTCCGGCACGTTCTCCAATGCCATTCATCGTCACTTCCACTTGCCTTGCTCCATTCATGACGCCTGCAAGACTATTTGCTGTGGCCAATCCAAGATCATTGTGACAGTGGGTAGACAGAATGGCTCTGTCTATATTAGAGACATTTTCTTTTAAGAAGCGAATGATATCGCCATATTGTTCGGGAAGGCAATAGCCCGTAGTATCTGGGATATTGATAACTGTAGCTCCAGCCTTAATGACAGCCTCAACTATTTTTGCAAGAAACTCAGGATCTGCCCTTCCAGCATCTTCAGCATAAAACTCCACTTCACCGACAAGATTCCTTGCAAATTTCACAGCCCTAATGGCTTTTTCAAGAACGGCATCCGGAGTGCTTCTGAATTTATGCTCAATATGGTAACCTGACACACCTATTCCAGTGTGTATCCTACTTTTTTTGGCAAATTTGAGCGCCTCAGCAGCTACTTCTATATCTTTCTCAACTGCTCTGGAAAGTGCGCAGATGATAGGTTCTTCTACCGCCTTTGATATTTCCACAACAGAATTGAAATCCCCAGGGCTGGATATGGGAAATCCAGCCTCAAGGATATCAACTCCCAATGCTTCTAAAGCCTTGGCTACTACAATTTTTTCCCTGGTATCGAGTTGACAACCCGGCACCTGTTCACCATCCCTAAGGGTGGTATCAAATATCCAAAGCTTTTCTGACATTGCTATTTTTAATTGTTTTCTGGTCTTAATTTTCGGACAGTTGCTCCAGCCTGCCACATTTCAGAATCTCTCAATTCTTTCAATTCCGCTTCCAATTTCACTCTGTAGTCCGCTTTACTGTTGGACTCGATAGATTTGGTAGCTTCTTTACCTGTTTTCACACTATTGTATAATTCTTCAAATACAGGTTTGGTTGCATCTCTGAAAGGTTTCCACCAATCTAATGCTCCTCTTTGTGCAGTAGTAGAACAGTTGGCATACATCCAATCCATTCCATTTTCTGCTACTAAAGGCATCAAACTTTGAGTCAGTTCTTCCACAGTCTCATTAAAGGCTTCAGAAGGTGAATGTCCATTTGCCCTTAATACATCATATTGAGCAGCAAATATACCCTGAATAGCACCCATAAGTGTTCCTCTTTCTCCTGTAAGATCAGAAGTAACTTCTTTGTAGAAATCTGTTTCGAACAGGTAACCTGAACCTACACCAATTCCCAAAGCAACTACTCTGTCTTTCGCATTTCCTGTTGCATCCTGGAAAATTGCATAGGATGAGTTCAAGCCTCTTCCTTCAACAAACATTCTCCTCAATGAAGTTCCTGAACCTTTTGGTGCAACCAAAATTACATCAACATCTGCTGGAGGAATGATGCCTGTTTGGTCTTTGTAAGTAACACCAAAACCATGAGAAAAGTAAAGTGCTTTTCCTGGAGTCAAGTGTTTTTTAACTGTTGGCCATAAGGCAATTTGTCCGGCATCAGACAACAAGAATTGAAGAATCGTTCCTTTTTCGCACGCTTCTTCCAACTCAAAAAGTGTTTCACCGGGTACCCATCCGTCAGCAATGGCTTTGTCCCATGTTTTAGAACCTTTTCGCTGTCCAACGATGACATTAAAACCATTGTCTTTAAGATTTAACGCCTGTCCTGGGCCTTGTACTCCGTATCCTAATACGGCAATTACTTCATCCTTTAGGACTTCCTTGGCTTTCTCAAGAGGAAATTCTTCTCTTGTCACTACGTTTTCTTCAACTGTACCGAACTTCAGTTTCATAACTATAAATTAAAATTGATTTTAAATTGGTATTATAAATATTTATCAATGCTCACCATTGGTTTGGCCACTGCTACTCTGCCGGACCTAACAAATTCCAGAACATTAAAGTCTTTTAGCTCTTCCAGCAAATCCTGGGTGTCTTTTTTATGACCTGTCATTTCAATGACCACAAAACCTTTCTCTGCTGAAATAATCTTCGCATTGTATTGGCGAATTACCATTTCCAAACCTGAATCTATGCTTTCGATTGGGATTTTATACAAGGCAATTTCCTGAAAAACCATTTCATCATCGATGTAATAAAATGCTTTAATTACATCGATGATTTTTTCAATTTGTCTGGACAACTGAATCACTTGTGCTTCTGTTGTATTCACCTCTATGGTGATCCGGTAAATACCCTCTTCTCTACTTTCTGAAGCAGTAAAACCATCGATATTAATCCCTCTCCGAGTAAATATTAAAGTAATTCTACTGAGTATGCCTATGAAATTTTCTGTAAAAACAGAAATTGTATATCTTCTTTTCATCTGAGTTATTTAAGTCTAATTTCTTCAACAGAACTGCCAGTAGCAATCATGGGGAATACATTGTCCTCTTTTTCTACTTTAACCTCAAGAAAATAGGGTCCATCATGAACAAACATCTCAGCCACAGCTTGGCGTAAATCAGTTCTTTCATCTACTTTTTGAACCTTGAAATTATATCCTTCAGCGATTTTAATAAAATCAGGATTGTCCAACTCCGTAAAAGAATAGCGCTTGTCAAAAAACAATTGCTGCCACTGCCTTACCATGCCTAAGAAATTGTTATTGAGCAATACCACCTTTACAGGTGCTTTGGTTTGCATAATCGTCCCAAGTTCCTGAATAGTCATTTGGATTCCTCCATCACCTACCACGCATATTACCTCTCGGTTGTAATCGTGAAGTTGTGCTCCCAGAGCTGCCGGAAGGGCAAAACCCATGGTTCCTAATCCACCTGATGTTACCTGAGTCCTGGTGGTTTTGTATTTAAAATACCTCCAGGCCACCATTTGGTGTTGCCCAACATCCGTTACTAATATGGCGTCATCAGCCTTAAACTCATTGATATGCCGAATCACTTCTCCCATGGTCAACCCTATTTTGGTTGGGGAAATGTCATTGCCTACCACTACTCTTTTCTCTTCAGCCTCAAGTACCCTGAATTGCTTGATCCATTCTGGGTGTTCTTTTTTATCGACTTTTTCTATAAGTTTTTCCAAACTGACCTTACAGTCACCTAAAACAGGTACATCCGCTTTCACAATCTTGTCGATTTCTGCAGGATCCAACTCAAGATGAATCACCTTGGCTTGCTTGGCATAACGCTTTACATCACCCGTCACACGGTCATCAAAACGCATCCCGACGCTTATTAAAACATCACATTTATTGGTAAGCAAGTTGGGCGCATAGTTTCCATGCATCCCCAATTTCCCTACATAATTTGGATGATCTTCTGACAAGGCTCCTGTTCCCAATAAAGTACAGGCCGCAGGAATTCCTGTTTTATCCAAGAATGCTTTCAACTGACTTTCAGCTTTTCCCAACACTACTCCCTGACCGTATAATAAATAAGGTCTTTTGGCTTCGTTGATAAGCGCTGCTGCTGCTTCGATCACACTGTCCGGTACCTTAGGATAAGGACGGTAAGAACGAATGTTTAAGCAAGGAACATAGTTGAAATCCCCTAAGGCTACTTGAGCATCCTTAGTGATGTCTATTAAAACCGGTCCTGGTCTTCCTGATCTGGCGATATGAAAGCCTTTGGCTATCGCTGGTGCGATATCCTCCACTCTTCTTACCTGTATGTTCCACTTGGTGGCAGGCATAGAGATACCTACTACATCAGTCTCCTGAAAAGCATCTGTACCCAACAGCTGTGACAATACCTGACCTGTGATGCAGACCAAAGGAGTGCTGTCAATCAAGGCATCCGCCATGCCGGTAATTAAATTCGTGGCTCCAGGTCCAGAAGTAGCTATACAAACCCCTACTTTCCCAGAAACCCTTGCATATCCCTGGGCAGCATGAATTGCTCCCTGTTCGTGTCGGGTCAGGATATGCTGGATTTGATCCATATAATCATAGAGTGCATCATACACCGGCATGATAGCACCACCTGGGTAGCCAAAAATAAATTTGGCATTTTCTGCTACCAGGGATTTGATTACAATTTCTGCCCCTCTTATTTTTGAATCATTCATAATCGTTAATCTTTATCTGTCACGCATCCTTCAGATGCGGTAGAAACTAACTGAGAATATTTTTTTAACGTTCCGTTTAAATGGCTTAAGTCTTTATTCACCCAGGTTTTCCTTCTCTCTGCGAAAGTTTCATCAGAAACATCACAACTTATTTCGAGCGTCTCACCATTAATGGTAACCTTATCACCGTTTTGTAAAAGCCCTATGGGGCCACCTGTATATGCTTCCGGCGTCACATGTCCTACTACGAAGCCATGTGTTCCTCCTGAAAATCTTCCATCTGTAATGAGCGCAACATCTGCTCCCAAACCTGCTCCGATAATAATAGAGGTCGGCTTAAGCATTTCAGGCATTCCTGGTCCTCCTTTAGGACCTACATACCTAATGACGACTACATCGCCCTTCTTCACCTCACTGTTTTTCATGGCATCATTGGCTTCCTGTTCCGAGTTGAACACTTTAGCAGGACCGG
The DNA here is from genome assembly GCF_055809755.1 of Cyclobacterium sp. 10D3-21. NCBI lineage: Bacteria > Pseudomonadati > Bacteroidota > Cytophagia > Cytophagales > Cyclobacteriaceae > Cyclobacterium > Cyclobacterium sp. 10D3-21. The sequence continues at coordinate 6,484,892 of NZ_CM147924.1, forward strand.
TAAAGGAAACACCTTCTTTTCCGGAAATTTTTGCCACTGACCCTTCTGGAGCGAGGTTTCCTGTCAAAATGCACAGGTGCCCAGTTGCTTTTACTGGTGCATCTATAGGATTAATCACACTGCCTTTTTCTGCTTTTATAGGAGCGATATCGGCAAGGTTCTCAGCTATGGTTTTGCCAGTTACTGTCATACAGTCTCCATGCAATAAGCCATGGTCCAAAAGGTACCTCATAAATGCAGGTAGGCCTCCCTGCTCATGCAGGTCCTCCATCATGTATTTACCACTAGGTTTAAAATCACCCAAAACAGGTGTAGTGGCATTTATTTTTTTAAAATCCTCAAGTCCAAAGTCAATTTCCGCTGTCCTGGCAATGGCCAATAGGTGAAGTACTGCATTGGTGCTACCAGCAAGTGCAACTACCACCCTTACTGCATTTTCCAAACTTTTCTTTGTCAGAATATCTTTCGGTTTCAAGTCCATGGCCAATAAATTGGCTATGTATTCACCCACTGCTTCACATTCAGCCGCCTTTTCTTTGGAATTGGCAGGATTGGATGCACTATAAGGCAATGAAAGGCCCATGGCTTCTATAGCCGAAGACATGGTATTGGCGGTATACATACCTCCACATGCCCCAGCTCCCGGGCAAGCATTTTTTATTACTCCTGTATAGTCTTCATCAGAAATTTCGTGGTTGATACGCTTTCCGTATGCTTCGAAAGCAGAAACTATATTCAGTTTTTCTCCTTTGTATTTACCAGACCTGATGGTACCACCATAGACCAATATAGAAGGTCTATTCACACGTAGCATACCCATAACGGCACCAGGCATGTTCTTGTCACAGCCAGCTACAGCTACTATGCCATCAAATGAATGGCCTAAAATAAATGATTCTATGGAATCAGCTATGATCTCCCTAGACGGTAAGCTATAACGCATGCCTGATGTACCCATTGAGATGCCATCACTAATACCAATTGTATTGAAGACCAATCCAGTCAGCTTAGACTCTATTGTAGAAGCCTTGATGGCTTTTGCAAAGTCATTAAGGTGCATGTTACAAGGGTTACTCTCGTATCCACAACTAGCCACCCCTACAAAAGGTTGCTTCATCTGTTCATCCGTCAGCCCAGTTGCATACAACATGGCCATTGAAGCCGGATTCTCTTGATTATCGCTTACCTCCCAACTATTTTTTTTCGAATTGCTCATTATAACTGTATTATTTTTAACAACTGGCTTATAAAAAAAAGTGCTTCACTCGAATGAAGCACTTTGATTGATTTTTTCTATTGGCAATAGATCAGCGCTTCATCACTTACTAAATGATAATGACAATTAGGACGACAAGGCTGACAACTACTAACATATCTCTTTCGGAGTATTTTCTTTGACTTTAATTTGTACTATTATAATGCAATATTAAAACTCATAATCCATACTTACAATATTTTAATTCTTTTTTTAATTTACAAAAAATAAGAAAATAATGTAAATGAATTTATTTAAAAAATTAAAGTTTATTATTACAGATTTAATACAATTTTATTTTAATTATTCTATAATGACGAAAAAATTCAAAATTTTATTCTGATGCAAGGTTTTGTTAATTTTTTGGGAAAAAAACCGACTTTCAAGACATCCTTACCAACTTTAAACTTAAGTAAGCAATTATCCATTTAAATGATTTAAAAAGCCTCCTAGAAAATCCACACCTTTGTTTTACTTTTAGGGCCTAAAGATGTACAATTATGATCGTTTTTCCCAATGCAAAAATCAATCTTGGATTACATGTACTCCGAAAGAGGATAGATGGGTACCATGATATTCATACTTGCATGTATCCCATACCTTTAACAGAAGCTTTGGAAATCATTCCCTCCAAAACTTTTTCTTTTACCCATAGTGGAATACCCATACCTGGCACGTCAGAACATAACCTGATCGTGAAAGCTTACCAATTGTTATTGTTGGATTTCCCAAAGCTAACAGCAGTGGCTGCCCACCTCCATAAAAACATCCCAATAGGCGCAGGCTTAGGCGGGGGATCAGCTGATGCAGCTTTTGCTTTGAAACTTTTGAGCAAACTGTTTTCTTTAGATCTGGACCCAAAACAACTCGAAGACTATGCCTCCCAATTAGGTAGCGATTGCCCTTTTTTTGTACAAAATAAAGCACAAATGGCAACAGGAAGAGGCGAAAAGCTTGAGCCAGTTGCCGTTGACCTAAAAGGAAATTGGCTTTACTTAATTCATCCCGGTATTCATATAGGCACTAAAGAGGCCTATGCAGGGATCAAACCCACAGAAAAAGGATTGGACCTGAAGGCTATTCTTGCAGCACCATCTTCTTGGAAATCAAACCTTGTCAACGATTTCGAAAAAGGAATCTTCTCTAATTATCCGGAAATAGCCGCCATAAAGGCAAAGCTCTATAATGCCGGCGCATGGTACGCTGCCATGTCTGGATCAGGTTCAGCAGTATTTGGATTGTTCAAGGATCCACCAGAAGAAATGAAATTTCCAGGACATTATTTTCTTTTCTCTGAAAAACTACCTTAAACCCGAAATAGACAATAAGCCTTCTAATTTTTAAATTAATGTATTTTTCTAACTGTTCTAGCTACCCTTCTTTTTTGGACAAAACGAATTATGGGATAAATACAGACGGATGCCAAAATGATCAGGGTTCCCAAATAAAATTCAGGTGTCATTTTTTCTTTTTCTCCGAAAATGATAAAGGCCAAAAGGATACCATAAACGGGCTCCATATTTACTGTCAGGTTAACAGCAAAAGCTGATATCCGCTTCATGAGTTTTACAGACAGGGTAAAAGCGATGACGGTACATACCTGCGAAAGTACAAGCAGCCAAAACCAATCCATACCCTGCGGAACCCAGGAAAAACCTTCCACAGTAAACCAATAAGCATAAAATGGAATAAAGCCTGCCGTTAGTAAAAAGGCACCAATCATTTCATAAAAGGTTAGAATAAAGGGACTGTGGCTTTTGGTCAGCCTACCATTTATCACAGTAAAACAGGCGCTCAATAAGGCAGAGGTGACTGCTAGAAATATCCCAAGACTGTAGCCAGATTCAAACTTAAAAATCACTATCAAACCAAGAATCACGACCAATCCCAGCATTACTTCATACCATTTTATAGGTTGTTTGTTGACCAATGGCTCAATAAGTGCTGTCCATAGCGAGCAGGTAGCCATCCCCGCCAAACAAACTGATGCGGTAGAGACCTGCGCTGCCCAAAAAAACAAAATCCAATGTGCTCCAATCAGCCCTCCCGTGAGTAGAAACTTGAGTAATGCATTTCCATTTACTTTTAAAGGCCGACCTCTAAATTTAAGCAACAAGAAAAGACCTATGCTGGCAAGTAGTGTGCGGTAGAATACGATTTCAACTGCTGGAAGACTTATCAATAAACCTAGAATAGCAGTGAATCCCCAGATAAGAACGACCAAATGAAGCCATAAATAATCTTTTACCATAAACTAAATATTATCTGGGCACGGTTTTGTAAAGCACCAGTCCCGTAAGTCCAAAAACAATATTAGGTATCCATACTGCCAAAATAGGATAAGCTGTACCTGCTTCAGCAAATGTCCTCGAAAGTAAAAAAAGTATGATGTACACGAAGGCCAGCATAAAGCCCAGTGCTATTTTAAAACCAGAACCTCCCCGGGTTTTCTTGGCAGAAACAATAACCCCAATGAAAGTAAGAAGAATGGCTGCAAACGGGGACATAAAGCGAACGTACTTTTCGATTTTATAGAAACTAATATTGTCCGCTCCTCTCTCCTCAAGAATAACTATTTGCTTGGAAAGCTCAGGCAGTGTCAGGGTTTCGTGGTGATTGAGAGGTAGATCAAAATCAGCGGGGGTAATGGACAAAGTTGTATCCATAGCGTCACCTGTGGTCCAGGTCTCCCCCATTTCATTCAACACCCTCAACCTCCAATCTCGGGCATTCCAAACATTTTTGGTGGTGTCCCAGACGATTCTTTCTGCGGAGAATTTGGATATTAGTTGCCCTTCTTTAATATATTCCAAGGTGAAATCATGCCCTTGATCGACGGAGGTAAAGTACCTGCGGATATAGGCATACAAATCAGGAGCTACTTTTATGTGAATGTTTTGTTGGTTTTGGTCCTGTTGTTTGTCCAGGTATTCAACCCTGAATTGCGAAACTCCCGCAGTAGCTACGGGCAGTACCCAACCATTGAGCAAAAAACTGATGACTGCAATCAAAACTGCAGACATTATAAAGGGCACCAACATTCTTATAAAACTTACCCCACTGCTGAGAATCGCAATGATCTCTGTTCTTCCTGCCATTTTTGACGTAATAAAAATGACAGAAATAAAGACGGTAATTGGAGTAAGTAAATTGTTTAAATAGAGCCCATAATTGAGCATGTATTGAAGAATCTCAGTGGCAGGAACTTCGTTTCGGATATAGGTATCATTCTTTTCGGTGAAATCCAACACCAAAACGACCAAAATCAACATCATGACCACAAACAAATAGGTCTTGAGGAAATCTTTAATGATTAATTTATCCAATAGTTTCATGCCAACTGGTCTTTCTCTTTTGTATTAAATGAAACGGCTGCTTTAGCAGAATCCTTATAACCTCCTGCTCACTTTTTCTACCATCGCATTTTTCCAAGTGGTAAAATCACCTGCCTGTATGTGTTCTCTGGCTTGTGTAACCAACCAAAGATAGAAGGATAAATTGTGAATACTTGCAATTTGGGCAGCCAGCATTTCCTTACTTATTGTCAGGTGTCTAAGGTAGGCCTTGGAATAGAAATTACTTACATGGGACTGGAAGCCACTGTCAAGAGGAGAAAAATCCATTTTCCACCTTTCATTTCGAATATTAATAATGCCTTCCGTAGTGAATAGCATGCCATTTCTGGCATTTCTCGTAGGCATCACACAATCAAACATGTCTATGCCCAGTGCTATTGCTTCCAAGATATTGGCGGGAGTACCAACCCCCATAAGGTATCTTGGCCTGTCTTCTGGAAGTATATCTGTTACGAGATCTGTCATTTCATACATCATCTCAGCAGGTTCACCTACGGACAAGCCACCTATAGCATTGCCTTCTCTATCCTGGTCACTAACAAAACGTGCCGCATCCAATCTCAGGTCTTTGAAAGTGCTCCCTTGGACAATAGGAAACAAAGATTGGCTGTAACCATATTTTCCCGAGGTATTATCAAACTGATCAATACATCTTTTCAGCCATCTGTGGGTGAGATGCATGGAATTTTTAGCGTAGCTCCAGTCACAAGGAAAGGGGGTACATTCATCAAAGGCCATTATAATATCTGCACCAATAGTCCGCTGAATGTCCATCACTGATTCAGGAGTAAAATGATGTTTTGAACCATCAATATGGGATTTAAAGACCACCCCTTCTTCCTTTATTTTCCTATTCCCTTCAAGGGAAAAAACCTGATAGCCACCACTGTCCGTAAGAATGGGGCTTGACCATCCCATGAATTTATGTAAACCTCCGGCCTTTTCCAGCACTTCCAGTCCAGGTCGAAGGTAAAGGTGATAGGTATTGCCAAGAATAATTTGGGCTTTCACATCATAGGTCAACTCCCTTTGGTGAACAGCCTTAACCGAACCAGCTGTACCCACAGGCATAAATATAGGTGTTTGAATCAGTCCGTGATCTGTTTGAATTTCGCCAGCTCGAGCTTTCGAGTTTTGATCCTTGCTTTCAAGTTTAAATTTCATTCCTCCCTTTCATTGATAAATCCCCCATTTACTGATTATATTTGAATCCGAAATAGGCGATAGTTATTTTAGTATGCATTGAAATTATTTCAGAATCAGTCAATCGTTGCGAGTTTTGACATCCACATGGCCTTGCTATGTTCTGGTCTTCAACCCTCCTGATTTCTTTTTAATTAAAACACGCATTGCACAGTTCATGACCTATTCCAAATGGAACACAAAAATAACCGCAATTAAACAAAAATTTGAGATTTTTGAATTAATCTTAAAGAACCGAAAGTAGGTGCAAATATGGGAAACACATTATGGTGGATATTTTTTTTAGCTTTGGGCGTGCAGTTTACCTATTTGATGGTAGTTTTTGGCCGGTTTGTTTTTTTTAACAAAGCCAACCAAAAAGCAAAACAGGACATGAATCTCAGCGGGGTATCTATTATTATAGCCGCTAAAAATGAGTCCGGGCACCTGCAAGACCTGGTTCCATTACTTATGGAGCAGAACTATCCTGAATTTGAAGTGCTAATCGTGAATGATTGCTCTACTGATAATTCAGAAGACATGTTGAGATCGCTTGCTGAAACTTACAGCAAACTGCGAATTGTGAACATCAGGTATACGCCAGATCATGTAACAGCCAAGAAATATGCCCTTACTTTGGGCATAAAGGTATCCAAATACGATACCATTTTACTTACCGATGCGGATTGCAGACCTGTTTCTCCTCATTGGATCAGGAGGATGACTGCCCCTATACGCAATGAGGGCAAAACTTTTGCTCTCGGGCATGGATCATACCTGGCACTACCTGGGTTATTGAACAAAATCATTCAATATGAAACCCTTTTTACCGCCATTTATTATTACTCTTTTGGCTATTGGAAGTCCCCATTTATGGGGGTAGGCAGAAATCTCTGCTACAAAAAGAACTTTTTTATGGAAAAGAAAGCATTCAAATCACTCTGGCATATTGAAGGAGGAGATGATGATCTTTTTGTGAATCGCTATGCTACGGCCGAAAATACAGCCATGGTAGCACATCCTGAAAGCATTACTATTTCTCAACCGAAGACGAGTTTCAAAGCTTATTTCACCCAAAAGAAGCGACATTATCACGCTGGGAAATATTATCGCACTAAAGATAAACTAAAACTGGGTTTGTATTCGTTAAGTCATTTAGTGTTCTGGCTCTCCGCAGCAGGAATTGTAATTCTTGAAAGCAGCTGGGAACCAATTGCCCTTGTATTGGGGTTAGTTTTTACAAGGGCCATGCTGCAATATTTAATTATTCATAGGGCAAGAAAAAAATTAGAAGGGACTGGTAAGGTAATTTGGACTTTATTTTTTGATTTGATGTACATGATTTATTTTTGGACCTTAGGAACAAAAGGTTATCTGTCAAAAACAGTTAAATGGAAATAAAGGAAAGAAGTTTTTCAGATAAAGCGTTAGAAGATTTTGAATTGATCGACAAAGCGGTCAATGATAAAGACCAGCAGGCGTATGCTTCGCTCATGAAGCGGTACAAGAAAGCAGTATACTTTATGATCCTTAAAATGATCAGAGGTACCGATGATGCGGAAGATCTTACCATGGAAGCCTTTGCTAAGGCATTTAAAAATCTTCACAAATTCAAAAAAGACTATACTTTCAGTACCTGGCTTTTTAGAATTGCGACCAACAATACCATCGATTTTATCCGAAAAAAGAAACTCAAGACCATGAGTCTAAACAACACCATGACAGATGATGGTGGGAATTCGGTAAATATAGATGTGGAAGATGATGACAATAATCCGCAGGATGAGTTTATCAAAACCCAGAGAAAAGAGATGGTGCGAATTTTTGTCGACAAGTTGCCTGCAAAATACCGAAAGCTGGTTAAGCTAAGGTATTTTGATGAGTTGTCGTATGATGAAATCGCAGCTGAACTGGACAAACCGTTGGGAACGGTAAAAGCACAACTTCACAGATCAAGAGAATTACTTTACGAAATTGCTAAGGGCAAAAATAAACACATTTAATTAATGAGTGCAGACCATAAACTGATCCAACATTATTTCCCGGAATTGAATGCCCAACAATTGGATCAATTTGAGCGTATGGGGGACCTTTACGTTGATTGGAACAGTAAAATTAATGTCATCAGTCGAAAGGACATGGAAAGTTTTTACATTCACCATGTACTTCATTCTCTAGGTGTTGCTAAACTACTTTCATTCCAAGACGGCACCAAAGTTCTCGACATAGGTACGGGCGGAGGATTCCCAGGGATCCCACTAGCCATCTTATTCCCTGAAGTACAGTTTCACCTTGTGGATTCCATTGGTAAAAAAATATCCGTGGTGAAGGATGTTGTCAAGCAATTGGGTTTAAAAAATGTAGAACCACAACAAGTGCGTGCAGAAAGCTTAGAGGACCGGAAGTATCACTTTATCGTCAGCCGAGCAGTAACCCAGATGGAGAAATTTTACCCCTGGATCAAAGACAAGTTTAGAAAAGAAGATGTTCACGAAGAGTTCCAAAATGGTGTTTTCTACCTAAAAGGTGGTGATGTGGATGAGGAATTGGAAGCATTGAACCTTAATTATGTAAGTTACCATCTTGAAGATTATTTTACCGAACCTTATTTTGAGACCAAAAAAGTAGTCTATCTACCCTATGAAGGCAAAAGGTAAGTTTTTCGGTTTGGATCAATCCTTACATAATTACTGCCCGGATCAATCTCAAATTTAGTTTTTCGGCCAAAGTCATGGCCTATTCTGCACATCTTCACTAAAAAGTCAAAAAAAAATAACCCAAGACTGGTCATTTACTACCTGTCTTGGGTTATAATAACAAGGAGAACTTTTCTCACCTCACCAAAACCACTTCAATATTGGTTTCGCTTACCGTAAGTCCCTCTTCCTGAAAACGGTCAAAATCCGAAACTTCAATCTCACCTTTAAGCCTCAGCATAGTATCTGAATAGTCCACTACTTCGAGTATCACTATCTCTTCTTTGTCTGTAATCACCAACTGATCACCCACCAACTCCCAGGTGCCGGAAAAAATTTCCACACCCTGGACAGGGATTTTCTCATTTTGAAGCGTAAAGCCTAGCGCTATTAAGTCTACATCAAAAACGAAGCTCCCAGCCGCAGAGACCATTTGATCCCCGTCACCAAATTCAAGTGTCATGTCATAATCCTCTCCATTTCCCTCAATACTCACTGGCACTGAAGCGCCAGACACTGTGACAACACCTCTACCAGTTAAAGTAGCCTCTTGCATGCGCCACTCTTTCTTTGCCAATTCTAGTGCTGGACTCTCCTCTTCAGGAGTCGTTTTACAACTCCAGATAAACAAAAGCACTAACAAAGAGAGAATTGATGAAAACTTTTTCATAGAAATTATTATTTCTTTTTATAAGTAATTTTAACAGGCACACCTGTAAAATCAAAATTTTCCCTTAACCTATTTTCCAAGAATCGCGTGTATGGCGATTTAATGTACTGTGGCAGGTTACAGAAAAACGCAATCACAGGATTTTTAGTTGGCAACTGCGTGATGTACTTAATTTTAATGTATTTGCCTTTATTTGCTGGTGGTGGATATTTTTCGATTTCTGGCAACAATATCTCATTCAGCTTAGAAGTAGAGACCTTACGCTGTTTATTTTCATAAACCTGCATGGCCAATTCCATGGCTTGAAATATTCTTTGCTTGGTAAGCGCAGAAATAAATATGATAGGGATCCACTTATTTTCACCCAGTTTTTCTGTCATATTGTCCTTAAAAGCCTGCATGGTCTTGTGGTCCTTTTCTACCAAATCCCATTTATTGACCATAATCATCATCCCTTTATTGTTTTTAATAGCAAGAGAGATAATGTTTACATCCTGAGCTTCCAACCCACGTGTAGCATCTACCATGATGATGATCACATCTGAATCTTCGAGAGTCCTCAAAGAGCGCATCACTGAGTAAAACTCAATGTCTTCCTTCACCTTGGCCTTTTTACGAATTCCTGCTGTATCTGTCAGGATATAGTCTTTACCATATAGCTGGTAACGCGTATGGATGGCATCTCTGGTCGTTCCTGCTTCATCCGTCACTATTGACCTTTCCTTGCCTATCAAAGCATTTAGGAAGGAAGATTTACCAACATTCGGTCTTCCCAGTATGGCCAATTTAGGAATTCCTTCATCAGGATCTCTTTCTCCTTCATCAGGAAATTTCTGTACCACCTCATCCAGTAAATCACCTATACCACTTCCACTAGTGGCGGTAGTTGGATAGATGATTTCCTCTCCTATGCCCAAAGCATAAAATTCATTGGCCATTAAAAGGTCGTCCAGGTTATCCGCCTTATTGGCTACCATAAAGATAGGCTTGTCTGTACCTCTCAGCTCTTTGGCGAAATCCGCATCCAGATCAGTAAGTCCAACCATGCAATCCACCACAAATAGGATAACAGAGGCCTCTTCTATGGCCAGCTTAACTTGCTTGCGAATTTCCTTTTCGAAAATATCTTCTGATCCCATCACATACCCACCGGTATCAATGACAGAGAAAAACTTTCCGCCCCATTGGGCATGGCCATAATGCCTGTCCCTTGTCACACCACTAAGGTTGTCTTCAATGGCTTTTCGCTCTTCTACCAGTCGGTTAAAAAGCGTGGATTTACCCACGTTAGGTCTCCCTACAATTGCTACTATATTGGCCATAATACTATGTTTTATTGGTCGTAACCAAATTTTTTCAATTTGTTTTTATTCTTTCTCCAGTTCTCTTCAACCTTCACAAAGGTTTCTAGAAAAACTTTTTTTCCAAAAAATTTCTCCATTTCAATCCTGGCTTGTGTCCCCACTCTTTTCAATGCTTTCCCCTTGTCTCCGATGATAATTCCTTTTTGACTGTCCCTTTCCACATAAATCACCGCTCTCATGCGAAGCAATTGATCGGTTTCTTCAAAATCTTCTATTCGAACCTCTGTACTATAGGGTATTTCTTTCTTGTACTGGTTAAAGATTTTTTCTCTTATGATTTCGGAAGCAAAGAAACGTTCGGGGCGGTCACTTAGTTCTTCTTTGTCATAAAATGGTGGATGTACTGGCAGGCGGTCCAGGATTTCCTGCATGATCTTTTGGAGGTTAAAACTTTCCAATGCTGAAATCGGAATAACTACGTCCGCTTTTATCCTTTCAGTCCAATATTCCGTTACCTCAGCAAGTTTTTCTTCCTTATTCAGGTCAATTTTATTGATGACAAGCAAAATAGGCACTCCTGCCGCATTTACCTTTTGGATAATGTCTTCAATTTCTTCATCATTCTCAAAAAGATCTGTCACAAAAACGATTACATCAGCATCTTCGAGCGACAGGTGTACAAAACCCATCATGCTTTTGTGCAGTTCATATTTCGGCTTCAGCATGCCAGGAGTATCGGAGAAGACGATCTGGTATTCCGGTTCATTCATAATTCCCAAAATCCTGTGGCGAGTGGTCTGGGCTTTTGACGAAATGATAGAAAGCTTTTCTCCAAGCAGGGCATTCATCAAGGTAGATTTGCCCACATTAGGCTTACCTATAATATTAATAAAGCCTGCTTTGTGCATGTTTTCTGGCATGGTCTCAGATTTTTTTTACAAAGGTACTTGATTTTTGATAATATGTCCTTACCTTTGTATCACAATAACGGATAAGGCAGCAAAAAACGTTTAAAACCTTATCATTTTCAAAAGCGATTTTATTTAAAATAAAGATATATCGCGGGATGGAGCAGTTGGTAGCTCGTTGGGCTCATAACCCAAAGGTCACAGGTTCGAGTCCTGTTCCCGCTACACAGAACCCCTTATACGTCACGTATTTGGGGTTTTCTTTTTTTTAAGGCATTTTTTTTATTTATCGATTAGGTCTAAGATTTCTTATCTCGCAAAGAAGCTAAGGCGTAAAGTTTTTTTTTATTTTAATACATGAAGTTGTTAAAATTCTTTTTCTCGCAAAGACGCTAAGTCGCAAAAATCCTCCAGGGAACTTTCTTTTTACTTTATAGCATTCTAATCGCTTTCTAAACTTATTTTTCAGAAAATTGATCCTCTTTAAGAAAAAAGAAATATTTCTTTGCGACTCTGCGGCTCTGCGTGAAATTATGTAAGTTCTACTTAGTTATTGTTTCTCGCAAAGGCGCTAAGACGCTAAGTGCATAGGGATGCCTCTTATTGAAAAGGTGATCCTTTGATGAGTTTTTTTTTATTCTTAACCCTCGTTAGGGATTAAAAAAAAATCTTTGCGACTCTGCGGCTCTGTGTGCAATTTTTAAAGGTTTTAATTTAGTTTTTTAGTTCTCGCAAAGGCGCTAAGACGCAAAGGTTGTGAGGATACGTCTTTTTAAATTCATGCCCCTTTAATTAGATTTTCTTATTTTTATTCTTGATCCTCGAAATGAAATAGAAAATATTTCTTTGCGACTCTGCGGCGCTGCGTGAAATTATTCAAGTTCTACTTAGTTATTGTTTCTCGCTAAGACGCAAAGGGCATAGGGCTGGCTCCTTTTAAATAGCTGACCTTAAGATTAGGGGTGTAATCTTAATTCTCCATTAAGTAAGGCGAAAAAAACCACTCCTTTGCGTCTCGGCGTCTTTGCGAGCAATTCTATTTAAATTCTTGTTTGTCACTTCAAAGCAGAAATCATTTCTTTGCGACTCTGCGGCTCTGCGTGCAATTATTCAAGTTCTACTTAGTTATTGTTTCTCGCTAAGGCGCTAAGACGCAAAGGGCATAGGGCTGGCTCCTTTTAAATAGCTGACCTTAAGATTAGGGGTGTAATCTTAATTCTCCATTAATTAAGGTGAAAAAAACCACTCCTTTGCGTCTCGGCGTCTTTGCGAGCAATTCTATTTAAATTCTTGTTTGTCACTTCAAAGCAGAAATCATTTCTTTGCGACTCTGCGGCTCTGCGTGCAATTATTCAAGTTCTACTTAGTTATTGTTTCTCGCTAAGGCGCTAAGACGCAAAGGGCATAGGGATGCCTCTTATTGAAAAGGTGATCCTTTGATTAGTTTTTCTTATTTATATTCTTGCCCCTCGTAAGGACTTAGAAAATATTTCTTTGCGACTCCGCGGCGCTGCGTGCAATTTTTAAAGGTTTTACTTTAGTCTTTGTTTCTCGCAAAGGCGCTAAGACGCAAAGGTTGTGAGGATACTTCTTTTTAAATTCATGCCCCTTTGATTAGATTTTCTTATTTTTATTCTTGATCCTCGATATGAAATAGAAAATATTTCTTTGCGACTCCGCGGCTCTGCGTGCAATTTTTAAAGGTTTTACTTTAGTCTTTGTTTCTCGCTAAGGCGCTAAGACGCAAAGGTTGTTAGGATACTTCTTTTTAAATTCATGCCCCTTTGATTAGATTTTCTTATTTTTATTCTTGATCCTCGATATGAAATAGAAAATATTTCTTTGCGACTCCGCGGCTCTGCGTGCAATTTTTAAAGGTTTTACTTTAGTCTTTGTTTCTCGCTAAGGCGCTAAGACGCAAAGGTTGTTAGGATACTTCTTTTTAAATTCATGCCCCTTTGATTAGATTTTCTTATTTTTATTCTTGATCCTCGATATGAAATAGAAAATATTTCTTTGCGACTCTGCGGCGCTGCGTGCAGTTCACGCTATAAGTTAACAATTTTTCAAATCCGCTCAAAAGAATAAAAATCATCCACTTTTTATATATTTACCTCATAGTCTCAATTGACCTTAAGCTGTATAACCTATACCATGAATCGTATTAAAAGCATTGCCTGTATTGCCCTAATCTTTATATGCCAGAACCTATTGGCGCAAGAGCGTTGGGAAAATCCTATCCAAAAAGAAAAACGACTGGGGTCACCCTTAGTGGAAACCTCTCCCTTTGTGTTTGATGAAAAATTATACCTGCTGGAAAATAACCAGCGGTTTTGGGATATTCCTGGAGCAAAACCTGGGCATAAATTTCATGAGGACGAAGTACGAATCCGTGACCTGCAAACAAATCAGATAATTTCCACGCCTCTGAAAAACCATGGCTTTGGAACAGTTTTGACATGGAAAGGCAGAGTATATGTTTTTGCGGGGGACTATGGGGAAGGAAAACCCTGGCGGAAGATGACCGAAATAACAATGACAAGCTCTGAGGACCTTGTCAATTGGAGCAAGCCAAAGACTGTCCTTCGGGCAAATGACAATGAGTATTTTTTTAATACTGCCGTTACCAGAGGAGAGGATGGCTTTATACTGCTGTATGAAACCAGTGACAAGCAATGGAAACCTTTTACTTTTAGGTACATGAGCTCTTCAGATTTGGAGCACTGGGAAGAAATTCCGGGTGCGGTTTACGGAGTGGACAAATATGTTGGTGGACCTGCCCTTTATTATGAAGGAGGTTGGTACTATACACTTTATCTAGAATCACTTAAACCTGGCTATGAAACACGCATTACCCGTTCTAAAGACCTTCTCAATTGGGAAGATGCACCAGAAGACAGGCCTTTTGTCACTTTTAATCCAGAACATAAAAACATACCTTTAATCAATCCTGACATCTCCGAGAACAATGCTTCGGATGTGGAACTCTGTTATTTTCAAGGCAAAACCATCCTTTATTTCACCGGAAGCGATCAAACTACCGCAGGAGATTTACAGCGGGCAACCTACGATGGCAGGCCAAGAGAATTGTTCGAGCATTTCTTCATAGCTGAAGGGCAATCGGATGTAGCACCAAAACACCAGGGAGACTGGTTACCGGTATTGGAAGCAGGCACTGAAGGTAACGGAACAGCCATTTTCTCTACTGAGCCATTACGGACACGCCCCACCGAAAGCCAATTGGCTTACCAGAAAAGACAGTTGGGAGCCTTTATTCACTTTGGACCTGCCACTTATATAGGCTCCGACATGATGAGTGTCCCCGCTGCAGAAATATTTAATCCCAGCAGACTTGATGCGGAACAATGGGCCAAAACAGCCAAATCTTTTGGCGCCAAACACATCGTTTTAACGGCAAAACATCACAATGGCTTTTGTCTCTGGCCAACGGAAACCACCGATTATTCTGTGAAGAATGCTTCATGGAAAAACGGTAAAGGAGATGTTGTCAGGGAGTTTGTAGATGCCTGTAGAAAGTATGACCTGGAAATCGGCCTCTATGTATCCGGTGGAGACAAGCATTTTGGCTGTACCAGCACACCCGACCCACAAGGGGAACGCAAAATTGTAGGAGACATACACAAGTACTTCCCTGTTTTTCTGGAGCAGCTCAGAGAGTTGCTGACCAACTATGGGGAGATCTCCTACCTTTGGTTTGATGGTGCTTATGATCCGTTTGGATGGGATGTCATGGATCCTGAAACCAAGCAACCATTGGGCAGGGCCTATGGGGATGCGATACACAATATGGTGCGACTTTTACAACCAAAGGCAATTGTAATGGGAGGAACAAAGCCGGATGTTCGCTGGTCAGGCAGTGAGCAGGGATGGGCAGCTTATCCCTTGGCAAATATCGTTCAGCCGGGTGAAGGATTTGATAAGTGGGTAGGCCCTCAAAGTGCGGGATGGATTCCTGCCGAAGCCAACCTCCACACCAGGTCAACCTGGTTTTGGAAGCCTGATTCAGACAAAACTTTACGTGACCTCCCCTTTATGATGAACGTGTATTCCGAATCCATAGGTCGGGGAGCAAATTTGCTGGTGAACATGACACCAGACACTAGCGGCCTGATTCCAGCGGCTGAAGTAAAGCGACTGGAAGAATTTGGAGAAGCTATTGAACAAACTTTTTCGAAACCTGTGGCCAATTATGATCAGCCGGAAAACAATGGCAATACTATTTATACGCTTACAATTCCTAAAAACCAGGCAACCAACTTAATGGTTTTGGAAGAAAACATTGCCAATGGGCAGCACATCAAGCAGTATAATCTTGAAAGCTTTGATGGCACCAATTGGCATCCTTTGGCCGAAGGGCTTACCATCGGCAGAAAGCGCATCCATTATTTTGATCCCGTGAAAACCGATAAACTCCGTCTTTCTTTAAAGGGTGATAAAAGCAAAATGGAATTGAAATCATTTACAGTCTATCAAGCAGACTAATTAAGAAATATAGTCAAGAATTTGAGCGGCATTGTTGCAGAAAAAAGCAACAATGCTGCTCAAAATCACTTGGGCATTGCAATTGGCAAAACTGTTGTTAAAGTAACTGGGCCAAAAATCCCTGAAGGTATCAACGGTGCATTTTTCCAGGGCACCCTCAACTTAGGAATACCTTTTATGACGGTGGCTTTCACATGTGTTTTGGTGAAATCAGCACCTGTTACCGCATCTCCCGTAAGTCTATTTGACCATGTATTGGCAACTTCTATTTTTAGGGTATTTATCCCCGGTTTTAAAGCATCCGTCACATCAAAACGGTAAGGCTTGGACCAGGTTATGCCCAATGGCTTATCATTCAACCAAACTTCAGCGACATGGGAAAGGTCTCCTAAATCCAGGTAAATCCTGGCTTCTGGAAATTCAGAAGCATACATTTCATGGATAAAATTCTTTTCGTAGCGGGCAGTTCCTGAAAAATATTTGATACCGTCAATTTCAGACTCGGTCCAGGATTTTAATTCAGGGAAAATTGCTTTTTCCGGTGCTCCCCATCCTTCAGGGAAATAAACTTCCCAAGCACCTGCTATAGTTTTCACATTGGCATGATTTGACATGCGGCTGCTTTTATCTTTTTGCACGAAATCAAAATCGCCTTCTTCCCATAACTCAACGCCATACTCCCCATAACGTAGCATAGGTGGATGAATACCATTGGCTTTTATTTTTGTATAATGTGCTTGATTGTTCCCTTTTTTAAATGCCACAAAAGTACTTTCATGAGGTGCAAGACTCAAAGGAAGTAGGATACCATCCGAAGTATTTTCAAAAACAGGAATGGCCGTTATACTCCCATTCTCAGGATTCCATAACTCTGGTGTCTTTCCCTCTTGTCGGAAATTCAAGTCTCTAGACAACCATTCGTTTGTAGTATTGACTACAAAATAAAAGTCAACACCCTCTTTCTGATAATGGGTGTAATCCAGAGCATAAAACCCTTTGTCTTTGTAATCAAAGTCAGGGTTAATTTTCAATTCCTGAAGAATCTCAAATACCGAAGTGCCATAATAGATGGTCCCACTTCCTGGTTTAAAGCTTTGCTTGCTATAAGGTTTCCATAAGTTATTCAGCCAACCTTTCATATCGGGCAAATTCTTATCATTCTTTACAGGAGCTATTCTACTGGGTTTAGGCCCAGTAATTATAGCCCCATTTATTGCCATTTGCTCTAGTTTCACCAATACCTCCGGGTGTATCTCATATTCTTTGGTCAGGGCCAGGACACTAAATTCAGCCTTATTCCGAGGATTTATAATTTTCCCGTTTCTCACCTCCAGACCAAGAAGTATTTCAGTATTGACCAACTCAAAATCATACCCTTCTCCTGGATTAAAGCGACTGCGCTTATGCCCTCCATAATTGGGGATGGTGTCACCATAATAATACAAGACATCTGCTTTAAAATCGGCTTCCTGAAAGACATAAGAAACCCTTGCCAGGTATTCATTAAATGGTCGTATTTTCTTCCACCAGACCCTTTTGTCATTATAATGAGTTCCTGCATGGTAAACAATACCTGGATTCCCAGTGCCTTCTGGATTATGAGTAGATCCATGTACCACTACCCTGTTCATGCCTTCAGCAAAAGCCCTGTCTCCCATGGGTTTCATTTCGAAAGGACCTTCTTGCCATTGCTGAAAAGTGGTAAATGCTTCCATCTCCACCATTCTTAAACCATAAATATGGGAAGCAGAAGAGACTTCCTTCACTACCCGTAGCACATCTAAACCCTCATCGCTAAAGTTATGGTGATTGATCCAAAATTCTCCTCTAGGGATATCCAAGCCTTTACCCAATGCTTTTAAGGGTTCTACAGGAACATTATGTAACGGGTAACCTGGACCTCCTGCTTCACTGTTGTTTTTCAATCCATGGGCATTGCAGATTTCTTTGGACTTCATGTAGAAGTTTTTGATCATCAATTCTGACAATGTCCTTTGAAAGCCTGCTCTGAAAGCAGAAGTAGCTTCAGTAGAAAGCACCACTTCTTCAAATAGAATGGGTAAGAATTTCTTTATATCATAGCCATTTAATTCCTCGAATTCTTGTGGTAAAGTAGGTGTCCAATTAAAGCCTCTGGCTTCATAACTTGCCATATATAGATTTTTCAAGGCCGTTTCACGCAAATCCCCTAACACAGATTCCAATCGGTCTATAATATAATTGAAGTGAAAAGCCGTGGCTTCTGCATCGAAATGATCTACAATAGGCCCTGCTGAATACTTACTTGGTAGCACCAAATTCTCTCCGGAATTGGAACTGACATAACGTACAATTTTCCATTCTCCATCCGGAACATCCCAATTCAAAACCTCTTTTTTCGAATCAAAAAACATGGATACATCCCTGATTCGACTGGTATCCATTACCACATTGTCTGCTACCAGTGGTAAGGCCAAAACCGCTATTTCTTCGGAATATACCGGCTTGCCATCTTTCCCATAAGAAATGAAGCGTTTTCTGCCTCGGGGATCTTTCTCAGGGATTTCTGGGAAGGGCAATTTGATTTTTTTCTTCCCTCCACCTGTGACATTCACTTTGCGTTGGTAAATTGATTTTGCTGCATGTTGTGGGGTAAGCCAATTGCCTCCAGCATTCCAGCTACTTGCCGTATTCAATCCTACCTCCATTCCATATTTACCAGCCTCATCTATGGCAACGCTTATGGTTGCCAAAGATTCATCACCCAAAAACTCAGGGCCAGCCCCTACCTGAACAGTATCACGCGAACCTATTTCAAATATGGTAAAACCAGCTATACCTGCCTCATCAAAGGATTTTATCTCCTCTTTTAGCCTTAAAGTATCCACATGTCCTCCCAACCACCAATGGTAAACAGTGGGTTTGGCCGTACTTGGTGGCTGAAGGAAATTTTGTCGCATCTGATTGTACGCCGCACTTTGCTGGGCCTGAAGGCCAAATGAGAGCATGCAACAAAGACTGGCAATAAAACAAAAGAGATAAGTACTTAACTTCATGGTTTATGGCTTTATGATAATCGTCTAAAATTAAAATTGTCCTGATTCGGTGAGGTAGGTAAGTAACATTTCACAGTTACCTCAGAACTGGATTTTGTCAGCATTGTTGCAGAAAAATGGCAACAATACCGCCAAAACCGTATCGTTTCTATCTGGATACCACGGGTTCCACCCGTGGTTATTATTGGTGAAGCCCTTCAGGCTTCTACAGTTTTCTATGAAATTTCTATCTTTATTGAATACCAACACATAATTCGAACAAATGACTATTTTTCTTTACTATTGGGCAAAGGACTCCATTCATAAAAATCATCATCGGTGGCTGTTATCCATTCATCCAACGCCACATGCATTTCTTTTTTAACGGATTGGTAGGCATCAACGTAAGCAAGGTTGTGCTGCTCTCCCGGGTCTTTCCACAAGTCAAACAATTGCTCATTTCGCTCCCCCTGATTGTACAGATTGTATTTGTACCGATCATTTCTGATCAACCTGGCCTGTCTGCTGGAATCCAACTTGTCGTCTGCCAATTGCACCACCAAATAATCTCTCAACTTCTCCCCAGGATGCTCCAAAACGGGCTTGAGGCTTTTGCCAGTAAATTTAGCAGAAGTCGTTATACCTGCATAATCGATTATGGTTGGGGCCAAATCAATCCCTGATACCAATTGATTTCTATCAATGTTCCCAGATGGCACATGGCCCTTGTACCTGATGATAAAAGGGACGGTAGCAGCTTCATCATACAAACTTAACTTAGCCGCCCACTTGTGCCCTGCACCGCCGTCACCATGTTCACTGGTAAGCACTACAATGGTATTTTCATCAAAACCATTTTTCTTCAATGCTTGCAGGATTTTTCCAATTTCCCCATCTACCATTTCAGTAAATCGATAATAATGGTACAAGTAAGCCTGCCAGTCTTCGGGTGTATAATCTTTTGTCTTCAATAACTCATCCCCATAATGGTCCATCAAGCGTTTTTCAGCAAGGAATTGTGGTTCGTCAGGATCAATTTCAAAGTTATTGGGCAAAGGAGGTAAACCTTCCAATTCATAGGCTTTGGCATATTCATCCGGTCTTCTTGGGACATGGCAAATGTCATGGGGATTGTGAAGGGAAACTGTCAATAAGAAGGGTTGATCCTCCTTATAGTTATTGAGATAATTCACCGTGGCGTCTGCAATGGGACCATCCGTATCTTCTCCGAGATCCCATTCCTTATCCAAAGATTGAAACGGAACCACAGCAAAACCTGCTACGGAATCCATAGCTCCTTTGGCTGGATATGATTCAGGCAGGTGCCATTTTCCAGCCCAGGCTGTATTGTATCCTGATTCTTTAAAAACCTGGCCTATGGTGGGTACATCAGGTCGGATATGTGTGGAATTCCAAACCACACCTGTTTCATGAGGCATCCTTCCTGTGATCAAGCTACTTCTTGCTGGTCCGCAAACTGGCGAGGTACAATAAGATGCTTTAAAAAAGGTGCCTTCAGCTGCTAACTGGTCCATGGCTGGGGTGTTTAAATGAGGATTTCCCAAATAACTCAACGCATCATTGGTGTGTTGATCTGTCAGAATGACCAAAACATTTGGCTGTGGTTCCTTCTCCTGGTTTTTTTCGCTTTGACAACCTGCTATGGCCATCATATTAAAGCTTATAAAAAGGAGCGGTCTCCAGGAAATATTTATTTTCTTTCTCATCTTAAACTAGTTACCCGAGTTATATTACCATGAAAATGCTACTGTTCCTGAGACATCCTTGATTTCAAAATAGCGTTCATTGCCATTTTTCACCTCAGTGAAAGGGATCTCACCAGTATTCCATGGATACCTTGAATTTAAGTATACATTTAATTCTTCCGCCGTCACCCCATCGGATGGATAAATTCTAAGTGAACCGTTTTGTAATCCACTGACGCTATATCGCTTGCTTATCCCTTTTTGGCCGGAATGAAGTTCTTTAAACGATACCATTCCTGAGTTCTGGGTAATAAAAACACGACATTCTCTATGCCAGGATGTCGGCATGGTGTAGTTGGAAAAACCAT
Source organism: Cyclobacterium sp. 10D3-21 (assembly GCF_055809755.1). Taxonomy (NCBI): domain Bacteria; kingdom Pseudomonadati; phylum Bacteroidota; class Cytophagia; order Cytophagales; family Cyclobacteriaceae; genus Cyclobacterium; species Cyclobacterium sp. 10D3-21. The sequence goes on from NZ_CM147924.1 coordinate 6,505,854, forward strand.
CTGTAAGAATTGTCTCTAAGCCCAATATCAATGGCGCTCCTTGTTCAAATTTAAAGGACTGCTTTACGGTAGAATTGGGATTGTAACCGGAAAAGACGAAAGCATTGTCAGAACGATTGATCGTAAGTACAGGGTCTTTGATTCCCGCATTTTCCTTTTCTATTTTTAAATGCATCCCGAAGTTACCCAGCAGTTTCCTAAGCATGGCTGGAACGATCTGAAATTCTTCCGGATTGTCAGGCGTCAATAATCTTCCACCAGTAAAGCTACTGGAATTGGTACCTCTTAAATAAACAACTTTCCCTCCATTCCAATCAGGATCTTGCCTAAGCCATGCCATGTCCCTTACTTCATCTCCTTGTTCTACACTTGACAAAGCTTGAGTAAATGAATCTTTGGGCTTATGAATTACCGTACGGAAACCTCCACCAGAAAATAAGGAAAGGTGTCTTATTTTTTGGGGAACATCCCCCTTGATAATATCTATACCGATCTCTGAAAGCAGTTCCATCTCACCTGATAGCGGCGTGGTATTGGAAAGGTTGATAAAATCCATAAAGGTCTTGCTTGAATGATCCACAGGTCCAAATACAATAAGTTGCCCTCCATTTTTCACAAAATCCATGAGTGTTTTCTCATTCTTAGAATTCTTTTCCGGAGCAATTGTCATAAGTATCGAAGACTTAAAAAGGCCTGGGTTATTCGCAATGGCGCCTGGTAGAGAAGTAGTTGAAATCACCGTGTTCATAGGAAGTCCACTGTTGATTGCCTGTCTCATAAACCAGTCCCCATAATAAATCTCTGGCAATCTGTCGGTATAATCCCTTGCCCAATCGTGGTACTCATCAAACGGATAGACCCAAACCAATGGCCCTGGAGCTGTGGGCATGTCATAACGTGCTTTTAAGATATGAGGCATTACCTCGTCAGGCACCTGTGTTGGCATGTTGCCATAGGTATCATCAATGGTCAGGAAATTTAAATGCGTGGGCACTCCTATCTTTCCTTCTTCATCGATTCTTGCTACTGCCAAGGGCAAATAAATATCATGCGGTTCTCTTCCATAGCGGTCCAGCCAAGGACTATTGATCCACCAGGGATCGTGGGTATAATACCTGAATGGGAATCTATTGTCCGGCAACATGGCCATTCGTGACATATAACCGGCCAATTCTAAACCAAAATCTCCATCCAATGCTGCCCATGGTGAATTGGGTGGAGGCAACATATTAAACCCTCCTTTGTATATGTTTCTTAAATCTACCGCATCTCTTGCCAGATCAGCTCCTACAGAAAGGTTGGTGCCCCTGGTTTGTATAGGGTATTCAGGACATTCCTCCCTAAATAACTTCCAAAATCCTACCACTTTATCAGCCGATGAAGCCAGTTTTTCCTGAGCAAAATTTTCACCGGTAAAAATCGCTCCAGTTGCTGCCCATCCTTCTGCCCCAAAACCAAACCCATTGCTTAGCCAGATATAGTCAAAACCCAAGTCATCAAGAAAATGCTGACTTTGTCTACCAAAGAAGGTTCCAAATGGCGTTTGGTCAGGAATACCATCAGGAAAACCTGCATAGGACTCACTATCACCATTCAACACAGAATAAGAACTTACAAAAGTTTTGTGTCCCATGGCATTACCACCAAGTATTTCAGGGTGTTTCTCATATTTGAAAGGAGATTTAGCAAATTCAGGGCCTGGATCAAAGGTAGCCCCTACCTTAATTGGCTTGCCTGTTACTTTTCGCCCTTCCTCTTTAAGTACTTTTACAATAAAGGCAAGATCGCCATAGGTAAAGTCTGGCGCATCGTCCCGATAGACATAAGCCCTTTGATGCAAAGAAAGGGATTCTGGACCTGAACCCACTTCATGCGCTGTATTTGGGTTCCCCATGTATTTGGCCCACTCCAGCGGTTGGTCCATGGTACCCTTGTAATCTAGAATTTCAGAACCATCACTGGTCCAAAGCATCATCGATACAGTATCCGCATGCCTCAACAAGGAATGCCATTGCGTAAACATTTCATGAGCCACTGCCCTTATATAAGCTTTGTCCTTTTTCTTAAAAGGCTTAAGGGAAGATTCCAAAGTAATACTTTGGAAATTCTTACCTTTTAGGTTGTCCTGTGCCAGCCCCGGTACACAGACCAGGGCCAGCAACAAAACCAACCAAAAATTGCGCATTGTAATGTTTCGTTTCCTCATTAATAACCAGTGTTTTGTCCTAAGCTGGGATTAATATCAATCTCCCTAAGCGGGATAGGCATTATCGTTTTATAAGCCTGAACCTCAAAATTCAAATTGTTCCGCTCAAAATATGCATTCATTTCAGTTAAAAGCTTTCCTGTTCTCACCAAATCATACCAGCGGTGACCTTCCATAAATAGCTCAACCCTGCGTTCTTGTGCCAATGCAACTGTCAATGCTGCCTGATCCAAACCACTCAGGTCTTTCAAACCTGCTCGGTCACGAACCATATTAAGGTAAAGCATGGCTTCATCCTGCTTCCCGTTTTGATTAAGTGCTTCTGCATACATCAATAGTACATCAGCATACCTCAAGGCGGTAAAGTTGATTCCGCCATCTCCCTGCACCCCTGTAGTGAAATCTACAAATTTCAACCCATACAATTCTTTTTCAAAACCGCCTGAGATTACCCGTACAGAATCACCAATGGAAGCTGGTCTTCTAAGATCACCATCTTCATAGGCTTCGGCCATTTCAGGAGTAGGTAAAATTCTTCCTGAGCCCTGCATTTGATTAGGGAAGATATCCATATCAAATCTCGCAGGGGTAAATGTGCTGGAAAAGCCATTCCCTACACCCAAGTTACCAGACATGTATTTGATTTCAAAAATAGATTCAGGCAATTCGTCATTTCCATTTGTAAACAAGCTTTTATAATCCGATTCAAGCGAAAAATCATTACTATCTACAACTGCTTTTAATGCCGTTTCAGCACTGCTATAGTCCATTTTGGTTAGGTGAACCTTTCCCAATAAGGTCATTGCAGCTGCACTTGAAGCCCTGGATTTACCCAAGCCTTCCACTCCTGTGAGTAGCGCTGTGGCCTGATTTAAGTCGGCTTCTATCATTTGATAAACAGCTTCTTCAGGTTTTCGTGTCATGTCATAGGCCGCAATTTCACCTGGGCTTCGGAAAGCCACATCCACAATAGGCACAGGCCCAAATGTTCTAACAAGATTAAAGTATCCAAAGGCCCTTAAAAATAAAGCCTCGCCTTTTATCTGGTCTTTGATCTGAGTGCCCATGTCCACTTCATCAATTCTAGACAGTATATTGTTTGATTGGGAAACAAGGTTAAAACTTATCTGCCAAATTGAATTCAAATAATTATTCGAAGAGGTGAAATTGACCTCGTCCAACTCCACCTCAGAAATAGAGGGAGTGGTCCACTGGATTTCTGCATTGTCAGTCGTCAATTCTCCAACATACACTAAATTGGCGTCATACAGGTTCTGAAGACTTGAATAACTACCTATAAGTGCTGTCTCAAAATCGTTGGCATTTTTATAGAAGGAGCCATCGCTGATTTGATGTTCAGGCTGCAATTCTAGAAAATCTGAGCAGGAGGTCACCGCCAATACGGTCAGGATATATATGATATATTTTTTCATGACTCAATAATTTTAGGTTATAAGGATATTTTTAGGCCCAAAGTGTAGGTTCTTGGTAGTGGATAATTTAGATAATCAATACCTGCATTGACTACATTGTCACCTGTACTACTGGATTCTGGATCATAACCGGGATAATCAGTAAAAGTGTAAACATTGGCAACACTGGCATAGACATTCATGCCTGTTAGCCTAAACCTGGAAACAAGTTCTTCAGGCATATTGTACCCAAGCATCACATTTCTGATACGGATAAAAGAGGCATCAAACAAAAAATGTGAGGAAGTACCAAAACCCAATGCATGGTTACTTCTGATCGCTCTTGGGATAATTCCATCTCCAGGGTCTTCTTCAGAACGCCACCTTCTATCTTGTAAGACCAACCCATTTTGAACGCCATTTGACCCCATCAAAGCGCCTCCTGATTCAAGGTAGGTTTGCGCACCTTCGGAGCCAACGACCGCTATATTTAAATTAAAATTCTTCCATTGGAAATTATTGGTGATACCCCAAACAAAATCTGGCCAGGGGTTTCCTACAATTTTTCGGTCATTTTGATTGATTACACCGTCTTCATTTACATCCTCGAATTTTATGTCTCCGGCTTCCGTTCTTGGGTGAAACAAGGCAGCACCTTCTAACTCATCACTATTCATAAAAATCCCCAGTTTGTTGATCAAATAAAAACTGGAGACAGGATGGCCCACCTCTGTAATTTGAAAAGGCGAATTTGAAATTCTTCCACCTTCAGTAGCCAGTTTAAGCACTTTGTTTCTATTTGCCGTAAAAGTCAGGTTGCTATTCCAAGTGAAATTGGTCTTTTGAATATTCACCGTATTCAACCCTAACTCAAAGCCCTTATTCTCTATATCTCCAATATTCTGAACTGAACTGTAAAAACCAGAGGCAGCAGGCAACTGAACAGCCAATAACAAATCTGTTTTCAGATCCCTGTAAATATCTGCCGTAACATTAATCCTGTCCTTAAATAGGCTCATGTCTATCCCAAAATTGGTTTGTTTTGAAATTTCCCAGGTCAAATCGTCATTCGCAAGACTACTTGGCACCAAACCTGGTATCAAGCCACTCTCATTGATATACCTTCTGGCAGACAATAATCCGATATGGGTATAATTTCCAATTTGATTGTTTCCGGAAATCCCGTAACTGGCCCTGATTTTAAGGTTACTCAGAAAATCAGCATTGCTTAAAAACTCTTCCTCTGAAATATTGTATCCCAGGGAGAACGAAGGAAAAGATCCCCACTTGAAGTTGCTTCCAAATCTGGAACTTCCATCTCTCCTAAGGGTAGCAGTGAAAAGGTACTTGCTGTCATAGGAATAATTTACCCGAGCCATCACTGACAATAACGACCACTCACTAAGTGTTTGCGTTCCTGCATTGACTATTCCTCCAGAAAGGTAGGTCACATAATTTGTCGGGAAGTCAGAGGCTCCTGCGGATAAACGATCCCCACTGTTTTTCTGAGCGGTAAACCCTGCGACAGCATTTAGAAAATGCTTGTTGTCAAAGGACTTGTTAAATGTCAGTGTGTTTTCATTCAGCCAATTGAGGTTGTCCATTTTTGTGGCTCCTGCTGTTGCTGGGTAGTTCAATGAGGTATATTGAGGAACAGCATTGGATCTCCAAAGTCGGATATTACTTGAGGAATAATTGATCCCTGCAGATGATCTGAACATCAGGTTTTCGCTTATGTCTACCTCTATATAGTTATTGGTGTAAACATTCATCACATTTCTCTTGTCCACAGAACCTTCACTTACTGCCAGGACATTGGCTAAAAATCCCAGTCCATCTGTAACATCTGCCTGGTTGAAATAATAGTTGCCCTCATTGTCATAAACTGGAATTGTTGGGGAAGCAGCTAACACATTGGAAAGCAATCCGCCCTGTCCATAATGTGATTCTGTGTTGGCAAACCTGCCATACCCATAAGAACCATAAGTGGAAGTACCGATCCTTACCTTGTCGGTAATCTGAGCATCCACATTCACTCTTAAATTAAACCTGTTATAATCAGAGTTGATAACCACACCTTCCTGAGAAAAATACCCTCCGGAGATGAAAAAACTTGTTTTATCTGTTCCACCTCTGGAAGATAACTGAACATTTCTTACTGGGGCAGTTCTAAAAATTACATCCTGCCAATCTGTATCTGTAGTCAGGGACGAAGGATTTCTAAATTCCGGCCTTACCCTACTTGCAGCATTCCTTACTTCGTTTGGATCATCTATGGATCCTCCACGGAAAATCCAGGCATTGTCTCTTCCATCGGCTACAAAATCAGCATATTGACTGGCATTCATCAAGTCCAGTTTATTGGCCACTTCCTGATAACCATAGGACATGTCAAGGCTAATCTGTGCCTTTTCATAATTCCCCCTTTTGGTGGTTATGATCACAACACCATTTGATCCTCTTGAACCGTAAATGGCCGTTGCAGAGGCATCTTTTAGAATCTCTATGGAGGCAATATCTGAAGGGTTAATAGCACTTAATGGGTTGATTCGGTTCGCAGTATTGGAAGCCATGTCTGCAGAGGAAAAAGAGTCTCCACCATAACCCCGCATATTTGAATTAGATCCTCCATCTACCGGAAAACCATCAATCACATACAAGGGTTGATTGCCTCCAGAAATAGAACTCACCCCTCTGACAAGAATGTTCACATTCCCTCCTGGTGCACCTGTGGTCTGGTTGATCTGAACCCCAGCCACCTTACCTTGTAGCATCTGATCAAAACTCCCAGTAGAAGGTTGCAAAAATTCCTCACTTGTGATCCTAGAAATGGAACCACTAAGGTCTTTCCTTTTCTGAGTACCATACCCCACGACAACAACTTCATTCAGTTGTTCCATATCCATTTGGAGTTCGATGTCTAATGCGCTTCGGTTGCCTACTTGAATCTCCGTCTTGGCAAAGCCTACATATGAAAAAACAAGAACAGCATTTCCATTGCCTAATGTAATTTCATAGCCTCCGTCAATATCTGTAACCGTCCCGTTTGATGTGCCTTTTTCAAGGACCGTAACGCCCGGAATTGTGGCTCCATCTTCTGCAGACGTCACCGTTCCTTTTACCAGCAGGCGATTGCCTGCTTGTGCCAATAGCTCGTAATGGCCCATGCTAAAGCAGAGTACCATCACGAAAACAAAACTTTTGATAATTGTTTTCATGGTCAGTTATTTTGGGTTAATCATTAATTCAGACTACTATTACCGATTCTATATTTAAATAATTGGCAATTTTCTGTATGCTTTGGGCATGGTGCCCTATGCCCAAAGCAAAATGATGGGTAGGTCCTTCTTTGATCCAATTGGTCAAGAAGGTGCGTACATCGGGTTTGAAAAAACCTCTTGTATTTGTATTTCCTGTAGGCGGTATGGGCCCTTCTACTGATTCTCCTTCAGCGATAACAAATTTGAATTTGCCTTCATAATTGGAGCTGATGCTCAGCATGGTAATCGGTCCTTCTTTAATTTTGAATTCTACGCCAGCTCCAAACCCTGGTTTTCCATGGTACTTTTTTAAACTTCTTAGCACCGGTTTTCCCTGAGCGATAGAGAGATTATGGGGACCATCATGCCCCACCAAAACAAAGTTTTCCTTGAAATCTATTGGGTGAAATTCAGCAAAGCTCCCACCTATATCGAATCGGTCCATGATAAACATGGCCATACAGCATTTCAAATCGGATTCTCCACACATGGGAAATCCAGAACTTGTTAATAGCGAATTCCCAACAATAAGATTGGACATCACCAATTGGGTTTCACTTTGGTCTTCCCCATTGTAATAATAGGCCAGTCCATCAAGATTCCTATCTTTTACAAATTTCTTTAAAGCCACCGAGACACCGGCGGCAACTTTTAAGTCTTCCTTTTTTAACTTCTCAGAGATGGGATCAGAAACGGGGTCCGGCGTGTCGAAGAAAGATAAAATACGGTTCTCTTCCTCGGCGACCTCCTCTTCAGAAACTTTCTCTGCATAATTGCCAACAATTTCATTGGCTTCACATTGGACGATATGTACACCAAAATGGGCAGTAAGCATGGTGGAATCAGTATGCATATCGAGCATTGCTTCTATAGGATGACCTATATGGCCAATCCTGGCTGTTTTCAGCCCATGTAATACATTTGCTATTTTACAATATTCATTGATCATTCGCTCTGACTCGGGATCATCGTGCAAAGTACCAATGATCACTTCTGGTACTTTTTTACCCATTCTTACAGCCACACCGGCAAATTCAGGCAAAGAACATACATCATCATTGTAAAGCTGCATGTAAGTAGAAGCTTTACTATAATCCATGGCCTTGTCCGGTTGCAAGGCAACCAGCACTATTGGTACATTTATGTTTTTAATAATGGTCCCAAAAGTGCTTGACGTAGCATAAGTAAGCATGTCGCAAAATATCAAGTCAAGATTCTCTGCTTGTAGCCTAGGCACCAAGTCATAGGCAGACTGGGCATCATCCACTAAGCCAAAATCAATGACCTCAGCCCTATTTTTCTCAATTTTATCTATCAGCACTTTTTGCTTCGCTAATAAATCATCCAAAAGCCCCTCAAATTGTGCCCAGTATTTGAAATAGCCTACACCAAAAACACCTATTCTAGGCAAAGAGGATTCCCTTCTTTCAATTTTATATTTACCTTTCACAGGATTTTCACTTCCATTATTTTCCTTCATTTTATTAAGTTTAATATTTATTATTTCTCTTAACGCACTATGTTAATTTTGACAAAATGATTCCATTTCTATTGCTATGTGTGTTTTATTTACTGAATTCGATTGTTTTAATTTTTGGTATAAATACCATCAAAATGACAAATGCCAAAGGATACATAATGCCTGAGACCAACCAAAGCGGACCATAGGAATAGTTTTGGGCAATCCATCCGATAAATGGATTGATGATCATTCCAGAAATGGCCCCTGCTGTCCCGGATAATCCCACGACAGAGGAGGTAGCATATTTACCAAACACATCGGCTATAGCTGTAATGTAATTTGTGATCCAAAAACCATGTGCAAGCATCATCAAGGACATCAATAGTATGGCCACTTCAATAGTAGAAACTGTAGAAATAAACGGTGCCACAAGGGTTAGTGCCGCAGCAAAACCCATCACCCACTTCCTAGCAGCGTTGATACTGAAATTCCTCGCTACCAGTTTATCTGAACACCAACCCCCTAAAATATTGGAAAGGCCCAATGCCAGGAAAGGTATCCAAAACAATTCCCCTATACGTTCGAAAGATAAATCTCGCTCCTGATTAAGGTATTTGGGCACCCAAAACATCAAAAAGTAAAATACCGGGTCCAAAAGAAACCTGATTAAAATAAATACCTGAACAGTTTTATTTTTTAGGAGCTTTTTTATAGAAATCTGCACGACAGGCTCAGCAGAAACAGTCACCGCTTTCGCCTCTCTGGCCTGTAAACTATTTTTCCAGGATTGGCTAAACCAAAGAACAACCCATACGATACCTATTACTCCCGGAATGACAAAACTCCAGCGCCAACCATATTCCCCAGCAATCAAAATGGTCAAAGGTGGTGCCGCTACAGCCCCAATTGCAGCGCCTCCTATAGCTATGCCATTGGCAAGTGCTCTCTCTTTTTCTCCAAACCATTCATAAACAGTCTTTGCTGCTCCGGGAAAACATGCTCCCTCACCCACGCCAAGTAAAAAACGAAATCCCAGCAATTGGGAAAAACTATTCATGACCCCATGTAGAACACTGGCCAAAGACCAAATTCCCACTGAAAAGCCAAGCCCCTTTTTCCCTCCGAATTTATCAATTAAGCGACCTCCTATGGTGAACATCAGGGCATAGCTAACCAGAAAACCGGTATTCACCCAGCCATACTGTACATCGGAAATCGAAAGTTCTTCTTGAATTTTTATTATGGTCATGGATAAGACCTGCCTGTCTAAAAAATTTAGGCCTGTAGCAATGAATACCATTGCTAGAATATACCATTTGATTTTTGGGTTCATTGTACTTAACGCTCTAAGTTAATTAAACAATGATATAACCTTAAAAATTAAAATGCAAGTTATTGTAAATTTTTTACGAAATAACCAAGCTATAATCAACCTTTACGGAACATAAAAGTAAATTTAAACGAAACACCAGAATTTTTCTTAACGCTCTAAGACAAGTCTTTTAGATGATAATAGGAGCATAAAGTGTTTTTCAGGAAAAATAAATACCAAAGGATAAAAAAAAAGATCAACTTTGGCAAGGGCCCGTATTGGACTTAATTCCCATTGTACTCAGGATGGGCGATGATAGCAAATTTATATTTATCCCCTCTATAGAGAGATTTCTCTAATTCAAGCACAGCGTCTTTGCTGCTTAGCACCACACTGTCCAGCACAAATACAGGTAAAGCACTTTCAAATTCAAAATTATTTGTTGGGTCATCCGGTGGAAGAATGATTGCGCTTAGATTCTGCTTGATGTCCGAAATTTTCAGCTGGTATTTATCTTCATATACCTTGAAATAGGACAGGTCTGTGGAAAGCATATTGATCTTGGGGCAAAGCTTTAAAGAGATGTATTTGGTCTCATCTTTTAACAACATATCGTTTGCATACCTAAGCTGATGCACTTTTAATACGGGGCCTTCTATAATGTAATTTTTCCCACTAATTTCTGCAGACACACCATGCTCAAGCACTATTTTTTCCAGTACAATGGTTTTGGGTTTAAAACCTTCTACCTTCAAACCTTCATCAAAACCCCTCCTGGTGGCATCGATTGAGCCTAAAGTTCTAACTAGGTGATGGTCTTCTGTTTTATTGAGCACAAAGGTACCTTTGCCTTTTATTCGTTGGGCATAGCCACGCGACTCAATTTCCTGAAGGCTCTTTCTGGCAGTGGTATTGCTTACCCCAAAGGAATGAATCAATTCATTTTCAGAGGGCACCTTTTCCCCAGGAAGCAACTCTCCAGAGTTTATCTTACCAATGATTTGCTCACTTATGGCAATAAATTTAGGGGTCTTGCTCTGGTTCGGATTTTTCATAAAAGAATAAAATACCAGTCGATTTTTGTTTCGACCGTTTAATAAGGCACTAAAATCAATAGAATCCTTTGTAATAAAAGGATTTTAACCCTCAAAAGTAATAGAAAAAGTTCCAAAATCCAGTTCATCATTCCTGGAATATCAAAATAGGCCTGTTAATAGGTAATTATACCACTTCTCTACTAAGACAAGATTACTGCGAGCCCTTTTGCTTTATCCGAATTAAAATACGTACTGTACACCAGCGTAAAACCCTGCATGCAAGGTATACCTACCATTGCTTGTAGTACTACTGGCGATAACATATCCAGGACTGGGGTAAGTCCAGTTTTTATCAAAGGCAGTAAATCCAATAGAAGGGCCTACAACAAGTTTAAAATGATTTCCTAACCTATACCCAGGGATTAATCTAATAAAACTTGTGTTGTTAGTCAAACCGGTAAAGTCTGTTGCCTGCCGGTTTACAAATTCAAAATCCATTGATACTTTACCTTTATTAACAACATGCAAACCAAGCCCAAGATCGAATCCGTACATCATTTTTCCAGACTGCTCCATTATGCCAGTTCCTATTAAGCCAAATAGCTTTCTTCCTCCAGATCGAAAAGTGATTTGCCTAAATTCAGTTTCATCGCTACCCAAAGCCAAACTTTTTTGCCCATCTTCTATGATATTAATCAGCCCTATGGGGTAATCACTAGATTTGGCAATATTGATTAATCCCGAAAATTGAGCACCCGTAACATTTTCGGCTTTGTTTACCAGACCTGCTATTTGAAAACTTACTTCTCCTTGAGAATAATTATTTAATCCTGCTATTTGAAATGCACCAGTACTGGTATTTGCATGGTTAGCCAAACCTGCTATTTGCAAAACGTTAGCCTGCGCTGATTTATTTAGCAAACCTCCTATTTGAATGTCCGATGAGCCTGCTGTGTAATTATAGATACCTGCAACTTGTGCACCACATACATCACCCCTTACATGATTGTAAATACCGCCGACCTGAAAACCATTCACATTACCATACACAAAATTATGGATTCCTGAAGCTTGAAAACCACCCACATCACCACCTGTCATATTAAAAATTCCGGCTACTTGAAAAGCCTTAACATCCTTCTGATTAATATTAAAAATACCAGCAACTTCCAATCCCTCTACCCCCGCAGTATAGCCTCCTAGAATATTCAAAGAGAAATTATTTATCATTTGACTGTTAAAGATCCCCTGAGAACTCAATCCTGGAGTAAGGGATACCTGCATAGGACTCTCCACGAAAAACCCTCCCAAATTAATTCGTTGTACACGTTGCCTAAATCCAATCAAAAGGCGTCCCAAAGCACTGTTTTCCATTGCTTCAGCTACCCCATTCTCAGGATAAAATCGTATTTTTTTCGGTTTTTCCCTCAGCCCTACATCCACTGTTGGCAGGATAATAAAGGAGGTGTCCCGATAAGCTTCCTTACTTATTGCCAGCCAAATGAGGTCATTTGGTTGTTTTTTGAATTTCAATTCAAAATCTCCGTTTTCATCCGACAAAGAAGAAACCAAAGTGTTTTTTTCGTAAATACTGGCAAAAGGAACTGGCTCTCCATTGTGATAATCTCTAATCTTCCCTCTAAGAATTGAGGACCTATTCCTTTTATCAAAATCAATGTCCAGTTTCCCTGGCGCATATTTAATGATTACATATTTATCATGCTCCTTGAACTCGTAGTCCTCCCCTAATAAGACCCGTAGAAAACCTGCTACCTGCCCTTCATAGGAGGGAACCGAAACTGGTTCATCCAGATTGATCAGGCTACTCTGATAGGAAAAATAAAAACCCTGTTCTTTTGATAGCTCGTCCATAATATCGCCTAAAGCGATTTGATTGGAAGCCACATAATTCATTTCATTTAAAAGAAAATCCTGTGCACTAACGATTTTAGGAGAAGTCAGGCAAATGATAATTAACAGAATAAAACCACGAAATTTAAAAATCATAACTTTAAGCAACAGACCCTTCGAAGGTAAAGAATTATTCTATAATTATATTGTCGCCCTGTTGAGAAACAGTTAACTCAAGTGTTTGGCTGATGATTTCAAGGTTGTCATTCAATGAACCATATGGGAGGGTAGTAGTAATAGACATCTCCTTTGCCCGCGCTGACAAAACCTCAACATCACTATTATAAGCGGTATTTAAGGCCTCCACAAGCGTTGTAAGTTTTAAATTTTTAGCCACAAACTCCTTACTTACATAATATTTGAACAGTTGATCGGTGGATACGCTCTTTTCAATGGCTCCGTTATCATTATTAATGATAGCCTTTTCATCTTTTTGCAGCAATAATTCATCCGCACCTGTCTTCACCTGTACGACACCTTCATCCACAATCACAATTGTTTTTTCTTTGGTTTTTTTAATATTAAAAGAAGTGCCCAAAACCCTAACTTCCAATTCGTCTATGGCGATTACAAATGGCTTTTTGGGATTCTTTTCCACTTCAAAATAAGCTTCACCCCGCTCCAGCTTAACAAGGCGATTATTCCCCAACCATTTCTGGCTATAAGTTAATTTAGCGTTTTTATTAAGTGTTAGTAAAGTGCCATCCAATAGCACTTCTTCTATCGCTTCCTGGTCAGCCATTAAAGCGACATTGGAATAAAGTGCTTTCCCAGAATGCGGTAAAAAGGACATGACTATTGCCGTGATTGCACCCATAAGCACAAAAGCTGCCGCAACCTTTGCCCATCCAGAAGTCAAAAATCTTTGCTGGGCCTTTGGCTGTACCTTTTTTTGATTTGCTTCACGAAGCATTTGGAAGCGCTCCCAAGCAGCATCTTCATCCATATTATCCGTCTTAACCAAATCTTTTGACTTTATCCAAACCCACCTAAACTCTTGAAAATGTTTCTTATGTTTAGGATCTGCTTCAATCCAGGTTTCCACTACTTTAACCTCATCTGGATTGGTTTCCTCAAGCAGGTATTTTATAAGTAAGCTATCTTCCATCACTTAAAATTTATCTGCCAATAGAAATAAAACAATTGGCAGAAATTCCGCCAATTCCACTCTTAACGTTTTTAGGGCTTTGCCCATGTGGCCTTCCACAGTTTTTATAGAAATACCCAATCTGTCTGCAATTTCATGGTACTTAAGTTCCTCAAATCTACTAAGCTGAAACACTTTTCTACATTTTTCAGGCAATACCTGTAATGCCTGGTTCAATTTGTTTTGAATTTCCTTCTCCTCTCCAGGATTGTCGACCACGGTTCCTATAGACCTATCCCCTTCAAATTCATGTTGTTTCCTTTCCCTGTGTTTCATCTTTACTTTTTCATGCTTGAGATAGTTTAGTGAATCGTAATACACGGCCTTGTAGAGATAGGATTTTATAGAAGTAGTGATATCAACTGCCTCTCTCCTTTCCCAAAGTTTAAGAAAAACGGTCTGCACCACCTCTTCGGCCACAACTTCATCCTTAACCAATACACGCGAATAACCATAAAGAGATTTAAAGTGGCTTTTAAATACCTCCTCAAACACCCGCTCATCCACTATCAGTGGTAAGTCCTTATTTACATTAGTAATTTCTGTCACCAATCCTGATCATTAAGTTTACCTTCATCTAATAATAAGACACCTACCCCTAACTATACCCTTGGCCCTTGGTCAAAATAATTGTAAAAACTTGATTTCTATAGGTACAAACTTTAGGAATATTAGGCCAGATTCAAGGTAATTTAATCCTTAAACCCGAATTTGGCAATAGGATTTGCTGACTTTTCTCTGCTCGTTTTGATCTTTCATGAAAGGAAGTAGTCCAATCCAAAAAAAAACAACTGCTTCAATATTGTTCCCAGTTTAATTGATTCTAATATTTATTCCTGCAGTAGCTCCCAAATAAATGGATTTATAGACACCTCTTCTTTCACGGTTCCATAACTGCAATCCAGACAAATCATCTCCATTTGGATATTTGGTATTTGTGTAATTTAAGCTGGGGCCAGCAAAGATTTGTAAGTTCTGAGACAGTAATAAAACTGGTAAAACCCTGATTCCTGATCTGGAATATTCCCCACCTTTTTTAAAATTGGTGGCAAACATGTTCGTGCCTTCTAGATCCAGACGAAAACTATTGCCCTCTAAAACCTTAAAGCCTAAACCTGCCTCTAAGGCATAAGGAAGATTACTGTGTTGTAGATTGGACCCAATACCTACAATACCATACAACTTTCTCCCGCCAGATTTAAAGGTCAACATAGTTGTAAGAATTTCATCAGAGGACAGTCCAATCCTAATCTCACCATCTTCTATCAGATTAATAATTCCTATTGGATAGTCACTGGTTTCAGCAATATTAATGAGTCCAGAAATCTGCACCCCATCCACTTTTTTCGCTTTGTTAACAATCCCAGCGATTTGGATACCTTTAACATTTTCTGCCTCATTTAGTATACCAGCGATTTGAGCACCTTCTATTTCCTTGGTAAGGTTGGCTATTCCTGCCACCTGAGCGCCCTTATTGGAGGCTGAAATATTTACTATTCCGGCATTTTGGAATCCTTCTACATTTCTTGCCTTATTTAAAATACCGGCAATCTGAACAGGGCTGTCTTTTTCTAAAAAATTAGCAATACCGGCAATCTGAACGCCTTTCTTTGCATCCTGAGCCTGATTCAAAAGTCCTGCTATCTGAACCCCGTTCAATTCTCCTCTCAGTTTGGAATACAAGCCTGCAACTTGCAAACCAGTAGCATCCCCCTGAACCATCCCCGCAAGGCCATAAATCCCTAATCCATTTTCTTCGGCAGAAAGACCAGCCAGCGCATGGATGCTTAAGTTATTGGAGAATTTTGCAGCATCAATCCCATTTGTACTAATAGGATAAATAAATCCCAAATGAGCAGGTCGCTCATTTTGCCCAAAGCCCTTAGAGAAGGAACCCCAAAGTAGAAATAAAAAAAGGGCAGCTGTTTTAAATTTAGTGTTGTTAGTATTCATGATTTCTTATTTTTTTTCGATTCATAGTTAGGACAACCCTACGCTGTTTTACCCCTATTTTATTATTAGTTTTTTCCTCACAGAGGGTAAATCTCTTTCCAGTTGTCTTAATTACTATAGGCACTATTTGCCAATAATAAAACGAACGCAATCATGAAACCTATCCTATTTAGCATCCCCATATATATTTTGGCAACCTTTACAGCCGTCCCACCACTTCCACACTCTCCTGAATTCCAATTGATAAAAAAAGGAAATGGTATACATTTCTATGAACGATGGATCAATATGGAGGATGGCACCAAAAGTAGGGAGGTGAAATTTTCAATTGAAATCCAGGCACCTTCTAAAAATGTTTTAGAGGTATTAACAAATGAGAGATTTGGGAAAAAATGGAATGAAAACACTTTGGATTACAAAATCAAAGCTACTGGAAATAAGTCTTGGATCAGCTATATTAAATACAGCTTCCCATTCCCCTTATCAGACAGGGAATGTTACCTACACAATCAGCTCGTGGAAAGCAATAATAGCACTACCATATTTTTCAGGTCAGAAGAAACCACAATCTTTTCCCACGATGAAGACATTGTTCAAATGACAGGATTGAAAGGCAGGTGGGTCATCAAAGAGAAAAATGGGCATACCCTCTTATATTACCATATAATATCTGTTCCAGAAAAAGGCTTGCCTAGATGGATAGTAGATCCAATAATCAGAAAAAACCTATGGACGACAATGGGAAACCTAAAAAAAACAATCGAAGAAATTTAGATTTGACCTACTATACAAGACAATTTCTGAGGCATCACGTTTAAGTAGTTAATTCGATTAGGTCAAAAAAAGCCATTCCGGACAAATCCAGAATGGCTTTTTCAATCATTATAATTTAAGACTTTTTTATTCTCTAACAAAAGGATAATCATCTTCCATGTATACATCTTTGAAGGCATCTTCTCCTTCAGGCCAAGGGGATTCTTCAGCAAATTTAACCGCATCTGCTACTTTCTGTTTCACAGTGGCTTCAATTTCTTTTATTTCATCCTCCGTAAGGATTTGATTGTCTACAATGGTAGCCCTAACCTGCTCGATAGGGTCCCTTTGTTTGTATTCCTCCACCTCTTCCTTGGTTCTGTATTTTTGAGGATCAGACATTGAATGTCCTTTGTACCTGTAAGTTCTGAACTCCAATAAGGTAGGTCCATCTCCTTTTCTTGCCCTTTCGGCTGCTTCTTTCACTGCCTCATGTACTTCTTCCACATTCATGGCGTCCACAGGGAAGGAAGGAATGTCATAGGATTCACCTAATTTGTACAGTTCATCCACATTAGAAGAACGCTTTACAGAGGTACCCATGGCATAACCATTGTTTTCAATTACAAAAATCACAGGCGTTTTATAAAGCATGGCCAGGTTAAGGGATTCATGAAAAGCCCCTTGTCTTACCGCACCATCACCCATAAAACAAATGGATAGATTTTTTGTACCCTTGTATTTTTCTGCAAAACCAAGACCCAAGCCCATTGGAATTTGAGCCCCTACAATTGCGTGGCCTCCGGCAAAGTTTTTTGATTTATCGAAAATGTGCATTGATCCACCTTTACCTTTGGTGGTGCCTGTAGCTTTACCATAAAGTTCAGCCATAATGGCTCCAGGGTCAGTTCCCAAACCTAATGGTTGGGCGTGACATCTATAAGCTGTTATCCATTTATCCTCTTTTTCAAGAGCGGAGATGGCTCCAGCTGCGCATGCTTCCTGACCAATATAAAGGTGACAGAAGCCCCTTATCTTTTGTTGTCCATAAAGCTGTCCTGCTTTTTCTTCAAAACGCCTCATAAGCAACATGCCCTCGAACCAATTTTGATAGGTTTCTTTGGAATATTTTACTTTAGATTTACTTGTACTAGAACTCTTCTTTGCCATACCGTATTCTATAAAATATGCTAACTTTGGCCTCAAATATAATGAAATCAAAGCAATTTTGTGACCTTTTACGAAAATAGTAAAAAACATCCTGCGATTAAGCCATGTACTTAAAAAACTTAAAATTAATTCAATTTAAAAACTTCCATAATTTGGATTTGGTTTTTGATCGCGGGGTTAATTGTTTTTTTGGTGAAAATGGTGCTGGAAAAACCAATCTTCTGGATGCAATTCATTATTTATGCTTGACCAAAAGTGCATTTATTCCTGGAGACAGCAACCATATAATGCATGAAAAAGATTTTTTCACAATAAAAGGAGAGTTTGATTTACTAGGGAAAGAATTGGGTATCAATTGTTTCTTTGAGAGTGGTAAAAAGAAACGCATCGAAGTCAACGGAAAGTCCTACGCCAAACTCAGCGAGCACATCGGGCTTCTTCCTTTGGTGATCATTGCTCCGGATGATACTGAAATTATCAATGGTGGCAGTGAAGAAAGACGAAAGTTTTTTGACAGTATGATCTGCCAGGCTGATCAAAATTACTTACAAAGGCTTATTCGATACCAAAAGTATTTAAAACAGAGGAATGCTTTACTAAAAAGATTTGCTGAAGAAAAAAGGTTGGACAAGTTACAATTGGCACCATATGACGAACAATTAATTCAACTGTCCAGAGAAATAAACCAAATCCGACACCAATTTTTAAAGGATTTTTTAACTTATTTTAAAACCCACTATGCAGCAATATCTGGTGCCAAAGAAAAAGTAGACATCCATTACAAAAGCCAGGTAGACAATGAGAATTTCAATTTGGACTTTGCTAACAATGTAAAAAGGGATTTGCTACTTAAAAGAACTGGCTTCGGTATCCATAAAGACGACTTTATTTTTACATTTGATGGTCAAGAGATAAAAAAGTTTGGCTCTCAGGGTCAAAAGAAATCCTTTTTAATCAGCCTAAAACTGGCCCAATTTTATATTTTCAAAGAAATAAAAGGCACCAAGCCCCTGCTTTTGCTGGATGATATTTTTGACAAACTAGATGATCATCGGATCCACCATTTAATGACTGCTGTTGCCAATAAAGAATTTGGCCAGCTATTCATTTCGGATGCCAGGCCCGAAAGATCTAGAGAAATTCTTAGCCAAATCACCTCAGATTACCGCTCCTTCACCATTTCAAACGATACTATTTTTGAAATAGAAAAAAGCTAATAGCGGCTTCTTCTCTTTAATATTTTCCCATCCAAAGAAATTTTTCCCGGTCCTAGAAGTAACAGCACGATAAATACAAGAAGGTAAATCATTGGAAGTTCTTGTTTGTCAAACCCAGCCCCAGACTCAACAATAAAAGTAATTACAGCCATGTTTATAATCATAGGAATGAGAATGATTCTGCTCATAAATCCTAGGATTAGGAAGATCGCACAAAAAAACTCTGCAAATATAACAAGTTGTAAGGACACTGCTGGACCTAGACCTATTGGGTCAGCAAAACTATTTAGCCTTTCACTGAAATGGGTTACTTTCGACCATCCGTGCGACACTAACATGAGGGAAGTACCCACCCTTAATAGGAGCAGGCCAAAATCCAAAGAAAATGGCGCGTGTGAAAAGACAATCTTTTTCATAGGATAGTGATCAACTTTTGGGTTCTATAAAAACTAGGATTCTCAAGTTAAATAAAAAATAAAAGCAAAAATAGCTGACAAGCACTTTTATGCTTCTCAGCTATTATCAATAAAGCTTTTTTACCATTATAATAGAAACATTGCGTTCCTATTTTATCCCAGGCTTATAGTTTAATTACCAAAGTTTGGCTGGATATTTCCCCTCTGAGTGTAATTTTTTCAGCTCATTCATTACATGCTCTTTGTCTTGAGGATAAGTAACTCCAAACCAAATTTTACCACCTTTAAGTATTTGCACTTTCCCTTTTCCCTCCTGAATAATTGAATTGGCTACTTTGGGAATGTAAAATTCAGATTTTAGGTTTTCCTTATTTTCCTCCAGAAAGGTAAGCCAAAGTCGCTCTGTCTCTTCGAAGATCGATTGATGAAATCCCCAGCAATTCATAGAAACAGGATTGTCTGGGGAAATTTCTAATTTCTCACCATCGGCCTCATGGAAGATGCCATCTTCTTTTTTCGAAATGGCGGTTCTCTCAATCATACCGGTGAGAAACCCCTCAGGTGAAGCATCACAAACTCCTCTACTTACTGTCCCGTAGTCAGACAAAACGTTTTTTACAGCATACCCTACCATACAATGAAGGTCAGGCTTAACGTCGTGGGTTAAAAAGCTCCCTAATTCTTGAAAAGCTTCTTCCCCATAAAAATCATCCGCATTAATGACTGCAAAAGGCTCGTTGATCACATCCTTTGCACAAAGTAAAGCATGGGCAGTGCCATATGGTTTTTTTCTATCTGGATCTTGAAAAGCTTCCGGTACACGATTCGTTAAAGTCTGAACAACAAATTCAAGTTGAATGAGGTCTCCAAATTTTGGTACAAAAATCTCTTTACTTTCCTCAAGTATTTCTTGCCTTACAATAAAAACCACTTTGCCAAATCCAGATCGAATGGCATCATAAATGGAATACTCTAAAATTGTCTCAGCATTTGGTCCAAATCCGTCAATTTGCTTGTCTCCACCATACCTGCTGCCCATTCCTGCAGCCAAAATTAAAAGTGTTGGTTTGTTCATTGTCTTTAAAATAGTTATTGGCAGTACGCTGCTAAAATATAAACACTAAGACAAAGTTAATTTTTTTAGGAATCTCATCAGAGAAATTCCTCCATTAATTTGATTTCACCAAGACTTTCCTACCCTAATACATAAGTTGATTTTTAAACATTGAAATATTTTTTTTATGTAAAAAATCAACTTTTTAGGTATTACAATATCCAATTTGCTCATTTTTGTCGGAAAAAAGCGGTTTATTAGATCAATTCACCCCCATTTTTCTAATTTTAATCATTTTTTTTCAAATATTAGTTGCTATATAACTTCCTGATTATTATTTTTGCAACAGATTATTTTTTAATTCTAAAAATATTAAGGGAATATTAATTCTATTATAAAAATGAAAAAAATTGAAGCATTAATTAGAACTTCGAAATTTGACGAAATTCACAAATGCCTTTCTGGATTAGGGGTTAAATTCCTAACCTTTTATGAAGTGAAGGGAATGGGTCTACAGCATGCGAAAATGCAACACTATCGTGGCGTAGCCTATGAGCCAACTTTTATACCCAGAACAAAACTGGAAATAGTCGTTCAAAACGATTTAGAAGACAAAGTAATTGCTTGTATCCTCAACGAGGGAAGAACAGGTGAAGTAGGTGATGGAAAAATATTTGTCTACGATGTAGAGAAAGCCTTCCGAATTAGAAATGATGACGCTGGTGAAAACGCATTGTAATCTTTGTTCAGCCAAGATCACGAACAATACTAATACAACTTATTAAAAACACAAATTAAATGACTCAGGAATTATTTACCATAAACAACCTTTGGATAATGGTGGCAACCATTTTGGTTTTCATCATGCACCTAGGTTTTGCAGCACTGGAAGCTGGGCTTACCAGAGCCAAAAATACCATTAATATACTTTTTAAAAATACTATCATCCCAGCTATCGGCTTGCTGACTTATGCTTTCGTCGGTTTTAATCTAATGTACCCAGGCGAAGTATTTGCGGGAGGAATTTTTGGTTTTGGTGGCTTTGGACTAAGTCTACCTGAAGGCTGGAATACTTTTGCTTACAGCGAGGGTTATACTTTTTATACGGATTTCATTTTTCAAGCCATGTTTGCTGCCACCGCTGCTACAATTGTATCAGGAGCAGTAGCCGAAAGAATCAAGCTTGGCCCATTTATTTTCTTCTCTATACTATATGTTGGCGTTTGCTATCCTATCGTTGGGATGTGGAAATGGGGCGGAGGTTTCTTAGACTCCATGTCTGTTCCTTTTTATGATTTTGCCGGTTCCACTATTGTCCATTCAGTTGGAGGATGGGGTGCTGTAATAGGCGCTTACTTACTCGGCTCAAGAATTGGGAAATATAAAGATGGGAAAACTAATGCGATACCAGGTCATAATATACCTCTGGCTGTCTTTGGTGTATTCTTATTATGGTTTGGATGGTTTGGTTTCAATGGTGGATCAGTATTATCCGCAGACCCTGGAACAGTATCCCTTGTATTTGTAACAACTGCGCTTGCAGGTGCTGCTGGTGCATTCGGAGCATTACTTGCTTCCTACCTTAAATTTAAAGCCTATGACATTACAATGGTACTGAATGGGGTATTGGCAGGACTTGTTAGTATCACAGCTGGAGCTGACTTGATGTCTCCTACTGAAGCGGTAATAATCGGTTTTATAGGGGGTATCCTAGTAGTATTCGGAGTGGTTTTATTTGACAAAATTAAAATTGATGATCCTGTTGGAGCCATTGCCGTACACTTGGTTTGTGGAATTTGGGGAACACTAGCGGTAGGGATCTTTGGCGACCTTGCTGGCACATCTCAAATAATTTCACAAGTAATCGGAATTGTATCTATCGGAGCATTTTGCGTTACTTTTAGCTTCCTGATTTTCTACACATTGAAGAAAACTGTTGGAATAAGGGTGGATGAGCAAGAAGAAGTTGAAGGTCTTGACATCAACGAGCATGGAATGCAGGCTTATCCTGACTTTGAAACAAAAGAATAATATTACAGACTACAGCTATATAAAGTGCAAAAAACAGGCAGGTTCTATCTGCCTGTTTTTTTTGTGCCCATTTTTCAAATGCCTTCAATCCGGACTCGAAGTCAATTTTAATAACATTAGTACGGTAATTTGATTCGAGATTTTGTATTTATATATCCCCCGAACTAATACCCGTGTCTGCACTGATTCCACCATCCCAGACCTGTCAGGCAGTATTGAAAATCTCTAGCAAGATTTTCATAGAAAGAAATCTAAACCTTTAAAGAGTCAGCAGGGATTATGCAAAAGAATTTAGGGAAAGCTCGAGGTTAAGCCAAAGGAAAATTGAACATCAAACACCAAAGGGTACGTTTATCTCCACTGTCAATCGTGCTTAAATAAAAATAACCGAAATGTCTTTCGGTCAAAAAAATCAGGCTGTGGGGAGACTCCATCAGGTAATGGAAGCACTTTGGCATATTTAGGGTTTAAAGTACTGGTATTCTTTACCAATAAAAAGGGCGACCATTGTCGCCCTTTTTATTGGTAAAGAAAGTATTAAAACTTTAATTTCCTTTTCTTTTCATTGGGTTAGGACCTGATGAAGTCCCTCTTCCTGCTGCTTTCTGCTTAAACAACTCAAATTTTGAGGGCATAAAGCGTCTTGGCCAATAATTATTGGATTCATCAATGTCTGCAGTTTCACGGTAGGGATCCACTATTATTTGCACCACTTCTTTTTGTTTGGCAAAGACCTTACTGACTTCATACTCATCCATTCTCCATATTTGAGC
Organism: Cyclobacterium sp. 10D3-21; assembly: GCF_055809755.1. Lineage (NCBI taxonomy): Bacteria > Pseudomonadati > Bacteroidota > Cytophagia > Cytophagales > Cyclobacteriaceae > Cyclobacterium > Cyclobacterium sp. 10D3-21. The sequence continues at coordinate 6,528,968 of NZ_CM147924.1, forward strand.
AGGAATTGTTTCCACCTCGCTTGTACCATCAGTGTAATGGAATTCAAGAATAATTGGCATGACCAAACCTCCTAAATTTTCAAATGAAATCTCATAAAAATTAAGTCCGCTTTCCAGCATCTCTCTTTCCTCTTTCCTCAATTGACTAATATAAGCCTTGTATTCCTTTTCCTCTTCTGGCCAAACCTTAAAACGGTCAAAACTTGTATAAAAATCACCTACATCAGGATCCCCCTCTAATACAGTTTGCGCAATGTCTTCTTTATTTCTGGTCCTCGATACATAGGTTTCTTCATGATCATAAGCTTTTTTCTCATCAGCCTTAACCTCATTGGGTTTCTTGCTATCAATTTTATACCATTGAACATCGCTAATCGAGATGTCTACAGGCTCGGTACCAAAAAACCATCCCCGCCAAAACCAATCCAGATCTACTGCAGATGCATCTTCCATGGTCCTAAAAAAGTCATCCGGCGTTGGATGCTTGAACATCCACCTTTCAGCATATTTTTTAAATGCAAAATCGAAAAGTTCTCTACCCATCACTGTTTCCCTTAAAATATTAAGCGCAGTGGCTGGTTTTGCATAAGCATTCGGCCCAAATTGGATAATGTTTTCAGAGTTGGTCATTATAGGTTCCAACTGACTTTTATCTCCTTTCATGTAGGGAGCGATCTTATGTGCAGGCCCTCTTCGGGAAGGGTAATCCCTCTGCCATTCCTGCTCGGCCAAAAATTGCAAGAAGGTATTGAGTCCTTCATCCATCCAAGTCCATTGTCTTTCATCAGAGTTGACGATCATTGGGAAAAAATTGTGTCCCACTTCATGAATAATCACGGAAATCATACCGTATTTAATTGCCTCGGTATAAGTCCCATCCTTATCCGGCCTTCCATAATTAAAGCATATCATAGGATATTCCATGCCATTGGAGGCTTCTACTGAAATCGCTATAGGGTATGGATAATCAAAAGTTCTCGAAGAGTACGACTTTAAAGTATGCGCCACTACCTTGGTAGAGTATTGCCCCCAGAGCGGATTGGCCTCCTTGGCATAATAAGACATGGCCATTACTTCTTTACCATCTTCCAAACGTACGGCCATGGCATCCCAGATAAATTTTCTAGAAGAAGTCCATGCAAAATCCCTTACATTCTCCGCATGAAATACCCAGGTATTCTTTTTAGTTGATTTGTTTTTCTCCAGTTTTTCTGCTTCGGACTGATTGCGAATTACCACCGGTGTATCAAAGGAAGTTTTGGCTTGATCCCAGCGATCCATTTCTTTCTGATTGAGGACATCTTCTGGGTTCTGTAATACTCCAGTAGCTCCTACCATATGATCTGAAGGAACGGTAATGGCAACTTTATAATCTCCGAACACCAAGGCAAATTCTCCTCTACCCACAAATTGTTTGTTCTGCCAGCCTTCAAAATCCGAATAGACAGCCATCCTTGGAAACCATTCGGATACGGTATAAACGTAATTCCCATCCCCTTCAAAATATTCATATCCAGGCCTGGTAGCAAGAAAACTTGTCCTATCATGGCTATTGAAGCTCCATGATATATTAAATTCAAACTTTTCTCCGGGCATTAATGGCTGATCAAGATCTAACCTCATCATGGTCAAGTTCACTGTAGCGGGTATGGCTACTCCATTCGCATCTGTTACGGAATAAATCTTTAATCCAAGGTCCATGTCATGCCAAATAATGTCTTCAAGTTCACCAAGATTCATTTTCGGCTGAATTTTGCTACTGGAAATTTTAGGGGTTTCAGAATCCTTGTCCCGTTGATTTTGATCCAATTGCAACCATAAGTAGTCCAAAGGATCTGGAGATTCATTGTAATAGGTCACTGTTTCTTTCCCACTGATAGACTGATTGTCGTCGTTCAATTCAACTTCAATTTCATAATCAGCTCTCTGCTGCCAATATTCATGCCCTGGTGCACCTGAAGCTGTACGGTAAACATTTGGTGAGCGTAGTGTGGTACCCAATTGCTCAAACCTATTGCCATGCCTTTGGGTATCAACCTGAGCTTCAGACCCAAATGCAATGATTGAAAAAAGCAGGAATAAAAAGATAGAATGCTTCATGATGTATAAAATTTGGCAAATAAAATAGACAATAAACCTAACTAGGGAAGGATGAATATAAAGAAAATACAATAAAATTGCTCAATACAGTTACTTTTAAATGTGCAATACTACCAATAAACACTGTCCAGTAATATCATTGTGGACATACCGAGTATAATGGATGAAATAACCAAAACCCATTCTTTTCTATTGATTCTAAATATTCCGGTTATTAAGGTTGAAGCAAGCAAAAACAATACAACAATCACTACTTGCCCAACTTCAAGCCCTACATTAAAAGCAAGAAGGGGAGTGAAAATCGATTGTTCTTGACCCAAAAGGGCCCTCAAGTAGTTAGAAAATCCAAGCCCATGAATCAAACCAAAACAAAGCGCAAATAAATAATTGATTTGAACGCCTCTCCCAGAGGAGCTTTTAGGCTTGATTATATTGGCTAAAGCAGTAATGGCGATTGTCACAGGGATCAAAAACTCCACCAAATCTGTGTTGACTTGTATCACCTTCAATGTAGCCAATGCCAATGTCAATGAGTGACCTATGGTAAATGCAGTAACCAAAACCAGGATCTTACCCCAATCTTTAATCATGTACACCACTGCCAAGGCCAAAACAAAAAGAATATGATCAAAACCTTTAAGATCCAAAATATGCTGGATACCAAGATTAAAATACAACTGAAATTGGTTCATAGAATTAGGTGATTAATTTACTTTAGGTTTTAAAATTTTGTTGTAATATTAACGCATAATTCGCAAATATTACAAAAACTACCCCTTTAAATGCTTGCCATTAAACTTTTCTTAGTTCTATTTTCTAGTGTATTGGTCACACATCCTTTTTTTATCAGCCTGACAGACATGGTGTACAAGGAGGACAGACAGCGAATTGAAATCGCTCAAAAGATTTTCTGGAATGACATGGAAGCGTCACTAACAATTTCTTCTGACGAACAAGTGAACTTTCTTAAACCAAATGATCCTGAAAAACTGGAAAGCCTTATAAAGGAATACCTCCTGAAGAATAATAAGATAGAAGTAAATGGAAAGCCAGTAAAACTAACTTACCTGGGCCATGAAATTGAGGAGGATGCTGCTTGGTTTTATATGGAATCGGAAAAGATTCCTGAACCTGTTCAGGTCAAAATTCACAATTCCATTCTTATAGAAGACTTCCCCACCCAGCAAAATATTATCAATTTTTACAAAAACCGCAAACCAAAGAGCCTAATTACAAGGAAAGATAAAATTAGCGGCACGCTTAAACTAGACTGATATTGTTGACACAGGCCAGATATATCCATTCGGTTTAAAATAATGAAACAAGACCTATAAGCCCCACCATTAACAATCTGACAAATTAATCTCATGTACTATTACCCACATACCATTTACTTTTTTTAGCAAAGAAACTTTATCAACGCTAAATGAATCTCTTATTGTATTTGGTTTAAGGTAATCCATTACAAGCCCAAACTGATCCTTTTTCACATCCCTATAAGCCAAGGTCAGATGGGGATGATAATTGGTATCACTTAACTCAATATTCTTTTTCAAAACTGTTTTACTGAACGCTATAAGCCGCTGCTGACACAACTTAAGTTCAGGCGGATACTTTACTTTCATAAAGGCTACCCTATTCCCAAAAGACCCTACTCCACCAAGAGACAACGAGAAGCTTTTCTCTTGCTTAAAAAATCCACGCAATGATTTCACCAAATCCTCTTCTTTGTTTTCATTGTGGACAAATGGCATTTTCAGGGTTATATGCGGAGGCGATTTAAGCGCATACTTAATCCCAAAGGAATCATGCAATTGCTCCTTCAATCCAATAATCCTTCCCCTAATCGGCTCATCGGGTACAATTGCTAAAAAATATTTTCCCATTATTTTAGGCATGACTACATCTTATTTATGTGATTTGACTTTATACTCGAATTATGCAATAGCCCTTTATTACGTAATTAAACCTCTTCCTTATTGATTCGGGACAGACTTTATAATCCAATTGTATAATCCAGGTTAAACTAACTTGTCAATTGTGTATTTTTTTATAATTTGAAGAAAACTTCTTTCAAAGAAGCCATCAAAAAGTTAAATTCATAAAATTTTACCATATTCACAATTCAAACGCAAAACTGATTTAAAGGTAAGGTCAATGAAGCAATTCAAAAAAGTCATGGTAGGGTTGGACTTAACCCTTTTAGATGAAGTATTGATATCCAACATCAAAATACTTGTTCCTATTTTGGATATAGAAAAAGTATATTTTATTCATTTTTCTAAAAGTCTAATTCTTCCCGAGGAGGTTACGTCTGCCTATCCTGATTTATTGGCGCCTATGGACGAAACCATTGAAAGTCAAATTAAATATGAAATTGAAAAAACCAAACCAGCACTGGATTTCAACTACGAAATCATTGTAAAGGAAGGAAATGCCCAGGACAGCATGCTTCGCTGGTGTAATATCAAAGAAACTGATCTTTTAATACTTGGTAGAAAAAAAGGCAAAACAACCTCTGACTCTCTGGTCAAAAATTTGTCTCAAAAATACCCAAGACCAGTACTTTTATTACCAGACGCGCCTCCAAGTGGCAAAATTAATATCATTTTACTCCCAATTGATTTTTCGAAACATTCGACGGTGAGTATATTAATCGCTTTGGAAATCTGTGAAAAAACCAATGCAACGATACAGTGCTGCCACATGTATAATGTACCTAGTGGTTATAGTAAAACAGGTAAATCCTTTGAAGAGTTTGCCGCAATAATGCTGAAAAATGCTAAAAAGGACTTTAAAAATTTTCTGGCTGAAAATGAATTACCCGACATTTTGTGCACATTCATCCTTCATGACAAAAAGGATGAAGCAGAAAATATAATGGAATTTGCCCATTCTATTGAAGCTGACTTATTGATCGTAGGGAGTAGAGGAAGGTCAAGATCAGCGGCAGTTTTATTGGGAAGTGTAGCTGAAAAACTAGTAAATAACAACCTTGATATCCCCATGCTAGTAATGAAGGAAAAAGGGGAAAACATGAGCTTTCTTCAGGCTCTTTTCAGACTATAAAAAAGCAATTTATAGCATTTAATGGGTTTGTGAAATGACATCAACCCCTAAAAAAAGCTCATCGGCAAAATGGGTTGGGTGAGATATCTCAATAAACACCTTCACTTGAATTTAACATTTGATTCATCGTTTTTAAAACTATCTTAATATCCAGGAAAAAAGACCATTTACGGACATAAAAATAATCCAGTTTCACCCTGGATCTTATTTGCCAGTGCGTAGAAATCTCCCCACGATATCCCAACACCTGAGCAAGACCAGTTATCCCTGGCTTAATGCAATGCCTGTTGTTGTATTTTTCCAATCGTTGCTTAAAAACCTCATTCATGGGGACAGTATGTGGCCTTGGCCCAACTACAGACATTTCATTTTTAAGTACATTTATAAACTGTGGCAGCTCATCCAAAGAAAACCGTCTCAAAATCCCACCTATTTTAGTTACTCTAGGATCATTTTTCGAGGCTTGCAAGGTATCTGACCAAGGATTTTCCTGCATCGTTCTGAATTTAATACAAGTAAAAACTTTGTTATTGACACCAGTCCTTTTTTGAAAGAAAAAAACAGGACCTTTAGACTCCAGCTTAATTAATAACGCAATAATTGGCATCAACCAACTAAAAATAAATAAGATCACAAACACAGAAAACAGGACATCAAAAAAACGTTTGAAAAATTGATTACCCAACCTGTCTAAAGGAATTTCATTCAAATTAACAACTACGAAAGAGCCATAATTACTAAAACTCATTTTTTTGTTCCATTGTAATGCAGGACCAGGAATAATCTTAACTTTAAAATGGTTTTCATCTGCAAAATCTACTATTTTATTCACCAGATGGCCAGGCATACCCTGACTGAGATAAACCAAATCCAGAGAACCTATCCCAAATGAATCAAAAAAGTGATCAAATTTCCCCAATACATCATCCCCACGTACATCATCATCAAAAAACCCTAATAATTTGATCCCAAAAGCTTTGTTTTTCTCTAGAGTACGGGCCAATTGATTGCTCCATTCATCTTTGCCCAATATTATTGCTTTGCGATAATTTCTTCCACTCATCCTATACCTTCGCAAGGCCATATGGACGCCAATTCTAAAGAAAACCAGCATAAAGAGCCCAATTGGGAACAAATAAAAATCTAATTTAAATGAGCTGGATGAGGACAAATGCTCCCTTAGAATGAAAAATGTCAAAATTGCCCAAACAAATGAGACGAGAAATTGCATGAGTGTATCCCAATACACCGAGGTTCTGGATAGTTTATAATCTTTTCTAACCAAAACTATAATCAGCCAAACTAAACCAAACAATGCTACATCCAAAAAGTAGCTGGTAGAATTAAAAGCACTTTCGGCACTTAAAAAAGTTAACAGTCCAAGTGCCATAAACATCACCAAGAGCTCAACTGAAATAAACAGCCAAGGGAAATATTTATAAAAACGTTTTGCCATGCAGGTATTTGAATTAAAAATTATTAGACTAAACCCAAACCATCTGATTCTTTTTCACAAGTTCTAACCCTCTAATAGCCAAAAGTAGTAAGTCTGGTACAAAAGTACTGGAAAACTTGTCACTTTTTTCGATTTTCTGTTTTTATCGAAATTAGGTTTAAGATCTCGGTATATTTTGCGTTCAAAAACCTAAAATTAATAGAAGACCAGCTGCGGAGCATAACCCAATTAGGCAATAGAAAACCCATTACGTCATTAAATCACTTCAAAATCAGTCACTATGAAAACTATTGCTTAATAAAGCTTTAAGGTAATCAATGAATAGACAAAAAAAACCGGATAAAATCCGGTAATATTTTTAACTAAAATGTAGATTTTCTTTTTTACCAATTCATTTAACCAGCAGTAAGACATCAATAATCCCAGTTTTTATAATAACCAGGATTATAGATCAAACCAATTCTTTTATTCAGTAATTAATTTCTGCTAAATTTTCTTCAATTTTCCGCTTACACAGAGCCTTAAATAGCTTTTCATATTCGTCGGTCACAACATCCCAGTTGTATTTATCTGTCAATCCTTCCCTTGAGTGCACCCTTAAGTTTTCAACTTTTTCGGGCGAATCCTCTGCCATTTCCGTTATAGAAACAACAGATGCTGCATTTTTTTCAAAATACCATCCAAATTTACCTTTTTGGAGCATTTCCTGATTAAACCTGGTGTTTAGGGCAAGAATGGCACAACCAAATCCCAAAGCTTTCAACATTGCTGGGTTTGTACCACCGTATTCATGACCATGAAAATAAGCATAGCAATTGTGGTACAATGCAGCCAATTGCTCTTGGTCTCTTACATACCCTGTAAAAATCAGCCTTTTATCCTCAACCTGTTTCATTCTTTGGGCAAACTTATCGTGGTAAGGTACATCACCGACAATCACCAATTTTCTCTTGGATTTTGATTTCACAAAACCTTCAACGATCAAATCTGCATTATTGTCAGGAATTAGCCTTCCTACTATTAAATAATAAGATTGTTTTTGGAGATCCCATTCTTCAATCAAGGTGCTGTCAGAAGCTAATTTGGGATTGGCCCCGTAGGCTATCATCTTCGAAGGCGCATTAAATTTCTCCAGATAAATTTTTTCCATTTCATCTGAATCTGTGATCAATTGATCATATAGCTTTGTAGCTAGTCTGGAAGCAAACAAATAGTATCTGGCTCCCAATCCTTTCCACTTAGGTCTCAACCACTCTAACCCATCCACATTTATGGTAGATGGTTTACCGAATGCTTTCGTGAGTATTCCAAAAGGCCCATTGGCACTATTTACAACAAATACCACATCTACCTTTGAAAAACAGACATGGATCATTGAAAGTAAAGAATTGGTCAATTGGCTTAATGACTTGGTTTCAACACAGGGAATATATACCAGGTTAATGCCATTAACTATTTTGGGTTTTTGTTCAAACAATGGCGCGTGACAATAAACGGTAACCTCTATTCCTCTTTGCGCCAACCGTTCGCCCATTTCTTTTACAAAAGTTTCGTAACCTCCGTAAACATAAGGATACCCTCTTGTACCTACTATGGCAACATGCAACGGCTTGTTGTTTTTTGACATACTGTATCTATTTACTACTCAAGAAAAAATATTCAAAATTTTCTGCCCATATTTAGGCAAAGAAAAATTTTCTATAACGCTTTTTCTAGCCTCTTCACCAACTGTGTTGATTCGGCCTTTATTATTTATTAATTCACCAATAATGAAAGCTGCTTCAGGAGCTTCATTCAAGGGAATATGATATCCCGTTTCGCCATGATCAATCATTTCCAAAGCCCCACCTTGGGCTGTAGCTACCACAGGCTTTTTCGCCGCCATGGCTTCTAATATTACTGTTGGGAACGGATCGGGTAATATGGATGGAAGAATAAAAATATCCATGGTAGCTAAAACATGGGATATATCTTTTCTAAAACCTAAATTAAATATTCTATCCTTAAATTTATTCTCCAAAATCTTTTGTTCTAACCCTTCAAACAAGTGTTCATCCCCAGGAAAGGCATCTCCTACTAAAAGAAAATATAAATTTAAAAACTTTTTATTTAATTCTTCCGAAATTTCCAAAAAGTATTCTTGGCCTTTCCAACTGTTAACCCTCCCTATCATCCCTATTATCATTGCCTCTTTAGGAATATTTAACTCCTTGCGCAAATCAACAGATTTGCAAAGGTAAGGATTATAATCTATCCCATTATAAACCAAATGCAGTTTATTTGCACTTACGTGTTTTTGCCAATGATTTCTAACTGCTTCAGAAACGACAATTACCTTGTGAGAATTATATTCAACCAATTTCCCCATCCATACTGCAAAGTACTTTGGTTTCACTATAATTTCATGCAGGTGCCAAATATGGATGTATCCTTTCATTCTGGAAAGCAAAGCACCTACCCAAACTGCTGCAGTATTGGAGTAAACATGAGTTATCTTTTCTTCTTCGGCAAGTGCTCCAAGCGTCTTATACGCCTCAAAAGTAACCTTTAATCTATTAAATAACCCACTGATATTAAAATACTTGCGCCTAATAATTCCCAAACGAACAAGTTCTACCCTAATACCTGACTTTTTCAATTCATCTGCAAGAGGGCCATCCTCCGATAAAATCACTAGAACTGATATGCCATTATTATTCAGAATCTCAGCTGTTATTAAAAATATTTTACTCGCCCCATAGAGATCAGATGATCCATGCAGCATCATAACACGCTTTTCCTCTTTTTTACTCTTCATTTACGTCCTTCTGATTCTTTTTGGTAAAACTCGAAATCGGATTTGTTTTTTTCCACATGATACCATCAAACTTCCCGTTTTAAAACAGGCACATGATTGCCAAGCTGATTATATCATTGTCTTGATTTAATCAGCTTGGCAGGATTTCCTCCAACGATACTGTATGGAAGCACATCTTTCGTGACAATACTTCCAGCTGCAACCACCGACCCTTTACCTATAGTAACGCCAGCTAAAATCACAGCATTGGAAGCGATCCAGCAATCATCCTCAATTTTAACAAAAGAGCGTTTAACCCCTTGCTCGATCATAGGCCGACCACTATCATCAAAAACATGGTTTTCAGCATAAATACTTACTCTGGGTGACATCATTACATTGTCACCTATCTCTATATAGCCTGAGCAACCGATGTAAGCGTAGGGTCCTATGCTGGAATTGTTCCCAACTTTTAATCCTACCCCTAGCTCTCCTCCATATAAGTTTGTCGGCCGAATAATAGCATAGCTACCAACGGTGACTTTATCACCGAAAACAATGCCTTTTTGTGAAAGACAATTTATCTCACAATGATCCTGAGCAACAAAATTACTCCCAACTTCAAAGTAGCCTGCCTGTCGGATGGTTACTCCTTTCCCTAACAACAGCATTCCTCGGGAGGATTTTAATCGTAGTCTTAGAAACAATCCCCGCAACCACCATATTCCCATACGCATCAATACAGACAGCGTAGATTGTCGATCCCAACCCTGTCCAAATCGATCTGTAAAATCCAATCCTGAAACTCCTGAAATAAACTTTCCCGGAAAACTACTCATCAATCACCGTTTTAAAATAACCCAGCAAAGATAGGAAAAACTTCTCCCCAGTAAACACCGAAAGGCGCATAAAGCCAGATTTGGTTAATTCATGACGAAGTGCTTCATCTTTTGAAAGCTGAAACATAGCTTCTGCAAAATCCGATGCAGAAAAGGAACTACTCACCAATACTGCTTCACCCCCTACTTCCTGCAAAGCACCCTGAGGACCAACTATTACCGGTAATCCGTAGGAAAATGCTTCCAACACAGGCAAGCCAAAACCTTCATTGGTAGAGGGAAATACATAGGCCTCTGCAAATTGGTAAAAGGTGGAAAGTTTGTCAGCATCCAGGTAATCGGTAAAAATCACCTTGTCCTCCAACTGATGCTTTTTCACCAGATCTAAAATTGCTGGATAGTCATCCAAAGCTTCTCTAGGACCTCTCTGTCCTACCAATACCAGGGAATAGTTTGTATCACTCCTTTCCGAAAAGATAGAAAATGCTTCAATAAGTGTGGTAAGGTTTTTCCTCTTTTCCATTACTCCAACATGAATAAAATAAGGGTTTGCGTGAGGTGAGTGCTCTTTTGCATTTTTTGTCTTCACCTTGAGATCCAGCCCAGTTGGAATGGCCTTGATAGGACTACGCGATGTTAAATACTTTGCTATTTTAGATTTGGCATAATGACTGACAGTCAAAACATGAGTGCCCGAGGCTACACTTTTCTGTAAAAAGAACAAGTAAATTTTTCTCCAAAGGGCATTGTAATGTTCAGGCGTTTCCCAGAAAAATGCGTCGTGAATCACGGAAACTCTTTTTCCCCTGGACCAAATGGGCGAAAGAATGTCAGGCGAAAAAACCAGATCAGCTTTGTACCAAAAGGAAAGGAATGGCAAGACAAGGAGTTTGTGTGAAAAATACCGGACCTGAAACCACCAGTTTTTCCAGCGAGCAGTTTTACCTCTAAAAAACTTACTTTTCACCATTTTTTCTCTTGCGGGATAAATGATGAAGGTATACGTTTCCTCATCGTAAGCATCTATTTGACTGAGAAGGCTATCCGTATAGGTTTTAATACCCGTTTGCGCCAGGTATTGAAAAAAAATATCCACAAGAATGACCTTCGTGCCTTTCTTTTTCATACCGTAGGCTGGGAAAGTTTACTAGTAGTAATATCTAAGGAGGAATAAAGCTGATTATAAGCAGTTAAAGTATAGCCCATCATCCACCAGGTAATGAGGGAAACGTAAGTATATAATTCGGCATTGGCTGTAAAAAGCGGAAGAAGAAGACCAAATTTAGTTGCCGCTGTTACGAAAGCAATACGAGCCGTGTTGCTGTCCCCGGTTTTTCTAAAAACCATAAGACTTTTGTAAATACCAAAACCCAAAATGGCGATGTACAACATCATGCCTAGCACCCCAAGCTGGACACCGTAAATCAAAAACTGGTTTTCCCCCCCAACCCGTAATTCATCATCGACACTGCCAGTGTTTCCACTCATCGCAAGCCCTATTCCTTCAGGATTGGCAATGATGGAATCTAAGGCAAGAAACCATTCCACCAAATGTCCAACGCTAGAAGCATTTTGAAAAGTAATGGTATCATAGATAAAATAATAAAATTCTTCTGAGGCAAAAAAGATCACATAAGCGCCAAAACTAATGAAAATTAAAACCCCCAGCCCAAGTAATTTATAAAGCCTGAATACCACAGCAATGAACAACAGCATTATAAAGAATGCTCCGAAAGCTGCCCTGGAAGCTGTCATCATCAAACTACCAAAGGCAGCTACCATTACGATCAGGTACATCCAGCTATGTTCTCTTTCTTTACTCAAATACCAAATAAGGCCAGTAGAAAATGCCAAAAGACAAGAACTAGCAAGCTCCAAAGGGTCTGAAAAAAAAGATGCCAATCGCATCCCTGATGTTTGGGTTTCAAAGGTCCAGGACAGCCCATAATTCCCTGTTGGGTCTATTCCATTTACGGCAAAATTAAAAAAAGCATAGCCAGAAAATTGCTGGAAATGAACTCCGATCACCTTCTCAACAACATTCAGGCAAAAAGCAGCAATAGCCACCAACATTATTATGTTGAAAAGTCTGGTTATTGATTTTTGATTCATCTTTGTATTTCTTCCTAAAAAATAAAACAAAGGAATTAACAAAGTGCCTTTCAGGTATAACATCTTACTGAGTAAGCTTGCTTCACCAAGCGGAAGAAACACGTATAAGGTAGCTAATGCTGTAAAGGAAAGGAATAGTTTGTCAACTAAATTGAGCTTTATTGGATAATTCCAAATATTTCTATTGTAGAAGACAAATCCAAGCAGGGCTAAGAACAGTAAAAGCTCTTTAATGTATTGGAAAAATGCCACTGCTAATTCTGACCCAGTAGCTTGATAAACTATACTTAAAATAGAGGTATAAAACGGCAGGTAAAGTGCCATAAAGAACAGAATAAAATCCCAGTCCCCTTTGAAAACAATCTTTTCAACAGTGATGAACAACAGCAGTAAAACATATACCACTACAATTACGAACAATAGTAGCGCTATCATTTACTAAGTTTCAGTGGCGTTTTCAATCCTTCCTTAATTCCATTTATCACTGCCATACATTTGCTTCTTCGGCCTTTCACCAGGAAATAAAAAATAAAAAAGCCAAATTTAGCAAAATGGAAAGGCCATGCCAACCAGTATTGTGGACTAACACAGTATTTTCGAAGTTGAAAAATCTGATTCTTAACATTTAAGAAATGGACTTTAGGATCCAAAAACCCCTCTTTTCCTTTAATTTCGCTTTTCGAAGAAGCCCCTGCTTCATGGAAAATAATTGACTGAGGATGTACTTTTAATTCAAATCCACGATTCCTCATTCTTAGGGACCAATCCACATCTTCAAAATAGGCAAAATACTCGTTATCCAATAAGCCTACCTTCTCCAATACAGCTGACCTAACCAAGATTGCACAACCACTAATCCATTCCGTCAAGTAAGGTTTTTCGCTTTGGACCGTATAATTTGTTTGCGAAAATCCCAGCCAACCGTGGTACTTTCCTCCTGCATTCCATATTTTAGTTTTTGGCTCCATATAATAAATCAAAGGCTGTATGGCCGCCAATTTGTCTGATGTAATCATTTCTGTCATCAATAATTCCAGAAATCCTGGGGAAACTTTTGTGTCATTGTTGAGCAACATGATGTATTCATACCCTCTATTCAAGGCATATTGCATTCCTATATTATTTCCAACGGTAAAGCCCTCGTTGACCTTATTTTGAATAATATGGACAGCGTTAAAGCGTTTCCGGACATTAATAAGGGAGCCGTCAGTGGATCCATTGTCCACGAGGACAATGTCACTTTCTGAGATCCCCGCTGCAAGGAGCGATTCAATACATGCCTGGGTATAAGCCCAACCATTCCAATTAAGAATAACTATGGCTACTGAATAATGCACGATAAAATTGAGATACAGTGGATGGTTTTTTTCTATTTAGAAGAATTGTGGTAACAATAAATATTATAATTTCTGTGGAAATTAAAGCTATTGCAAGCCCTACCCCACCATAATTCTGGGTAAGGACAAGTGAGGCTGTCAACATGTAAACTGAAAAAACCCATGTCGAGTTAAAAAGAACTTTCTTTTGGTCAGTCACTAAAATTATCAACATATTCCCCAAATTAAGTCCTGAAACCAAGGGGATAAAAGATAGTATTTTTAGAAAAAGCACTGCATTCTCTAAGTTTTCCCCTGCAATTAGTACTATGATATAAGGTGCGGAAATTTGAATAAATACAATAATTAATACCCCGATTGCAAACGTAGCCAATTCTACCTTGGCAAGAAAAGAGAAAAATTTACTTTTTTCTTCAAAATAAAGTATGCTCGCCCTGGGAAAAACTGCTTGACTAATTAAAACCGGAACCATTCTTAAAACCATAGCTATTCGCTCAGCTATACTGTATGGCCCCAAAACGGCAGCAGAGGCAAAAAAACTCAAAATGATCAGCCCTCCATTAATGGCGATGTGGGAGGCAAGGCTTGAAAGAAACAACAAAACATTCTCTTTTAGGGATAGGAATATCCTCGAGAACTTTGGCCACATCAGTCTGATATTCATTCTGAAGTGCACAAAGAATAGTAAAACTACATTTCCTAACAGTGCTGTAAAGCCAAGAAAAAAGTTGGATAAATAACTATCGCCTGCATTCTTTATACACCAAACCAATAATAACAAATAAGCCAATTTGGTTATGACATTGACTACTGAAACCCATTGCATTCGTTCTTTTCCTTGAAAAAACCAAACGCTGGTGGTGGCTTCGCTAAACAACAATACCGTGGACCACCAAAGCACCAATAGAAAATCCTCAAAAAACCCAAAGACAAAACCTAGGATTCCAATAACAATTAGAGAGGTGAATGCGAGAAATAGTTTGCTCCATAGTATTTCCGATACCTTCTCACTTAAGGCTTGAATGTTTCCCTGATTTAACGCTATACTTTTAGGTGCGCTAAGGTTGTACCCAAAACCTACAAGAACATTAAACAGGAGAACAACAGAGAAAGCAAGATTGATCCTTCCAAATTCCTCCACCCCCACTACCCGAATCAATACCGGCATGGCCACAATTGAAACTAAGATGTTTGAGGATTGGATTAAAAATAAAAACACTAAATTCAAAAAAGATTTGTGCCTAAATAAATGAATATAAGGCACTTGAGAGGGTTTATCCGACATAATTATAGGTAGGACTCATGGTTTGAGATGTGTCACATATAATGTGTTTAAATATATCCAAACAAAACCCATCAAAAAGAATACAAACACCCCCAAGACGATTCCCGTTTTTAATTTTATTTCAACTCTCTCAAGTGGATATCGAGGCTGATCAATAATCTGGATCAAAGGAGTATTATTTCTATTGTTAATTTTAGAGATCTCTAAATTTTTTACAATTTCTTCATACACAGCAGCTGAGGCTTGAATATCAACCTGAATGCTTTTAGAAGCTACCATCCCTTCTTTAAGCAATGGGTTTGGATTGGGAACCTTGTCCTGAAAAATTGCCAAAGCTTTAATTTTGGTGTCTAAAACTTTTCTTACACTATCCGACTGATGTTGTAATACACGGACATTTTCCGTTGTTTTCTTTGTCTTTGCTTTAAGGTAAAATTCATTGACAGTTGCTACCAGATTTTCATTGAAGCTTTTTGAAAATGCCTGGTCTTTACTGGCTACCGTCACTTTGATTATATTGAGTTTTCGATCTGGCTTGTCAACTGATAAGTTTCGATCTTTTATCACCTCCACGACTTCTTTCAATACACTGTCCTGCTGAATAGTGAAGCGGGAACGAGGCAACGAAAAATCAAGTGCACTGAAATCAACCTCATCTTCCCATTTCTTATCAAGTTTGTTAAAGGAAATGTACCGCTCAATCAGCAATTCACCAGTACTTTCATTAGACACAGAATCAAAAGGTCTTAACAAGGTCTTGGATAACATGGATTCTGATTTATAGAGCTCCATAATATTGTCTCCTTTAAACAGTCCACTTTCTCCCCCCATCGCACCTAGATTAATCCCAAGCATAGAGGCTAATCCTGAAATATTCCCCATTCCCCCCATATCAGATTGTTCCAGTACAAAGGTTGTGTCAGCATGATAAACAGGCTTTTTAAGCAGAGAGACAAGCCCCCCTAAAATGGCCCCTACTACCACAAAGACCAGTAATGTTTTCCACCTTTTCTTGTAAATATTGAACCAGCTTTGTAAGCGAAGAACCAGCTCTTTGAAAGTGATTTTATCATCCAATATGTGTCGGTTTTCCTCCATAATTAATTCCAAATCTGAGTAATAACCAAAGCCAAAGTAGCCAGACCAGTAGTAATTCCTACAAAATCACCAGGTCTAATTGGTATCCGTGGACCTTTGGTAGGAACAATAATTTCAGATCCAGGTTCAACCTTTGGGTAGGCATTAAAGAAAATATAATTCTTGGTTCTTGCTACTTCACCATTGGCATATACTACATAAGTACTTTTTCTTTTTGCCCTTACATTAAAGCCCCCTGCCCTATTGATGTAATAATTCAATCCCCTAAATTCTTCATGCCTGATGGTGGTTGGATAGATGACATCTCCTCTCAACCTCACCGTTTGTAACTCTCTAGGAACGCTTAATATATCACCTTCCTCTAAAATCAAATCGTATTTAGAGCCTGGGTTTTTCATTATGGCTTCAAGGTCAATGGCTACTGCTTCAGTTTCCCTTAATTGAATCGGATTAATCCCGTCCCTGGAAGCAGAAATGTCATTTAAAAGCCTCTCTCTGGCCTCTATTACAGCTTGGTCTAGCTCAACTTCTACAGAATCATTCCTTCCAAAAAGGTATTGATTTATTCGATCAATCATTTGTTTTTGAGATTCAGTAGGTTCCATATTGTCTCTATTTAACCTTTCCAGAAGATTAAGTAAGTTGTTATTACTTCTAACCTTCTCCGATTGATTTTTGAAAAACTCGGTTCTCCTTATCAATGTTGCACCTTTTGGGTAGGCAAAATCAGTAAGCCCGCCCGAGCGTAAAATCAAACTAGAAATCCGCTCTTCCGCTTGCCTAATGGCAAAATTCCCAGGGGCCTGGACCTGCCCATCAATTTTCACCATTCTTTCAAAGCTGAAATTTGTCTTCCTTCTTACCGTCAAATGATCGAATGGAAGTAGTGCCTGAGGATTATCAGAAAGCCCAAGGTCTTCCCCCATCTCAACGGGGATTATCTCTGCGTACTCCCTGCCACCCTGATCAGTTGCTCTTCTGGCGATTTCAATGTCCCCTTTCGATGCAGATTCTTTAAGCCCTCCAGCCATAAGTATAAGGTCTTCCGGAGTCATGTCTTCGGCGTATGCATAAGTACCAGGCACCAATACTTCCCCACTAACCTTCACATACGTTTCTTCCTTAATTTCATAAATTGAAGGGACATGGATCACATCCTCCCTAATAATAGGAATGTCAGCAGAATTTCCTTTCATTATTTCCCCAAGATCTACCTGTATCATACGAGTACTCAGGTCTTCCTTGGTCCTTAAAATAGTTACTCTTTTTGAAAATGCTTCCCCTCTCAGACCTTCAGACTTTTCAATAAGCTTGGTGAGGGTCAGCCCTTGCTCAAAAGCATAATTTCCAGGCCTATAAACAGCACCCTTCACTTGTACCCTGTTGGTATACCTATCCAAAATTTCTCCCACTTTATAATGATCTCCACCTTTTACCAGAAACATTGAAAACTGATCATGGTAAACATCCGAAACAGCTTTTTCTTTAGCGGTCATTCTTGTAACACCAACTTTTTCCTGAAAAGCCTTGTCGGTAAATCCTCCAGCAAATTTAAGTACATCAGCAAAAGTCTCATTGTCCTTTACTTCAAATATCTTGGGGCGCTTTACCGCTCCTTCCATACTCACTCTAGCTAAATAAGGTGGCACTAAAATGATATCCTGGTCCTGCAAGGTCACATTTACACCCGGATCACCATAAATTAAAAAGTCATAAAGATCGATTTCAGCAATTGCTTTTTGATTTCGGATCAACTTTACATTCCGCATACTCCCATTGACATTTGGGCCTCCTGCAGCATACAAGGCATTGAAAACATTGCTAAAAGCACTCAGCGTAAAAGTCCCCGGTAACCTGACTTCTCCCACCAAATTGACTTTTATGGTCCTGACATTGCCAAGATTAACCTGTAAAAAGGTATTGGGATTACTGCCTTTTAAACCTGTGTAGAATGCTGATAATCTATTTCTAATCACCTTCGTGGCTTCGTCGAGCGAAAACCCAGAAACACTTATAGGCCCTATATTTTCCAATACAATTTGGCCTTCAGGGGTAACGGACGTTTGGTAATAGGTTTCCGATTGTCCATAAATATCAATGTTTACTTCGTCACCAGGTCCTAAAATGTAGTTTCTCGGTGTAGCAAGATTTAAGTTTGGCTCAAAGGTCAGTCTTCTCGTCTTATTGTAAAAAAGATCCATTCCATAATAGGGCAGTTTATCCGTGGACATATTATCCAAATCTACCTGAGGAGGAATTATCCCCTGGGTAATTTCATTGAATCCTAATTGCCTTCTTGGGCTTCTGGAATTAGTCTTTGATGCATTTCCAGCACCATAACTATCCATTATCACCATCCCACTCAATCTATCCTTTAGCTTTTCAATTTCTGAACTAGGCACCCCTCTTAATTGAGCCATCTGCAACAATTCAGCTTCTGAAAGGCCCGCTTGAGTAGCTCTTTCAACCAATTGCTGCAGTTGTTGATCACTTAAATCATCAACATTTATTGAGGAAATGTCTTCTAACGATTGAGGAAATGCATTAAAAGACAACATGACCATAAGAAAAAACATCAAATATTGGAACCTACAACGGTTCTCAGGTCTTGGAGAAATCATATCTAATTTTTTGTTGATAGCCATACAGCTTCGCCACATTACTCACACCTTTACCTGACATGAATAATTAGGTTATTCATAATTCTAACCATAAAGCAACTGTAAAGATAATTAATCCTTTCTTTAAGGGACAACGTTTGCCTATTAAAGGCAAAATAATAAATACAATTTAATTCTTTGTCAAGGCTGCGAAATTGACCCTTGAAATTATTTTTTTCTCAACAAACAATCATTGAACTGTTTAAGGTTTGCCGGTAGGTTTAGAAATAAGCCCGTTACAACTGGACATCGGTAATGGCAATAACTTTATAAAGCTATAACTAATTGAAAAGAGTCGATAAACCCTATCGGAAAGTCCTGGCTTACTTCAGGTTTACTTGATCAATACTAGGTGAATAGTTTAAATGAAATAATATTATACATCAAATTGATATTCAGTTAATAAACGCTCCGAAATTTATTAAGAGCAACACTTAACCGTAAAAAAAGCATGGACCAATTGACCCATGCTTTTACAAATATCCTTTTATTAAAAATTATGGCAACATCACTTGTCAATCACATGAATGACACCGTTTGTAGCGTGAACATTCAACAAATCTGTATTTAGATTTGCCACTTAAATTTTTAAATCATTCAATTGAAGGAAAGCTGCATCTGTAGCAGCAAAAACTGTCAAATTATCGTCCATCCCGCACTTAAACCAACAGCCATTCGAAGTCCTTTACTTAGCTGTCCTATTTTAAAAAACATAGGTTTGCGCTCTAATTTGTCACCGGTTTCTCAAAAAAATGAGGTTGACGTGAATGAAAATTAAATCCTATTTCAATTTACCTCGTCTATTGTAGCATCAGAACTAAAACATTTTGTTACCCCTCATTTACCAACCAAAATTTTCACCTTCATCAATGATGTCTCTCAATTGTTGAACAAATTAAGCGCTATTGCCTAACTTTACATGCATGAAACGATTCAAATTTTTAATGACCGTTCTATTACTCATCACCCTCCAATTTGGATGTAACCATTCCAATGAGGATTGTGAGATCCCATCGGGTTACAAGGAAAATATTGTCTCCATAGACATCCTTAGAATGGAGGATTTATATTTCGGAAATCTTACCAAAGAAAAAATGATATCGAACCTGGAATCCTATCCAGAATTCGCAACAGCAATGTTTTCCAACATGGGTTTGGAGAACCAGGATCAACTGGCGGAGGAACTACTTTTAATTCACCAGGACAGTGGAATGGTTGAGTTGTATCAGGAAGTAAAAGCTTATTATGCAGACATTAGTGATATCAAAAATGACTTGGAAAATGCTTTTGCAGGGATAAAATTCCATTACCCCAATTATAAGATTCCAGCTGTTTATACTTTTGTTAGCGGCTTTGGGAGCGACCTTATCGTCAGCGAGGATGTAATAGTGATAGGGTTGGACTATTTTCTACCAAATGATCATAAATTCCAGCCAGTTGACTTGCCGAATTATATACTAAAAAGGTACAACGAAGATCATCTTGTCCCAACAGTGGTTACAGCCATCTCTTCTCAGTTTAATGAAACGAAACTTACTGACCGTAGCCTACTCGCTGAAATGATCTATTATGGGAAATCCTATTATTTCACTAAAACGATTCTGCCCTGCACCCCAGATGAATTCATTATTGGGTACGAAACAGAAGAAATCCTTGGCAGCTATGCCAATGAAGAAATGATTTGGGGTCATTTTATTGAAAATGAATTGCTGTTTGAAACCAATCCATTTGAAATTAGAAAATATACCGGGGAAGCACCATTTACGGATGTTATCAGTCCTGATGCACCGGGAAGAATTGGAAGATGGTTAGGCTGGAATATCGTGGATGATTACCAGAACAATAATGACTTAAGCCTTACAGAGGTGATGAAGCAAGATGATGCGAGATTAATTTTTAAAAATTCAGGGTATAAGCCCAGGAGACTATAAATTAAATCAATGGTTTTTTCGCATTATTTAGGTAAGGCTGAATTTAAAGGCTCATGTTCCAAAACCAATAAGGCAAGCAACTTTTGTTGTGCATCGGTTATATCAAAATTATTTTCTGCGATTTCCCGTGATTTTTGTCCCATTTGATAAAGAAGAAGGGGCTTTTTCTCTAATTTTTCCAGCTCCTGTATCAATAATTTTACATCCGTATTATCGTGAATAAAGCCTATTCTTTCTTTTAAAATAAGTTCATAGATCCAACCTTTAAAGTTTACAATGACTGGCAAGCCCATTGCCAAAGCATCAAAAAATTTATTAGGGCTGCTGCTTTCTAGTGCTTTTAAAGGAAGAAAAGAAATATACGCCAGGTCAGCATTTTCCAATTGCTTTTTGACGGCAGTTTTGGTGCCGAAGGGAATAAAATATACATTGGATAACTCCGTTTGGTAGGCTTTATCCCTCAATCTTTTAAGTGCATTTCCTTTACCCATCAATTCAAAACGCCAGTTTTTACCTAATTTCTTGGCTTCATAAGCCAATTCCAAGAACTGATCAAGCCCATTGACTTCTCCAATAGCCCCAGAATATAAAAGCGTAAGTGGCTCCTCGGTGAAATTTCGGTTTTCAAGTGTTTTAACTTTTGGCTTAAAGAAGATATTGTCGGAAAAATTAGGGATTAATTCTACCCTCTTTTTAGAGAAACGGGTATTAATATAGTTTTGAATTCCCGGAGAAAGTGACACAATTTTATCAGCCTCTTGGTAAATTTTAGACTCCATTCGGTAAAGTAGCTTTTTGACAATCGGATTTCTGATTTTCAAAACTTGAATAGGGGCTTCAGGCCACAGATCCCTAACTTCAAAAACGAAGGGTATACCCAAAGTTTTTTTCGCCCAAATACCAATCCATCCAGTAGTGAGCGGAGTAGAAGAAATGTAAAATAAATCAGGAGACTGCAATGTTGCTATTAATCTCTGGGCTTGTTTATAAAAGCGGTAAAATGCCAGCAGTCTTTCCCATGAAGAGAATTCAGTCCGATAGGGTACCGGAAGGTAATGCACTTTCACTCCCCCATCTTCACATAGTTTGTAAGCTTTTTCATTGTGAGCAGTAATTAGCTCCACCGTAACCCCCTCCTTCGCTAGACCTTGAGAGAGATGATAGGATCTCACTGCTCCCCCTTGGTCTGGTCTAAGGTAATATTGATGGATATAAATTATTCTCATTGGATATTTTTATTGATCCACTCTGAAAGTAGAAACACATTAAATAAAAGCAAATAATGGGTTTGAATATGGTTTTCAGGATATTTTAATAGTGGTTGCCATTCTTTGGAAACCAAGTCCCCATACTTGTTTCCAAAATTAATAATCGCTGAACTCAATTTACTTCTAAAACCAGAATGATGGAGAAACCATTCCCTTATAGGTAGCCCAAAACCGGATTTTTCCCTTTTAGCAATGTTCCCAAGTCCCTCGGCTATCAAAATTTCTTTTATCCAGGATTTAGGTGTGGTATTAATTGACAATTCATTGCTCATTTCCTTGCTCAAAGTTATCAATGGCCAATCTAGAAATGGCGCACGTCCTTCAATCCCATGAGCCATGCATGCATTGTCATGAATTTTCAACAAATCATGTACCAGATACATCTCTTGATCATAGGCCAATGCCTTTTTAAAGTCACCGCCTAACTTAGGATAAAGGTCTTCCAAAACCCTCCCCAGTTTATCAGGAACAGGAGTAAGCGCCGCGAAATTAATAAAAGTACGACCAGGATTCTCATGAACACCCTTCAAAAACTTCTTCTGACTCCTACTTAAAAAAGGAGCATTTTGCATGAATTGGGACATACCACGCCATAAATGTGGCCTTTTAAGGTACGTTTTAAAAGCGACATGCCTATTGTATCCGCCAAACAACTCATCTGCACCGACGCCACTAACCAGTACTTTCACACTCTTCTTGGCTTCCCTGGCAATTAGCCATGTCAAATAACTCGCACTGTCTCCTACAGGCTGATCCAGTTGAGAAATGTATTCTTCCCATGTTTGCAAAAAAATCTCAGGTCCTATTTTAATTTCCTGATTACCTCCACCACATTTCCGGGCCAAGCTGGCAGCAAAGTCAGCATCACTGTTTGTGCTCCGATAAGGCGATTCAAAACCAATGGTATAGGTTGGCAATGGAATCCCCGTTTCTTTGTACCAAATATGATACAAAAGCGAACTATCGGCACCTCCACTTAGCACCATTCCCAAAGGCACTTCCGCAGTAAAATGTTTCAAAACTGCTTCCGTCAGGCATTGTTTAAAGATTGTTTGATTTGGCGCTTGTTTTTTTGGGCCATTGGGTACATTTATGGAGATTTTTGACACCTCTTTTTTATTCCCATCTAGTCCAAATACTGCTATTTGTCCAGGCAATAATTCTTTGACACGCTTAAAAAATGAAGCCGAAGGCATGGCAGTTCTCAGATACCAATAAGGCAGCACCTGATCGGAATCAAGGTTTGCTTCAATCTTACCGGAACGGATAAGACAAAGTGCTTCAGAAGAACAAATTAACTTATTATTATGATGGTAATAATACAGGGACTTCATCCCCACGGGATCCCTTACCAACAGAATCTCATTTTTTTTGAGGTCGACAAAGACGAAAGCAAACATTCCCTCAAGTTGGTGGATGCCTGCTTTTCCTTTATGGAGCAACCATTGAAACAAAACTTCTCCATCAGAATGTGTTTTAAAAATCACTCCCTCGCTGAGGAGTTGATTTTTCAACTCTTGAAAATTGTAAAGAAAGCCATTCCATGACAAAAAAGCACTTTTATCCTTATTGGTAATGGGCAAATTGGCCGCATCCCTTGAATCCATGATTTTTAAGCGATTGGATGCAAGAAATATCCCGTTGGTGATTTTGATAATTTCGCTGTGATCAGGCCCCCGATGCGTACAACTTTCGACCATATTGGTGATAGCAACCTCATCTGTAGCAGATGTGTCCACCAATAAATGTACCCCACACATTATTTGGTAGGCAGTTTTTTATTGGACACCTGCTCAAATTCTATTTGGACTCGGTTTTTTTCATAATACCGGCAAATATTTTTAATACCACATTCATTGCATTTAGGTTTTCGGGCCAGACACACATACCTGCCATGTAAAATTAACCAGTGATGCGCTTTATGAATTACCTCTTTGGGTAGATGACGAATCAGATCTTTTTCAACTTCCAAAGGAGTTTTGGCTTTTTGGGCAACTAGACCAAGCCTCTTTGAAACCCTAAACACATGGGTGTCTACGGCCATATTTGGTTGATTCCAAACTACACTTGTTATGACATTGGCGGTTTTTCTTCCTACTCCAGGAAGTTTAATAAGCTCATCGACTGTGCTTGGGACTTCACCGTTAAAATCATCTACTAGCATTTTACCCAAACCCAAAAGGTGTTTGGTTTTGTTATTCGGATAAGAAACCGTTTTAATATAGGGGTATAATTGATCAAAATCACTTGCTGCTAAATACTCAGGACCGGGAAAATCTCTAAAAAGTGCTGGAGTTACCAGGTTTATCCGTTTATCAGTGCATTGAGCACTTAATACAACCGCCACCAACAATTGAAAAGTGGATTCAAACTTTAATTCAGTTTCAGCCACAGGCATGTTTTCTGAAAAATATTCAACAAATGCCTTATAACGTTCTTTTTTTAACATGACAGTTATTTGCTTTAATACCCAAATTGCCTAATCGGGAATCCGTTTCTAAAAAGGAAGGGTGAATTTCAGACCTTTGAATTGATCTGTTTATAAATTAAATGAACCCGAAACATGCATTAGAAAATCTATCACCTTCTGAATCTGAATAATTCGAAGACGATCATAATTAATCACGGAACACTTCAGGACCAATCGATATTGATCATTTATGACTGAAAATAGCACCGCTTCTTATTCACTTGCTAAGGTCTTTATTTTTTTTAGTATTGACAATACTAAATTTGATACAATATACCTATCCGGATGGAACAGGATTATAGTAAAAAAAAAATCCTGTCGTTCTGGTGAAACGACAGGAAAATACTGTTGTTGGTGTTATACTTTTTCCAGTCCTTTGGACCGTGCCTTTTTCTTAATGGCGTTAATAATGCTATCGGAAGGTTCGATCAGGACAATGTCCAATTTTTCAATTGTGCTAAGCAAATCGATGTATTCCTGCATTAGCTTTTGGTCATCTTGCAAGAGTTGCACCAATTGATCATTCTCCTCTTCCTCCATTTCCTGATAAATATACCTTATCAGGTCATTTGTCGTAAAAGATTTGGTCATAGGCAATATTTATTTGTTTGAGTTTCTTTCGTAAATTGATAAGGGCATATCGCATTCTTCCCAAGGCTGTATTTATGCTAACTCCAGTCTGTTCTGCAATTTCCTGGAAGCTTAAATCCATATAATGCCTCATGATCAATACTTGTTTCTGGCTCTCCGGCAATTCCTCAATCAACTGCCTGACCAAGGCATACGTCTCCTCCTTTACCTTCATATCCTCTACATTCTGTTCGGCAAAATGTAGGGTATTAAAAACATTTGACCCATCTTCCATCACCACCATAGGATAGCGTTTCATTTTTCTAAAATGATCAATAGCTAAATTGTGCGCTATCCGCATTAACCATGGCTGGAATTTACCTTCTTCATTATAGCGATCAGAGTTGAGTGTTTGGACGACTTTTACAAATACGTCTTGTAACAGATCCTCAGCTACACCTTGCTCTTTTACTATCATCAAAATTGTAGTATAGACTTTGGTCTTGTATTTATCAACCAACCTTTCAAAGGCTATCTCACTACCATTCCTATATTGTGAAATTAATTCACTGTCTTTAGGTCCTACCCTTATACTCATAAAACAGATATTTAAATAACGTAGAGTTTTATCCCATATTGTAGATTTTGCAGTCAATGATTAATAACTTCCTTCTCAAATGTATAGAATCGGTCCAGAATTCGCAATATTTTTGTACTTTTTTATAATAAATAGCACCATAAAAAACAGAAGACAGAAGAATATACCTTTTGTTAAAAAAAGCACCAAACACTCTATTGCAATATTATGCGATTTCTCAGAATGTAACAATTAAAGTACCAAAATTACTGAAATTGAAATTTACTGATTTTCAGTTGGCGTGTTTTTTCCAAACCCTTTTGCCAAAATGCTATAAATAGTCCCTGAAACACCCAGGAAACCTGTTATATAGGCCGATGTTTCATTTAGAATATTGGGGTCATAAAAACTTATCAATGCAATGCATATCAAAACAAAACTAAATACTGCTGCTTGAATCATTCTCGCATTTCCAGATTTACTTTCATCTTGCTTGAATCGGGCTACTTCTTCATCACTTATAAAAACGCAAACAAAATTCCTGAAGCTATCAGAAAACAAAACCAAACTGTCCATTCCAGGGCTCATCTTTACCAATCCTTTTTGGATTAAGGCCGTCATTGTTTCTTTATTGAAAAAGTTAATAAACCCTTCTTTGGCATAGTTATAAACCATTTTCTTTTCCTTCAGGCTTAACTCTGCCCAGATGTTCATATAGTAAGCTTTATTGTAGCGTTGGATAGACAATACGCATTTTTCATATCTCTCCTGGGACAAGGGCATGTCCAGTTTATCCCTTGAGATCTCTTCTGTTATAAGAGATGCGATGGCATTGGCATTGGGGCCATATTCAATTTCTCTTGCTAATCCATTTGTTTTTTCATCATTAAACAGTTGACTCCTCATTCTTAAATCAAAATTTATTTTGGCTTTTTCATCTAAGAATTTTAAGCCATCACCTAAATAAGGAAGCGTAATTTTTTTATTTTCAAAATCTATTGGTACATATTGAAAAAGGTATTCTGAAAAAATTTCTGTAATCAACAACCGCGATTGCTTGGGGATATTACCAGGTAAAATTTCCTGAAGTGGCCTTCCAGAGGTAACAAATAATCTTAATTTACCCTCACAATATTTTTTTTGAAAAGCCAACATGGTATTCAAAAGCATCTCCACATCTCCAAGGCAGTGAAAGTTTTCCAGGATCACTCCCTTGTGCGCTGGCATCACTTCCGGCATTTCCAATTCCTTCCCATCGAATAGTCTTACCATCAGTATTTCCTTGGATTTCCATCCAAACTGTTTTAATATCCACTCTTTGGACTTGGAAGCATCTACACCTATAATAAAGCTGTTTTTTTGTTTTTCCGCATCCTTAGGCAAAAGATCAAAAGCATTTGTGAAATGATAATCAATAAGGTAAATTTTATTACCCAAAACCATAATCATTTTAAACAACCAAATGAGTACCACCAGCAAAATCAATAAAAAAAATATATTTGATCGAATCGTTTCCCAAAGCCCAATACCTTGACTGAGTTTCCCGAAGGTTATACTCGGGGTGGTGTTAAAGGCTTCAATTAACGCCTGCTGAGGAGCTGCTATAAAATTGGTGATCAGTTCATCATCCTGATTGGAAAATCTCCCGAAATTATTTCTTCTGAATTCTTCATGGGCTTTTATTAAACTTACGTAGCTCTCTGGTAAAGAAACATCTTGCACTTCTGACCCAATTTCGCCTTTACTTACATATTCCCATATAATTTTCTCCTGGTTAAATATTTGGCGGTGAATAAAATAACCTGGCAAAAATCCAACAATCACCAACCATAAAAGAAGGTTAATGGCGAAAACGCGCTTATCTACTGCAGAACCTGTTAATCTTGTCCAAAAATCAGTAAATCTTCGATGCATTTTAAAAAGCACCCTGGTTTTGTTCCACTGACTGAAGCGAATGGTTGGGAATTTTTGTGTCTGGTAGAGGTAAAAACACAAAACCTGCATGCCTGCCATCACCAATAAAAAGACAAGCGTGAATATAAAATAAATTGATCCACTATGGCTTAAGAAAGAGAGGTATCCCAATAAAACCGCCATAAAGGCCCATAATAGGATTACCATTATTAAAAATGCATTAATGTTTTTCTTGGCGCCATCTTTCCCTATGGTAGCGAGAAGAAGGAAATTACATGTTCCCGACTGAATGGCAAAAAGTGAGGACCAAAGGAATATTTTAAATATACTTAATGGTAAGAAAAGATAGATGACAAGGAAGAGTATTATATCTAGCAAAAGAATACTATTGAGCCATAGAAACCTAAGCCTCTTTCTTGGAGAGGGGCTATACCATGCAAATGAAAAATCTTCAAAGGCAAGGTAAATACTTGATTTACGGGTCACCAAGGTCAATAGTCCCAATAAGGCCAAAATCAATAGATAGGGGCCAAAAACAGCTATCCCTTCGAGGGAAGCCAGGGAATGCAAAGCATGTTGCAGATTCGTATCTTCCAGGTATAGCACCCAATTTCCCGAAACAAATGAGGCAGAAGAGATAGGGCTTAACAATGCCTGGTACTCATGCCCATTGACATAAATGGGTGTTTTCCAAATCTTTTCATCACCCGCATTTTTATTATTGGCAACTAAGGTTCGGATTTCTTGCCATTTTTCCTCTCCTATCCCCTGATTGAGATTATCAATGGGAATATTCACCTTTTCACTTATCAATAAAACCTTGCCATCCGGTTTAAATATAAAAAACCTATGGTGCCTGCTAATTTTAGGCACCAGCGAATCCAGATGAAAAGTCAGGGCATAGCCTTGTTCACCAATCTTTTTACTAATCACCCCTTCTAGTTCTCCTGTCGACTTAGAGGAATGTGCACTAATAAAATAGCCCTGCTCTGGTTCTAAATTTCGGAGTTCTTTAACATAGTCTCTATTTGCGATGGAAACAAAGGGGAAATTACCAAAATCAATAGGGCCTTCGAAAGAAGACATTTGCGGGATCAACATTTTAAGGATGTTCCCCTCTAAATCAAACTCTAAAAATTCATTGACATCTTGCTCTTCATGGTGTGCATCCTCTGGTTGATTGGTATGGATCTGCCCGGTTTCAATTTCATCCTTAAAAATTTCTAGCCCTTCTATTAATTGTTGAATTTCTGAATTGAAAGCATATTTTACATTTTGGAGGTTGTTTTCAGAAGTGTGCTCATTATCGTAGTTCTGAAACAAGGAAAAGAAAAAGAAACCTAAAATCACCATCACCAGGATCAATGATAAGCCCAGACCCATCACTCTTTTTTTGGTCAAAACATCTCCGTCCCCTAGATTAAAGATACTGATGATTGGAATGGAGACAAAAATCAAGATCAAAAGCGTTAGAAAAGCACTCAGGACTTTGAAATTTATTTTTAGTGCCACACTTTCAAACCCCGACTTATCCTTTGCCCCAAGTAAATAAAAAACTTGATTTCCAATCACTGCCGGGGAGAGAAAACCTTTGTATTCTTTACCTGACACCAGTAAATCTAACTCCCGCTCACCTACAGACTGTTCATGGCTTAAAGAATCCACATTTACAACGGGTAATCCTGCCAGGTCTCTTGGGTATATTGCAGTCCCTGTTTGGTCCAAAATAAAAAGCCTGTCAAAAAACAAACTTTGGACATTCCCTACCATTAAATCGTTTACCGAAACTGAATGGTCTATTTCAAATGCTCTTCCGGACAGCGTATCTTGTGTAAGTGAATTGCCTAGCTTATTATTGATTTTTATCCTTAGCGAGTCATAGTTTAATTCAGGTAGTTCCCCATTTTTTGTTTTATCATTTAGGAAAAACCGGAAACCTTTGACATAGATCAGGTAAGAGGTATCCCTTTGTATAAGTGAAATACCATCATCAGCAAACATTTGTGGCTCCGGTTTAAGGTCATCCTTAAAATTTTGAATTTTTTCTATGCCAAATTTGGGATGTGTATCAATCATCCCAACCATTCGGGAAGCAGCCTCTTTCCCCTCTTCCATGCCCCAGGTATAGAAATTCCTCTTAAAATAACCCTCCAGTTGGACATGATAATTATAAAAGGAATCCAGAAAATTATGCTTGGCAAGGAATATTGCTTTGATACCCTGCGATTCAAGCTGACTTTGGTTGGTTTTTGAATGTTGGTACAGATAGGCACCTATTAACAGCATGATACCGAAAATGAATATCCAAATGCGTAGGTCCCTAAATTTCATTGGAAAAGTAGTTATTAAATAAAATTAAAATAATAACTAATTTAATTAATACTTCCCAAAAACAAAACTTTAATTTTGCAAAAAACAAAATTAACACCACCAAATTTTACAGAAACTCATTTTACCCAATGCAATATTTTGATTAAAAAATTACCAAGGATAATTTTTTAATCTTCTGATGCTGCTTCTTTTTTTATCATCCAGGAAGGGGCTGCGGCAAACCACAAAATTGTACCTAGAAACATTAGTTGTTTACAGGTAGATGCCTCCATATGTTCACCAAACACTAAAATGGCCGGTACAATACATAAACCCAGGCCTATAAATGATATAATTTTCAATAATAGTTTCATTTCTTTTGAATCAATTTACTTGCCAAAACATATACTACAACAGCTATAAACCAGCCTGGAAGCCCAAGGAAGAAGATTTCAACGCCAAAAAGTTTGTTAATTAACACACACAAACTCAAGGTAATTACCCAAGTAATGGCTACGGCCCAATTTAGCTGAATGCCTTTTACTTCGGCATAATTGGATTTAAGGCCTAACTTATCCAGCAAGTAAACATCAATAAAAATCACCGCTCCAACAGGCATTAAAATCAAACCATACAAGGCTACAAACTCCAGTAAACGCATGACCAAAGCTGGAAAACAAGCCGCAATTGTAGTGAACAAACCTACAAAGAGGGTTACTTTCCATGTTTTCCATTTCGGATTGATCGATTGTATCGCTAGTCCTGCTCTATATAGTGTTGGATTGGCGGTGGTCCAGCCAGCGATCACCACACAGATTGCCCCTGCAGCACCTACCGCACTATAGGCAATTGGCCCCGGAGCAAAAGTGAGACTTCCTTTGGACTCTATTAGAAATAAGGAATACAAAATACCAGAGGCAATCCAGGCAATAAAATGTCCCAAAAACACACCTGTTGCGGACGAGAACCCTTGCTCCCACCTTTTGGCATACCTCAACAAAGACAAATCAGCCATTCCTATATGCATGGCCATATTACAAAACCATGCAAAGAACATAATGTGCCAAAAACCAAATTTACTCTGCCCATCCAAAGGAACTCCTGTCCAGATAGTACTTTCCGCGACTGACCAAAACGATCCGACTTCTGTGACTCCCAATCTTGGAAGGACGGCCAATGCGGCAGCTATAAATATCATGATCATCCAGGGAGAAGCTACCATAGCAAACTTGGAAACCTGATCAAACCCAAGCATGGCGATCAATGTGGTAATGGCTCCTACCGCAAAGACTGTTATCACCCAGCCCATACTATTGGGGTAAACATCTGTCAACTGTGGCATGGCCATATCAAACGGTATTCCTACGGCAGTAGCCGCTACAGCGATCATTGAACCTGCAAGGAAACAAAACAGACCTGCATTAACGAGGTTATAAATCAGAGTAAAATTTTTACCAGCAATTTTTTCCAATAAATAATAAAGGGTCACTCTTGTTTTGACAGCGATTTTTGCCGTCAGAAAAGCCCAACTCAATACTGCCAAAATATTACCTATCAATAGTCCGGTAACTAAATCAATTGCGCTGGCTCCATGTGCAACAAACAATGGCCCTATTACAAATTCAGTACCTGCAGTATGTTCACCGGCGTAGGTTCCTAAAAAACTTGCCCAACCTTTCAGTTTGTTATTGGGTATGGGTTGTTGTTCATATTCATTGACCGCATTGAGACGGTCTACCAAACTTTTGCTTTTTTCCATAGAAATAAGTAATCAAAATAACCACCCCTGAATTTCAGTTCTCTGAGGTTGAAATAATACTAGATGATAGTTTATATTGAGGTATAAAGGATTCGGAAGGAATTAGGATTTCACAATCAGTGTCCATTAAAACTCATTAAATGGATCCCCTATTGATGAATTTGAAAATATTTTTAACCGACTCTTTTTTGTTCTTTTTGATCATATAGGCTGCTGTTTCTCCCATTAATTCGAAGTCAGTAGAGATTACAGTAATGCCCAAAAGTTCTTTTAAAGGGGTGTCATTGTAGGATATAATTCCAATCTCCTTCCCAGGTTCGAAATGCTGTTCCCTAACCTGTTTCACCAAATTAACCAAGTCATTTTCTTCAATCACGATAAATGCATCCTTAGGACGTAACTCCATTTCAGGATAAACTTTGTCCAAAATTTCATGATCAAAATCAAAATCATTGCAGAATTGCTCAAAACCTCTCAAAATTTCTTTTGGATAGGGATACAGGATATCGGTAGGATAAACGAGCATTAACTTATCGTATTGCTGAAGCTGAAAGATACCCTCAATCAATGCGTTATAAATGTCATTTTTAAAGTCTTGATAAATTGAAGCTACCCTTTCCCCTAATTCCGGGATCTGATTGTCCATTATTATTAATTTATCAGAGGGTATTTCTTTCACACAATCCATTACTTCCGCATCGAAATTGTAATGACCGTTATTGTCATCTTTAAAATGCGGCATCAGGACATAGTAGTCGTATGCGCCTACATTCTCGGTGAGAATGTTCTTAAGCAATTTTGGATCGCAATGGTAAATATTAAGATCTACATGGGCATCAGTGCCCATACTATCTATAAAAGAATTGTAGGTTTTTAGCTTATAGTTGCTCAGCTTGTTCAGAAGATACAGCACCCGCACCTTTGATGTCGAAATGTTTTTGGCTACATAATATCCTTTTCCTTTTACAGAGAGAATAATTTTTTTGGCCTTCAATTGGTTATAGGCTTTCTCTACAGTATCTCTTGACAAATAGTGTTCTTCGCTAATTTCATTTATTGAGGGTATTTTATCACCTACCAAAAGAGAGCTACTTTCGATATCTTCAATGATAGAATTTACTATTTGCTGGTATTTAGGAATCCTGGAATTTTCATCCAGACGAATCAGAGGCTTCACTTCAATCATGGGTCAGGTTATTTTGGCTTTTCTTAAAAATCCGCAAAGGAGGTGGTCAATAAATTTAATAAATAAAGTTAAATACTCTCATTTTCAGGTAATAATTTAATTAAAACATGCTATTAATCATGTATTTCAATTTTGACTGGCCCTTTTAAACCAGAGGGCATAACTTCCCAATTTGACGCGTCAAAGGGCTTATAATCAATATTTACAAAATTGATTTCATGATAATTTCTCCATAGGATTTCATTTTTATCCATGTACCTGATACGATTGGCCATAAGATTTGCCACTTCCACCCTTATGGAATTCTCGCCTTTTTTCACAAAATCACTTATATCCAATCGGAAGGGAATACTAAAAGCATAACCTACCTCCTTGTCATTTATCCATACTCTGGCACTTTCCAGCACCTTACCAAGATTCAATACATACTTCGCCTTTTCATTAAAACTATCGAGTTCAAATGAACTTTCATACATGGCTTGTCCAGAGAAATCTTCAACGTCTTCTCCTTTCAGGGAAGTCCAAGGCAATAGGTTTTCCAATACTTGAGCTGGAGGAAGTGCTGGTCCTCCTTTTGTAAAGGTTAATTCCCAAGTGCTGTTTACGTCAATAATCTTGGGATCTGGTATTTCATACTTCCAGGGTTTTAAACCGTTGGGCAAATCATTTAAAATATGGACAATGACTGATTGTCCCGGTAATAGCGTAATGGCTACATCTGTACTCCCCGAATTAGGGTTTGCTTTTGCCAGGCCAATGGTTCCTTGCTCAGGGTCCATCAATACTGCGGCTTTACCTACTGTTTCGAAAGAAACCATTTCACTAATTTTCTTAGCTGTATGATTGACCAGGTAGTAATACTTCTCCTCGTCCACCCTTCTTCTGATAAACTTTAATCCCAAATCAGTTAATTTCTCCCTTTCTACTCCTAAAGCCCCTAAGGCCAATGGCAATTCATTGGACAGCAATATTCTTCCTTTCCCAATATCAGCACCGCTTCCTTGAGCGTTTGGTTTTAATTGTAAACTCTGCCACAAACTATCCAAAGTAACCTTCCTGCCTTCATAGTCATTAAATCCAGGCACATCGGCAGGTTTATCCTGAAAAACAACCTGAGCGCCATCCTTAGCTAATGCTATCAATTGCTTAAGGGTGGCCACAGGCATATACTCTGTCTTGGGAATTATTATGGCGGCAGATCTGAATTTACCGTCTGCTCCAGTAAGTGTATGTTCGTTTACCTGCAAAGTATTCAACAAGGCATCAGAGACAAAATCCACACCATAGCCTAGCTCCATTAGCGTTTTTGAAGCCTTGTAAAAAGGAGTTGGCTGTAGCCATTCATCAATTCCATGTACGGTAAGGGTCTTCCCTAAACCTTCGGGATCGGCCCACACATCATAGACTGGCCAATATACCAGCAGCTCATTGTCTGGCATTCCTGATTGCAATATAGACTGTACCCTTTGAACGTAACCGTTGAATCCTTTAAGATGAGGCCATAAGCTATTGTGCGTATTTAAATTGAGGGAGGCATAAAATAGCCATCCAGGAAAATCTACCTCCTGCGGGGAGTAAGTAATCCCATGATAAAACATGTGGTTAATCCCTGCAAGAAAGGCTTGCTCTAACTCAGGTTTGGCTTGTGAAAAAGAGGATTTAAAATGCTCGCCTAGCCAAGTGAAAGTCTTTGTAGAAACCAGTTTTTTTCCTGTCAAATGTGCTGCCGAAGAAGCGAATTTAAGCATGATCGGGTCAGGATCTACATTTCGTATATCAGAACTATCCCTGCGGATTCCCGGAATAGGGAAGTAACTAGAGCCAAAAGTTTCCCCTTCAGGTATAGTTACTTCAGCATAAAGATCCAATAGGTTGCCAGGAGAACCATGCGCCTGATTCTTAGTGCGTTTTTGATGTCCTTCTGCCCATACAGACCATTGTTGAGTAAAATTTTCAAGCAGCATGTCGCTTATGGTCTCTCTGTAATCAGATTTCAATCGGCGTCCCTCTTCACTTGTATTTTCAGCGGTAAGTTGATCCAGATGATTCCTAATATCATAACCTCTTTTGGATTGAAAATAATTAAAAAAATCTCCTGTAAAATCGGCGCCATACACTTCAAAGCTATCGTTATAAAACGCCCTGATCCCAGGGAAATCATCTTTAAAAGCACTATCAAAATGGTCGAGATATTGTTTAACCGCCATTTCTGAAAAGTGATCCAGGGTAAAGCCTTGTCCACCGGGTGCCGCTCTTTTTACTTTTTGTCCAGTTTGTATTTCGAAAACAGCAATTAACTCCCAATCCCCTTCACCAACCCAACTCAAGCCACCCTCATTATCTACCATATCCGTAAGATTTTGAGGTTGTTTATCGTCCTGATAGGCCATTAATGTATGTAGGTAATGGGCTTTCCCTGAGGCATTCTTCTCTTCAATCACTATAGGGCGGTCAAGTCCTTTTTCCTGGGAATAACGATAATGCTGTAGGCTCATTTTTTTTGCTGCCATCTCAGGAGTGACCATTTCCCCTCCAAAAGGCCAGCCTGTACCTTGCGTCAAATCTATTTGCATGTCTAAACTATCCGCAATGCTTACACTGTGTTGAAGCATAGAAATCCATTGTGGAGAAAGGTAATCCAAAAAGGTATTTTCAAACCCTTTTGCCCCATAAATAGGTGCTATTTCCAGTCCACCGATTCCAGCGGCATTGTATTCATGCATTAAATAGCTAAGGTTTCCTTTATCAACAGCACTTCCCATCCACCACCATCTTGCCCAGGGTTTGGATTCAGAAGTTGGCTCTGGCCATTGGCCAATTTTCTGCTTGATATCTGCTGAGGATTTATTATTGCAGCCAGCCAGAATAGCCAATAGCAAAAATGCCATGGGTACCAATAGGCTGCTTAAGATTCTTCCATTCCCGACTAGCTTCATACTGTTTTTTTAAGGCGGATTTTATAAACTAAAAACCTTCTCCAGACGAGTAACCTTTGGAGATTGATCCGGATTTGTTTCCATTATATCTTCCATATGGGCCCACCATTTTTTCATGATCGAAAGTTCGGCAAGTCCTTTGGTTTGGTTGGATTCTTCGAGGTTTTGAAAAGCGAAAAGTACTCCACTTGACCTATCCAGAAAAATATGGTATTCTTTAACCCCTGCTTTTTTTAGTAATTCAGCCAGTTCTGGCCAGATTTCGGTATGCCTTTTTTCGTACACTTCTTCATTCCCAGGCAATAATTTCATTGTAAATGCTACGGAGATCATGGGTGATTTTTTATAAAATATTTATTTCAACTATCAGGCAATGTATTTTATTTTTAGTGATTTGATTACTAAAAATACAAAAAAGCATGGCTATTTTCGTCTCAATATTGCGGCGCTTTAAAATAGCACCAAGCCCTTAATTCTCTAGAACTACACTGCTTTTTAGGACATTACATCGTAAAAAGCAGATTTGAATCTCAAAGTAAGCAAAACATTTGAATTAACTTCCCTGTACTATCAGGGTGGTGGCTGGATATTTTTTAATTCCAATCAATAAAGATTAACTTTGTACGCTTAAATGAAAAGTATGAAAATCGAAGAAAATGCCATTGTAGGGTTGACCTACGAATTAAAGGTTACCAATGAAGAGGCCGACTCATTGCCTTTTAGTGTTGAAGTCAGAGACCAAGATGACCCTTTCTATTTCCTATATGGTGATAGTGGACTGCCTAAAACTTTTGAAGAAAAACTAGAAAATAAAGTGAAAGGTGATAATTTTAATTTTACACTAACCGTAGAAGAGGCCTATGGCAAGCCGGACGATGATCTCATCGTATCTGTTCCAAAGGCACAGTTTAACAAGGAACAAGGTTTTGAGGAAGGGATGCTTCAAGAAGGGAATTTCCTTCCATTGATCGATGAGGATGGCTATCCAATGCAAGCAAAAGTGGTAAAGGATCTTGGAGAGGAAGTGCTATTGGATTTCAACCACCCCCTTACGGGCATGAACCTACATTTTGATGGTGAGGTATTTGCTATAAGAGAAGCTACTGAACAAGAAAAAGAAGAAGGTTTCAAAGTAACTTAATCTTTACAACGTTAGATGTCTTTTAGGATCAAAATTTTATCCTCTTCCCAACTCATATAAATGGTATCTCCTTCGGAGATATCTCTTTGGGTCCGGGTAATTTGCCAGGGAAGGGACTTGCCAGGAACTTTTACTGTAAGCAGATCATAGTCAGGGAAATACCGTTTCAACAAAACCTTTCCTTTTAATTTCCCTTTTTCTGTTGAATTTTCTATGGATGAAGGCCGTAAGTACTGGTTAGCTTTCCCTGGTACACTATTAAGGGGCCCAAAAAATCCTGCTACATAAGCAGTTTCAGGATTATTGTAGATGTCCTTTACCTTTCCCTGACGCAATAGCTTTCCATCAGAAAGCACACAAATATTTTCAGTAAGCAAAAGTGCATCTTGTATGTCATGGGTAACCATGATCACCGTAATCTCCAAAGATTTAAAAATGAGGTTCAATTCATCCAGAAGACCTCTTTTTTGCAAACTATCCAAAGAGCTAAAAGGCTCGTCTAAAAGTAAAACCTCCGGCTCAAGGCTGAGCGCCCTTGCGATGGCTACTTTTTGCTGCTGACCGCCTGATAACTGCCGAGGAAAATTGTCTCTTTTTTCCTCCAAACCAAATACCCACAATAAGGTTTCAAGCCTCTCAGCGGCATAGTTCTTGTCATATTGAAGCAAGGGCCTGCTGATATTTTCAGCTACAGTAGACAGTGGAAACAATCCATTGTCCTGTTTCACAAGCTGAAGTTCATCATAGCCTGCTACCAGCTTTTGCTCTGGGTTAAGGATTTTCTCTCCTTCTAAATAGACGACACCTTCATCCTGAACTTCCATGCCAGCGATAAGTTTTAATAAAGTGCTTTTACCACTTCCACTGGCACCTATGATAGACCAGCGTTCACCTTTAGAAATATTCAGCGTCAGTGCGTCAAGGGCTTTCAGTTCACCATTATAAGTTTTGGTTAACCCTTCAATTTTAAGGTAACTCATCCGTTGATTTCTTCTTTCAATATTTTAGGAAGGCTTGAAAAAACCAAAGCATAGGAATGGTCTACCAGTTCCAAAAGAAGATCGGGCCTTATGCTTCCATTACACGAAACGGTGTTCCAGTGTTTTTTATTCATATGATAGCCTGGTTTGATGCCATCATGTCTTTCTCTTAATAAAACAGCTCTTTCAGGGTCACACTTCAAATTGACACTTTCAAAATTGTCAATATCCAATAAAGCGAAAAGTTTGTTTCCTACTCTAAAGCAAAGTGTATCGGGGCCAAATGGAGTATCCTCGGTTACTCCTGGCTTGTCCAAACAATACTCCCTAAAAGTTTCAATATTCATTAGGCCAACCTTTTGATGATCCAATAGATCAAGGCGGCAAGGAAAACCAATATCGAGATCTTATTGATGCCATGCATCATCCTAAGATTAAAATTGGTTTTTTGATTAGGGTCAGGTTTTTTAAATACCCTTATGAAGTATTCCCCAACTTCTCCCAATTGAAAAAACTCTTTTAATTTACTAGCCATATTAATTTAATTCAGGTTTTCTTGATGAGACTTTTAATGCTCTGCGGATTCTTGTTCGATCCACTGTCCATCTTCTTTGATAATGTCTATTAGTTCGTCAACAGCATTTTCTGAAGGAACAGCTCTTTTCATCACTTCTTTTCCTTTGTAAAGGGTGATTTTTCCTTTTCCTGATCCTACATACCCATAATCTGCATCTGCCATTTCACCTGGACCATTTACTATACAGCCCATAATTCCTATTTTCACTCCTTTCAGATGATCTGTTCTTTTCCTAATTAAGGCAGTAGTTTCCTGAAGGTCAAACAGCGTTCTACCACAAGAGGGGCAAGAAATGTATTCGGTTTTTGACATCCTGGTCCTTGCTGCTTGTAGCACACCAAAGCTTACAGAATTATGCAATTTAACCTGCTCCAACATTGATTCCTTATCTCCTAGTTTAAGTTGATCTAATCCTATAAGAATACCATCACCGAGGCCATCAATCAACAAACCTCCTACATCAGTACCTGAGAACAACATTGTTTTTTCAGCATCTCCATCCTTATAACTTACCTTAGGAACTACAGGCAAATTGATTTTTGCATCGATAAGTGCAACTATAGCCCTTCTTATTGCTTGCATTTGATGTCCACTATTTGAAAACAAAAGAATGACCATCGGTAGTTCATTGTTCAAATAAGGAATTGTCTCGGCTATGGTCTCTGATGAAACAAGTATAAAATTCAGTTCCTCATGTAAGGGCACATTTTTTCTCAAATGTGCCAAACTTAAAGCCGGAAGCTTGTTTTTTTTGTCTTCTTGTTGGTCCCAGGTTTCATAGGTTAAAATTTCCTTTAGACCATTTGGAAGCATAAATGGAACAGGATTACTTCCCGAGTATACATAATCACATCCCTGGTCATTCATTTTCCACTTGTCCAATTCAGGAAGGTAAAAATGTCCGGTACATTTCAGGTCTTTTGGTTGAGAAAGATCAATGGTGGACACATCTGTAATGACCCTAGGCACATTGCTTCCTCCAAAGTTTGCTACTTCCACCGCTACCCTTTTATTGTAACCGAAGGGATCAATTGGGTAATTAATGATGGGCTTAATACCGGATTCTAAAGGCCTTGTTGCGTACCTGTTGATAAGTGTTTTTACCACAGGAGATTCAAACTCAGGATCCTCTGTAAGAGAAACTCTAACAGTATCTCCCAGACCATCTTCCAGTAAAGCACCAATTCCAACAGCAGACTTGACCCTTCCGTCCTCACCATCCCCTGCCTCTGTCACTCCCAAATGGAGGGGATAAGGTTTAAAACCTCCCTCTTCTAGTTTATTTACCAAAAGTCGATAGGCCTGGACCATTACCTGAGTATTGGATGATTTCATAGAAATCACAATATCATGGTAGTTTTCGTCTTCACAAATCCTCAAAAACTCTAGTGCGGATTCGACCATTCCCAAGGGAGTATCACCGTACCTACTCATAATCCTGTCAGACAATGAACCATGGTTGGTTCCAATCCTCATGGCTGTTCCATGTGCTTTACAGATGTTTACCAGAGGAAGAAAACGTTCTCTAATTCTTTCTAGTTCAGCCTGATAGGATGAGTCTGTATATTCTAAAACTTCAAATTTCTTTTTATCAGCATAATTCCCCGGATTTACCCGGACTTTTTCTACAATTTTAGCAGCCACTTCAGCTGCATTAGGAGTAAAATGAATGTCGGCTACCAACGGAGTAGTGTATCCCCGCATTTTCAGCCCTTCCTTAATGTGTCTTAGATTTTCTGCTTCTTTGATACTGGGGGCTGTAATCCTCACCAATTCACATCCGCTATCAATCATACGAATGCATTGTTCTATAGAACCCAGGGTGTCCATGGTATCCACGGTAGTCATGGATTGAACGACAATTGGGTTGTCGCCACCAATAATTAAGTCTCCAATCCTTACAGGTATAGTTTTCCTTCTGGAGTAATTCGTAAGACTATTGCAGTACTGCTGATTCTCTGTGACTGTTTTCAATTCCATAATTATATATCACCTAATTGAGGTCGGATTACTATCTCTTCAACAACAGAACGAGGTGAAAGGTTATAAGCAGACCAAACAGATGCCGCCACATCTGCGACATCAATGAACCTATTCTCCGGTAAATCAATACCCTCCCAGCTCGCCGTATAGGTAGCACCAGGCAACACAGACGTCACCTTCACCCCATGGGGTATCATCTCTTGTCTAAGACATTTGGTGAAACCCAGCATGGCCCATTTTGAGACAGCGTAACTTCCACCATTGGCATACGCAGTAAGCCCTGCTATACTTCCAATAGTAAAAATATGTCCGTTTTTTCTATTCATGAAATCCTCAGTAAAGGCTTTTGTCAAATAATAAGCACTGAAAAGATTTGTATGCATGGTTTTTTCAAAATTCTCTTCTAACTCTGAATGCAGACTGCCTGGAATAAAAATACCAGTATTATTTACTAAAACATCAGGCACAGCAATTTTTTTTACAAAAGATGCAAAAGATTTTGTCTCTTCCTTTATAGATAAATCTGCTTTCTTGATGTATACTTTTACCGCAGAGAATTTCTTCTCTATCTCATTTTTCAACGCCTCTAACTCTCCTTGATTCCTGCTACAGGTAAATATATCAAAACCTTTGGCGGCAAATTCAAGAATAATGGCTTTACCAATACCCTTAGTACCTCCGGTAACCAAAATACTTTTCGACATTAGTTTGTGCTTTAATAATTAGTACAACAACAAAAATAACTGTTACAAATCTACAATTTTTCAATGGCTATGCCTAATCAAAACAGGGCTGAAACCTGCATACGTCCAGTATGGACCAATTGGTCCAGACCTTCTGAGTTTCTACCCTCATAAACCAGGTTTAACTGTAATCCTTCTCCTATTTTTTGCAACCAACTCAAGCTCCAGCTGGTATTGTTTCCGGGAGTTAGGGCCTGAAGCATCTCATATCCGGTGGGTGAATTCACTGTTCCATTGTAATCTATAAAAGTATACTTCACCTGGGCATTCACCGTCGTTTTTATGGCTTTTGCTAACCTAAAACTTATTGCACCTTCGTGTAACTGGGCCTTCTCATCAATTTCAATATTGGTCAAATTTTCTTTTTTTGTCAACCTGTATTGAAGGATCGTTCTGAATACGGGGCTAGGCTGAAGACTTATTTCCGGTCCCAATGTATACTGTTCAATATTAAAATTCCTGTTGTCCAAGAAGTCTGATGAGGCTTTTCTTTTGCCCCTATTTGCATAGAACAGCAAATTCCATTTGGTCTCAATATTGTAACGGGCATTGTACCGCCAATCGTCCTGAGACAACTCCTCAAAACCTCCTGTTAGCAATTGCTTTTGATGGCTATTAAAAAAAGACAAATCCATGCCGAACTTAGGTGAGGCCCTATTAAAAAAGAAAGAAGAACGGAATGACTGCCGCAAAGAAAGCAAGGAGGTATCTGGTATACCTGCCTGAAAGGGACTTATCCGTTGCAAGAAATCACGGGAGGTAATTTTCTTTTCTACATTTAAGTTCGTGTTGTTAGAAAATCTTACCAACAACTTTTTCAGGCCTGTAGTAGTTTTCCATTTGGAAGGGAACTTTGCACTTAGGCGATAATTAAACAGGGTAGTGTAAGCCTGAAGGTACTCGTCCGTTGGAACAAATACTTTTATGAAATTCTTCTCTTCTGGGTTTATCGCCAGGTAAAATTCATTCAATTGTTGTATGCCATCTTCATTGTCATCTCTCCAGGTATGGGTTCCTTCACCAGTTGGAACAGGTAAAAAGACGAATTCTCTTCTTAGTTCTCTCCCATTCCCCAACGCATAGGTAAATTCATTGGTTAAATTGTTCTCAAATAGAGCACTCCGATAGTCCAATTTCCCCATGACAGTTGTCTCTTCCGGAAGGTCTTTGCTCAAAAATGTAAGCTTTCTGTAAGTGAACGAACCATTTAAAGTATGTGCACCAAAAGTTCCTTTGACTCCATAAGTGTTCATAAAAGCTTTGGTGTCTGGTTTCAGTTGGTCGTCTAGTACTGCTTTGTCCTCTCGCAAACTGACGGTCGCAAAAAATGAATACTTTAAAGTATCATTGGTAGTTAATGAGAATTGATGCTCTTCGAAATTCATCGCTGTCGAGACTACCTGATTACTCTGAGGGTCAACAACCTTGTTTTTATCCACCGTAAACCTATATCCAGGCACTACCACTGCTGTTGGGTATTTGATCTCCCCTTGGTATCTCAGCCAATGTGATTGTAAGGGCAACACTTCACTGTTTAGCTGGAAAAAATCATTGGTGAGCAAAAGCCTATCCCAAAGTTTCTGGTTTAATTTTATTCTTTGTTGAATTCCAGACAGCACGCCTGTCCTATTTCTCAGGTCCAGGTTATAAGAAAGCTGATTCTCATTGTCTTTCACCAATTCAAGGTTAATATTATACAATTTTTCAGCTGCCTTGTCTTCCTCCTTTCTGTCAGTCAAGCCCCAGTCTCTGTCAAATTCCACAAACCTTAAGCGGTCCACAAAAGAGAAACTTGCAGCATTGTATTCAACGGTCGTTTGTCCATTAAAGAGGTAATCTTTAAATTTTTTAAAAGTTCTTCCTTCCGACCTTAAGCCAGCCTTAAATGCGAAACCCTTGTTATCGGCATCGTCTAAGTCTGAAAATAGATTTTGGTCCTGATCCGAAATAGCCAGTTCAGCGAAGGTGGTTTCATACTTCCCCAATCTGATTTCTGTTCCAGTAGTAATCATCTGTTTTTTGTTGGGGGAAGGCAGTGGTGACCTTATCGTGTAATTCCCCTGCGCGACTCCATTTAGGGGAGGTGTATATTCATAAACCACCCCATTTGCCAACTGTTGTTTTCTTTTATAATTGCCCAAACCCTGGGTAGTTTCTGTAAAACTAATTGCATAATAAGCCACTGAGGGATCCGTACTGTATTCATAGTAGGTTTGGGTTTCTCCATTTTCCGTGAATTCAGTGACCTTCCTATACAATATCCTATTTGAATCATAGGCTATACTGTCTATTCTAGGAATGGCTGCTGAAAAAATATCATCTCCCACACTGCTGAGAAGGGTTTTATCTCCATCACTAAGCTCAGTAAATAAAGGACGGTTCCGGTCGTCTTTCTCCCTGTAATAATTAAGGTAGAAGGTGACATTTTTGCTTTTTTGAATATGATTGGCGGTGACTATAGATCTGGAGAAATTTCGTTCTGCATATTCAAAATCCACCCTCACCCTGGAATACTGGGTGATCAACACTGTAGGGGTAAAAGTGATCTCCCCCTGGTTATAATCTATGGTGTAATCATTGTTAAAGCCTCGCTTTAATTGTTTGCCATCCAGAAAAACTTTTTCTGAATTGGCCAAAACGATTACAAATCGTTCATTTCCTGGCCCTCTTATTCGATAAGGCCCCAAAACACCCTCATTTACCTCTAAATTCATAGAGGCAAACTTACCTTTGGCGATGGCTGCACCTACTCTGGTTGAGGCTTCCCATTTTTCATTGATTGCATAGTCTGAAGTAAATTGAAGCCCCTGCACATTTTTATAGTACCTTAAAAATTCAGATTTACGCTGCTGAAGCACGACATCCCCACCTGCCAAATTAATTTTATCATTGTATAGCTCAATTAATATATTGTCAAAATCCT
This sequence comes from Cyclobacterium sp. 10D3-21, assembly GCF_055809755.1. NCBI lineage: Bacteria > Pseudomonadati > Bacteroidota > Cytophagia > Cytophagales > Cyclobacteriaceae > Cyclobacterium > Cyclobacterium sp. 10D3-21. Next base: position 6,572,968 of record NZ_CM147924.1, read on the forward strand.
GAACTTGCTGCGTATTCCCCTCTGGCTGGAAGGGCACATTCTGGTCAGTGATACTTGCTCTAATGTTAAGGTTTTCTGTCAATTCCCCTTCCATCTGTAGGTTAAGAGCCGAGTTTACAAAAACATTTTGGGTATTTCCAAACGATATTCCCCTGGTCAGGTTTCCTGATTGATTGAGTTTACTGGAAGTAAACACTTCTTCTCTAAAATCATAAATGGCCTTTTTTTCTGGAGGACTGTCTTTGAAAAAGGCCATAGAATCATAATCTTCTTTAAGTGTTCTGTTTTGGAATACATGACTCAAAGAAAAAGGCAAGGTTCGAAAGCAAATCAAAAGGGAATCCTGGGGACTGTTCTCCTCATCAAGTATCGTTAGTCCACCTGTGCTAATGTCATATTCATAGGAGAATTTATTTCCAAGGGCATCTTGTACCTGAATACTTGATTCCAACAATGACATTGAATCCAAAAAATAAATGGCTTTTTCCGTACTGACAGCTCTCCATAGACACTTTTGCTCCTGTGCCATCGTGGGATTGGTCAATGCTAAAAGCACTGATGAAAAAGCAAAAAAATACTTCACCAACTGCATATCTCAATCTCTTACAAGGAGCTAAAGTAAACAATTCCTATCAATTAATCAGGGAATCATGGGATTAGAGGAAATAGCAGGAAAAAGGTCGTACCTGAGCCAGGGGAGGTCTCAAACCATATCTTACCCCCAGCAGTTTCAACACCTCTTTTGGCAATGGCCAAACCTAACCCTGACCCATCCGTTTTGGTGCTAAAATTCGGCATGAAAACCTTGTCTTTTAAATCTTCAGAAATCCCTTTACCATTGTCCCTGATGACCAATTTTATATGCGCCTCTCCTTCAAATACCAACTGAACAAGGATCTTGGATTTATTGCCTTCTACAGCAGCTTGTATTCCATTGATAACGAGATTGGATATTACCCTACTGTACAATTTTGGGTCTCCCATTATTTTAGTCGACGTGCCTTCATTGGTAAGGTCTTCCAACTCGATTTCGGCATCTTCCCTGTTATAATATATGGATATGGTTTCAAACACCACATTTCTTAATTCTAGTTCCTGGTTTTTAGGAAGAGGCATTTTAGCGAATGTAGAAAAAGAACTGGCTATATCACTTAATGTATCTACCTGATGAATAATTGAATTAATTGGGTTTACCAATGCCTGACCATTGTCAAGTTTGTTTGCTGCCTGCAGTCGCAATAAGTGCTGAAGGGTAAGCTTCATTGGCGTTAAAGGATTTTTTATTTCATGCGCCACCTGTTTGGCCATTTCTCTCCATGCAGATTCTTTTTCATTTGAGGCCAAGACCTTCTTACTAGATTCCAGCTTATATAGCATGTTGTTGTACTCATTGACCAACAAGCCTATTTCATCCTTTGCCGGCCACACCATGTATTCATTGTTTTCCAGATCAGTATCCTTAAGTTTTTGAGTCAGAAGCTTAAAAGGATGGGTAAGGTTTTTAGATACGAAATAGGAAATAATTAAAAACAGTAGGAAAATGATCACGAAAATGATCAGAATATTGCTGAATACCTCCGTGATCATCAGGTTCAATTCCTCCTCAGATTCAAAGAAAGGAATCGCTATAATGGCTTGAAGTCTTTGGTTTTCTCCGTTCTTAAGTGCCAAATAAACCGTTTTGTACTGCAGTCCACCCACTTGCTCGGTTTGCAGCAATCGGTTCTCCAATGATTCAATAATTGCAGCATAAGCTTTGGGGTGCAAATAATGCGTTAAAATTTTCTTGTCAAATATGGTGGGTTGATTGGTAGCCATAAGGATCCCATCAGGAAGATAGAGGTTAATGTCTGCATCTGTAGCACTTGCCAGTGCGTAAAGTTCACTATTAATGTCATCCCTGTTCAAAGTATTGAATTGCTCCCCCCCAAGGTCACGTCCCAAATTATCTCTTATTATCCCTGCTTTTTGAAAATACTGACGATGCAAATCTTCAGTATAGGAATGGCTCAAAAATCCCAATGCAATTACGCTAATGACCAACATCGGGAAGAAAAAAGCAAAATTCAGGTACAATTGTAATTTGGTAGCATAATTGAATCTTAGCTGGTTAATACCAATCAACAAAAGGAATACGCATACGGATAGAAGGGTGAAAATCAGGTAAGCCACAAAAAGAAAAGCTATATCTGCTAAAATGTAATTGTTGGGATATTGCTGGGAAGAAACAACAATCACCTTATCATTGTACTTCACTGCCAAGTGATGGTATCCATTGAACAAAACACCGGTGGTGTAGATCTCTTCATGTTCTAGCGTCTCTTCCATGTCTACTCCTTGGTAGCTAAAGATACCTGAGCTATAGCTCAACACATTTTCTTCAAAAATGGCAAAATCAAAGTCACGTTCTATATAGTTGGACACGTATTTATTGTCCATAAGCAATTTTGGAAAAGCCTTTCCTGACTCAATTCTTTGCTGGTTAAGCTCTATGACTATTGTGCCCAGAAAATCACTGTCCCGCTGGATTTTAATAAAAGCGACAAACCTATTTCCCGTATTGGTCTCAGTGGATTTGATAAAATAAAGATTGTGCACTTGAGTAGCATAATCACTGTTCATGTACCGCTTTTTATATTCAGCAAGTTCAACAGTATTACCCTGTTCCAAAACGGGCTGCCCTAACTGACCAAAGACACTTACTTCTTGCCGGTACTGGTCAAAATAACCTGCCAGGTAAATTTTCTTTATTTTTCTTTCAATAGGATCTTTGGAAAGCAATCGATCGGACAGTCTACTTTTTATGAAGGCATCGTCTCCAATTCTTGTCAAGATGTCCTCAAGTAAAAATTCCCCCATCACATCCCTATCAAGCATGACATTATTGGCAAACTTTACTTTTGACCTAACTTCATCATATCTAAGGTCCTGATAAGCGGCAGCACCAGTAATCACAGCCCCTATTAGACAGGCAAAGAAAAACATAAGAAAGGTATTGAAATCAAGCCTAAACAAGCTTTCATAAAGCTTAAAGCTTATTATGGCCACCAGGAGAATGATATGCGCGATGAAAGCTATGAATAAAACAAAGTTGTAAAAGAGTAGAAAAACTAAAAACGGCAATACGAAAATTAACAAAACCTTTAAAGGGTAAGTTTGATTTTTGGTGCTCCTAAATAGTACCATATTTAACCCAATAATAGTAAAAAGTAAGTAGGCTGCTCCCCCTAAAAAAACAACAAACAGGCTTACAATTTTCAGATAGTCAAAACTAGGAATGGCCCCTATATTTAAATTCCATTGCGCATTTTCAACAATATTCAAATACAGGTAAAAAACCAGAAACATTAAGATTGTGGACAAAGTATAGGCTCCGGTAAGATTTAGCCAGTAAGGATATTTTTTTCTGAAATTAATGAAAGAAATAGCTACCCGCCTTCTACTTAAAATCGCAATAACCATGATCAATACAACCAAATAGCAAATCACATTCAATAGTAGGTCCCCTAAACTAGGATTTAGCCGGGAGGAGGCATAAAGACTTGAGTCAAAGATTCCAGTATGAAAAAAATCATTGGGAAAACGAAACGCTAACATAATGACCCTCACGCAAAAAAGAATAAGAAAGGTATAAATGGTTGCCAGAACTTTTTGTCCTTTTGACCATAAAGTATACACAAAACCACCACCAATAAGCAACACAAGGCTTAGTAATGAAAAGAAAAATATTAACAAGGTGTGATTAATCGACTTCCCGGGAGCATCATAGCCGACTCTGAAGAACACTGAAAAAAGGTATTCCCCATCAAAATACAATTTTTGGTAGTTCTCTTTTGGCCTATCTGACAACAAAAACCTATCGTTGCCAAAAATTTCTGGATTGAATCCACTTTCAAGGTATTCATTGTCTATCTCCACCTTATCAAATAAAGGCTGGACTTGCAACACCCAATAATTTTTATTGTTGCGGGTAAGTTTCCTAAGTTTAGTAAAATAAATCCCTCTACTATTATCGAGGAGTTGGTACTTTTTTGAGGTAGAAAAGTTATTGAATTCAGGCACCATGTCTATGTTTGACCAATACGTCAACTCACCTTCCTGAGAGAACAAATAAAAGTGAAATTGGTGGTCAATATTAAGGCTTTTGAAAGTAACCAATTTGTCATTTTGGAGGCTACCCAAAATTTCATCATAGTCCTCATCAAAGCCTTGGATCACTGCTGCCAAACGCTTTTCAAGACGTACTTTATATTGGCCATAATCAGCTTGATGTTTTCCTTCCATGAAAAAATTCACGGACAGTACTATTCCCAAGAGAATAATGGACAAAACCAGTAGTAGCCTTCTTCTTCTTAACATTGCAATTGATCTTGCGTGAATAGTAGCACTTTGAAAGTTATAGCCATTTTATGCTGTAGACCAACCATTAATTGTTATAATCCCTCTAAATAAAGAACAGTAACAGGTTTTCTAAAATCTTATTGCATAACACAAGTATAAGATAATTTCAAAAAATGGCTTTGCAAAAATTGAATAGGTTTAGCATGGCAATTCTCAAAAACAAGTGAACGATTTAAAAGAAATGGCTACAATGAAAGTCTTTTTTTTCTTTTGGCGTTTTTATACCATACATAGCCTAAAACGCTTAACAATACATAGGGAGCAACAAAAAGATAAAGAATTCCGAGGTTTAATGTGGCCCCTACCGTAGTATCCCCATTACTGACATTGTTTTCAATCGTCGCCCTACACATGGCACATTGCGCCAAAGTAGTTTGTACAGAAAACCCTAACATAAGGAAAACACCCAAAAGAAATTTGAAAGATTTTTTCATTTTAAATGTAAACGGTTTGGTTCAACCTTTGTTTAAATATAGACAAATTTTAGGACATATGCTCCCTAATGCGTGTAATACGGACTTATCATCAAATACACAATTACCCCTGATACAGTAACATATAGCCATATTGGAAAGGCGTATCGGACTACTGAACGATGCTTCTCATACTTTCCGGTCATTCCATAATAATAAGCAAGCAGAATAGGAAACAAAGCCACAGCGGCCAAAATTATATGCGTTATAAGAAGGGAATAATAGACCCATCTTATCCAACCTTCACCACCAAAAGAAGTGCTTTCGGCTGTAGAATGATAAATAATATAGCTAATAAGGAATATTGCCCCTAGCCCAAAAGCAACGGACATGGACATTTTATGCCATCCAATTTTGCCATTTTTTATAAAAAAAAGACCTAAAAGAAGCATTAGGGATGCAAATGAATTTATTACTGCATTCAAATGCGGTAAAAAATAAACCCATTCTTTTTCAATATTAACCTTTGAAGGCATAAATAAAAGTACAGCAACAGCTACCGGTACCAATATTGAAATAACCGTTATCCATTTATAAATAGCTTTTTCGTTACTTTTCTTATTTAAACTATTCTTTTCCATGAAGCAGTATTTTTGTTTCTAAAATCAATTGATCCACCCCTTCCCTTTTGGTTCCACTGTAGTAACCTCTAATCCGTCCAAGTCCATCTACGAGGACAAATTTATCGCTATGCACAAAATCTTCAGGTACAGCTCCACCACTTATAGTAGGAAGGATAAACCCACACCTTGCCAAATCATAGGTTTCTTCCATTGGCCCATTTAGAAAAAACCATTTGTCTTTTCTTGCTGAATGTTCATTGGCATAGTCTAATAAAACTTCCTTGCTATCGTATTCAGGGTCAATGCTAATTGAGTATATCTGTACTTTGTCTTCATTTCGGAATACGTCCTGAACTCTTTCCATTTCAGTTGACATAACAGGACAGATACTAGGACAACTGGTAAAGAAAAAATCTACAATAGTGATCTTCCCTATCATTTCCTTCTTGCCTGCACTTCTTCCCAATTGATCGGTAAAAGTGAAATCGGGGATGTAATGTTGGGTGCTATCCTTAAAATCACATTGGCCAAAGGGATCATCAACACCATTTTGATATAAGATTGGAATATCATATTGATTGGTAGAGAACCCCCTTAAAAATAGGATTATTAAAACCGGTATCATCAATACACAGATCAACACCAGCACCTGAATAACTCGCAACATTTTCATACAGTACTACAACAAAAAAAATGGTTGAAGATTCCCCTTCAACCATTCAATTTTTAATATTTCTCAAATGGTATTACCATCGCACACCAAAAATCTCTACTCCTTCTTTCATCAAGGCTATAATCAGCCAAACCAAGAAAATAAGGGGGACGATAATCGCATAAAACAAAGGTTTAACTTCTTCACCCAAGTGCATAAACTCCAACATGATATACTTCGCTTTAACAATCGTCAGAACGATGAAGATGAAGTACAATAACAAACCTCGCTCCATGGTAAATGCCAATACAAATTCCACGGAAGTAATTACTAACAAAATCAAGGCAGTAAGCCAGATTTTTTTAATTTTGGCAGGATCTCTTGGAATTACTTCCATCCCATTTTTATTAACGTGTTCCATTATAATATAAGTTTATATTTTTAGATCAAATAGAAAAAGGTAAATACAAATACCCATACTAAATCTACAAAGTGCCAGTACAAGCCTATTTTCTCCACCATTTCGTAATGACCTCGGTTTTCGTATACACCAACAGCCGCTTGATAAAAAGCTAAAAACAGCAAGAAAACACCTATGGTAACATGAAAACCATGGAAACCAGTAATAAAGAAAAACAATTGCGCAAAAGGTGCAGGGCCATATTCATTGACAATCAAATTGGCGCCGTAGACAGTTTCCGTCACTACATTATTGAATGAGTTGACATAAGTCATAATAACTCCTTCGTCTGTACCGTGAATAAAGTGGGTCCATTCCCAGGCTTGACAACCAAGGAAGGTCATCCCTCCTAGAAGTGTCCAAAGCATCCATTTAACCACATCATTTTTGTCATTTCGATGTCCAGCCTCAACTGCAAGAACCATTGTCACGGAACTCATAATCAAGATAAAAGTCATCAACCCAACAAAGACAAGTGGGAAATGCCCACCATGAACAAAAGGTACAGCATCAAATATCATTTCCGGAATGGGCCAATGTTCATTCGAACTCACGAAATCAGCAACTTCTCCAGCGTAAGCAGGATAACTCACCCGAATGGCACCATAAGTAATAAGGAAGGCTGTAAAGGTAAAAATATCTGAGAGGAGAAAAAACCACATCATGAGCTTACCATAGCTCGCTTTTAGTGGTTCGTTACCTCCACCCCAAACGCCTCTTTTTGATTGAATTTCAATAGCAGTCGAAGACATAATTAGTAAATTAACTTATATTTTAATGATTTAGAAGCAAAAACATAAACAGGTAAAGCCATAGACCTCCCAAAAAATGCCAATAGGTCACACACATTTCAAGTTGTGCTAATTTTTGGGAGTGAATTTTATTCCTTAAAGCCGAAATTAATACAATTATTAGAAATATCACACCACTAATAAGATGTATTGCATGTAAGCCCGTAAAAACATACATGAAAGAACCGGATGGATTCCCCACAAAATACACATCTTCTGCCACAAGGGCTTCCCAACTGAACCATTGTCCAACCAGAAATGCGATTCCTAAAATAACGGTAATAAGCAGACCTATTTTAATATTATTAAAATTATCCTTTTTAGCAGCCGAATAGGCCCATTGTAAGCTCAGGCTTGATAAAATGATTATACCTGAAGTATACCAAAAGACATTGGGAAGGTCAAATTCAAGCCAATTGCCTTCGCCTTGTCTTACGATGTAAGCACTTGTCATCCCAGCAAAAACCATCACCACACTTACAATAAACAACCAAAGAGCAAATTTCTTTGGATGCATGGCTAGCGGCTGTTCTGCCCCTTCGATAAATGTTAAATTTTCTTCCATGTTACACTTTATCTAATAAGTAGGCAATTTGTGTGATAGGAAGGTACAGAAATGAACCAAACATGATTTTCAGGGCAGATTTCCTTGAACAATCTTTCATTAAAGAAAAGGTCTGTGCCAAAAACAATACGCCACAAATGGTAGCCACAATTCCGGAGTTTATACCTGTCAGCCCGAAATAGGTAGGCAGAAGTCCAAGAGGCAGCAAAAATAAAGTATAAATCATTATCTGAATTGCGGTGTTAAGGTCTTTTTGACCTCCAGAAGGAAGCAATTTAAAACCTGCCTTTTTATAATCTTCATCACTTACCCAGGCTATTGCCCAAAAATGGGGAAATTGCCAGATGAATTGAATCCCAAAAATAATCAAGGCTTCATAGGAAATACTTCCTGTTACAGCTGTCCAACCCAACAAAGGAGGCATTGCTCCGGGGATGGCTCCAACCAGTACAGCTATTGGTCCTACCCTTTTAAGTGGTGTGTACACAAATACATACAACACCATACTTAGGATACCTAAACCAGTGGTTAACATATTAGTGAAATAAGCCAGGAGAAAAATGCCCAAAACAGCAGTAATAACAGCGAACCAATAAGCCTCTCTTACGGATATAACGTCCATTGGAAGAGGACGTGTTTTAGTCCTTGTCATTAACTTATCAAAATCTCTCTCTTTTATTTCGTTGGCTGCTCCAGATGCTCCACTAATTAGGAAACCACCTATAACAAATCCAATAAAACCACTCCAAGAGAAAGTCTGACCATGGTGTCCCAAAATGAAACCAAAGACAGCCGAGAAGGTAACCAAGGCAGACAATCTGAATTTAATTAACTCCAAATAGGCTTTAAACCTCACGGTAACACTTTCCCACAATAATTTTTCTGATAAACCTAGAGTACTCATGATAAAGCAATATTTATAGGGGCTTTTTCGCTTTGCCCTAATTCAAGCCAAATAAAATATTGAAACCCAATAATCAACGAACCCAAGAATAAGTGCAAAGGTTGTATGAATGCGGGTATTCCAAAATAAGCCATAATTGCACCGGAAAGAATAACCGCCACAAACAATGACATCAGCAATACATAATGGTTGGTCATTTTCTTATTTTGATCCCTGTAAGGGAATAACTTATAACCAATAAATAAATGCAAGCCTAAAATAACCAATGAATAGGTCCTATGAACATAATAAGTCAGTCCTAATTCCCCTATCCATGATGACCTATTCAAATAAGCCGAATTACCAGCTATAATATCAATCTGTTCCCTTACCTGGGTACCAAGGATTATTTGTATAACCATTAACAATATACCCAAACCAAGAATCCAACGATACTTGGTAGAAATTTCAATTGGCAAATCCGATCGTTCTATTTTGCTGGCATATCTACCTGACAAATGATAAATGTACAGAAGAAGGCAAACCATAAAAAGAGCTACAATCATATGGACACTTATCATCCATTGAAGAAGGTTAGTAGAAACTACTATTGAGCCCAACCAGCCTTGAAACAACACTAGAATCAATGAAAGGAATGAAAGCCACATTATTTTTGGATCAACAGACTTCAACTTAAAGGAATAAATCAACGTCAATATTATAAGCAATCCAATAATAGCCCCTGCAAGTCTATTTAAATACTCAATCCAGGTTTTAGTAGCATTGAAAGGTTCTTGAACAAGAATACTTTCATCGTTCCTTATTTCCTCAGCCAAATGGTCAAATCCAAGAGTGGTTAAAAGAGAAGCGAAACGCTCATTTTTTTCAACTCTTTTGGTAACATATATCTCAGGATAGTTTGTTGGAAGTTGATCTTCTGATGTCGGAGGAACCCAACTACCAAAGCATTTTGGCCAGTCAGGACAACCCATACCAGCGCCCGTACTTCTAACTACACCCCCAATCAAAATAAGTAGGAAAACAGCCACCGTAGTGATGAAACAAACACTACGGAAGCTGTTAATATTATTAAGATTCTTTTGATTCATTAGCTACAAATACCTCTCCTTCTTCAGCCATTATTTCTTTTTCCAATTGGACAAGTTTTGCCTCATGAGGAAGATTAGATTCAGGAGTAGCAGAAAGTGGAACAGTTTGAGGAATAAAATCTTCTTTTGATCCAGGTTTACTATAATCATAAGGCCATCTGTAAACTGAAGGAATTTCTCCCACCCAGTTACCATGCCCAGGAATTATCGGTGTAGTCCACTCTAGGGTATTTGAATGCCATGGATTAGCACTGGCTTTTCTACCCTTATACATGCTATAGAAGAAGTTAAATACGAAGATGAACTGCGCAAAGAAAGTAATTATTGCTGCCACAGATACAAACATATTCAAATCAGTATACATGTCTGCAAAGGAAAAGCTGGTCCAGCTGTAATACCTTCTTGGGAATCCTGCAATCCCAATATAGTGCATGGGGAAGAATACTAGATATACCCCAACAAATGTGAGCCAGAAATGGACGTATCCCAATTTTTCATCCAGCATTCTGCCGAACATTTTTGGAAACCAATGATACACTCCTGCCAACATCCCGAAGAATGAAGCGGCACCCATCACTAAGTGAAAATGAGCCACTACAAAATAAGTATCGTGTAATTGAATATCAATAGCGGAATTACCAAGGAATATACCTGTTAAACCTCCTGATATAAAGAAAGAAACCAGACCAATGGAAAATAGCATGGCAGGCGTAAATCTCAAGTTACCTCTCCACAAAGTGGTTAAGTAGTTAAACACTTTTACAGCAGATGGAACGGCGATAATCAAAGTAAGGAACATGAATATTGAGCCCAGGAATGGATTCAAACCTGACACAAACATGTGATGCGCCCATACCACAAAAGACAAGATGGTAATACCTAACATAGATATGATCATGGCTTTGTAGCCAAAAATAGGTTTCCTTGAATTCGTCGCAATGACTTCAGAAGTAATCCCTAAAGCAGGCAATAGCACAATGTATACTTCAGGGTGCCCCAGGAACCAGAACAAATGCTGGTACAATACAGCACTACCTCCTGTATTCGGCAAGGCTTCACCACCAATATAGATATCAGCAAGGTAGAAACTAGTCCCAAAACTTCTGTCAAAGACTAACAATAAGGCCGCAGAAAACAATACAGGGAAAGAAAGTAATCCAATAACTGCCGTAAGGAAGAAAGCCCAGATAGTCAGTGGCAACCTGGAAAAAGACATCCCTTTTGTTCGAAGGTTGATTACGGTAGTGATATAGTTTATACCCCCCATCAATGAGGAAGCAATAAAGAAAACCATAGCAACTAACCATAGGGTCATTCCCATACCTGATCCAGGAATCGCTTGCTCAAGGGCTGACAATGGCGGATAAACTACCCAGCCACCCCCTGCAGGTCCTTTTTCAAGAAATAAGGAAATGAACATTATTACACCGGAAAGAAAGAAAAACCAGTAGGACAGCATGTTCATAAATCCTGAAGCCATGTCTCGGGCTCCAATTTGCAAAGGAATTAGAAAGTTGGAGAAAGTACCACTAAGACCTGCTGTCAATACAAAGAACACCATTATGGTTCCATGCATTGTGACCAAAGCCAGATAAAAGGTAGGATCTAATTTTCCGGTAGCATCAATCCATCCACCCAATATAGGTCTAAGGAAAGACAGGTCCATATCAGGAAAACCTAACTGTAACCTAAATAATACAGAAAGAAAACCACCGATAAATGCCCAGAATATACCAGACACAAGATATTGCTTCGCAATCATCTTATGGTCAGTGGAAAATATATACTTCGTTATGAAGTTATCGTGGTGCTCATGGTCATGATCATCATGTGTAGATGCTGCATCATGAGCTGAAACGTTTGCTACTGCCATGGTATTTATAATTTATTCGCTAATTTATTCTTCATTAATATAAATCTCAGCCAGTTCCTTTAGTTCTACAGGAAGGTCAGCTACAAGATCAGGATTACTCTTAATAAAAGGAGTTTGTTCAGCAAACCACTTTCTATATTCCTCAGGTTCAACAACCCTGATCACTTTTCTCATTGTGAAATGACCATTGCCACATATTTCAGCACAAGCCAATTCATATTCGAACGTTTCATCACCCAACTCTGCCCTCATTTCTTCGGTGGTTTTGTTAGGGACAAACCAGAATCTAGTAGGCATACCAGGTACAGCATCCATTTTCAATCGCATATGTGGTGCAAAAACTGAATGCAATACATCTCTTGCCCTTATATTGAACAATACGGGTTCTCCTTTAGGGATTACAATGTTTTGCGAAGGAAAATCATCGAAAGAATTTTTGTCGGTAAAGTCTATACCTCTGGAATTGGTAGCTGAAGTAAGCCGATAATCATAGCTTCCCATTTGTTGATCAGCTCCTGGATAACGAACGTCCCAGGCAAATTGGTATCCCATAATCTCCACTACATGCGCATTGTCAGGCGCTGGGCTAGTGATATCAGACCAGGCTTTCCATCCAGATATAACCAAAATGGTTAACACTACAGCAGGTACAAGCGTCCAAAGAATCTCCAACTTATTGTTGTCGGGGTAAAATGCTGCTCTTCGCTTTTCATCGTATCTATAGTGGTAACTAAACCAGAACAATAAGATATGAGTAAGAATAAAGATAAAACCAGTTACAGCCATTGTTATCCAAAACAACCTATCTGTAACAACACCATGTTCTGAACCTATAGGCAACTGGTAGTTGTCAAATTCTTTAATCGAATACCAAACCATCCAGCCACCAATTCCGATAAGGAAAACCATGAACAAAATGGCGTTTACTTTATTACTGGTAGTAGCAATTTTTTTATCAGACCCTTTAGCGACCGAAATCAGGGTTTGAATTCTGTATACCATCCAGATCACCATGATCAGGAGTACTACACCTATTGAAATAAGAAATCCGTACATAATTATAACTGTTTCGGAATTAAATTAAATGTGATGATGATAACTTTCCTCTAACATCGGATGGTTCTTCGGAATAAGATTATGTTTGGCAAGGTTAGACAATGCTACAAAAGCAAAAGCTGACGCATAAACCAACAACATTCCAATTTCCATCAAACCTACGCCACCATTATGTCCTAGAGTACCTGGCTGAACCATCAAGAAGAAGTCTACCCAGTGTCCAAGGATAATGAAGGTACACACAACCTTCAGGAAAATATTATGCCTTTTAGCATCCCTTGTCATTAGAACCAAAAATGGTAAGGCAAAGTTTAATATAAGATTTATAAATATGTAAGATCCATACACATCACTCGAAAGTCTTTCTATAAAATAGACAGACTCTTCAGGTATATTGGCATAATAGATCAGCAAAAACTGAGAGAACCATATGTAAGTCCAGAAAATAGAAAAAGCAAAAACAAACTTTCCAAGATCATGGATATGGTTTTGATTGACCATTTCTAAATATCCCCTTTCTTTTAGGAAAATGGTTACTAATGTAATGGCAGACAAACCTGCCACAAACCAAGAGGCAAATACATACCAACCAAACAATGTTGAAAACCAGTGTGTATCAATAGACATTACCCAGTCCCAAGCACTAATAGAGGAAGAAACGGCAAAGAAGATTAAAAATATTGCAGACCATTTTCTAATGGTGTACCAATATGATGTGCCTCCATGAATGTCCTCTTCGTTAGAAAGCGTTCTAAGTTTATTGAAAAAGAAAACCCAAAAGCCAAAAAACAACACCATACGAACGATAAAAAATATCGGGAAGGTACCTTTTGCCATTGGCCAATAAAAGAAACTTCCTTTTCCATCAATGATTTTGTCGTAATGATCACCTGCCTTGTCAAAAACATAACTATGTGTCCAATGAAACAGGTCATGGTTGGCTATAAAGAATGTAACCAGCATTAAAACTGCAGCAATTGGCAGCCAATAGCCAAAGGACAACATAATCCTAAGTAAGGCCGTAGACCAACCTGCCTGAGCAGCATATTGAATAGCAAAGAAGAATACCCCTATAATGGCAATTCCTGTGAAATACACATTATTAATCCAAAGGTTAGCATATAACCTTTGCGTCCAATGAAAAGCATGTCCACCTTCTTCTCCGTGTCCATGTCCACCAGTAGCCGCCATTATAATACCGAATACCAATAAAAGCGCACCGATACCACCAAGTATGAAAATCACTTTCTTTACCGAAGCGGTAAAATCAAATTTTTGATCCAAATTGTAGTTGCTTGCCTGTGCCATTATTGCTTCTGAATTTCTTGTTTAACATAGTGTACAATTTCCCACCTTCTGTCAGCAGTAATCTGCGAACCGTGGGAGCGCATTCTACCTTTACCATGAGTAATCACATGGAAAATATGGCCTTCAGATAAATTTAGATAAGCACCACCTTTTAGATTTGCAACACCACCTATTACCATTCCCGCTTTTCCGTCACCTTCTCCGCCAGTTCCATGGCATGGAGAACAATATTGGACAAACAACCTTTTCCCATCAGCCAATACTTCATCGGTAAGAGGGATTGGATTTTGAATAGAATTGGCTCCTTCCAGGTCAGCTACTTTTAACCTATAAGGCAAAATGCCTTCTTTGTTTCTTGGAACAGTGTTGGCTACAGGCTCCCGCATATTCATTCTATTCGGGTTATTTGTATTGCTGTTAAAGAACTCACCTTTTCCATCCTCTCGAGTGGATAACCATTGCCCTTCTTCTTCGTTCGTGATCTGGCTTAAGCCTTCATAAGGAACTGAATGATACATCTGAGGAGCATATTCCGTACCTGGATAATCACCCTCAGCGCTGCATGAAGCAAGCCCTAGTGATACCCCGATTACAGCTATTGAATATATTGATGATATAATTTTCATTTGCTACAGATTACTTAATCAAAACTTTTACTGTTCACCTCCGTTGCCCCTGAATTTTTCAGAGCACCTTTAATTATTTCCAAATCTACAGCGGCATTATTGGCGATATCAATGGCCATAACGTGCTTGTCATCTGTACTTCTGAGATCAAAAATCCTAGGCTGTCCCCATGGCTTAAGGTTACTACTGATCATAAAAACGCCCACCATTCCAAAAGCTGCTATCAAAACTGTCAATTCAAAAGTTACCGGAATGAAATCAGGAAAAGCAGCGTGGTCTTTACCACCAATAATCATTGGCCAATCAAATTTCATCATATAAAACTGCATGGTCAATGCCAAGGTAGTTCCAAGCATTCCAAAAAGAAATGCTGCTATTGGCAATCGGCTTTTTTTGTATCCCAATTCATCTTCCAATCCGTGAACTGGATATGGGGAAAACACCTCATGTATTTTAATTCCTGCAGCTCTAATCTCTCTGACAGCATTCTTAAGAATGTCCTCATCATCAAAGATCCCCAGGATAAAGTTCTTATCTCTTTCCATGATTATTTAATTATTTTTTCAGATGAAGATTTTAATACTGATTTGATCTCTGCCATGTTGATAACTGGGAAGAATTTGGCAAACAACAAGAAACAGGTAAAGAAAAATCCGAAAGTGAATAGGTATATTCCAACATCTGTAATGGTAGGATAAAACATTACCCATGAAGAAGGAAGATAATCTCTGTGCAAAGAGGTAACAATAATCACAAACCTCTCAAACCACATCCCAATATTCACCACTATGGATAGAATAAAAGTAGCCACAATAGACGTTCTGATTTTTTTGAACCAGAACAATTGCGGGGAAACCACATTACAGGTCATCATAGACCAGTAAGCCCACCAGTAAGGACCAAACATCCTGTTTATAAATGCATATTGTTCAGCTTCTACACCCGAATACCACGCGATAAAGAACTCCGTGATATAGGCAATACCTACTATAGAACCAGTAATGATGATTACAATATTCATCAATTCAATATGGCCCATCGTGATATAGTCTTCCAACTTAAATACCTTTCTGGTGACGATCATCAAGGACAGCACCATGGCAAATCCTGAAAAAATGGCTCCTGCCACAAAATAAGGAGGAAATATAGTAGTGTGCCATCCTGGTATTACGGAAGTAGCAAAGTCAAAGGATACAATCGTGTGTACGGAAAGTACCAGAGGAGTTGCAAGCCCTGCAAGGATAAGCGAAACACTTTCATACCTCATCCAGGTTTTTGCACCACCATCCCATCCGAAACTCAAGGCACCATATATGGTATTTCTTAACCCTGTAGCTCTATCTCTAATGGTAGCAAAATCAGGAATCAACCCAATATACCAAAAGACAAGCGATACGGAGAAGTAAGTAGAAATGGCGAATACATCCCATAGTAGGGGAGAATTAAAGTTCACCCACAATGAACCATAAGTGTTAGGCAATGGAAGCGCCCAAATGGCTCCTATCCATGGCCTTCCCATATGGAACAACGGAAAGATTGCCGCACAAATTACAGCAAAGATCGTCATGGCTTCTGCTGCTCTATTAATGGATGTTCTCCACTTTTGTCTAAAGAGCAACAATACTGCTGAAATAAGGGTACCAGCGTGACCTATACCTACCCACCATACAAAGTTGGTAATGTCCCAGGCCCAGCCTACAGTTTTATTAAGTCCCCACATTCCTATTCCTTCCCAAAGGGTAGCAACCAGAGCCAAGCTGCCTATTAAAAGAACAGTCAAAGAAACTGCCAATCCAATCAGCCAACTTTTCGTTGGCTTACCTTCTACATGCCTGGCAATATCATTGGTGACGTCCTTGTAAGTCTTACCGCCGGTAATAAGCGGATCGCGTACGGGTGAAGTAACCTGCATATCTTATTATTTTATTTTTTAAGCTTCGTTTTTGTCCTTATTTCTGATTTTGGTAAAATACCAAACATTAGGGCTGACATTGATCTCCTCTAACACGTGGTAGGCCCTTTCTTCATTTACCTCCTTAATAGCGTCTGTATTGTTTTCTTCGATTTTCAACATTTGTGACACTTTGGATTGAGCATCATTCATGTCACCAAAAACAAGCGCTTCAGTAGGACAAGATACTGCACAAGCAACATTTATATCACCATCCTTCACCTTCCTGTTTTCACGTTTCGCGGTCAGTTTCCCAGCCTGAATACGTTGAACACACATGGAGCATTTTTCCATTACACCCCTAGCTCTTACTGTCACATCAGGATTAAGTACCATTTTACCCAAATCATCGTTTTGAGCGGTATTTACTCCTGCGAAATCTTTATTGTCGTGGTATTTAAACCAGTTAAATCTTCTTACCTTATAAGGACAGTTGTTGGCACAATATCTAGTACCAATACAACGGTTATAAGTCATTTGATTGAGTCCTTCAGAACTATGCGTGGTTGCCACTACAGGACACACCGTTTCGCAAGGTGCATTGTTACAATGCTGACACATCATTGGTTGAAAAACAACCTCAGGATTGTCCGCTGCTTCCTCAAGTTCAGAAGTACTAGAAGCTTCTACAGGAGAACTGTAGTACCTGTCTATTCTTATCCAGGCCATTTCTCTCCTATTGAGAACTTCCTGCTTACCTACAACGGCTACGTTATTCTCTACCTGACAAGCAACAGTACAAGCAGAACATCCTATACAGGAGTTCATGTCTATTGCCAATCCCCAATGATGTTGGCTGTATTTGTGGCCTGACCAAAGTGAGATTTTACTTGGCTTAACGAATTCACCGTCTTTATAAATCTCAGGATGATACCTACCAGCACTAGCATCCTCTTGGTATTCACCTAAAGTAGCTTCCTGAACAACAAAATTCCTTCCCATGTAGGTCTGGTGCGTTTGTGTTTGCGCTATTTTGTAAGATTCATCCGTTAGGCTAATACTTACACCTTCTGTAATATCGTAATCAACAAATCCTTTATTGGCATTCATTAAAGCATAGGCATTAAAACCTACACCATTAGCGACCCTACCAGCTGCTGTTCTTCCATAACCCAAAGCAAGACCAAATGTACCGTCTGCTTGTCCTGGCTGAACCAAAACTGGCAAAGTAAAAGTTTGACCATTGACAGAAACATTTGCCAATTTGGTTCCTCCTTCAAACATTTTCAGCTCATTTGCATTGGCCCACTTTTGAGATACCGTAAGGTAATTGTCCCAGGTAGCTTTTGAAATTGGATCTGGCATTTCCTGTAGCCAGGGGTTATTTGCAAATGCACCAGAGCCTATACCTACTTTGGTGTAGATAATAAGTTCAGCACCTGAACCCTGAGCCTGATAGGATTTACCTATTGCTGAAGCAGAAGCATTTATATCCCCAGTTACTGAAAGAGGGGCATTGGTTTCACTGTCTTCTGAAGTATTGGCCATTTCATAGACCCCATCATGAAGACATTTATCCCAGAAAGATTGAAAATCACCTTCTAATCCTTGGAAAGTAAAAGTAGCTTCCCAGTCTTCGCGAAGAAAATCATAATAAGAGGTATTGTTTCCTGCCCACTTTAAAAAGCTTTCAGTTGCCTGACGGGTATTAAACAATGGAGAGATTACTGGCTGAGCCAAACTGTAAACTCCTTTTCTAGGATTAAAATCATTCCAGGATTCAAGGAAGTGATGATCAGGCGCAAGGTATTGTACCAGTGAAGCAGTCTCATCTTTCACTTCAGAAGTGGAAACAGAGACCTTAGCTTTACTTATAGCAGCAGCAATTTCTTGCCCTCCACCGAAGTCATAAACAGGGTTGCAATTGTAAAAAATTACAGCACCAACTTTTCCAGCATTCAATTCGGTTACGAATTGCTTCATCCTGTTGTCATCTCCTTTACGGAAATATACTGGCGTTTGAAAGTCTACTGTACTTCCATTGTTTCCTAAAAGCTCATTGATTGCGTGGATAATCACTTGAACATTTGGATCATTTGATCCAGATACTACAAGAGACTTGCCTTTATTGGCCCACAGTTCGTTGGCAGCTTTTGCTAAATGATTTATTTCTAAATTAGCACCTGAGGCAGTGCTTGCTCCAGCTTTTTTTGCTATTAGATTGTACAGAGACAATACCGCAAGACCACTTTGGGATGCAGTGATTGGTGTACGATAGTCGGCATTTGATCCAGTAAGTGATAGCGTGGACTCAAACTGGAAATGCCTTGACATATTGCGATTTTCCTTAGAAATCTTTCTTCCTTGAGCATATTGTCTCGCGAATTCAATCGGAGAAATCCATGAACCTAAAAAATCAGCTCCAAAGCTGACAATTATTTTAGCCTCATCGAAATGATAAGAAGGAAGTATACTGCTTCCATAATAGGTTTCACTCGCTTTGGTGATACCATAGTTGGAAATAGGATCATAAGTAATGAGTTCTACATTACCCATTTGATCAGCAAATGCTCTTATCGCCCTGTTGGTACCAGGAGATAATATAGTGTTACTGATTATTTTAATTGCTCCAGCGCTTTTAAGCTTTGCAGGAAGTTCTCCATCTAGTGCTGCCCATTCAACCGAATTACCACCGATTTGAGGACCTTTTAATCTTGCATCATCATAAAGTGACAATACGGATCCTTCAACGATAGCATTTGTACCGCCTTTAGTAATCGGTGACAATTTATTCCCATCAATCTTTATCGGCCTACCTTCTCTGGTTTTAACCACAATAGAAGCATAGTCTCCACCTTTTGAAAAGGTAGATGCGTAATAATTGGGAATAGAAGGATTGATATCAACAGGTTTGTTAACATAAGGAATGGCTTTCCTAACCGGAGCCTCACAAGCTGCCAGTGAGGCCGCAGCCACACTGAAACCCATCATTTTTAGAAAGTCCCTTCTAGTGGAACTTCCATCTTCCTTTTGATTACTTTTTGAGGTAAAGCCAGGAAATTCCTGATCAGCATTTTTAACAAACTCGGGATCGTTTGTCAGCTGCTCTAACCCTTTCCAATATGTCTTTTTATTTTCTTTCATTTTATATTAAAGAAAAGAATGTTCGTAAAGATTTAATAGTGACACTTAGCACATTCCAGACCTCCAATGTCTTTGACTTTCAAAGCATCGTTGGAGGATTCAGAATGCAATTGCACAAGTTTGTCGTAATACTCATTGCCCTGTGTGGAGACATCAGTATTTCTGTGACAATCTATACACCAACCCATGGTCAATGCACTGTATTGAGAAACAACTTCCATTTCTTCTACAGGTCCATGACATGTTTGGCATTCAATGCCACCTACAACAACGTGCTGAGAATGATTAAAATAAGCCAAATCAGGAAGGTTATGCACCCTTACCCATTCTATAGGTTGATTGTTATCTACTGCATCGTATATTTTCGCTATCTCAGGAGAAACGCCTTCTTTGCCACCGACATTTTGAATGTGCATGTGACAGTTCATACAGATGTTTGCGGAAGGAATATTTGCAGACTTTCCGATTTCAACTCCTGTATGACAGTATTGACAAGGAATTTCATACTGTCCAGCATGTAATTCATGGGAATAGGCAATTGGCTGGCTTGGCGCATATCCTTGTTGGACACCTACTGTGTATAAACCATTGATGGCTGTCTTCACCACAAATGCAAGCACTATGGTAGTGACAATGATGATCATACCATCACTTTTGAAAATACCCTTATAATCTGTTTTTTGGTTGATAAATTCCTTATCATCCTCATCCAAATTCTCATTTTTGTTCATGTATTTTGTCAATACTGAAACAATAAGTCCCAATACAACCAAAACAAGAACAAGTACGATTACAAGAACTACCAGAATTATGGTAAGGTATTCGTTAGGAATTCCTCCACCCGATCCCGTAGCAGTACCACCTTCAGTAGCAGTGGCCGCCGCAGCTGGATCGGCTTTGTCACCGAACTCAATGTAGGAAAGTAAATTCGTTAGGTCAGCATCACTCAAAAAATCATGAGACGGCATGGCCGTGTTATTGAATTCTTTAAAAAGAGCTACCGCAGTTGCATCTCCCCCTTGAACCAATACCTGTGAGTTGGTAATAAATTGTTTTACCCAGTCCAACTCCCTCCTATCAGTAACTCCCCTAAGAGCAGGACCGATCAATTTCTGATCCAGTCTATGGCAGGTTTTACAGTTGGCATTAAAAATGGACTGACCCGCGGATATAGCTTCTTCGCTATCCGGAATTTCAGGGTCCACCGCATATGCCTGAATCCCTGAAAATAGGAATATCAAGACCATCAGATGGCATACGCGAATTGAAACCCCTAATAATGAGCGTTTGATCGACATAGTTATGTGTACTTTTTTCAGATTTTCTCAGTGCAATACAAATTCCCCACAAATGTACCACCCAACTTCTATTTTTCAAACTTGAAAGACCTAGAACAATTTTGGAGATCAAAAACTAAATATAGGATTTAAATACTTGTTTTACAGTGGTTTAAATAGGCATCTATGAAGTAATATTTAATTTAGAACAGTTATAAATAAGTTCATTTTTTATTAATTTAAAAAATAATCTCGTCCACAACTATTAACATTTCGTTTCAAAGGGAATTTTACCTGAGCATTTGGCATAAAACTCCTGATATTTTTTACCGGTAACGTTTGAAAAGCCAACTATAAATGCCTAGATTTGCGCTTCGGTAATTGAAAAGGTCGAGTGGCCGAGTGGCTAGGCAGAGGTCTGCAAAACCTTGTACAGCGGTTCGAATCCGCTCTCGACCTCAATAGGCATCCTGTTCAAGGATGCCTTTTTTTATGCTCTTATTCTAGAGAAAATGGGCCACACCACGATACAACCTAAATTAGGTTATAGAATACCTATTATTGGATGAAATCGTTTCCTAAAGAAGGTCTTTGCAGATTTTTCTGATTGCAATTGCATAATTCAGGTTAAATTCAAACTGATTTAATATAAAATCGCTTTTACTATCCTCTAAAAAGGCAATACTGTTAATGATGGTAAAAATAACTCAGGCATCACAATGGTGGCCAATAAAAAATCACACATTCCACCAAACATACTACAAAAAATTGCAGGCAACCCTAAGGTTTTCAGGGGTTTTATCCATTAAATCTAAAGGACTTTACTTAGAAATAGATTGAGGACTTTAGAGCAGGATTTATTCTTTAGCTTGCAAGCTATTTTAGCGGATTTCCCACATTAAAATACGCCTCAATTTATTAATTTTCACCCATTTATATCAAGGTAGACCTTTTTCCAATTCTTGGATAAATGATATCAAATCCTCTGTACGCTGCAATCCCTGAAATCTATTGAAGGTTTGAGTAACTGGAAAATAAAACACCGTAGTAGGCAACAGCAGCTTCCCATGTTCCTTCCCCAGCATCCCGGCCAAAGAATGAAAATCCCCTGCGGAACCGGATTCATAGTCCCGCCCCATAAAAGTCAGTGTTCTTTCGTCTTCAGCATCAATTTTAAGGGAGTAGAATTTTTCTGTAAGTAAATCAATAACCTCCTGCTCTTTAAAGGTTATGTTTTCTTGCATCTTACAGTATTTACACCAATCCGTGTGGATAAAAACCATTAATGGCTTGGGCTTAGCCCTTAAGCTATCCCCAAGATGTTCTATTGAAGTCCATGGCAAAGTTTGGCCATGGGAAATCTCAGCACAAGATGCCATCAATAGAACGGCCCATATGATTATTATCCACTTCATCAATCAATCGTAAACCTAACTCCTAAAAAGGCTCTTCTTCCTTGATTTGGTGCATACACATAAGATGGATCAAATGTAAGTGCTGTAGGATTCTCAGGTGTCGGAACTACCTGCCCATCCCCTACAAAAACAACATTCCTATCAAAAGGGTCAAAAGCTCTGGCAATACTATTGGCTGCCGGCGTGAAGTTCAAAATATTCTTTACTCCACCGTACACTTCCCATTTTGAAGTTAAACGTTTGCTAAGTTGTAAATTCTGTAAGCTGTACCAAGGAGAATATTCAGCCCGATCGTCAAGTTCACCCAATAAAGGCAATCGCATAGGTCCATAAAGGTTTCCAGTATAATCTACTGTCAATTCTAACGAGGGAATGGTATAACCGATACTCCATACTCCACTAAATCGCTCAGTAAGTAACTGCCTGTAGGTCTCGTTATTTTCGGTTACTGATACGTCCATTAGGGTACCACCAGCAATAATATTAAAGCCATTTAACCAGGACATTTCTACATTTAGTGAGGCCCCCTTTGATACCGCATACCCATCCAGATTTCCATAAATTATTTTATTAGGATCAGTTTCGTAATCAGGTAAAATGGCATTGTTAAAATAAGTATAAAAGGCAGATCCATCCAGGCTTATGAATACCTGACTGGCGGTGTAAATTTTCTTAACCACATTTAAGTTGGCATTCCACGAAGTTTCTGGATCAAGTTCCCCCTCAAACACTACTTCTCTAGCCCCCGTTAGGGCTGCATGGTCCTCAGTGAAGACATTGGCTACCCGGTAACCATTTCCAACACTCATACGAACTACATTGTTCTTGTTATCAGAAGTCCACTTATAATTTATTCTTGGGGAAACGATACCCCCATGTAAACTATTATAATCATACCGCATACCTAATAATAACTTATGGGTATCATTTAAAGTAATTTCATCCTGCAGAAATGCGCCTGGAAGATGAGTGACTGACGGTTCGTTCAAGCTATTTGCTGCAGTTGTGGCTGGCGTATTGTCATCATAAAAAGTGTACCGATATGCCATCCCAAACAATAAATCATGATGTTCCAAGGGTTTGTTCCAAGTCAACTGACCAAAACCAATGTATTGATCCGCAATAAATGGTGAATCCCCATAGACGGAATTTTGGTTATGCCCATTGGTACTAAACTGGAAATTGATTCGCTCATCTACAGGCAATTGATATACACCAAACATTTCCCAGCGGTTGGTATAAATGCTTTCGGCATAAATTTCATCCCCACCCCGGT
The DNA here is from genome assembly GCF_055809755.1 of Cyclobacterium sp. 10D3-21. Classification (NCBI taxonomy): domain Bacteria; kingdom Pseudomonadati; phylum Bacteroidota; class Cytophagia; order Cytophagales; family Cyclobacteriaceae; genus Cyclobacterium; species Cyclobacterium sp. 10D3-21. Next base: position 6,596,731 of record NZ_CM147924.1, read on the forward strand.
ACTCAGAAGTCCAGTCCATCTCGCCACCCCATCTGTCTTCATAGACATAACGCCCTGCTATTGAGAAGTTTTTTCCAGATTTTCTATTAAAATTCAATTTGTTGAAAATAGATATCCTATTTTGAAGTGTCACATCAGTAAAGCCATCCCCGTTCTTATCCAATGGGTTTTGATAGTTAAAATAATTTATCCCCAAAAGGCCTTGGGTGTTTTCCGTCAGGTTATACCGCAGTCCCAAATCAGTATTGACATCGCCCCAGTCGGTACTGAACACATCGGCAGACACCAAGGGGGCAGAAGAAGGCTTTTTGGTAATTATATTGATAAGCCCACCGACTGCCTCGGAACCATACAAAGTAGAAGCCGGACCTTTAACAATCTCAATCCTTTCAATAAGTGCCTGAGGAATTCCAGTCAAACCATATACGGAAGACAAACCACTCACAATAGGCATTCCATCGATCAAAACCATGGTATATGGACCCTCAAGACCATTAATATGAATGTCTCCCGTATTGCAAACGTTACAATTTATTTGCGGACGTACGCCATTTACATTCTGAAGGGATTCGAAAATAGAGGGGGTAGGATTTGCCCTAAAGAAATTTGCTGTGTACACTTCTACAGGTACCGGGCTATCCAATTTTGATACCTCCTTCATTGTACCTGATACTACTACTTCTCCAAGGGAAGCAGTAGATTCACTTAAAATAAAATTAAAAGTTGGTGACAATTTATTCCCCATGATCTCAACCTTGGTTTGCTGCGGTTCAAAACCAATCAAGGAAGCTGTAAGTAAATGTGTGCCTAATGGAACATTTTGAATAAGGAAAGAACCATTTTCATCTGTAATACCACCCAAAGAAATTTTACGGATTCCCACATTGGCAAATTCCAATGGAGCACCGCTTTCATCCACAACTTTTCCGGTTATAACCCCTTTCTGCTGTGCCTCCGCCTGAAGATAAGTGAGCATACCTATCAGTGAAAACAGAAATGTGGTATATTTTATTAGATTCATATTATTCAATTTTATATACTCACAAAATTAATAAGTTAGATTAGTCTAACAAATATTTTTGATGTTTATTTAAAAATTATTTTACATATCTAAAACACACTGTCAACAATAGCTTATATAGGAACAGGCCCTGATAAATTCATAAAAAGCTATAAGTAGGAAGTTTGTTGCAGGGAAACCTAATAAAATCAGTCCTCCATCCACCTGGTTTAAAGAAGGGAAACAACAATAGAGAAGGCCAATTGACCGAAAAACCTAATCCCAAAAGCGACTATAAACAATCTATAATGCGCTGACGCCACTAGAAATCCTTCCAATTCCTTACTTCAAAAAACATAAAGCAGCTAGAAAAAAAGATGATGGTTGCCTGAATCCAAAGAATTAGAGAAATAAAAAAACACTAAAATTATAGAGGTAATTTTGCCCAACTTTAGAAGCAAGGTTGACAAATTGCTGCCCTGGATTCACCACACAACATTACTTATCAACTTCTATGACTCTGCTTATAACCGGAAATAGTCATTTTTTTTACGGAGGGCTTGTCAATATCAATTTGGATACCTAAAAACCTATCCATAAGGCACAAAAAAAACACTAACCTTAGATAAAGTTAGTGTTTTCAATACTATATAAATAAGGGTGAATTATTTTTTACCCTGATCCATCTTTTCTTTCAATGCAGACAGTGCATCCAAATCTCCTAGTGTAGATTTTTCAGCTCCAGCTCCACTATCAGTGCTAGTTGCAGCTTTCTTCTTAGGACTTGCTTTCTTAGCAGCACCTGGCTTAGGCATTGCTTCTTCTTTGAAAGTAGCCGTATGAGAAAGTACAATACGCTTGTCATCTTTAGAGAATTCAATCACAGTGAAATCAAGGCTTTCACCTGCTTCTGCTTGACTTCCGTCCTCTTTCTCAAGATTTTTGGTAGTTGCGAATCCTTCAAGACCGTAAGGCAATTCAAGGACAGCTCCTTTATCGTTTTTAGAGATGATAGCACATTTGTGCTTAGATCCGATTGGGAACACATTTTCGAAAGTATCCCAAGGATTTTCTTCCAATTGTTTGTGTCCAAGTGCCAATCTTCTGCTATCAAGATCCAATTCCAATACGATAACATCAAGCTCATCACTAACCTTCACAAATTCTGAAGGATGTTTGATCTTTTTAGTCCAAGACAAATCAGATACGTGAACCAAACCATCAATACCTTCTTCAAGCTCTAAGAATAGACCGAAGTTAGTAAGGTTTCTAACAATACCCTTATGTTTGGTACCGATAGCATATTTGGTAGACATTTCAGCCTTAGTCCAAGGATCTTCAGTAAGTTGCTTGATACCAAGAGACATCTTGCGCTCGTCTTTGTCAAGTGTAAGGATTACAGCTTCGATCTCATCACTAACTTTTACAAAGTCAGCTGGATTTCTTAAGTGCTGTGACCATGACATTTCAGAAACGTGAATCAAACCTTCTACACCTGGTGCTAATTCAAGGAATGCACCGTAGTCAGCTACGTTTACAATTTTACCTGTAACTTTTGATCCAACTTCCAAAGTAGCTGATAAAGAATCCCAAGGATGAGCAGTCAATTGCTTCATACCCAAAGAAATTCTTTTCTTATCATCATCAAAATCAAGTACTACTATCTGAACTTTGTCGTCAAGGTTAAGTACTTCTTCTGGATGATTGATACGACCCCAAGAAATGTCTGTAATGTGAAGTAAACCATCTACACCACCCAAATCGATGAATACACCGAAGTTGGTCATGTTTTTGATTATTCCTTCCAGTACTTGACCTTTTTCAAGGTTGTTAAGGATTTCAGCTTTTTGTTTCTCAAGGTCTTTCTCGATCAAGACTTTGTGTGAAACAACTACGTTATCATTGGCATGGTTAATTTTAACCACTTTCACTTCCATCTTTTTACCTACATAGATATCAAAATCTCTGATAGGTTTTACATCGATTTGAGATCCAGGTAAGAAAGCTTCTACACCGTAAATATCAACGATCAATCCACCTTTGGTTCTTCTCTTAACTAAACCTTCGATCACATTGTCTTGCTCCAATGCTTCTTCAATGGTTTGCCAAGCTTTAACCATCTTGGCTTTCTTACGGGATAGTACCAACTGTCCCAATGAATTCTCCTGCTCTTCGATGAATAATTCTACTTCATCACCGATTTTCAAATCCTCTATATCACGGAATTCATTCAGTGGAACAAGTCCGTCTGATTTAAAACCAATGTTTATGATTACGTCCTTATCATTGATACCTACAACAGTACCTGTGATAACTTCTTTCTCTGTAATCTCAGTAAGGGTATTGTCGTAAAGGTTCTCCATCTCAGCTCTCTCAGCTTTGGTGTATCCTTCTCCGAAACCCTTGGTCTCAAATTTTTCCCAATTAAAATCTTCTTGATTTGACATAATAAATAGATAACCCTGATTTTCAACAGCCTTAGGATCGTCTGGCTGAGGTTTTTATAAATGATATCCTCTTGTGAAAAGGCCCATTCACTCGAATGGATTGCAAATTTACGAATTAATTTAGGATTAGAAACTGTAAGTCAACAAAAGATCAAGATCTTTAATCTATTTGGACACTTTCGATCATACCTGCTTAATAGCAAGGAAGGGAATCCATTCTTCAGCATGTAACTCAGCATAATCTGCAAGAAAATAGGATAAATTAGGTTTGAAAGGAAAGATCCTTAAGCTCATACCTGCCTCTTCTGGTGTTTTATTCCCTTTAATCGTATTGCACCGATGACAAGCAGTAATCAGGTTGTTCCATGAAGTTTTCCCACCCTTGGATTTTGGAATTACATGATCTAAAGTCAGGTCTTTAGTCGATCCACAGTACTGGCAGGTATTATTGTCCCGCTTAAAAAGATTATTTCTGTTCAACAAGACCCCTTTATGCGGAATGTTCTTATAATCATCGAGGCGAATAACTGCAGGGTAATCATATACCCTATCAACAGTCCTTATTTGAAGGTTATCATATTGAACCAAGGCTGTCGCTTTGTCCAAATAAGTCAGAACAAATGCTTTATAAACATTGACTACCCCTATGGGTGAATGATCCAGGTTGAGGACAAGTACTTTTTTTTCCAAATATTCCTTCATCAATCCACAAGGTTTTTTACATGCATCAATTGAATGGTTTGGTAAAGCTCGGTATTCCTGTCCCATTTTTCTGGATCAAACGCTCCGGTCTTTACTTTTTCTCTTACCCATAGAATTTCGCATTCACCTATATATAAGCCAGCTTGAAAAGGTATACCTTGATTAGCGCCGAATACTATAATGTCTCCATATTGAATCTCTGACAACTTACAATCCTTACCAATTTTTTTGAAAGAAGAAAGCTCATTGGGCAGGACCACTCCACTAATTTTAAAAATAAGATTTAGCCAGGAAGATGCATTCAGACCAAAAAGGCTCCTTCCCCCAGGAAGAAATGGTGCATTCAAGAAAGTCAATGCAGTAGCTATGATTTCTGCTCTAGAGGCCTTTTTTTCGAATGGATGACTTATTCCGTTAAATTTTATAGATTCTTCCCACTCAAATATTTCATTTTGTCCAGCATGGATTTGACTACCGGGAAGTAAAAGTAATGTATTGTCTTTTAAACGAATTTCGCCAATTCCCTCGGAAACAATTTGTCGAGGGGACTGCACAAAAAAATCAAATTCATCCTTTGAGAGCGGATGGTGTTGAGAAGCCATGATCCAACCGGAACCAGTCGACTCTACTCCTTCTATTTTCAACCATTGGTCATCTGAACCAATGAGCACGATATTGTACAACTCACCAAAAAGCAATTGGGTACTTAACCCAGAGCCGAGTACAGGCTCCCTAAAAACACTGAGGAGCGACAACCTGCAGATACCGCACCCAGCATTAGAATTCCATTCTTTGGAGATCTCTTTTTGCATCTTTGTCTTTTAGTGAATGTCGTTTATCATGCACCTTTTTACCTTTTCCTAAGGCGACTTCTATTTTAGCCAATCCATTGTCATTGATAAAAACCCTTATAGGAACAATCGTAAGTCCCTTTTCTGCAAATTTATTTTCCAGCTTTTTTAATTCTTTTTTCTGCAACAACAATTTGCGTTCTCTAACCGGATCATGATTGAAATGAGCCGCCAAGGTATAAGGAGCAATATGCATTTGCTTAATGAAAAGTTCATTGTTACGAAAATAGCAAAATGCTTCGGTAAGAGAAACCTTACCCTCCCTTATCGATTTAATTTCTGTCCCTTTTAGTACCAGCCCAGCTTTATATTTATCAATAAACTCAAATTCAAAACCTGCCTTTTTGTTTTTGATATTAATTATTTTCTCGAATTTATTCTTTTTAGCCATGATTTCCAATTTTCAATTTTGCCAATGGACTGACGTTTAAATCTGTAAACATTCCGGCTTGATATTTAAAATGCGCTGCCATTGCCACCATTGCCGCATTGTCTGTACAGTATTCCAGTTTGGGAAGATAAACATTCCACTGGTATTTTTTTGCTTCCTCTAAAATGGTTTGCCGGAGTCCTGAATTAGCGGATACCCCTCCAGCAATGGCCACTTCTTTAATGCCCCTTTCTTTAGTGGCTTTTACCAGCTTTTGCATCAACATCTTAATAAGCGTATGCTGCACTGAGGCGCAAATGTCCTCCAAATTATTCGCAATAAAATCAGGGTCTTTTTTTATGTTGTCTCTCAAGAAATAAAGTACTGCAGTTTTTATGCCACTAAAGGAAAAAGATAGCCTTTTCATATCCGATAGTGGAAAAGGGAAGGCAAGTGGATTCCCTTTTGCTGCCAGCTTGTCCAAATGGGGACCACCGGGGTACGGCAAACCAATGATTTTTGCGATTTTATCGAATGCTTCGCCTACGGCATCATCCTCGGTTTCCCCTAAAACTTCCATTTCCAATGGATTGTTGACCAACACGAGTTGGGTATGTCCCCCGCTTACGGTAAGGCAAATAAAAGGAAAAGTAGGTTGAGGAGAATCGATAAAATGTGCCAAGACATGCGCTTCCATGTGATTCACCTCAATGATAGGTTTATCAAGTGCATAAGCAAATGACTTGGCAAATGAGACCCCTACCAAAAGTGCACCCATTAATCCTGGTCCACGGGTAAAAGCTACAGCACTCAATTCATTTTTATTGATTCCTGAAGATTTTAAGGCTTCTGCCACAACTGGAATAAGGTGTTGCTGATGTGCTCTAGAAGCCAATTCTGGAACTACCCCACCATATTTCTCATGAACAGATTGCGTGGCGACAATATTATTAAGTATTTTGCCATCAGAAATCACTGATGCTGACGTTTCATCACAAGAGGATTCTATTGCTAATATATTACAACTCATTTCGTGCCTGTTGGAAAATAAATCGAAAGTTAAGGAAATTTTGCTGAACGCCCTTAGAAGGACGTTTAGGATCATGAGCTATCTGCTCATTTTCTTGGTTACAATTACCTTATTGTTACAGATCCCTGTATTACAAACCTACCTGGCCGGTTTCTTTACCAATCATATTAGCAAAGAAACTGGGTACAAAACAGAAATAGGCCGCGTCAATATCAGGTGGTGGGATGCCATCAGTTTGCAGGAGGTTACAATTAGGGATTTGCAGGACAGTTTGATGATGGATCTCGACGAGGTTTATATCGACTTCTCCATTAAGGGACTAATGGACAATGAGCAGCCAGGTTTTGATGAAATCAACCTCAACAATGGGAATGTAAGGATACTAACCCATCCTGATGGGGAAGGATTAAATATTTCTGTATTTCTTTCTCGGGTTCGGGAAATTTTTCTTCCAAAGAAAGAAAAAAATAGTCTAAAGTCATCCACTTTTACAATTGGTAATATCTCTTTGATAAAAACCTCTCTGGACATAGTGGATTATACCCTACCACCTTTCGATATTAAATTTGATTACAGCAATCTTCAATTTAGAGATTTGGTGGCAAGTGCTACGGATTTCTATGTCAGAAGAGACACGGTAGCCTTTGACCTAAAACACATGAAAGGGGTTGAGGCCAATTCTGGCATGGTTTTCCAACAATTGCAGACCAACTTTACCTATTCCAGCACTGGCATGGAATTCAAAGACCTCTATTTAAAATCCAACCAGACAGAAATAAAAAACTACCTCCAATTCAGGTATAATTCCCCCACAGATTTACGGGATTTCAATCGAAAGGTCGATTTATTGGCACAATTGGATGAGGCAGTCCTGGACATCAGAGATTTGGGGTACTTTTCTGACAACATCCCAGCCATAGATGACAGACTATACCTAAGTGGGCAGGTCAACGGCCGAGTTGATTCCATTTATTCCGATGAGCTTCTCTTAAGGTTTGGTGATAAAAGTGCTTTGTTTGGGAAATTCAATATTGAGGGATTGCCAAAAGTTTCAGAAACTTATTTTGAACTTTCATTGATCAATTCCACGATGAGCCCTGACGACCTCTATAGGTATGTCACACCTCAGGCTAGGAAAGAGCTCAACAAATTTGGCATCATTCGCTTTAATTCTGACTTCGTAGGACAACTTACTGATTTTACTGCCAAAGGTAACTTCCGAACAGCAATAGGAAGGCTTAATGGAACACTCAACTATTTAAAACAAGATGGTAACCCAACCTATAAAGGGCAGTTAGAAGTGTCGAATTTGGACTTGGGTGTATTGATGGAGGACCGGGAAAGTTTTCAAAAAACAAGTTTCAAAGGACAGATTAAGGGATCTGGCTTTAGTGTTTCGTCCGCAATTATTGAATTGGATGCCAATTTCAGCAAATTAGGCATCAATCATTATGACTTTAAGAACATTCAAACCAACGCCACTTTTGCCAAGGACTTGTTTGAGGGGAAAATGACTGTCAAAGACCCAAACCTGGTAATGGATGTAGATGGCATGCTGGATTTACGAAACAATAAGGATTCTGCAAATCTGGTTTTAGACCTGGATACCGCATTTTTGAATGAAATAAATCTCTCCAACAAGGCCATTTTCCTCAGCGGTAATTTCGAATTGGATACAAAGGGAGTTACCCTGGATGACATTGAAGGTGTCGCCAGATTTAGAGACGTGTTGGTCAGTTATGACGGTCGTGATCTTTTTCTGGATTATTTCCTCTTTCAATCTCTTTTTACTGACAATTCCCGGGTAATCTCTCTTAATTCTGACCTCCTCGTGGCGGGCATAAGTGGAAATTTTAAAGTGCAACAATTGGGAGATGACCTGAAGCAATTATGGAAAAATTATTATGCCATTCTAACGAATAATTACTCTGGACCGAAAGTAACTAAAACCTCTCCCATCAACCCCTACCAAATTGACATAACCGTTGATCTTAGGGATGCTAACCCAATATTAAACCTGATCGATCCTATGCTGTTTATTTCAAACAATACGCAGGTGGAAGGCGCATTTTATCAGACGGAGCAAAATACGGTATTCAACTTTTACAGCGGAATTGACACCATATACTACGGCAATAATTATTTTATCGACAATAATATTGACTTGAATACTGCCAAATACAAAGACAGCAATGAGGTACTCGCCTCTTTTTATGTATTGTCAAAAGAGATTCAGCTCAATTCGGGGTTTAATTTTCATAATTTATCCGTCGAAACCATATGGAACCAATCCAAATTGGACATTTCTTTCTATTTGGATCAGTTGCTTACAGAAAGCCATTTTGACATTGGGGCAGAGATCAATTTATCCCCCGACAATACCCTGATAAAATTCTCTCCGTCAGAAATCAAACTACTGGATGATTATTGGAAGTTCGAAGAAGGCAACAGTATTAGCATCAAAGCAGATGAAACAAATTTTGAAAAATTAAAAATATATCATGACAATGAGTTCATCGCTGCTGATGGTAAGATCAACCATAATCCAGAAGATAGAATGGAAATCAACATCAATGAACTGAACCTGGATTTTCTAAACTCCTTTGGCCTCAAGGAATATGAAGGCATAGCCAACGGGCTTATACACCTAAAAGAGGGATGGAATAAAAAAGGCATGAAAGGCGCTATATCCATTAGAGACATCTATATCAACAAGTTTCTGGTTGGAGAAATTGAAGCCAATGCCTATTATTCTGATGACGCAGTCAATCTATCCATTCAAAACATTCGGGATGGTGCCAAAGTAATTGATCTTTCAGGCGATTTGGGCAATGCCGAACGAGAAATGGCATTAAACGCTCGCTTCTCTGATGCTCGCCTTTCTATTATTGAGCCATTTATTGCAGATTATTTAACGAATATAGATGGAAGGCTCAATGGGGATTTAAAGGTAGGTGGAACCATTACCCATCCTATCGTAGAGGGCTTAGGCAAGTTGGATGGTGCCACTTTTAGGTTCAATTACCTCAATACGACCTATATGGTAGACGGCAATATTATTTTCGAACCAAATGATATTAGTTTTAGGGGTTTGGAATTAAGGGATGTCAACAACAATATAGCGGGATTAAGAGGAGGAATCACCCATGACAATTTCGATAATTTCATTTTAGACCTTACTGCTGAGATAAACAATTTTCAGGTGATGAATACCAGTGCGGCTGACAATGACCTTTTCTTTGGGACAGCTTATGCAACCGGAGACATCAGTGTTTTCGGAGCAGCCAATAACCTGGACCTAACTGCAAATGCTACCTCTCAACCCAATACAAAAGTATTCATCCCCATAGGTGAGACCAATGGCCAGGCACAAGAAGATTTTATTAATATTATCAACCTGAGGGATACCACACAAATACTTGAATTTGAAGAAACCATCGACAAGCTGACAATCAATAATCTCCGGATGAACCTGAATCTTGACATTACACCGGATGCTTATCTCGAAATCCAAATTGATCCCAAAACAGGAGAGAATATTCAGGGTCATGGAAAAGGTGTTTTCAATATGAATATTGACACTCAGGGTAATTTCACTATGACAGGCAACTATGAAATAGTAGATGCCCTCTATAATTTTTCCTTATACAATGTTATCAACAAGAAGTTTGTAATTGAACCAGGAGGGATTATCAATTGGTATGGAGATCCCTATCAAGGGGTGATGGATATTTCTGCCATTTATCAGGAAAATGTATCCCTTACTTCCCTCCAAACAAATGCGAGTACCAGCACCCTTGAAACCAGCCAGATTAAAAGGCGATTTCCAGTGAAGGTGATCATGGACCTTGATGGGGAATTATTGTCTCCTGACATTTCCTTTGATTTTGACTTTTCGGAATTCCCTGAGGATAGCGAGTTGCAAACCACTATATCTGCTTTCAAAAATAGAATCGCAAACGATGAACAAGAAAAAAATCGCCAGGTTTTCTCCCTGATAATGCTTCGAAGGTTTTCTCCAGAAGGTCAGTTTAACAGTACCGGAATCGGTTTCTCTAACCTCAGCCAATTGATCTCTTCTCAACTCAATAACCTGGTCGCTCAAGTGGATGAGAACCTGGAAATAGATTTTGATCTGGTAGGACTGGATGAATCAGCGCTGGAGACCTTTCAAATAAGAGTGGCTTATACCTTCTTTGATGGTAGATTACGCGTGACCAGAGATGGCGGGTTTACAGATCTGCAGGGCAATGCTGACCTGAATACCATTGCCGGAGATTGGCAGGCCGAGTATCTTTTGACTGAGAACGGCCAATACCGTGTAAGGGTTTACAATCGAAACAACTTCAACACCTTAACGGCATTAACCATAAATAACCGCGCTCCCAATACCTATGGCGTATCCATTTCCCAAAACCTACTTTTCAGCTCTCTTAAAGAGCTATTTCAAAACTTTAAGCGAAATAAACCACTGTACATAAATGATTCTGATGATTACCTGAGAGGTGATTTCAATATCAATCTGGATGAGGTAGCTCCCGAACTGTTCAAACCCGATCCTGTAGAAACCCCATCCATAATTAACATCATCGACAAGGAAAATCCTTAAGCACTCTAAACAATATACCTCTTTTGTGATTATTGTAGTATGGATAAAGTAACGATATTTTGGTTTAGAAGAGACCTACGGCTTTCAGACAATATAGGCTTGTTTATGGCCTACGAAAATGAGAAAAACGTTCTGCCACTTTTTATTTTTGATACCGACATTCTTGATAAACTGGAAAATAAAAAAGATGCCAGGGTTCAATTTATCCACCAACAAATCAATAAACTACATGAAGAATTAAAGGATTATGATAGTTCCATTCTGGTTAGGAAAGGGAAACCGCTATCTATCTTTCGTGATTTGAAAAAAGAATTCAATATCCAAAATGTATACACCAACCGTGATTATGAGCCCTACGCAAGACAAAGGGATGAAAAGGTAGAAAAATTCCTGGCAGACAATGACATTCCTTTTTATGATTTTAAAGACCAGGTGATTTTTGAAAAGGATGAAATCACCAATAATGAAGGCAGCTTTTATAAAGTATTTACCCCTTACAGCAAAATCTGGTTGCAAAAACTAAAGGGACTTACCTTAGAGCTAGTCAAATTAGATGGAAGCAAAAAGTTATTTTACGAAACTGAACCACTGCCTCTGCCTTCACTTAAAGCAATTGGATTTGAAGAAAGTCCAATTAAAATCCCGCCTTTGGAAATAGATGAAAAACTAATTCAGAATTATGACAAAACCCGAAACTTCCCCGCTAAAGCAGGGACAAGCCGTTTGGGTATTCACTTGCGTTTTGGAACCCTTAGCATTCGTCGGCTTGTACAGGAAGCCACCGAACTAAATGGGACTTATCTCAATGAATTAATTTGGCGGGAGTTTTATATGATGATTCTTTATCATAAGCCTACAGTTATTGATACTTCCTTTAAGGAAAAATACGACCGGATATTGTGGAAGAATGATGAAGCTGCATTTGACAAGTGGTGCAAGGGGAAAACCGGGTACCCAATGGTAGACGCAGGCATGAGAGAGCTTAATAGCACTGGCTACATGCACAACAGGGTAAGGATGATCACCGCAAGCTTTCTAACCAAGCACCTGCTGATTGACTGGCGCTGGGGGGAGGCCTATTTTGCAGAAAAATTGCTCGATTTTGAATTGTCATCCAATAATGGGGGATGGCAATGGGCCGCCGGCACTGGTACGGACGCACAGCCCTATTTTCGAATATTCAACCCAGAATCTCAAATGACCAAGTTTGATAAAGAAAAAAAATACATCCAAAAATGGATTCCTGAATACGGTACTGCAGACTACCCAGAGCCAATAATTGAGCATAAAAAAGCTCGTGAAAGGGCATTGGAGACTTATAAAGAAGCCTTGGATAAATAATTAAAGCATAGAAACACCATTATTTGATAAGGTGCTGGTCAAATCCCAAAATCACCAATTGTTCAAAAGCTTGCCATACCTGCTGAGGAATTTCTTGCTCGATTTGAAAACCTAGTTTCGGATATTCCTTTATTCGTTGCAAATCTCCCACCATGGATTGAATAACTATGGCCATAGAAATCTCCTCATTGGGATAGCTATCAATTGGAATTTCCGGGCTGGTCACCCACACCATTTTCTCTGGCCAATTTTGCTTAAATGTGGCATAAGAGCGTCTTTCCATATAAGGCTTTTGAACAATAATGAACCTTTGGAAATCGAGATTTCTCTCTTTTAAAATGTTTTGTGTAAACTGAATGTTTTCCCCAGTGTTTGTTGACTGATTTTCAACGATAATAGCACTTTCAGGAACACCCATTTCCATGGCAATTTTTGCAAATTTGTCTGCTTCAGGCTCCTCCCAAAGGCCAAGCGTAAAATTCCCTAGTCCTCCAGAAAGAATCAAATATTCTGCCATGCCATCCAGCCAGAGATTGGCCCCTCTTTCAGCCACCCTGGTGTCATGGCTACCAAGTACCAATATGGCATCTGCCTTTTCTAAGGCATGATTTACTTTATGATAATCCCATACGACTTTTGCCAACAGCTTAATTTCACTTGTAATTGCAGGTTGTTTCTTTTTTAACATTTTTTCTAAGATTCACTCGTAAAGGATAATAAATCAATCCAATGGCATTACCGCTAAACCCACCAAATTACCTATTACTTTCAAAATTAATATATTTTTAAAGCTAAATTTAAAAAGCCCATTGATAATTATTAAATTATAGGCCTATAATCACACTAACAATATCATGATATCTAGAAGGAAATTAATTAAGCGCTTGGCATCTCTTCCCATTCTGGGCGGATTGGCAGGTAGTAGCACCTTGTTGGCAGATACTTTACCATCAACTACCGCTGCTGTAGCAAAAAGGGATTTAATAAAGGAGTTGGGTTTAAGGACATTTATCAATGCCGCTGGAAATTACACTTCCATGACTGCCTCTTTAATGCCACCTGAGGTAATGGAAACCATTAATTTGGCCTCCAAAAAATATGTAATGCTTAACGATGTTCAGGACAGAGTAGGCGAAAAAATTGCTGGCCTTTGCCATGCAGAAGGAGCAATGGTTACGGCTGGTTGCTGGTCTGCATTGGTCTTAGGAATGGCTGGAGTACTTACAGGAAAAGATTCCAAAAAAGCCGCCCAATTGCCCTTTTTGGAAGGCACAGGTATGAAAACGGAAGTAATTCTCCAGAAAAGTCATGCAAACGGATACCATCATGCCCTTACCAATACGGGCGTTAAATTGATAATGATTGAAACAAAGCAGGAACTAGAGGCTGCTATCAGCGAAAAAACTGCCATGATGTGGTTTTTAAATCGGGAAGCTCCAGTAGGTCAAATCAAACATGAGGAATGGGTAGCTATCGCCAAAAAACATGGTATTCCTACCATGAACGATATTGCCGCTGACGTTCCTCCTGTAGAAAACTTATGGAGATTCAATGACATGGGTTTTGACCTTGTAGCGATATCTGGTGGCAAAGCCATGGCTGGTCCACAAAGTGCTGGTATCTTGATGGGGAAAAAACATTTAATAGAAGCTGCCAGGCTAAGTGCGCCCCCAAGAGGTGGCAATATAGGTCGTGGACAGAAAGTAAATAAAGAAGAAATTCTAGGCATGTACATGGCTTTAGAAACCTTTATCAACAGGGACCACGATAAGATATGGCAAACCTGGGAAGACAGAGTGGCACTGATCGATGATGCTATTGCAGACATCCCGGGAATTACTACCGAGGTGGTAATACCAGAAGTCGCCAATCACAACCCTTCTCTTAAAATCAGTTGGGAAGGAAGTCAGCATGGATTCTCTGCCAAAGATGTTGGAGGAGATCTTAGAGAAGGTAATCCATCCATAGAAACCATCGACTGGGAAGAACCAAAAAGTTTACGTTTGACCGTATTTATGCTTGAAAAGGGCCAGGACAAAATTGTAGCTAAAAAACTAAAAGAGTCTTTAGCAAAAAGAACGGCTTAAAGGAAGTCAAAAAGGGTTGCACCCTTTTATAAACCTATTTTACAAGAAATCCGGCCGGGTAGTTATTTAGACTAATCGAGCCGGATTTTTTTTCACATATATTCCGAATTGGCATTCTCGATTGTCTGTAAGAGCACAGTTATAAAGAAGAGCTGTGTATTTTGCATCTGGACATGGGGCCCCGGTGGGTGGTTTTTAAAGGGCTAATAGTACGAAATAACAAAACCATTGCATATATTGGGTAAAAATAACTCCCAGGTCTTGATGAACTCTCAAGACTATTTCGAGTTTGTGTCCGAACAATTCCAAATCCAGTGCTAAATAATTTAGAGTAATCGCTCATAGTTTTTTACGGTTACCGATGGTTTCTGGTATTCTATTTTTATTATTGTAAGATTTTCTATGGTGAAGTTTCCACAAATACAACGAGGCAAAATTTATGTTATGCTAGCCGTCCTCTCATGGCTAGCATTACTCCTTGTGAATTTGATCAGAGTATTTGGTGAAATCAATCAAATGGAAGGTTTGATTAGTAAGGAAATCACCTGGATACTAGAAATTCTCTTTTTTATCTGGTTGTACATTTTTTTCAATGACGCCATAAAGAAAAATCAAAACCGAAATTTCATCTTTTTTATCTGGAGGGCAGCTTCGACGGGTTTGATGGCTACAGGTACCTCCTTTCTTATAATTTTCTTCTATTATCTTCTGGGGGACTCCAGATTATCTGAAGACCCTCTTCTGAAGAATTTCTTCTACCATGTAAATTTTGCCGTAGTTTCGATCTTCCTGATTTCAACCACCTTGAGCTGGAAACACCTGATACTTTACCAAAAAAGTAAAGCTATCGTACAGCAATGGCAAGCCTACGAAGTAATCCTATTGATCAGCATGTTCTTTGTTCTGATCAGTCAAGCAAGTTTTAATTACGGTTTTATGTTTGGCCTGATCTTTCTGATCATCTATGGTGCCATTCTTTCTATCAACCTAAAATGGATCCCCTACCTGACTTTTCGGGAAAAATGGAAGTCTATTTTATTTTTGGTGATTATTATTGCCTGCACGGTTTACCTCTTTTTCCGACTGGTTTCCTACACGCAACAAAACATTCATTTTGTTAATTTATCGGAAAATCTCTTCCTACTAGGTCTTTTTGTTTTCGTGCTTTTATATGCGGTTTTCAGTTCATTGGTAACCTTGTTTAACCTGCCAACTTCTTCTGTATTTGAGCAGAAACTTACAGAGGCCATCAGTTTCCAAAAGTTAAGCCAATCCATAAAACCAGGGGAAAATGAAGAGCAGGTCCTTGACATCTTAATGGATAGCTGTATGAGTGCAGCCTATGTGGATGCAGGCTGGCTGGAACTCTACCCTTCCGAACCTGAACAACCCTCTAAAATACAATTGCAGAAATTTATCAGCAATGGGGAACGTCAGGAAGTGATGCGCTTATTAAAAAAGGTTGCGCCATTCGCTGCCTACTTCAATGGACAGACTACTGCGCGAACCGAGTACTTGTATGGGCAGATTCCTCATGAAATATATAAATCAGTGCTTGTACTTCCTGTATCTGCAAATAAAAAAATACTGGGTGACATCTTCCTATTAAAGGAAGTCAAGGATGGCTTTAATAAAGAAATGATAAATATCATTTCAACCTTTGCCGGGCAGACCTCCATTTCTATTGAAAACCACCGACTTCTCAATGAAGCCATCAAAAATGAACGGTATAGAGAAGAACTGGAAATTGCCCAAAGGGTGCAACGTAGCCTATTGCCTTCAGAATTACATCACAATAATTGTTTTGAAATTGATGGTTTTTCCGCCGCTGCAGATGAGGTGGGTGGCGACTACTATGAAACTTACCGTTTCGACAAAGAAAATTTTGCATTGATCATTGGGGATGTTTCCGGAAAAGGAACTTCTGCAGCATTCAACATGTCGCAAATGAAAGGCGTCTTTCATAGCTTGGTACAATTAAATCTCCCTCCAAAAGACTTTTTATCGAAAGCAAACAATGCCCTAAGCAGATGCCTTGAAAAAAACAACTTTATAACTACTACGTATTACACCATCAATACCTTAACGAAAGAAATCCATTTTGCGCGGGCGGGACATTGTCCAACCTTATATTATTCCCGGGAAAAAGATATTTCCCGCTTTTTGAACATCAAAGGTATGGGGCTTGGTATCGTCAGAAACGATGGGTACGAAAATTACCTGGAAGAAGGTTATTTGAAATATCTACCGGGAGATGTAATGGTCATGTATACAGATGGCATAGTAGAAGCAAAAAACAAAGACAATCAAGAATTTGGTTATGATAAGCTAAGGATACTTTTGAATGATTTAAAAGATTTTCAAGCATTGGAAATAAAAAGAAAAATAGTAGAAGAAGTTTATGATTTTGTTGGCAGAGAGACTTTACCAGATGATGATTATTCAATTTTGGTCATCAAATTTAAAGCATAAACTAAAAAAAGCTTAAAACGTATAATTGAATATGTTAACAATAAATAAAACGGCAGAAGAAGGCTATTTAATCATTAGCCTAGAAGGAGAAGTGGATGCGAGTAATTCAGTAGAACTGGATGAAGTGATTCAAGAAGCCCTAAATGAAGAGATCAAAAACATTTTAGTGAATGGCCATAAGCTACAGTACATTTCGTCTGCAGGCTTGGGGGTTTTCATGTCCTATTTAGAAGATTTTAAGGAAAATAACATCCAGTTTATTATATACGGGCTCAACGAAAAAGTCATGAATGTCTTTCATATTTTGGGCCTAGACCAATTAATGACTATAAAAGACACCAAAGAAGAAGCTGAAAAATCACTCCATGAAGCATGAATTGAAGCTATATTGTGAAAAAAGTCAGTTGGCAGAATTAAGGGCATTTATTTCAAAAACCCTTGCCCCAACAAACTTAAATGATGTTAGCCAAAATCAATTGATATTGGCGGTGGAAGAGGTATGTGCCAACCTTATTATTCATTCCCATGATTGCGATCCTCACAGTTTTTTAATGCTTAAAGTGAATTTAAATGCCGACAATATCATTTTTGAAATTTTAGATTCCGGAAAAGCATTTAATTTAATTGAATACAAATCTCCCGAAGTAGACTCCGTTATGAAAGAGAGGAGAAAAGGCGGACTAGGATTGCTCCTGGTAAGAAAAATTATGGATAAAATAGAATTTGAAACCAATCATTCTATTAATACCTGTCGCTTGATAAAAAAACTCAATTCCAAATAATTGTTAAATCCCATCACTTATCCGGGTCAACTCCCCGAATTGTGGGGTAAAAGTTGTAACATTGCAGATTAAATTGTACCAATTGTCCTATGAATTTGAAGCATATATATTTCCTTTTGTTAGGAATTTTATTTGCAAGTGCCACTCCGGTTCCTGATGTCATCAAGGAAGCAAATCCACTATCGGACTACCTTTTAAAAATAAACGGAGAAACTTCTGACAGAGAGGAATTTCTTTATATACTAAATAAGAACCGGCAGAAGGATACTAGCCCCATTAGCAGAACTGATTTTGAGCAGAATTTTGAGTTATTTGTTGACTATAAACTCAAAGTTAAGTATGCGATGGATTTGGGTATGCACCAGACAAAGGCATTTAAAACCGAATTCGCTGCTTTCAAAGACGAATTAAAAAAGCCTTATCTACTGGAAAATTCACTGACCGAAGGTGAGTTAAGAAAAGCCTACAGCAGGATGCAGGAAGTAGTAAAAGCCAGCCATATTCTTTTCGCATTTCCTAATAATGCATCGAAAGAGGATTCCATAGCTGTCTATAGAATGGCGGAAAAAATAAAAGCCGAAGCATCTGCTGGGGCCGATTTCCAGCAGTTAGCAGCAAAATATTCAGATGACCCTTCTGTGTCTTCTAACAAAGGAAATTTAGGGTATTTTACAGCCATGCAAATGGTTTTGCCCTTTGAAGAAGCGGCATACAATCTTAAAATTGGTGAAATTTCCTCTCCTATTATTTCAGATTTTGGTTACCATATTATCAAGTTGGAAGACCGTAGGCCAAACCCTGGACAGTTACATGTATCACATCTTCTAATACGTGTTGGGGCAGATGTAAGTGTAAAGGAAGAAGAAATTGCCTTGAATAAAATCAATCAAATCCATAAAACTTTGCTTGAGGATTCTTCTCAGTGGCTAGACTTGGTGAAGACCTATTCTGAAGACCCAGGTAGTAAGGCCAATAAAGGAATGATCCCTTGGTTTGGGGTAGGTTCTATTGTTCCTGAATTCGAACATGCCGCTTTCTCATTGAATAAAAAAGGGGATTTTTCCACACCAGTTAAAACGGAATATGGCTACCATATCATTCGATTAGAAGCATCAAAACCAGTACCTCCCTTTAACGAAGTTCTCCCCGCGATAAAATCCAGTATACTGAAAGACAGCCGGTCAAAATTGATTAAAAGCCAGGTTTTAGCCATGCAAAAGGCGAAATTTAACGTCGTTGAAAACTATCAACTCCTTACAATTCTTAAAACTACTTTCGCTAACCAAAAAGGAAAACCTACTTCTCAGCTTTATTCTAAATTAGAAGAACTGTCAAAGAAGGGAGACAATCTGATAGTCCAATCCGATTGGAAAAGAGCAGAAATCAGTGATTTGATTGCCTATCTTAAAGTAGAAAACCCGCAAGGAAACGCATTATTGACCTCCTCTTTTGATGTGCTATATAAAGATTTTTCTGAGGACTTATTGTCTAAGTGGGAAGAAGAGCAACTTTATCAAAACAACCATGATTACCGGCAACTGGTCAATGAATACAGGTATGGCATGTTGTTATTTGAATTAATGAATGATGAGGTTTGGCAAAAGGCCTTGGAAGACAGCACTGGACAAAAGGCCTACTTCCAGGAAAATAGTGATCAGTACATGTGGGGTAAACGCGTAAAAGCATTGATTCTAAAGGCCAAAAAAGACCAAGACATCTCTAATATAGCGTCCTATCTCAGTACCCAAGCACTCACCGACAGCTTGTCTACTGAATTGAGCAGGAAATTTCTTGATAAAAATGCTTTGCTTTTCACTGTTGAGCAAAAAACTTACGAAGTTGATAAAAATCAACTCCTGAATGGATTGAATCTAAACCAGCCCTACCATAAAATTAATCAAGATAACGAAACTATTCTCCTGGTATTGGGAGAAATATTACCTGAAAGAGTGAAGAAATATGAAGAAACGCGGGGAAAACTCATTCAGGATTACCAAAAATACCTTGAGACAAAATTGCTTACAGAATTAAAACAAAAATATACCATCCAGGTCAATGAGGATGAAAAAGAAAAAATATACCAGTCTCTTGTTCAATAAGACATTCATTGCATGTAGCATTATGCTTTTCATGTCTTCATGTGATTTGTTTAAGATGAAGAATGATCAAGAGGATACAAACGATGCTATTGTGGCTACTGTTGGTAATGCCAACCTGTACCATTCAGACATTGACCACATAAGCAAGGAGATGTCTCCGGATTTGGATTCTGCAGAATTGGTCAGTCGTTATATTCAAAGCTGGGTAAAAAAACAGTTGGTTATACGAGAAGCAAGTCAAAACCTCACCATTAATGAGGCGGAGATTAACAGAAAATTACTGGATTACAGGTATGCCTTAATTGCGTATGAATACGAGAAAAGTTTTGTAGAAAAAACACTTAACAAAGACGTGACCCAAGAGGAAATTGAAGCCTATTATACCACCAATAACCAAAATTTTGCCCTAAAGGAAATAATTGTCCGGACCAATTTTGTGAAATTAGAAAAAGACATCCCCCAAAAGAGACAATTAGAACGACTGCTAAATAGCAATCAGGAAAGCCAGAAGGAAGAACTAAAGGAGTTTGCTATCCGTTATGCAAACAATTACTTTATGGAGGATTCCACTTGGATCAATTTTGATGACATTATCTTAAACACCCCGTTAACCAAAAACAACAACCACGTTCAATTGCTCCGGAACGAAAAGTTGATTCATGTTGATGACGAAATCTACTCCTATTATTTCAAAATATTGGAATACAGGCTTCAGGATCAGGTGCCACCATTAGAGTTTGTGAAAGATGAGATCTCAAAGATCATCGTTAATAAAAGGAGAGCTGAAATAGCCGAAAAATTAAAAAGAGATATTTACAATAATGCACTTAAAAACAATGAGTTTACCATATATGAATAAATTGACCAAAAGCCTCAGCTTACTGGTGGTGCTAGGTCTTTCCGTTTTCCAAATGACTATGGCACAAGACACTACTACTGAGTCTGCCAGTCCTGAAGAAAAAAAGAAGGAAGAAAAGCCAACTGGACAAGTACTGGATAAGATCATCGCCAAAGTAGACAATTACATCATTTTGGAGTCTGATCTTCAAAAAGCCTATTTGGAAGCCTCTTCACAAGCCCAACAAGGTTTTGAGATACCATCAAGATGCCAGGTATTTGAATCCTTGCTGATTAATAAAATGATGATGGCAAAATCGGAAATTGATTCTGTGATTGTTTCTGAAGCCGAGGTAATTATCCAAACAGATCAACGCTTCAATATGGTACTCCAGCAATTTGGAGGAGATGAGGAAATGCTTATTGAAAACTATGGTAAAACAGGTGATCAATTAAAAAGCGAGATCCAGGATGCTGTAAAAGAACAACTGGTGGTAGGAAAAATGCAGGGTGTGATCACTCAAGACCTACAAGTTTCTCCAAATGATGTGCGGAAATTTTACAGTTCAATTCCCAAGGATTCCTTGCCTTTCTTCTCCTCAGAGGTGGTTGTTGGACAAATCGTGAAAAAACCAGAAGTAAGCCAATCTGAAAAAGACAAGGTATTTAAGAAATTAGCGGAAATAAAAGAACAAATTCTCAATGGTGGAGCTGACTTTGCCGACATGGCCAGACAGTATTCCCAAGATCCGGGATCAGGCGCCCAAGGTGGTGATTTAGGGTTTTTCAAAAGAGGGGAATTGGCTCCTGAATATGAGGCGACGGCCTTTGCGCTAAAGCCAGGAGAAATCAGTGATCCCGTAGAAACCATGTTTGGTTTCCATATGATCCAGTTACTCGAAAGAAGAGGTAATACTTTTAATACAAGGCATATATTAATGATTCCTACGCCATCAGAAGAAGACCTGGTTAAGGCGGAACAGTTTTTGGATAGTCTTCGGCAAGAAATCGTAGATGGGAAAATACCTTTTGCCAAGGCGGCTAAAGAGAATTCTGATGACAGAGAAACTTCAGATGCAGGAGGTTTTTTTACTGATCCCGCCACAGGATCCAATAGATTAACTTCACGAACACTGGAAGACCCTATCCTCTTTTTCACTTTGGACAGTATGGAAATAGGAGACATCACCCCGACGGTTAGGTTTGACGATGTTGACCCAAGAAACGGAAGGTCTGAGCCAGGAGTACGGATACTCTATTACAAGGCCCGTTATCCAGCCCACAGGGCTAATATTTCGGATGATTACGAAAAATTAAAGGCTGCAGCCAGAAGGAAAAAAGAAGAAGACATCTTGGCCAATTGGTTTGTTGTGGCCAAAGAGGAAGTATTTATTGATATAGACCCTAACTATGATAAATGCGAAGTTTTAAAAGATAAGTAAAAATAAAAACCCACTTAAAAATGCTTCCTAAAACTTTTAGGAAGCATTTTTTTTTGCTGGAATTATCTATTATTCAACCCGAAATAGGTAACGAGCTATTAGCATTCAATTATATTATTCAGTAAACAAATTTCAACACAAATTATTCTCTAAAGCCCTAATTCTAAATGGAATACAAGCATCTCAATTTGTAAAAAAGGAAAGTAATACTTCGGAATAAAAGGACTCTTTAACAAAAAACCATACTAACATAAGAAGGAACAACACATTTTCTCTATATTAACAAATTACTCACTTTATTCATAAACTCTTTATATTCAGTTAATAAATAATCCATTACAACAAAAAACTATAAAAATAATTTGAAAGCAATTGATTATATAAGATATTATTTATATCATTGTTTTTTTATTATACTTTTAAATTTTATTTACATGAAAAAAATTAATGTAGTTGTTTTATTTTTGGTATTTGCAGTAGGAGTTTCTAGCTGCTCACAACGCCTTATCGACTTTACAATTATCAGTTCTAAAAATGTTAGTTTTAACATGGACAAAACAGCTGGTAAAAGAGTTACAGAATCTGATATGGGATTCCTAGGAATGGGAGCAAATATTAAGGATGCTATGGATCGAGCCCTTGAAAGTGCGGGTCCTAATTATGACATCCTAGTTGATGGTGTTGTTTTTATCAAGCAATATCCTTTCTGGGCAGGTTATGAGGTAGAAGGTACTGCTCTTTCAAGCAAAGATATGAAAACGTCTATGGGAGAAGAAGCGTTCAACAAATGGTATGCTTCTGCAAACGTTTTTAATCCTAAAGAGTCTACGACAAAAACAGAAGACTAAGAAATAAATAAAATTTATTTCTATTTTAGGTAAAAACCCCATTGAATTAAATTTTAATGGGGTTTTTACTTAACCCACATTGCAGCTTTTGGTCGTTAAATTAGAAATTTCAGTTTATTTTCTGTTTTTAATCTGCAAATTATTCGTACCCCCCTACGATCAAATTTTTTTACGCTCTCCACGGGGCCTTCATTTGGTTTGTAGTACACAGAGGGTATTGGATTTGGGATCTAAAGATCAGTACTTTACGGGATGTATTTCAAGTTCTCTTTACGAAAACACCCCCAATCAGGAAAGCTATGCGATTACTACCGTCTGGTGGAGAGTTACCGTAATGCGGACAACAGGATATGCCACCGTACCATTCTGAATGTAGGATTCATTGAGGACACCACCCCAGAGCAGCTCAATAAGATCCAGAAGCACCTTACCGATAAATATGAGCAAAAGACATCTCTATTTGATCAGGAAGAAGATCCTGAGGTCACACGATATGTTGAAGATTTTTGGCAGCGTATCCTATTATCAAAAAAGCTGGACATCAAGTCAGCAGAGAAACTGTCGCGCATGGTCAACATGGACACACTTCAGCACAGCAATGCAAGGGAGATCGGAGCGGAGAACATAGCTTATCAGACATGGGAGAAGCTGAACCTAACGCCGTTGCTGCTTTCGGTCGGCTTCAGCCCCGAACAGGCCAAGCTTGCGGCCACACAGGTTGTAAGCCGTGCGGTATACCCGGCCTCAGAGCTGAAAACCGTGCGCTGGATAAAGGAAAACTCTGCGGTGTGCGAACTTACCGGGTACGAGGCAGACAAAGTGACAAAAGACAGGCTTTACAAAAGTGCCCTTGACTTGTACAAGGCCAAGGATTCAATCGAAAAGCACCTGTCCAGACGTACCAACGAGCTGTTTGACCTGGAGGATAAGATCATTCTTTACGACCTGACCAACACCTATTTTGAGGGAGAAAAGCGGAACAGCCAACTCGCAAAATTCGGAAGGAGCAAGGAAAAGAGAAACGACGCAAAGCTCATTGTGCTCGCCCTGGTGGTCAACGTGGAAGGCTTCATAAAATATTCCTCCATTCTGGAAGGAAACATTGCCGACTGCAATACCCTATCGGCAATGATCGAGAAACTCGCGTCCCATACCTGCCGTGGTCCTGCAGTAGTGGTACTTGATGCCGGCATCGCCACAGAGGAAAACCTCAGACTTATCGAAAGTAAAGGGTACCGATATCTCTGTGTAAGCCGTACCCGGCTGAAAGATTACAGCTATGTTCCCGGAAGGCTTACCACCTTGCTGGATACAAAATCAAAGCAGACCATCAGACTCAGATCAGTCAATACAGAAAAAAACACCGATTATTACCTTGAGGTCAAAAGCCCTTCCAAGGAAAAAAAGAGGAAGGGATGAAGCTCCAGTTTGAAAATAGGTTTGAGCAGGAACTCCAAAAGATACACAACGCACTGCACAGCAAGGGAGGAACCAAGAAAGCTGACAAAGTCCACCAGCGTATAGGCAGGGCCAAAGAAAAATACCCGTCTGTCCAGCGTTATTATGACATTACCGTAAGCAGTGATGCGAAAACAGGTCTGGCCACAGAAATCACATGGAAAAAAGACCCGGACAGGCATCAGGAAAAAAATGAAAGCCTGGGCGTCTATTTTCTCCGGACCAACCTGAATGTACAGGAAGAGTATGTGGTCTGGAATATTTATAATACCATCAGAGAGATAGAAAACGCATTCCGTACCCTGAAAACCGACCTGGACCTAAGGCCTATCTACCACAAAAACGACGACGCCACCATGGCACACCTCCATCTGGGGATATTGGCTTACTGGCTGGTCAATACGGTAAGGCATCAATTAAAACACAATGGCATAAAAAACTGCTGGGGAGAAATTGTCAGAATAGGCAATACCCAGAAGGTAATCACTACTTCGGGGACCAACACATACAACAAAACCATCACCACCCGAAAATGCACAGTACCCAACAAAAATCTAAAGCAGATCTACGATATCCTCCAAACCAAATACCAGCCATTTACCAAACGAAAATCCGTAGTACACAAAACGGAAATCGAAAAAATTGAAAGACCTGAAAAACAGATACTTCTGAGCGGTTAGCTGCAATGTGGGTTAAAATATGTTAATTGCCCAAATCATATTTTATCTATTTAATTGATACTAAAACAATTAAAGTATCGGTTTTACAAATGTGCTTTAATAGCACATTGGATTTACTAGTAAACGAGTTTCCTTAAATTTTATTTTTAAATGCCATAAGGATATAAATTCTTATTGGTTACCTATTAGAATATCACCCGATTATGAATATTATATATTTTCAATAATTATATTATATTGTGCAGTTGATATACATATAAATGTATAAAACAACACTTCTAATAAAAAACACATATCGAATTCTTATCCTAGTAATATAATATCTCTATCCATTCCTGGAATTACCGGTGTAGCCTACTATTAAAAAATCAATTGAAAGTAGTCTTTGCTAAATTTTGCTTCAAAAAATCAGAAAATTTTTGGATCCGCTCTGCATCATGCATTTTCAGCGCAGTAACACTGAACTGATAAGCCAACAGTTCATTTTTATTATTGTAATGATTGATGGCTTGGTTAAAATACTGAAGGCCGATTAAGTTTTGTAGGTCAATACTTTTATAAATTACAGGCGTAATTCCCTCTTGATTCGCTGCTAAAACACTCCATTGGCTGGAAATATTTTCTCCACTGCTGTATTTCTCCAGATAGGCTTTTTGCGCTTCCTTATCCAAAATAAAACCATTTATGGGGTCTGTAACCTCCAAAACAATGAAATCATTGTCGACCAGGACCTTTAAAAAAACATGGTAGGTGGTTTCTATAATTTCATAATCAAAACCAAAATAATCCAGTAAGCCAGCCAAAATCAAAGAGCCACTTACACAGTCATAACTTCCCGAAACAAAAGTATCTTGAGCCAAGCTAAACTGTTTGTATTGACGAAACAACTGTTGATGGGATCGATAGAATATATTTTTTACCATTTTTCGAGTAGCACCCCATTTACCATAGTCTTTGCTCAATTGCTCATGTAAATTGGCAAACTGCTCGTTTTCTGAACGCCATGACAGCACCAAGGCTGAGCGCTCAGATGGAGTTTCCAAATTTGGCAAATACGCATGGTTTTTGGCCAGAATCGTTTCCGAAACTGAAGCCAATAAAAGTAAACCCAACAGGAGTAGTGCCTTACGCATTTGTCTAAATTAACTAACTGTTAATTCAAGTTAACAATTTCTTAACATACAGACAAAAAAATATCCTCCCAATTGGAAGGATATAGTAAAAGTTAATATTGAACCTATTGTTTACCCAAGAAAAAAGTCCGCTGAACTGAATTCAGTAACAGCAAGTCTTAAGTTGACTTTAGGCAGTAACAGCAGTTAAAAAAAACAATTGAACAGTAAAAAATTAAAGTGCATAAGAAAAGTTAATATTAATCAGAGTCCCAGGGTTGAGGCTGGAAAAAATCTGGTCTTCGGCATTGAAAGAACGAAAAACTTCTTGTCTTGATTGATTGAGGAGGTTTTGAACATTTATACCGGCTTTCATTTTTTCGTTCGCACCAAAAGTTTTGTTAAGGCTTAAGTTAACCGCATGGAATGGAACCGTATAGGTGTCCGTTCTATTTCCAAAGCCAATATAGTTGAGCGTAGCACCTTGTACATTATAAAACACTCCGGCCTCAAAACCTGTCACCTGATTGGTATAGCTCAATCCTGTATTGATAATATAGGGAGCCTGTCCTGACATGTCTCTTGTTTTCACTACTTCCTCCCCTTCTCTTGCTGTAAGTTCCCTAGACATTAATTCAGCCTCAGACATTCTAATTTTAGAGCTTGTCAGCGTCCCGTTAAAGTTAAAAAAGAAGGATTCAAGTGAAGGGCTTAGAAAAGCCAGGGATTTTCTCAATTCTAATTCTATACCAGCAACAGTTCCTTTACCCACATTTCTAGGCTGAAAAGCACCTGGATCAGAAAGGAATTGTACCATTTCTATGGGCTTATCGAATGTTTTATAAAAGGCACTTACAGATAGCAGTTGTCCTGCTGGAAGAAATTGCTCCCATCTCAGGTCGAAATTATTAATCCGGGTAGCTTCCAGGTTTCCATCCCATAATACCTCAGTACCTCCTTCGGTTCTTTCTTCAAACAACCCACCAATAAAAGTCCTACCAGTAATAGGGTCCAGAATCTCAGCAAAGGACATCTCTTTAAAAGATGGTCTGGCAATAGTCCTTGAGAAAGAGAAACGAAGGTTTTGATTTTCCTTAAGGTTCTTGATCAGGTTAATCGTAGGGAAAAAATCCACATCTCCCAATACTTTTTCATTGTTGTATACTATGGTTTGGGTTTGGTTAGAACCCGTATAATACTGGTCAAATTTTTCCACACGTAATCCTACAATCGCTTTTAGCTTGGCTACAGGGGTGAATTCACTGTGTGCATAAACACCAACATTGCTCAGGTTGGCATCATAGCTATTGGGGTTATTGGGTATAAAAAGCGGACTGTACCGAACACCATTTCTATTGTCTTCTGAAAAAAGGTTGTTTTCTATAAGTACCTGGTTTGGATCTCCAGTAAATGTATTGTTGCCTGTCGCAAATTGAAAGTCTTGAATTAGAAAATCCCTTTGTTTGTAGGCATAAGATGAGCCAAATCTCAATTTGGCTGATTGTCCAAAAAGAGAATGGTTTTTGGTAAGGTCAAGCTTCCCAATCAGGTTCTTCTCTTCGAGCGATCTCCATATTCTTTGCGGCAAACCTACTTCTGTAGAGATGGTATTATTCGGTTTCCTAAACCTTAGAACCCTAACATCCGGATCATCTATTGAAGACAAAGTAGGCGCTATTTTCCAATTCAATTCCCAATCGCCACCATTGATGTAATGCATGCCACTAAGCATCAAATTGGTCAAGGCCCTTTGGCTGTATTCAATATTGTATTGATCGGCTTCAAAAACGGCTCCCAAATTGGTGTTTTCGAAGGCAAAATTACCAACTTTCGATGCTCCGTTTTGCAAACGAATAAAATTCAATTTGTACTTAGAAAAGTCAGTTTTATAGGCCAATCCAAACAAGCCACCAAGCAATACATTGTTTTCTCCATAATTCCCAACAGACCTTTCCAATGGCTCCAATTCAGATTGATTGGCTTCTCTTGGTTTTGCGTAAAGGTTAAATTGAGCATCTTTAAAAAATTCAGAAGTGTTTTTATAGGTTAGGGCAAAATTATAACCAAAGGTATTATTGCCATGGGCAAACTGATCTCCCAACGAAAAGCCTAAATTGTAGTTCATCAGGTTCTGTTGTTTTGTCCCTCCAAATTCCGGATTGAAATCCTTCAGTATACTCTGGTAAAGTTGGCCTTTTTCTCCACCTGGATTTCCTACAACCTCCGCATATTGCGGGATATCCTCAATTCCTTGTGTAGGAATTGCTCTGAAACCATTGTCAAAACCTAAAAAATCTGTACCACTACCTTTAGCGGTTAAAAATCCTGAATTGAAGTGCATGGATGGGTTATAGCCTCCACCAATAGAAATCCGCATGGTTTTCTCTTCTGGAAAATCCTTGGTCTCAATGTCCACAATCCCTCCCGTAAAATCTGCCGACAGGTTACTTGTAAAGGATTTTGAGACGATAATATTGTCAATAATATTGGTAGGGAAAATATCCATTTGTATGGTATTCCTATCGGGATCCAAACCTGGAATATCGACCCCGTTTAACACTGTCTTGGTGTAACGGTCCCCGAGTCCACGGATGTACACATATTTACCACCTTCTATAGAAACCCCCGTCACACGCTTAATGGCTGAAGCAGCATCTCCATCTCCAATCTGGCGAAAGGCAGCTGAGGAAATCCCATCCATCAATTGGGTGGCATTTCTTTTTACGGTCATCAAGGCCGCCTCTGTGGTTCTGATGGCTTCTGCAGAAATGGTTACCGTTTCAAGGTCGGAAGTAAACTCCGCCATTTTAAGGTTATCAAGTAAGGTAACTTCTCCTTTATTTACCTTTATTTCCGCAAGGTTTAAACTGTTAAAAGAAATAAATGAGGCTTGTAGGGTATAAATGCCTTCTGGCAATTGAATTTCAAAATCTCCATCAAAATCAGTAACGGCTCCTAGTTGGGCACCAACTACTGAGACAGCTACTCCAAACAAAGGTTCTCCTGTACCTTCATCATAGATCGTTCCCCGAATGGTCCCATTTTGGGCCAGCAAATTTGAGGATAAAAGCAGGAACCCTATAAAGATCCAGCTATAGGTAAAATTTTTCATTTTAATTTTTTTTAATAGTACAGCGATACAATAAAAAAATTGGAAAGGGATACGCTCCGTATCCCTTTCAAAAAATAGTGGTTAGTGTTATTTTAAGTTTGTCAATTCACCTGCTACTGAAGCCCATGTCCAGTCACTGAAGGCTGCCTTGTCAGCTCCAACAGTAACAGCACCTTCAGCTACAATGCTAGCATTGGCATCCGTTCCATGTTTGAAAACAGTGGTAAGGGAAACGCCATCTGCGATAACGATTTCCAGGTTTTCGAAAGAAAGGATTCCATTGTCAAAATTCTCAAGAGACTTATCGCCGCTTAAGGAAAGGTCACCTCTGCCATCTGTGGTAGCAGGATCAGCAAAACTTTGAAAAAGGATGTTTTTGAAAGTACCACGAGCCCCATCTCTGAAATCTCCTAATTCTGTAACGTCATTGCCTACAACCGTTCCATTCTGAACGGTATGGGCTGCATTATAGGATCCTTCAGGACCATCAATTTCAAGAGCATGATCTGTAGCACCTCCAGAAAGGACAATGAAGTTGTCAAGTGTACCTGCCCAAGCCTGATCCGTATCTAAAGCATCATCTCCAGAATTCCAGATAAGGGCATTCTTTACACTTACTGTTCCTCCAAACCATTCGATTCCATCATCCTGGTTTGCGATTACTTCTACATTTTCAATGATCGTCTGAGAACCAACAGCACCTAAAGTCAAACCATTGATCTCATTTCCTTCACCAATATTGGCTCCGCCGTGACGGATGGATACATATTTGATAATTCCAGAATTATCTTCAGGATCATTTCCGCCATAAAGCCCATTTGCATCGGATGGAGGAATACCTTCAATTTGCACCTCGGTAACATCACCAGCAAAAGAACCGGGAGCATTTCCCAAAACCAATAAACCACCCCATAAACCATCAATGTCAGGATCAAGGTTAGGACTCGCAACCATACCTGGTGCTATTTCATCTGCAATAGAAGTAAAAATAATAGGTTGATCGGAAGTACCTACTGCTTCAATTTTGGCACCTCTTGCAATAACAAGGGCAGTTGCATTTGATCCGGATCCGGCTTCACCTTTAACAATTACGCCAGGGTTAATTTTCAAAGTTGCTCCAGCAGTAACAGCAATTCTACCACTTAGAACGTAAACTTTTCCAGTTTCCCATTCCTCATCAGCAGTGATATTGTTTTCGATTTTTATTATTGTAGCAACTTCACCTACTGTAAGAACATAAGTAGTGGTTTGCATGTCTCCATTTGCATCTGTAGCGACAAATTCGAAAACAAGGTTTTTATCCGCATCTTCGGCTGTGGTTTGATAAGTAAACGCATGGTTTGCGGAAACTTCTCCATTAAAGGTAATTGTCTCCAATGTGGCTCCATCTTTTTTTACTACCAAAGTAGACAAACCATCAGCTGCTGTGATAGTAGCAGTAACAGGGTCCACACTCTGTCCGGCTTCAACTACTGCTGTAGCCGGTACTCCAGATATAGCAACGGAATTATTGGGCGTTTCTTCCTCGGTACATGCTGTCATTAGAACGGCAGCGACTGTAGCGATCATCATCCAATTAAATAATTTCTTCATGGTTAGGTATTAGATTTTTACGTCTGTTTTAGATTCTGCTACAAATCTGGCTCAAAAATCTACTACCCTATAAAAAAACGAATTATGAAATTTTAAAATAAAATTGGGAGAATTAATCTTCCCTTAACATTAAAAGTAAAATAGGGCTTTAAGGTGCCTCTGCGTGTTAACAACGCTTAAAAATCAGTCGCTTAGCTATAAAGATTTCCCCTTGACCATTGAAAGAAATGCCAGATTTACACTTTCTGATACTTCAATAAGTTAAAAAAGTACGCCACACAACTTCTTGTAAGGTAAAAAATGTAATATGACAAATATGGGGTGTGTCGAAAAAATGAGTCCCTTTTTATTAATCACCTTAGCTGATGTATTTTCAAAGAAAAAAGCATCATCAGTAGGTTTAGGGAGAGTTTTAAATGAAGAAAGCTGAGACAGCGAACCTTTTCCCAAAAAGATTCGCTGTCTCAGCTTATTTTTGTTTGTTAAGGTGATACTATCTCGATTTTAGATTGAATTCGTTTCCTCCTTCACTAGATCAGGACAGCCATTTACCTCAATTATACAGCTACATCTTCTTTTTTCTTCAATTCCTCTTTTAAAAATTTAGCGGTATGACTACTAGGGTGCTTGGCCAATTTTTCAGGACTTCCACTAAAAAGAATTTCTCCACCCTTCTCACCCCCTTCTGGCCCAAGGTCTATGACATAATCCACCACTTTTATGACATCCATATTGTGCTCAATAATTAGCACCGTATTTCCTTTGTCGACCAATTGTTGAAGTACGCCCAAAAGCAAACCGATGTCTTTGAAATGTAATCCCGTTGTGGGCTCATCCAAGATATAAAAGGTTTTTCCAGTGTCTTTCTTGGAGAGCTCCGTGGCTAGTTTTACCCGCTGGGCTTCTCCACCAGACAGAGTGGTGGCATGTTGGCCTAACGTTATATAATCCAACCCAACATCATGCAGGGTTTGTATTTTCCTTAAAATCTTTGGTATGTGTTCAAAAAAGGCCACTGCCTGCTCCACAGTCATGTCTAATATGTCAGCAATAGACTTGCCCTTGAATCTCACCTCCAAAGTTTCCCGATTATAGCGCTTCCCTTTACAGGTTTCACAGGGAATATGAACGTCGGGAAGAAAATCCATTTCAATCAACTTCATTCCTCCACCTTCACAATCCTCGCAACGACCTCCTTTAACATTAAAGGAAAATCTACCCGGCTTGTAACCTCTAATCTTAGATTCTGGCAAGTCTGTAAACAAGGCCCTGATGTCGGTAAAAACACCTGTATAGGTCGCCGGATTGGATCTTGGCGTCCGCCCTATAGGAGATTGATCAACCTCTATTACTTTATCCAAATGCTCCAGGCCGCTTATTTCTTTATAGGGCAAAGGCTCTTTTTTGGAGTTATAGAACTGCCTGTTAAGTAACGGATATAGGGTCTCATGAATAAGAGAACTTTTCCCAGAACCCGATACACCTGTCACACAAACCATGGTTCCCAATGGGATTTCCAGGTTTACATTTTTAAGATTATTTCCACTAGCGCCTTTTAATTTTAACTTCTTGCCAGAGCCTTTTCTTCTTTTATCAGGGACCGGAATGCTTAGTACGCCATTGAGATAGTTAGCTGTAAGACTATTGGAGGCTAAAATTTCCTCAGGAGTACCACTTGCTACAATGTGACCACCATGACGACCTGCTCCGGGACCTATGTCTAGCACATAATCAGCCTCCATCATCATGTCCTTGTCATGTTCTACTACGATCACTGAATTTCCCAGGTCCCGTAGGTCTTTGAGGGCATGTGTCAACTTCACATTGTCTCTTTGGTGCAAACCTATACTTGGCTCATCCAAAATATAAAGCACGCCCACCAGTTGGGTTCCTATTTGAGTAGCCAGTCGAATCCTTTGGGCCTCCCCTCCAGACAGGGTCCGCAAAGGTCGATTAAGTGAAAGGTAATTCAAGCCTATGTCCAGCAAAAACCCGATTCTTTTCCTGATCTCCTTCAATACCTCCGCGCCAATGATCTTCTGACGCTCTGTCATCCTTTCCTCTATATTTGCAAACCACTCGCCAAGTGTGGTGATATCCATTTGCGCCAATTCACCAATATGCTTTTCTGCTATCTTAAAATGAAGGGCTTCTTTCTTTAACCTATAGCCCTCACATTCGGGACATTGACGGGTGCTGGTGAAATCAGAGATCCATTTCTGAATTTTATCAGATCCTCCCTCTTTTTGTTTCTGAAGAAAATTAAGAATTCCCTCAAAGGTGGTGTTCCATTTTGTCCCTGGGTATTTCACAGAGTCAACGGCCACGTCCATTTTATCCCCATACAATAAGATCTGGATTACCTTTTCATCCAGTTTTTCTATGGGTGTTGCCAGACTACCTGTATAACGCTTAAGTATGGCTTCAATTTTTTTGAAAATCCAAATATCTCTGTATTCCCCCAAAGGTGCTATGCCTCCACGACTAATACTTAAAGATGGATCTGGAATAACACTTTCTCGGGTAATTTCTTCGATCACTCCCAGGCCATTACAAGAAGGACAAGCCCCATAAGGACTATTGAAGGAGAACGAATTTGGAGCCGGCTCATCATAACTCAACCCAGTAAGCGGGTCCATCAGGTACTTTGAAAAATGATGAATATTATCTTCCTCATCAAGCAACATCATTACCCCTTTTCCATGTTGCAATGCTGTTTTTAGAGACTGAGAAATCCTATACCGATCCCCTTCCTCTGCAAGTACCCTGTCTACAACAATTTCTATATCGTGGATCTTGTAACGGTCCACTTGCATTTTAGGCTCTACCTCTACTATCTCTCCATCTATCCTGACTTTTGAGTAGCCCATTTTACGAACCTGCTCAAACAATTCGCGGTAATGACCTTTTCTGCCTTTTACAACAGGCGCAAGTATTGATAGCTTCTTATTCAAAAAATTATTAAAAATCTGATCAATAATTTGATCTTCTGTCTGCCGAACCATCTTTTCTCCGGAGAGATAAGAATAAGCCTCACCTGATCTGGCGTATAAAAGACGCATAAAATCATAAATCTCAGTAACTGTTCCTACCGTAGATCTCGGATTTTTTGAAGTGGTTTTTTGCTCGATGGAAATTACTGGAGAAAGCCCATTGATTTTGTCTACATCTGGTCTTTCCATACCACCCAAAAATGATCGGGCATAAGCAGAAAAACTTTCCATATAACGTCTTTGGCCTTCCGCATAAATGGTATCGAATGCCAATGAGCTTTTGCCACTACCACTCAATCCTGTAATGACCACTAATTTATTCCTGGGTAAAGTAAGATCGAGGTTCTTGAGGTTATGCTCTCTGGCCCCATATATTTCAATATGTTCTTGAGAAGGTTGATTTTCTGCTGACATCGGATAGATTTTCGCTTGTATTGTTTAACCTGAATAAGGTATTAACTATTCTAATTGTTGCTAAATTTATTGTCCTAGCACTTGACAAATTTTGTCTTTTTCAATCCTAAATAGGACGATGAATTACCTTATTCCACAACCCTTTCCGATCCTAAGGGATCACCTGAGTTGGTTATAAGCATTCTTTAAGTCCGACTAAAAAGAACATAACTAGGATAATCCTAAAACAAGATAAATGGTTCATTTTAAAGCAAAGGATCTAGTCGGTTGCCTTCTCTCGAAGATCCTGCTCTGTGTCACCTGTAATGGTTGATTTCAGTCCACTTAATATCAGGTTCCACCAATAATGGAAAATAAACTTGTGTTTCTCTCTCAGAAAATACACCTCTCCTTTCCGTAGATCTCCTGATTTTTGAGGGTTATGCGTTCTAATTACAAGCTTATTGGCAAGAAAGGCACCAATATCTCTAAAAACATTGTTGTTTCGTTCATAGTTTTTATCCAGGATTTCTATTTTCAAATCTGAATATCTTGCTACAACGTCTCCTGTACCTTCAAGGTCATTTGCCACAATATTAAAGTAAAGATTATCTAATTTACCTTGCTTTAGTGCCACCCTTGTGGCCGGCATGATCATGTTATTAAGACTGGTAAGATCCATTGGACCTACAGTTCCCTCCAGTAGAAATTTCCCACCCTTATCATTTATCAGATAATCTGCCTGCATATCAATCTGCCCCTCGCCCATTAATCTTCCTTTAGCAGTTATTCTTAGGGTATCATTTTGTGAAAGCTTTTCGGCATAGTTTGTGAACCCTAAAATTTCTCCATTGACCTGGTCGAAAAATATCTTTCCTGAAGAAAGCGCTTTGGTGTCCGGCCGCTCCTGATAGGTAATGGTAGTGTTCTCAAAGTTAATCGCCTTTAACCATATGCTTTTGGGCAATCCATTGATAATATCATGGATCATTTTAGGCCTTTTTGTGGTGTCCTCTACTTTCCTTTTGTCCCTAAAAACCTCTAGTTCCAAATGATCCAATTGCACATTGTCTGCTGCAATTTTGCCCTGCCTGAAATAGGATTGAAAATCCATTCCAGATATTTCAAGCCTTGCATTGTTAAACTCCATCCAATTGGTTTCCTTTTCAAACCTGTTGATATAGGAATATTTGCGCATTTTGTTTTTAAAGGCTGCCTTTTCAATACTCAATTTCTGCTCTGATGTATTGAAGGATAAATCATTGGCTTCCACTACATTTATATAGTCATTGACATGAAGCTGGACCTCTCCCAAATACCCCTCAATATTATTGACAGAAAACAGGGCCTCCTGACTTTCAAGATCCTCATCACTAAGGGTAAAACCATCTGCAAAAATAAATAGGTCATTTATCAATAACCTGGTGGAATCTGTTTCGCTGTCTTTATTTACAAAAGAAGCTTTATTGATCCGAAAATGATTGAGTGCAATCATCTTGTAATTCTCTCCTTGATTTCCATTGTCCTGCCCCATCTTATCGGCGATTTCCTCCAGGTCTGGGGTTATCGTTTCCAAAACCACATCGGCGATATAGGCAGAATCTAGTTGAATGCTATTGTAAAACAAAAAATCTACCCACCGAAAACCTGTTAGGCTGGCTTCCTTGAAAGAAAGGTTGAATTTGATTTTATCCTCCTCCATCAATTCCTTCCCGGGATAAATATTTACCGAGTCCATTTTTAAAAAGGTACCACGATAATTATAATCCAGTCTGATTTTCCCAAAATTGACCTCATGCCCTACAAAATCGCTGGTACGAACGATCATATTACTTACAATACGCTCAGCGTTCTTGTTGAGATAATTATTGACCAAAACAGGCAGTAAATAAAAAAAACCAAGCAAAACCAGCCCAATGACGAAGGTAATAATGATAGGTTTTTTCATAAGAAGAGATTCTATTTACAATTTAAGATAACCAAAAAACCATTTCCTACACAAAAGGTTTTTACAAAGGCAATTTTATTATATAAGATTGGCCTTTTCGTACATTAAGTTTAGAATTGATTAACCAGGGATTATAAATTTTAACCTCCTTATAATTGCTCTTCTGTTTTATGGCCCATTCAGCTAGATTGTCAATGCTTTCAGTGATTTTTATTTCCCTAAGGGGTGGTAAGGCGTACAAATCTTCATTTTGAAGCTCAAAACCATACTTGCTTTGATTTTCAAATATTTCCTTCATTGCAAGGATTCTGAAAATATACCTACTGGTTTCTTCATTGAGATAAAGATTGTAATAATCAGGACTGAGCTGCTGGTTTTTCCTTCTGGCAATGCCTGCCATTCCCATATTATAGCTGGCAGCTACACTGGTCCAATTTCCAAATTTGCCATAGGCAGCACGAATGTATTTACAGGCAGCCACCGTGGATTTTTCAAAATGGTACCTTTCATCCACGTCCCGATTAACCTGCAGTCCAAAATCTCCAGCAGTTCCTTTCATAAATTGCCAGAAACCTTTGGCTCCCACTGGTGAGGTGACATTTAACAAGCCTGACTCAATGACAGCCACATACTTAAAATCATCAGGGATACCATTTTCTTTTAATGTCTGTTCGATAAAAGGAAAATACTTGCCTGCTCTCTTGAGCATCAACAATGCATTTGACTCCCAATAAGCGTTGACATAAATTTCCCTCTCGTATCTTTCGAATACATCAGGCTGATCAATAGGTGCTTTTTCGCCTGCAAACTCGGGCTTATCAGGAAGGTCAAAAATCCGAACTCGCGGATTCGTTCTCGTCTTTCCAGCCCGCAATTCGGCAACTGCCCCTTCCTCTGCTTTTGGCTCAGGCTTTTCTTCCTTGCTTTGAAAAAGCAAATAGCCAATAATTATGAACTGCAATGTTACAAGGAAATACAGGTTATACGTATGCTTTTTTTTCAAAGTCTTAATAATTTGGAGACAAAAGATACTTGTTATAAAAATCGTCTATGGCACCCACGGCATCATCGGCAGAGTCTACAAGTACAAAAAGATTGAGGTCTTCTTTATTGATATTGGCATTGGATTCCAACATGGTGGTCTTGATCCATTCGATCAACCCTTCCCAATAAGCCTTCCCTACAAGGACAATCGGAAAACGACCGATCTTCTTGGTTTGTATAAGGGTCAAAGCTTCAAACAATTCATCCATTGTCCCAAAACCTCCTGGCAAAACGATAAATCCCTGAGAATATTTGGTAAACATCACCTTACGAACAAAAAAGTAATCAAATGTAAGCAGTTTGTCTGGGTCTATATAAATATTATTGAATTGCTCAAAAGGCAAGACAATATTTAATCCTACAGACTTTCCTTTTTCTGAATGAGCACCTTTATTTCCTGCTTCCATGATCCCTGGACCACCCCCTGTTATCACTCCATAACCATGCCTCACAAGCTTGGCCGCAATTTCCTCAGCTTTATGAAAATTATGGTGATCTGACTTTGTTCTCGCAGACCCGAAAATGGAAACACATGGCCCAATTTTGGCGAGCTTTTCAAACCCTTCAACAAATTCACTAATGACTTTAAATATAACCCAGGAATCGGCACTCTTAATTTCTGCCCAGTCTTTTTCCTTAAATGCTCTTCTTATTTTATCCTCCTCTTTTCCATCTTCCATGGTATCTCAATCAAATTTTTCACATTTAAAATAAAACCAGAAACTTTTTCCCAATGTAAACCATCCGAATTGAGCAAACAAACGACTTTTATACAAAAAATGAAAATCTTTATCTTAAAATTTCGATTTTAAAATGCCCAACCATTAGATTTCAGAATATTTTCCCTTATTTAAAGTATGGAATCAATTTATCATGCTGACTTTTGGCCATTTGCCATTCTATTGACCAGTATTGCGCTGGTCGTAGTTTTGGTTTCCAAATTTAAATTTCACCCTTTTATTGCCCTGGTAGCTGCCGCTGTCTATGTGGGCCTTTTGACACCAGACCTAATGGAGAGCAAAGGCATCAATGCTGCTCTCGATGAACCCATGATTGCTTTTGGTATTATGGCAGGGAAAATAGCTTGGGTGATTGCCTTGGCAGCAATAATTGGTACAGCGATGTTGGAGAGTGGCGCGGCAGAGAAAATCGTTACCCAATTGCTAAATAAACTGGGCGAAAAACAAGCCGCTTTAGCCTTGCTTATCGCTGCATTTTTGCTCTCGATCCCTGTTTTTTTAGATACGGTTTTTTTCTTGCTTATCCCCTTGGGCATTAGCCTGGCCCTTAAAACAGGTAAAAATTATATCCTTTATGTAATGGCCATCGGCGGTGGAGCGGCCATTACCCATAGTATCGTTCCTCCTACACCTGGCCCACTTATTATGGCCGAAAGTCTGGGGATAGAGTTGGGAACGGTGATCCTTTCTGGAATGATTTTAGGAATTGTTCCCGCACTAGTGGTATTGTTTATTGCTAAAAGAATCAATGAAAAAATGGATGTTCCCATCCGGATATCACTTCCAGTCAATGCTGGGGATGCTTCTCAGATATCTTTGACTTGGGCCCTTGCTCCCATCGTTTTACCCATTCTTATGATTGGTTCAGGTACGATGGTTCAGGCCATAACTGGCCATGTTCCTGAATGGCTGGTATTTATTGGCAATAAAAATTTAGCTATGGCCACCGGAGCAGCTGCAGCCTTGTATTTGTGGGCCAAATCTGAAAAAATGGCCTCCAGGGAACTGTGGTCCAAAGTTGGAAAGCCTTTGGAAATAGGAGGTATAATCATCCTTATCACGAGTGCGGGTGGTGCATATGGCGCCATGATCAACAACAGCGGCATAGGAGAGGCCATTAGATTGGCTACAGAAAATTTCCCTTTGCATTTTATCCCCCTTGCATGGCTGATAGCTGCAGTGCTTAAAACTGCTCAGGGATCGGGAACTGTTGCGATGATTTCCAGTGTGGCCATTATGTCTGCCCTAATAGGAGATGGCCAATCCCTGAGTTTCCACCCTGTCTACTTATTAATGGCCATGGGCTTTGGCTCACTCTTTATTTCCTGGATGAATGACAGTGCGTTTTGGGTGGTAGCAAGAATGAGCGGCCTAACTGAAAAAGAAGCCCTTAAAACCTGGACCTTTCTGCTCGCTTCCATTTCATTGGTAGGCATGGCGCAGGTTTGGTTGCTTTCCTACATATTCCCTTTTGTCTAATCATAAACCCAAATACATGAATGTACTGATCATAGGAGGAGGCGGATTTATTGGTAGCAGACTCGCTACAGAATGGCTCCAGCAACA
Organism: Cyclobacterium sp. 10D3-21; assembly: GCF_055809755.1. Classification (NCBI taxonomy): domain Bacteria; kingdom Pseudomonadati; phylum Bacteroidota; class Cytophagia; order Cytophagales; family Cyclobacteriaceae; genus Cyclobacterium; species Cyclobacterium sp. 10D3-21. Next base: position 6,636,287 of record NZ_CM147924.1, read on the forward strand.
CCCAGAATCCAAAGGGAAAATAACGCTGGTTGACCAGGCCTTTTTGGACAACATCAAAAATAATCCAGGATTTGAATGCATTGCAGGAGATTTTAGCGACCCCTCGCTGATCAATCCATTATTAGAGAAAAAGCCCGAACTGATATTTCACCTTGCGGCTGTGGTCAGTGGTGAAGCAGAAAAAAACTTTGACCTGGGAATGCGGGTAAATTTATTCGGCTCCCTGCACCTGCTAGAAAAATGCAGGCAATTGGCTTACTGTCCAAAAGTGGTATTTGCCAGCTCCTGTGGGATCTTTGGTGGTGATGTGAATCAAGTACTCACGGAAAATACAGCACCTAAACCCAAAAGCTCCTATGGCACCCAGAAAGCCATGGTAGATTTACTCATGAATGATTTCAGTCGACGTGGTTTTGTAGATGGCAGATGCCTAAGACTTCCAACCATCACCGTTAGGCCGGGAAAACCAAATGCAGCGACCTCCTCTTTTTTAAGTAGCATCATTCGGGAACCTTTAAACGGCAAGCCTACAAGTTACCCCGTTGCTCCTTCATCCCCTTTTTGGATACTCTCACCCAAACAAGTGGTCAGGAATTTCATTCATGCCGCCAAATTATCCGCCAAAGACATTGGAGACGACCGAACCATTAACCTTCCTGGCATAACTGTAAGCGTACAGGAGATGATCGATAGTCTGGAACAGGTTACCCATAAAGGCATAACCGACCTTATCTCCTATGAACCGGATGCCTTTCTTCAAAGCATTGTGCTTACTTGGCCTCCAAATTTTGACACCAAAAAGGCAGATTCACTTGGATTCACATCTGATAAAGACACCAAAGAAATCATCACCAATTACATTCAGGAAGAGCACATACAGGTACCCGAAAAATAAGCCCAATTTATGAAGACTACGATAAAAACTGCGCTAATCACCGGAGCAGGTTCAGGTATAGGAAGAGCCGTGGCGAAAGCCCTGGCCAAGGACAATTGGACACTCATATTAACCGGAAGAAGAAAAGAAACGCTGGAGGAAACCGCCAAAATTTGTGGCCAAGACGATGTTCTAATTTTCCCCACAGACATCACATCACCTAAAAGTGTGAATGCATTGTTTGATAAAGTCCGGGAAAAGTATGGACGTTTAGACTTGCTTTTTAACAATGCAGGGATCAATGCCCCAGCAGTCCCATTGGAAGACTTGAGTTATGAAGATTGGAAAAAGGTAATCGACACCAACCTTACGGGAGCATTTCTTTGCACCCAACGAGCCTTTAAATTAATGAAGTCCCAAAACCCAAAAGGTGGTCGTATCATCAACAATGGCTCTATCTCCGCCCATGTCCCCAGGCCAATGTCCGTGGCTTATACAGCAAGCAAACATGCAGTAACAGGACTGACCCAATCCACTATTCTTGATGGAAGAGATCAAAACATTACCTGCAGTCAGATAGACATTGGCAATGCCAAAAGTGACATGACCAAAAAAATGGAAGAAGGTACCCTACAAGCAGATGGCTCCCGAAAAGTAGAGCCCACCATGGACGTCAATGAAATAGGCAGGGCCATCGTCTATATGGCCAGCCTCCCTCCTGCCGCCAATATCCCCTTTATGACCATCATGGCCAATGGCATGCCGTATATAGGGCGAGGGTGATTGGATGGCTATTGGCTAGTAGAACGATTACAACTCGACGCTTTTAAAGTCCCTTTTTTAAACCTCAAACAATACTGAGCCATTACTAATTATTGAAACTGCTGAAGATTCGGGCTCAAATACCTTTCTAGCATGCCTAAAATTCTATGTCCGCATTTTTTTGATGGAACGAGCCTGTTTATGGAAGCATTTTTGCTAGAATTAGTCAGCAGTAGAGAAACCGTTAAAAGTCTGCAAGAAGTCTAACCAAAACAATGCTCTGCTGGAATCAGGTAAACATAACTCTTTGTATACTAAGAAAGTGTTGGACAAGGGTCAACCAACAAATTACACGCTTTTAAAGTGGTAAGCAAGCTTAGACCGATTGTAAAACCTCAGGGAAATTTTGTGAAATTAACCAATATATCAATGAACATTATTTTACTTTTAAGCGGAGTGGCTATAGTTATTGTAACGAATATAGATGCTCTTTCTACCATTCTCCGAATAAATGGAGGAAGTAAAATTTCAAATTTCGTGGCGAGAAAAGTTTGGAGTGTTAGTGTATTTGTTTCAGAAAAATTTTCACGAAAATCTATTTTAAGCAATATCGGTGCGCTAATCGTCATAACATTATTTACACTTTGGGCAGTACTGCTTATGATTGGGTATGGACTTATTTACAATTCAGATATCAATTCAATTGTAGAAACTTCAACAGAGCAATCTGCCAGCATCCCAGCAAAATTTTATTATGTCGGTTACACCCTAACATCACTTGGCAATGGTGATCTGAAAACCGGGAATGATTTTTGGCGAATAATTTCAAATTTCACAGGTTTAAACGGTATGTTCTTACTGTCCATAGCCATTTCTTATTTTATTCCTCTGATGAATGCGGTGGTGAAACAGCGTATGCTGGCCACCTATATTTCAAACCTCGGAAAAACTCCGACTGACATAATCTTAAACGGCTGGAATGGAGGCAATTTTGATATACTTCATGAGCAATTCAAGGACTTGTATCCCATGATTCTAATGCAGTGCGAGCAACAATTGGCTTACCCTGTATTGTTGTATTTCCACTCTGATAATCCAAAATATTCTCCCCAACTCAATCTTGCCAAGCTAGATGAGGCATTAAGTATCCAAGAGATTTACAATATTGATCAATCTGATAAGGCCTATATCTGGAAAAATTTACGGATGGCAATGGATAAATATTTGAAGGTGATAAACAATTCCTATTCATTTAAAAAAGGAGACATTCCTGATTTTCCTTACAAGGAAAATTTACACTCACTTAATATCTCAGTAACTGAGACTACTGCAAATAACCTGCTACATAAAATTAAAGACCGAAGAGCATTTATTGCTAGTCTAGTCAAAAATGATGGATGGGAATGGGAGGAATTAGTTGGTTGAAACCATTGATAAAGTGGGTATTGCTTAAAAAGTGGAAATTGGGGGAATTATTGGTTTATAGGATGTTTTCCGATTTCAAGGCGTACAAGCCACCGCGAATATTCAATCTCAAACCAAACTGAGTCATAGCAATGCTATGCTGTTCCTAAAAAAAAGGTTACAACTTTGCCTTTCAGCAGTTGTAACCTTTTTGATTGTCTTCCAATTTAATTATGCCAATGCAGCTGATATGGCTTTGCTTAAAGAGGTGCTTGGTCTGCCGATCAATTTTGAAAGTTGGTGACCATCATCGAACAAATCTCCTTTTTCTGTAGAAACATGACTTGAAGCCAAAAACTGGGCAAAACCTTCTGGCAAGCCACCTTTTACAAGCGCCTGGGCATAGTCATTCTCGGGTAAATTTACATAAGGGATTTCTTTTCCGGCTTGACGACTTATTTCAGCCGCATAGTCACTCATGGTGAAAGCTTCGTCACCGGCAAGTTTATACATTTTCCCTTCCTGGCCTTCTGAGGTTAGTACTGTAGCTGCCGCTGCTGCATAATCTTCTCGGGTAGCAGAAGAAATCTTTCCATCTCCAGAACTTCCGTACAAAGTCCCTAAACCAATTACTTGTTGAAGCGATCCGGTATAATTCTCGGTATACCAACCATTACGTAGAATTACATAAGGGACACCTGATTTTTTCAATACTTCTTCCGTACCAATATGCTCCCCTGCAAGACCTAGTGTTGAAGTGTCAGCTTTTAAAAGACTGGTATAAGCGATTATCTTAACTCCTGCATTTTTTGCTGCTTCGATCACATTGGTATGTTGTGACAATCGTTTTCCAATTTCACTACCCGAAATCAACAAAAGTTTGTCAATTCCCTTTAAGGCTTCTGATAGTAGAGCTGGATTATCATAATCAAATTTCCTTGCCTCCACACCTAAATCTGCAATCTTTTGTGGGTCTCGAACCAAGGCCACAATATTTTCTACCGACGTTTTTTCTTTCAAATCTTCAATTATCAAACGTCCAAGTTGTCCTGATGCTCCTGTTACTGCTATTTTCATCTTTTTAAGTTTTATTTTAAACACAATTACTTTTGCTTACCTAAAGTATTCTAGTTACTTTTGGTAAGTCAAAGGTAAATAGTAAGTATTTATTAAACAATAACTTACGTACGAGTAGGATACTTACTTTAAGGTAAGTAATGCAATAAATCAACAAGTTATGAGTGAAAAAATATTTGAAAAAAAGGGAAATATAGAGAATTGCCCCGTTCGAAATGTAATAGACAGGATAGGTGATAAATGGTCCATGCTAATAATTTTGGTATTGGCAGAAGAGCAAGTATTGCGCTTTAACGAGATCCATAAATCCATTGGAACAATATCTCAAAAAATGCTTACAGTAACTTTAAAGTCTCTGGAATCTGATGGTTTGGTGAAGCGAACCGTCTTTCCTCAAATACCCCCAAAAGTAGAGTATGAATTGACCCCGAGGGGTAAATCCCTCCTGCCGCACCTATTGGCCTTAACGGAATGGGCCAACAATAATATGAGTGACATTAAGGCTTCCAGACAGCAATACGTAAAGGTTAATGCTTAGAAACTTTATGCAAAAGACATTATAAGATCCCTCTTTGAACGCTTTCCAAAATCAAAACCTGTTTTAGCAGCACTCCCACCACCAACTTTGAGGTAGAGTAAGCCAAAAGGAGGAGGTATTGTAGTTTTTATAATGGGTATTAAACCTAAGAGGCACACAAATTGTGGAAATGCATTTGGTCTAGTTGCTAACTGATTCAGAATTATTTATCAAATACGATATCAAAGCTTTATTAACCCCAAAAAACTAAAAATAGCAGTATATGAATGACCAAGAATTTAAGGCCTTTGTTGTAGAAGAAAAGGATGGAGAATTTATAGGATCCATTAAAACAAGAAATATTGAAGCGCTACCTAAGGGTGATTTGCTAATCAAAGTTTCCTACTCCTCCCTTAATTACAAGGATGCACTTTCCGCTTCTGGGAATAAAGGGGTTACGAGAAATTTCCCACACACACCCGGCATTGATGCTGTAGGTGTTATTGCTGAAACTGAAAATGCAGCTTTTAGTGTTGGAGACAAGGTAATTGTTACCAGCTATGATCTCGGGATGAATACCTCTGGTGGATTCAGTGAATACATTCGGGTTCCTGCAGAATGGGCAGTAAAGTTACCCGAAAACCTGGGCATGAAAGAGGCAATGATTTATGGAACAGCAGGCTTAACCGCAGGAATGTCCGTATTGCGACTCACCGAATTGGTGAAACCCGAGGATGGCAAAATAATGGTTTCTGGCGCTTCGGGTGGAGTTGGCGCATTGAGTGTGGCGATCCTTTCTAAATTGGGTTACACTGTTGTGGCCATCACTGGCAAAGAGCATGAAAAAGATTACCTGATGGAATTAGGGGCAAATGAAATTATATTACGTGCTGATTTCGAAAATTTAGACAAACGCCCTTTGTTAAAACCCCTTTGTGCGGGCGGAATAGATACCGTTGGAGGTGTTATTCTTGAGAACATTATTAAATCCACATCTTCTATGGGCGCCATTACCTGTTGTGGCAATGTGGCCTCCCCTAACCTAAGCTTGACCGTTTTCCCATTTATTCTAAGGGGTATTTCGCTTATTGGAATCGATTCGCAGAATTACCCTATGCGCTACAGAGAGCAAGTTTGGAACAAATTGGCCAAAGATTGGAAACCTTCACAATTGACGGCTACTTGTGATGAAATAACACTTGATGCGTTGCCTGAAAAAATAGCACTAATGCTTAAAGGAAAATTAAAAGGAAGAATCGTAGTAAAGTTAGCAGAGTAAGCGAGCAGAAATACGCTAAAAATAGCGTTAACAGATCCCTAAATCAGGCTTATGCGATAAATAAGCCATTGCATAAGCCTGATTTATTTTCATCTCTTTGGCATCACCACCCCATCAGCATTTTTATTCAACTTCATTTTCACCAAAACTTCATGCAGCGTTTCAGCAGCTAGTCCATGGAGCACCAACCTATAAGCTGCACTGTAGGTGGTGACAGGAACCATGGGGTGTTTGTTGTTGATCAAACCGAGATGGCCTGGTGTACCCAGGATTTGAGAAGCATAAATGGCGATAGTTTCATCCAATTGCAAAGAATTGGAAGCCCTGATAAAGTCATTGGAGGTAAGGAACAGTTGATAGAAAGGAGTGAAAAGTTCTATGGCTGATCGCAGGTCCAGAATATTTGTCCACCGGTCAGGGAAATCAATATGATCAAATTGATCCTCAGTGATCATACTTAAGTCCATCTGTTCTGGCGGGCCTATGGTTATGTTTTTTTCCCGCAATTGGCGGTTCAAGAGAATCACAAAGTTGTACAAGTTCAAATCATGTTTTAAAAACAGGTCGTCTTTTACATCCTCAAAATTCCGCGGTTTAAGGGGACTTCCTGCAATTTCAACTTTCGGAATATTGCCTCCAATAAATTGTAATATCTCTGTACCAATATGGAAATGCCTAAAGATAAGCAAATTGGCATCCGGGCTTACAAAACGCTTGAGTCCCCAAGCCAAGATCCTATGAAGGACTTTGGAAGAATTGATAAGTTTGGGAAAGAAAAACTTAAAAATATGAATAAAGAACATGGTGATCTTAGATCCTACTTCTATAAAAGGCAGCAAGTACCTTACGGATCTGGAAGAATTGTCCCTCATTAAAACCAACTTGGTGGTTTGGTTAATCGGAATGCTATCATCAAGAAATAAGGCCAACCAAGGATTGGGATCCCTTTCATCATGTTTCGATAAATCTAATATATTGTCTTTCATACTGCTCGCTAATAATTCCCCAATTCTTCCAATTGCATCTTGTATAATCTAGCCGTTGTTTTCGCTGTTTTAACGATCGCCTTTGCTATATGTATATTCATTTTGGGATGATTCAATGCCTGCTCTAAATTATGAAAATGATTTTCATCAGCAGTGCCATGGTAGGTAAAGAAAGAAACCTGGCTGTTTTTCAACTGCAACTGGTCTTGAATCATTTCACCCCAAAAGCCGGCCAATCGTTTTCCTATTCCCTCAATAATAAACATCGCCCCTAGTAAATCAATGGGATTGGGTTTGCTTGCCTGCTGAAACATAAAGGAAGTCAAGGCAACAGTACCAATGTTTTTTTCACCGGACCTTATGGTTTCCATACTCTCCCCCAAAGCCTCAAAGTTCCTTTCAAGCATTTGGTAATCTTTGTGTTCTGTTGCAGTGTGTTTGATAAATGCAGAACGCAGTTCAAACAAGTCAATGTCTATATTTGAGGCAGCTCTGGAAATCCATTGAGAACCATCTATGACTTGTTGTCTAAGGTCTGTTAACAACAGCTTATAATCAGCAACACTCAACTTCCCATCATGAATCTTGGCGACTACAGGTACTTTGAGCAAGGCCGTTTCAAAATCAATCCAAACTTGGGCAAGGTTTCGAATCAACCACTCTGAAGTTTCATTTTTATCAATAATCAATTCAGGTGGTTCTATTTCTCTGATTGGGTAGGCCTTGGTCTTCAAGTTAGCATTTCCCACCACAGTTAATCGCATATAAGAAGTAATAAATCGACCGCTTTCAGGTACCATACAGAGTATGGTATCACCAGTATTTAGCTTTCCGGAATACATCAATTCTTCCAACATAATGAAAATTGAAGCTGCCCCGGTATTCCCTTTGGATGTGAGATTGCTAAACCATTTCTCTTCGGCTATGGCTCCTCCTCCCTTTTCCATCAGCTCCTTGATTGTATCTTTGAAAACCTCAGATGAATAATGACAGCACAACCAATCTATTTGAGAAGCATTAATCTTCCCCTGATCGATTAACTCAAAGTAATGCGCTACACCTGTTTTGATTACCTTTTCTAAGAGCCTGGTATCCTGCTTCAAATTTATTGCCCCTGCTTTAGAAGCTTCCTCATAGCTTGAATAATCAAGCCAGGTTTTTTCCGCTTCATTTTTATTGTCCGTCTTGCCAGTATACATGCATACTGGGAATTCATTGGCATAGGACTTAAGGTCAATCCAGTCTATTCTCAAAGAAATTCCCTCATGATTTTCCTTGTTTTGAAGCACAAAAGCACCAGCTCCATCAGAAAGCATCCATCGCAAAAACTCTGCATCAAAAGGCAAAGCTTCTACTCCCTGTGCCTCGAATCTTGACGCTTTAAACATTCTACTTGGAAGCTCACTTCCTACACAGACTGCATTCGGTTTCTCTTCACTCTTAATTTGACTATAGGCATTTTTCAGTGCCATGATCCCACTGGCACAAACACTTTGGAAACTGGCTACTTCACAGCGCTTGAAGTCCAAACCAGCATGCACCATGCTAGCAAATCCAGGAATTGGCAAATCTCCTTGCGTGGTTCCTGCACACAATAACTCAACATCAGCAGACCGTAAATTGCTTTTTTTGAGGGCATTCTTCACCGCATTCACAGCCAAAAGAGCATTGGAATGCGTGGTTTCCTGGGATTTGTTTAGGGCGTAATACCTCGTTTTAATGCCATTTTGTTTTAGAATGCGTTCTTTTACACGGCTATCCTTCCCGTTGATTCTCCCCAGAAAACCTTCCATTTCTTCGTTTGAAACAAGTTTATTAGGCAAAAAGGCACCGGATGCGGTTATATATACTTCATTCATTTGTTATCTGTTTTGCCTGGAAAACAATTTATCCAGAAGGTTAAGGGCAAAGCCATAGTTTTTCCTACCGCTACTATGGTGCTCATTGTGATAGGTGCCAAAGTGCTCCCACCCATTCCCATTGCCATTTCCAAACCTATAATTACAATGGCCTGCAAAATTCAATAAAATACTTACCAGAGGGAATATGAAAACGGCAAGTATAGAAAACGGAATAAACGGCAATATGGTTAAAGGTACCGTACTTAATAATAAGGCCTCCACCCAATGAAAACTATACACGGAATACACTGTTGGGACATGCGATTTATGGTGAATATAATGCACCTTTTTCATCATGTATTTTTGATGCATCAATCGGTGCACGAGGTAAAAGTGAACCTCATTCCATAAAGTAAGTACAATAAGCCCAGCCAATACCGTAAGCCATGTATTGGGCAATAATTCTATAATACCTAAACGTACAAAGTAAATAACAGGTATAATCGAAAACCCAAAGACCACAATGGACTTCAGAGAATGCTTGATTTCAAAAACGATTTGCCGTCGAGAAACTTCCTCGGGTCGGATTTTGTGAAGCAGTCTACGGGATTCCAAGAACTGGCAAACGGCCAGAAATAGGGTGCCTAAACCAAAATAAAGCAGCAGAAAATAGCCAAACGAAAGTCCAAACAAAGTAAGGTAGGAATAGTCGTACAAGACATGTTCTATAAAAGGCTCCATTAGGTATTTAAGTTTTTAACCGCTATGGGGTTTCGATACCTAAAGATAGGTATTTCTTCTATTTGTCTTTTAGCAATACGTCGAGGCTTGTGCTAAGGTTTGGGCCGGCAAATCGGCAAATGATTGTAACCCTCGTAGGGTTAAATTTTTAATTGGATGAAATGGATGCTTACTCCATTGTCCTTAATTATAGGTTTTCAGAGAAAATCTAAAAAAAATCTTTAATAGCGAAGGATTAGTGAAGAAACTGCGTCTATAAGGACATGAGAAAAGCATTGTATTTAATTCTAACGATAAGTTTATTTTCCTGTGAGAATGAAAAACTGCCTGTTACTCCTGGAAAGGTATCTATTTCAAATGTTGTTCTTGAGAATTACGTGAATGAATATACCCAAGAAGTTTCTGTTCAGGTAAATGAGGACAATATTTCTATCAATAGCACCGGATTGCCTGATCATAAAACGCCTTATTGGGGTGAAGGACACGAAATGTTTGAAGCTTTCCCAGGAAGCAATCATGCCAACATGAATACGAGCATGATTTCATTTAATTATTCCATGACCATCCCCACAAATCCAAATGAAAGTTCTTATAAAGAAGAAACGGAATTGGGGCCGGTAGGAATGGCCTTAAATGGTGTTCCTATTTACAATGATTATGAAGGTGGTGGGGTTTTGCAAGAGAATGCTTGGGGAACTTTTGATGCTTCAGGCGGTCATCCAGGACCACGTGAGGACTATCATTATCATAGCGAAGGCACTTATCTTACTGTTAATGATGCTGAATTAATTGGCTTTTTAAGGGATGGCTTTCCTGTCTATGGGCGCAAAGACATGGACAATTCTTATCCAGACAACCTGGATGAAAATGGTGGACACACTGGCGCAACTGTTGATTTTTCGGAAGGTATTTATCACTACCATGTCAGCAATGAGGTTTATTCTACCTCAGGTTTATACGTCATAAAATCTGGGGCCTATCATGGATCCAAAGGAACATTCACTCAATGATATTCAATGGTACTCTGTTCAGATAAAATATTGAAAATGATTTTGGTTCTCCTGATTGGTATAGGCTTGTTGGCATGTGAGTATGTCTACAAAGAGAACGAAGAAAAGTTTGAACTTGATTATTCCGTGGATACTTCAGGGATCCCCAATGACACCATAAATTTTAATGAGGCAAACGTATCATTGGTAAATGGCTACTATTATTTAGGGAATGAAAAATATTCAGGGATCATTTACAAAAAGCAAGTTGGATTCAATATAAGCACCTATAGTTCAATTTTAGATGGTGTGCTTCATGGTTTATATACAAGCTATTACGATAATGGAAAGCCCTTTGAAGTCCGGAATTATAGAAATAACCTTTCAGTGGGCAAGCAAATTGGATACTGGGAAGATTCCGGCGAGCTAAAGTTCGAATACAATTATTACAAGGACAAAAAGGAAGGTGTGCAAAGAAGTTGGTATGCAAACGGAGCCCCTTCTTATGTATACAATTATAAAAATGACAAACAGGATGGATTACAACAAGCATGGAGGCCTAATGGCAGCTTGTATCGAAATTTTCAAGTTAAAAATGGTACAAGATTCGGTTTGCAAAAAACAACTACCTGTTATGCCTTAGAGGATGAAAAAATAATTTGATTTACTATTTTAATATAAAATAAAGCCCGTCATGAAACCTTTTAATCAGAATATCCAAACGAACAATTTAAAAAAGAACTTTTATGAGGACTTTCTTAATCGCTTTAAAAAAATAAACACTGACCTGAAAGAAGTAAAAGAGTCCCTGCCAGAAATGAATGATTTTAGCAGGGACTCGAAAACTGAAACTTGTAAATAATTAATTATTTACTCGAATTTGGTTGTCCCATTCGGTTGTAGCACAAACTGAAAAGTATAAGTAGCCCCTTCATCCGTTAGTGGATCCAGCTCTTCATCTGAGGGACTTCCTTTATAGTAACTTAGAATTTCTACTTTTGCGTAATTGCCTGAGGCCGTCTGCAGTAAAATCACCTTGCCCGGAATAGGTTTTATCGCATGGGTAGTTGGGTTATAACTGTACCAGCCATTACCGCTACCAGTAGGGATAGCCAATTCTGTTTCTGTATCCATGGAAAAAGTAGCTGTTTGAGGTACTTCCTTAATTTCCTGGAAAACCCCATCGACCAAAGTTGCCCTGACATTTTTGGCTGCATTTGTTCGGATGGTAGTGCCTTTGAAAGCAAGGTCCCAGCTCTCACTTTCAGAGAGTAATTTATTTTCACTAAAACTATAGTATTGGAAAGGCTTTTCCTCCACTACCTGTCCTGTATTTCGATCTATTACATCATTAGGGGCAGAAAGATCTACTACCATTTCCGCCTCCAAGGGCAATTGAGGTTCTTCCTCATCGGCAGGATCACAGGCTATAAAAACAAATAGACTTAGGAAAAGAGACAATAGCATTGATAAATTTTTCATTTGAAGTTTTGTGTTATAGTTATAAATTTAATAGTGGTATTTTGACGCCTACAAACAGTAATCTTCCCGGCATATTTGGCTGAGACAAATTGGTCGTATTGAATAAATTATTAATTCCAGCCTCTAGAAAGATCCCATTGGTAAAGGTTTTTGTAGTGGTCAAATTGACATTAAACCAGCCGGGGGCAAATTCTGTCTTATCGTCCAATATCAAGTTTCCATTCAGGTCCGAAAACCCAAACTCACCTCTATACAAGACCCTTAAGGACCAGTTTATTCCTGTTATTTTTTCTAAATAGTTCACTTTGAAATTGCCACTGTGAGCACTTCTGTTAAATAGCCCACCGTAATCGGCACTTGTCACGCGAACCGTCTGGTTACTGGCATTTCTCTTGAAAATCTCACCCTTCTCTATTTGCTCCAATACATCCAGATCTCGGGTATCCAGAAAAGCATAGCCAGCACTAAAACTTAGGTTATCATTGTATTTGTATTGCAAATCAAGGTCTAAACCTTGGGTGATCACCTGACTAATGTTGAAATAGGAAAAGGCATTTTGCCCGGAAACCAATTGGGCGATGGGGGCAGTTTCAATCATGTTTTCCAAGTCATTTCTATAGGCATTAACCTGTATCAATACAGGTTCCACAGGTTTCCATCGAAACCCTGTATTAATGGCCCATGAATGTTCCGCTTTAAGCTCGCCAAGGTTCTCTGGCTGAATAAGGCGTTTGGCTACCAGCCCTTTTTCTTCCAGTCTTTCTAATTCCTCATTTGCCAACCTTGAACCAAACACATAATAGCCAGCAGAGGCATTATTGAAGTTCAATAGTAGCTGCCTGAAATCAGGTGCTTTAAAGCCTGAGCCTATTGATAACTGCCAGCTAAAAGTATCCGAAAACTTGTATTGGCCGGAAAGTTTTGGACTTACACGACTTCCATATACGCTGTGAAAATCTCCCCGAGCACCGCTGACAATATTGATTTTATCAGAAGCATCCCATTGGTGCTGTAGGTAATAATAAGTGGCGTCGAAATGATTCCTATCGTCATACCGTGTCGCTTCAACCGTTTCCCCTGAGAAGCCCAAACCCAAGGTTATCAGCTGCTTTTGATTCACCTGAAAATCTGTCTGCAACTCGGTTCTTTGGAAATACTGATCGAAATCCTGCCTATCAAATTGCTCTCCATCCAGCTGATACCTGCTGTCTGAGGCCGTACTAAATACAGTGCTCATATTTCTGAGGGTAATCAACCAGTCATTGTTTGGTTTGTACCTTAAGGTCGGATTAATATTGATCTCATTCCGTTTGTCCTCCACGTCCAATAACTCCTTGCCAGAACTCTCTTCCACTTCCAATTCTCCAGTCGCATGGTCAGTATATCCCCGCATGAAAAGATTGAAATTCCAGCCTGATCCTAAGTTCGCACCAAGCTTCACTTGAGTACTATGCGACTGGTAAGGGTTTTGCGTATTCCCCGTCACTTCAGGCGCCAGGTCATAGCCATCTGTCTTATAATAATCATAAAGGAATGCGACATTCCATTTTTTCTCTCTTATTCCGAAATCCAAGTAGGGATTCCATGAATTAAAGGATCGGTGCCTCAGGCCCAGGTCAATTTTTTTCCCCTGGCCTCCGGATTTTGTAATGATATTCACAACCCCAGCCATGGCTTCACTTCCATAAATAGCGCTTGCTGGCCCTTTGAGTATCTCTATTCGCTCAATATTAGAAACAGAGATACGGTTTAAGTCAAATGTTCCGGCAGTCCTGCCGATCAAGGGTTCACCATCCAGTAGGATAAGAATATAATCTGTATCCAGCCCCTGCATTTGCAAACCTGTGCCATGATTGGACACAATCTGCAGACCTGTCTGCTCACTTAGCACTTCAGAAAGTCGAATCCCTCCGGTCTCCTGTATGGCTTTCTTGCCAATCACACTCACCGGCATGGGCAAATCTTCAACAGTACGATCAGTGCGCGTTGCTGAAACCACCACTTCATTCAGTTCTCCTTCCTTTTCTTTCAGTACAATGACATCAGACAGACTCCATTCGGCCCAACTAAATCGCTTGCTTTCATGCCCCAATGCAAAAACCAAAACGGAATCACCAATACCCAATAGTGCCGGGCTTACTTCCCCCGAAGGACCAGCAACAATTGGTGGCAATTGATCCACCTGAACCACTGCTTGTGGCAGCGGATTGCCGTAATTGTCTACAATGATTTTATCTCCCTCGGCTCCATGCCCCACCAAGGGATAGAGAAGGAATAAAACAATCATGTTAAGTTTAATTAGATTAATTCTAATCATTGATTTAAAATTTTTTACGCAGGGGTAAAGTTCCCCTGCGATATTTTTAACTCAGGCTATCCAGCAATTTTTTCCATGCATCTTTTTGTGGGAGCCCTGGTTTCCTCAATCCAAAAAATTGGCAAACCATATCCCCTTTCTTGTCAAATAATTCCAGTGCTGAGACCAAGCCATCTACTGTATTTTTGTGCACGACAAAAGCCTTGTCGATAACCTCCTCATTGAGGTGCATATTGAAATCCGGATCCATAACATTAAGCCATTCACCTAATTGTTTGATGTTTTTGACTTTACCCTGATGAATCTGAATATTTCCTTTATTTCCTGCGAAAATCATAATGGGAAGCTTTGTCTCAGAAGCGGTATTCACCACTTGTCTTGCAGACAATCTGTCTACCTGATGGGCCCATTTCTCACCTATCCATTCCACAGCATTTAACCGATTCAATTTGTACTTACGCAACATCCCAAAGAAATCATGGGTGTCTTTCATATTTTCCCAGTCAGAAGAAAAGCTGGCTTTATCCAACTCATCTTCGGTGGTATATTCTGGTACTGCATTGGCTACAGGCGTCAATGCCGAAACCTGATCCTTATGGAGATGTTCCAAAACCAAACCCTTGGCAAAATCATCATCTGATTTTTCCTGTAGGTAAACTTTCATTATCGCATCTCCCTGCGCGTCAAAATATTGAAAGCTAAACATTGGCCCACGTGGAGTTTCGCTATTTACGGCAAAACCATACTTCCATCCACTAAAAAATATACGTTGTTCTATGGGGCCTATCACTGTTGCTACCTGATGTGGAGTGGCTCCATGAATTTCTATTTTTTGAAACGCACCTTTGTGTTCCAATACACATCCTTCACTTCTGGTCAATGCCATTACTTTTTCAAGTCGAGGAAATTTCTTCACCTGATCAACGAAATCTGTAGACAAACGAACTACGTTTTGGCCAAGGCCAGTGGCTACCAATTCCGCTTCTGAAACATTCAAATGCTTTGCAGCATCCCTGATTCTAAGTTTAGGGTTTTCCTTTTTAAGCGCTTCCCAAGAAGCTTTTAAATTATTCAATGAAGTAGGTATCGCTTCCATTTGGTTTTTTATTATAAAGTTTGAATTGAACCCGAAATAGGCAACACCTATTTTATTGCATAAGCCGGGTTGGTGAAAATATTTTTGATTTATTGGCGCTGTGCACAATCAATTGATTGGTTACTGGACAATTCATAATTCTTATGGGATGGTCAAAGACTTTCTCTAGCATACAGCCGTCCATCCCTTCTTTCATTGGGCCACAGTAGCAAATTTTACCAGATTTTAAGAGTATGATTTTGTCCGCATATTGGGCGGCAAGGTTTAGGTCGTGAAGAATTATCAGCACACCTATATTTCGGCTTTTTAGTTGAAGTAAGATCTCCAAAACCGCATGTTGCTGGGCTATGTCCAGGCTAGAAGTAGGCTCATCCAGCAATACATAACGTGGATAGGGCTTTCTTTCCCAAACCTGAGCCAAAACCCGAGAGAGTTGAACACGTTGTTTTTCCCCTCCCGACAATTGGTAATATTCCTGACCTTGCAAGTGTTCGATTTTAGACAAGGCCATGACTTCATCCACTATTTTTTTTGGGTTTTTAGGCTGAATTGAGATAAGCCCCAATTCGATAACTTCCCGAACGGTAAATGGAAAGTTAACGGAAGAGTGTTGGGGCATTACTGAACGCACCTCTGCCAATTCCCTGGCTTTAAATTTGGAAATACTCCTGCCATTATAGCTCACTACTCCACATGAGCAACTAGACTCACCTGAAAGCAATTTAAATAGCGTTGTTTTACCTGCACCATTAGGCCCCAATATGGCTAAAATCTGCCCAGACACAATTTCTAAACTCGTGGTATCCAGAATGGTACGGTTTCTTGTTCGAAATTGAATATTTGAGGCCGTTAGCATTGGCATTTTATTTTTTCAAGTTATAAATCAATCCCATAAAGAAAGGAGCTCCCAATAAGGCAGTTATTACTCCTATTGGCATCTCTGCTGGTATGGCAATTGTTCTGGCCAAAAGGTCAGAGAAATTCAATAAGATGGCTCCTAATAAAAAAGAACCTGGCAAAACCAACCTGTGGTCAGCACCAAAACTTATTCTCATCAAATGAGGTACTACCAAACCCACAAAACCTATCATTCCAGTCAAGGAAACAGCTACACCAACAATCAGGGCAGTGGAAACAAGTAAAGTCACCTTTGTTCGGTTTACATTTACCCCCATATAAAATGCCTCTTTTTCTCCCAGAGCCAATGCGTTTAAATTCTTCGATCCTTTCAATAAGACAATGGAAGGAATGCAAATCAGTCCAGCGGCAATCGGAAGTTTGTCCCAGGAAGCTCCACTCAAATCACCCAAACTCCAGAAAGTAAAGCTCCGCAACGCAGTATCATCCGCATAAAACAAGGTAAGCCCGATCAAGGCTCCAGCCAAAGCATTTAAAGCCACTCCCGCTAGAATAATAGTGGCAGTATTTTCACCATCCTTATTGGCTCCGAGATAATACACTGCAAATACGTTAATCAAGCCTCCCAAAAAAGAGAACAATGGCAAGCCTATTCGCTCCAATATTGGGAAAGTGCTTGCTATTCCTGGAAAAACGACCAGAAAGATAACGGCGAACAGGGCACTCCCGCTACTCACTCCTATTAGACCTGGTTCTACAAGGGGATTCCTGAACAAACCCTGCAATGCTGCTCCGGCAATTCCTAAGCCTCCACCAACCAATACTGCAAGTAATATTCTGGGAAGCCTGATCTGCAACAAAACATTGGCAGCCCTTAGGTCAAATGCTTCTAAATGGTAGCCCAATGGCTTAACCAAAGCGGCTATCACTTGCGATAACCCCACTGAATAAGCCCCGACAGTGAGGGATACCAATAAAATCCCACCAAGAACTAAGGCCAATGACACAAGTACCCACCGACTTAATCGCTGTTTGGAAAAAGTAAGTGGTAGCGCTATCATTTTTTTCTTACGGCTTTAGCCAGTTCCAATGCCACTTGACCAACTCTAGGTCCAAGACCTGACAAATAATGTCCGTCAAAACTAAGTACCTGGCCTTCTTGAAAGGCTTTGGTTTCTTTCATTCCTTGAATATTTGATAAACCCTCTATTCCTCCCAAGCTTTCAAGGCCGGAATCAAACAACACAAGGTATTCCGGTGACATTGTCACCAAGGACTCCGGAGTCAAAGGCACAAAATCCTCGAAACCCTGAGCTGATGAACGAATACCTGCCATATTGAAAATAGTTTCGGCAAAAGTTTTCTCTCCAGCCACGAATAGTGTTTCCGGTCCCCTTGCCATGACGAAGGCTGCACTGGGCTTTTCCTTATATCCTCTCAAGTAGTCAGCTAATATTTGTAGGTCTTTGTCTATTCCCTCATTCATAACTTCTCCCCGCTCTGGCACTTCAAATAAAGCTGCCAATTCTGTCACTAGTGCCTTTGTTTCTGTAGGATTCTCTGGCTTTTTGAAAAAATGAACCTCCAGGTCCATCAATTTCAACTGGTCTACCACGTCTTCAGACAAATAATCTTGTTCTGCTAGAATCATGTCAGGAGCAAGCGACAAGATCCCTTCGGCCTTGATTTGATTTCTATAACCTATACTAGGCAAAGACTGCATTTCTGGCGGATAAGTAGAAGTGCGGTCCGTCGCAATGATCTGGTCACCAAAGCCAAGGGCATAAACTATTTCAGTAAGGGTTCCTCCTGCTGTAATAATATTCAAACTATCCACGTCCTTAATGTCGATGGTTTTCTTTTCACCAGAAGAGCAAGCCACAAGGATAGCTGTGAAAAGGCATGCAAACAGTAATCTTATCATTTATTTAGATTAATTATTAATAAAGTATTAAGTCACGAATGTAGCTCTATTTGGATTAATTCCAAATAAAAATAATAAGAATTTTTCATTTCTTTATGCATGGTTAACGCACATGGTCAGAATTTTAAACCATGTACCCTAAATGGCTCGATGAATTATTCACTTTTCACCTAAATCATTTATTAATAGACCTTATCACTTTCCTACTACCGAATACATTATAATATTATGTGGTTAAAATTATATTTCGGATATTCATTGAAGTCAATAAAAAAGGACTTGAAAGATTTATGGTGTAATTCTAGGTGGCCACTTTTGTTGAAAAATGGTAAGTAATAGGTCAGTCCGTTGTTACTTAGCTCAGGTAAAATTGGTGATTCCCAGGATTAACCAGCGTTGGTATAAACTAAAGGGCTGCTATTTTACTCTATAAACACACAAATTTTACGCATCCTATGCTTAGAAATTTGTTATTATTTAAAAACTAGCTTACAAACAATTATTAATATGTACCAAAAACCCCAATTTATTAAAATGAAAAAATCAAAGAATTCCTTTGGTAAATACTTTTTAATACTTGTCATGCTGGCTTTTGTAGCAGCTTGCTCAAGCCCAAAAGCAACCGAAGAGGAAGAAAAAGAAGCCAGTGACTTCGAGATCGTAAAATACAACAACCCCGGAGCCAGTTCATTTTTGGGTGTAGGCTTATGGGCCTGGCCCCTACCTATGGATTATGATGGGGATGGAGACATGGACATGCTTGTTTCTTGCCCTGATAAACCGTTTAACGGGCTTTACTTTTTTGAAAACACAAGCGGTGAAGATTTTCCAGATTTCGCACCTCCAGTCAGAATAGGAGATGCCATATCCAAAGTACAGATTTCTCATACAGATCAGGGCGTACGGGTTTTAATTCCAGGTGCGGAGTTGATGAACTTCACGACAGACCTGGCTTCCACCCCTCAAGACCTATTTCCAATTGAGGAATTAACCAAAGAACTGGGTAAAAAACCAAGATTCAACCAGTGGAAAATGATTGATTATGAAGGAGACGGTGACATTGACATTATTGTTGGGATGGATGACTGGTCTTCTTACGGCTGGGACGATGCCTATAATGATGAAGGTGTCTGGACCAACGGACCGCTTTTTGGCTATGTATACTTATTAGAAAACAAAGACGGCGACTACGAAAATAGAGGCCGGATCAAAGCTGGAGGGAAAGAGATAAATGTTTATGGTGCTCCTTCACCCAATTTCGCTGACTTTGATGGAGATGGAGACCTTGACCTTGTTTGTGGAGAGTTTCTGGATAAGATGACCTACTTTGAAAACACAGGAACACGAGAAAAACCTGTTTATAAAGAAGGTAAATTATTAGAAAACGAGGAGGGTATAATTACCATGAATCTAGAAATGATCATTCCTGTAGCACTGGATTGGAACAAGGATGGACATGTGGACCTGGTAGTAGGTGATGAAGATGGCCGTGTAGCTTTGGTTAAAAACACGGGAGAAACGAAAAATGGACTTCCCATTTTTAATTCCCCAAAATACTTCAGACAGCAAGCCGACAATCTCAAATTTGGCGCTTTGGTAACACCAGTAAGCGTAGATTGGGACAATGATGGCGATGAAGACATCATTGCGGGTAATTCTGCGGGCCATTTTGCCTTTATAGAAAACCTGGACGGAGCAGCGAAACCGAAATGGGCTGAGCCAAAATTATTGGAAATCGATGGTGAACCGATAAGAATCCAAGCCGGTGACAACGGATCTATTCAAGGACCTGCTGAAGCAAAATGGGGTTACACCACTTTGACTGTAGCTGACTGGGATGGAGACAACAACAAAGACATTGTTTTCAACTCCATCTGGGGTAGAGTAGAATGGATCAAAAACACAGGAAATGGATTAATGGCTCCTCAGCCAGTGAAAATAGATTGGGCAGACCAAACACCACCTTATCCAGCATGGAACTGGTGGGAGCCTGAAGCCAATGAATTGGCGACGCAGTGGAGAACAACTCCTTATGCCATCGACTGGAACAAAGATGGGGTTATGGATTTGGTGATGCTGGATCATGAAGGCTACCTTGCCTTCTTTGAAGGGAAACAAGGTAACGGTGAACCAATTCTTCAGCCCGGAAAACGCATCTTTTACGGAGAAAATGGCTCCACATTTACCAACAAAGACAAGGTGGAAGATACAAACCCTGGCGTCTTAAGACTTAACACTGCAGATGCAGGCAGCAGTGGCCGAAGGAAAATCAGCTTTATGGATTGGGACAATGATGGAGACCTGGACCTATTGATCAATAGTGTTAATATTTCCTTATTTGAAAACGTAAGCGAAAACCCTGATAAAGTAGTCTTTAACCATAAAGGCCCTATATCTGAATTAATCCTTGCTGGACATACCACAAGCCCTACTTTTGTTGATTGGGATAAAAATGGGATACTGGACGTCTTGGCAGGGGCCGAAGATGGACATTTCTATTACTTCCGTAGGTAGAAAATAAATCAAAATTTTAAAAAAAGCCTCTGCAACAATGGCAGAGGCTTTTTTGGTTTAATTATTTTTTGTGATTATTTCTAGCCAATCATCAGGAAGCGAAAGCAATTGGTTTTGACTCAACAGGGCCTTTTCTAATTCAGGATAGGGTATGTCTTGTACCGCTAAATTTTCATTAACAGCAATAGCTGCTGCTGCACCAACACTCTGGCCAACGATCATAAATGTAGGGACGATCCTGGTGCTTCCATAACCTATATAGCTTGATGAGAGACAAGTTGGCGTCAATAGATTAATGCATTCTTCTTTCTGTGGCACTGTGGCCTGAAATGAGATTTTAAAAGGTTTCCAAGTTCCATCGTTTTCTACATGGGTGAATCCTTCATTATAAGCTTTACCATTTTTTACAATTCTCCGTGCATGGTGCACATCTGGCGGCCACCATGCAATGCCAACAGGGTCTGAAACGGTATCTTTAACCTTAATATCGGCATTGTGTTCAGTGATGACGTAATCAGACACCATTCGTCTTCCACTTCGGATATACAGGCGACGTGGCCAATTGCCATTGTCTGTGAACTCATCTTTTGGCAGGCCCCAGCCTTCCCAATTGGCCCTGTTAAGACTATCCACGCGCTCGTCGTTCTGTAAAAACCACAGCAGGCCTAAAGTAAAATCACGGTGATATTTGATAATACTGTCCTGTTTTTCATAATTCCCTTCAGGGTATTCCCAATTCTCTCCATAAAGGTTTGCCGATAGATCGTGCCAACTGCCTATGTCCGTTTTACCATTGTGTCTATTGGCTTCTGGTTTGAATAGCTTGCCACCTGCTTGGAAGTACCTCCTGTAAATTTCATACCTTTCCGGTACATAGTTCTCAGGTTTGTTGATCGGCAACATGTTATTCTCCTCTTTTGTCAGGCACATCCTGAAACAAAAGCCTTGAATATAATGACTGGGATCCCCATGGTTTCCTAATTCGCCAGCTTGAATGGTTGGGATTAGCCCGCTAGTGGAATCGCCTTCAATAATATAGGGGTCAACGGCTACCATAAATTGCTTGAAAGTATTTACTTCCTGAACGCCGTTAAGCTTTTCCCCATACATTTCATTCCCCTCACGAATTGTTTCAGTAGTTATTCCAGCAAAATGCAGTAAATGGCCTTCAATGGAAGCATCGATAAATACCTTGGCATTTATTTCTGAACCATTTTCAAGAATTACCTTTTCTATTTTGTTTCCTTTTTTATCTACACCGTTTTGCTCCTTTATCCTGGAATTTCTAATGATGGTTATGTTTTTTTCTTTTCCCAGCATCTCCTCTATTATCTCTTCAGCAACAGAAGGCTCATATTTTGAATACCATTTCGGGTTATTAAAATCAGCTTTTCGGCCGTAATGTTCACCAACTGCTTCATAAAATTCTCGGGTAATCCCTCCAATTACAATTGCATTTCCAAATCGCATGTCTTTTCCAAGGCCTTCCACCACCATTCCTCCTGGATGACCTGTTGGCTCTATTAATACTACTTTCTTGCCCATCCTGGAAGCCTGGATAGCTGCAGTAAATCCAGACTCGCTTCCACCTAAAATACAAATATCAGTAGTAAAATGGTTTTGTTGAATTTCATTGTTACAAGCGTTTAGGAAAACGCATGCGGTCAATAAATAAAGTAATTTTAAAAATTTCATGTATTCTTTAAATAGGGTTTATGTCGTTTTTTTTACTGTCATCTAAGATGAGATGCTGTGATTTTACCTAATCTGGAAAAATACAAAAGTAAGTTTTCAGCCCTCGCTAAGGCCAATAATGATTGAAGTGACTAAAATTTCACACTGCATTCCTAAAAATACTAATCTTGTGGGAAAACCGGTAGTTTGCCCCTTATTATCTTTTCTTCCAAGGTGAATTTTAAGAATCCAAAAACCCAAATGGAATGAAATCTTTGTAGCCAGAGGCGAAAGCCCCTGATAAAACAATGCTAGCAAAAATTCAAATTAGCCTGATTACGTTCGGTTTTCCATTTCTTCTAATATGGTTTTTGTCCAAATGTTCAGGCGCTATTCATTCGCCTCAAATTTTACATCGCAACATTTTAGGTCTTCGTCGCAATCTTTTTTGCTTTCATCGCCCTTAATAAAAAGACAGGCTGGAGCTGCTTATGTTTGACCTATAATTCAATCACAAACAGACAATATTATCATGAAAAACATACTTAAAAGTTCCGCAGTAGCCGCATTAATGTTCATCTCTTTAACTTCCATGGCTTATGATCCAAGCACAAGTTTGATCAAGGGAAGCGACGCTAAAAGCCTGGTCTTTGAAATGGCTTCTACTTCTAAAGAAACGGTTGTTTCCCTAAGCGATGCCAATGCCAACACTTTATTTTACGATGATGTGACAGATAAAAATTACGCAAAGAGTTTTAACCTGAAGAACCTGGAAGCAGGCACCTATTTCCTAAAAGTAAAGGATGAGGCCCAATCAGTGGTTTACACGATTGCCATTGAAGATGCTGCAGTGAAAATCATAAACAAAGAGGTGACAAAGAAATCAAATGTATTTGACACAGAGGGCAAAAAAGTACATCTGAACCTTAACAATAGCGACTTGAATAAAGTAGACATAAAAATCATGAACGAAGACAATGCAAAAGTCTTTGGAGAGACCCTGACTAGCCAGGCAAACATTGACAAAACATTCAATTTTGAAAAAGCCATCAGGGGAAACTACATCATTAGCGTTAAAGACGGCAAGAAGGTTTACTATCAAAATGTAAGTGTAGATTGAACCCGAAGTAAATAATTAGCCCTTCGATTTTCAAATCGGAGTGTAAGATTTTCATAATGGAGACGCCCCTGCCTTTACAATTGGTACTGTGCAGGGGTTTCTCCTTTTTTTATTGCCGACATAAGCTGCATTTTTCAAACTCAGACCACCTATAAACGGTCTGGTATTTTTATTTAGCTGCGACCTAAGACTGCATAAGTTGGGCTATCGAGCCAAAGCAGAGGGACATAAGTTTCATTTTAAGGCAAAAACGGATATATTGAAGGTAGATCGACCCAAAAAAACAATTCATGATAAACTGCATTGCCATAGATGATGAACCTCTTGCCCTGGAATTACTTAAAAACTATATTGGTAAAATAGCATTCCTTAATTTAGTAACCACCTGCGACAATGCTTTTGATGCAATGGAGGAAATGCAAAAGCATCCCATAGACCTTATCTTTATTGACATCCAAATGCCGGAATTAACGGGGCTTCAATTTATTTCAAGTCTTGAAAAAAAACCTTTGGCAATAATTATTACGGCATATAAAGAATTCGCTTTGGAGAGTTTTGAACTTGATGTTGTCGATTATATGGTAAAACCTGTTCCCATGGAGCGCTTCCTAAAAGCCTGTAACCGAGCCAAAGACCGCTTCGATCTACAGGTTGCCCATATTCCTACTCAAGCAAAAAAAGTACTTGATCATTTTTTCGTAAACGTGGATTACAGCCAGGTTAAAATAAAATTTGTGAACATTTTATGGCTCAAGGGTTATGGAGATTATATCAAGTTTTATTTAAAAAGTAACCCAAAGCCTTTGGTGGTTCGCATGAGTTTCAAAGAAGTTGAATTGGCTTTACCTGAGGATCAATTTATCAGAATACATAAATCCTATGCAGTGGCAATCGGAGAAATTACCTCCATTCGAAAAAACAGTGTGTTTATAGGGGAGATGGAATTTTCTGTCGGAGAGTCCTATAAAGAAAACGTAGAAAAGCTGATCAATTAATCCCAGGAATCCAATACAAATGCATTCTCTTATAAAAACATAATCTGCTTACATTGGTTAGTTAAAAGCATAGAAAAGCCATTTTATCACTCCATCTTTGAATACATGAAGGCCGAGAAAAAAGACCAAAAAGAACACCAGCAGGATCTGGAGAAAAAATCCAATGAAGTAGAAGAGTCGGGAAAGTATACGGAAATCCTTAGCCGTGTTATTCACGAAGGAGAGGAGATATTTAAAATTAAAAAATTTGCCGTTTTTTTGAGTGCATGCATTGCCGGCCTTGAAATTGGTTTTAGCTATCTATTGATTTGTACCTTGTATTTCCTGTTGGTGGGAAAAGTGGAAGAAAATACAATTTTTAAATTGTTCGGCCTGGTTTACCCATTGGGTTTTATCATGGTGATTCTTGGCAAATCTGTGCTTTATACCGAGCAAACCTCTGTTCTGGCATTGCCTGTTTTAAATGGGCAAAGAACCGTTTTGGAACTATTGACAATTTGGGGCTTGGTCATTATTGGAAATCTTCTGGGGGGAATTTTATTTGTTTTCTGTATAAGTGATCTGGCTTCTCAGCTAAATCTTTTTGAAAGGGAAACAATGGTTAAAATTGGTAGCCATATATTGGATCATAGTTTCTGGGTTTTATTGTTAAGCTCAGTATTTGCGGGTTGGCTTATGGGCCTTTTAACCTGGATATTGAACAGTACAACCGATTCTCTAACCCGTATCCTATTAATCGTACTGATCACCGGCACCATAGGTTTTGTAGGTTTTCACCACAGCATTGTAGGGAATATTGAAGCATTTGCTGGGTTTTTATATTCAGAAACAATCTCTCTGGGAGATTATTTGATGTTCCTTGTCCTTACCTTATTGGGAAATGGAATTGGTGGTTCTATCGTTGTGGCGCTATTTAAATATCGGATTTTTGAATCCCATTACGCTTCGAAAAGTAAAAAATAAGCAACATTATAAGCAGTAGCAAAAAGCAAGGCACCCTAGTTAATTTCAGTGAAGATTTTCTAGTTTCTGAAACAAAACCCTTGGCTATTGATTACATCTGCGCATTCAGAATTTGTTAAATGAAATTATCGGTTTTGGTCAAGCGGCTCTTCTTTGCTACGGGAAGTTTTAGAACGTAAAAGTAGTCACCACAATGCCATGATCAGAAGGATAGGCAATGGTTTTTCCATTAATGGAAAAGGGTTCGCCCAAGAATGCTTTGTAGGATTTTGATTCAATGGCCTGTAAAGCGTCACCTTTATAATAGACATAGTCGATTCGGTGTTCGTCCTTTTGCCCTTTGGTGTCCCATGTGATCCCAGGATCTGTAATTACGTTTGGATTTAAAGTTCTATAGGTATCGATGAAGCCCAGGCCTTCTAAAACTTTGGTGCTGTACCATGGCACTACCAAGCCATTGTGCATTTCTCTGGTCTGTTCTCCCCAGTCCAAATGTGAAAGAGAATTCATGTCCCCACCGAAGATCATAGGTATGGAATCCGTTTCTGCACTGTATTTTTTCAAATAAGGAAGCACCTTTTGAATCATGTCATACTTGGTTTCCGTACGTTCCCAAGCCAGCAATTCCCCTGTGCTTAAGCCCAATTCTTCAGGTGCATCCTCCCAAGGCAAATAGTGAAACCAATTGGAGAAAAATCGAATTTTTCGGTCGTTTATCACTATTTCTCTCCCTCCCAAATAGAAGGGATAATCCGTGTCAATTCGCTCTCCAAATGGAAACTTAGAAAAAATAGACAAGTTGACGGTTTTATCGTCCAAAGCGGTTCCTTTTTCTGCAATCAAATGAAAGTTATAGCCTAAGGAATCTGCAATCATATTCCCTGAACCATACGTTTCTACCATCAAAATGACATCTGGATCAATTTCTTTAATGATTTGAATAACATTCTGGGGGCCGTTTTCAATATCATTACCACCATGCAAAATGTTCCAGGCCATAACCTTGAATGTTTTTGTTTCTTGCTTCGTATCACAGGAGGAAGAAATCAATACAAATGACAAATAAAATAAAATTCGTTGCATGGAATTACAAATTTTCAGAAATGAATTATTAGAGATATGCAATACCAAGAAGTAAAATTAAGTTATAATTAGCTGAAAATTAGGTATTTTAGAGCTGAAATAAATTTCAATCCCTCTTATGTGTAATACTACAATATTTTCTAAAACTTTCTTTCTGAATTCAGGTTAAGTTAGTTAAATATTTAATAAAACCTGCCCATTTAAGTTTATAACTATATGAAATTCAACCCTACTGTTTAGGTGAAATTTGAGAATAGCTATGGCACACGCTTTATTTTAGATTGCATTTTTCTCTTTTGCCCTTTCAATGTTTCTTCTACCAAAGGCTGCTCGGTAACCGTATCATTTTAAAGAATGACTTAAATCATAATTATTGGTACAATTCATACCTAAATTCGAAACCTATTCAATCTTAAATGCTTAAATGCCTAAATCAACCTCCATAAAGTCCCGTTCTCAATCATTTCTAGTCGAAATTGGTGACATGACGCTTTTCGCAGAGCGCTTTTTCAAGGAAGTTTTCAGCCTGCCTTTTGAGTTCAAAGAACTACTTCGTCAGTGCTATAGTATAGGAAACCGTTCTTTGCTTTTGGTAGGGGTAACCGGATTTATTCTAGGCCTTGTTTTCACGTTACAGTCACGCCCCACCCTAATGGAATTTGGAGCGGAATCCTGGATGCCATCAATGGTAGGCATTTCTATAGTCCGGGAAATTGGTCCTGTAATTATTGCCCTCATCTGTGCTGGAAGAATTGGCTCTGGAATAGGGGCAGAACTGGGTTCTATGCGCGTTACGGAACAAATAGACGCAATGGAGGTTTCAGGAAACAACCCTTTTAAATACCTGGTCGTTACCCGTATTTTGGCCACTACTTTAATGTTACCCCTATTAATAATAATGGGCGATGTTATTGCACTATTTGGTTCAGCCATTGTTGAAAATTTAAAAGGTCATGTCTCCTATATGCTCTATTTCAACCAGGTTTTTGATGCACTCAGTTTTAGCGATATCATCCCCGCTACGATGAAATCCGTTTTCTTCGGTTTTGCCATTGGGCTGGTGGGTTGCTATAAGGGGTACAATTGTTCCAAGGGAACCGTAGGTGTGGGAGAAGCCTCAAATTCTGCGGTTGTTTATACTTCCATGCTTTTGTTTGTAATTGATTTTATCGCTGTGTTTGTAACTGATATATTTTTCGAAATCTAAATGGATTCCAAAGAAAACATAAAACCCGTATTAGAGTTAAGAAACCTTCACAAAAGTTTTGGAGAAAACCATGTGCTCAAAGACTTTAACCTGAAACTTTTTGAAGGCGAAAACCTGGTCGTCATGGGCAAATCAGGATCAGGCAAATCAGTAATGGTCAAATGTTTGGTGGGCCTAATACAGCCTGATAGTGGGAGTATAACCATTAAAAACCAGGACATTATTACCATGGGGCAAAAAGAATTGGATTTACTTCGCACCGAAATCGGATTTCTTTTCCAAGGCAGTGCGCTGTATGATTCAATGACAGTACGTGAAAACCTGGAATTTCCTCTTCGGCGCCAAACCCATAAGGTAGCTGGTTTCGAAAGTACTGAAGCATTGGTCAAGGAAGCATTGGAAAACGTTGGTTTGTTGGAGGCCATAGATTTAATGCCTGCAGAGCTTTCTGGAGGAATGCAGCGACGGGTGGCATTGGCACGTGCTTTAATCTTAAAACCAAAAATAATAATTTATGATGAGCCAACAACAGGTTTGGATCCGATTACGGCAAAGGAAATTATCGAGTTGATGCGGAATATTCAAAAAAAATACCATACCTCTTCCCTTATTATCACCCACGATGTGGATTGTGCAAGGGTAATCTCAAACCGTATGATTTTATTGGTAGATGGCACCAATTATGTAGAAGGAAGCTTTGATGAGCTTTCGAATTCGAACGATCCAAAAGTACAGGCATTCTTTAAAAACTAATATTATGGGAAAATCAAATTCTTACAAAGCGAGAGTAGGCCTATTTGTAGTGATTGGTACTGTGCTACTCATCGCAATCCTCTATTTTGTAGGAATGCGCCAACATATTTTCAGCAGAAACATCCAGCTCTATAGTGTTTTTGAAAATGTAAATGGCCTTCAAACAGGGAACAACGTTCGTTATTCTGGGATTGATGTGGGCACCGTGAGCAAAATAGAAATGATAGACGAAAGAAACATCCGTATCCAATTGATGGTGGAAGATAAAATTTCCAGATTTATCAAAAAAGACGCCATTGCCTTTATCGGCTCGGATGGATTGGTTGGAAGTATGGTAGTAAATATTGTTCCTGGAAATGAACAAAACGCAAAACCAGTCAGCTCAGGCGATTCCATTCAGTCCTACAGCAAAGTTGGGACCGATGACATGCTTTCTACGCTGAGCACAACCAATGAAAATGCAGCCTTGCTTACCGAAGATTTGCTAAAAATAACCCAAAAAGTTTTAAATGGTAAAGGCACCTTAGGTACACTATTGAGCGATACCCTGCTGGCAAGAGACATTAGGCAATCATTGATAGCGCTAAAAACCACAACCCAGAGTACCTCAGCATTGGTCACACGCCTAAATGCTATTATTGAGCAAGTGAACTACAATGAAAGCACTGCCGCTGTTTTATTAAGCGACACGATTTCAGCCAACCAAATGAAAGCCGTGTTTTTTAACCTTGAGAAATCAAGTAAAGACATTAACAGTGTTACACAAAATCTGGAGGAATACCTTTCTGAAATAAAATCTGGAAAAGGAACTATTAACCATTTCACACAAGATGAGGTTTTGGCCAATAACATTGACTCTACAATGGTTAACATAAAAGAAGCTGCTGAGAAATTGAATGCAAATATGGAAGCCCTCAAACACAACTTTCTATTCCGCAGGTATTTCAAAAAGCAGGAGCGACAGAAAAAACGAGAGGCCGAAGGTTCTTGATTCAAGCGGTAAAAGAGGTTGTTATAGGTATTGCAGCGGAAAAAACAAAAACCCTCCTGAAACGCTCTATTAGGGGTTTTATTGACAAGTTTTAAATTTACCCAACAGTTATTTACACTAAAATTATAATTAATTCTGTAATTAATGAATTTCGGAACTGTTTTTGTAGCTATTAGCCTAAGTGAATTCCGTGTGATTTTTATTTAAACATTCGGGTTATTATTTGGTTTATACTTTTAACTTAAATCATTAAATTATGAAGAATACTTTACTCTGCCTTGTGCTGGTAATAGGTACAGTTTTTTCTGTGCTGGCACAAAGTAAAACTGTGACAGGGAGGGTAACCTCCCCAGATGAACCGGAAGGGATTCCGGGTGTGAATATAAGCGTTAAAGGAACTATGGTTGGGGCAATATCAGACATTGACGGCAACTATACCCTGGCCGTTCCAGAAGGGTCAAACCTGCTGGTATTTAGCTTTGTGGGCTTTGTTCCACAAGAAGTAACGATTGGAAACCGAAGCAAAATCGACGTGGTATTATTGCAGGACGTCAGGGAACTCTCTGAAGTAGTGATAACCGCTTTGGGTGTGGAAAGGAATAGAAATGAATTGGCCTATTCTGCACAGGAAGTTGATGGCGACATGATCACCCGTACCAGAAGCCCGGATTTTGTAAATTCCCTTTCGGGAAAAGTTGCGGGCCTTGACATTAGGAGCAACAACACCATGGGTGGTTCTACCAACGTTATTATAAGGGGTTATTCCTCTATTACAGGTAACAACCAAGCCTTGTTCGTAATTGACGGTGTGCCGATAAGTAATGCGAACAACAATACAAGTAAACGCGCCTACGAGGCGAATGAAAGTTATGGAAATCAGCAAGAAGGCCGTGTTGGTACAGACTTTGGAAACGCTGCAGCAGATTTGAACCCCGATAATATCGAATCAGTCAATGTCTTGAAAGGTGCCGCTGCCACCGCTTTATATGGTTCTCGTGCGGCAAATGGGGTGATCATGATTACCACCAAGAAAGGCAAAGAAAACAGCATGGCCCTCACTGTAAACACAGGAGTAGTGTGGAGCCAAATAGATAAAAGCACTTTTGTAAGGTACCAAAAAGATTATGGTGGAGGTTATGCAGATGCTTTCCGCACCCCTCAAGATCTCGGAAGTGGCGTTGGCCCTGTAGTAAGGTTTCAAGATGATGCCTCTTATGGGCCTGCATTTGATCCAGGCCTTATGGTATATCAATGGGATGCCATTGATCCATTTTCTCCAACTTATGGAAAAATGACACCTTGGGTTGCTGCTCAAAATGATCCAAGCACCTTTTATGAAACAGGGTTGAATTCCAATCAGAGCATTATTTTAAGCGGTGGTGGAGAAGATGCCACATTTAGTTTAGGATACACCCGTAATGATATAAAAGGAAATTTACCAAACAGTACGATAGATAAAGACCAGTTTAACTTTACAGCTTCCTATGATGCGACGGATCGATTGACAGTTACCGCGTCTGGAAACTATGCACGAACTGTAGGTATGGGTCGCTATGGAACAGGCTACAATGGGCGAAACCCCAACCAACAATTCAGGCAATGGTGGCAAACCAATGTGGACATTAGGGATCAGGAAGCAGCTTATTGGAGAAATGAACAAAACATAACCTGGAACTGGAACAGTAACAATACGGGCCCAATTTATTCAGATAACCTTTACTGGTCCAGGTATCAAAACTACTCCAATGACAGTAGGGACAACTATTATGGCTATGCTGCAGTAAACTATAAGGTCAACGACTGGTTCAGTGTTATGGGGCGTGCCTCTTTCAACACCACCACCGACCTTCAGGAAGAACGTGTAGCCATTGGTAGTGCAGATGTAAGCCAATACACCAGATTCAATAGAGATTTTAATGAGTCTAACTTTGACTTGTTGTTAAACTTTAACAAGGACATATCAGAGGACATCAGCTTTACAGGCTTGGTAGGATCTAATTTGCGTAGAAGCAGGATGAGTTCCATAAGGGCCAGCACCAATGGTGGCTTGGTAGTGCCTGGATTATACAGTCTTTCCAATTCACGGAATGCCATCCAACCACCATTTGAAGAAGTACAAGATATAGGTGTTGATGGAGTATTTGCAAACGCCAACTTTGGTTACAAAGAGACCTTGTTTGTGGAAGTATCTGCTCGTCAGGACAAATCTACTACTTTGCCTGAAGACAACAACACTTACTTCTATCCAGCAGCAGCAGCTAACTTAGTGTTTTCCAAATTATTGGATGCTTCCTGGTTGTCGCATGGTAAGGTCAGGGCAAATTATGCAGAAGTGGGTAATGATGCCCCTGCCTTGAGTTTGTATGACGTATATGATGCGCAGACAGGCTATGGATCTATCCCTATATTCTCTCTTCCGAGCACAAGAAATAACAACTTCTTATTGCCTGAAAGGCAAAAAAGTTTTGAGGCTGGGGTAGAAGCTGACTTTTTTGACAGACTCTTTGGGTTTGATGTAACCTATTATAAATCAAACACCATCAATCAGATTTTGCCGGTGAATACAACTGCAGCAAGTGGCTATACCAAGAGGTTTGTCAATGCTGGAGAAGTTCAAAACCAGGGAATTGAGGTTTCTGCCTTTGTAACCCCCATTCAGACCCAAGATTTTCAATGGACCATGAACTTAAATTTCGCCCGAAACAGAAATGAGGTAATTAGTCTATATGGAGAAGGAGAAAACGAGGTATTAAATGTTCCCATAGCTTCTTTCCAAGGTGGCGTTTCCGTCAATGCGGCCGTAGGTCAACCTTATGGAGTTATTAGAGGCAAAGACTTTGTTTATACCAATGGAGAAAGAACCGTCAATGAAGATGGTTACTATTTGGTTTCAGACAATTCAGATGAAATCATTGGTGATCCGAATCCTGACTGGATTGGTGGTATTAACAATACCATTACGTATAAAGGCATTTCATTAGGATTCTTAATCGATATCCGAAGCGGAGGTGACATCTTCTCCCTAGATCAATATTATGGTGAAGGAACAGGATTATATCCTGTAACCGCAGCTTTAAATGACAAGGGAAATCCTTCAAGACTGCCTGTAGCAGATGGCGGTGGAGTATTGTTACCGGGAGTAAAAGCAGACGGCAGTCCCAATGACATCTATGCCGAAAACCTTAACGGCGATGGCATAACCCCATTTGGTTATGCGGCCAACAATTATGGTGAGACCCCACGTTCCCTGTATACTTTTGACGGGAGTTTTGTGAAATTAAGAGAAGTGGCGGTGACTTACACCCTACCTCCTGCCTGGATTCAAAAAATGGGGGTTTTTCAAAGTGTCGACCTGCAACTTATAGGCCGTAACCTATGGATCATCCATAAGAACATGGAATTTTCCGATCCAGAGGAAGGTTTGAGCTCCGGTAATGCCGGCAGGGGTTATCAGGGAGGTGCTTATCCTGCTTTGAAGAATTATGGTTTTAATGTTCGGTTAAATTTCTAAACCAGAAAAGATGAAAAAGATTTTTATAAGTATAATCTCCATGGCGCTGATGGCATCATGCGTAGATAATTTGGACGACTACAATGTAGATCAAAAGAGTGCAATTGAGGTTCCCCCTGCTACCTTATTTACAGGCGCAGTTAAGGAACTCACGGATGTGATTACCACTCCAGACGTAAACGTAAATAATTATAGGTTCTATGTGCAGCATTGGACTACTACTCAATATTTGGATGAGCCAAGGTATAATATGACTACCC
Organism: Cyclobacterium sp. 10D3-21; assembly: GCF_055809755.1. Taxonomy (NCBI): domain Bacteria; kingdom Pseudomonadati; phylum Bacteroidota; class Cytophagia; order Cytophagales; family Cyclobacteriaceae; genus Cyclobacterium; species Cyclobacterium sp. 10D3-21. The sequence continues at coordinate 6,669,505 of NZ_CM147924.1, forward strand.
GACTTATTCCACAAAACGTATGGGTAGCCCTTTATCGGGATGTTTTAGCAGATTTAAAAGAATCCAAAAGATTGGTGGCATTAGACATCAATATCACAGAGGAGGTCAGAAGCAACCAATTGGCACAGATAGAAATTATGGAAGTGTTTTCCTGGTCTGTATTGCTGAATACTTTCGGAGATGTCCCTTACTCAGAGGCTTTGAATCCAGAAAATTCTCTACCCTCCTACGATGACGCTGAAACAGTTTATAGTGCCATCCTTACCCGACTTGATGAGGGCTTGAACAAGATTAACGTAGATGCTGTAGGTTTTGAGGAGGCGGATATCATGTATTCAGGAGATATGGACATGTGGGTAAAATTTGGTAACTCTCTAAAACTAAAATTGGCGATGGTCATTGCGGATGTAAACCCAAGCCTTGCTCAGGGTTTAGTGGAAGCGGCTGCGCCCAATGTATTCACCGCTAATATGGACAGTGGTGCCTTTCCATACCTGAGTGCACCCCCTAATAATAACCCTGTTTCTGAAGAAATAAACCCATTATTTACTTCCAGACAGGATTATGTTGTGGCCAATACTTTGGTTGATGCAATGAACGAACTGAATGATCCCAGAAGGGTCTTTTATTTCACACAAGTAGATGGTGAATATATAGGAGGGAAATATGGCTTTTCAAATTCCTATTCTGATTTCTCAACCATCAACCCAATGATCACAGACCCTACTTTCGAGGCATTGTTAGTAGATTATTCAGAAGTGGAATTCCTGCTTGCTGAAGCGATTGAAAGGGGCTTTAATGTGCCAGGAACTGCAGAGGAACATTATAACAATGCGATTGCTGCATCCATAGCCTACTGGGGTGGAACGGACAGCGAAATTACAGCCTATCTTGCACAAGAGGATGTTAATTATTCAACAGCTTCAGGAGATTGGCGTCAAAAGATTGGCAATCAAAAATGGATTTCCCTGTACAATCGCGGGTATGATGCCTGGTTGGAATGGCGAAGGTTGGATTGGCCAGCTTTACAACCTCCGGCTATAGAAGGAGCAAGTCAACTGACAATTCCAAAAAGGGTGATTTATCCTGTCAATGAGCAAACCCTAAATGGCACCAACCGTTCTGCGGCAGGACAAGCCATTGGAGGAGATGACGGTGCTACTTATTTGTGGTGGGACGTTGATTAATAAAACTTAATATAAAAGTTATAGTGTAAAAGCCGTTCCGATTTGGAACGGCTTTTTTTTTAGAATTTTTTTAAAAAAAATCGGATGCGATTACCATTGTTTGGCAGCGTTTTGTGTAAGTCGAGATATTAGCTATAGATGCTGATCAGTTTGTCTATCCGTCTTTTATTCTCCTGTTGCAATAAAGAGGGATATAAATTCAATACAATATTCACGGCCATCATAACCAATCCAAAGGAATAGTTGCCATAGATGAATTTCACTAAAGCAAAAAGAGTCACCACAGCAAAGCCCAACAAATGACTAATATCAGATATTGACATTTCTTTCCGTAATTCATACAGTTCATCTACCTGAATTCTTCTTTCAAGTTTAATCTTTGGGTTGAAGTATTTGAAAAAGGTGTTTTTGACTATCCATTTAAAAACCCCAAGACCAATTCCTTTATTCAGGCTTTTGCTTTTAATCAAATTAAGATTTGAAAGATGGGTATAATAAGGTTGGTTCTTTATCATTGCATGCAAAATCATTCCAATAACCCACGAAATGATTGTTATTGAAATACTAAAGGATAAATAGTGCATAATGCTGTTTTCTAATTATCGCAAATCCTTTGCAGGTAATCGGCGGTCCTGAGGTTTGCTGATTGCTTATATTAAGCCTTATTTTTTAGCTTTTCAGCTGCCATTTTGGTGCCTTCAATACGAGCAGTTATTTTAGCAAAGGCAGTATCTCTACTGGTGGCCATGTCATCACTGAATGGTGAAAATCCGCAATCGTCTGTTGTCCCCAATTGATTTAGCGGAATATACTCCGCTGCAGCCATGATTCGCTCATAAACCATTTGAGGGGTTTCAATTGCTTCATTAATTACATCAATTACGCCAATATAAACCCTTTGATTTGGCTGGATATTTTCACCGATAATTTTTAATGCCTTTGTAGGATCTTTCTCACTTGCCATTTGCATATAAAAATTCCCGGAATTTAAGGTTAAGAATAGCGGGATAAGCGCTGCATAATCTACGTCACCACTATGGGTACTGTCATGGTCCCCACCAGGACAGGTATGAAAGCCTATTCGTTGGCGTTCCTGGTAAGAAAAATTAGATAATACTTGGTTGTTCAAATCAATGAATTGTTTTAAAAGTGCTTTAGATGGATCCAGCTTAATCGCCAGACGAGCCTCCGTAAAATCCACTTGGACATGATGTGCACCATTATCAAAACAACTTCTGATATCCGCCACAGATTGGTTTACCAGATCAGTTATGAACTGTTGTTGCGTGTAATCAGCCAAGCCTTCTGAAGGGTACAATAAACTCATGGCAGAGGCAGAGATCACAGCCTGCTTTAATGGAAGTGTGGTGTATTTATTTGCCCTGGGCAAATAACTTCCGGCATAAGTTGAATAATGAAATGGTCCTTTTGTCAGCCTGGGCAATTGCCGGGTATGCCCATCTTCAAAAGGAATGGAAATTCCATCACTGGCCAAATTGGTAAGCCCATCTAAAGGATAAGTAACAAAACTTGATTTAGTTTGTTCACCATCTGAAATTATTGGTGACCCGGTATTTTTCATGCGATGAATGGTATCCTTCACCGCTTCATCGAAGTATTCGTTCATTTCCCTTTCCGGTAAGTTGCCTTGAGAAAAGGCGACCATTGCTTCTTGTAATTCTCGGGAACGTGGAACACTTCCGACTGATTCTGATGGTATTAAATTCATTGTGCTAAATTATAAAGTTTAATTGAGATCGTACTATATGGCCTGATAAGCCAATGTATTCAGCTGAGATCACCTACAAATGAAACCACGTACCTACCTAATGGATCGCTATCTTTGAAGCGATTAGAATTCAATGGTCTTAATTAAATTTCATTCTGAAAAATGATGCAGCGCATAGTTCCTAATCGCTTAATCTATCATTACGGTTAAAAATAGTAATAAATAGTAAACTTTCAGTGCTCCCTTATCAAAAACCTACTGGATTAAGTTCAGATGTATTGATGCAAAATTACCTAATTTTGAAAAAACGATTGGTTCCCATCGATGTAGGCCATTAATTCGGAGGCTTTATTGAAAATCTTCTTGATGTTACCATTTTTATCAAGCACCAGATGGGTGGGATAGGCCTCTAAATTCAATTGATCAATAATCAATTCTTCTTGATCCGGAAAAACCACATAATCAAATGCCCTCTTACTTAAAAACGCTTCCAATGAAGGTTGGGGATCAGTGGCCAAAAATGAACAGGAAGAGATATCAATAACAATTAGCTTAAGCCTCCAAATCATATTAGGCGGTTAATTATTCATTTAATTTGATGAATTAATACCAATGATTTCAGATACCTTCTTTAACCCGGATTATGTAATAGGATTCGTGATAGCCTGTCCCGTGTTTACGGGAAGTGTTGCAATCGCAAGAAAATCAGGCTGTTTGGAGATTTTAGCATAGCACCGCTATGGTGAAATTGAAAACAGCAACGATTGGGTATTTTGAAGCGATTTCAGCACGTAATAGATTGTCTATTGCATATTTCGGGTTTAATATAATTTTAATCAATATTCATAGCAATTCTAAACCCTAAATCATCAATTTTAAAAGCGTAGGGATGGCTCCTTCTTCTGGTTGTTGCCATTACACTTCTTTCAACATCGCACCAACCTCCGCCACGAAAAACCCGATAGGAACCATAAACGGTTTCATCATAAATATCCGAACACCATTCCCAAACATTTCCAAGCATGTCATAAAGTCCCCATGCGTTGGGCTGCTTTTGTCCAACTTTATGACTACGGTTGTCGGCATTATCTTTAAACCAAGCTATTTTCTCTAATTCTCCATATCTGGTATTTTTTGCGCCAGCCTGACAGGCATATTGCCACTCAGCTTCAGTTGGAAGCCGGAAGCCATTTGCATTGGCATCAAAGCTTACTTCTTGTGAGGTTAAATCAATGGCATAGCATTGGCTTTTTGCCAATGCCGCAGACAGTTTATTACAAAATTTAACTGTTTCAATCCAGGAAAGGGTCTCAACAGGTAACTTTTCACCTTTGAAAGTAGCCGGATTTTCATTCATTATTTCAGTATACAAGTCCTGGGTAACTGGAAATTTGGAGAGTCTAAAAGATTCAATTTCACGTTTCCAGATTTTCTTTACCCGGTCGTCCCTCATTTCCACAGTACCTTTCGGAATCGTGACAAATAAATTTTCAATTGTTTTCTCATCTAGATTTTTCTTATCTATTTCCACGTTACTTTTTAGATTGAGGGTCTTCTTAAATATTGACTTGATTTTTAAATCGGTCGAAAAGCTTGATGGATAATTCAGCATAAAGATTGATGGCAATGAAAATGCGTACATCCATATTATTATATTGCTCATCAGGAAGTTTGGAGGCAATTGCTCCAGCAATGAGTCCCCTGCTCACTTCTCTAAACTGATCCATCGCTGAAAAAACCTCACAAAGCGTTTCGGATTCACAAACTGATTTTAAACATTCAAAATATTTACTTTCATGGTCCAGTTCATAAGCTCCGTCATTATTCTTCCAAATATCCTGAAAAAAGGGTTTATTTTTATTGTCGTTCAGAAATTCTGCTAAACCTGATGTGACAAAAAAGTCAGGAGGCAAAGACATACTACTCCTATCGATCAAAAACATTTTGTAATCAATTTCGCCGTAATGTTTTAGAAGTTGTTTATTAAACTTTTCTACTACAACCGCTACAAATTCAGACTGCTGTTTATCCAAACATTCAAGAGATTTAATCTGTTGTGAATTTCCGGATGAATTAAACAAAATTAAGAAAACCAGGGTAGCAAAGAGTGTTAGTGTTTTCATAATGTTCAGTTACTGAATTATATAGACCAGGGCAGAATTCATTAATCCTTTCTAAAAATAGTAATATAAAAGCAAAGCATCAACCTCCTAATCCTTAGGTACATCAAGAAATCAACCTCAAGGCTTCTCTTTTACTTAAAGGACTTAATGCTGTATCATTTACAAATTCCTGCACCCAAATAGGATCGGTGCGACTGTATTCCCGCAGTACCCAGCCAATGGCCTTATTGATAAAAAATTCATCAGATCTCAATAAATGGTGAATGCACTTCACTAAAAGGGCAAGGTCCATTTTGTCTTTGTACTTTAACTGAAACAGCAGCGCACTCCTTTGCAACCAAATATTATTGGTGTGTAACCATTTGTTTATATGCTCCTCCCTTTCCTCCGGAAAAAGCAGAAAGTAATTGCCCATCAATTTATTGGCAATCATATCTACCGTATCCCACCAGGATTGATGAGCCACCATGTGGACATAAAGATGGATGTCCTCTTTCTCTGTGACTTTCATGTATTTCAATGAAAGCTCCTGGGCAAAGTAATGGAATTCCCTCTCGTCCTTACTCCATAAAACCTTTACCAATTCATGAAGCTCGGTCTTTGGAGGAAGCATGGCTTTGTGCAAAAATGGTCTTTGGATAGCCCTTCTTTGCTGAGTAGAAATCCCAAAAAATTGAAATTGATTCCGCAAATAAGCCCTTTGCTGCAATGCCAGTTCCCTATTGGCATTGCGGCTAAATTCCTGTTCCAAGACAGCAATGTATTCAAGGGTTTCGTTGGATAGCATTTGGTGGTGGTTCCATTCTTAACAGACCATCTTCTTAACTCTGACTCGTCTATAATGGTAAATTAGTTGGTGCTTTAACAATGCACTAAAAAGCTAATTTATCCTCCGAGGCAGGACATCACTAATGGATGTATTTGCTCATTAAAAACGAGAGCATTTTAATTTCAGCAGTTTTTTCTCTTCCCTAATTTAAATATGACGGTGCGGCATGTAGCTATTCCCGTTCAGAGCAATATTTGATAAAGTGATCTTGAGAAGATCTACCTCCCAGCTTTTTTCCTTTTTCAAAATAGACACAAGCTTCTTCTTTCTGATTTAAATTGATATAACTCATTCCTATATTATTATATGCAGATGATGCTTTGGGATCTAATATTATCGTTTTTTTATAGTCTTCAATTGATTTTTCATATTCATCTAACTTTGCCCAAATATTCCCTCTGAAATAATAAAGCGTCGGTTTTTTACTATTTATATCGATAGCATTTGAAAAATCTAAAATAGCACTCTGATAATTACCTATATGCTGATTACAAATACCCCTCCTTTCTAAAAAGTCTACATTATTTGGATAAATACTCAGCAATTCATCAAAATAAATTTTAGCTGTTGAATAATTTTTAGAATCAAATGAACCATTGGCAGGAAGTAAGAGTCTACTTGTTATTTCTTTTTTTTTAACTCTGCATCCCAAATTCCCATAGAATTATTTATCAAATCAGTTGTCTGTTGATTGGTTAATCCTCTATTTATACTCAATTCGCAAATCCTATAGAGTAATAGATCTCTGTCAAGTCCCTGAGAAGTGTAATCTGATAGTTTAACCACTGTTGTTTTTAATTTAGCATCCAATTCTGCAGAAGGCACATTTTTAAGTTCATCTACTTCTGCCTTTACGGAGGTATCAAGTCCTTTTGCATATCTTTTATCTGGTTTTTCACATTTGGCTCTTCCTTTTCCATCTATGACTGTGCCATTTTCTCCATATTTAACGATTCCTCTATTGCAAGAGATCAAAACCAATGAAATTGATACGATAAACATTATAGTTGTATTTTTCATTACCTTTAATTATTATGTGATTAATATTTCTAAATTTTAACTTATTTTTTTTTTCATGCCTTAATAGGTGATTCACATCCGTTGAACCATCGAGGTTATAGGTATTAACTTTGGACCTATACCTGTAGAGTCCAAAGTAGACAAATATATAAAAAAAATAGATTTTTTTTATATATCGAATCAAATTAAAATTTCACTAATTATGAAATTTGAAATGGGTATTCACCATTATTTAGTTTAATTGAATCCGGCTAGGGAATTAGGCTTAAGTACCCTGTTTAGAAAGCCAATTATTTTAAGATAATGGCTATTTCATAACCTCCTTAAATTAATTAATAATGTAATTTCATTATCCAACCCCAAATAACCAAATGATTAAAATTTTTGAATCATTTACTTATTCAAAAATACCTATCGAATTAATTATTTTTTCATCTCCATCTGGTCTGAGTTTAGCGAAGCATAACTTAGCCCCAAAATAAGGAAAGTTTTCAACTTTCGTTGATACCACAACCACTAAAATAAAAGAGCACCGCTGACTTCGACAGGCTCAGCCACCGGTGCCGAATTACCCAATTATCAACAGCTAAAGCATGAGGCAATTAAAAATTGTTCTCACTTTACCTTTTCAGAGTTAAGACCAAATTAATCGACCAAAGAAATCCATTCAATAGGAATGGGCTTTAGCCCATTTATAGGTTAAAGTCGCATCATCCGGCTTTAGCCAAAATTTAGAGAACATAATGATTTTTATTAAACATACCTTTCTCAAGGGTTTAGGTCTGGATAATTCAATGACTTTGGATTTATTTAATGAATACGAACTTTAGAAATGAAAAGAATTATTTAACCCATTACATGAAAAATGTTACTAGGATGGTTGGCGAGCTTTGATGGTTTTATTGATCAAACCACTGGATTGTTGTTCATTTCTTTTCTCCTGACTTGCTACGCATTAGGACAGGCCCTGACTTGCTACGCTTCAGGACAGGCCCTGAATAAGACAGGGTAAACATGATGAAAAGAAACGAACCAAAGAAAAATCTAGCCAAAACTAATCTTCCCCACGCAAGGCCCAACCCCGCCTCGTAGTTTTGGCCTGGCCACCGCTCCCTTAGTTCAGCGATTGCGTTAAAAATCGCCCATCATTAATCAAATGATATATTAATTCCCGCCTTGTAGATTTTCGGCGTAAAGAAATTTGAGTAGGGACAGCAAAGGCACAGGCATGTTTGACCTAGATTGATGTTTTAAGTACTGGAAAAGCAAGTGGACTAGTCAAAGCCCAAAACAAAGGTATTTGCCTGTGTGAGGGTAGCCTTAAATTTTAGCCGAAAAGATACTCATCGGCGGAATTTTTCCTGAGGCCTCAGGACAGCCCCTGAGTTGCTGTGCTTCAGGGCAGGCCCTGAGTTTAGCAATTGCATTAACAATTGCCTAAGTAGAAAAACCACCTCTAAAAAATAACCCTCATTCCAAAGGCCCTTGCTTTGATTCATTGAAGTGAACCCTGAGCCTGTCGAAGGGTCATACCAGGCAGTTTCAGTAGTCAGAATATTTGTTTATTAATACTTAAAAAAACAAATAACCGAGGATAGTTTTAGCTATAAGCTACCCTCAGCTAAAATTGTTTAATGGGATGAAGCTACAACAGGGTTCCAAACACCTGTAGAGACTGTTTTTTCTACATATTCTTTAAAACCAATAGGTTTCCTGCCGAGTACTTTTTCAATGTCATTCGTAATTTCCGAGTTGTCAGGATTCCCAAGTACTTCAGTAAACAAATATTCTATCAGCCAAATAAAATCTTCGGGAACATTTTGTTGCCGCATTGCTGCTACATAAGCCTTAACACTAATTCCTGTGAAATGGATTTCTCTTCCACTGGCTTGGGCAATTATCGAAACGGCTTCCTCGAAGGTCAATCCTTCAGGTCCGGTTAGTTCGTATATTTTACCATTGTGTTGGTCTTCAGTCAATGCGCTAACAGCCACTTCAGCAATATCATTGGCATCAACAAATGGGATCTTTGTTTCTGCATATGGCAAAGCAACATGGCCTTCTAATACTCCTTCAACCAAAAAGTTCTCGCTAAAATTCTGGTTGAACCAATTGGCCCTTACTATAGTATGGTCCAAACCAGAATGGATCACAAGCTGCTCGCACAATTGGGCCTCTCGCTCTCCTTTACCAGATAGTAATACCAGCTTTTTTACATTGCTTTTTTTAGCAACTTTTACCAGTTCTTCGATGGCCTCTAAGGCGCCGGGCACTGCAAGGTCTGGCTGATAACTGATATAAATGGCCTCCATTCCTTTAATGGCTGCTGACCATCCCTGAGAATTGTGCCAATCGAATGCAGGACTTCCTCCCCTGGATCCCACCCTAACATTATGACCCAACTTGCTTAATAATTTTACAATTCGTTTTCCGGTTTTCCCGGTTCCTCCAATGACTAAAATGTTACGTTTCATGATGTATATTTTAATTGTTTATGATGATTGATTGTTCATTAAAAGGCCAAATAAGAGCAGTGAAAATGATGCAATTGCACTTAGTGTCCTGACCATATGCCATTGCTTCCATGGATTTTCAAATCTTTGGCGAAGGGCCTTTAGTTCTTCGGCTGAGGTTGAAGCCAATTCTGTCCTATCAAGCATTTCGTTTAATGGAACATTCTTGAATACAGTTACAAAAGCTACTCCCAGAATAAAAAGTGTTGTCGCCACCACGAAGACCCAGAACGACTTGTCTTGATTTTGATATTTAAGGTAAATAAGGATAATGTTAAGGAGGAAAGGTCCAAAGAACACGATCATAAATAATGGGTTAATAATCACCCTGTTCATCTGCTGAAATGCTTGTAAAAACCCAATGTCATCCATTTTCCCAATCCCTGGAGTTATGGCATTGGTCCAGGTAAAGCATAAACCAGCCGTTAAACCAGTCAATAAGAAGGTCATAAATAGCAATGCTGTTTCTATATTGAATTCCATTCCGATTATACTTTAAATGTTTTTGTTTTCGGGTAGACCATTATGTAGTAATAGAGAACGGCCACTCCAAGGAGTTCAAATGCGATGATCCAAAATCCTAAGTCAGTAAAAAAGGTAAAGTGATTTCCACCAATGGGAATAACGAATAGTGGAACCGTAATTAGCGCATCTAAAAATGCCGCAACCAGCAAAAATACCTGACCTACAAAATAACCATGGATTTTACTTCCCTTTTGATAGTATAAATGGGATCCCAGCCACACCAATGGCATAACTACAGTAAACAAAACCATATTGGCTTGTTGATTTGGGTCTTCCAGAAATTGGAATTGGAAGGAAAGGGTATAGAAGCCTATTGCCACTACCCAAATTCCTATACCGATTAAAATTGCTTTGATCGTTTTCATGTCTAATACCATTTTGATTACAAAACAAAATTAGCTTAGCCACCAGAAAACTATTTATTCAAAAAGATGCATGATTTGTTTGAAAGGACGAGTTATTTAATTTGGCTGGGTCTGTATCCAAATTTTTTCTCAAAGGCGTTGGAGAAAGAGCTCAGACTGTCATAGCCAACATGCCAGGCCGCTTCCTGTACGGTGGCTTGTTTTTCACAAATAAGGCTGTGAGCTGTTTTTAGTCTTTCATTCTGAAGATACTTGAACACAGGAAGGCCGAAAACCTCCTTAAATTCCTTTTTAAGCTTGGTAGTATTTAAACCCAACTCTTTTGAGAGCTCTGTTAACGATGGTGGGTTATCCAAATTATTGGACAGAATCTCTTTTGCCATTTCAAGGCGTCTCCTATCTTCTGATTGGAATCTTTGTGCAGGATTCAATGACAATTGACCAAAGAAGTGCGACAATAAAGCGGTTATTTGACTTCTAAAAAACATCATTTTAGTTTTACCCTTGTAGGTAATATTGAAAAGGCTATCGATAATCTGATGCATTTCAGGAGTCATATAAAAGCTTGGCCCTTCAACATAATGGTCCTTGGGATTAACCAAATTATCCAGAAGCTCAGAAAATATTTTTCCTTCCTGGTTGGGAAGATTTTGTAAATTTCTAGTGGCTGTGGCTATAAGAATGCATTCAAGTGGTTTGTCGTTTGAAACAGTATGAATGCAATCAACCTGTTCATCAGCAAAAAAAGAGAGCGCTAAACCTTTGGTATAATTAAATTCACGTTTCCCAGTGGGATAGTTCATTTCTAAATTCACATTACCAGAGCCATAAAAGGCCACCGCAATAACGGGCTCATCAAATTTACAAGAATCTTTAGTGACTTCCTTGGAGAAGGCAGTCTCAACTAAAATTGTAAAGTCGTTGATGTCGATAAAATCCCTGGTCATTAGAATAAGTCAATTATTGTTAACGGTTAGGATAAGAATAATAGCCGATAGTGGGCTTCAAAATTATTAAATTGCACAAAAATTAAAACGGGTTTCAGCCCTTTAATTGACTATTGAACCAGCTTTTATTTTTAAATAATGTTACCTGCTGGCTTTCTTTTCTTTCATTCTATTTTTATCATAAAATATGCTACGAATTTGTCCCCAATAGCTTAATCCCCTGATGTACTAAATCTTAATCTGCATTTTTTAAATTTATCTGTTCTTTAACCCACTGTACATAACGCATTTTTTTGAAATCAAACCATTGCTGTCGGTACTCGCCAGAATTGTCAATTTGCCATTTAAAGTTTTGAAAAGGTTTGGGTCTGCTTAATACTTTTATCAATTTGTCCTGCAGCCTGGTATCAGCAATATTCTCTGCAAAGTCAAACATTATTTTAAAAGAATCATGAGAATTAAATCCTTCGAATTCAAAATAATCAGCGCAGTTATCTTCAATCTCTTTAGATTCTGCCTCCCAAGGTTCTTCATCTGCATCGGTCCAATTGTCAAAATTGAATAATACTTTAATCTCACCAGTCTTGAGGTTATAAAAACATCTCATCCCGCATTCCAAGTTTTCGGCAATTTCATCTATTTGTTTTTCAGTCAGTTTCATGTTTGCAATTTGTTTTCTTAAGCTTGCATGTAACATCTATATCTACCCCTATTTTAGCAAAGGAGTTGCGTATATAAGAAATAGGTACCAATTCTCGACCCACAATTTCACTTGTTAAATTAAGCAATCAATGCAAGGTTTCAAGGAAAGAGAGTGGGTTTTTATATAAAATATTGAATACATGGCTTTATATCTAACTATAAAACAGATTAATACACCCTCAACTGGTCTAAGTTTAGCGAAGCGTAACTTGGCCCCTTATTACAGAAAGTTTTCAACTTTCGTTAATATCAAATCACTAATATAGGTGAGAGCTCCTGCAAGTTGACTTCCACACCGCTGACTTCGACAGGCTCAGCCACCGGTGCCGAATTACCCAATTATCGCTAGCTAAAGCTGAAGGCTATTAAAATAGAAGAACCATTTCATTTACTAGATTTTAACCTAAACCGATGGACCAAAGATATCATTTCAATAGGAATGGGCTTTAGCCCATTTACAGGGTAAAATCGTGTAATCTGGCTTTAGCCAAAATTTAGAGAGCATAAGGATTTTATTAAATCTAAATATAAAAGGTCGCCATGCTCTGGAATATCCAATGCTCATAATCATTCTATAATAAGTTGATGTATTAAATTCCGCCTTGTAGATTTTCGGCGTTAAGAAATTTAGGATGCGATGGCAAGGGCACAGGCATGGTTAGCCTATCAATTATGGGATTGAATACCAGAAAAGCAATCGAAAAATATAAACCCTAAACTAAACTAGTTTGCCTGTGCGCGGGAGGCCTTAAATTTTAGCCGAAAAGATACTCAGCGGCGGGGTTTTCCCTGACGCCTCAGGACAGCCCTTGAGTTGCTGTGCTTCAGGGCAGGCCCTGAGTTGCTACGCTTCAGGGCAGGTTAATTACTTTTTGGCCCACTGAATAAACTCAGGGCAGGCACTGAGTTACTGCGTTTCAGGGAAGGCCTGCAGCAAAAAAGTAACAATAGTCAAGGTAAATGAAATCGTATAGAAAAAAAGGAATTGTAAAATCATGACTAAACCAACAATGCCAATTGCTGCACAAATAGAAAAGCATATGGTTAACTTTGCTTAATCAGGCTGCATTTAAAAGTTACACATGTAACTGACAATTAAACGTTCATTTCTTTTCCATTGATGAAAAGAAACGAACCAAAGAAAAATCTAGCCAAAAGAAATCTTCTAAAACAAGGCCCAACCCCGCCTCGTAGTTTTGGCCCGGCCACCGCGCCCTTAGTTCAGCGATTGCGTTAAAAATCGCCCATCATTAATCAAATGATATTTTAATTCCGCCTTGTAGATTTTCGGCGTAAAGAAATTTAGGATGCGATGGCAAGGGCACAGGCATGGTTAGCCTATCAATTATGGGATTGAATACCAGAAAAGCAATCGAAATATATAAACCCTAAACTAACCTAGTTTGCCTGTGCGCGGGTAGCCTTAAATTTTAGCCGAAAAGATACTCAGCGGCGGGGTTTTCCCTGACGCCTCAGGACAGGTTGGTTACTTTTTGGCCCTGCAGCAAAAAAGTGACAAAGGATTTAGTAAATGTCTTGGTGTAGTAGAAAACTGGTTTGTTATTTAAAAATAATAACTGCCAAATTTAAAATCTTTACAAATAGGAAAGTAAAGAATTAATAGAACTGTTACTGGGTAAACGTTGCTAGAGAAGTTTGGCTTTCTAAAATGATTTATACCTGAAACCTGAGGTTTTCCGTTCATTTCTTTTCCATTGATGAAAAGAAACGAACCAAAGAAAAATCTAGCCAAAACTAATCTCCCCCCCGCAAGGCCCAACCCCGCCTCGTAGTTTTGACCCGGCCACCGCGCTCTTAGTTTAGCGATTGCGTTAAAAATCGCCCATCATTAATCAAATGATATTTTAATTCCGCCTTGTAGATTTTCGGCGTTAAGAAATTTAGGATGCAATGGCAAGGGCACAGGCATGGTTAGCCTATCAATTATGGGATTGAATACCAGAAAAGCAATCGAAAAATATAAACCCTAAACTAACCTAGTTTGCCTGTGCGCGGGTAGCCTTAAATTTTAGTCGAAAAGATACTCAGCGGCGGGGTTTTTTGGTTACTTTTTGGCCCACTGAATAAACTCAGGGCAGGCCCTGAGTTACTGCGTTTCAGGGCAGGCCTGCAGCAAAAAAGTGACAAAGGATTTAGTAAATGTCTTGGTGTAGTAGAAAACTGGTTTGTTATTTAAAAATAATAACTGCCAAATTTAAAATCTTTACAAATAGGAAAGTAAAGAATTAATAGAACTGTTACTGGGTAAACGTTGCTAGAGAAGTTTGGCTTTCTAAAATGATTTATACCTGAAACCTGAGGTTTTCCGTTCATTTCTTTTCCATTGATGAAAAGAAACGAACCAAAGAAAAATCTAGCCAAAACTAATCTTCCACGCGCAGGCCCAACCCCGCCTCGTAGTTTTGGCCCGGCCACCACGTTCTGAGTTTAGTGATTTCTTATAGTATTATGAGCTTTAAGAATGACAATGAGAAATAAAACCATAGCAAATTAAAATGCTACCAGGATGGTTTGGCAAATAACACTATTCCTTGTCTAAAGATTTTTCAATCTGCTTTTTAAATTCGCTATTATTTATTGCATGGTCAATATTAAAATAAAGGGTTATTGTTTCTTGTCCTTCTTTTTCCATATCTAGCATGTCAAGAAAATAACCATTTGAATCATCACCAGACCCCATAGTCCCAATGTTTTCTCCGAATATATAACTAATAATCGTCTGACCATCAATTGGGCTAAGAACAAAATAGGAATGTGTATTTGATCCTGTTCCACTCCACAATATGGCATCTACGATCATTCTTGATTTTACAGAGGGGAAATAACTTTTGTCATCGTTAATTTTCCATAAAGAAAAACCCTCTTCCATAAGGGCTGTAAAGTTTACCGGGTTGGTTTTTAAAAGCTCTTTACTTAGCATCAATGCTTTATCATAATTCTTATCGCCCACTAACTCCATTATTCCACGCTGCTTCTCGACATTTTTATAGGGGTGATAATTCTGATTGTTCGTAAAACCAATCATTAAAGCAATGATTTCATTGTTTTTCAAGGACTTATCATGACTTTGAAATCGGTCCAGCAACGTTTCGTAGTAAAATTCAGATTGAGGGCTTGCTGATTCTGCTAGATAAAATTGAAAGTCCCGGTGATAATCAAAATACAATTCTCTAATATTCAGACTTTTATCAAAATTAAAGCTAACAGTATCGTTTACACCTTTAGGGTTAGAGATCAAAATATTCACAATTCCCTCTTGACTTTTTTTCAAAGAATTAATTTCTGTTCCTTTTTCCCAGTACAGATAAATTAAAGCTTTTGCATCATTTAAGTCGGAAACAATAAATGGTGCAGACGCTGTTCCTTTACCAAATCGCTTTACAGCATTATATATCATTTGTGTTTTATCCCAAGAAGAGGTAATATTTTCTTCTTTCTCTTGCCCTAGTTGCGCTATTGCATAGTAAGTTAAGGCAGTTAAATTAACTGGGTTATTATCAAGTATTTCAGAACATATCTTCTCAATTTCTGGGAATGCATCATTTCATTCAAGGTTTTGTAAGTCCTCTAATACTCCATCGTTTTGGTTCATTTTAGCGACATCTCTATAATGAAATAATAAATCCATCACTTCATAATCAGTCAGTGTAGAATCACACTTACCGAATCTTTCCGATAAATTTAGATCATTCGATTGGCCAAACCCTTGAAGTCCAAAAAGTATTAATAATCCAGTAATTAATATTTTATGCATTGCCTTTCTTTTCATTGTGTGTCATCTCTTCTACCTGTTTAAGTTTAGCGAAGCATAACTTGGACCCAAAATAAGGAAAGTTTTCAACTTTAGTGAAATAATCATCAGGTTGCCGTCAGAATGGGCTTTAGCCCATTTACAGGGTCAAATCGTATTCATCAGGCTTTAGCCAAAATTTAGAGAAAATAAGGTTTTTATATGGCTTTAGCGTTGGGCAAGTCCGTTGATTTTCTTTTGTAATTCCAGTAATCGTTCAATAAGTTTTTCAAATGATAATGACTTTCCATAAAACATACTTTCGGACATATCAGCATAATCTTTTTTCCATAGAGGTAATAAGTGTTCAGGAGGAACAAACTTTATATTTTTTGGGGCGTGGTTGTCGTAATCAATTCCAGAAATTGGGGTGAATTTACTCCGATGTGTTACGATGGTATTATACAATCTCTCGTTTTGTAATGCTGTTTCTACAAATTCAGATTGGCACAATTTCTCTATGTCGTAAAGATGCCGGCTTAGTCGTTCAACCTTGATTTTTTCAGGTGTTTTCTGAAACTCTTCGTGTAAAAGGAATATCTTTTCCAGAAAGGTACGTTCAGGGTTTACCGTAGGAATAGTAACGGGATTATCGGCGAATATATTTTCAGGGTAAATTTCAGAAACGAATGTCCCGAAAGTGCGTTGAGTGTACGGTTCTTTGAGTGAACGACTCCCCACTTCAACCAAAACACCTGGTTTAAGATAAGTATCCGTTTCGGTTAATTTTGGGTAATAGATTTCGATAATCAATGGGTCTTGGTCATGGTTTTCAACCTCACGGGGTTTAATTTTTACATCTCTAAAACCTAATACCTTGAACTTTTCCTGTAATTCATGGGTGAAAGTTTCATTGATATAAGCGTACGACTTTCTTCTCAGTCTTCGGATATCACCTTTGGATAAATCTCCTGTAAAATTCAAATACTCCCTATCTAAAACCAAGTCAATATCTTCGGAAAATCGTTGAATGAGTTTCCAACCTTTACTTAATGAAGTACCTCCTTTAAAAACTAAAGCCTTGGCACAATCCATAGTAAAGATTACAGCCAGAGTATGTGTCACCCACCAGTCTTTTTCTGCAGCTGATGGAGAAGGCAAGGGAAGTTGTCTTGCTGTTTCTGAAAAAATTCTAACTTTGGTTTTATCGGGTAGCTTAAACCATTCGCTTATATGTGAAAAATCAATCATTGATTGGGCCTTTGAGTAATACCCTAATCCAAACTGGTGCTATTTGTAAATCGTGTTGCAGGTATTTTGGATTCTCCTTCTTTAAAATGTTTTTGATCTGCCGAAGCTCATTATCTGTTATTTGGTCTTTACCGATTGTCCGCATTGCCTGAATAGCTAATTTGCTTAACTCACCAACGAAAGCCAAGTTTTTTGAGCTTGATTTTTTAAAGTTAATGGTCTGTTTACCAATTTTTATTTTTCTGGCAGAAGTATCTGTATAGTAAACCACGTTCAAAGGAACTTGTGTGGTTAATCCTAATTTATACATTGCGAAACTTCCCGTTGGAAGAATACGGGCCCTGTCTCTTTTGGCAATGGCGATGGCTATCTCCTCGATGTCAGGCATCACTTTTCCAATAATGTCATCGATCACAGGACGTACGTAGATACCTGTAGCTACGCGGTCAATTTTACCGGCTTTCACTAAGCGTTCAAGTGCCTTACGAACTGCATCAGGATTGGCGTCCTTTAAAATATTATCAGTAAAAAAAAGTGTTCCTTTTGCTTTTCGTTTGACCCTTTCCAGTATTTGTGTTTCAATGTTTTGTTCCCTCATACGGCTGGTTTCTTGTCACAAATATAGCAATAATTTGTGACAAGAAAGTTAACTATTAGCTGCTCTTGAATAAAACGCACTAAGGTTATCCCTCAATCCGACAACACCCGCTGGTTTAAGTTTAGCAAAGCGTAACTTGGATCTAAAATAAGGAAAATTTTCAACTTTTATTGATGCCACCATCATTAAAATAGGTAGAGAGCTCCTGCAAGTTGACTTCCACACCGCTGACTTCGACAGGCTCAGCCACCGGTGCCGAATTACCCAATTATCGCTAGCTAAAGCTGAAGGCTATTAAAATAGAAGAACCATTTCATTTACTAGATTTTAACCTAAACCGATGGACCAAAGATATCATTTCAATAGGAATGGGCTTTAGCCCATTTACAGGGTAAAATCGTGTAATCTGGCTTTAGCCAAAATTTAGAGAGCATAAGGATTTTATTAAATCTAAATATAAAAGGTCAATATGCTCTGGAATATCCAACGTTAATAATCAGTTTTATGTAAGTTGATGTATTTAATTTCCGCCTTGTAGATTTTCGGCGTAAAGAAATTTAAGCAGGGAATGGCAAGGACACAGGCACTGTTTGACGAAGTTTTTGGCATACGTAACATCCAATAATCAACGAAAATGGGAAAGCCAAAAACAAAGGAGTTTGCCTGTGTGCGGGTGGCCTTAAATTTTAGCCGAAAAGATACTTAGCGGCGGGGTTTTTCCCGATGTCTCTGGACAGGCCCTGAGTTGCTACGCTTCAGGACAGGTTGGTTACTTTTTGGCCCACTGAATAAACTCAGGGCAGGCCCTGAGTTACTGCGTTTCAGGGCAGGCCTGCAGCAAAAAAGTGACAAAGGATTTAGTAAATGTCTTGGTGTAGTAGAAAACTGGTTTGTTATTTAAAAATAATAACTGCCAAATTTAAAATCTTTACAAATAGGAAAGTAAAGAATTAATAGAACTGTTACTGGGTAAACGTTGCTAGAGAAGTTTGGCTTTCTAAAATGATTTATACCTGAAACCTGAGGTTTTCCGTTCATTTCTTTTCCATTGATGAAAAGAAACGAACCAAAGAAAAATCTAGCCAAAACTAATCTTCCCCCCGCAAGGCCAAACGCCGCCTCGTAGTTTTGGCCCGGCCACCGCGCCCTTAGTTCAGCGTTTGCATTAAATAATACCAAAGAAAAGGAAGCCATCATCAATGAGATTTTATAGAATCTAAATCCAAGGGTCAACCTGCTCTGGAATATCCAATGCTCATAATCATTCTTTAATAAGTTGATATATTAATTCCGCCTTGTAGATTTTCGGCGTTAAGAAATTTAGGATGCGATGGCAAGGGCACAGGCATGGTTAGCCTATCAATTATGGGATTGAATACCAGAAAAGCAATCGAAAAATATAAACCCTAAACTAACCTAGTTTGCCTGTGCGCGGGAAGCCTTAAATTTTAGTCGAAAAGATACTCAGCGGCGGGGTTTTCCCTGACGCCTCAGGGCAGGCCCTGAGTTGCTACGCTTCAGGGCAGGTTGGTTACTTTTTGGCCCACTGAATAAACTCAGGGCAGGCCCTGAGTTACTGCGTTTCAGGGCAGGCCTGCAGCAAAAAAGTGACAATGTCCATAATCAATGACTTAGTATAGTAGAAACAGTAATGCTTTATGGTATAGAACTGCTTTTAAAATCATACATTTAACTGACAATTAAACGTTCATTTCTTTTCCATTGATGAAAAGAAACGAACCAAAGAAAAATCTAGCCAAGACTAATCTTCCCCCCGCAAGGCCCAACCCCGCCTCGTAGTTTTGGCCCGGCCACCGCGCCCTTAGTTCAGCGATTGCGTTAAAAATCGCCCATCATTAATCAAATGATATTTTAATTCCGCCTTGTAGATTTTCGGCGTTAAGAAATTTAGGATGCGATGGCAAGGGCACAGGCATGGTTAGCCTATCAATTATGGGATTGAATACCGGAAAAACAATCGAAATATATAAACCCTAAACTAACCTAGTTTGCCTGTGCGCGGGTGGCCTTAAATTTTAGCCGAAAAGATACTCAGCGGCGGGGTTTTTTGGTTACTTTTTTGACCTGCAGCAAAAAAGTAACAATAGTCAAGGTAAATGAAATCGTATAGAAAAAAAGGAATTGTAAAATCATGACTAAACCAACAATGCCAATTGCTGCACAAATAGAAAAGCATATGGTTAACTTTGCTTAATCAGGCTGCATTTAAAAGTTACACATGTAACTGACAATTAAACGTTCATTTCTTTTCCATTGATGAAAAGAAACGAACCAAAGAAAAATCTAGCCAAAACTAATCTTCCCCCCGCAAGGCCCAACCCCGCCTCGTAGTTTTGGCCCGGCCACCCCGCCCTTAGTTCAGCGATTGCGTTAAAAATCGCCCATCATTAATCAAATGATATTTTAATCCCGCCTTGTAGATTTTCGGCGTTAAGAAATTTAGGATGCGATGGCAAGGGCACAGGCATGGTTAGCCTATCAATTATGGGATTAAATACCGGAAAAGCAATCGAAATATATAAACCCTAAACTAACCTAGTTTGCCTGTGCGCGGGAGGCCTTAAATTTTAGCCGAAAAGATACTCAGCGGCGGGGTTTTTTGGTTACTTTTTGGCCCTGCAGCAAAAAAGTGACAACAGCCATGGTTAATGAATTTGTATAGAGAAAAACGGGGAGTAAAGTCATGACTCAGCCAACAATGCCAAATAGGGAACAAATAGAAAAGCATATGGTTAATTTTGCTTAATCAGGCTGCATTTAAAAGTTACACATTTAATTGACAATTAAACGTTCGTTTCTTTTCCCCTGAGTTGCTACGCTTCAGGGCAGGCCCTGAATAAGACAGGGTAAACATGATGAAAAGAAACGAACCAAAGAAAAATCTAGCCAAAACTAATCTTCCACGCGCAGGCCCTCGCACACTCGTAGTTTTGGCCCGGCCACTGCGCCCTTACTTTAGCGATTGCAATAAAAATTACCAAAAGAAAAAACCACTCCCTATCCCTCATTAAGCCTTATAAAAGGTTTAACATAGCATTCAGAATGGGATCTTCAAGCCACCAGAAAGCAATGATATTTAGATATTTTGCACCTTTTTAATTCTCTCCTTCAAAATTGAGACTTCCATAGGATCCACACCTAATTCGTCCTTTTTATCAAATTCCAAATAAATAATTCTCCCAAATTTATAATCGGTATTTAATTCAATCTTATACAATAATGACAAGTTTCCATGAAATTTCATATAGTAATTGAGAGAGTCTATTATGTTTTGAATTTGAAACAATGGAATTTCAATGATTTTATTATTATAATTTAATACAATTTTGTCTTCCAAAAGGGTCCCTTTCAAAATATTTTGCTTTTTGATATAAAAATAACTTGAGACAATAGATATTAAATAAACAGCAATAATAATTTCCCAATTAACCTTGAATCTATTATTAAAAACATAAAATATTGATACGGTAATAAGCAATAAATACAGGGCTAATATTTTACTTACGGCGTGATTTTTATTGCCTATTGGTAATTCCATATTCATGTTTTAACATAGAGGTCTCGTATTTACGGATTTAGCACAAAGCTCCTTTGGGATATTGTCAGTAAAAAAAAGTGTTCATTTTGCTTTTCGCTTGACCCTTTCCAGTATTTGTGTTTCAATGTTTTGTTGCATCATACGGCTGGTTTATTGTCACAAATATAGCAATAATTTGTGACAAGAAAGTTAGCCATTAGCTGCTCTTGAATAAAACGCACTAAGGTTATCCCTCAATCCGACAACACCCGCTGGTTTAAGTTTAGCAAAGCGTAACTTGGATCTAAAATAAGGAAAATTTTCAACTTTTATTGATGCCACCATCATTAAAATAGGTAGAGAGCTCCTCAAGTTGACTTCCACACCGCTGACTTCGACAGGCTCAGCCACCGGTGCCGAATTACCCAATTTTCATCAAATAAAGCAGGAGGCTATTGAAAAGGAGGAATCGTTTCGTTTTCCTTGATTTTAGCCTAAACTAAACCAATTGACCAAAGAAATCAATTTAAAAAGTATGGGCTTTAGCCCATTTATAGGGTAAAGTCGCATCATCCGGCTTTAGCCAAAATTTAGAGAACAATGCGATCAATATGCTTTGTTTTCCACAATGCTGACCAACATTCTTATAAGCCTATTGATTATTCATGTTCCTTTTGCCACAGCCCACGATTACTTTCTCTGGCATCACGTTCGTAGGATACAAAGGCATCTGCGTATTTAACATTGGGCGGAATCGATAATACTTTTGCGTAACCATTTTTTAACAACTCCTCATTTACAAATGTTCCATCCGACAAATATACATAGGCAAGCGTTCTTCCATACCGGTCTAAACTGTCCACACCATATTCCAACAAAACTTCTTGATTGCTTAATAAATCAGTAAGGTAAGCTTTGGCTTCTTGTCCATAAAAGCCAATTTTCTTATAATTCCCATTTCTTGTTTCAGGAGCATCCACTCCAATCAATCGAATTTTTACTCCTTTTTCCGACCCATCCTCAGCCCAAAAAGTATCACCATCCACTACTCTGGATACAGGCATCAAACCCGAAAGCTCAGCTTCTTCCTTACCGGAATTATAATAAGCAACGATTATCGAGACAAGAAGGACAAGAAAATATTTATATGTTTTATTCATTTTAGAAGCCTATCAAGGTTCAAAGATAATAGGGTAAAAGTAAAATTAAGGATTGCTAATACAAAGTCATCTGCGTATTTAACATTGGGTTGAATCGATAATACTTTTGCTACACTAGAATAGGTGGATATAACGGTTTGATTTGTGCCACCCTTTTCGGTCAAACTGTGCCAGGCATTTTGGTTTAAACTGTGCCATTTCCAAGGTAGATTTCGGTTCGAACCGTGCCACTTTTGAAAGATCAAGTTTAACCTGCTATATCCCCAAAAAAAGCGAAATGGCCAACGTACTTGATCCTATGATTTTCAGTTTACACAGGGACGAGCACCCGCTGGTCTAAGTTTAGCGAAGCGTAACTTAGACCCGAAAAAAAGAAAGTTTTCAACTTTCATTGATGCAACAATCACTAAAACATGTAATTTGAACAAATTAAACCAGATCCGGCTGACTTGGACAGGCTCAGTTAGAATACTCCATTATGGATTCTTGGCATCTAGAACAAAGGTCTAAATACTCGTGGATACAAATTGCGAAGGAAAAACTCAATTACAATCCTGAAAGGTGCCACTGCTGTGGAAATGAAACGCTTATTACAACTAAGCTAATCGCGCACAGAGCGAGGACCAACCATACGCTAACTTAAAAATGTATAACCTCGCCAATAATCACACGCTATCAAAAAGGCTTCACTTGAAGCCCTAGAACACCTATGTCTTAGATTTTTTAAGACCTCAAAAATCAATGAAGCGAGGACATAAAAATGCTACTAAACAATCAATTCTTCTACTTTTTAATAATTTTTACTTCAACGTAATTCCCTTAACCAACCAAAAAAACTTATCCATTCCCCATAGAAGAAAGCTACCGGAGGCTGAGTCCTAATCCTGACTGCTCAGGACTACATTGGCCGAAGTCTTACATCGCATCATTGTAGCTTAATTGTTCGGGGCTGGGCTTTTTTCGAGCACAATTATTTCAGGTAAATTTCGATGAAAAAAGAATGCCTGATAATCCAGTTTATTGTTATTCAATTTAGTAATCATAAGAATATTAAACATTACTCCATAGTTATCATCCGTAAGAATGCCTAGCATCGTCGCAATATCTTGATGACTGGGAGACAAGCTAAATTTGGGGTGAGAATGCCATTCTCCAATATAATATCCTGTTTTTTTCTTATAGTGTTTTCTTAAAAGCAAATCGGATTTTTTTACACCTCTAATAAAAGATGCTATTGAGTATTTGTTGTCTTCATCTGAAATAGAAATATCAATTATTTCAAAACTATTGTCTTCAACCTTTTTACCAATTAGTATTCCACCTGTTTCAAAATCACCAGATTTTCTCAAAGCTCTTTCTATTTTAGCTTCCACATCAGGAGTAACTTTAAAATTAATCTTCATCATTCTTTAAAATTGAATCATTTGCGATGTTTAAAATCTCCTGTTCTGTCAAACCAAGTTCATTCTCAATTTGCTCGTTACCAAAACAAACAAAACAGTTTGAATATGACTTAAAGTCTGTTGTGTCAACTTTTATACATTCAAATTCTTCTTTAAAAATCCATTTCTTTTCATTTCCCCATAAAATAATATTTGGTTTTGATTTGAAAACTTCTAAATTTTCTGAAAGAAGAATTTCAATAGCCATTTTTACGGTAAAAAGCGAAATGTATTTAGCATCGATACTTAGTGCTGGAGTAGGAAGTATTTCACCTTCCTCAGTTTCGTTATAATTTATAAATTTGGTTTCTGGTATGTCCTTAAAACCATCTTGTGTTTCTAATATTCTAGATAACTTATTGTTGATACATTCAAAACAAGGTGTTATTCCTGGAATAATTCTAATAATCTCCCCGCCATATCCCAGTGGATAGACTTTAGAGTGTAGTGATGGTATTTTATATAACCAACAAAATTCATTAATTACTTCTTCTATCTCTGCCGTTGCATTTACAATTATATCCGCGCTTTTTATTTTCTCACTTAAATGACTTGGTATTGTAATGATTTTAGTGTTAATACAATCAACTTTGATAAATGGATTAATTCTCTGTAATTTATTTTTTAAGGCTTGCGTTTTCTTTAAGCCAACATCTTCAAGACCACATGTATGTCTAATTACATTCTCCACAGTTAGATAATCATCATCAATTAGTGTCAATTCAGAAACACCAGATTTCACAAATTCTTCGGCTATGACACTCCCTGAAGAACCGCAACCAATGATGGCGACTTTCTTTTTGCTTATTAATGTGTTTTTTTTAGAATCGGGAGTCCTTGAGTTGAGTTGGGTTAAATCAGCATTATAACATCCAAAATATTCAACTTTACTGTCTTTGTAATTGATTTTAGCGTATAATTCTGCCTTATTACCAGTAATAAAAATAATATGCTCAGTTTTATCTTTTTCAAGTTTCTCTTGTATCTCTTCAAATGCTAGAATTTGTTGACTTTTTAAAAAATCTTTGAACGTTTTTAAATCTTCTTTAAAAACAATTGAGTTGAGATGATTTTGAGATGCTTTAATCCAGGTTCCAATGTTTTTTGAAAAGAAGAGAATTAGGCCCCATATTTTTAAGTATTCACTATCGATAAGTTTTTTTAAATAATCTTCATCTGGTTTTTCTACTGGTAATATGGGACTTACAATTATTCTGCTATCTCCCATTGGACTGAAATAGTTAAAATTCCCAATTATAAAATCTTTAGACAGAGGTAGAGGATACGGGACTACACATCTGATAGTCCTTTTTGTAATATCTAATTTTGTTGGTTCAGTTTCTTCGTAAACATCTAGTTTTCCTGTTTTATTTTCAATCATCACTAAAGCTGCTAATAATAACTTTTCCAAACTCTTAATAATATCAACAGCCGATAATGAAGAATTCCAAGTTTTGTCTCTTATATCAAGACAAAAAGCGGTACTAATGAATTGATGGTTTCCTACCCAATTTTTCTCTCTTCCTTTAGGGTAAATGTAAGGAATAGAAAAAGGGTAATTTTGAGGATATTTGAGTTCAAAAGGGAATTCTATTAAATTTTTAGTTTTAGTTGGAAGATAAATTGTCCCAGATAACCATAATAATTCTTTTCGAATAAAAAACTCAAAATCATTTGATTCCCATTCTTTTTCAAGCCTTAGTTTTTCTCTAGCAAAAATATGCTTTTTGTCTTCCCACCAATTCATTTTTGAAAGCCTTCTCTTTTAGTTTTGGGAAGTTTTTTAGGTAGTTCTGTGTCTATGTTTTGAGCTACATTTGCCGACAGTATGGTAGAAGTTGATTTAAGTAATCCTTTATTCTTTATGTTGCTAAAGGTTTTTTCAATCAATTTTTCGCCAAAAGGCTTATTCATTGATTCATTAATATAATTTAGATCTCTATCAACTTGTGATGTTATATTATCAATATCAATTTTAACCTTATCTAACCAATCATAAAAATGGTTCTGCCTTTCTGGAAATTCTCTCCATTTGTCAGCGAAATTTTCTAACCTATTGATCGGATTACCAACCCATTTTTCTTTTTCTCCTGTATTTGGGTTATTGTCCTCAATATATTCATGCATTGAATTAATCACAGTTAAAAGAGCTTCTATAATGTTTGTTTCTCCCTTATAAGCATGGGAAGCCAATGTTGTAATAATTATAGAAATAGGTTTACACTTTCTTTCTTTCTCACTTTTGTTTAGATATAATATATCCCTGTGTCTTTTCAATATTTGAACAACTCTTTGAAGTGGAAAGCGCTCTTTTTGAAAAGTAGGAATGGGTTTTACAGATTCATGAAATGAAAACATTTTTTTGGATTGTTGTGCGGAGGCTTTTGAAAAAAACCATTGGGCATAACCAAATGGATTGCTTTTATTCCAATCTTCCGGCATATTAGAAGTGTGATAATTATCACTTTCTTTATCAGTTATACTTATTCTTAGTTTGTTTACTTCTGTTGCACTAAAAGCTTTTGTATAGGATTCATTCAAAATAGCACTATACCCTTCACTCGTAATTGCAGGTAAAATATCCATATGATATTTTTCTTTTAGTTTATCGGATTCTTGTCGGTATTTTAATGTCCAACACCTTCTTCCTTCCTCATCTAATAAATCTCCTATTCTTTTATTAGCTTTTAGTTGGTTACCTACAATTTTCTTTAGGTCAAATTGAGTCCATGAAGCATTTTTTTTACTCAATTCGCAAACCAAATCAATATCCAAATCATCATTGTCTGATATTGGCTTAATTATGGTACCAAGTATAAACGAACCTTGAGGTTTTATCGTTGGGCTATACATCGCTAGTTCAGAGTCATCCTTTGAAAGCCAATTTCCAACAGATTTATAACTACTAACAGCAGCGTTAAACTGAGTTTCGGTAATATCAAGGTTTTCTCCTAAAGATTCCAAAATCTCGTTAAATTGTTCTTTTTGTTTTAAAGTGAGCATAGGATTTAGGTTTATATTTCAATTGTTTTGTAAAAACCATTTCTTTCTTTGTTTTGGTCGTAGATGATTAAATCCATATCAGCCTTTGGCATCCATATACGACCAAATTCTATCGCTGAAGAAACTGGCATTGCAGGGAATACGTGCAGTTTATTATCTTGACCATGTTTGGCTTTTGCTATTTCAAAAAAATGTCGACATATTTTTCTAAACTTGGCTAAAATAATCTTGGATTTCAAGAAGTCATTATTTGGTTTGTCATGGGTAATTGTCCAAATACAAATCTTTGAGTCAAATAGTTTTTCAATTCTATCATTTGTAATTGTGGCGCTTAGCGATATATTCAAAACAGGTAATCCATCAAATTCTTTTGGTTCAATTAGATTAAATTCATCAAAATCGGTTCCATCTTGCCATTTCCAAGTTTCAGGTTCTCTATGTCTCTGAAATACCTGCACATCATACAAGTCATTAAATAACGTTCCAAACTTTATAAGAAGTGGCTGAGGTGCAAGTCCAAACGCCGAAAAAGATTTAATTGGACTGTGTATTTTAAAATTCTCAACTTTCTCCTTAAACTGCCTATCAAGATTTTGGGATTCTAACTCCCAAAACAAATCTTCTTTATCTTTGATAATGCTATTTGTTATTCCTAATTCAACTCCATAGCTTTCCGTTGGGAATTTATCTGGAATTATTGCTTGAAATGCAGATTCATAGTTGAGAGGAGAACCTTGATTTCCAATATTTGCACCGTATAAAATTACATGTGTTTTCTTTGACGATGAAAGAGAAGTAAGCAATTCAATCCTTTTCTCATGTTCTTTTTTCATTTCAATTAACAAACTTTCAGGATGTCCATCAACATCTTCTTTATCAATTAGTCTATGATGTGCATCGCACATTAGCATTAGATTACTAAATGATTTTGCAAGTAATAGAGAACGTTTTTTATCACCCCTTGGTCCATCAGAACTGTCCGCAACAACGTGAGCAATATAAGCATTGTTCATTTTAGCCATAGACAATTCATCCTTCCATAGAGGTTTATTACATCCTCGATATTCGCATCTACCAGCTGATAAAGTCCATAATTGTGTTTTTATTTTTTCAGGTATTGAAGTCTTTGACACTTAATTTTTGTTTCAAGTTTGCAGTTCGTTTTAGCCTTCTGACTAACATTTGTATATAACCAAGTTTTCTGGAGGAGTCGCATATATATTAACTATACACCCATCTTATTAAACTTAATAAAACAACAAATTAACTATTTAGGACTAAAACTCAAGTGTATCAAACACACTTTTACACAAACGGAAGGAATATATTTGGAAATACACAGGTTCACACGGCAATAACACTCGTATCCCATAAGTTAAAGACGCTAAATGCATGCACTTTACATAAAAATCAAAAAATAATATCGTTGAACCCACTAAAAATCAAACTCCCTAAAAAATAATTACCCAATCAAATCATCAGCAATAAAATCGGATACCGATAACTTACCCTCACTACTAAAACTTAGGTTTTGGGACAGTTCGAAAAGATGGGCTTCGGTTTCGAAAAAGTGCATCATATAACCGGCGGTATTTACAAAGGCGACATAATCACCTATGGCAGGTAATTGCGGCAGGGAGATTTTGCGCTTGAGCAGCACATCTCTCTCCAGGCAATAGGCACCTGTGAAAAACACCTCTACAGGAGCGTTTGACTCTTCCTTATCGGCATACATCACATAGGGATCCAAAAGAAAATCCTCACTGGAACTCATCATCTGACTCATGTTCATTTCTAATCCTACCAGCCACTGTCCCCTGGCATCTTGTTTTCTGTGGGCCACTTTAGCAATTGTCATTCCTGTTTGGTTAAGCAGGGAACGGCCCGGTTCTATGCGGATTTCAAGTTGCATGGCCTTCAGTCTTTGTGCATTGCTCTCATGGGTTTCCGCATCTTTATAGTCCAGCACCTCCTTTAGGAAAGTCGTGCCATTGATGCGATTGTAATAGGGATAGGTTTTGAGTTGGCCTGTTAATTCATTGTTGATCATTTCATAGCCCAAGCCATGCCCATTGAAGGTAAGGGGATTGTCATTGGCCTTCACTCCTTCTTGCAGGGCCTGGTCAAAGGCTTTCCATTGCTGCTCGCTTTCCAGATAGTTCATCAAAATCCCGCCTCCCATG
The DNA here is from genome assembly GCF_055809755.1 of Cyclobacterium sp. 10D3-21. Taxonomy (NCBI): domain Bacteria; kingdom Pseudomonadati; phylum Bacteroidota; class Cytophagia; order Cytophagales; family Cyclobacteriaceae; genus Cyclobacterium; species Cyclobacterium sp. 10D3-21. The sequence continues at coordinate 6,698,371 of NZ_CM147924.1, forward strand.
TCTATAAAAGCGATGGATAAACCAGCCTCCTTGAGGCGCTTGGCCAAACCTATACAATCGGAAAGGGCTTTGCCACGCTGAAGGGTAGAATAGCCATCTAGGTGAAAATGAAAACCCTGTAGGGAGAGGTTTTTAAAACGCCCTTTTTCCCCGAAATTTTCCAGAATAAAGGCCTCCACAGCAGCTATATCAAAACCGAAACGACTGTAAAGCTTGTTTCCCTCTACAGTAAAACCGCTTATGCGAATACCCACTATGGCCTTTTTATTCAGTTCCTCTGCTATGCTTTGGGCTTGCTCACACTCGTCCTCATTGTCCAAAACAATCGGCACCTGTGCATTGATGGCCAATGCATATTGCGCTTTTGTTTTGATGGCAGAAGTGAGCACCAGATTTTCCCCATTTCCACCCAAAGCGATGGATTGTTCCAGTTCCTTTTGACTGGCTGTATCCACACCTATACCTACATCCAAAGCCTGTTTTACCAGGGATTTTGATTTATTGGCTTTGCGTGCATAGTAGATTTGATGCTTTAATCCATAGGCTTCAAAAAGCTTTTTGTAGGAAGCGATGTTATCGGAAAATGAGGGCAGGTGGTGCAGGTTGATGGGCGAACCATGTTTTTCAATCAGTCCACTGATGATTTTCTGATCTTCAAAAATACGGTGCATCCATGGAGAAGTAATGGGAGTCAACCCAGCATTCGGATTACCTTTGGTATAGTTAGGATTCATTTTCAATACAATTTTTTACTGGTGGTTTACTGGTTCTCTAAGTTCAATGGCAATAGCGACCTCTTCTGCCCATTGGGAGGCAAAATTGTTTCGTTTTCTCGACAAGGTGTCATTGTCCAAAGTCAACCCTTCTGTAGGCGTTCCGTATAGGGCAATCCCTTCCTGCACCTTTCCGTCTATTGCAATCATTTTTCCCCTTGCATCCATATCCATGCAACCGGGTGTATAAGTGCCTCCACTGGCGTTCAGGAATTTTCTTCCAATACCCTTTTCCAAGATTGAACGATAAAGGGGGCTAGGTGTTTCGCTTTCATTGTTTCTGGGAATTCGGGCATTGATCAGGCAGTCTATGGCTTGCTCATTTTGGTTCTCACCCTTCAAGAAGCCATAAGCGCCGGAGGATTCATCGACTTCAAAAGTCGCCCCTCGCACAAATTCAAAGTCCAATATTCCTGCTTCGGCAAGTGCTAGCATTTTCTTCATGTTCTTTACCGGAGGTCCATAGGCAATGCGGTTAAAAAGGCCGAAATAGTTTCGGTCAAACAGTTTATGTGAAGCGGCATCCAAACCCCCAAAGCTATAAATTTCATTGAACCCTTGGCTAATCCTGCGCCAAGTGCCAAATGCGGCATTTAAAGGACTTTCCTCAGGGCCCTTTTCGGCTTCAAAAAGCAGTTTTTCTATATAATCAGAAACCTCTGCATGTGTCAATGCCGATTGATTCGAAAAAGGATCCAAAAGAGTTTCCCAGTTGAACCTTTCCACTTCAGGATGATATTTGTGAAAAACTTCAATTTGCTCGCGAATGCCGTCATATTTTTCTAGAAAAAGCAATCTCCACCGGTATTCCTTGAAAAGTACCCTGTAATAGCTAAATGTACACTCCTTTATAATCAGGGTAAGCAAAGTTTTTTCAAAGGAAACGGGCTTTGATCGCTTGAGCGAGGCAATACGGTCTTCTGTGAGAAAATAAAGCGGGCTCTTGTCTGCTGCCCCTCCAGTACGTGGCATCATGGGAAGGCCGGTTCTGGAATAAGGGTAAATTTTGTGGGGTTCCTTTCCTGAAGCCTTATAAGTCATTTTACCCGACTCATTCACTGCAAATTCCCCTCCTCTTCCTTCGGTAAGGGCTAAAATGGCATCAATACAAGTCAGGCCAAAGCCTTTTACGGCCACTTTTGCACCCGCTTCGATATGCCCCAAAGCCAGATGAGTAGGGTAAACAAAGTCGATAAAACGGCTGGTTTGATTTCCCTCAAGAAATCCAGCCCCGCAACCTAAATGCCCAGTGGTTAATAGAATCTTATCGAATGCAGGAAATTCATCTGCTTCTTTTCCCGGGGTAATAAGCTTAAATTTTTCACCCTGTATGCCGATTTCGCTTACCGTCATTACATGTTTCACCAACTGTATATTCTCAGGCAAATTATTGCACAAGCGATCAAATCCCTCTATCAGATAGCTGCCCACTGTTGCTCGAGAAGCAAAGTCTTCTTCCAATGCTTCATTCGGCTCCTCCGTTTTATTTTGCAGCCAACTGACAAAATCAGGCCTTTCGACAAGAATGGCCGTGGGCAATTCATCCGTCCAGCAGTTGATGTTTTTATTCGCATAGTTCATCAACAGGTAGGGCGCTTGATCAGGGCGGTAAACATTCCCGGCAGCAAAGAATTGGTTTTGGTTGAACAGGTGTATCGCTACAGGCTCTTGGATTTCACGGGCTTTTAGCTGCGCCAACAGGCGCTCAAAAGCATAGAAACCCTTAGGTCCCAATCCAACGATGGCAATATTAAATGTTGGAACATCCTGCATTTCCTCAGCCTCCCTTCTTACCATCCAATGGCAGTTTTTAGCATGGGCTCACTTTCAGGAAAATTGGACAATACCCAATCCGGATTGTAAATGGTGTCGAGGTACCGCTCTCCTCTATCTGCCAATAGAAACACACAATTACTGGAATTGGGGATGTATTTGATGTACCGATCGATGGCAGCAATTACCCCTCCTGTAGAACCTCCACAGAGTATTCCTTCTTTTTTGAGCAAGGACCAGCAGCCTTCAATACAGTCCAGGTCGCTGACCTTCACATGGCCTTCAAATTTATCCGTATCGAAAAACTGTGATTGTACACCTGCCCCATGCCCGGGTATAAGTCTTGGTGCCGCCTTCCCTCCAAACAATACACTTCCTAAAGCATCCACCGCGATCACTTTGGTACCTAGATTATGCTCCTTGATATAATCGGCATAGCCCATCAATGTACCACAGGTGCTTGTGGATACAAAAAGGTAATCCACGGCTCCACCCAAGTCCCTCATAATTTCGTCTATGGTTTTATGATGTGCCAAAGGGTTGTTGGGATTCCCATATTGGTTGGTCCAAAAACTGTTGGGTATGGCTTGCAGGAGCTCCTGTACCCTATTTAAGCGAGCAGCTAGAAAACCTCCCTTTTTAGCAGGTGTTTTCACGAATTCCAGTCGGGCGCCATAGGTCTTCAATAACTTCTCCGTATGCGCGTTCAGGTTAGGGTCGACCACCACGATCAACTTTAATCCATAATGAATACAGGCCTGTGCCAGGCCCAAGGCCATATTACCGGAACTCGATTCTATAATGGTATCCCCTCTATTTATTCTTCCTTCTTCAAGTGCTTTTTTGACGATAAAAATCGAAGTCCTGTCCTTCAAACTTCCAGAAGGATTGGCGGCCTCCAATTTACCATAAAACGATGCATGGCTGTCTGGAAAAAGTTTGTCCAGACGTACCAGAGGAGTCTCCCCTATGGTTGCAACTATATTACTGGCAACATTCGCAACATTAGCTGTAGTAATCATGATCTATATGTTCTAATCGATGAAATCCAAATTAATTGATAATTTATATTTACATAATGCATAAATTTTATGCCAGTTTAAAAATCACAATTCGGGATGCCTTTCATAAAATGGTGAAACTTTCTACAATTTTTTATGCTCAGATAACCTAAATCATGCTGAATTTGTTTTAGCATTGATGGGTTTACACAACTATCTTTTCGATCAGAAATGCATCTATTAATCATTGATTAAAAGCTATGGGGGGTCTTTTTTTCTTTTATTTAATTTATACACCAGTTCTTTTTTAATTGGCCAAAAATGAGTCTTTTCAGGTTATATAGCTGTCCTAATTGTATCCACAGCATATATTCCGACTAGGAGTACCTTAACAATTCAAAAATTAAATAGCGTCCAAAAAAAATCTTATTGCGTCAATACTTTAGGATTAAGTTTGGCTGGCCAAAATTTGATAATAGTAGGTTTAGGGAAAGCTTTGATCAAAGAAGGTCGACAGATACCCCATTAAATCGAGAGACTGCCGCGCCCATTCCCACCTCAATCGCCCACCCAAAAGGGCTCGCAGTGACGAGCAGAGAGGTGCGAGAATTTATTCGCATCAAATTCCCCAGCCCTGACAGGGCGATATAACATAGCCAAGGGTGCCAGCCCTTGGTAATAAAATAAGGTAAACACTATGATTTTGGCGGTATTGTTGCCCCTTTTTCTGCAACAATGCTGACAAAATCTCAACGGAAGCTCTTTTTTAAAACGCGCCTATCCTCGTATTAGAATTCCTCCCCAGCCCTTATAGTTTATCATTACTTTATATGCCTATTTTAAATTCGAAACTTCACGAATACAAAACTCCGGAGGAGTGATACTTTTGTAGAAAGGGGTGCCAACCCCTAGTAAAATAAAACAACAAGCACATCCCGATTTTGGCGGTATTGTTGCCCTTTTTTCTGCAACAATGCTGACAAAATCTCAACGGAAGCTCTTTTTTAAAACGCGCCTATCCTCGTATTAGAATTCCTCCCCAGCCCTTGATCGCTTAACATTACTTTATATGTCAAAATCAAATCCGAAACTTCACGAATACAAAACTCCGGAGGAGTGATACTTTTGTAGAAAGGGGTGCCAACCCCTGGTAAAATAAAACAACAAGCACATCCCGATTTTGGCGGTATTGTTGCCCTTTTTTCTGCAACAATGCTGACAAAATCTCAACGGAAGCTCTTTTTTAAAACGCGCCTATCCTCGTATTAGAATTCCTCCCCAGCCCTTGATCGCTTAACATTACATTATTTGCCTATTTTAAATTCGAAACTTTACGAATACAAAACTCCGGAGGAGTGAAACTTTTGTAGAAAGGGATGCCAACCCCTGGTAGAATAAAACAACAAGCACATCCCGATTTTGGCGGTATTGTTGCCTTTTTTTTCTGCAACAATGCTGACAAAATCTCAACGGAAGCTCTTTTTTAAAACGCGCCTATCCTCGTATTAGAATTCCTCCCCAGCCCTTGATAACTTAACATTACTTTATATGTCAAAATCAAATCCGAAACTTCACGAATACAAAACTCCGGAGGAGTGAAACTTTTGTAGAAAGGGGTGCCAACCCCTGGTAAAATAAAACAACAAGCACATCCCGATTTTGGCGGTATTGTTGCCCTTTTTTCTGCAACAATGCTGACAAAATCTCAACGGAAGCTCTTTTTTAAAACGCGCCTATCCTCGTATTAGAATTCCTCCCCAGCCCTTATAGTTTATCATTACTTTATATGCCTATTTTAAATTCGAAACTTCACGAATACAAAACTCCGGAGGAGTGATACTTTTGTAGAAAGGGGTGCCAACCCCTGGTAAAATAAAACAACAAGCACATCCCGATTTTGGCGGTATTGTTGCTTTTTTTTCCGCAACAATGCTGACAAAATCTCTATCAAAGTTCGCAATCAATTGAGCATTTTCACCACTTCGAAATCCACTTATAGCGAGAGACTGCCGCGCCCATTCCCACCTCAATCGCCCACCCAAAAGGGCTCGCAGTGACGAGCAGAGATGGACGAAAATTTAATCATACCAAATTCCCCAGCCCTGACAGGGCGAAATAGCATAGCCAAGGGTGTCAGCCCTTGGTAATAAAATAAGGTAAACACTATGATTTTGGCGGTATTGTTGCCTCTTTTCTGCAACAATGCTGACAAAATCTCAACGGAAGCTCTTTTTTAAAATGCGCCTATCCTCGTATTAGAAATCCTCCCCAGCCCTTGATCGCTTAACATTACATTATTTGCCTATTTTAAATTCGAAACTTTACGAATACAAAACTCCGGAGGAGTGAAACTTTTGTAGAAAGGGGTGGCAACCCCTGGTAAAATAAAACAACAAGCACATCCCGATTTTGGCGGTATTGTTGCCCTTTTTTCTGCAACAATGCTGACAAAATCACGATCGCTATCCTTATTCAATATTATTATTAGTTTCAAAACCCTTTAAATTAGAAGGCGTAACCATACATTGATATCCTAACTGACTGATACCCCCAATTCGCCATGCGCAGAATCGTCCCCAATATTTATTCCAATGACCTGGAGAAAAGCAAAGACTTTTACATTGATTTTTTAGGCATGGAATTGGCCATGGACATGGGCTGGGTGCTGACCTTTGTCTCCAAAGAAAACCCTACGGCACAAATCTCAATCTTCCAAAACAAGCACAATGCCCCTCTGGATAATTCCGCTATATTTTTATCCATAGAAGTTTCAAACATTGACACTTATTATAAAAAAGCCAGGCAACAAAAAATAGCCATTGAATACCCGATTTCTAATGAAGATTGGGGCGTGAGGCGCTTTTTTATTAAAGACCCAAATGGGGTGACCATTAATTTATTAAGCCATCTGGAATGATCATTTATCCGCCATTCTAAGGTACAGAAGGCATTCTAAACCAACTTTTTGAACTATCTTTATCATTTCATATTGCTCAAATAAGAGAATTTCCTATTTTCAAACTCCATTATCACAATTTAAACCCTAAAATGAAAAAGCGTTTATTTTTATTGCCCATAATCATTGCCCTACTTGTACCCTTCTCTGTAAAAGCCCAAATAGACACGGACAAAACAGGGGCCTGGTACATGTATTTTTTCAATTCAACATTTAATGAAAGTCAATGGGGCTTTCAAGGAGATATCCAATACCGCAACTGGAACAAGGGAGGAGACCTTGAACAATTGTTGTTGCGCGGAGGCTTAACCTTTAAACCCAAGAAAACGGACATCAAATTCACCCTTGGTCTTGCCAATATTACCTCAGGGGCTTATGGAGATGACAATAGCACTTCCTCCGAGACCAGAATTTATCAAGAAGCCCTTTTCCCTTCTCAATTTGGCAACCGCTTTTATGCCACCCATAGATTTCGCTATGAGCAACGATTTGTTGAAAATCAGGATTTCAGAACCCGCTTCAGGTACAATTTATTTTTAAATATCCCATTGAATAAAGCGGCCATGAAAAAAAACACCATCTACCTGGCCCTTTACAATGAAATATTTATCAATGGACAACGTGATATAGGTAACGGGAATTCGATCGAAATTTTTGACCGCAACAGGTTTTATGCTGCCCTGGGATACATGGTCAATAAAGACCTAAAAATCCAACTTGGTGGTATGCGACAATCCACCGATAGCTGGAGCAAAAACCAGCTCCAGTTTAGTTTACATCATGACATTTAATCTAAGAAGCGCCAGTGCTGTTTGATATGGCTATTGGGGTGGTTTTTAGTAAAAAGTTTTTCTTGTGAAAGCAATTCCGGGGATGGAATGGCTCTATAATGCGCTAATAAATTCGAACCTAATAATATATTTTCGATTTGGTAATAGCTTATTGTTCCCGTTAAAATTCCCAGCCCCCTTTTAGAAAAGGGGGATTTCGTTTTTTTCAGGACTAACGAGTGCAAATCTGATTTTGCATTTCTTCAGTCCACATCAATTCCACCAAAAGAGCATAAAATTCATTTTGCCACAAATCCCCTTCTAGCAAAGGGGCGTAGTTCCGGTTCCGGCAGAGTCGGGAAGGATTTTTCGTAAACACATCCTAAAACCGAACCCAGGTGAATAATAGGAAATAAGCCGGAACCTACCGGCTTATTTCGCATCTTTGAATTGAAGTTATCAATTGCTTACAACCTCAATATAGGCACCATATTCCTGTTCATTTCCTTCTTCGTCGGCAACAGTAAACATTACATGGTATTCTCCCGGAGTAACATTGGCAGGCACATCTATATGCTCATGAAATTCAACCTCCGACAATTCATGGTACCCTTCCTCAAACACTTTGTCAAATTCCCATGCTATTTCTCCTGCAGCAGGATTCAGTCCGTGGGAATGGATATCAACGGTAATGGAATGAATGCCATGGGCAGCCCCGATTAAAAATTCAACATGAAAATCTTCTCCCCTTTGTACATCGGCATCCATTTCGAAGCCACTAATATGAACCAAAGACCTTAACTCCAAGTGTCCTTCGATCTCCGAAGTATTCCCTGCAATATCTGTGACTTCCAATACCACGTGGTATTCTCCAACAGGTGCGGTGGCCGGAATATCAATATGCTCATGAAACTCGAAGCTAGTGCTAAGGTATTGTTCACTGGTGTAGGTTTGTGAAAAATCCCATGCTGTTTCTTCTTCCTCAACTTCCAGGTCATGCCCATGTATACTTACCTTAATGGAGGACACATTGGCTGAGGCTAAGATAGTAGCTTCCATGTGCAAATCCGCTCCTCTATAGGCTACAGGCTCTGTAGCATGTGCACTTCCCTCACCCATTTCAAAAGTGATGATTTCCGGAGAATCAAAAATCAGCTCTTCGTCTTCCTCGCAAGAAAACAAAGCCAAAGCAAAAAGTGAAATAATAAACGTTAGTCTAATTCTGTTCATTTTCAATAAGTTTTAATTGGTTAATTAATGCAACTTTGTTGCGCAAACATAATGCAATAGTATTGCATTAACAAGGATAAATCTCATTTTGAAACGAAAAAATTATTATAACCTTAAACTCACATGCAACATTGTTTCATTATCAATAAGTTATATATTTGCAACAATATTGCAAATTAGAAACTGGTGTATTTATCCTAGATAGGGTATTTAGCGCACTATTTTTTCTTCGCAGAATTATTATTGAACCAATTTATTTAAAACCATGAAAAGCAAATTCAACCATTTCATCATTACCGTAATTTCCATCTTAGCCCTGGTTTCATGCCAGGAAGAAGCTGAGCCTGTTCTTCCTTCACCCACAATAGAAAATGTAGAAATTGGGCTGAACAACAATGAAATCGGGGTAATAGGTAGTGATTTTCATTTGAATGCAGACATCCTGGCCGGAGAATTAATCGAACAAGTACAGGTAAAGATTGCCCCACAAGATGACAAAACCTATGAAGGTTTTTGGGACTTTGAATTAACTTGGGAGGAATACAAGGGGACAAAAAATGCCAATGTACACAAACACTTCGATATTCCTGAAGATGCTGTAGAAGGCATTTATGATTTCCTTATCATCGTCACTGATCAAAATGGTACAAGCACTGAAGAAAAGCGAAGTGTCACCATTTATTCGCCAGGGAACTTGCCACTTAACCCTTAATACCAAGCCTCCTTTTAGCAATTTAGGGGATTTTTAGCAGAGCATACTTTTGCCCCTTGACCTTTTTTCCCGATCATATTATTTTTAAATCACTAAGTGAAGCCAGGTTTCTAATCCTTAGATGGTTCAATAACAAGACCTTTGTCTTATCCCTGAATTTTTATACAAATAAAAATAATTGGGATCTACCGAGGGATTTTAGCTGGAACGACGTCTAAGCTTACAAACAAACGATTATGGTAAATTATAAATTTTTTGCTTTGCTCTTTACCGCTTTTGCAATTGCTTCATCGTGTAGCAAAAAGAAACAGGAAATTCTAATCACAGATGAGATAGTAGTCGATGTGGACGCTTCCCTCTTCTTAGAAGGTACAACCGTTTCCATTGTTCCATGTACACTTTCAAATGGTTCTGAAACCGAATGTTACCAAATCGTAACCACTAGTACTGCTTCAGATCACCAAATGGGTCCCTGGTGCCCACGTAATATTTCTGATGGTGAAGAAGCAGGCGGCATTTGGCTGGAAAATGGACAGGTTTATGATGTTGATGGTGCTTTTATCGAGAATCTGGCCTCTTTTTATGATGATGATACTTGGATGATGTATGATGCCAATGGAGACATATTCGTCACAAGTACTAAAGAAGACTGTATGAATGCGGCGAACCCAAATGTGGGCGTTGAATACCAGAATTTTTGTGTGGAATGCCTGCCTTCTTATATCTCAGACCTTTCTCAGACCTGGTTAATTCCCATTACCCCAGTGAGGCTTACCAGTCCAAATAATTTCGCCATGGGGCCTAGAGGAGGTCGTGGGCCTAATGTTAGGGGAATCGCCTTTAACGGAATAGAATTCTCTGGTGCCGCCCCAACGGATGCCATACTATCTGCCTATACCCTCGCTCCTTTTGACGATGCAGGAGGACATATCAATGTACATCAGGGCTATCATTACCATGTAGCAACAGGCATAAGCACCGAAATCATCCAAAGCGATGGACATGCACCTTTCATAGGTTATGCCATGGACGGTCATGGAATCTATACCCAACTCAATGAGGATGGCAATGAACCTACAGATTTGGACCGATGCCGTGGGCATTACGATGAAACCAGGGGCTATCACTACCATGTAGATGCTGCTGGCGAAAACAATTTCATCAATTGCCTTTCAGGTGCATATGTAGATTAATGGAAGTTTAGCACTCCGAATTCCCCAGCCCCAACAGAGCGAAATACCATAGCCAGGTGTGTCAGCCCTTGGTAAATAGATAAGAAGTACATCCCGATTTTGACGGTATTGTTGCCCTTTTTTCTGCAACAATACTGAAAAAATCACAACCTAAGTTAACAATCAATTGAAACGTTGTCACCATTTCGAAATCCACGTATTACGAGGGACTGCCGCACCCTTTCCCACCTGAATCGCCCACCCAAAAGGGCTCGCAGTGACGAGCAGAGAGGTGCGAGAATTTATTCGCATCAAATTCCCCAGCCCTGACAGGGCGAAATAGCATAGCCAAGGGTGTCAGCCCTTGGTAATAACATAAGGAAAACACTATGATTTTGGCGGTATTGTTGCTTTTTTTTCTGCAACAATGCTGACAAAATCTCACCGGAAGCGCCATTCAAAACGTGATTTTCGAGGTACTAGAATTCTCCCCCAGCCCTTGGTCGCTTAACATTACTTTTTATGTCAATATCAAATCCGAAACTATACGAATACAAAACTCCGAAGGAGTGAAACTTTTGTAGAAAGGGGTGCCAACCCCTGGAAAAATAAAACAACAAGCACACCCTGATTTTGGCGGTATTGTTGCTTTTTTTTCTGCAACAATGCTGACAAAATCCCGATCGAAGTTCGCAATCAATTGAGACTTTGTCATCATTTCGAAATCCACCTATATCGAGAGACTGCCGCACCCTTTCCCACCTGAATCGCCCACCCAAAAGGGCTCGCAGTGACGAGCAGAGATGGACGAAAATTTAATCATACCAAATTCCCTAGCCCTGACAGGGCGATATAACATAGCCAAGGGTGCCAGCCCTTGGTAATAACATATTGAAAACACTATGATTTTGGCGGTATTGTTGCCTTTTTTTGTGCAACAATGCTGACAAAATCTCACCGGAAGCGCAATTCAAAACGTGATTTTCGAGGTACTAGAATTCTCCCCCAGCCCTTGGTCGCTTAACATTACTTTTTATGTCAATATCAAATCCGAAACTATACGAATACAAAACTCCGAAGGAGTGAAACTTTTGTAGAAAGGGGTGCCAACCCCTGGAAAAATAAAACAACAAGAACAACCTGATTTTGGCTGAATTGTTGCCTTTTTTTGTGCAACAATACTGACAAAAAGAAAGTTAACATTCAATCGATCCCTACTGATCATCCTTTCCAACCAACTCATATACAGCCCTCTAACAAAATCGTGGTTTTGTATTTTAAAGTATAAAGTATTATCTTTGAAATAGATTTTTTAAGCCATTCCACTTTTGGTCCAAAAAGCATAATTGACCAACCCCTTTCAGTGATTTTTTTTCCAAGCCCTATCATTTATTCAGGCTTTCAATAAAATATCGTTAAGCGACCGAGGGGATTCAACGTGGTTTGCGTCTATACTAAGACAAAACTTAAGGTTTTAAACGAAAACATTATGGTAAATTTTAGATTAAGCTTCCTAATCATTGGAGCGTTGGCAATTTTTTCTTCTTGTGACAATGATGAGAATGAACAGGACATTTTGAATTCTGATGGTTTGGTTTTAGATGTTGATATGTCTTTCTTTCTTGATGGAACCACTGTATCCACCATACCATGTACTTTATCTGATGGCACGGTAACGGATTGCTACCAGATAGTAACCACAAGTACCGCTTCTGATCATCAAATGGGGCCATGGTGTCCCAGCAATATTTCCGATGGAGAAGAGGCTGGGGGCATTTGGTTAGAAAGTGGACAAGTATATGATGTTGACGGTGAATTCATTAAAAACCTGGCTTCCTTTTACAATGACGACACCTGGATGATGTATGATGACAATGGGGACATCTACATTACCAGCACGGAAGACGATTGTATCAATGCAGCCAACCCAAATGTAGGTGCTGAATACCAAAATTTCTGTGTGGAATGCCTGCCTTCTTATATTACGGACCTGGCACAGACATGGGTGATACCTGTTACTCCGGTGAAGCAAAGCAGCTCAAGTAGTTTTGCTGTAGGCGGAGGACCAACGGGTGCTTCCGGACCAACGGTCAGAGGAATAGCATTTAATGGAATTGAATTTTCAGGAGCAGCCCCAACAGATGCCATTCTATCTGCCTATACCCTTGCTCCTTTTGACGATGCGGGTGGTCATATCAATGTACATCAGGGCTACCATTATCATGCCGCCACCGGAACCAGTACTGAAATTGCTCAGGAAGACGGCCATGCAGCCATGATTGGTTATGCCATGGATGGGCATAGTATTCATACCCAACTCAATGAGAGTGGTGAAGAGCCCAGCGACCTGGACCAATGCAGAGGTCACTATGATGATACAAGAGGTTACCATTACCATGTAGATGCAGCAGGGAATAACAATTTCATTGACTGCCTTGCGGGTGCTTACGTCAACTAAAACATTAGAAAAAATGATTAAATGGATTGCAAGTTTTATACTATTGACCTGGGCAGGGATTGCCCAAGCGCACCAGCCTGCTATATCTTCTATAATTTTAACAGAACAAGCGCATCAGGGCTGGATACTGCAAGTAAGATCGCCTCTCACAGCTTTTGAATATGTAATTAAACAGCATTATGGTGAGGGAGCTTTTGCTACCCCTGAAGAATTTCAGGAATTGGTTATGGAGTATTTAATGGATAATATTACCATAAATATTAATGGACAAGACAAGTCACTTGCGCTTAAAAATGGTTTCGTAAAACTGGGGCACGACACCAATGTGGTTTTCCAGGCAGAAGGAATACCTGAAACCATTGAGACCATTGTCGTAAAAAATCCAAGTTTTAAGGATATCAATCGAAATCAAAGTATTTTTATGGTTTTGGGAGAAGGCAAGAACAATGTCCAATTTATCCTAAACAACGAGAACCAGCATACAGCCAATCTCAAAGTAGAGGAGGAACAATTTGTAATTCAGGAAGCGAACTTAATTTTTGGCCTTTTACAGGATGAAACAATACAATCCAGTTTCAACTATTGGCTAGTAGGGATTATTTCATTTTTACTATTGGCGTATTATATTAAACGAAAAAAACTGCTGCCGATAAACTAAGATAAGTACAGGATTAAAATCTTTAAAATAAATTATCATAATGAAGCAAATAAAGAATACAATGCCTATTTACTTTATTATTATGGCCCTCACCATGGCTTGTTCCAATGAAATGGAAGAAATGGATTTGGAAGAAACTTCTACAGAGTATGACATCAGCGCCCTATTGACAAAATTTGAAGGGACTGGCCTTTCCTATGAAATACGTGGGGACAATGTGATTTTCACTACCCAGGATCTCCCTAACCACACAAGTCCTTATTGGCCCACAAGCAATCCTTTATACAGTGAGTATAGCGGCAACAATCCAGCTTATAATAAAAACCCGAATACCATTGCCAGCCAAAACATTGTTTTGACCATACCGCTGTATCCCTCTGAGGCAAGCTTTCACCAGTCAACCCCTCTTGGAGCAATTGGCGTTTCCAGAAATGGGGTCGTTTTCTACAATCAATATGCCGGTCCCGACCAGCCATTGACCAATGAAATCGATTCTTTTGATCAATGGGCAGGCCATCCGCAGATGCGTGGCGAATACCATTATCACATTGAACCAACTTACTTGACATCCGAATTTGGTAATGACGCATTTTTAGGGCTTTTGTCCGATGGCTTTCCTGTATATGGGCCAGTTGAAAATGGCCACACCATTACCAATGATGACCTGGATGCTTATCATGGACACTTCTCCATTACTGAAGATTTTCCTGAAGGCATTTACCATTATCATATCAGTAGTGAGGACCCTTATCTTAATGGAAGCGGTTATTTTGGAACTCCGGGAAGCATCACAAAATAATGCCAAAGAATTACCTATATAAGACCACCTTGATCCTCTTATTGGTATTCATTTCATGTGAAAGTACCAAGGGTAATCTTGTTGTGGATGCCGCTGACCCACAGTTGCATTTGAACAATGGCTCACTCTATTATAAGGGAATGCTATTTAAAGGAAGACTAATAAGCACTTATGACAATGGCAACAAGAAATCTGAAGCGCTCTATAATGATGGACGGAAAGATGGAGAGGAAAAACAATGGTATCCGGAAGGAACCATGGAATCCAAAAGAGTTTATTTGAAGGGGCATAAAGTAGGAACTCACCAGGGTTGGTGGCCCAATGGCAATGTTAAATTTGAATACCATTTCAATAATAATGGGCAATACAATGGACCAGTAACAGAATGGTATACCTCAGGACAAAAATTCATGGCTTTTAACTATGTAGATGGGAAAGAGAGTGGAAGCCAACAACTTTGGCAGGAAGACGGCCGGATAAAAGCCAATTACTTCACTAAAAATGGTGAGCGGTATGGACTTATTGGACTAAAGAAATGCAATCCTGTTGAAACAAATGGCCATGATACGAACTAGAATTAACATCCTTTTAGCATTAGCTTTGATAGGTGTTGGCTATTCATGCAAGGAGCAGATAGGCAATAACAAGAAAGCCGCAATTACAGAAGTCACGAAATTGCCCTACTTTAATTCTGCTGACTTTACGCCAGATTGGGACACCAAAGAGCATAGAATCCCCAATTTTTCATTCCTGAATCAAAATGGAGAGCGGATCACCAATGAGAGCTATGCAGGGAAAAATTATGTGGCCAATTTCTTTTTTACCATTTGCCCCGGCATATGTCCAAAGCTCACGAGCAATATGAGCCTTTTGCAGGAAGCCTATAAAGATGATCCTGACTTTATGTTGCTGTCCTATTCAGTGATGCCTTGGAATGACAGTGTGCCTGTATTGAAGAATTATGCCGTTGAAAAAGGAGTAAACGACGCAAAGTGGCATTTGGTCACAGGTCCAAAAGAGGCCATTTATGATATTGCCAGAAACGGCTATTTCGCCGATGAGGATTTTACAAAGACGCAGGATCCTGAAACCTTTATCCATACCGAAAATTTTATCCTCGTAGACAAACAAGGCTATATCAGGGGCGTTTACAACGGAACCCTTGAGTTGGATTTGGAGCGACTAAAACGGCATATTGAAATTTTAAAGGAGGAATCAATGTAAGTCTACTTAGAGAGTTTGGACCATTAAGTTCCCACCAATAAAATTGGGATAAATGAAAAAAATCAACTACTTTAAACTAATGTTATGATAATTCTACCAATTTGCAAACCAAGTTTCAATTTATATGGCTTTTTAGATTTTTATAATTGTGTTTAAACCAAGAAACCATTGATTACGTTTTTGATTTATACAGAAAAATATTAGATTTTGATATGATTGAAGTAAAGAAAAATAAAGACGTCGTAAAAGCGACCAAAGAAGGAAGAATTTACATAGAAAATGAAGACTTTTTCAAACAAGAAAAAGTTCAAAGTCTTATCAGCAGATTAAAAAAGTCTTCCATTTTCAAAGAAATAGAATCCAAAAAAAAGGAATTGAATCCCGAAATTACCTAATTTCAAATGCCTTGGAACCTTTTAATACTGCCTCTATTAGGAGGGTACTACTTATTATCCAGGTTTAATAAATTCAAATTCAAGCAACAAAGGCTAGATCGACAAAGGCTTGTTTTTGATACAATTTTAATAGGAACTTGGTTATTATTTTTTTCATTTATTACCCGCCTAATTGTGCAATGGGCATCCCCTAGTCTAATTCCTTTTATTCACGGATATTTCCCAATAAAAACCCCTTATATTGGAACCACGTTTTTTTCGTTTCTTATAGCTGTGTTGATAACAGAAATTGGAAACTTAACTTTTTGCAGAGATCCTAAAAGACAAATTGAGAAGGCTATCAAAGTAGTCGGAAATGAACTCGAATTATTACTTAGATCCTCATTCAAGGATGCTAAACTTCTGGAATTCACATTGGATACTGATAAGTTTTATATCGCATGGGTAAAAGAATTACCTATTCCTACTGTCAGTAACTACATCAGAGTCATTCCGGTATTTAGCGGATATCGAGATGTACAAAAGAAATTGGTCTTTACAACACATTATCTTGATGTTTATTCTGAATATGTAGAAGAAGTCAAATTCCAGTCACTTTATGAATTGGATGTTGATTTGATCATAACCTTAGACAACCTTGTTACCGTTTCTTACTTTGACATTGAAATGTATGAACGCTTTAATAAACCTAGCGCAGACTCAAAACCCTAAACCTCCTTTTCAATAATTGCCAAATTTACCTTTAAATAAAATTGATTTAGCCGACTGTTTCTCTCTAAGGTTTTAGATTGATGAGAAATTTTCCTGGGTCAATTCATTCTAATTTTACCCGGAAAATGACGTTCAAGTAAAAGTGAAATACAATAGGTAACCAAGGCAATCCTTATGGTCAATTCAAAACATTTTTTTTATGAAATTGACATAAAAAAATCAGTGAAGTTAAATCTTCTACCAGACCAACTGATACAGTGTAAAAATATTAGACACTTGTTGTAACATTATATTACATTTTAAAGCGCACCTTAATACTTTTTAAACATAATGAACTGATCTACAGCTTTTTATGTTTTTGGCACAAATATTAGACATAGTATATTTGGTATAAGCAGAACTTTTAAGGTTATGCCCTCATTGCGCTTATCACGGTTAATATAAATAACAGTATCATGTTCTTTAATTATTTAAAAATAGGACTTAGGGTTTTCTTCAAAAACAGAACCTATTCGCTAATCAATGTTTTTGGATTGGCAGCGGCAATGTCAATATGTATGTTGATTATTATGATGTGGGTGGATCAGAAGTCCTATGATGATTTCCATGATAACAAAGACAGAATATTTAGAATCGTTACCAGCCCTCTTGACAACAACCGTATGCGGGCAACAATACCTTTCCCTACCATTGATGCCTTGAAAAACGAATCTGCCATAGTTGAAGATGCCACCTTCTTGCGAACGGGCTTTGGTGGTGACGCCATTTATACAAATGAAAACAATCAGAAGTCTTATGTGGAAATGAAGGGTTATTTCACAAATCCCTCCTTTTTCAATGTTTTCGATTTTGCCTTGGAGGCCGGAGACAAAAATTCAGCGCTTAGTGAACCTAACTCGATAGTAATAAGTCATGAGGTAAATCAAAAGCTTTTCGACGATGAAAATCCCATAGGTAAAACGGTGCAATTTACCGATCGAGGACTTAATTTCTGGACAGATGAAAGTACGGATCCTGTAGATTGGGGATTATTTACTGTTACGGGTGTTTTCTCTGATCAGCCAAAATCACATTTAAAATTTGACGTGATGGCTTCTTCGTCAACTTTGGAGACCCTTTACAAGGAATCAAAAATAGAAGATATTCGTGACAATTGGAGCATTGATCACAAAACCTATGGTTACGTTATGCTAAAGCCCTCTTTTGGAGAAAAGGAGCTAACAAATACCTTGGGGTCCTTCACTTCAACTTATTTGGAGAAAAGCGAAAACGAATATTTACAAAAGATTAGATACAATTTCCAACCACTTACCAAGATAACCCCGGGAGAGGCCACTGGTAATGGAACGGACACTACCCTTCCACTTTTCGCTTATTATATATTGGGAGGTTTGGCCTTGATTATTTTGTTGGCAAGTTGCCTTAACTATACCAGTCTTTCGGTGGCACGAGCAATTACCCGGTCCAATGAGATCGGAGTACGCAAAGTGAATGGGGCAGCCAAGATTGATCTCATTTATCAATTTGTGAGCGAGGCCTTTATTACCGTCTTCCTTTCATTGCTACTGGCCTTTGTATTTTTAATTTATCTGAAAAATGCATTTCTAGGGCTATGGATGAACCAGTATCTCAATTTTAGTCTGGATTTCAATTTAAAAGTATTTGGTTTCATCCTGGTATTCACCTTGCTTGTAGGGTTTCTAGCGGGTGTGTATCCAGCCATACACATGTCAAAATTCAATTCGGTTAAGGCCTTAAAAGGAATTGGGAATTTAGGCTCAGGAAAGATGGGCTTAAGAAAGATACTTACCGTTTCACAGTTCGCCATTTCCTTATTTTTCATTATCGGAAGTATTCTTGTTTACCGTCAGATGGAATTGTTTACAAAATTCGATTATGGGTTTAAACCGAAAAACATACTCCATATTAATTTGCAGAGCAACGACTATCAACTTTTAAAGAGTGCCTTTCTTGAAGTTCCCGGAGTTGATGATGTTTCTGCCTGTGCCTATGTTCCTGCTGATGGCCGTAATGACAATACAGAAATAAAAAAACTTGATTCAGAAACCAGCAAATCGGCCATAAAACTTAGTGTGGATCGGAATTTTGCGGAGATATTGGGAATTGAATTGTTGGCCGGTGAAAAAATACCAATGGGAAATGACAGTATATCCAATTCCGTTATGGTGAACGAGATGGCAGTCAGAGAACTTGGCTATGCACAGCCTTCTTCAATTATTGGAGAAACATTTGAAATCGGAGGCCATAACAAAACCGTATCAGGTGTTTTCAAGAATTTCAATTTCTTTTTATTATTTACAGGTCGTGAGACAGGTCCAATTGTCTTCCAGTATGATCCCTCGATTTTCAAGTTTGCAACAGTTAAAATCTCCGAAGGAGACCAAGAAAGAACCCTGGCCAATTTAGAAGCTGCCTGGCAAAAAATTGATCCTATTCACCCCTTAAAATATGAATATTACGAAAATCAGCTGGCTGCTAACAATCAAGCGATTTTAGACCTCATTTCTATTATTGGATTTTTGGCCTTTATCGCCATATTGATTGCTTGTCTTGGCCTATTTGGCATGGCGATTTATAGTACCGAAAGACGGACCAAGGAAATCGGAGTTCGCAAAGTACTTGGGGCCGACCTGTTGACATTGAACTACCTGCTTTCCAAAGAGTTTTTAAAAATGATCTTGATCGCCATATTAATCGCTGCCCCGGCAAGTTATTTTTTCAACAAATTTTGGTTGGAATTTATGATCGTCCGAGCTGATTTTGGAATAGGTACTTTGATCCTTGGCTCACTCATCGTAACAGTATTAGCTCTTTTCACAGTGGTGCCCCAAAGCCTAAGAATAGCCAATAAAAATCCTGTGGAGACTTTAAAAGTGGAATAGAATGTTCCCGAAAGTGCTTGATAATTGTAAGATTTGTCATTGCAGGTTTGGGCGAACAATCTGTTGGAAAAATAACCCATAAAAAAACACATATCCTGATCTAGGTCATTTTAGGGAGCTGTATAACTCGATATATTAGTATTGTAAACACCTACAAATCATACTATTATAACTAAACATACAGATCATGAAGAAAATAGCTTTTATACTCGGAATACTGACATTGACGGCATGTTCCTCAACGCGATTTGTGGATAGCTGGAAAAACAAGGAAATAACTTCGTTCAACCCCCAAAAGCTTTTAGTCCTAGGTATGACGAAAAACCTTACGGCCCGGAAAATCTTTGAGGAAAAACTTAAAGAAGAGTTTATAAACCATGGAATCAATGCATATGAAAGTGATGTGGCCATAGATCAATCTTTCACAGCTTCAAAAAGAAGCGAAGAAGAAATAGAAAACATGAAGGAAGAGTTATTGCAAAAGGGTTTTGATGCAGTAGTAATCACTGCAGTTGTTGGGGTCGATGACAAAACAATACGCAGGTCCGGTCATTACACTTTTGGGTACAACAGGTGGTACCGGTTCGGACCCTATTTTTATAGATTTCAGGATATTTATACTACCCCAGACTATTATGAGGACTATAAAGTTTTCCATATTGAGACTTCGATTTATAATATCAAAGATGATGAGGATAAATCTTTGGTTTGGGTCGGTACATTTAGCATCGTTGACCCAGTAAATATTACCTCGACTGTAGATGATTATGTAACACGAATCATTACCCAGTTGGAGCAGGAAGCTTTAATTGAAAAATTATAAATGCATGGAAGATAGGTTTAGCTTTAACCTATCTTCCAATTCTTTTTATGCTCAAAAACCAAAACCATTTTTTTTATACCCACGGTTCCAATTGTATTGTTCTTAATAAGATTGTCTTAAAACTAACACTAAGCTTCGAAGATCGATTATTTTATTAAATTAGCTTAAACTCAGGTTATTAAATACTTTTAAGCTAAAGAACGCCACTGAAAAGAGTAATTTATAGCGTTCCTATTAAATAAATTTTCAATTATGGACAAGCGATTAAATTGCCTTTTAAAGGCATTATTCATTGGATCTTTCCTTTTTATTACCGCTAATTCTTACTCTCAGACGACCAAAATGCCCAAAGAATTTAACCTGGCAATCGTTCAGATGTATGTTGAACCAGGAGAATTGGATAAAAACCTTGCCCATGCCGAAGAACTTATAAAGGAAGCCGCCGCTAATAAAGCCGATGTGGTACTTCTCCCTGAGGTAATGGATCTTGGTTGGACCCATCCCTCGGCCAAGGCGTTTGCCCAACCTATACCCAATGGAGAAACATGCCAACGGCTTAGTGAAGCGGCGAAAAAGAACAATGTTTATGTCTGTGCCGGGATAGTTGAAAGAGATGGAGACGCCATTTATAATACCGCAGTAATTATTGACAACAAAGGAGAGGTCTTAATCAAACATCGTAAACTCAACGAACTTTCTGTTGGACAAGATGTATATGACCAGGGAGATCGTTTGGGAGTTTGTCATACTCCATTTGGTACTCTCGGCTTGATGATATGTGCGGATGCATTTGCCAAAGACCACGTGCTAAGCCGATCGCTTTGTTATATGGGTGCGGATGTGATTTTATCTCCTGCAAGCTGGGCAGTTCCACCAGATCACAATAATAAGACCGATCCTTATGGCGATGCCTGGCGTGGATTTTACATGCCTGTGGCAAGAGAATTCTCTGTCTGGATTGCTGCAGCAAGTAATGTGGGGCCAATAACTGCAGGACCTTGGGAGAATTGGAACACCATAGGTTGTTCTTTACTTGTCGGTCCCGATGGTAAGGAAATGCTTAATGGACCTTACGGGCCAAAAGCCGAAAAGATTCTTTACCATACAATAAAACCCACACCTCGTCCTGCAAGAGGAACGAACTGGAGTAAATACAACCCCGACATCTAAAAATGTTATCAGCAAAAAAGAAAGGCAAACCAAACAAGGAAGCAACCTCAAAACAATGACTCAAACTGATGATATAAACCGAATTAGAATGCTTCAAATTTCAAATTGGACCTTTAAATGGATTGTCCTTTCAGGATTGATTGCATTCCTTTCTTTTCCAATATTGGCACAACAGGCAGCAGACTTTTCTAATAAATCCCTGAACCATAAAGGATTTTCTATTTACTCAAGCGAGACACACGAGATGGTTCAAATAAATAATCTGGCAGCATGGGAGCAATACCGTTGGCGTCTGAAGCAAAATATGGAGGCCGTGATGGGGAAACTACCCAAGCGGCATAATTTACCAGAGCTGGATATCCGTATCAAGGACTCTCTTCAGACAGACCTATACTTAAGATTGACCATTGACTTCCTGGCAGTCAAAGGAGAGCGGGTCCCGGCCTATTTGTACATTCCTAATCGCAGTTCAATTACTGGAATGTTACCCGCCATGCTGGCACTTCACCCCACAGGAAATGAAGGCAAAAAGATTGTGGACGGAGAGGGATTGCCAAATCGGGCTTATGCAAAAGAGCTCGCCGAACGAGGGTATATAGTCATTGCACCTGATTACCCCAGCTTGGGTGATTTATCTGATTACGATTTTAATAAAGACCGCTACCAATCAGGGACTATGGCTGGTATTTTTTATCATATGCGGTGCGTGGATTTGTTGATGGAGCGTGGGGATGTAGATCCTAACCGTATTGGAGCAATTGGTCATTCCCTGGGTGGACACAATGCCATGTTTGTTGGTGCATTTGATGAACGATTGAAAGTCATCGTTAGCAGTGGGGGCTGGAACCAATTGGAATATTATGATCTTGGCCCAAGAGGTATTACACAGTTCGGTGGCCGTTTGGGCGCTTATGCACAAGATCGATATATGCCCCTTTTTCGAGACAAATACAATTTGGATGGAGCGCTCATCCCAATTGATTACCATGAAATAATCGCCTTGCTGGCGCCTCGTGGCTTCTTTTCCAATGCACCCTTAAAAGATCAATATTTTGACCCAAGAGGCGTGATCAAAGGTTTGGACATGGTAAAAGGGGTATATCATTTTTTCAACGTTGATGATAAATTACCAGTTCGATATCCGGAAGGTGACCACGATTTCCCTACGAAGGTTAGGCTGGAGTCCTATGAATTCATCGATCAGGAACTTCAGCACATTCCTAATGCGCATGTTTTAGAATGAAAGACGATGACAAAATGAAGTGTAATCTCCCATGCTAATGATTTTAAAGATTCGGATTTCACAATTATCGAAATTCACTTCTCAATATAAAGAATAGCTGGTTGGTTATTAAGTATCAATTGGAAATCGAAATGTGATTTAGGGTTTATTGGCTTTTATCAGTAGCATTTCCCCTTTTGAATTATTTCCGATTTCAATGGATCAAAAAAAAGACCGGACTTTAGTAGTCTGGTCTTTTTTTTGATTTCTTGTACCCAATTACCAAATGGAGTTTAACTCATGGATTTCCAGGTATTTTATTAGTGTTTTATTTTTGCTAGAAAAGGTGATTCCCGGTTTTTGTTGATTGGAATCATGCGGAATGACCATCACTTGCTGACCACCATTTATAAACACTTCAATAGAGTTGATATCAACAATAAACTCTAAATCGATAGTGTAGTCGATCAGCGGTACAAAAACATCATTGAGCAAATTGTCATTGAGGTTATAATTAAACTCATAACCATTAATCAAGATCGTAAACTTCCTATTTGTAACAGGTTCTATGCTTGTTTTTATATGAAGCAAAGGCGTACTCACAGCATCGATTTCCTTATTGACATCCTTGTCTCCAAATATCAAGTCTTTGTATGACTTCGAGCTTTTGTACAAATTAGCGATCTCTTTTACAGGGTTTAAGTGCAAACGCGGACCTTGTTTTGTGGATTTCAACGACAATTCAGTTGGGAAAGCCATCATCTTGTTAAATGGCATTCCTGGAAAATCAACAGTGCCCCAACCAATTTGAATGCGCCTTCCGTCAGGGTTATTATTATAGGTTTGTGCGGCATACATTTCCCCTTTTAGGTAATTCAATTTATCCGTTTCAGGGATGAATACTTTGCCGTCAAACGAGCCAAGTTTATAATTCCCTGAAGCACCAGACAGCACCCATTTTTTATTGGTTTCATCTCCATCAATTGGCAATTCAAATAGTTCTGGGCATTCCCAAAATCCTTTTACATGGCTCTCAAAATTCCATTTTTTCAGATCATTGGAGGTATAGATCGATTGTCCTAGGCCTTCATGCAAAACCATCACCCAGTTATTGTTCGGCGCATACCAAAATACTTTGGGATCACGCTCGTCGTTTGTACCAAACCGCTTAATTGCGGGAAGCACTGGATTGTTCTCGTATTTCTGGAGCGTTTTTCCCCCGTCATTGCTATAGGCCAGGTTCTGCGCCTGGGCCACTTTATCCAAGTTGGTTGAATAGGCATAAACAATAACATCTTCACTACCGGTCTTGAAACCTGAGGTATTTTTTTTGTCCACCACTGCTGAACCAGAAAACATGGTTCCCATCTCATCTGGATGCAATACAATTGGCATTTCCTCCCAATGCACCAAATCCTTACTGACTGCATGGCCCCAATGCATATTTCCCCATGCCCAGTCATACGGATTGTGCTGGTAATACAAATGGTACACCCCATCGTAGTACACCAAGCCGTTGGGATCATTGATCCAACCCCGCTTACTGGAAAAATGAATTTGTTGCCTTAGTTTTTCACTATAAATGGGGACATCTGTTTTTATTTCATCACTTTGGTGAATAAGCTTGAACCCGTCACTTAGCCCTGCGCTTTTTTCGCCACTAATGTTCACTTTTTGACCATGGAACTTGCTTACGTCCATAAATACCCAATAGTCGGTGCTGTCTTCATGAAAAGCAAGCCTCAGGTCAAAATAAGTCTTGAAATCGCCCGCATTAAAGTCCAGGTTGTACTTTTGTCCATCGCTGTTAATCGGGAATAATAGTAATTTCTTTTGCACTGAAAACGCTTTCTCTAGGAGAGATTCCTGGGCTATGGTATTTGCGAAAATAAAAAATAGACAGCAAGCTGTCGCTATAATCTTTCTCATGTATTGTCATATTTTGGGTAAATGAAAATATTTTGACCTCTAGTGCATACCATGATTTATAGTAAATGGACCACGCTTTTGAATTGGTATAATTCTATTAGGAAAAACATACTGACAACAAATCTCCATTAGAAAACCAGTAGCCCTCTAAATAAATCTGGGAAGAACAAACCCAACTTTCGTAGATTTATTCCTCCCAGATTGCTTACACCCAAATGGCTGTATAATTTTACTCTGTTTTAAAAGTCTTAACCTCAGACCAATCACTCCAATTCAAGTTTTGATCCCGATAGCGCACCCTCCAATAATAGGTAGTATTTGGATTAAGTCGCTCCGTTTTTTCATCGGTTAAGTCATCGTCCTTTTGTCGGTTTTCTTTATAATACCAGTTTTCAAACTGTTGCCAGCTCTCATAGGCAAGATTTTCGAACCCCTCTGATTTTGACACCTGCCAATGCGAGGCGGCGTGAAAAGTACCTGTAAAATCACTTTTAAACTCTCCCGCTTTCAAAACAGCACCCTTTATTGAAACTCCTTCTCCAGCAGGGGAAAGGGCTTCAGGAGCATTTGGCTTGCGTTCTTTTCTCCATACAGTAATACTATCTCTCAATTCATTTTCCCTATGTTCGACGGTATTCCCACGGCTGATTCGCTTCATGGTGAATTTAGGGTCTTTTCTATCACCATCAATTGACACCATTACAAATCCGTATTCATCCTGGGTAACAGTAAACTCATCGTAATCCCTACCTTCAAATTCACCCCAATTGTCTATTGCGCCACCTGCCGAAGCAACATTTACCCAAAGGTGTTTATGGTCCCTGGATTGTCCTCTTGAATAGCCGTGTGTATGTCCAAAAAAGTGAATACTAGGCTTTCCTGTTTTGGTTGAAAACTGTTCCAATTCTTTAACGATTTGGCCTGTAAAATCTTCTTCACCAGGAATCCAAAGTTCTGATTTAAAGGGATGATGCAATTGAGCAAAAACGAAATCGATATTGTCGTCTTTCTCTGTGTCTGCAAGTAGTTCTTTTAGCCAATCAAGTTGTTCCCTTAAATCCCTGTAACCATCATTTGAATCCAAACCAATTACACGTGTGTTACCATAATCTTTGTACCACCAATGTTCGGCATAGGCCGGAGTGCCATTCTCTGGCAAACTGAAATACTTAAAGTAATACACCGAATTCCTTTCATGATTTCCAGGTACAGGATATACGGGCACTTCAGAAAACAATTTCTCTGCCGGATTAAAAAAGTGATCTTTCCATTGGTAAAACTTAGATCCTGTTTGAACCAAATCTCCTGGTATAAGCACCATGGCCAAATTGTCAGGCAAAGATCCCCCAAACTCTTTTTCAAGATAGCCGATCACCCCTTCATTCAACACTTCACTAAATTTATCAGGTTGATTGTGGTCATATTGCATATCACTCATTGCAACTATCTTAAAATCTTCCCCATCATTTGAAAAAGGTGGGGTTTTAAATTGAAAAATATCTGATATGGCATTTCCAGTACGTACCCGATAGTAATATTCAGTAAATCGCTCTAATCCTGTGATTTTAACGGTATGAACTTGTACCTCATCAAAATTAATTGCTTCAGAAGTGCCATTGGCTTTTTTGTTTAGCTTGGGACTTGAACCCCATTCTACAATGCTTTCTTCTCCTTCAGATGTTTGCCACATTACTATGGCAGAATTTGGCTCTACATCTTGTAGGTAGGGTTTAATCTCTATTACTTGTGCCACTGATTGAAAGCAAACACATGCCAACAATGAGGCTAAAAAAACTTTGAATTGAATTTTCATTTTATTTATAGAGGTACTTGGTTTATCAATGAATTTATATTTAATCTCCTACTATTCAAACCAATACATATGAACTCCCATATGAATGGTTGTCGATATTTTTTTTACTATTTTATATTCATTTCTTTGGGAACTCCCCTTTTCAATATTCCCTTGTTTTCATCCATTCATTCGTTTCGAATGACAATTGGGAGGCGATCTATTCCACAACTCCAAGGTAGAAAAATATTATTTACCTCCCAAGGAATAAAACCTAATATAAGACCAAACCCTTTACAGAAAAATAAATTTTTTTATTATGTTTGGTTTTTTATATAAAAAAATAACAAAACATTCAATATGAAATCAGCCTTAGACCCAAAGAAGCCTACGAAAATCTTGATAGGCCTTTGCCTGCTCATCTCTATTGCTTGCAGTCCTTCAAAGAATGGCTTTTTATTAGCACCTAGATCAACTTATGACATTGACAAGGATGACAACCAAGACAGCATTCGTCTCAAGGCTGCCCATGTTGTACCGACAGAAAACCTATACAATGCGCTTAAAGATGAGTTTATTGGTTTTGTTCATTTTGGCCCAAATACTTTTACGGCCAAAGAATGGGGTTCCGGCATGGAGGATCCTACCGTATTTGATTTATTGAATAAGGCGTTTGTTAAATGATAAAAATAGGGCTATATTTCCTTTAAACACTGATTTTATGGAAAAAAGATATAAGAGTCTATCAATATTTGAATTTCAGAAGCGGTTCCCTGATGACAGGTCATGTTATGAATATTTGGCAGATATGAAGTGGAAGGATGGATATGTTTGTAAAAAGTGTAACCATAACCACTATTGCAAGGGGATTAATGAGTTTGATAGGCAATGTACTAAATGTGGCCGGCTAGAGTCTCCAAAGGCTGGTACCCTTTTTCATAAATGTAAGTTCTCACTTCTTAAAGCATTCTATATCGTTTATTATGTTTCTACAGACAAGAATGGTGTCAGTAGCGGTGAATTAAGCCGTAGGCTTGAGCTTAGGCAAAAGACCTGCTGGTTCTTTAAGCAGAAAGTGATGAAGGCGATGGAAAGCAGCCAGAACTTCCCGATGATGGGGAAAGTAGAAGTAGACGAATCATACGTAGGCGGTCAGGACGACAAAGCATTGGGAAGAAACGAGGGGAAAAAGAAAATCATGGTGGTGGGCATAGAAAGGGGATTAGGCGGTGTTTCTCGTTGGTACGGAAGAGTTATAGAAACCGCCTCAAAGGTCAATCTTGGAGGATTTATGAAAGATTACATCGATAAGGACGCCGAAGTTAAGACTGACTGCTGGAGTGGCTACAAGGGTATGGAGGAACATTTCCCGAAACTTGTACGTGAAAAATCTGGAAAAAAAGGCGAAAATTTTAAACAGATGCATCGGGTGATAATGATGTTCAAGGCCTGGCTGAGGGGAACTCATCATTCTGTTAGGAACCTTCAACCTTATATCAATGAGTATACCTACAGATACAATAGGCACAAAATGAAAGAAGGGATTTTTGAAAACCTAATGCAAAGGATGGTGGCAAAGCCACCTTATCCATACAAATCCTTTATTTGATAAGTGCCTTATTCAATTGATTTAAAAGAACTTGATACGGACCAATGGTGCGAAGCAATGAAAGCTGCTGGCATGACCAAGGTGATCTTTACTGCCAAACATCATGATGGCTTTGTATTATGGCAATCAAGGTACACCACACATGGCCTGATGTCTACAGGTTTTAGAAATGGCAAAGGCGATGTATTGAAAGACCTCGCTGCCTCTTGCGAAAAATATGGGCTTGACCTTGGTGTATACCTTTCTCCTGCAGATTTGTACCAAATCGAAAACCCTTTGGGTCTGTATGGAAATCTTAGTAAAAAAACGAAAAGAACCATCCCTGCAGTTGTAAAAGGAAGGCCTTTTGAAAACCAAACTACTTTCGAATTTGAGGTAGATGATTATAATGAATATTTCCTTAATCAACTTTTTGAATTACTTACCGAGTATGGTTCTATAAAAGAAGTTTGGTTTGATGGCGCCCACCCGAAAAGAAAAGGTGGCCAAACCTATGATTACTCCTCCTGGAAAACCTTAATCAGAAAACTAGCCCCTGAAGCTGTTATTTTTGGCAGACAAGACATCAGGTGGTGTGGCAATGAATCAGGGCAAACTCGAAAGATAGAATGGAATGTTATCCCATATCAGGAAAACCCTAATCAGATGAATCGGTTTGAAGACATTACCGGGGAAGAAGTTGCTTTTTTGGAAAATTTATACACGGCTAAATATTTGCACTATCAACCTGCAGAGACAAATACTTCCATTAGAGAAGGCTGGTTTTACCGAAATGACCACGAACAAGGAGTAAGAAGTGCTGATGACGTTTTTGACATGTACGAAAGAGCTGTTGGTGGAAACTCAATCTTCCTTCTCAACATCCCCCCTAACATCCAAGGGCTTTTTCCTGATAGGGATGTAAAAGTACTTAAGAAAGTAGGCAAGAGAATAAGGAATACTTATAGTAAAGATTTATTAATTGATGCCAAAGGACCCAAAGAGGTTTTGGACAATGATGACCAAAGCTTTATTTTACTCGACCAATCAAAATCATTTGAGATTAGCTTGAAAGCCCCCATAAAAATGAATCGATTGGTTATCCAAGAAGCAATCAAATCTCAAGGTGAAAGAGTGGCGGCCTTCACATTGGAAGCTTTACTTGATGGGGAATGGAAAGAAATGGCACATGGATACAATATAGGCTATAAAAACATCCTCCGATTTCCTGAAGTAAGCACCAATAAGCTCCGGATTACAGTAGATGAAGAAAGGTATATTCCCGCCATCAATAAGGTGGCTGCTTACTATTATGAAACCCGTCCTCCACAATTAACCATTGAAAGAAACCTAAAAGGTATGATAAGCATTGCGCCAAAAAAAGTGGATTTTGGCTGGAAGACCTATGAACAAGATATTGCCGGGAGCCTCAATAAAGACCTAAGCATAAGGTATACCTTAGATGGAAGTGAGCCCAACAGCGAATCTAATTTGTATGAAGGACCTTTTCATTTGTCTCATGGAGAAGTAACAGCAGCAGCATTTGGTAAAAATGATCGTGGTGCAATCACTAATTCCCTCTTCGGAGCCGTCAATGGAGATTGGAAAATTGTAAGCACATCCTCTTCTGAAGTTAATCATGATGCTTTCAACGCAATTGACGGTAAACAAGAAAGTTATTACAAGGCAATAGGAAGTAAAAATAGGGGACAACAAATAACTGTGGACCTAGGCACCTCTCAAACCATTACAGGATTCACCTATTTGCCACCATCAAAGGACAAAGAGGGCATGATAGAGTTAGGAAATATTTATTACAGCTCAGATGGAAAAAACTGGCAACTTCTAGAGGGTTTTGAGTTTGGTAACCTAATCAATGACCCTACTTTGAGACGGCATGACTTTAGAAGCCCTATAAAAACAAGATATATAAAACTTGAAGCCAAAAGAATTGCCGGAGGCAATACATTTGCTGCAATAGCAGAACTTGGACTATTGGTAAAATAGGTGGCAATTTAATTTTGACTGCTAAATTGAAAATAGCAGCGGAAAACTATTTTCTGCTGCTATTTTTTTGTCCCTATTTATTTCATCTCAATCCCCCACTTTTAGGTCTTTCTTATTATAAAAATTCCTAAAAAAAAGTCCACTTACATTCTTATGTAAGTGGACTTTTAAGCTCCTCCTCTTGGGCTTCCCGATTCACTTTGATCTCGGGACAGGCGAACCAAGGACCCTTCCCGGTCGACCGGGATCAGATGCTCTAAATTATTTATTGTATCCGTTTTGAATAATATCTAAAATTACTTTTCTAGATTTCTGATTTTTTATAAATTTTTCAGCCTTCAATGCTTCTGTTCTAGAGTTGAAGGGAATCGCTTGTTTGAGTACCCAGGGTATCCCTCTTTTAGTCCAGATGTTATTCCTTTGAGAATCGTTGTGAAATAGGAGTCTTTTGTCGATGTCCCCTGTCTGTCCAACATAGAATTTATCGATTAACTCAGAATATAAGATATAGACATAATACTGATCCATAACGAAAAAAGCCAACACTATCTGTGCTGGCTTTAGCTCCTCCTCTTGGGCTCGAACCAAGGACCCTCTGATTAACAGTCAGATGCTCTAACCAACTGAGCTAAGGAGGAATTTGTTGTTTTTTAAGGCCTTTGCCTTAATTGAGATGCAAACATAACAGGTTACTTAATTTTTTCCAAACAAGAGGCTATGGTTTTTTCAAATATTTTTCAATTGAAAAAAAATGATCTTCTATATCAAGCACTTATATAATTAAAAAAAATTAAAAAAAGTAAATCATTTTTTTAGCATTCATTCAAGTTCTATTCTTGACAATATTTTTGAAATGAATCATTTTTAATTAATTAAAAATAAATTAAATTTGCCCTTCCTATTTAGGCAAACAAATAAGGGTGTTTTAATAGTAAATCTCGGGGTGTAGCGCAGCTCGGTAGCGTATCCTGACAAAGGTCAGGAGGGTCGTCTGAACGAACTCCCATTAAAATTAAAATAGTAACAATTAATTAAATCTCGGGGTGTAGCGCAGCTCGGTAGCGTGTCCTGACAAAGGTCAGGAGGGTCGTCTGAACGAACTCCCATTAAAATTGAAATAGTAACAATTAAATAAATCTCGGGGTGTAGCGCAGCTCGGTAGCGTGTCCTGACAAAGGTCAGGAGGGTCGTCTGATCGAACTCCCGTTAAAATTAAAATAGTAACAATTAATTAAATCTCGGGGTGTAGCGCAGCTCGGTAGCGTACTTGCATGGGGTGCAAGGGGTCGTCGGTTCAAATCCGGCCACCCCGACGAGAAGCCAGGCTGGGATAACCCGGTCTGGCATTTTTTATGAATTATTCTGTCTACATATTGTATTCTGTTTCACTTGACCGTTATTATGTGGGTCAGAGTAAAAACCATATAGAGCGGTTTGAGCGTCATCAATCGGGTCGGAATAAATCTACAAAAGCAGGGATTCCATGGGAAATAGTTCATGTTGAATATTTTGATGATCGTCCTTCTGCCGTTCGAAAAGAAACTCAAATTAAAAACATTGGAAGCCGTAGGTACTTAAAAGGACTTAACGATAAATAGTCAATAACAAACGATACAGCGTATCCTGACAAGAGTCAGGAGGGTCGTCGGTTCAAATCCGGCCACCCCGACGAGAAGCCAGGCTGGGATAACCCGGTCTGGCATTTTTTATGAATTATTCTGTCTACATATTGTATTCTGTTTCACTTGACCGTTATTATGTGGGTCAGAGTAAAAACCATATAGAGCGGTTTGAGCGTCATCAATCGGGTCGGAATAAATCTACAAAAGCAGGGATTCCATGGGAAATAGTTCATGTTGAATATTTTGATGATCGTCCTTCTGCCGTTCGAAAAGAAACTCAAATTAAAAACATTGGAAGCCGTAGGTACTTAAAAGGACTTAACGATAAATAGTCAATAACAAACGATACAGCGTATCCTGACAAGAGTCAGGAGGGTCGTCGGTTCAAATCCGGCCACCCCGACGAGAAGCCAGGCTGGGATAACCCGGTCTGGCATTTTTTATGAATTATTCTGTCTACATATTGTATTCTGTTTCACTTGACCGTTATTATGTGGGTCAGAGTAAAAACCATATAGAGCGGTTTGAGCGTCATCAATCGGGTCGGAATAAATCTACAAAAGCAGGAATTCCATGGGAAATAGTTCATGTTGAATATTTTGATGATCGTCCTTCTGCCGTTCGAAAAGAAACTCAAATAAAAAACATTGGAAGTCGCAGGTACTTAAAAGGACTTAACGATAAATAGTCAATAACAAACGATACAGCGTATCCTGACGGGAGTCAGGAGGGTCGTCGGTTCAAATCCGGCCACCCCGACGAGAAGCCAGGCTGGGATAACCCGGTCTGGCATTTTTTATGAATTATTCTGTCTACATATTGTATTCTGTTTCACTTGACCGTTATTATGTGGGTCAGAGTAAAAACCATATAGAGCGGTTTGAGCGTCATCAATCGGGTCGGAATAAATCTACAAAAGCAGGGATTCCATGGGAAATAGTTCATGTTGAATATTTTGATGATCGTCCTTCTGCCGTTCGAAAAGAAACTCAAATAAAAAAAATGGAAGCCGTAGGTACTTAAAAGGACTTAACGATAAATAGTCAATAACAAACGATACAGCGTATCCTGACAAGAGTCAGGAGGGTCGTCGGTTCAAATCCGGCCACCCCGACGAGAAGCCTGGCTGGGATAACCCGGTCTGGCATTTTTTATGAATTACTGTGTGAAAGAGAATTACTGTGTGAAAGAATAGCCTCTTATAATGCCATATAACAAAAGTTAAATAAATTCAGATTGCCTCTCATCCCCCGAAACACCTTAAATACTTATTGAACATACTTCTCAAGGCACAAGTTATTTTTACCCCTCCCCTTTAACTTCTATCATAAACCCTTATCATTTTCAGAGATTAAAGATTTTTTATAACTTTAACAATTTAATTTTACCTTTTTTCATTGGATTTCTAGGTATACATGCTTATATTGATATTAAAATATTTATTTTAGATATTAAACATGCTTTAATTTAATGGTAACCGATAAAAGAGCTATACCTATTACAGGTTGTGTTTTTAGGTTATCAACTAAGATTTAAACTTATATCCAATGAAATTAGTAACTGCTGATTTATTAGACATCCACCATTACCCATTTGGGTCTGATGATCCCAATGGAGAAAAAATTGCCAACAGGTTCTTTTTACCTCCTTTATTGGCCAAGTCAGCCCAAAATAAAATCCGAAATCATCTTGTAAAATACTTTATCACCTACCGTAATATGGCTTTCGAAACAGCCATAAAAAGTGTAGAGAAATATACGATTCGCTTTTTTTACAGCTTACCTTACCATTATCACGGAAGAGGAAAACTGGGTCATTTCGAAAAAGACGCTAACAATAAACTCCCTGTTGAAAATTTGGCAGATTGCTACTTTATGGACAACGGCGAGCACATTGAACTGCATATTTTTGACAACATGACCTTTTCATAGCCTTATACAAGACTAAAAAAACCGACCCTTACTTTTTCGTGATGGATCCTACCGAAATACACCACTTTTTTACTTTTTGAATCTCTTCCTAACTTTGTTAGCATTCAGTCTATAATAGACTGACTACCTACTCATTTACACTTTTCAATTAAAAACCCTAATTTTAAATCTCAGTTGCAAGCAATTAGGACAAATGTAAAAAGTAAATCGTCTTGACAATTAAACACCTTTATTAACCATCATGAAACGTACAAATTTTCTAACCCTTTTAATTTGGTTTGCTACAAGCATAAGCTCCTGCACAAACTGGGAGGATAATTTTTCAAATGGCAGCCTTTATGATACTTGGGAAGTTGTAAATTTGCATGAGGGCTATGGACTGAATAGCGTCGCAACACTTGTAATCAATGAAGACAGGACTTTCACCAAATCCATTGCTTACCGACAGCCAAATTCAGGAGAACTAGTAGGGTATTATTTTTTCTCAACCGGCACTTACCAACTGGACGGCAACAATATCACCTTCATGCCTAACCAAAATCTTTTTATAGATAACGATAAACCTTGGGGAGAACTTGATGACTTAAACCCTGTAGCTATCAATAATAGTATTGCCCCTATTTCCTCCACATTAGAATACAGAGACAAGGGCATGAAATTATTGGTCGCCACCCCATGCAATGACATAGCCCTCTCTTCCTGCGCCCCCTCTCCAATATACAACAGAGTTGATTAAACCCGAAATATGCAATAGACATTCTATTACGTGCTGAAATCGCTTTAAAATCAGCCACTTCGTTGCTGTTTTCAATTTCACCATAGCGGTGCTATGCTAAAATCTCCAAACAGCCTGATTTTCTTGCGATTGCAACACTTCCCGTAAACACGGGACAGGCTATCACGAATTCTATTACATAATCCGGGTTAAATTTACTAAAAACAGTTTCGCCCTAAATTGACGCGCCGAAAGAAGTAGCAGAATGACACCAATAGGTCAATTTCATTTACAAATTCGAATTAAATAGCCTTATTACACCTAATATAAGTAGTAAATCAAGGAGTTTCAATATTTCAATGAAACGTAAAAATCACCCTTGCAACCTCATTCAGTCTGATTGAAATCTTAACAACATGAAAGTCTTTAAATTTATTGTTTTTTTAATGGTCTGCTTACACTTCAGCACAGCCCAGGTTTTTTCTCAGAAAATAGCTTCTGGCTCCTATTACCAGGAAGTCAGTAAAAAAATTGAACTCCCTCTTAATGCTGGTTTAGACGTCTTGAAATTATTCAAACACGGCAATACAATTAAAGCAGTTACCTCCCATGGTATATTTTACCACCAAAAGGACAAATGGACAGGACAACCTTTTGTTTCAGGTATAATCAATGCTACTTCGGACAACTCCCAAACAGTATGGATGAACAATGACAAAACCATTTGGTCTGAAAAAGGCGATAGAATACCAAACCCTCCACGAACAGACGGACGTCAATCCATCACAAGTACATATTGGATAGATAGCAACACCTTATTGGCTGGAACCACCCACGGACTGTATAGCTGGAATGGAACATGGGAAAAAGTCGCCACCTTTTCTGACATAAAAATCAATGCAATAACCCGGGACAATGAAGGCATAATATGGATTGCAGCTGACGAAGGTCTTTGGCAAAAAAAATCAGGAGTTTGGCTGGACATGGATAAAATAGGTTTGGCACTCGGGCATGACAGCCAATACCTGACAGTAACCACCGGATTAAATGGTAAAGACATTTTATTTAGCTCGCCAAAGGCAATCGCCTCCCTTGCCGCTGATGGCAATCATTGGCTAAAAAGGGGCGCAGATGGTCTCCCCTACGGCCCTGCAACAAAAATACTCGAAACGGATAGCTTGTTATGGATAGGCACGCCGAAAGGTTTGATCCGCAAAGGAAAAAACTGGAGGTATTACACCAGCAAAAGATGGTTGTCTGATAACCAGGTCAATGATATCCTCCCTCTCGAACCGGGAAAAGTATGGGTGGCGACGCCCAATGGCATCTCCGAAATAGGACTGAAAGCCATGACTCTGGAAGAAAAAGCCAATGATATAGAAGAGATTATCGAAAAAAGACACAACCGAATCGGCATCGTCAACAGGTCCAAACTGGCAATAGCAGGAGACATCAACAGTAGCTTTTTGGAAAACCAAGACAATGACGGCCTCTGGACTTCCTGCTACCTGATTGCCGAATCATTCAGATATGGCGTCACCAAAAGTGAAGATGCCAAAACAAAGGCAAAGCGAACTTTCGAAGCCCTGGAAAGACTGGAGACAGTCACAGGAATACCAGGCTATCCCGCCAGGTCCTATGTAAGGTCAGAAGATCTTTTGGCCCCTTCAAGGTCTCCTCATCCAAAAAACTGGCACCCATCACCAGACGGCAAATGGCAATGGTTAGACGACACAAGTTCTGATGAGATCGTAGGGCATCTGCTTTCCATGTCTTTGTACCACGACCTGGTAGCTGACGAAGACGATAAAAAAAGAGTAGTAAACCTTATTGATCGTATCGTCGGTCACATTGTCGACAATGATTTGCAATTGATCGATTACGATGGAAAACCAACAAGGTGGGCCATATGGACCCCTGACTCCCTGAACAGATCTTCCAATTGGTTGTATGAAAAAGGACTAAACTCCTTGCAGATCCTTTCCTCTTTGCAAACGGCCTATCATTTTACAGGAAAGGCGAAATACAAAAAAGTCTACCAACACCTTATAGAAAAAGAAGGTTATGCCATCAACGCACTTGAGGCCAAGATGACTGACCCATTTGACATCAGTCACTCTGATGACATTCTAAATTTCCTTCCCTACTACAACTTGCTCAACTACACACCTAAAGACGATCTTTCTTACCCCTTGTACTTGCAAAGTCTCAACAGGTCCTGGAAAGCAGTCCGCTCAGACAATATGCCGGTTTGGAATGTTTTTGCTAGCGCACTATTAAAAGAAGATATGGATTTGAACATCGCCCTCAGGGAAATACAGACTTTTCCTTTGGATTTGATAACCTGGTCAGTAGACAACAGTCACCGTTGGGACTTGAAAGTGGATGAGTTCCCAGGCAGAGGAAGAAGCCCGCAGGCCTATACAGCCCTACCCTCGCCTGAAGGAAACACTTTCAGGTGGAATACCAATCCAAAACAGCTAGACATCGGAGGTGGCGGGAAAACAGAAGTAAGTGGCACCTACTACCTGGTCGCGTATTGGATGGGGAGGTATTATGGGTATTGGGAGTAAGAAAATCCAAAATAGCAATTCGAGGAAAAGACATCAAGAGAAGTAGCAATTCCGGCGGGCAAATTGGTTGAAATTGACAAATATACAAATTGATTTAAAGGTGTTTTTGGTAATCCATATGCTGTCCTAGATAATTTATAATCGGCCATCCTTAGGCATCCTTTCTTCCACCTCTTTCATGATACCAGAAACATTTAAATCGCTAATTCCGCTATTAAACCCTTACTCAATAGCCGCTTTGGTCTTCAGACATGCTTCATTCTGGTTTTGATCCTTCCTCACAAGGTCGTGGAGATATTCGCCTTTATTAGCAAAATCACCGTTTTTAATCTGAGATTTAATCCAATCATCTTGCTTGTCAGTTAGGGTAATTGTTTTTCTTAAGGTCTATTGTATATTTAGGATGAAACTATTACTGAAATGGTAAGTCCATTTCTTGTAAATCCATTTAGGGACCAGTTAAACCGGCTTTAGCAGTACTGCATCACAGAGAAGGCGCATTCGTTTTTATCACGTTGCCGACCTGACAATGTGATCAATCTAACTTAATTGTATTGTAAATTATCTTTCTTATTGTGATACTGCAATCAATATTAGTGTTCAGTCTCTCCCAGTTATTGTCCCAAGAGCCCTTAATCATTAGGACTAAAAATGCGCTATTGAGTTTTGGATTGTGCTAATTAATTCTTTGAATGGTGGTTGACCAGAATAGTAAAGTGCTTTGGTTGCGATATATCTTTCTTCAAACGCTTTCATCTTGTCATCTGGAAGAAGCAATGCCTCGCACTTTTGAAGAGGTGTTTCTAAATCCTTTTTAGGGAATCTCTTTATTTTATGGTTTTCATAGTTTTTTGAACCAATAAATTCTTGCACCTCTTCTAATTTCAGAAGGTTGGCAAGATCGTAGTACTGGCGCATTAAATTTTGCTTTTGGATACCTGTTTCATGCTCCTGTCTGTATTTGGTTACTATGGTTTGAAGCTTTTCGACAAATGTATACCCAGGATGATAGCATTTAACACCTACTGCACGATTATCGATTATCCTTATGCCTTCAGTTTCTGAAGCCTTATCATAAGCCCATGAACTAATGGTTTTAGGGCTATTAGGAGTGACCGTGTCAAATCCGGCTTCCAATAGAATTCCTTCCTTAACACCATCTACACTATCAACAACAGCATCATAAAAAAGGCGAATACCACCACTTCGATATTTAGCGGTATCATCAAACTCAAAATCTCGTCCAATTTCAATAATGCCGTCTATTTGGATTTTGCGTGCTAAATAATCGTAGTATACTTGTCGGGATTTTATGGCATTTTTTTTCTCACTGGTCTCATTGACCATTAGGTGCTTCTGGGGTTTTATATAGAGATCAATGTCTTCAGAAAAACGATCAATAACCTGATACCCCTTGGAAAGAGAAGTCCCACCTTTTAGATCAAATTCAAAGTCCTGCTGAGTTAAGCCAAAAAGAACATGCATAATCCAATAGTCTTTTTCGATCAAATAAGGATCAATTCCTTTCTCTACGGAAATGATATTGATCAGATCTATAAAATCAGGGCGACTGTGCAGGTAATTAGCTGGCATAAGCACTGCTTTCCAGGATTAGTAATTTTGGAAGCAAGGTTTTTTGAGTTCGAACACTCCCGTATTCAGTCACTGACTTTTTCAATTTGGACACGTTCATAGATTCCAATTTTTTAAATACATTCTCCAGGACTTCGGTCTTATCTTCAGCTAATGTATCCAGGTTATTCACCAGATCAACAACCAAAAACTCAGGTGTTACCTTTTTAGGAAAATTATGTTTTTGCACAAAATCAAACTTGCGACCGCCGAGTTCAAATCTTCCATGACGCTTGTAATTATAAACTACTCGCTTGTTATAGAGCTGTGTTGTTCCAACTCCTAATTGGTTATAGGCATTAGGGGTGGTGACTAAAAAACGATTTTCCTTAAGGAAGCTTTTAAGCAACTCACCCTCTTCTGGCGGCACATCTCCAAATACTGTTTTTCTAGGATAGTGATAAAGGCCTTGTGCAAGTTTTTTAAGTGTTCCTGCTACAACTAACTCTTGCAAATGGCGATCCACAGAGGTTGACCATTTCAATAGATCATCTCTTCTGTAGACCCTTCCTGGTTTTAAATGTCGCTTTAATTCGTTGAGTTTATTCATTGCTTATAATCTTTCAACACAATTCTAACATTACAGGTTTCATTTTGCAAGTTTTTTCATATAAAATTCATGCAAAATATGAGTTTCAAAAATTGTTATAGGATGGAATTTACTATCTACCCAAATCAATATTTCAATCTTTATATTGATCGCCTTTATCATTTATCTTGTTAATCCGCACATCTAGAGGATCTATCAAATCGTTCATATTGTCCTTTAGTGCATCTTTCTGA
Source organism: Cyclobacterium sp. 10D3-21 (assembly GCF_055809755.1). Classification (NCBI taxonomy): domain Bacteria; kingdom Pseudomonadati; phylum Bacteroidota; class Cytophagia; order Cytophagales; family Cyclobacteriaceae; genus Cyclobacterium; species Cyclobacterium sp. 10D3-21. The sequence continues at coordinate 6,737,693 of NZ_CM147924.1, forward strand.
ACACCCATATTAAATACTGCCTCCCTCTTTCAAAATACTCACCACACTCATCATAAGCCTGATAGGATTGAAAAATCCCATAGAGTTCTTCAGGTTCATGCTATTGAAAGAAATAACAATGATATAAACCATTGAAATAATTTTTTAACGATTCAATATTTTAAAAGGTAATTCGAACGTGTTTCTTCAAAAATGTTGCCAACGAGTCAAGGGCTTCGGACTTCCGCAGATCTAATATTAGATATACATTTTTATTAGAATAAGTTCATCACTTGTAAAAAGATTGGAACCCAAAAGAAATAAAATTTTCCACCTATGTTATACCCAGCATAAAAAATAGGCCTGCCATTAACCGTTAAAAAATCACCAATAAAAAAGCCGCTTAAAAATAAATTTAAGCGGCTTTTTAAATGTTTGCCTTAATAAAGAATAAGTATTGTACCAGGAGCGGGAATCGAACCCGCACGGGGTTACCCCCACAAGATTTTAAGTCTTGCGTGTCTACCTATTCCACCATCCCGGCAACATTAGCGACAACTAATATAGAAAAAGGAAAACCCATTTCCACAAAAATCGCCATCTAAATAATAAAGCCCTTAAATAAGGGCTTTATATGAGCGAAAGACGAGATTCGAACTCGCGACCCCGACCTTGGCAAGGTCGTGCTCTACCAGCTGAGCTACTTTCGCTTGTCATTGGTACACAGAAAAACTTTTATTTCCGTGATTGTGATGCAAATTTACGCCTTAATTTTTAAAGTCCAATACAACGAAAGAAATTTTTATCAACATAATGCTACCTGCCTGACAATAAAGGCACTAAATTATTCCAACATCTTTTTTACTTCGTTTAATTTTAACAATGCCTCCACAGGAGAAATAGTATTGATGTCAAGCGCCTCCAATAAATCCTTCGCTTCCTTGAATTTTGGGTCCAATTCAAACATGCTCAATTGATAATTGTTTTTTGGTATGTCTTTGATGTTTTCCTTGTGCTGGTGAAGCTGTTTGTCCTTTTCAAGGTATTTCATAATCTCTGCAGCGCGCAACACCACAGGATTTGGCATTCCTGCCATCTGGGCCACATGGATACCAAAACTATGCTCACTCCCTCCTGCCTGCAACTTGCGCATAAAGACCACTTTATTGCCCAACTCTTTTACCGCCACATTAAAATTCTTCACTTTGGGAAAATCATTGGCCAGCTGATTTAGCTCATGGTAATGTGTTGCAAACAAAGTTTTGGCTTTGCATTTGGGATGGTTGTGCAGATACTCTACAATGGACCAGGCAATGGATATCCCGTCATAGGTAGAAGTACCTCTTCCGATTTCATCCATAAGTACCAAACTCCTGTCAGAAAGATTATTCAAAATGCTGGCCGTCTCAGTCATCTCTACCATAAAGGTAGACTCCCCTTTGGAGAGGTTGTCTGAAGCACCTACCCGGGTAAAGACTTTGTCTACTATGCCAATCCTTGCAAAGGAGGCGGGTACAAAGCTACCCATTTGGGCCATCAACACGATCAAAGCAGTTTGCCGAAGCAATGCGGACTTACCTGCCATATTCGGGCCGGTAATGATAATGACCTGCTGTGTGGAATTGTCCAAATAAATATCATTGGGCACATAATCCTCCCCTATTGCCAATTGCTTTTCTATTACGGGGTGTCTGCCATCCTTGATTTCTATGGCGTCCGTATCGGCTATTTTAGGTGCACAATAGTTGTTCTCAGCAGCTACTTCTGCAAAACTCAGGAGGCAATCCAGGGTGGCCAAAACCCTTGCGTTTTGCTGAATCTGCGCTACATAATCTCCCGCATCTTGTACTAACAAGAGAAAGTACTTTTGTTCCAGCGCGATTAAACGCTCCTCTGCATGCAATATTTTTTCCTCATACACCTTAAGCTCCTCGGTAATGTACCGTTCAGCATTGACAAGCGTTTGCTTTCGAATCCATTCTGGTGGCACTTTGTCCTTATGGGTATTGCTTACTTCCAGGTAATAGCCAAAAACCTTATTGAATGCTACTTTCAATGAAGTGATGCCTGTCCGTTTAACTTCCCTTTGCTGAATTTGGACCAGATAATCTTTGCCAGAGTTGGCCAGTTTGCGGTATTCGTCCAGATCAGGATCTACCCCATTCTTGATAATCCCTCCTTGATGGGTAAGCATAGGAGCATCCTCCATCAATTCCTTATCAATTTTTTCCAGCAGATAGGAACAAAGATTCAATTGGTCTGCGAGTTTTTTTAGCGCACCATTTTGCTGATTCCCCAGCAATTCTTTAACGGGCAAGGTACTGAGCAAGGCTTTTTTCAAATGGTTCATCTCCCGGGGATTGATTCTGCCCACAGCCACTTTAGAAATCAATCGCTCAAGATCTCCAACATGTTTGAGATGGGAAAACAACTCCTCCCTTAATTCTGAAGCCTCATAAAAAAAACTGACTGACTTTTGTCTTTCTACGATCAATCCTTTCTCTTTCAATGGCAGGACCAACCATTTTTTCATCATTCGACTGCCCATGGGCGTCTGCGTCCGGTCCAGAATCTGAATGAGTGGCACGCCTCCTTCTTGCTGAGGGTAAACCAATTCTAAATTCCTGATGGTAAACTTATCCAGCCAGACATATTTCTCTTCTGCTATTCTGGAAATGGAAGCGATATGCTTGACTTCTTTATGCTCTGTTTCTTCTAAATAATACAATATGGCTCCAGCGGCGGTGCTACCCAATTCCATGTTTTCTATTCCGAAACCCTTCAAATTCTTGGTTCCAAAATGGTTCGTCAGCTTTTCATAGGTATAAGCTTGCTGGTACACCCAATCCTCACAATGAAAGGTGTGGAAATCATTTTTTAATAAGTTACCGGCAACGGCCTTAGCAGCCTTAGAGTGAATGATTTCAGAAGGATTAAAACTCTGAAGCAATTTTTCTATATAAGATTGGTGCCCTTCAGCACACATAAATTCACCCGTAGAGAGATCCAGGAATGCGATCCCCAACTGATCGTTACTGAAATGAATACTAGCTAAAAAATTATTTCGTCGCTTGTCCAACACATTGTCGTTGTAAGCCAGGCCTGGGGTAACCAATTCTGTAACGCCTCTTTTAACGATCCCTTTCACCTCTTTTGGATCTTCCAATTGATCGCATATGGCGACCCTGTTACCCGCTCTTATAAGCTTGGGCAGATAAGTATCCAAAGAGTGGTGAGGAAAACCTGCCAGCTCAATATGGGAGGCAGAACCATTGGCACGTTTGGTAAGTACAATGTCAAGGATTTTACTGGCCCTTATCGCATCTTCTCCAAAGGTTTCATAAAAATCCCCTACCCGAAAAAGCAAAATGGCTCCGGGATGCTTTGCCTTGATGGCATTGTATTGTTTCATTAAAGGGGTTTCCTTGGCTTTCGTCTTGCCCATTGTCATTTTTCTGTTTTAGGACCTGAATTTAATTAAGAATGTAAGGGAAACAAAACCTAAATCTTTTACAAGGCCTTTGTTACCTCTGTTTTTTTCGTCTGGAATTAAGTAAATTTGAACTTCATTGGGCTTTCTTAGCCCTACCAATCAATAAATCAGCATTTTAAATTATCAAATTAAATCCCAATGAAAAAACTCAGCATGGAAGAACTCAACCGACTCTCTGTTGAGGATTACAAAGAAGTAGAAAAAAACCCAATGGTCCTGATATTGGACAATGTTCGTAGCCTAAACAATGTAGGTGCAGCCTTTAGAACTTCTGATGCCTTTCGGGTAAAAAAAATCTTCCTTTGTGGCATTACTGGTCAACCTCCGCATAGAGAAATTCAAAAAACAGCCTTGGGCGCCACTGAATCAGTAGACTGGGAACATCATGAAAGCACAATAGAGGTAATTAAGGCTTTAAAAAAAGAGGGCTATTTTATCTGCGCACTCGAACAAGCTTCTCACAGCATCCCGCTCAATGAGTTTGCGCCAAAACCGGGTAAACCTTATGCATTTATATTCGGAAACGAAGTATTTGGCGTAGAAGAGGATGTTGTACTGGCGGCAGACCAGGTATTGGAAATACCTCAATTTGGAACCAAACATTCGCTAAATATTTCGGTAAGCATAGGCATAACCCTATGGGACATGGTGACTAAAACCAATGACTTTAAAAAGGTTTAGTTTTGGCAATGGTATATCGTATTGGCATAAGCTTTTCTACCGTATGAAATACCATTGCTAATTAATTTATCACGTCAATTCCATTATTCATCTCGTCTCAGGTATCGATCAATTATTTCATCCGTATCCTGATCTTCCGACATTTCGAGCAAGGCCCTGTTGACATCATATACCAAAGCACTCTGAAGTGGAAAGGCAAAGCCATATCCTTGTTTGTAGTATTCCGCCTTGGCCATAAACAAATTTTCATCCCCATGCTTTTTAAGGTAATACAACAACTGTGGGCGATCATAAACCACAGCAGCTACTTCCTTATTCTTTAACTTGGAAATGGCTTCTTCCAGCGTAAATACTCCCACAGGTTTGGCATAGTGTTCCTCCAAAAATATTTGCGAGGGAGAATTTGAAATAGTCGCCACATTTTTATTTATCAATTGCTCAACGTTCGAAACTGGGGATTTGCCTAAGGAGGCCAAAGTAAGGGTACTGGCAATACCAGCTACCATAGAGGTAGCAAAAATAATTGAGATAATCATCCAACTGCCTGCAATAATTCGTCCCGTCAGTGTGATCGGTGCTTTGTCTCCATATCCTGTGGTACTCATGGTGACGATGGCAAGCCACATCCCATTTCCTATCCCATTTACTGGATCTTTTGGAAATTGGTCTTTGGAATGGTTTCTTTCTGCCAACCACAATAGGGTACCCACTATGGCAAGAATGAATAAAAAAACAAACACAGCAATCAACAATTTAATACTAAAAAACGGCTTGATCTTGTCCCAATACCCTTGCTTTTCAGAACGGGACACGATGGCCAAACTTGAATTATAAAAAGGTTGGGAAAACCTAAAGTTTTCCACCCTGCTGGAAGTAATACTTATAGGCCCAACCACCAAATCCAAAGCCCCCTGTTCCAAGGAATGTAAAGCATCATCCACGGTGTTAAAAGACTTGAAATAATAATTCCATCCTTGTTTGGCCGCCAGTTCTTCCCAGATTTCCACGGAAATGCCACTTACTTCTTGTCCTTCACCATAGACAAACGGCTCACTTCCTGCCACACCCACAAGCAGTGTGTCAATGTCTAAGCGCAATTGACGGGCTTGAAGGTTAGTCGTTAGGAGAAATAAACCTAGTATAGAGAAAAATAGAATTGAGCTTCGATGTATTTTAAACATGTGCGTATCTTTTATTATGGAATACCTAATTTATTGATTTATTTCAATAAATTTATTTTAAACCACATCCAAAGGAACAAAGACAATCCCTAAATGTGCAATTGACCTTTTCTTGCGAGATATATCATTTCCCGAGTCAAGAAAATACTCTTGACTAATTATTGAAGAAGTTAATGTTGGTCCTTATTAAAACAAAGTAGTTTTTCAATTTTTAGGAAAACTAAAAACTATCCGCTAAATTTTTAGTCTAAAAAACCCTAACCGAATGAAATATAGCATTTATAGCATAGTTTTCGCATTAACTCTTGCTTGTAGCAGCCCAAAAACAGGAGCCGATGGTGAACTACCCAGCCTGAAAATCACCATGGACACGGTCGTAATAGATCCAGGAGAAGAATTATTATTCCTAAATAGTAATTTGAGCTTAAGTACATTAAGTGAGGATAAAAAATACCTTTTTAATATCAATCCGAAGGAATATACCATTGAGCAAATCAACCTTAATACTTTAGCATTTGAAAAAAAGCACCGCTTAGAAAAAGAAGGCCCAAATGCAGTTGGCCATAGTATACATGCATTTTCACTCATTAACGAAGACAAGCTTTTTATTAGCACTTTTTATAACGATGGTATTTTTAACTGGCAAGGAGAAAAACTAGAAAGCTTTGGTATTAAAGAAATAGGAATTAGTTTAGGCCAGTTAAAAGAAGGTGACAGGCCCTATAAAACGGTTAGTATAGCTTCAGATGGTAGTAAATTTGCTTCTCTAATTCACAATTTTGAAGATAAAAAACGTACTTTTATTTTAATAGAACCAGCCAATAATACAATTAAAGAACTCCCAATTCCAGTCATTGAGAAAGCCAAAAATTTTGATGTTGCATTGGTAGAAGAGAGGACAGTTGCCATTGTTGGTACTCAACGTTATTTAAACATTGAAGAAGAAAAAGCGATACTAGGAACCGAGGCAAGTAGTGAACTCTATGTGTTAGACAAAAACGCAGACTCGCTAAGACATATAACTTTTAATAGCCAGCTTATTCCAAATGAAAAAACTGGAACCTATCCGCCAGAAGTTTCAAGTGGAAGTCAATTTATGATGTACGCTCAAAAGATTCAGGAAGACATCAGTTACAAAGCACCTGTTTGGGATGATAAAAAACAGGTCTACTACCGGTTTTCTTATCAATATATTTTTGATGAAAACGCCATACCAAAAGAGAATCAATTGTTCCCTCAACCCACCAGAGCAATGGTTTTTTTAAGTGTCTTGGACAAGGATTTTAATTTGATTGCAGAAGGTGCTGTCCCTGAACTGGACCGGAACCCTCCCTTTCATTTTGGCAAAGACGGCAACCTATGGCTATTTGAAAATATCGAAGACGAGATGGGTTTTGTAAGGTTGGATATTAATTGGTGATAAACGGATTGGTGCTCTTTTATAGCATTAGGAAATGTATTAAATAGGTCTATTTGGAAAAGGATTTAAATTGCTTATTATCAAAACCTTGTGTAATTAAGGTTTACCATCATATTGGTGTTTTATTAGATTTCCTTGGAAACTTTCCATAATGATTTTCAAAAAGAATAAAAAACCACATTGAATCTATCAAGATAAAATAATTCATGGTTTTTCAGAAAAGCCAAAATCCCTAACGGAATGAAATATAGCATTTACGGCATCGCTTTCATTTTAACTTTTGCTTGTAGCGATCCTAAAAAGGGGACAGATGACAAACTCCCAGAGCTGGAAACAACCATGGACACCGTCGTAATAGCTCCAGGTCAGGAATTACTATTCCTGAATGATAGATTAAGGTTAAGTGCACTTAGTGAGGATAAAAAATACCTTTTTAATTTCAATCCTAAGGAATCCACCATTGAGCAAATCAACCTAAATTCATTGGAATTTGAAAAAAAATATCCCTTTGAAAAGGAAGGGCCTAACGGGATTGGCGAATATATAATGGCATTTTCACTCATTAATGATGACCTGCTATTTTTTAGCACTTACCCTAATGAGAATATTTTCAATTGGCAGGGAGAAAAGCTGGAAGGTTTTAATATTACTAAAATAGGTAAAGAATTAGAGCAGTTAGATGATAGAGATCGGACTGAAAATACGATCGCTATTTCTCCAGAGGGTAATAAAATTGCGTTCTTGATCTCCAACCGGGAAAACAAGACCATTTTATTGGGGATAATGGATCGGAAAAACAAAACTTTGATAAAAAAAGCTATTCCTGGTATTGAAAAAGCTAAAAATTTTGAAATATTTCTTAATGATGGGAATACGAGGATGATGTTGACAACACAGCGGTACCTCACTATAGAAGGAGGGAAAGTAATATTGGGAACTGGGATAAGTAGTGAGTTATATGTTCTGAACGAAATAACTGACTCGCTCCGGCACATCACCTTCAACAGTCGACTAACTGCAAATGAAAAAAGTGAAACTTATCCCGCTGAAGTTGGAGATAGACTTCAGTTTGAAGGCTACTTGCGTAAAATTCAAGAAGATATAACTTATATGAAACCCGTTTGGGATGAAAAAAAGAAGGTTTACTACCGTTTTTCCTATCTAATGAAATATGATGACAATGCTGAACTTAAAGAGGGGCAATTATTTACTCAACCCTCAGATGCAGAGGTCTACTTAAGTGTACTAAACAAGGACCTCAATTTAATTGCAGAAGGCAAAGTCCCTGAATTAAATGGCTATCCTTCTTTTCATTTTGCCAAAGACGGGAAACTATGGCTGTTTGAAAATATCGAGGATGAAATGGGTTTTGTGAGATTCGACATTTCCTGGTAATGAAATTCTTTTGCCGCAGCCTTCACCTCCTTCAAGCCATAAACTTAAAAATGCATCCCTATACTTTTCCCTGTAAAGTCAGCTTGCATTTTTAGTTGATCGTTTTAAAGGTCTTTCCTTTTCCTTTAAAGAAATGCGATTGTACAACTCCTTGATTTGATGACCATCGAATACACAACAAAAACGCCTGTTAAGAGCAGAAATTAAACCTATCGAGCCATTTTCACAAGACAAAATTTGTCATTACCATCACCGTAAAATTGTAATTTTATTTCTTAAAGATATTCAATAACTTTAAGGTTAACTATTGACAAAAATTACCCGTTAAATTATGCTGAATGCAAATGACATTTGGCTAAATAATTGTCATATAAAATTTTCAATTTACAATAAATGACACAAGTCATACCCAAAATCATATACAGGTTATCCTTTTCTTTCACCTTATTCCTCCTTTTCTTGGTGGGCTGTGGCTGGGAGAAACCTGAAGTCATCCAACTGGCCTATGAAGACCTTCCAGAGGCCATTGATTTTAATTACCACGTCAAGCCTATTCTCTCAGACAAGTGCTTTGCCTGTCATGGTCCTGACGCTGCCAATCAGGAAGCGGATTTAAGACTTGACTTGGAAGAGTTTGCATATGCCAGCTTAAAGAGCAATGCTGGTCATTATGCCATTGTCCCAGGAAAACCAGGTAAAAGTGAGGTAGTAAACCGAATTCTGACCGAAGACAAGGAGCTGATGATGCCTCCACCTGAATCAAACCTTAGCCTCAGTGTAGCAGAGATTGCTACCCTAACCAAATGGATTGAACAAGGTGCAAAATACAAACCTCATTGGTCATTTATTCCTCCTGAAACACCCAATGTTCCTGACATCGAGAATAAAGACTGGGCCAATAATGAAATTGATCATTTTGTAGCCGCCAAACTGAAAAGCAAAAACCGAAAGCCGGCAGAAAAAGCCAGCAAAGAAAACCTTATCCGTCGGGTAAGTTTTGACCTGACAGGTCTTCCTCCTTCTCTGGAAGAAATAGAAGAATTTGTGGCAAATGATGACCCGGGAGCCTACGAGAAGTTAGTTAACAGGTTGCTTTCTTCTGCAGCTTATGGCGAACGGATGGCGGCAGACTGGATGGATGTGGCCCGATACGCTGATTCAGATGGCTATTTGGACGACAAACACAGGGATTTTAGTCCTTACAGAGACTGGGTTATCCGTGCTTTCAACAAAAACATGTCCTATAAGCAATTCATCACCTGGCAACTGGCGGGAGACCTCATTGAGGACCCAACGCAAGAAAGCATATTGGCAACTGCCTTTAACCGCCTTCATAAGAAGAATTCTGAGGCCGGTATCGTCTTCGAAGAATACAGAGCAGAATATGTAGCTGACCGTACCTCCACCGTTGGAAAGGCAATCATGGGCTTAAGTATGGAATGTGCCCGCTGCCATGACCATAAATATGACCCCATAAGTCAAAAGTCCTTTTACCAATTGTCCGCATTTTTCAACAGTACCAATGAGTTGGGCACTGCGGTATATGGCCCAGGTCAAGTTCCTGGCCCTGCCTTATTGCTTACAAACGAAGAACAAGACAAGATTTTAAATTATATAGACAGTGAAATTAAGTCCAAAGAAACCCATTTGGACGATTTGCGAAAAGTAGCCAAAAAAGAGGGGGTACAGCAGCCTTTGAAAGAGGCCGATCTACCAGGCAAAATCCAAAAAAGTCTTTCCTCAAAACTTGTAGCAGCTTACAGTTTTGAATCGATGCTTCCAACAAGTAATAAATCCACTTTTAAAAGCCCTGGAAAGACCAATAACCCTGGAGCGGCGGTGATAAAAGAACCAGTAATTAAAGATGGTGCTGCCGGAAAAGGGGTTTTCATCAATGACTATACCACTTTGAGCTTACCGGATAAAGTCGGCTGGTTTGACCAGACAGATCCTTTCTCTGTAAGCCTATCGGTATTCCCCGACACGCTTTACCATGAAGCGGTATTGTTTACCCACTGTGAAGACATCCGTCTGGGGCTAAAAGGCTATTCTCTATTTCTGGAAGACAATAAACTGAACTTTATCATGGCCTACAGCTGGCCGGACAATGCCATACAGGTAAAGACAGTCGCTGCAATCCCTGTAAAAAAATGGACAGACCTCACCATTACTTACAATGGATTGGGCAAAGCTGATGGAGTCGGTATTTACCTCAACGGGGAAAAGGTGCCAGTAACAGTTACTGCCGATAATATTTATAAATCCATTTTATTCAAACCCGACATTCATACTTACGGATTTAGGGGCTTTGTATTGGGTGTAAGGGACAAAATGAAGACTTTCCTAGAGGGTGGGCTAGATGAATTGAAGATCTATGACCAGGAATTAAGTGCTTTGGAGGTATTGTATGAAACCAATCCAGAAAAAGCCAAAGCCTCTATTGCAGTTAAAGGGGATAAATTCAGCAAAGAATTGATCGCCGATTACCTTTTCAAATCCGACCATCCCGAAGCCACTGGCCTTAGAAAATCGATGGTAGAATTGCGGAAAGAAAGAGCTAAAACCACAACAGACATCAAAGAAATAATGGTAATGGGGGATTTGGAGAAACCCAGACCTACATTTATCCTAGACCGAGGAATGTACAATGCGCCTACGGAACAAGTTGAACCGGGCATTCCTGAACCTGTTCTTCACTATGATGAAAAATGGCCAAAAAATCGATTGGGATTAACCAAGTGGTTTTTTGATGCTGACAACCCTTTGACTGCCCGGGTATTTATCAATAGAATCTGGCAGATGCATTTTGGAAAAGGGTTGGTCGTTACCTCTGATGACTTTGGCAATCAAGGAAGCATGCCTTCACATCCTGAGCTACTAGACTGGTTAGCGGTTACTTTCCGAGAATCTGGCTGGGACATCAAAAAAATGCACAAACTTATCGTGATGTCTGCCACTTATCAGCAATCTTCTAAAAACACGCCTGATTTGTTGGAAGAAGATCCAGACAACCTATTGTTGGCAAGAGGCCCTAGTTTTAGGATGACTGCAGAAATGGTCCGTGACAATGCACTTGCCATAAGTGGATTGCTAGCACAAAACAGGAATAGCGAAAGTGCATACCCCTATCAACCTGAAGGGCTTTGGGATGAAATTACTACCAAATCCTGGAGGTACAGGTATTTACAAGAACCAGGTGATGGACTTTACAGAAGAAGCTTGTACACGATTTGGAAAAGGACTTCAGGACCACCTTCTATGATGATCTTTGATGTAAGCGACAGGTCAGAGTGTAAGGTAAGGAGAACAGAAACGAGTACGCCATTACAAGCCCTGGTCTTGTTAAATGACCCACAATTTGTAGAAGCAGCAAGAGTGACGGCAGAAAAACTCATAAAAGAATATCGCCCGGAAGAGCAACTGGCCAAGGCATTTAAATTAAGTACAGGCAGACAAGCTGACGCCCAGGAAATGGAGATCATTCAACAATTTTATCAAGAGGAAGAAGAACGCTTTGGTCTGAATAAAAGTGATGCAATGGCCTACCTTAGCACAGGTAGCAAACCGGTAGACAGTACGCTAGATCCAGTTCGGGTAGCCTCATTGGCTACCGTAATCAATGGAATAATGAATACCACGGAAGGGTATACCATAAGATAATAATCGCCATGAACGAGAACGACATAAACAAATTCGGAGAGACAAGACGTGGCTTTTTGAAAAAGACTTCTTTGGGTTTTGGAGCCATCGCGCTATCCAGCCTTATTGGTCAAAAGGCAGGGTTTGCCGAAGCTCCTGACAGCTCTGGACTCTACAAACCCCAGGGACTTTCTACAGGTACGCACTTTCCTGCGAAAGCCAAAAGGGTGATATATCTTTTCCAATCGGGAGGCCCTTCACAGATCGAAACTTTTGACTACAAACCCTCACTGGAAAAATGGCATGGCAAAGAAATCCCTCCTTCCGTTCAGGGAACCCAGCGAAATTCTGGAATGGTAGCAGATCAGTCTACTTTTCCCCTGGTGAAATCAATTTATGATTTTAAGCAATACGGACAATCAGGAGCTTGGGTAAGTGAAATTTTCCCTCACACGGCCAAAGTGGTGGATGACATTTGTATTGTCAAATCCATGATCACCGACGCCATCAACCACGAACCTGCCGTCATGTTTATGCAAACAGGTTCTCAATTGAGTGGTAGACCATCTATCGGATCATGGCTGAGTTATGGTTTGGGAAGTGACAATGAAAATTTGCCCAATTTTGTGGTTTTACTTTCCAAAAGTCCCGGATCACAGCCACTAAACTCCACCGCCTGGGGAAATGGGTTTTTACCTTCCCATCATCAGGGCATTCAATTTCGTTCGGGCAAAGATCCTGTTTTATACTTGAATAATCCGCATGGGGTACATGACCATGACAGGCGTCGTGCCCTGGACCATATCGGCAAGTTAAATGAACACCAGTTTGACTTGTGGCAAGATCCGGAAATTCAGTCCAAGATCAGCCAATATGAAATGGCCTATAAAATGCAAAACTCTGTACCCGAAGCGGTAGACACCAGCAAAGAGCCGGATTATATTTACGAGCTTTATGGAGAAGATGCAAGAATTCCTGGCACCTATGCTTCCAATTGCCTTCAGGCCAGAAAACTTGCCGAACGTGATGTAAAATTCATCCAGCTCTACCACATGGGATGGGACCAACATGGCAGTTTGCCTAAAGGCATCAAACGTCAAGCATTAAGCACAGACCAGGCCACAGCAGGTTTGATTCAGGACCTCAAACAAAGGGGACTTTTGGAAGACACCTTGGTTGTATGGGGTGGAGAATTTGGGAGAACCAGCTTCTCTCAAGGAAGACTCACCGCTGACAATTATGGCAGAGACCATCATCCTGGATGCTTTACCATGTGGATGGCTGGGGCCGGAGTAAAAAAAGGAATGGTGTACGGAGAAACAGATGAGTTTAGCTATAATGTAGCTAAAGACCCAGTACACGTACATGACTTCCAGGCCACCTTACTACACTTATTGGGCATAGACCATGAGAAGCTCACATTCAAACATCAAGGCAGGAGATTCAGGCTTACAGATGTCCACGGACAGGTAATCAAAGAACTTTTGTCATAATTATAATTCATGTATTCAAGAAGAAAATTCATTCAAACAACTATCACAAGTGGCGGCGCAGTATTCACTACCGGATTGCCACTTTTCAATATCAATTCAAATTCAGCACAAATCCAGAAGGATATTTTGGGGCATGGTGACTTCAAATACAGGGTAGAAAAAGACTGGAGCAAAGCCAATAGCAACAGTCACCCTGTAAACAATTGCCATGAAATGGTCCTTGATAAAAATAATAGATTGATCTTATTGACGGACCATCCAAAAAACAATATCCTAATCTATGACACCTCAGGCAATATTCTGGATACCTGGACCTTGAACTTTTCTGGAGCACATGGTTTGACCCTTACAGAAGAGGGAGACGAGGAGTTTTTATTTATCACAGATACTGGCTTAGGAAAAGTTGTGAAATGCTCCATGGATGGTAAAATACTAATGGAGCTGGACCACCCTTCCAAGATAGGGGCATATACAGAACATGCTTATTACCGTCCTACAGAAACAGCTATTGGCCCAAATGGAGACATCTATGTTGCCGATGGTTATGGTTCTCAGTTTATCTTACAGTACGATCAGAATGGCCAATTTATTCGAAAATTTGGAGGGGATAGTTTTCTTCAGCCGGACAAATTCAAACAAGCCCATGGGGTAGCCATTGATTACAGAGACCCTTCCAACCCTACCTTACTATGTTCTGCAAGAATAAAGAATACTTTCAAACGATTCACTTTAGCTGGTGAGTATCTTGAAGTTCATTACCTACCCGGTGCATTTATAAGCCGTCCGGTTTTAGATGGTGAAAACTTGTATTCAGGAGTGTGTTTTGGAATGGAAAAAGGCAATTATAACATGCGCCTAAACAGAGGTTTTGTAACCATTTTGGACAAAAACAACAAGGTGGTTTCCAATCCCGGAGGCACTGAACCTGTCTATAAAAATGGCCAATTAGAACTGATGCTTCAGGAACTACCGGTCTTCAAACATTGCCATGATGTCTGTTTGGACAGGGACAAGAATTTATATGTCTGTCAATGGAATGCTGATGGTGTTTATCCCTATAAATTACACCGCGTGTAATATTACCCCTACTTTTTTCCTGCCATTTCACCATTCTTGCAGGAAATGTGATTTATCTGACCTACATTTGAGTTCAATAAGTTCTTTTATTATTTCTTCATCAACCGAAATAGGTTTTACTTAACGTGAATTAATAGGGAATCGTGTGAGAATCACGAACTGTCGCGCAACTGTAAGTAACTACAAAGGTTTTTACCCTTAGCAAATCCACTGTTCTTGAATTAAGAATGGGAAGGAAGGTAAAAATGTTACAAGTCAGGAGACCTGCCTATTTCGAATTGACAATGCTTTCGCGATTCGAAGCGTGATGTCAGGTTCGGTGTTATCATCTTAAATACAATTGTTTTCCCGGGGATAATTGCGTCTTTTTTGGTAATTTCCTAAATCTACCCACCCTTCTTTTCTCCTAGCAATTTCGAAATAACGCAAAGGGCTTTTAACTCATTTTATTAATTTAAAAGTTAAAAGAACATGCAAACGCACATTCTTGGCTATCCGCGAATCGGTAGCAAAAGAGAACTCAAAAAAGCCTGCGAGCAATATTGGTCAGGCAAAATTTCATCGGAAGAACTTGCCGAGGCAGGAAGAGCAATCCGATTTCAGAATTGGAAAACCCAGCAAGACATCGGGATTGATCTTATTCCGGTCAATGACTTTTCTTTCTATGACCAGGTGCTTGACATGTCCCTAATGGTAGGGGCTATTCCAGACAGGTATCGACCTCTTTTAGAAAACCCAAACCTTAGCCCATTGGACCATTATTTTGCCATGGCAAGAGGTTACCAAAAGGATGGACTGGACATTACCGCTATGGAAATGACCAAGTGGTTTGACACAAATTACCATTATCTGGTACCTGAATTCACTGAAAAACAAAGCTTTAAATACCTCTCCACCAAGGTTGTGGATGAGTTTATAGAAGCCAAAAGAAAAGGCATTAATGCCAAGCCAGTTCTTATAGGCCCCGTTACTTATCTATTGCTTGGAAAAGAAAAAACAAGCGGATTTGATAAAATTGACCTTATTCATAATATACTCCCTGTCTACCTGGAAATTTTAAAAGACCTGGAAACAAATGGTGCGGATTGGGTGCAATTTGATGAACCATTTTTGGGTCTTGACCTTAATGAAAAGGAAAAAGAGGCTTATAAATTGGTATACCAAAACATTAGAAAAGCTTTTCCAAAACTAAAGCTCCTTTTTTCCACTTATTTTGAAGGCTTAAATGACAATATTAATCTGGCCTTGTCCCTTCCTATCTGCGCACTTCACCTGGATTTGGTACGTAATCCAGATCAATTGAAAGAAATATTGTTGCTTATTCCGGAAAAGTTAAGCCTTTCTTTAGGGATTGTGGACGGTCGAAACATTTGGAAAAATGACTTTCAAAATTCGCTCGGGGTCATCAATCATGTCATTAACAGTATAGGTAGTGAAAGGGTTATGCTTGCGCCTTCATGCTCCTTGTTACATGTCCCTTATGACCTGGAAGCAGAAACCCGAGAAGAAATTCTTTTACCGGAGATCAAACAATGGATGGCTTTTGCCAAACAAAAGTTAAAGGAAGTTGTATTACTGAAGGAATTGTCTTTGCCAAATCCTCATAAAGACACCCTGTTGAAGCTTGAAGTGAACAAGTCAGCGATTGCTAGTCGCAAAAATTCAAGTCTCATCCACAATGAAACCGTGAAATCAAAGGTTAATGCCATTTCGCCTTCAGATGATAAAAGAGACAGTAGGTATGTAACAAGAAGAACCTTGCAGCAAAAAATACTAAAACTACCCTCTTTACCAACAACTACAATTGGCTCTTTTCCGCAAACCAAAGAAGTAAGAAACTGGAGGGCTCAATTTAAGAAAGGTTTTATTGACTCGAAAACGTATGAAAACTTGTTAAAAGAGGCTACTGAAAAGGTCATCCGAAAACAAGAGGAAATTGGGCTGGATGTTTTGGTACATGGCGAGTATGAAAGAAACGACATGGTGGAATATTTCGGTGAACAACTTGCAGGATTCACCTTCAGCCAGTTTGGCTGGGTGCAAAGCTATGGTAGTAGATGCGTAAAGCCACCTATCATTTATGGGGATGTTTTCCGCCCTGCACCAATAACGGTCTTCTGGTCATCTTATGCCCAATCCTTAACAAAAAAACGTGTAAAAGGGATGTTGACAGGTCCTGTTACTATCCTTCAATGGTCTTTTGTCCGCAATGATCAACCTCGCTCCCAAACCTGCCGACAGATTGCACTGGCGATTAGGGATGAGGTAAGGGATCTTGAAAGCGCAGGTATCAAAATCATACAGATTGATGAACCAGCTATAAGGGAAGGACTTCCCTTACGGAGTTCGGAATGGGAAGCCTATCTCAACTGGGCTGTTGAAGCCTTTAGATTGGCCTCTTCAGGTGTCAGCGATGCTATCCAAATTCACACCCACATGTGTTACTCGGAGTTCAATGACATTATGCCAAGTATTGCTGCCATGGATGCTGATGTGATTACCATCGAATGCTCTCGCTCACAAATGGAACTTTTGGATGCCTTTGCAGACTTCAGGTATCCCAATGAAATTGGGCCTGGCATCTATGACATTCATGCACCAAGAGTACCTACCAAATCCGAAATGGTACAGCTGATAAAAAAAGCGCAAGATGTGATTCCAACCGCTCAACTTTGGGTGAATCCAGACTGTGGCTTAAAAACCAGACAATGGGACGAAACAGAAAAAGCACTGAAACTAATGGTGGAAGCTGCCAGGGAATTAAGAGCAATGGAAAAATCCACCAGTGAATTGGTGTAATACAATTGCAAAATAAGGGAAGTAGTCATCTAAGTTGACAACTGCTAAATCCCCTAATTAAGATTTGACCCGGGTGGGGCCATGGCTAATATTTTTATTTCAGCCAATTGCCCCATTCGGGTTTATTTTTATAATTTTTACTGATCCGAAGAAGTCCCTAGTTGCTGATTTAGCAATGCATCTTCCATCATTCTTTGTTCGAGTTCCTTGGCATAAGTCCTTCCCGCCTTAAAGCCATACTCCGTATAAGCCCTCGCGGCCCAATCCTTGGCCAACATTAAATCGCCAAGGACTTCGTGCCCCAAAGAAATATTGTAACAAAGTTTGCCATAGGTTTTATCATCTCCTGGAAGGGAAAGGCCTCCTTGCCAACTTTGGATGGCTTGTTCCCATTCATTGACTTCGGCAAAGCGCGCCCCTTTTTCTAAGGCAGGGTACTTCTTTGATTTGGCATAAAAAGTGCGGTTTATGTCTATGTACATGGGAGCGATTCTCCTTGCATAAGCAGCACCAGCCATTTGCCCCACATACCTGGTAGCTTGGGCTTTTTCGATTAGAAGCAGCAAAGCCTGGGCTCGGGTCTCCGCCTCAGCTGACCATAAGTTGGTTTTGGAAAGGTCACTTTGGTCTAAAATATTGCCGCTTTCAGGGTCATACAATCTAAATCCTACTTGAACAGAAGCCAACCCTTCCACCATTATACCGGGCACTTCTATGGTCTTGGCATTCTCATCTTTTCCGATTTTTTTCTTGATGGTGATCTTTTTGTCTGTGATTACAAAATCTGAACTGAATTTCTCCAAAGTCAAAACAGCATCCGTTTCATAACGTTCACAGAGGCTTCGGATCATTTCCCGATTGAGAGGTGCAGGGAAAGTTTGTGAAAAAAGCCCTCCTATCAGTCTCTCATTTGCCCGTACAATTTCATACCTGGGAGAAGTATTCAGCTCCTGATGAATGGACGCCAAGGTACCATCTATGGCATTTTTTACTTCAAATGGCATTTCTCCAGTAAGAATCCCCTCAATTATTGCCACTCCCTGACTTTCAGGCTTGGTCCTATCCACAATGAGTAAACGCTGTACCTGATTCGGTATGTTAATCTCTGCTGGCATCAACCTCGTTATGGAGACATTCTTGGTACAGGAGCCAAATGCTACCAATAGCAAAACAAAGAGTAAATATTTAACAATCTCTGAATTGGGGAATTTCATAAGTTTGAGTATTTTTTTGCAATTTAGCTCAAAACAGGCAGAAGTAATTGGCTCTTTTGAGCTAAAAAAGGAGCTTCTCTTTCGAAAAGCCCCTAAATCTAAAATTTTGATATTGGTTACAAAATTACCAAGGCTTGCCAGTTCCTTGAATTACCCAAGGTTTAGACCAAGCACTATTGGCTCCATCAACCTCTGAGAAGTTGGTGATTTCTAATCGACTCATGGCAGCTTCTGCATTTGCCTCATTGAGGTTTCGTTCCTCTACCATATAATACAAGCGAACAGGCAATACTGACCTAATAGTATAAGGTCCTGCTTCCAATTCTGGGTAACCAGTTCTTCGGTAGTCAAACCAAGACTCTGCAGCTGCCGTCCAGGAAGCGATCCACTTCTGCTCTATCAATTGTTTGACAGTACCATCAAATTTCACATTTTCATGCGTGAGGTATGTCTCTACCGAACCAGACAATCCCCATGTAGTAAAAGAAGACTGAATGGCTTTGTTATAATACTCTTCAGCAGTACCTCCCACGGCCCAACCTTTTAAAGCAGCCTCTGCCAAAATGAAATTAACTTCTGATGCAGTGATTAACCTTGCTTTCAATAAATCCCCAGTAGGTTCTCTATACCGGTCATTTAGCCAAGAAACATGAGGGTTAAATGCCGCCTGATTGGCATCCGGGCTCATGTTATACACCTGTGCACCAGCTATACCTGGAGGAATTCCTACATAATCAGCATTCTGACTGATATCCTCTAGCGCAACATTTCTGCTTTCCAATACATCTGGTGAGAGGTACCTTTTTCCATCTTCTATTATATCTGTTCCTTCTGGTAGACTGGCATCCACTACAAGTGGGATTTCCACAGGATTGGCCCATACTCCAAGTCGAGGGTCATTTTTAGCTCTCATGGCTTCCACCAAAGTTTGACACATTTTTAGTCTACGGTAATTGCTTGCATCTACATCAAACTTGGTATTGTTTGGCCAGCTACTTTCCTTACTTATACTTTCAAAACCCATGGTGGCGTCATCTCCAGGATTCGTAATAATTGGGTAAGTGCCTGGGTCGGCAAGTATTGTCTCAATACCTTGCTTCGCAAAATCAGGCAATTTTTCAGAAAGCCTCATATAGAACCTAAGCTTAAGTGAGTTCGCCATCTTTCGCCATTTGGAAGGATCTCCATTAAAGTAAACGTCAGGTTCCTCAATGGAGCTATTATAGGCAGCTTTTGGCTTTGATAGCAATTGGTTGGCAGTCTCTAATTCTGCTAATATACTTCGGTAAATTTCCTCCTGGGTATCATAGGCAGGAAAAGTAGTTTCAGGAGTTCCTTCATTTCCTTTGAGGGCTTTTGAATAAGGCGCATCCCCCCATAGATCCGTAATTAAACCGAACATCATCCCGCGAATCACCAAAGTGACTCCCTGATGAAGTTCTTGATCCAGCTCTACGGCCCTGTCATAAACAAACTGATTGTTTCTTAATATCGCATAATAGCCAGACCAGCTATTGCTTCGGTTCCAGTCATAGGAATTGTGCGATCCTGACCAGCCATCTTTCTGGGTGTGTTGCATCACTCCTGCGATGTCTTGATACCCAAGATTAAGCACAGATTTGCCCGCTTCTGTCAGCACTGTTGAAAGCACAAGGTTGGGGTTGGCCGATTCAGGACTTGCACCATTTGGGTTAATATTCATCTCTATGAGGTCTTCCTTACAGGAAAATGTACACAGCAACAAAAGTGCCCAACCGAATAATAATTTATTCTTGATAATCATAGTAATTTCGTTTATCAGTTGAAAACTAACACTTAAAAAGTAGCATTTACTTTAAACCCTATTGGCATCACCCAAGGCATCACATTCCATCTTTCTATTCCCTGTTTAAATTGGGTCCCTGCTTGTGTGCCTGCCGATGGTTGAAAAGCCATCTCTGGATCTATATTAATTTTTGCAGCTGTCCAGAGAATAATGTTTCTGCTATAAACAGAGAAACTAAGATTTTGCATTTTTAGTGAATTCGCAAAGTTTTTTGGTACATCATAACCAAAAGAAACCTCTCTCAACTTCAGAAAAGATGCATCATATAAAAAGGCTCTTGCAAAACTCCAGGCTGTACTACCTGCATAAGGCAAGGTTAAAGTTCCTCCAGGTTGTCCAATATTCTCTCCCAGATTCTCTGCATAGGCTGTAGGATTGCCATCGGAATCAAATTCTGTGGCATAAACACCTGGGATAAATACTCCTCCATGCGGCAAAGTAAATGGGCCGAATGTGAAAGGAAAACTTCCGTATTCCGGGGTCGGTCCTCCAACCAATGGGAAATTATTTCCATTGATCAAAACCATAGATTCCTTGTTATCTATAAGGTAGTCTTTCAATTCACTCCCTTCCATTTCTCCTGGATTGATCAGTTTGTCCAAGAAGACAGATGACCTTCCATGTTCTTCACCAAATCTATAGGTTTGTGAAACAAAATCTCCTCCATTTCTCCAGTCAAACGTCATGTTCAAATGAAAGTTTTTATAAGACAAAGAGGTCTGCATTCCCAAAATAAATTTGGGATTAAAATTGCCAATTTTATTTCTTGAACTCACCGCATCAATGCTTTGCCATTTACCGGTTTGATCCAAAAGCGGAAAACCGAAATAAGGTGACTCAGGATCTTTAACCGTTACTACCTCAGCATCATAAATATCGCCAATCTCTTCTCCTACATAGGTCCATGAACCGCCTCTGGCATCTTCCCATAAAGTAAAATACGGCATATTATCTGCCAGTTCAATAATCTTGGTCCTGTTTCTGGTCAGGTTAAGGTCCACTGACCAATTCCAATTATTGTTTCTAATTATGTCCGATCCGAGGGTTAGCTCAACACCTTCACTTTGTAAAAGACCTGCATTGATTTTTTTTGAAGTATAACCTGTGGATGGTGGTAAATCAATGCCAAGGATTTGATTTTCATTCTGAACTTTATAATAAGTTCCACTAAATCTTATCCGATCATTGAAAAAGTGTAAATCAATTCCTCCCTCAAAAGAGGTGGCTATTTCAGGTTTCAGAAAAGGGTTTAACAAACTATTTTGCAAGGATGATCTTGGTATATTTCCCCATGCTCCTGCATTATATAAAGTCGCTAACAGTAGGTAAGGATTTGCATCATTCCCTACAGACGCATATCCACCTCTCAATTTCACCAAGCTAAAAGGCTCAGGTAAATCAAGCATTTCACTGACCAATACGCTCAGCGCAGCAGATGGATAGAAATAAGGGTTTGCGTCAGGAAGTGTACTCGACCAGTCATTTCTGGCAGTTAAATCCAAATATAGCATGTCCTTATAGGAGAAGTTTGCCAATCCATATAAACTGTGAATTCCTCTTTCAAAGCTACTATTGCCGTACTCAATATTATTAGGAGCTATATTCCCAAGTGTAAAAACGCCAGGGGTAATCAAGCCCACCCCGGACTTAGACCCTGCAAATAGATTACTTCCATTTTGATATCGAATGTTCCCACCACCTGAAAGGGTAATTCCAAAATCATTTACATCCTTATTATAGGTAAGTAAGAAATCTGCATTGGTTTCCAAGCCATGAAGTTCTGTGATCCCATAGGCGCCTTCCGGTTCTTGGCTGTAACTTCGGCCTATTTTACTTTCTCTGGTTTCATTGTACAAGTCCAAAGAATAACGGGCAAAGAAGTTAAAGGAAGGGGAAATCTGCCAATCCGCCTTTACATTCCCAAACACCCTGTCTCTTTTAAAACTGTTGTTTACCTCATTGGCTAGAAAATAAGGATTGTCTGTAACCCGTACTTCTTGACCGGCATCCATGGTTTTTTGCTCCAGCCCTACCTGACCAGGAAGCCAATAGTCTTTTAAGTCCAGGATATTAACATGAGGAGAGGTTTCATAAGCCCATTGTAAAGGGTTAGTACCTCGCTCTCCGGCAGGCCTGTTGTTAGAGTTGTTTCGACTGACATCTATATTGGTACTAAAATTCAACTTATCATTTACCTTAAGGTTGGAATTAATATTTAAGGTATTCCTGAACAAATCTGAATTCGGTATAATGCCTTTATTCCTCATGTTGGAATAAGAGATCCTATAGTTCATGGCATCGTTACTATTGGCCACTGAAAAGCTATTGGATGTGGTAACCCCCGTCTGAACAAAATTTTGCACGTTATTCGGATAGGAGACCAAAGGAATAGCAATAGGATTCCCATTTTCATCCAAAGGACTGTTCCACTGAACCTGCTCATAACCTTTATCCAATTCAGCTCCAAAGGCAGCATTTACGTTTTCCTGAACCAAGCTTCCGAAGGGATTAGACAATGGCGTGCCACTTATTTCTGGTGGAATAGCAGAGAATTGTCCCGCACCAAATTTACTGTGCCACTTAAGGTATTTATAAGGCACATCAAAAACAGTATTGGTACTTACATTCACTGTTAATCGGTCGACGTTACCTCCTTTAGTGGTAATAAGCACTACCCCATTTCCTGCACGAGATCCATAAAGAGCTGCAGCACTTGGTCCTTTCAGGATAGAAATGTCTGCAATGTCATCAGGGTTAAGACCCGAAATGGCATTTCCATAATCCACCCTGTTTTCGGAACCAACCGAAGACACATTGTTAAGCGTATTGGCGATTGGGACACCATCCACTACAAAAAGTGGCTGGTTATCAGTACTCAACGAAGTGGCACCTCTAATCACCATGCTTACGGAAGAACCCGTACCACCAGTAGTACTGATGGTTGCCCCAGCAACTTTACCAGCCATGCCATTAAGAAAACTTTCCTGGACTACTCTGGTCAGCTCTTCACCACCGACACGCTCTATAGAATAACCCAAAGAAATCTCTTCTCTTTTAATGCCAAGCGCTGTGACTACCACCTCATTCATCTCAGAGGCATCTTCTTTTAGCTGCACATTAATGACAGAACGGTTACCTACAACTTCATTGATAGGTTCAAACCCAATAAATGAAAAAACCAGAACCGTGCTGTTATCCGCAACGGAAATTGAGTAATCACCATTTACATCTGTGGCCGTTCCCGACTGACCTCCCTGAACGAGCACATTTACTCCGGGAATACCTAAGCCATCTTCCTGAGAAGTGACTTTACCTGTAACCCTTCTACTTTGGGCCAAAGCCTCTGGAACTACGGATCCGATCAGGAACCATAGCATAACTAAACAATACCAGTTTCTAATTTTTGTAAACCTGTTCACCATAAATTATTTTTATAGTTTATACTCTATTTCTTATTATACTTCAATACATCAAAAAGGTACCACTACCCTCGCAATATATATTGGCAAATAAGCACAATAACCACAACCTAAATGCACCGTACATGTTATGTATATGTTTCTATTCTGTTAAACATATATTATTGAGTAGTTTATTCTGAATCAACCCCATATAATCGACCATTACCAAATACCCTATAACCCAAATGATTAAACCAATTTTTTCAGGAAATGATAGCCGAATAACAAAATTAAAAATTAGAAATTTGACCTCTAACAATAAAAAAAATAGAGGCTTGCTGGTCTATTCAATGAAAACAGTGCCTTATTTTGAATTCAATTTCCCTTTAAGTTTATCAACCAAGCCTAATTTTTTTCTTAGAGCAGGTCCGGGACTAATGCGATAAATAAGATTTAACCGGTAATTTCCCGTTCCCAGATTGGTCTTATACCCACCAACAGAAGTTAAATTCACCTGATTGTATACATAATTGACATTAAGAGACCACCTGTCCGAATTGTAACCGGTAAAACCTCTTAATAAATAATTTGGACGAATAGACCAGTTGCTATTCTCTGTCCCATCTTCAAAGCTTAAATAGGTTCTCCCCAAAGACAAACTGGAAGCAGCAGATAGGGTGATAAAAAAGTGTTTCTTTATAATCCAGGAATAAGCGTAACCAAAATTTGGCCCCAGTTCGAAATATTTAATTTGCTTAAAATCTTTGGCGACAGATTGCGCGTACAGGATTCCATTGGCATTCCTCACTTGTCCACCATAAATTTCCATTCCAGCCATAAAAGTACCTGCGGACTTTTGTTGCCACTCATTCTGCAAAAATGCTGCCCTATAGGAAAACTTATCTCCATTGAATAAATACTGAACGGAAGCTCCCAAAACTCTTAGCTTCATGTCAGGGAACATTCTTGATTCATTGGGGCTTGCTGAAATACTCCCTCTCTCCAAATAATAGCCATTATAGAATTGGCCGAAAAAATCTATGACCCAGTTTTTAGGATATGCATGGGCCTGCAAATCCAAATACTTGGATTCTCCACGATCCCTATCTGGGTTTAAAAATCCAAAACCATAGGCAAGATTCAATGTTAAGCCGTCGTAGGTAGCACCAACTCCCATATTCAAGGTGGAATTTGGCCTGTACCAATAATTTTCATCTCCTACTTTTAAACCTAGACCAGTATATTTTCTAGATATATAGGTTCTTAGCACCAATTTGTCTGGATATGTTTTATAGTATTCTGTTGAATCAGTGGATTCTTGCGCTACTACTGTGATATGAAAAACCAGTAAGGAAAGGGTTAACGCAAAGATATATTTCATAGAGACAATTAAATTACTCAGTATTAATGAAACCAACTCATTCGCAAGATTAAGAGATAACCCATTCAGAAAAGGGAGGTTAGGAAAAATTAATTCGAAATAACCTCCATTTAATTACTAATAAAAGAATAAGTATAAAAAGTTGCTTAATCACCCGAAACAAAGATACGCATTTTTCGGTCAAGAAAGCAAAAAATATTTCTTAGTATACTTCGATATTTTAGAGAAATAATTACAAAGCAATATTTATATAAATTGAAAAAATATGATTTTCCTTCATAAAAAGTAGATTTTAAAAAGGAGATAAAAAAAATACCTTTTAATTTTTATCACTTGTTTTTTATTGTATTAAGGTAAAAAAGGCATTATAATATTTATAATTAAATAAATGTGGGTGAGAAATATTCTTTTTTTAAATAAGCGCAATAAGTTGAAACTGAATTAATGAACTTAAAAAAACACCTTTGTAAATCCACAATTAAGAAAAGTTATAAATAATTTTTTATTTAAATAGTACAATTTACTGTAGTTTTTTTTTGTTAAAGAACAATAAGGATTTGAACACAGGTGAAAAAGACCGCGCTTAATTATTGCCAGTATGCTATTGATATAAAACCGAAATAGGCAATAAACCTTCAATTAAGTAATGGAATCATTTCCTGAAAGTCAGGAAATGCCAATACGAACCGTATTGCATAATTTGAGCTAAATCGATAAAAAAAAATTCCCTTAAATTTTATCCTTGCCTAAAAACCACTTGCGAAAGTAGTAAAGCACTGGGTTCTTGTATTTGAGTTGTTTCCAGGGACGGCTGGCATGAGGCCTGTGCCAAACAGCCAAATCAGGAAGTATGTAATTGTCAAAGCCCAAAGCAATGGATTTTTGGCTTATATGGGTATCATACCAATCCTTACTGTTATCCAGATCAGTAAAATCGTATTCCTGTAAAAATTTTGTATTGATTAACGTACAACAAAAGCTAAGGCTACGTGTAGTTTTTGTTGGCTCTTTACTTTTTAATTGTTTGAACTTGAGGTAAGGAAAATTTACCTTTCCTTCAGCATCATGCGTGATGGCACCGACAAGACCTACCTTTGGATTATCGTTGGCGAAGTGCACCAGTTTTTCTAAAGTGTCTTTATTTACTTTAACATCAGATTCCACAATGATCAGAGGTAACCCCGCTTCCAAGGCTGTTTTTTGAGCAAGCTGCAGCACTGTCTTATAATTGGGAGAAGGGTTTGACGTTACCTCCTCCAAATTTATTAACTTAAAGCTTTTACTACTACTGGCGGTTTCTAAGGCCTTTTTGGTCTGATCAGTAGAGTAATCATTAAAAACCCAATAATCATAAACCCCATTTGCTTCTGAAATAGCCTCAATTGTTTCCAGAGTAGCCTCCAGAGCATCTTTCACGGGTGTAATTACGATTGCCTGCATCTTGGAAAAGTAAGAAAAATCCCCGGGAAAATTCCCAGGGATAGTATTTAAAATTATTTCAATTTTGCCAGCACTTCTTTGATGCGCTTTAACGCTTCTTTCAATTCATCCTCTGATGCTGCATAAGAAAGCCTCACTGACTCAGGCGCACCAAAGGCCGCTCCAGTTACCAATGAAACATTTGCTTCTTTAAGTACATAAAGGCAAAAATCATCCGCAGTTTCAATTTTCTGATCACCTGCAGCTTTACCAAAAAAGGCAGAAACGTCAGGGAAAAAGTAAAATGCTCCTTCAGGAACGTGTGTTTTGATACCAGGTATATCGCGCAATAATTCCAAAACCAGGTTTCTTCTTTTAAGATAGGCTGCTGCCATTTCTTCTGTTGGCTTTTGATCTCCAATCAGACCTGCTAAGGCTGCACGCTGGGCAATACCTGTACCGCCAGAAGTGAACTGGCCTTGAATCTTCTCACAAGCTTTCGCAATGAACAAAGGAGCACAGATATAGCCAACTCTCCAACCGGTCATCGCATAACCTTTAGAGAATCCATTCACAGTAATCGTACGCTCAAACATTCCTGGGAAAGAGGCAATGCTTGCGTGAACACCGGTGAAGTTGATCAACTCATAAATTTCATCGGCTATTACCAAAAGATTTTCTTTGCTCTTGATAACATCAGCAATGGCCTCCAACTCAGACTTGCTAAAAACAGAACCTGAAGGATTACAAGGTGAAGAATAAATCACCGCTTTGGTTTTGTCTGTGATGGCCTCCTCTAATTGCTTAGCGGTAGCTTTAAAGTTATTTTCCAGGCTACCTTTTATAAGTACGGGAACACCACCGGCCAATTTGATTACCTCAGAATAAGAAACCCAATAGGGAGAAAAAATGATTACCTCATCACCTTCATTGATAAGGCACATGAAGATATTGGCTATAGAATGCTTTGCTCCTGTAGACACCACTATATTTTCAGCCTTCGCTTCTGATATATTGTTTTGATCTCTTAGTTTTTTAGCAATGGCTTCTCTAAGATCTTGATAACCAGCTACTGGAGGATAAGAAAAATACTTCCCTTCATCGATGGCATCTTTGGCAGCCTCTTGTATGTGTTTAGGCGTTTTAAAATCAGGTTCTCCCAGACTCAGACCTATAATGTCTATTCCTTGAGTCTTTAATTCCCTGGCTTTTTTTGCCATGGCCAGCGTAGCTGACTCTTCCATATTGTTTATACGATCAGATAAGATGGAATTCATTTATATTTTATTTAAATTACGTTTGATAATCAGATTAATAGGACCTTTTGACCAATAAATTATTATGTAATGAATGATGGCCTTTCTGTCTCCTTTTTAATTTTGCAAAAATAAGCATAATGACAACGATTCCTAAATCTTTGACTAGTTTTGAGAAATGTTACCATTGATAATTAGGCTGAATGTTTTGGTTTTTTGCACCTAACTACAACAACTGGGCCTTTATATTCGTTTTTAAATTGTTATGAAAAAACTCATTTACTTATTATTTGTAGGGCTTTTTTCTATTACTTCGGTTGGTTTTGGTCAGGAAGATTCAACGAAAGTTGCGGTGGACTCATCAGGAGTGGAAGAAAATAGACTTCTTCCTACCTCTACGCCAGTACTTTTATTTTCCGATGCAGAAGACAATCTAAAGGAAGAAAAAAAGAAGAAAAAGAAGAAGAAGAAAAAGAATTTTCATTTTGGTGAAAAAACCAGCAAGGGTTTAATAAAAAGTAGTTTTAGGGACCAGGTTACTTATCAATATTTTAATTATACTACAAGAAATAGAAAAATAGACCCTTATATCAGGGATATCTTTTGGTATGACTCCAAAAACAAAGCCATCAAGACTGGCAACTTCAATCCCTCTCAAGGCTATCTGCTACATGGCCCCTATGAAAAGCGAATCGGGGAAAATGTGGTTGAAACCGGTATGTACTTTTATGGTACCAAGCACGGACGATGGATGATTTTTGACGCTAAAAACATTCTTCTAGACAAGAAAAAATATTCAGAGGGATGGCCAAAGGCCTCAAGAATTACCTATTACAATCGAGGAGAGCGCAAAATAGAAAAGTTAACGCCTATTGAATACGATCTCGAGGAGGGGAATTTTTTTCATTTTTATCCTGATGGACAGGTGGCTGTGGCCGGGGAATATAAATTTGGAGAGCGCATAGGCATTTGGACAGAATACTGGCCCAGAGAGAGTGATCAGACAATAAAGAAACGTGAAATTCAATATCAGAATGAAGCGTTAAATAACAGTTTCAAACCTTATATCAGAGGGGAATGGGACAAAGAGGGAAACCTTATCTATAGCCACGTTCAATAAAAGGCATCCTCAAAATGCTTGAATGCAATCGCTCCTGATTTATTTTGATATACACCAACAATATCAAAACGGATATCTTTCTTCCAGTCTTTTTCGTATATGTAATTGTCAGCAGCTCTAATTATCAATTGTCTTTTCCGAAAATCTACAAATTCTTCAGCATACCCAAAACCTGTTCCGCTGCGATATTTAACTTCTACAAAGACCAATATCCCTTTTCTCTCCATAATGAGATCTATTTCAGCATGCTTGTACCTATAATTGGCGGTAATAAACAGATAGCCGTTAGCTACCAGCCAGTCTTTGGCGAGCTGTTCAGCCTTCGTTCCCTTGTCATTGTGTTCAGCCATTGTTTGATATTGACTATATTTGAAAAAAACCATTCCATAAGGTGAATCAATTTATAAATAAAAAAGTTATTTTTCGGGATTTAGGCACCAAAGATTACCAGGAATCCTGGGATTATCAGGAAAAATTATTCGCACAAACGGTTGAAATTAAGATCGCTAACCGAAAATCGGAACCTGGTCAAGAGCAAATCACGGACAACTACCTACTGTTTGTAGAGCATCCACATGTTTACACTTTAGGAAAAAGTGGACGTGTAGAAAATCTTCTTTTAGACGAAGCCGGATTAAAACAATACGAAGCGAGTTATTACCCTATAAACCGGGGTGGAGACATTACCTATCATGGCCCAGGGCAAATTGTTGGGTATCCTATTCTTGATTTGGATAACTTTTTTACAGATATTCACAAATACCTACGGTTCCTGGAAGAAGCGGTAATTGCTACCCTTGACGACTATGGGATTGTGGCAGGTAGAATTCCAGGATTAACTGGAGTTTGGATAGATCATATCGAACAAAAGAACCCGAGAAAGATCTGTGCATTGGGTGTTAAATCCAGCCGATGGGTGACCATGCACGGTTTTGCATTCAATGTCAATACTGACCTCAGTTACTTTAATCACATTATTCCCTGCGGAATAAGTGATAAAGCTGTCACATCTATGCAATTGGAACTTGGGAAAGAAGTACCCCTTTCCCAAGTGAAGGATAGGGTGAAATTTCATATTGGCCGACTATTCGAGATGGAGCTATTGATAAGTGAAGAACAAAAATGAAAAAAGACATAAAATTCCACCCTGTGACAGGGGTAAAAATGGCCATTGTAAAGGAAGGTAAGGGAACGGATGAAAGCTGGGCTGTTTATCTGATCAATAAAAATCTTATTGAATTGGAAACCTTAATGATCACAGCAAAGGGCTACGGCCTTGTGTCGGGAGAAGAAAAGAAAACCTCGGTGATGCGGCACATGATTGAGAAGTTGGAAGCAACTAGCATTACCAGGGTTGAGGCAATTGACCCTGCTTTATTTCTTTTAAACAATGAGTTCTGGGTTAGTTATTATATTCTGGACCAAATATTTGACAAAAAGTTTATATTTGTAGCAGGCAGCGTCCAGGAGAAACACATGACTTACATACCAGAACTGGACATGCATGGCATTTTACATACCTGAAGCTTATGGCCGATTTTTTCGAACATCTGAATGACATCCTTTTTCTGGACATTGAGACCATCTCCGGAGCGGAAAACCTTGAAAGTTTACCGCCTAGATTGCAAGAGGAATGGAAGAAAAAGGCCCTGCAATTACAAAAAACTGACGAACGAGAAGCAGATGAACTCTATTTTGAAAAAGCCGGTATCTATGCAGAGTTTGGAAAAATCATTTGCATCGGAGTAGGTTATTTCACCTATAAAAAAGAGGAAGACGAGCTTATTTATAGAACCAAATCCTATGCAGGATTAACGGAACATGACACTTTGCTCGAATTCCGAAACCTGTTAGAAAAAAGAGACTGGATCCTTTGTGCACACAATGGCAAGGAATTTGACATCCCATATATCTGCCGAAGAATGCTTATCAACAAACTCCCGCTTCCTGAAGTATTGCAGCTTTCAGGAAAAAAACCCTGGGAAATAAGGCATCTTGACACATTAGAATTGTGGAAATTTGGGGACTATAAACATTATACCCGACTGGATTTACTAGCGACAATTTTTGACATCCCTAGTTCAAAGGAAGGCATAGACGGTAGCATGGTCAACACCGTTTATTACAAAGAAGATGATCTCGATAATATTCGCAAATATTGCATACGGGATGTAGAGGTTACGGCCAGGATATATCTTGCCTACCAGGGTTTGCCCGGAGACTTGTCATTCGAAATCATCAATCTGGATACAGCTGCAGAATAAACATCACTACATAAGGAAGGTCAATATTTTAGAATAAATATCCTTACCTTTATAATTACATTATATTTTTATGGGAAGAAATTCAGGAAGAAAAAAATCAGGATTTAAAAGCAAGGGCAACAAGTCCACAGATTTAGAACATCTAAAATTAAAATTAACGCAATTTTTTGACAATAATTTCGGCGAAGCTTATGCTGAAAAACAACTCATCAAAAAACTAGTACTTCGGGATGCAGGTACCAAAAAACTTTTAAGCCCATCCCTACAGGAATTAGTTGATGAAGGCAGGATAAGCTGCAGCCCCAGAAACCTTTATTCCTCAGCAGCGGATCCTGAATTCATAACAGGAGAAGTGGATTTTGTCAATGCCAGGTTTGCATTCGTGATCCCTAATGATCATGCAAAGAAAGAAGACGACATCATGATCAAAGAAGCAGATTTAAAATCTGCGCTTGACGGTGACAAGGTTAGGGTAATGATTTTACCAAAGAAAGGTAGAGGAAACCGTCGAGAAGGAAAAGTTCTGGAAATTCTAGAACGCAGCAGAGATGAATTTGTAGGGAGGATAGAAATCTCACCACGCTTTGCTTTTGTAGTACCAGACTTTAAGAAGATGCATCATGACATCTTTGTGAAAAAATCGGATCTCGAAGGTGCGCAACATAACCAGAAAGTAGTAGTAAAGCTTACTGAATGGAGTGAAGGGGATAAAAACCCTACAGGGAAAATTATCCGCGTTTTGGGTAAAGCTGGAGACCACGAAGTAGAAATTCATTCCATCATGGCTGAATTTGGACTACCATTTGAATACCCGGAGGAGATTGAAGCTGAGGCTGAAACCATGCCTGACACCATCCCGGAAGCCGAAATAAAAAGAAGAAAAGACTTTAGAGGTATTGATACCTTTACCATTGACCCTGCGGATGCGAAGGATTTTGATGATGCCATTTCATTCCACTATTTGGAAAATGGCAATATGGAAATAGGCGTGCATATCGCTGATGTAACGCATTATGTAACGCCCAAGACATTGATGGAAAAGGAAGCCTATGATAGGGCTACCTCTGTCTACCTGGTTGACAGAACCATCCCAATGCTTCCAGAGCGGCTAAGCAATGGGCTGTGCTCCTTGCGCCCCAATGAAGACAAACTCACCTTTTCTTGTGTATTTGAAATAACCGACCAGGCACAAGTAAAAGATTTCTGGATTGGTCGCACGGTCATTCACTCCAACAGACGCTTTAGCTACGAAGAAGCGCAGGAAAATATGGATGCGGAAAGCGGTGAATATGCCAAGGATTTATTGAAAATCAATTCCCTGGCTAAGTTACTTCGAAAAGAAAGGTTCAAAAAAGGAGCGATCAATTTCGAAACAGTTGAGGTAAAATTCAAATTGGACGAAACTGGAACACCTATAGGAATCATCATAAAAGAGCGAAAGGATGTCCACAAGTTGATCGAAGAATTTATGCTTCTGGCCAATAGGACGGTCGCAACTTTTATTTACAATAAAAACAAAGGCAAAAGCACTTTCGTTTACAGGGTTCACGATTATCCAGACCTTGAAAAACTGGAAACATTTGCCAATTTCGCAACGAAATTTGGCCATGAGGTAAAGTTCCTTGATGAAAAAAAAGTATCCAATAGTCTGAACAAACTGATGGAGGAGATTGTTGGTAAGCCTGAACAAAACATTCTTGAACAACTGGCCATAAGAAGTATGGCAAAGGCAAAATACACCACCGAGCCTAAGCAACATTTCGGTCTTGCATTTGATCATTATACGCATTTCACTTCGCCTATCAGAAGATATCCTGATATGATGGTACATCGACTTCTCCAACATTACCTGGACGGTGGCAAGCCACCAGAAAATCAGGCATGGGAAGAAAAGTGTCTCCATTCATCAGAACGGGAAAAGAGAGCAGCAGATGCAGAAAGAGCCAGCATTAAATACAAGCAAGTTGAATACATGAAATTGGCTGAAGACAAGGCCTACGCTGGCATAGTAACCGGAGTCACCGAATGGGGAGTCTATGTAGAAATTTCTGAAACCAAATGTGAAGGCATGGTAAAGGTTCAGGATTTGACAGACGATTACTACGACTTTGACAATAAAAATATGCGGCTGATCGGTGCCAAAAATAAGAAAATGATAACACTGGGTGATAAGGTACAGGTTAGAGTAACCCGCACCGATATCGATAGAAGAACGATAGATTTGGAATTTGTAAGCAATGATAAATGACAACCAGCTCGATGACATTAAAACTACCCTCGAGCAACACATTCAAGAACTAGACTTGAAGGGAAATCCTCCCGAATTGTACGATCCGATAGCTTACCTGATGGGCTTGGGAGGTAAAAGAATAAGGCCATTGTTAACCTTACTTGCTTACGGTTTGTACAAGGAAGATTACCAGAAGGCACTTACTCCTGCAGCAGCCATAGAGGTTTTTCACAACTTCACACTCATGCACGATGACATCATGGACAATGCGCCTCTACGCAGAGGAAAAGCTACTGTTCATGAGAAATGGGATGACAATACGGCTATCTTATCGGGCGATGTGATGTTGGTGAAAGCCTATAATTTATTCCTATCAATCGAAGCCGAGCACCTAAAAGAAAGCCTACAATTGTTTAGCAAGACGGCAGCTGAAGTTTGTGAGGGCCAGCAATTGGACATGAATTTCGAAAAGAGGGAATTCGTTAGCGAAGCGGAATACCTAAATATGATACGTTTGAAAACTGCCGTCTTGTTGGGTTTTGCCTTGCAGTTGGGAGCGGTTTTGGCTGGTGCCTCGAGAGAGGATGCGACTTACCTTTATGATTTCGGAGTAAATATAGGGATAGCCTTTCAACTAAAAGATGACCTGCTCGATGTATATGCTGACAAGGAGAAATTCGGCAAGCAGGTTGGAGGAGATATATTGGCCAATAAGAAAACATACCTTTTGGTTAAAGCCAACGAACTTGCCACAGGATCGGCAAGCGAAAATCTCCAGAAATGGCTTAAAGCAGAAACCTTTAACCCTGAAGAAAAGGTCAAGGCAGTAACCTCCCTATTTGATCAACTTCAAATCAAAGAAAAAACAATGGCGCTAATGGACGACTATTTTGAAAAAGGTTTCAACCAACTTTCCAGCCTACAAGTAAAAAACGCAGAAGGCTTACAACTCCTTCAAAACCTTACACACAACCTAGCCAATAGGGAAAAATAAAAACATGGAATTATCATTGACATTAATCATTATCATCATCACTTGTCTTATTTCTTATTATGGCTGGAAAAACCCTGAGTTTGTAAACAAACAATTGTTCACCCCCTACCTTATCAAAAGAGAGGGATCTTATGGGCGATTTCTGTTTTCGGGCTTTATTCACAAAGATGGTACCCACCTCTTGTTTAACATGTTCACCTTTTATTTCTTCGGAAATGTAGTAGAGTCCTACCTCACTTACGTATTTGGATTTGAACTGGGTCTAATCGCTTATTTAGCCTTTTACCTTTCAGCCATCGTCATTGCGGATATCCCTACCTACCTTAAAGAACAAGACAATCCCGGATACCATGCTTTGGGTGCCTCGGGCGGTACTTCGGCTACTGTCTTTGCCAGTATAATTTTGATGCCCCTTTCTGATATTTGCATTTTCGGCATATTTTGCCTGCCAGGATTTATATTAGGAATACTCTTTCTGGGGTATGCGTTTTATAAAGGCCGAGCCGGTAGCGATAATATCAACCATGATGCACATTTCTATGGTGCAGTATTCGGAATAGTAGTGATTGTATTAATTTCCCCTGAGAATGGATTGCGTTTTTGGGAACAAATAAAAAGCTTCAGCCTTTTTTAAGACTGAAGCTTTTTAATTTATTTTGCTTTTTTCAATTGTCTAACCAATTTGTCCACCACTTCCTTTAGCAATGGGATCCAATGTTCTCCCTTTTCTTCGGCAAACACATCGGGGCCAGGTATTCCTACGCGCATCCCAACGACGCTAGTAGCATTACCTCCACTTCCTTCAGTTTTGAAATAAACATCGACAGCATTGATGTTTTGGGTAAATTTTGAGAGTTTATCTATAGAGGTCCTTATTTCTTCTTGTACGGCACCATTGATTTCATTATTGACTGATTGAACGTCAATCTTAATTCCATTGTAGTTTTCTGTGAAATTCATTTTCAAATTGTTTAACTCCATCATTCGGAGAGGTGAAAATTAATACTACGAATATCTTAAAACTGAGGAACAAAAAAAAGGTCATCCGTTAGAATGACCTTTAAATAATTAATTTCTTAGTAAGATTAAGCTTCAGCCGGAATTACTCCTACAAAAGATCTACCTTCGTGATTTTTTGTGAAAGCTACTTTACCAGGAACCAAAGCAAAGATTGTATGGTCTTTACCCAATCCAACATTTACGCCAGGATGGTGCTTAGTACCTCTTTGTCTTACAATAATGTTACCAGCTATAACTGATTCACCACCAAATTTCTTTACACCAAGTCTCTTACTTTCAGACTCTCTACCGTTTCTAGAACTACCTACACCTTTCTTATGTGCCATAACTTATTATTATTTAAGGTTGCAACCCGAAGGATTACAGTGTGATATTTTCGATTAATATTTTTGTAAATTGTTGACGGTGACCGTTTTTCTTTTTGTAACCTTTTCTCCTTTTCTTCTTGAAGACGATTACTTTGTCACCCTTTACATGATCAAGGATTTTCCCTGATATCTTAGCGCCTGATAGTAATGGCGCTCCTATCGATACAGTGCCATTGTCATCTGCCAAAAGCACTTGATCGAATTCTACGGAAGCGTCAACTTCGCCCTGCATTTTTGGTGCAAAGATTTGTTGATCTTTTGTTACTTTGAACTGCTTACCGGAAATGTTAACTATTGCGTACATAATGGTTTGATATAATTCAATTATCAAAATGAGGTGCAAAGATAAGAAAATATACCATATAGATAAAATAAATACCCAATATTAATTTAAGTTTCTGCACTTTAAGCTAAAACATTTTAGTTATTAAACTGGGCTAACCCCATTTAACTGTACTCAAACACCATTAATAGCCCTACAAATAAGATTTTGAGGTTTATAGGATTGACTGACAGGAATTTATAAGGCATTCAAAGTCGCTTACAAAGCCATTAAATTGACCACCGGTCAAAAAAAGACCCGTTTTAAGCCTATTTTAAATATTTTAAAATTATTTAAAAAAAGTTAACCTTGCATATTTGACCCAATTGGATTAAATCTTAACTTTAGGTATAATCGGTTAATCTACTATTTGTTTGTCATTTATAGCCTATTGACCAGCGTTCAACTTTTTATGGTTTTTAACTGAATCCGGCTTTACTTTTTCAATTTTCTTGCCCATATTTGTTAAGTCATTTATAACAATTCAGCCTAAAAGCCTTTTTTCTAGACAGTAAGAAGAAATACGGTGCAGGCTAGCAAATAATTTTTATTCAGATTAAAACATTTCTACTAATGAAGTCAGAACCAATATTAGAACAGGGAGATAATAGTCGATTTGTATTGTTCCCTATCCAACATGATGACATTTGGGAATATTATAAAATGGCGGAGGCCAGCTTTTGGACCGCTGAAGAGATAGATTTAGGGCAAGACTTTAATGATTGGAAGAGCCTAAGTGATGGAGAACGACATTTTATATCCCACGTTCTGGCATTTTTTGCGGCTAGTGATGGAATCGTCAATGAAAACCTAGCAGAAAATTTCGTCTCAGAAGTACAATATACAGAGGCAAAGTTTTTTTATGGTTTTCAAATTGCCATGGAAAACATCCACAGTGAGACCTATAGTCTATTAATAGACACTTATATAAAAAACCCAGAGGAACGCGATCACCTTTTCAATGCCATAGAACATATGGACTGTGTAAAGAAGAAAGCTGAATGGGCTTTACGCTGGATAGACAATGGTAATTTCATGGAGCGACTGGTGGCTTTTGCTGCAGTTGAAGGAATATTCTTTTCCGGTTCATTTTGCTCTATATTCTGGTTGAAGAAAAGAGGTTTGATGCCAGGTTTGACCTTTTCAAATGAATTAATCTCAAGAGATGAAGGTTTGCATTGCGATTTCGCTTGTCACCTTTATACCAAACACCTTGTCAATAAACTACCAGAAGAACAAGTTACAGAAATCATCAAAGATGCTGTAGAAATTGAAAAGGAATTCGTTACAGACGCATTGCCTGTAAGATTAATTGGCATGAATTCTGAGTTAATGTGCCAATACATTGAGTTTGTGGCAGACAGACTGCTACTCGAATTGGGATGTTCTAAAGTATGGAACAGCAAGAACCCGTTTGATTTTATGGACATGATATCTTTGGAAGGAAAAACCAATTTCTTCGAAAAGCGTGTTGGTGATTATCAAAAAGCAGGGGTAATGAAAAACAAAGACGAAACTTCTTCAGATAAATTTTCTGTTGAAGAGGACTTTTAATCATTTTTTAACCATTAATCATCAATAGTTATGTTAGTAATAAAAAGAGACGGTAGAAGGGAATCCGTCAGATTTGACAAAATCACAGCCCGAATAGAAAACCTTTGCTATGAGTTGGATGCGCGTTACATCCACCCCATTGAGATTGCCAAAAAAGTGATTGATGGGCTTTATGATGGGGTAACCACCACAGAGCTGGACAATCTCGCCGCTGAGGTATGTGCTTCTTTGACTGTGAAGCATCCAGAGTACGCCATCCTTGCCGCAAGAATTTCCATATCAAATCTTCATAAGACTACAAGTCAGTCGTTTTCCAATACAATGAAACGGCTGTATACCTATATCAATCCAATAACAAATGAGAATGCAGCGCTGATTGCACCGGATGTTTACGGGATTATTAAAAAACATGCTGCCAAATTAGACCAGGTTATCGAATACAGTAGAGATTTCGATTATGATTTCTTTGGATTCAAAACCCTGGAAAGAAGTTACCTTATCAAACTAGATGGTAAAGTTGTAGAAAGGCCTCAACACATGCTTATGCGGGTGTCTGTAGGCATCCATAAAGAAGACATTGATGCAGCTATTGAGACTTACCATCTCTTGTCTCAGAAATGGTTTACACACGCTACTCCTACCCTCTTTAATGCCGGCACACCAAAGCCACAGTTGTCTTCCTGTTTCTTGCTTACAATGAAAGACGACAGCATTGATGGGATATACGACACTTTAAAACAATGTGCTAAAATTTCCCAATCAGCAGGCGGCATCGGTCTTTCTATTCACAATGTGAGAGCCAAAGGCTCCTACATACGAGGAACCAATGGTGTATCTAATGGGATTGTACCAATGTTGAGAAACTTTGACATGACCGCTAGGTATGTGGATCAAGGTGGTGGAAAAAGAAAAGGTAGCTTTGCTATTTATCTGGAACCATGGCATGCAGACATCAAGGATTTCCTTGACCTAAAGAAAAACCACGGTAAAGACGAACTCCGTGCAAGAGATTTATTCTATGCGGTTTGGGCCTCTGATCTATTTATGAAAAGAGTGGAAGCCAATGAAGAGTGGTCTCTATTCTGTCCTCACGAAGCACCAGGTCTTGCCGACTGTTATGGTGAAGAGTTTGAGAGACTTTATGAAAAATACGAAAAAGAAGGCCGTGCGCGTGAAGTAATTAAAGCACAAGAGCTTTGGTTTGAGATTTTGGAATCCCAAATTGAAACAGGAACCCCCTATATTTTGTATAAGGATGCTGCCAACAGCAAATCCAATCAAAAGAACCTGGGAACAATCAAATCCTCCAACCTCTGTACTGAGATCATGGAGTACACCTCACCGGATGAGGTAGCCGTTTGTAATCTTGCTTCCCTTGCTCTTCCCAAGTTTGTATCTATAGGAAAGGACGGTAAAAAATATTTTGATCACCAGAAACTTTACGAAGTTACCAAGGTGGTTACCAAAAACCTAAACAAGGTAATTGATGTCAATTATTACCCTGTACCGGAAGCCAGAAAATCCAACTTTAGGCACAGACCTGTTGGATTAGGAATTCAAGGATTGGCAGATACTTTCATCCTTTTGAGGATGCCTTTTGATTCTCCAGAAGCCAAAGGACTTAATGAAGACATCTTTGAAACCATCTATTTTGCTTCAATGGAGACTTCCATGGAACTGGCGAAAATCAATGGTACTTATGAGACCTATGAAGGCTCTCCAGTATCTAAGGGGCAATTCCAGTTTGATATGTGGGGTGTAACGCCAAAATCAGGTCGCTGGAATTGGACAGCGCTCAAAGAGAAAGTAAACAAGTATGGGGTAAGGAATTCCCTTTTGGTAGCGCCTATGCCTACAGCTTCTACTTCTCAAATCTTAGGTAACAACGAGTGTTTTGAACCATACACTACTAATATCTATACAAGAAGAACCTTGTCAGGAGAATTTGTAGTTGTCAACAAACACTTGATGAAAGACTTGATCAGGTTAGGTATTTGGACGGATGGGATGAAAAACAGGCTGATCGCTGCCAATGGCTCGATTCAGAATATGCCTGACATTCCTCAAAACTTGAAGGATCTTTACAAAACGGTTTGGGAAATCTCTCAAAAAGTGATCATAGATTTGGCTGCCGACAGAGGTGCTTATGTATGTCAGTCTC
Organism: Cyclobacterium sp. 10D3-21; assembly: GCF_055809755.1. NCBI lineage: Bacteria > Pseudomonadati > Bacteroidota > Cytophagia > Cytophagales > Cyclobacteriaceae > Cyclobacterium > Cyclobacterium sp. 10D3-21. Next base: position 6,777,379 of record NZ_CM147924.1, read on the forward strand.
AAAGCATGAACCTCTTTTTGCAAGAGCCTAATTTTGGGAAATTAACTTCAATGCATTTCTACGCCTGGAAAAAAGGCTTGAAAACAGGTATTTATTACCTACGCTCTAAAGCGGCAAGTAGTGCCATTCAGTTTACGGTAGACAAATCCCAATTGAATGGAGACAAGCCTGAAGCAGCAACAGCAGACGTGGACAGCAAAAAGCTGCAGCAAGAGGCCATTATTTGCTCTTTGGACAATCCAGATGAGTGTGAAGCTTGTGGTAGTTGATCCACAAATATAAAATCGCATAAAAAAGCAACTGTCCTTCGGGCAGTTGCTTTTTTTGCTTTTAGCGAAGTTTCAGAAATAAAAACTTACCTCATTTAGAATAAACAATATTGACGTTTTCAGGGCCCGATACTTTTGTCTTAACGGAACCGTCGCCTTGTTTTTCATGCCTGATATACAACAAGCCATCAGGTGTAGGAAAGGTACCTTCCACCCAATCCAAATCTCCCAAATGCGGCTCAATGAGGATGGTCTTAGATCCCGGTTCCAATACATTGACACCAAGCACATGTTTACTCATCCAGGCTGTAGGACCAGATGCCCAACCATGACTTAGGTTATGGCGGAGCTTGTCATAGCTATACCCACCATAGCTGGCATGAACATCTACTTTATCATCAGGCACGAAATCATCAATTCTAGCAGCGTTTTCCAACCACTTGATATTAAAATCTTCCCAAAAAGTGGTTGCTCCCAGGTCAATCATCGCACCCCAATATTCTCTGATATTTTCAATCGCCCCAACATAGTCTCCAGCCTTGGCCTTGGCCTCCAGCATATAATAGCCATAGAAAGTAGAGAAATCAGCCACTCCATTTTTGGAAATTACCTGTTGATTGGCTTTAGTAGGATCCATTATTCCTGTCAGGGACATTAAAGAAGCAGCTTGCTTTGATCCTGCATGATCAGGACGGTAGGTTCTTAACTTAGCCGCCATGTCCTTGGCTTCTTTGGCCATTTCTGGATTTTCAAGTACTGTATATATTTCTTCAGAAGCATCAAAAGCCCAAATCAACATGGACTGCAAACCAGCATGTATGGCTTCAGGGTTTTCACTTGATGGCCAATCCAGAAAACGGGTACCATCTAATTTTTCTTTATTGCCTTCTACCCTACTTGCCATGTGCCTGGTAAGTAGTTTCAAATAGTTTTCTTGTTCCTTCAAATAAGTTTTATCTCCATAATGCAGGTACCAGTCACGGTGGATAATGATCCACCACATTGAATAGGTACTGATCCCATTCATCCATTCAGGCATAGGCGTAATGTCACGGATCAGGTCAAGGCTTTTAGGCACTACCTCATTGTACCCAAAGACCGCACTGATTGTGGAAACCTCAGGGTGCAAATCTCCCACCCAAACCAAACGGTCTCTTTTTATGCCGTCCCAAAGGTACTCCTGCATATTCATGTGAACCGTATAAGCCCCCATGTCCCAAATTTTATTCAAACGTTTATCATTGCTCTTAAAGCTACCCAAGTAAGGGATGTCTCTGTACACCAATATGGCATTGGCTTCTTTTAGCAGCAACTCTTTATTAGGGTCAACCAGATCAATACGTGCATACCTGAATCCCGAGTTCCCAATTTCAAGTTTTCCAAGCCATGGCAAAGACACGATGAAATCACGCATGGCGTGGTCATTTGTAGCCCCATGGATGGTGTCAATAGACGACATCGCTTCAGTTACTGACTCTCCCAATCTTATTCGCACGCGCACAGGATCTTTTGATCCTATCATGCCCGTTACCAATTGAATTCCGCCATGTAGGTTGACACCAAAATCCAACAAGATACCTGGCTTTTCAGTTGCCGTACTTTTCATGACCAAAAAATCCTGCTTGTTTGTAAGAATGGCTTGGCCTATTGGTTGGTTCAGGAGGTGATTTTCATTTTTTATTAAATCCGTATTCTCCGTAGATTTCCAAAATATTTTAACTGGAGCAATGTATTTCCGCGTTCGGGAATCATCGGCTACTTTATAATCCCTGCCATTGTTAAAGGCAGGTGGAAGTTGGGCATTGGCATTGGAACACATTGCCAGGAAAAGTAGAATTGAAAAAACTGGCCTTACAGCCTTGTGCATGAAACTCATTTGGATAGTCATTTTGGTTAATAAGCCAAGATAAAATTATTTGGTCAAATACCTGTCCTGTGCGTACCTGCTCAAGAAAAAATTTATTTCGATCCCCTTTTACTACTGGGACTAATCTACGCCTAATTCATCTAATTCGGCATCTATTTTTTTGTCCCACTTCTCCTGAGCTGAAGCATTGGAGCCATTGGAAGTTTGACCGTCATATTGTTCCTGCATACGGTTCATTTCTCTAAAAGCTTCCAGGTAATGAAAAGAGATCTTGCGCTCATAATCATTGGGATTGAGTTCAACTTTTTGTAGCGTATTTTTGAGCCGTTCAATGATTATTTTAGCGATATCAAAATGCCTTTGTTCATGATTTAAACCGTAGCTACTGTTTGCAGACCTTACCCAGGAAGAACTCTTCAACATATAGGTTTTAAAGACCAAATCTACAATCACTACTCCATTTTCCACGCTACTATTCGACTCATAGCCGATGCTTGCAAAAATAGAAGCAGCATAATTATTAAAAGCAGGTCTCCCTGTAAAATCTTTCCAGGTCAATGGCCTGTCAGTAGCATAGAAAACAGTGTCACTCTCACCCAAATGGCTATAATCCCTCATTTCCAATCGCACCGATTGTGCCAGGACATTGTTATTCGGCGCGTCTTTCTCTATCCAATCATCAAAATATTTCATGGCCAAATTCACCGACCTCCTTAGGAACGGCTCCAATAAGTTAAACTGTCTTACCCCTCGTTGGTAACTTATGCCTCCCTGAAAACCCAACAAATCAACCAATTCATCTCCCCTTTCCAAAGCAAAGGTGAAGTCCAGGTGAATATCTCCTTCTACTAAGCCTGTTCTAGCATCCTTAATGTTTTCAATTATTTTGACATCCTTAATTTTGATCACTACGGACCGAAGTTTCTTACTGCTGGGATAAGCGTCCAGAATATACTGTTCCAAGGCCGCTATGGTTCCTCCTTCAAGGTTTACAGTTAGCAGATTACTTCCGCTTTCAACATCTGGGACCAAAAATGCAGTAGGATTAAGATCCTTTCTCTCATCTATAACTTTTGAGATATAATATTCATCAGGGCTGAAAACCTGAGAAACTACCTTTAACGGTATCGGGTCCAGGCTAACTTTTTGAGAAAAAACATTCTCTATAGGTAACAATATTCCAAACACGACAATGAGTGCGGGAATAATGCGCGAAAAATATCCTTTATAGAAGGTTGAAGGTATCATTAGAAAATAAGCTATAGTATCTTTAACTTAATTGATCACTCTCGGGTTCTCGTCCAAACAAGAAAAATAACGGCGAAAAACATAATTTAGTTGAACTCTTCTCACTTGAAACCACAACCACCGAATCTATCTACTGCTTAACACTACTTTTTTGAAGATTTGGCTTTCTCATTGAAGTCCAGGCTAAGGTCAATCCAATAGGCCAACTCTTGGTTTGAGGTAATCGCGGCAGCATCCACGTAACAATAGCCCTTGTACACCCGCCCTTTCATGACCATGGATTGAAAGCCATTTTTTTCTGCAACCTCTTCCAATCTTTCGGGATCAAACCTACACATGAGCCTTGGACCACTTACATTCACGCACATTTTTTTATTGACTAAAAAAGCCAGGCCTCCAAACATCGCTTTTTCTTCCACTTCCAGTTGTCCCACTATGAAAAGATATTCCCGAACCCTATCTGCAAGCCTTTCATCGTATGCCATATTTAAATTGTTTAGATGAAACTAAAAATACCAAATAAAAATGGGTATTGGCAAAGTCTATAGAATGAATTTTAGATGGCTCGAAAGATTATAATGGCCAACACCTCCTTGGGTAATTTTTACCGTTTACCAATAAGCGAAACTTTTTGAAGGGAAAATCTGGAATTGCATGGCTTTTACAGTTACTTTTAAAAGATCATTGTCTCAAGAAAAAAAATACATCTTCCAGAATGACTGTTTGATTTTAAGAACTGAAGCATTCTCAATTAGACCAGCGCCATACCATCCTTTTCATGATAAAAGACCCAAATATATTGACCCGAAACTTTCAAAAATTATCTCTTTTAATTCTCTTACTCTTTCTCCTTCCTATAGCTCATCAAGTAAGCGCACAAATAAAATCGGAAATTCACTGGGAGAATGGAAGCCCTTCTTTGATTATTGATGGAGAGCAATACCCTCCCTTTGCCTACATGTCCTATTTGGGAGAGGAAGAATATTATAATGAGATAGCAGCTACTGGTATTCATCTTTACAATTTACCGGCCTACTTGGGAGAAGGAGGTATTAATACCATCTCAGGTATTGGTGCATTTAGAAATTCAATATGGAAGGGAGAGAAAGACTATGACTTTTCAAGTATAGAAGTAGATTTTGAAAAAATACTTAATGCAGATCCAAAAGCCAAAGTAGTCATCCGTTTTTACCTGGATCCACCTCGCTGGTGGACTTTAGCAAACCCCACCGCGGCAGCACAATTGCCAGATGGTTCATTATTTCGCCAAAGCTATGCTTCGGAGGAGTGGAGAGAAAAAACAAAAATCGCTTTTCAGGATTGCCTGGAGTGGTTGCTAAAATCCAAATACCGCAATAACCTGGCGGGAATTCATGTGGCCAGTGGATTTACCGAAGAATGGTTTTACCATCCTAAACAGTATCAGGACCAAAACCCTGTTCGACTTGAGGCCTTCCGTAACTGGTTATTGAATAAATATGTTACCATTCCTGCGCTGAGAGCGGCATGGAATGCACCGTCTGTCACTTTTGACAATGCCAAGCTGAGCAATATCGATGAGCCTGTCACTGATATCTCATGGAGAGATCCCAATAAAGACCAAAACTACATCGACACCTATCGGTTCCACACTGAAGTTTTGGTGGACAATATTGCCTATTTCTGCAAGATTGTCAAAGAGAAAAGTGATGGCAAATTGTTGACGGGGGCATTTTATGGGTACCATTATTTTGTCACTGACCCAAGGAGAGGCCATGGTTCTCTGGCAAAGCTATTGGATTGTCCGGACCTAGATTACCTCTCCAGCCCAAATGTATACAATAGGGCCATTGGGGAAGACTGGCCACCTATGGTGGCGGTGAACTCCGTTCACAAGCATGGCAAACTTTGGCTGGCAGAAAACGATACACGGACTTCTATTACTACGCTTCTAAAAGACCGCTCTCAAGGAATAGCCCCTCCTGGCCAATATGAAGGTGGGGTTTGGCTTGGCCCTAAAGAACATGATGCCTCTGTCTCATTGCTATGGAAAAATGCAGCAAGAATGCTGGCTTATGGCTATGGGGGTTGGTGGTTTGACATGTGGGGAGGCTGGTTTAGTGATCCTGAAATGCTTCAGGTATTGGAAAAAACCCAGCAATTTCACCAAGACTATCCGTCCAAAAATCCTGAAAAAATGAAGCCTTCTGTATTGGTGATTGTAGATGAAGAACTTTCCTTTTGGGACAAAAGTTACGGAAGGCTTACTGAGAAAATATTGTCTAACCGATATCCGATAGCCAAAACAGGAAGTGCCTATGACCTTTATCTAAGAACGGATCTACATGAAATTGCTGACAGCCAATACCAGGTAATCTGGCTTATGGGATTGCTTCAATTGACCGATAAAGAAGCTGCACAGATCAAGAAATGGCAAGGAATGGGAAAAACAGTCTTGTGGACCAACGATAAAGGAACAACCCTTTACTTCCCGGGAAAAGCCGCCAAATTTCTACCTGATAAGTTGCAATGGACACCTTCTGAGCTAAAGAAAGTCTGGTCAGAGGCTGGTGTTCACCAATACATAACTACAGAAGACATCTGTTATGTAGGAAGAAATTGGCTGAGTTTACATTCTGTGGATGGGGGAGAAAAAAACATTCAGCTCCCTTATTATGCGCAGGTAATTGACCCAATAGCTAACAAGGTCTTATCAGATTCCACCAACCAAATCAAGATCAAGATGGATGCAAAATCGACGGTTATTTTTCGGGTTAATCCATTTTAATCTATTGATGCTTCCGGCTTAAAATGTCTATCTGGGTATTCAGTTATAAAATTGTTTTACACTGAAAGATGGAAATATTAGGCTTATTGACCATAGAAGCGTAATAGGGAAGATCAATTCCGAAAAAACCATTTTTTAATCTGTATTTATCCTTATTGTTATAGTTTAATTTTTAATTTGCGAATTAAACCCTTACATCCTTCAAATAAAAACCAACATGAGGTATTCGCAACGCATTTTATTACCATCACTCTTACTTTTGATTTTCCAATTTTGCATCTCACCGGAAGACACTAAAAAGATTATAGATGATAAAGACAAGGAGGAGGAAGAGCAAGAGGAAGAGGAGGAAGAAGATTTATTAGAGGACACTACAGACCTGCCCTTTACCGTCAACTGGTCCATTAACAAGGAAGGTGATGAAATTGGCGGCTCCTTTTCCCCGTTTTTACATGTGGGTGAAAGCGACCTTTACCTATACAGCCCCTATGGTGGAAAGGGAATTGTATCTTTGAACAAAAACAATCAGGAAACCAACTGGAACATTAATAAAGAAAGTATAGGAGGCCCCTTTACCATGAAAACAATTGGAGACCATATTTGGGCCATGACCTACGACATTAACAATCCAACGATAATCAAAGTGGATCCTTCAGATGGCAATGTGCTATTTGAAAAGCCTTCCGGAACATTCCCATCCGGGCAGGTAGATGGTAACTGGTTTGGCTTAAGAAAAAGGGAAACTTCCCTCTACAAGGTAAGTTTGGAAACAGGCAATGACGAGATCGCATGCGAGGAGTTATTAGTAGACAATATTAGAAATTTCCTTTTCAGAGATGACAAGCTGGTGCTGATGGTGGTACGTGGAGGTAGAAATTTGCTTTCCATAGATCCAAATACTTGTAATGAATACTGGGAGGTTTTCAATTATGACGAGCCCAACTATGGCCATCTTATCTACTATTCCTTTGCCGTGGATCTTGGAAGCACTATACTAAGCGTCAGTCCGGATAATTTTATCCTACGTTCTCCTAGTACAGGAGAAGCTGAATGGAAATACCCTGAAGGTTTCAATAACAATACCCTTGACCTGACCCATATGCTTCACTTGGAAAGCAAGAAGTCTTTGATCTACCACGACAAAGAATCGGGGAAAGTCGTGGCCATCAACTGGCCTTCCCATTCCAAAACATGGGAATCTCAGATTCAGAACAGGGATATTGGCCAATTGTTTCTTGTAAAGGATAGGCTCTTTCTTTATACAAAAAACAACTTCCTCTATGAAATCAATGTGGAAAATGGTCAGACCATTTCAGAAAGGGAGATAAAGGAGCTTTATCCTTTCGACACTTCAATCATTCCCTTTTCCATCAATCGTTTAGAAGATTATTTTGGTGAAAGGTATTTCAAAATTTATGGAGATGAAATCTATTACACCACTGAACAAAGCCTTCTCGTTTCAGCGAGGTTAGATTAACATTCATCTGAGGCGTCCCCTTCGACAAGCTCAGGGGACGCCTCAGATTAATTTTCCCACCAAAACGCTCTCTAAGTTTCCTGTCGAAGATCATTCTATTAGATTTCGTCAAATTTCAGGTTATCTTAGAAATGGTTGATAGAACGGAAACTAAAGAAGTCTGAAGGACCTCAACCAAATTAATTCCATAAGGTCCTATCGGATTGAACGAAAAGTAAAAGAACCCAGGCAGGGGTGAAATTTCTGTAGACACGGGTGAAAACTCGTGTATAAACATTTGAATATCAACTGATTTTGGCGGTATTGTTGCTTTTTTTTCTGCAACAATACTGACAAAATCTCCACCTAAGTTCGCTAGTCTTCCTTACTTTTTCCGACCTGATTATTCCAACAAACGCCTACTCGTTTTTGATTTCTATCCATGAAAATTGTTACATCTTAGAATTACAGAAGAACCCCAGCAGGGGTGATATTTTTGTAGACGCGGGTGAAAACCCGCGGATAAGCACCTGAACGCAAATTGATTTTGGCGGTATTGTTGCTTTTTTCTGCTACAATACTGACAAAATCTCCACCTAAGTTCGCTAGTCTTCCTTACTTTTTCCGAACCTTAAAATTCCAACAAACGGCTACTCGTTTTTGATTTCTATCCATGAAAATTGTTACATCTTAGAATTACAGAAGAACCCCAGCAGGGGTGATATTTTTGTAGACGCGGGTGAAAACCCGCGGATAAGCACCTGAACGCAAATTGATTTTGGCGGTATTGTTGCTTTTTTCTGCTACAATACTGACAAAATCTCCACCTAAGTTCGCTAGTCTTCCTTACTTTTTCCGAACCTTAGAATTCCAACAAACGGCTACTCGTTTTTGATTTCTATCCATGAAAATTGTTACATCTTAGAATTACTGAAGAACCCCGGCATGGGTGATATTTTTGTAGACGCGGGTGAAAACCCGCGGATAAGCACCTGAACGCAAATTGATTTTGGCGGTATTGTTGCTTTTTTCTGCAACAATACTGACAAAATCTCCACCTGATTCGCTAGTCTTCCTTACTTTTTCCGACCCTTAGAATTCCTACAAACGCCTACTCGTTTTTGATTTCTATCCATGAAAATTGTTACATCTTAGAATTACAGAAGAACCCCGGCAGGGGTGATATTTTTGTAGACGCGGGTGAAAACCCGCGGATAAGCACCTGAACGCAAATTGATTTTGGCGGTATTGTTGCTTTTTTTCTGCAACAATACTGACAAAATCTCCACTTTTTCCGACCCTTAGAATTCCAACAAACGCCTACTCGTTTTTGATTTCTATCCATGAAAATTGTTACATCTTAGAATTACAGAAGAACCCCGGCAGGGGTGATATTTTTGTAGACGCGGGTGAAAACCCGCGGATAAGCACCTGAACGCAAATTGATTTTGGCGGTATTGTTGCTTTTTTCTGCAACAATACTGACAAAATCACGACTAAACTGAACTGACTGAGGCTAATATTTCACCCTATTTCCCAATCCGAACCAAACAAAAAACCCCACAACAAATCAACATTTGTTGTGGGGTTTCCTATTTCTAGATGTATGCGGGAAATTTATTTTTTCTCCAACAATACTTCTGCATGTACAGCTACTTCGCTCCAAGTTTTACTCACACCGTCTTTACCAGTATGTAAAGCTTCGCAAGCCTTATTGATAGAAGCTACAGCATCTAAAGCATCCCAGTTTTCTAAGTCCATTACACCGTCAAAGATGAATTGGGTATCATTGACAGTAGAATACTCCAAAGGAATGTTTTGCGTAGATCCATTCAAGGTTACGTCGATAGAACATTTGTTTCCACCTTCTACTTTAAATACACCTGAGATCAGCTCTGTATTTTCCATAACGCCAAAGAAAAATTCAAGGATTTTAGGGTCTCTTGTTCCCGTAGCATCGTTGGTAAATAAGCTACTTACAGGGATGCTAAACTTGGTACCATTCATGGCTTCAAGAGCGGTCGCTCCTTCACCGAAATTGGTGACATTGATTTTGGTGAATTGTCCACCTACAGGCGCTTTGTCTGTGGTCTTATAAGCCACAAAGCTAACTTTAGTAGAATCTTCTACCAAAGTGAAGTTGCTTTCCGCAACAGCCTCTGTTTCCGTTTCAGCGCTTTTATTGGCATTGTTACAACTAAAATTAGCAAGCAACAAAAGGCTTAAGGCAATTAGTTTTAAGTTTTTCATGGTTTTTTTATTTTAAAAATCTTGCCAAATTTAAACATATTCTAGGGGCAATTAAAACCTATGGGCAATTCATTTCCATTATACCTTAAAGTTGATTTTTTTTTAACTCTTTAAAGGAGCTCAATTGATGGACCATTCCTTTGTGGGTAGAAGGGTGACATCTTGTCAAGGCCTTAATAATATGCTAAAATGAAATTGTCCCATAATGTTACTACACCCTTCCAGGGCTTTAAGGTTTTGTTTTCGCCGATTGTGGATGGGCTGCACCCATCCCTCTTTTACACCGCCCATTCAGGGCTTTTTTTAATGGTCATTTTTTTCATTGTTAACCATTTTCTATAATTAGCTAATCCCAATCTTAATTTTCTATCCTTGGCAAATTCCTAGCCCTGAAAGGGCGATATATATCAGCACAGGGTGGCAGCCCTGTGATTAAGTGCAATCCCCAACCTCCTAGCCCTGAAAGGGTGGCATAAAAAACTGTATTAATCCCAAACATAACGTTCATCATATTCTACACCGTATTTCTTTAAAAACCCTAAGTATTCTTCCTGAAAAGTCTTTTTTGCATGATGTTCATGTTGATTAGCTATATAAGTCTTCACTGCCTCAACTTGTGTTGGATTTATTGAAAAAGAACCATATCCATCTTGCCAATAAAAATCCTTATAGTCTTCTCCCCTGGTTTTTATCCACTTGGAAGAATGCGATTTTACACTTTCTACAAGTTTCATAAGTGCAATTTTTTTAGAAAGATTGCATAAAATATGTACATGATCTGTGAAACCCCCAACTATAATTGACTGACAATCCATCTTATTACAAACACCTCCCAAGTACGCATGTAATTCCTTTTCAATAGGTGGCTGTATTTTTGGCGTCCTATTTTTTGTGCTGAATATTATGTGAATAAAGTTTTGTACCAGTGACTGTCCCATAATTTACTACACCCTTCCAGGGATTTTAAGGTTTCGTTTTTGGTTATTTATGGATGGGCTGCACCCATCCCTATTTTACACCGCCCATTCAGGGCTCCAATTTTTATAGTTATGTAAATTTGGGGTAGTACTAACAAGCAATAAATTTTAAAACTGTAAACTTTTTTCAGGACGAGTCATTATCCATTACTAGCCCTGAAAGGGCGATATATATCAGCACAGGGTGGCAGCCCTGTGATTAAGTGCAATCCCCAACCTCCTAGCCCTGAAAGGGTGGCATAAAAAACTGTATTAATCCCAAACATAACGTTCATCATATTCTACACCGTATTTCTTTAAAAACCCTAAGTATTCTTCCTGAAAAGTCTTTTTTGCATGATGTTCATGTTGATTAGCTATATAAGTCTTCACTGCCTCAACTTGTGTTGGATTTATTGAAAAAGAACCATATCCATCTTGCCAATAAAAATCCTTATAGTCTTCTCCCCTGGTTTTTATCCACTTGGAAGAATGCGATTTTACACTTTCTACAAGTTTCATAAGTGCAATTTTTTTAGAAAGATTGCATAAAATATGTACATGATCTGTGAAACCCCCAACTATAATTGACTGACAATCCATCTTATTACAAACACCTCCCAAGTACGCATGTAATTCCTTTTCAATAGGTGGCTGTATTTTTGGCGTCCTATTTTTTGTGCTGAATATTATGTGAATAAAGTTTTGTACCAGTGACTGTCCCATAATTTACTACACCCTTCCAGGGCTTTTAAGGTTTCGTTTTTGCCAATTATGGATGGGCTACACCCATCCCTATTTTACACCGCCCATTCAGGGCTTGATTTTTCGAAATCCACAATTAAACTCCTTTTACAAGATAATTCTGATCAAGAAATTATTTTAACCTTTATACTTCCACATTTCCTACATTTTTCCAGATTATCCATTCCTAGCCCTGAAAGGGTGACATAAATCAGCACAGGGTGTCAGCCCTGTGATTAAGTCCAATCTCTAACCTCCAATCCCTGAAAGGGTGACATTCAATCTTTCTTTACGGCCATTCCCACAAATCACCCCTTTTTACCCTATACTAATTAGCCAATCACCCTGTTCAAGTCCTGCATAAACACATTCACGCTTTCCTCTATTCGATTAGTGATTGTATTCAGGTCTTTGAAGTTAGGACCTTCCAAAACCACCCACTCAAGGATGGAATGAGGATGGGTCGATGCCCTGTAATTGCCTCCCATTTCCTTGTCAGTAATTAACCCAGAGTAATGGCTTTGAACTTGTTTGTTTTGCCCTGCCAACCAAATTTCAAAACTTGCCTTTTCGTGATCAAAAATGATGACGAGCTTTAGTTTCTTCTCTTTCAACTCCTTTGTACTAATGGGAAAATAAGTAAAGTCCATTGCTCCTTGATAAAAACTACCAATAATGTATTCCCGATGGTTATTCCGGAAATAAGTTCTAAGCGACTGCATATACGCAATTACGCTTTTGTAAACCTTCACTATATCTCCCGTCTGGATTTGATTTTGGTATTCAGAAAAACTTTCATGCATCGGTTCCATCTCTCTTTTAAGGTGTTAATGAATTTTAATTTAATAGGTAAAACCTTAAATCAAAAATAAGAAGAGGAATTTTATACATCAAAACTTCAACCGTGCCTGAATGCGCATAAGGCTTGGGGTAAAGCAGGAAGGATACTGCAGCCCTTTGGTCCAAATACCCTTCCGTATTGACCTCAATTTCTGGGCTATGTTCGGTAACAACGTATTTTCCTGAATAGGCTTGTCCGCCTGGTTCTACCATGAAGTTTTCTTTCTCCAGGGATTCTACTATGCTTTTCTGAAGTTGTGCTTCGTCTTCGATTATTAAAATTTTCACGGCCTAAAGGTACTTTGAGAATTGGGAAAGAAATGGGAATTGGGGTTTTTGAGAAATTTATTACATAGTACGATTATAAGTAACGTTGATTATATCGTAAATCCCCATTTTTTAATAGTTTTTAGGTTTAATTCAGCTAAAAATTTATTCCTTTCGCTTAGTTCCTTTCTACCTTCAAGCAAATCAAGCATGAACCTATATTTATAGGCATCCAGCCTTTTGTTTTTCTTATCCCACTTAACAATTTTTTCAATCAGCTCAATAGTTATTTCAACTTCTTTATTATTAGAAGATTTATCCTCATTAAAGAAATCCTCCATATCAAAAAATAATTCAGGATTTAAGTCAGCAACAATATTTAGGATTAATTCACCTTGGATTCTCTCAATATCCGTTATACTTCTATTGTTTCTAATCTTACTACTCAATGTTGACGCCATATCAAACTGGTATTGACTTATGCTTTTAGTTTCTCTCCCCCAGCCTTCAATTTTTTTCCAAGTTTTATTATGGATAGATTTCAATCTATCGATGGAGGACTCTATCTCTGCTTTCTGAGTATCATCTAACGTTAATTTCTTTCTTTTTTCTGATAACTTATTTTCTAAATCCACTTTAAAAGATTCCAAACTAATGTTTAAATCTTCTTTTTTTATAGAATCCCAACATTCTTCTTTCTTTGCCCACTCGCCGTACAAAGACCCTGGCGCATTAGATTTTATAAACCCCTCAATCTTTGACATAATCTCGTGAAGCTTACTTTTTAATGAATCACTTAAAGTTTGTTGTTTCCATATTTTGTATAAGTCAAGTTTGTAATCCAATTTAAACCCTAACCAAGCCAATGAATAAGGTACGGTTATATAACGCATGTCTCCGATAGCGTTTGGTTTTACCCCATATATTTTTTCAGAAGTTGAAAACAGGATTGCTTTGGCAATAGCATCTTCAAACCAAATATTATCAGGTTTGAGACTGAAATTGTAATTTAAAAATTGAGCATAGTTTTTTTGACTTCCTCTTACCACAATATGAGGGCCAATCACTAATTTTTTTCCGTTATAAACTTCTTCAAAAGTATTGATATATTTAGCTAAAGACTCTTTTGTAAACATTTGATTTCTAGGATTCTGCTTATCAAATTGTTTCCTTTTTGAAGGTGTTACACCAAACCGAATTCGTTCGTTTTTATATTGGCCCCTTGAACGTTCAAAAAACCAACGAGTTTGAATGGTTTCACCTGAAATAGGTGGAGCCCAAACAGTCCTAGAGAGTTTTTCCAATAAAACGTGATTTTCACGATTCGAGCTTAAATCTGATGCCGAAACTTTATTTTGTGTGTTCGCGTATTCTGCGATTCTCCCTACTATTTCAGAAAAGTTCTTTCTGTCTTTTACAATGGTGAGTTTCACAGGAACAAAAACTTTAGAAATGTCAACTTTGTCTTTTTTCCAAGTATGATAAATAGATGCTGTTGTTTGACCTCCGTTAACAATTTGAAAGTCTTTTACTTGAGCAATTGCCTTTCCCTCATGATCTGGTAAGTTTGTTATGGTAACTTCCTCTGCGGTTGCTGCAATACCATTATTAAAGGCCATGAACATATGTTGTTCTTTTAGAATAGTATTCCGAATACCTTTGTTTATTTTACCAGTAAATTGGAGAAATGAGCGAACATTTTGTTCAAGAAGTCTTGCACCATATTGCTCGTAAATATCTGCTAAGGCAAGACCAGGAATGATTGCCAACCATGATTGGTAATCTGTGTTTTCAGTTTCATTTACTATACAAGGCACTTTATATCCGAATTGCTCAAAGTTTATTTCAATCGGTACTCGTGATTTTTCTGAAAGATTAAATAGGTAATTGATGTCAATTGTTCTGTAAAATATGGGAAATCCGGCAACTTTATCAGAAATTTTTAAGTCCGCTTTTATTTCACCATTTGTAATCAGAAAAACATTGACTCTTGTTAAATATTCCTTTACTTCTGGAACATTTGATAAGGTCTGAGCCAAGTCGAATATTTCTGAACTTTCTTCTATTTCATTTACATACTCTTTGTAAACAGCATTTCTAAAAAACTTAACAACTCTTTCTAACGTCTTTTCCGCATCTATTTTAGACACATTTTGAACGCCAATGTCTCCATTGTAAATAGTAACAAATAAATCCAGCGTTTCATAATTTTCATAAAGAGAATACCCGTTAATTTTGTGTTCAACACCTCTTTTACTAATCTTTTCATCAAAACAAACACGATAATTCTCTGTCTCACCAGCATCTGATAAGAATGATAATGCAAGTTCAGTAAAAACTTGTTCTGGATTGTTTCCTCCTTCTTCTGAAACTAAACTTGCATTTATTTCCTCTTGAACATCGATATAGAACTTATTTAACTCCTTATTTTCCATTTGAACACTTATTGGATTTCGTTTAGTAATGTTGGTTGATCGATTCTCCATTCTTCTGATTCAGAGAGAACAATGGAATATTTCACGTCACCTACACCTATTGGAATTTGATTTTCAGTTATTCTTGGGAATTTACCAGTAACACGATAAAGATTCTCCTGTCGAATAGTATAACCTCTATCATCATATAGTGGCCTATGAACTTCGTAATATCCAGATTCCAATAATTTTAGTTTAAATAGATTGGAAGCCATTGTGTTGTCATTCAGCAATTCCGAAATTTCGTCAACAAGAGAATTCAAGGATTCTCCATTTCCAACTCTTATGTCAAGCGAGAGATGATACAAAAATATTTTTTCAATTATGGAATCATCTAATTGTCGTTCACTGGTAATATGAATTTTTTGATGATTATTCCCGTGAGTAGTTTTCACTTCAACTGCCCAATTAGAATATTGAAAGTCTTGTATTGATTTTTCAGGGCCAAGCCAAGATTTAAGGCAGTAATTTTTATCTGGTGTATTGTTCAAGAAAAACCGTAAAAAATAAATTTCACCATAAAGGCCTCTTTGTGCTTCATCTGAAAGGCCTTGCTTACCAACTTTTTCAAATAACGATTCCCATTTCGCCAAACGTTCTAATAGCTTTTCTACTAAAGTCTGTTCTGTTGTTACCTCTGACACTACAAAAATCAAATTCTCACCTAGAATAGAAAAAATGTCTTTGTGTTGTTTGTTGAGTAACAGAATAAGTAAAAACTTCTTTGTTTTATCCCGCTCATCCGGAATCGTTTCAATCTTGATGTCTTTGAGTTTGTTCCATTGGTTTTCATCAAAAAAAAAGCCAATACTTATTCTAAAAGCAATACATCTTAATTTTTCTGGGGCTTTTAGTGCAATAAAAATATCCGGCAAAACTTCTGCGGAATAACGCTTATAAAGCAATCCTGAATGACTAAAATTATCACTCTCCAGACCGATCCAAATATTTTCAATCTTCGTCATCTCCATAATCTTCAGAATCTTCTTCAACAATATCAAACCTGTCTAGTAATTCCTCATTTACAGCATACGATACTGGAGCCTTAAAATTACTTTTTGGGAAACTTATGGCATAGCCTACAAAAGGATTAGTTCCTTTTGGTAAAGGATTTTTTGGGTCAATACTTTCTTCAGGGTCAAGCAAGTAGATTATTAATAACGGCTTTTTGGGATCTCTTAACTCATTTCTAACTATTTGACCATTTGGATACATCGCTTCACCTGCTTTTTTTCTATGAAGGTTAGTTAATTCCATTGCTCTTGTCTTTTCTTCCTCCGAAAAATCAATAAATTCATCTGATGGACTTATGATATGTGATTTTCTTAAATAATATATCTGCTCATTTGAGTTCTTATCATCTTCCGTTCGTTTCCATTGACCAATTTGAACTTTATTACCATTTACTTCAATAATTGAATTATTTTTTGGGTCAGGCTTAGTCATAAGAGCAATTCGCCAATCGGTTAATTCACGGTTTCTTAATTGATTGCTAATGAATTGAATTATTTTTCTTGGCTCAGCCTTTTTGAGATTTTCCACAGATTGTATTCCTTCAAAAAAGTTGATGACTTGCTCCGCAGTTATATTATACCATACAAAAGCATTTGGCTTGGTAAGAAAGTTTGAAGGTAGGGTAGCTATGAAATTTTGAGTGTTTTTAAAGTTATTATCAATAATTAAAACATCCTTTTTAAATTCATAAGATTCAACTAATCTTCCTGCCCAAGAAATTTGAACCGTAATTGCCGATCGCATTTTATTTGTTGCCGATATTTGAAGAACACCAGGGTGTGTTCTAACTTTTAAGGCATATTGCTCAGGAGTTGAACCCGCAACATCCGTCATATAATCAAATTCTTCTCTTAACTCTTCGGATGCTTGTGTAATATGACAAAACCACTCGTTTAATTCTCTACTCGTGAATAATCTACATAAATCAACATACCCACTTCTGTAGCCAAACCAACGCCCCATTTGCATCAAGGTGTCATACATCCTTGATGCTCGTAAATAGTAACTTATAGAAAGGCCTTCTAAGGTCAACCCCCTAGAAAGTTTATTTCCACCTACAGCAATAACTGACAGTCCATTTTTGTGATCAAAATAGTCAAGGGCTTCGCCCGAACCACCGTGGATTGATTTCACCTCAATTCGTGCAGCAGCATCATTCAAATGTTGTATTACATCACTCCATAAGTGAACTTGTATTTGAGAATCTAAATTTTTGAGTTTAGATTCCAATATTTGTTGAGTAACAGTTACATACGATTTATAGCCATTTTCGTCCTTTTCAAATGATTTTTTAAATTCATTTAAAATAATTGGATCATTTTGGTCAATTCCTCTTCTATAATAAATGAATTGATTCCTTACTAATTCCGTAATATGATCCTGCCACAAGACAAATCTTGAAACGTGTATAAGCATTGAGTTATGCACGTTTGTTTGCCCCCTTAAGCGTCTTACAGCACAAGTAATTATAAAACAACGAATAGCCTTTTTTAAAGATTCAGGTAGAGAAGAGGGTTTCTGGTCATCTTTTTTATGTCTGTCCGGTACAAAATCTCTATAATCATTAATTCTATTTACAATCGGTAGAACGTCATTGGAAATATCATCTTCTTCCAATGGACTAAAACCAAAAATTTTTTCAGGTCCAATGTAATTTGAAGGTGCTGGTATATTCTTAATAAAATTCCTTGGGAATAAGTTTTGGTCATCCAATGGAATAAAAATATTAGCGAATGGAGTGGCAGTATAACCGACATAGGCATTTTTACCAAAGAGATTAAGTATTTGAGTAATCCATCCATTAATTGAACTTTGCCTTTCAGGATCGTTTGAAATATTAATGGAAGCGTTATCTGCCTCGTCATCAATAAGTAAAAGAGATTTATTCCGTATTACACGTCCAAATTCACTATCTTCATTAGCTTGTGCTCCCAACCATTGATAAATTCTACGAAGCACGTGCGGATTCTTTTTTATTACTGCTACAATAGGTTCAGAAGTGTTAAAGTTTAAACCTAATGCGTTGGCTGCACCCTGCGTAAAGTCTCCCTTCTCAATGCTTGAGGTTAAAGAATGGGCAACTATTGGGGAGCCAAAGTAAGGGTCACCTACTCCAATTTGAATACTTCTTTGGTCAAATGCTCTTGTGTGTTGTGTATCAAACCCTAAAAAACTTTCGTCAATCCTTATTTGAGTTTGACTTCTGAGGTTATTATGAATTCCGGCTAAAACGATAATTAATCCAAAACCAGCATCAGCGGCTTTACAGATAAGCCCTGTATAATTTGCGGTTTTACCAGATTGCACTTGCCCAACTACTAATCCCTTTTTGTTAATTGTAGCTTTAATTGAAGGGTCAAAAAAGTTGTCAAGAATACTATCCGTAATTCTGTCCAGTTTATTTATGACTTCTGGGGCAAAATTCTTTTCAATTTCTAAATACTCCCTATACCTTCCCCAAAAACCATTTTCGAAATCAATTTCAGCTCTTTTTTCATTTAACCAAGGATTATTTTCATCTTCCTTTAAAATTGTTCCAAACTCATCTTGTCTAATTGTATAAAGTTCTTCAATCCTTCTGATGAGCATTTCACGATTCTCATTTACGAAATACTTCATTTTAAGAACTTCATCAACCGCATCTTCAATTTCTTCTCTAGTAAATGAAGAACTGTCGGATAAAAGTTGTCTAATATTTTTTATCGGGTCTTTTTTACTCATTTTTCAAAAAATCAATATATTCTGGATAGAAATTGTATGGTTCGGTATTTAATATTCTTGCCTTTGCTTTTTCAATAGAAAGCCCATTAGCAACAAATCCATTGAAAAGCTTTTCCATTGTTTCCTTTATCGCATTGTGGTCAATTCCTTCGAAAGGCTGTCCGTGTGGCTTTTCATTTTCGCTTTCTTGAAGGGTAATTAAAGGGACAGGTATTGTTTCCTCAATAAACTGAATTACCTTTTCAATATCCCTTTTCAAATCACCAGATTTGAAAAGCAATTCATTTAAAAGAGGATGGTTGCGGTTGATTTTGTAAAAGCGCTTACCATGCCTAGCCCTTTCTTCCCAAAAAGGGAAGTATTCATTTGAAGCTAACTTTCGTTTTAATATTTTTCCCTTATGCCGATAAACCTCAAGCCCTTGATTTCGAACTTCCTTTGATAATGCTAATATCTGTTCACGGTAGATAGAAGGTGGCCTAGCAATTGATTTTTTAATGTCAATTTGCCAATCATTGTCAAAATTATTGGGTAAATCAATTTTAATTCTACAAAGATCAAAATGTACTTCTCTTTTAAAGAGTCCTAGCCAATCTCCTGCAACTAATAACCTTCGATTTCGGTAAACATAAAAGCCTTGATGAGCTGTCCAACTGTCTTTAGGCCCTTTTCCATAATTATATTGTTCGGCTGAAAGCTTTGAGCGATGTGGTAACACAAAGCCTTTGATTTTAATTGAACCACCTTCTAATTTTGTCTCAGGTTTGGTTTGCAAGCCTTCGGCACCAATCATAAAGGGATCCCAAGGTTTAATTTCACGCTCTCGAAAGAAAATCGTTAACCCTTCATCCATATATTGATGAAAAACCATGGATAAGTGAGATTTAACTGAGTCCATTATTCCTAAAAACTTGGCTTTTGCTTCCTCATTGTCTTCAACTGAGCCCGAAGTAAGTCTATCTAAGTCCCACCAAATGACACAAGTTCCTGTTTCTATGCGTCCGAGTTTTTTTAGCCAGTTGTCTTCATTTGGAATATACTTGATTAATTTCCAAGCTCGTTCATGGTTCACATAATCTAAATCCCAAGTCCAAAAAAAAGGGTTGTTACCTTTTGCTGTTGAAAAAACTGTTAATTTTCTAGATTGTGAAAAAGAAGCGGTTTTTAGCCCTAATCCAAACCGTCCCAAATCATCTTGATTTCTTTCTTCCAAAGGATTTTTACTCCCAGGTCGCATAGCTTGGACGAGTTGCTCATTGTTCATTCCTATACCATCATCCAAAATAGACAAAGTAGTTTTTGAACCTTTCCAATCATAATCAATCCAAATATTTTTTGCACCTGCCGTTATTGAGTTATCAATTATATCAGCAACAGCAGTTTCAATGGAATAACCAATCGCACGAAAGGTTTCAATCATCGAACTTGCATCTGGTTCGGCGGAAGTGGATTGTATGTTGGAGTAGTCAATCACTAAAACAATGAATTAATGATTTCGTCAGTTTCAAAATCAGGTGAGCCTTGTCTTGAATAGTAATATGAAAATCTAGCAACAATGTCTTTAGTAAAACTTCCATTAATTGATGCAACTCTGGTAAACTTATTTTCAACTTCTTTAGCCCGATATGAATGTAGCTTTTGAAAATTAACTAATCCTCCTTCAATGTCTTTATATTTTGGTAAAAAATGATATTTATTTGAGTATGCATTATGAATAAGTTTTTCCAATACTAGTTGGGCTTCCTCATATTTTCCGATATCTAATTTTCCTTTTTTTATGACATTTATTTTTTCTCCCTCTATTGTATTTTTTATGGGTTCTATAGAAACTAATAAAATATCTTTTGCTTTCGATTGAGCTAAATCACAAGAAGGTGTTAGAACTATGTACTTTGAACTATCTTCATTACTTTGTACAATATCTCCAGTAAAGATTCGTGGTTTTATAACAGGGGTAATGTATATTTCTGAGGGATGATAGTTTTCAAAATAAGAGTCTTCTGTTATTTCTAAATATTCCTGTAGGTGTAATAATGTATATCTAAGTAAAGACTTTTGTTTTTCCTCTGGATTTCTTTTAGTGTCATTAGTCCACAGATCAAGGGAATTGGATAAATGATTCCAAAATATATCATTTACATAATTTTCAATTATCCCTTTTCGATTTATAATTTCTGTTATACCTGTATCATAAATAGCTACAATTTCTTCAATGAAATCGAAATCAGCATCTCTATCCCTTACCTTAAAAAAAGATGTTTCTTTGCTCAAACATGCATCAAGATTATGAGTTGTACCAGATATTACAAAAACAGGAAACCTCAAATTTTCTTTAACTTCTTTAATAACTTCATTTCCTGAACTATCACTTCCACCAGATTGCTTTAAATCTAAATCAATAATTGCTCCATCAAAATTATTATCTGAATTTTTTAGTATTGCTAATGCTTGGTCCTTATCTGAAATTATTGTTTCACTAATATTTAATTTTTTATTGGTTTTATTATAAGAGTTTATATCTCTTGTGTAAGTTTCTATTACATTAGTATCATCTTCAACAATAAGTAATTTTAACTCTTTCATATTTTATTTATTTCAATTTGAAAATATGCACCGTCCGAATAACTTCTTGCCGAAAGTTCACCATTTAATCTATCGATTGCTTCGCCAGCTATTGCAAGGCCCAAACCTGTTCCGTTTAATTTTTTAGAGTATCCGGGCTCAAAGATTGCACCTGACTCAATCTCCAAATTTGATAATCCCGGCCCTGAATCTTTAAAGTCAATTATAACAGAATTCTCATTCTCTAGAACTGTAATTGTGATTTCCTTATTACCAGACTTAGATAATTCAAGCCAGTAAATGCTGTTCTCAATTAAATTTGTTAATGCTATGTAAAGATCTTCAGACCATCCAAATATGATAATATCCTTATTTCCTGAAATTGTAACATCTATATTTTCATTTTCCAAATGAGATTTGAAAACATCCAAACTATCTTCAATAATATTAACAACTCTAAAGTCAGATTTTTTCTCCCTTTTTTGCTTAGCTAATGGAGAGATTCTTTTAAACAAATTAGAGATAAACTTACTGTTTATTTTAAACCCATTAATGCTTTTAGTTAGTTCATCAAGATTTTCCTCATCTTTTGTAGCTCTATAAAAATTTAAATATCTTTCCATTACCCTAGTTTCGGAGTTGAAAAATTGTAATGGTTTTCTGCCTTCATGTAGAATGAAATTTACAATCTTACCTAAAGTTGCTTGACCCTGGTAAATCGCAATAGTTTTTTCAATTTCTTCTTTTAGTTGTGCTTTTTTTTCTTCTTCTCTAGTTAAAATTTCATCAATTTCATCAATGGCTTTTTTGTCAATTTTAAATTCAGAAAGTTTCTTCCCAATTGTGGATTTAACTTCCGACAAACTAAATAATAGATTTATTGTGTCTTGAACCTTTGTTCGTTGTCCACGACTTTTCTCACTTTTAATTCGATAAGCTAATCTTCTAGTTTCTAGTTCAAATAGAGCTTTTTGTGTAAGTTCTTTTAAACCAAAATAATGCTCATTTTCCTTAAGACCATCTCTTGCACTTTTTTCTTCTAGACCTGATTTTTCTTCAGACTGGATAGTTACAAAACCAAGAATTTGATTGTTACTAATTTTTAAGGAGAAATTCTGAATTCTGTCTTTATCTAGGTCTAACCAATCTATACCACCATTACCATAAGGTCTAATACGAAAGAAGTTTTTATAAACATTTACTCCATAGACTTCATCTAGCAATCTTTTTGCTTGTCTTTTGCCCATTAGATTTTTAGAGACAGGATTAATTAAGCCTTTATTTATTAAATTATCAATTGCCTCTGGTTCTCTATCGAATACTCTAAAATCAACCTTAATTAAGCCGCAATATTTATTATCCCCAGTTAAATCAAATGTTTTTGTAATTCTTTCATTCTGTACTGCCTGAGGGGCTACATTATTTTCAAATAAAAGATTTGATTTACCTTGTTCAGAGATAGTTCCAGATATTCTATAATCATAAAATTTAATGATTGGGTAAGTGTCAATTTTAATATTTTCATCAATTTCAGGAAAAGGAGAATTTTCAAAAGATAGGTTAATTTTAAATTCATCATCTATTGGCTCTTCAAAAGGGGAAATTAATTTCCTTAACTCGTTTATTAATTGCTCTAGACTACCTTTATTCCAGTAAGATAGTTTTGAATCAGTTTTTTTTAAAGTCTCTTCCTTTCCCTCACCATTAAAAAATGATTCTGTATACTTTTCATCTTTAGCAATAATAAGTAATTCCGTTCCAGCGGATTCTTCGGTTTGTTTTTTTTCGACAAGTAGCTCTATGTTTTCTAGAAATTGGTCTGTCTTAAAAACTCTCCA
This sequence comes from Cyclobacterium sp. 10D3-21, assembly GCF_055809755.1. Lineage (NCBI taxonomy): Bacteria > Pseudomonadati > Bacteroidota > Cytophagia > Cytophagales > Cyclobacteriaceae > Cyclobacterium > Cyclobacterium sp. 10D3-21. Next base: position 6,800,652 of record NZ_CM147924.1, read on the forward strand.
ATCAATTACTGCCTCAGATTTTTCTCCAGTTTTATCAACAGTTGAAAGTGTCATTTCTTGCCCTAAAATAGAAGAAGCAAAACGACCAATTCCTTTTCTACCTTGTAAAGTTCTAGTTCCTTTTTTACTTACTTTTCTTTTTAATTTGTCATCAGCTGCCGGGACTAACCATTTATTAATGACCGTATCGAAATCCATTCCATGCCCATCATCTTTAATGGAAATAACAAGGGCAGGTTCATTATCGATTTCAGTATATTTAAATAAAATTTCGACCTTTGTAGCATCTGCATCATAGGAATTTTTAACTAGCTCGACCAATGCAGCATACGGGTCACCTATTAAATCACTTCCTATTGTATGTATTAATCTTGCAGCTGGCCTAATTTTGTATGTTAAATCATCACTCATAATATTTCCTTAATCTTTTCAGCAATCTCTTTCGCCATTAAAGGTGGAACAGCATTACCAATTTGTTTAAATGCTGCAGTTCGGTTTGCTCCTTCTCTTTCTCCTTCAAAATAATAGTTATCTGGAAAAGATTGCAAACGCGCTGCCTCTCTAACACTTAATGATCTATTCTGCTTAATGTCCGGATGGATGTAGTAATGACCATCTTTTGCTATGTGAGCAACAACTGTTTGCGAGTAGGGTAAATCAGCGGCAACTACTTTAAATCGATCATAAAAAGAAGTTCGATTTTGGTGTGTTTTTAGATGTTCGGGCAGGTCATTATAATTTAATCGCTCTTTTTTACTCGTCCATTTTTGAACAGCGATTCTATATATTTCCCTATCCTGTTCTCTGTGTGGTCGTGCAACGTGTTGTGTCAAAATGTCAATACCATTTCGCAATTCGTGAGTCTCTAGGTATTCAGTAGTTTCCGTTTTGTAGTTCGAAAATTTATCTAACCCTTCACCAGGTTCTAAACTAGGTAAATCTTTTAATAAATCTTTTACAACAAACTGGTTATCAACCTTAATTTCTTCTAAATTTGGAATTCTAAGCTTCCTATTTCTTTGCCAGCCAAGAATAATAATTCGCTTCCTATTTTGTAGAACACCGAAGTTAATTGCCTCCACCGTAAAAAGTTTGATTTGGTAGCCTTTCATAACAAAAAGCTTTTCCATTTCTGCAAGGTAATGACCTTCCTTTGCTGATTTTAAGCCCAGAACATTTTCAAAAACAAACATTTTTGGCTTATATTTTTCCAAGTAATCAGCATATTGGACAAATAAATAATTCCTAGGGTCACCTTCCATTTTTGTTTTAGACCTAGATCTTCCTACTATTGAATACGCTTGACATGGTGGACCACCAATAATCAAATCAACTGTTCTATTTCCTAAACATTTGTCAATTTTTTGCTGAATTAAATTATTATTCTCATCACCAATAGGCAAATTAATTACTGAATCTAATATTTCAATAGGCACACTATTAAACAATTCATAACGAGTAATTTCTCCTTTAAGATATGCTATATACGTGTTGTATTGTTTATTTGTCTTCAAGTAATGAAAGGCTGCTCTCGTTTTTAATGTATTACAGGCAGATTTCTCAATTTCAACGTGTGCAATAGGGTCAAATCCAGCTTGAATAAAACCTTCTGAAAGTCCTCCTGCACCCGCAAATAAATCTATGAAGTTCAACTTCTCATCCATGTTTTTGAAGCTAATTCGGTATTTTAAATCTGTTTATATCTATATCAACTATTTTTTCTATAACCATAATCATTTTTAGTCGTGGTATTTATCGATTACCCAAATAACTTTCAACCATTTTTCATCATTTTTTGAACTAACTTATTAATTACATCAATTCAATCATAGAAAATCTAACTAAGGTAATACTATAATTTTTACTAAGCTCTTTTTTACTATAAAAATAGTTGAAATAATAATTTCTAGAACCAATAAAATATTCCAAATTAAAATTACTCTAAATTAAAAAATCCCTAATTAATATAAAACCCTTACGGTTCCGCATAAGAATAATGTCTTATATTTCTCACAAATCGATTTTGTAAAACATTTATAAGAATAGTTGAAAAGTGTTAAAGCCCTCCCTACCCTTTTATGCCATGAAATCTCCGAAGTGTCGTATAGGAAGCATTCATCCTCAAGTGATTGTAGACATTTTTTGAGTTTTCAAAGCCTTTGTATTCTTAGGACGGGTTTAGAGCTTTCAATTTTCAGTCAATTCGTAATTTGTACTTTTTCCTCTAAAATCTTATTGCTTTAAAATATCCTTTTCAATTAAATCCTTTTTGTCTCTTAAGGCAAATACACCACCTAATCACCGCATATTTAAGGGGAATAATGGGTTTTTCCTCCGCAAACTGGTTTCCGGGCATTGGCTACCAAGGTTTTATTAAATGTTTAGAAAGTTCTTCACCTGAGAATAAAAGCAAAGAGATATTGCTCGTAGAAATAAAAACTACCCCAAAAACGCCCCAATATGCCATAAAATGCCCGAAGGATCATGTAGAAAAAACTCGTTTCCCCAGTCGTTATAAACGATTTCGGATAGGCGGACGCCTTTGTATTTTTGGGGGAGATTGAGGTTTTTTACTTGTGCAAGGTGATTGCCCAGGTCCTCCACTTCCATAAAGACCATGGTATTGTCTACCCAGTCTTTCACATAGGCATCCTGAAGATAGAAGCCGAAAGTGCCAGATTTGAAGTAGGACATCTTGCTGGAAAGGACGATTTCGGCAAAGCCCAGATCGGTATAAAATTGACGGGAAACCTTATAATCTTTGGCCCCGATAAATGGTCGGATTGACTTGATTTTATGTTCCATAATTTACACTCTTTTCCCTAGTAAATCATAACAAACTCTTCAAAGGATCAGTTTAACACTGCCTTTGTATCTTTTGATATCCCCAGATTGAAATTCAACCTCAATATAATAAGCAAAATTATTGGAAGAGGCTTTTTTCCCTTGAACTTTGCCATCCCACCACAGATTCGGTGAATTGAAATCGAAATTGCTGGCATGATATACCAATTCTCCCCATCTATTAAAAATAGAATAACTTAAGACCTTAGCATTCGTATAGCTACCTTTTACAATTTCGAAAGTGTCATTTTTACCATCACCGTTTGGTGTAAAGGCATCGGGTATGCGAATTACAGCTATATCCTTACAAGATCTATTGAACAATGGGTCTGTTGGTTCCAAACAAACCCCACAATCATCAAGTACTGCAGTGCCATTTATCGTTCCAACACAATCAACACAAGATTGATTGAAAAAGGGATCTGATGGTTCTAAACACTCACCACAGTCATCAAGCACTGCTGTACCATTAATCGTTCCGGTACAGTCAAGACAAGATTGGTTGAAGGATGGGTCTGTTGGCTCCAGGCAAATTTCGCAATCGTCAAATACAGCAGTACCATCTATTGTTCCTGCACAATCTACACAAGACTGGTTATATGCCGGATCTGAAGGAATTAAACATTCCCCACAATCATCAATTACTGCATCCCCATTTACAGTTCCTGCACAATCAAAGCAGGATTGATTGAATGCTGGGTCTGTTGGTTCCAAACAAACTTCGCAGTCATCGAGGACAGCAATACCATTGACTGTCCCAGCACAATCTATACAAGACTGGTTATAAGCCGGATCTGAAGGTGTTAAACATTCACCACAATCATCAATTACTGCATTTCCATTTATGGTTCCTGCACAATCAAGGCAGGACTGGTTGAAGGTAGGATCTGTCGGTTGCAAACAAACACCACACTCATCGATTTTCGCAGTTCCATTCAATGTGCCTTCACAGTCATTGCAATATTCCTCAGCAATTTCAATTTCAACAGAGGTCGTCACTTCGCAGCCATTGAGATCTGTTACTGTTAAAAAATAAGTGCCTGAGGCTGTGAAAGTATTGGTTGCAGCATCAGGGTTTTCTCCTCCACTCCATTCATAGCGATTCCCTCCTGAGGCCGTAATGGTAGCGCTTTCACAGGCCTCGGTATCTCCGCTAAAAGTGACCGGAAATAATGGTGGATTTAATCCCCATGTTATATTGGTATAATATTCTGGAGTGGATGAATAAATAGTAATGCATTCAAACTCCCCAGGAAAAAGTAAAATGGTATACCCTTCATTTCCGATGATGGTGGTTTCATTTACAAAAGTCATTCCCCCACCATCAAATAAAGGGACAAAAGGCAATGACAATTCAAGAGTTACGGGCAAATTAGGTCTTCCGATAGAAGACAATAGCAATACCGGATTTGTAACAACTTCAGAAAAACACATGGTCGTTTCTCCCCCTTCTCCTGCTGTCCAGGTAGTTAAGGGCACCTTTCGGTTTGGAATTATACTATTGAAATCATTAAATATGGGATGGTTAAAAAGAACATTGGTGGAGCTGAATTCATAGTTGGCTGTCATTTCCATAGAAATATTCTTTTCGCCATGTTTGATGAGTCCGGTAGCACTTTGACCTGAAAAACTGCCCCAAATTGCCCAATCGTAATTTTGATTGCATTGTCCATAAACACTGGTCACCATTGGGAACAATAGGATCAGAAAAATCAGCCTCCACAACCAATTTTGTTTTAGACATTGCATGAAATATTGTATTAAAATCACCCTCAAACACTTATTTATTTGATAAACCTAAAACTTTATTTTGATATAAGATAAACTTAACAAAAAAAACGATCCAAAACCTGCAAATGCTTTTCTTTTTAGCGCTATACTGGTAACGCCTTTATCAATTTCATTAGAAGGAATCGCAATGGCTATTTTGCCTGTTGCTTTGACCAAAATTAACCAAAAAATCCTCCTGATTAAACTTTTCCCCCTTGGCAAGGTCTAATTTGAAATCACATCACCTAATCCTTATGAATTTTCGACCACTTTTTTTTACCAAGCATGGCCTGTTATTGACCTTTTTTACGTTTGCTGCACTGCTCTCTAGCTGCAATAATACAACAGACACTAATCCTCCCGGCGCAAATTATCCGTACCAAGCGGAAGGGTATGTTGCCATAAACGAAGGTTCCGGAGGCTTTTATGCCGGATTAGAAGGGGGAGATAGATTTGGTCGGGATCATGACAAAATAGGAGATGTGAACGGAGATGGCATCATAGATTATGTGGTAGGCGCACGCTCTGATGACGATGGGGCTGTGGATGCTGGAGCCGTCTATATTTTATTATGAACAAGGATGGATCAGTCCAATCCAATCAAAAGATCTCTATGCTGGAAGGAAACTTTACGGACAATTTAAACGCAGGAAATTTCTTCGGCTATGGAGTAGCAGGGATTGGGGATTACAATGGGGATGGCATACCAGACATTGCCGTAGCCTCTCCTGTGCCTCCTAACAATTCCTTGTACATAATCCATCTAAATTCGGATGGGACAGTGAAAGACTATGTGAAAAACCGCAATATCATTGCCAATGGGTTGTCTGCTATAGGCGATATCAACCTTGATGGCCGCATAGATTTGGTGGCTTGTAATCCAGGTTCTGACGATGGGGGAGCGCAGCGGGGAGCCATTGACATTTTGTTTTTAAATGCAAATTCGGAGGTGGAATATAGCAAAAAAGTAACAATCAGCACTACCCAAGGTGGCTTTGGTGAAGGACTTGAAGATGGAGATCAATTTGGTGGCAGAGAGGTCGCCCTATTGGGAGATATCGACAATGATGGCATCAATGAATTGGCCGTCGGGGCTTTTATGTCGGATGGAGGAAAAGGGGCAATTTGGATATTGTCTTTGGACAATGGCACGCATGAGGTCGTTTCCAAAGTCAAGATCACTGAGGGAATTGGGGGCTTCACAGATCCATTGACTACAGGAATAAACCCCAACGGAACCAGCGGTGCCAATTTTGGACACGCACTATGTGCCGTTGGGGATATTGATGGGGATGGAATAAGCGATTTGATAACAGGGGCCAACCAACAATCCGAAGGTTGGGGCTACCTACTCTACCTGAATCAGGATAAAACGGTAAAATCCTTTACCAGAATTAACAATACAGAAGGAGGCTTTGACCTGCAACTGACTGCAGAGGGCCGCTTCTCCCGTTCCATTTCTTATGTAGGCGATTTAAAGGGCGATGGTTCTATAGCCATCAATTTTGGCGGTGGTGCCGGAGGCACCGGAACGCTCTACACCCTTTTTCTCAGGCCACAATAAAGGTTTATTTGTGCGTCAGCTCCCAAAGCTCTACCACTTCTTCAGCCCGCCAGTTCTGGTCACGCTTGGTTTTCTTTGAGGCAGCTTTCACTGATTTTTTAAAGCATCTTTCCAATTTAAAACGGCCACCTTCAGCCAGTTCCTTTTCTATGGGATGTTCTTTCGTAGCTTCTGTAATTTGTCCCAGGTTGGAGAACAAGAGCACGAGTTTACCGTCTGGCAAAAGCCTTTTCTTGGCCTCAGCAAAGAACGCTGGGAACAGCTTTTTATCGTAATAGATACCTGCATCCAGGCTTTCTGGAGCATAGGATGCGGGCAACCATGGAGGATTAAAAACAATTAATTCGGTTTGCTTTTCCCATTTTCCAAATAGGTTGCCATAATCTAATTCAATCTTACGAGACAATTTGGTGTCTCCCATAAAGGCTTTTAAGCCAACAATCGCATTTGGATTGGTGTCTGTTCCAAAGACTTTCTGAAAGCCATACTGCACCATTTGCATGGCAAGCACTCCGCTCCCAATCCCTACATCTATGGCCGTTTTTTTAGGGCCTTCATATCGCTTAAGCCATTGGTCAAAAACCGATAAATGGTCAAATCGAGTAGGGAAATAAGTCCCATAATAGGGATGTAGTTTATTTCTAAGCACAGGAATAGTCATCCCATTTTTATACCATTCCCATGAGCTGTTTAGCCCCTGCACTTGAGGGAAGGTCAATAAGAAATAACTATCGTCTGGGTACAATTCTTCCAACCAGCCAATAAATGGTGCCTTTTTAAGTGCCAATTTGTTGGCTACAATTTCAATCAAAACAAGATTGGAAAGCTTGCGGTAGGCTGCCCGGAATTCACGCTGCTCCTTGAAAGTCGTGTTGGGAAGTTTGTTTTGAAGGTGTTCTTTCAATTCCTTCAGAAGCAACAAACCATTGCTATAAAAGGCTGTAATCAACACCTGCTTGCCCGCCTCTAATGCTTCGATAGCAAGCTTTATGTCGGTGGTGCCATCGAAGACGACTTCTGGTTTCGCGGAAGCAATCGGTTCCGGTTTGTTTATTTTTATTGCTGCAGTCATATTTTACTTTGTGCTTGGACTACCCTGAAATAATCCATTACTGATTCTTATATATAAAATTAAACCTGCCCCACACCGGATTAGTTAAGTACCGGATTTATGGGGTGAGGATAGTTTGCATTTCGGTTCTGGAACCTTAAAATAGTGTCTTTTACAATGATCCCATTGTCTATATTGATCGCATTTGTAATTGTCTGGCTTTCCTTCCAACTTTCCCGTCCCGAGATCACAACGGGCAAATGTACAATCATTGCCGCAGAAATAGATCTTGAAGCACTTTCCCAAAAATAACTTGGCGTATGGTCTACGCCATAATAATCAATGGTATCAATGGCAATCAATGGGTTTTTAAAAGTGGTCGGCTTGGCAAAATAAAAGCCCATCCCTTCATCACAGCTCACATCGATAAACAGGGAACCCGGCTTTAGCATAGATTTCTCCTCTTCCATTACATAATTGATGGGATCATCTGTATCCTGATAGGTTCCATTAATGATGATCTCGGATTCATTGATTAATTCCAATAAAGGCCTTTCTGTGCCATCGTGTTCTACTACCATTAGCCTGGGTTCATTTTCATTCCCCTTTCTGAGTCTTGCATAATGAACGTCCAACACTTCTTCTCTTACTTCGTGATCTGGTCGCTGTATACAGATGGTAATGTCCCTAAATCCATGTGCTTTTAGGGCATAAATTGCCCCTCTACTAACGGCTCCAAAACTAAAGATGATAACTTTTCTTTGATTTCCATAATGCCCATCTATCCCTTTTAATTGAAGGGCATGAATAACAGCACAATAGCCGGCCATTTCGTTGTTTTTATAAAAGGTATGCCTCCCTATTTGTCCGCTCGGGCTCCACACATACATGTCCTCAAAAGCGATCAAGGTCAATTTCTTGTCGATTGCTATTTGGGTGATATGATCTTGTTGGGCGCAATGAGGATAACCCCAAAGCAAGCCGCCCTCTTTCAGTTCTTCCAGATCTGAAAGAATAGGTTTGGCGATAATGGCTGCCCCAATGTCTGTCAGGATTTCACTTCGACTTGCGATTCCTCCGGTCAGTTCACTGATCTCTTCGTCGGCTATATTGAAAGGCAGGCCATAGCCTTTTTCAAAAATTAGTTGCTTGCGAATTGTTTCTGGAAGTCTTGCTAAATGTGCTGGATGAATAGGTACACGTCTTTCATCTTCTTTTTTAGAAGTACCAATTACTCCCATTTTTAATAAAGCCATATTTTTTGCGTTGTGGCGCATTGCAAGGTAATGACAGGTGCAAAACGCAAGATTAAAATTACTTATAAAAGGTAATTTCCAGCACCCAGGCATTAAGTTGGCTACGGAGTTTAAACAATTGAAATAAAGATTTATAAAAAAGTAAGCATCAGCAATTCGCTGAATAAGTGCGAAGGGATAATTAAGAGCTTCAGATCAATAATAAGGTGACAAAGGTACCTTAATTAAATCCATTACAGGCATTATTCAAAACTATTAACCTGAGTGCAAGCCCTTTTCATGAAAAAGCCCAATGGATAACACCATTGGGCCTTAAATGCAGAAATTATTTTACCCCGAATTTATACTCAAAAGGTACAAATTGAGTATTTTATCTTGCAGCTACTGATTAACCTGCTTCCTGTATCACTCCACAGGCCACTCTTGAACCAGCTGCACCAGAAGGTTGAGAAGTGAAATCATCGGCATCCGCATGAATGATAATCGCTTTATTAAGGATATCCGAATCCTGTCCATCACCGATAGACCAACCTTCGATCACCATGTCAAGGCTTCCTTTACCATCTTCGCCTACTTTCAAATTGTCTATATCACCCGCATGGTATTCATTTTCACCCCTTTTGCCATGTTCATCCCCCGCTGGGTTCCAATGGCCTCCTGCAGAAGTAGCATCTGCTGCACTGCAATCTCCATTTTCATGAAGGTGTATTGCATGCTCTCCTGCTGTCAAATTTTCTACTGCTAATTCCAGTCTAACCTTTCCATCGGTTTCCTGGGTAAAAGTCGCAGTACCTGAAACATTGCTACCACTTGCGGCTGAAAGCAAAGCTGTTGCTGACTTCTCCGTCCTCTCCGTTTCAATTGCCATATTACCCATTTGGTTTTCTGACATTTCAAGGCTATCGGTAGCATCTCTCTCGGAATTATTGGCGCCAGATCCACAGGCCATAGCCATGGATACCGCCCCAATAAAAAGGAAATAATTAATTTTTTTCATCATCATAGTAGTTGGTTTAAATATTCAATTACTATTCAAGAAAAAACTATGCCAAACCTGCAGGCTTTTAATTATTTTTATAATAATAGACAGATTTAATAAAACTTATATAGGATTAATTATATGGTAATCTTTTTCCTTAGTTTATCTCTGCCAAAATAAACTTTTGGGATTTGATTATTAGATGAGGACTGGCGTATACCGAAAAGTCCTGGCTATTTAAATACATTGGGAAATCAAATCCCCTTTCCTATTTTAGCCAAAGTTTTCTGGTCAAAGCGACCTTCCAGTTCAATCACCATAAATTCGCTGTCATTGTCTGACCTGATCATCAGCACTAACCCTTCCATAGAATCCTTTCCTTTGGAATAAATGGCAAGTCCGCTGTCTTTGTCTGTGGCATCCATCATCAATTCATAACGTTCTCTGTTCAATCCTTTGCTTAGCTTGTGAAAATCTGCCTTGCCTCGTGAACCGTTTACTGGTAACTTGAAAAACTTAACTCTTTCTATGCTTTCGGTAATGGCATCCAGATTGGCTTCCTCGATTTCAAGGTTCCATCCTTTGGCGAAGTCCAGAAAGTTTCCCGCAAGGTCTAAATGAAAGAAATCTTCCTGCCCCTTGTATTGTTGGTACAACTGATCTACACTTTTGCTTTGGGCATGAAGTGCTGAGGGAAGGCTAAAAAACAGTGTCAATGCGATTACAATTATTGAAATTTTCATGGTACTGGTGTTAAATGTTAATTGGTTATTTATTTTTTTTTGCCCGTCCGTATTCTTCCATACCAGGCAAATTGGTGTTTTCGGAAAGCATATTGAGGTCTTGATAGGTGAAATCTCCCTGCATACTCATAAAGGTGAATTCGCTGGTAGATCCCGATACCATAAGCAGTTCTTTGATCCTGCCTCCTTCTTCCCTGACCATAAATTTCAGTGAGCTTTCTTTGTCCCGCACATCCATGAGTTCCTCATACAGGCCTTTTTTCAGGTCTCCCATTGCCTCATTGAACAGGGCTAAACCACCAATTTTTTCGGCAGAAAGAATTCTTATGCCCTTGATTTTGGTGATCAGTTCCATCAGATTTTCTGCATCTTCATCCTTCTGATCTGTATTGGAACTCAGGAACCCACCGGCCATTTGCATCAGCTTGGGGCTGATGTAAACCCTCGAAAAGCGCTCATCCTGCCTGTATTTTTCATAAAACTTTTCTATGACTTCTGTTTGGGCCTGTGCCAGCCATGGCAATAAGCACAGTGAAAGCAATAATATCTTTTTCATCGCTAATTGTTTTTATTGTTATCATACCAATTCACACCTGAATTGAGGTATTTGATCTTATCCATGCTTTCCAGGTGGCTTGTGCCTTTTCTAAGGTTGAGCTGAATTTTGCCCATTGCCTCCACCACTTGTTGGTAAGCCAATTCCTGTTGCTGTTGCTCATACTCCTTGTAACCCCACCAGCAAGCACTTACGGTGAGGAAAAACAGCAGTATGGCAGCCAGCTTGTGCCATGGAAATCTTTGGACCGGTATTTGAATCCCTGACGGCTTCTCTGAACGGATCGATTGAATCCCTGAATAGAATTCCTTAAGGCTTTCATCCTCCTGATCTGCTTCAACCGTACTGAAAAGGAAGTTTTCCTCTTCCAGGGTCGTTTCACTTTTCCAGTATTTCTCCCACAATTCCTCGTGCTTATTTTCCATAGTATTCCAGAAATGATTTCAATTTTTTTCTGGCCCGGTGCAGTTCCACCTTTACCTGTCCTTCGTTAAGGTCCAGGTAAGCGGCCATTTCTTTGTGCGTAAGTCCTTCTACTTCCCGCAGGAAGAAAATTTCCTTTTGTCGTTCAGGAAGTTTTTCGATAAACCTGAAAACCATCTTGGTCTGCTGACTATAATCCACCTCAGGAGTTATCTCCATTGCCATATCGCCAACTTCATCCATTGTCCCCCACTTTCCTGCTTCCCTAATTTGCTGGAGTGCTTCATTTTTCAAGGTCTTCACCATCCACCCTGTAGGGTTCTCAATAGAAGAAAGGTATTCCTGTTGCATAAATCCTTTGGTCATTGTCTCCTGTACCGCATCCTGCGCTTTATCCCTGTCCTTCAGCCAAAGTATGGCGAACCGGTAGAGCCTGTTCTTCAAGGGCCAAATCTGTGATTCAAAAAAGGACTTCATGTAGTAAGATGATGATCGGGAAACAAAAAGGTTACACTTTTGGTAAAAAACTTTTTTGAATATAAGGGTTAATCACAAAATTAATCCTGTTCGGCGCAAACAAGCCAATTACGCCAAGGGTTTATCTTGAAATAGGCAAAGGCCATTCTACCACAAACCCTTTTGCATAATCCCAGTTTAAAAATAAAATATATAGTTTGCCTCCTGACTATTTATTAATTTGCCTATTCAAAGAATAGAAAAAATCAAAGCATGCAAAATACCGGAAATCATTTGCTAAAAATAAAGGACAAAAAAAAAGCCCTGGTAAAACCAGGGCTTGTGGTGATGAGTGGGCTCGAACCACCGACTCACGGATTTTCAGTCCGATGCTCTACCAACTGAGCTACATCACCGCTGAAAGTGATGCAAAGGTACTTATTTGTTACTTTTGTACAAGCAATTTTAATAAAAAAATCGAGGATAAATAATAACACATTCAATATGAGTAGCTTACCGCAAATCCTTTTTTTATTGGTTTTAGGAACAGCAGGGTATATTCTGTACAAACGAATAAACTATATCCTAAAAACCATCCAACTGGGCAAACCCATTCAACGCAATGACAATCCTGGCGAAAGATGGAAAACCATGTTATTGGTAGCCCTTGGACAAAAGAAGATGTTCAAAAACCTGATCCCCGCCCTACTCCATTTGGTCATATACGTGTCCTTTGTGATCATCAACCTCGAGGTCTTGGAATTTATTATAGATGGAATAGTGGGTACGCATAGGGTTTTCGCCCCTTTTCTGGCAGGCTTTTATTCCATTGCCATGAATTTCTTCGAGTTTTTGGCCATGGGTGTACTCGTTTCCTGCGTGATTTTCCTTATCCGTAGGAACATTACCAAGGTACCAAGACTCAATATGATCGAACTAAAAGGCTGGCCAAAATTAGATGCCAACCTGATTCTGGTAATTGAAATTGTCTTGATGATGGCGATATTGACCATGAATGCTACGGACCAGATTTTAGCCTACAGGGGTGTTGGCGGATACATCCCACTTGGAGGTCTTTGGATAAGTGGAAGCATCCATGGACTTTTTGAAGGGCTGGAATCCAGTACTTTGGTATTGATCGAAAGATTTGCCTGGTGGTTTCACATTATTGGCATTTTAGGCTTTGCCATTTATGTTACCTATTCCAAACACCTGCATATATTCCTCGCCTTCCCCAATACCTGGTATTCCAATCTGGAACCTAAGGGGAAAATGCCTAACATGGAAGCTGTAACCCATGAAGTGAAAATGATGCTGGGAATGCCAACCGATCCACAACCTACTGAAACGGCTGAGGTGGGTAGATTTGGAGCAAAGGACGTCAATGACCTGTCCTGGGTCAATTTATTGAACGCATTTTCATGTACCGAATGTGGTCGCTGCACCGCCGAATGCCCAGCAAATATTACTGGTAAAAAATTATCGCCCCGGAAAATCATGATGGACACGAGGGACAGGGCCGAAGAGGTGAGTAAAAACCTACTCGCAGGCAAAAAAGGCCTCGATGATGGCAAGTCACTTTTAGGAGATTATATTTCTCAGGAAGAAATTAATGCCTGTACCAACTGCAATGCTTGCGTAGAAGCCTGTCCGGTGAATATCGATCCTTTGGCCATTATCATAGAATTGAGGCGGTATACCGCAATGGAAGAAAGTGGCAGCCCTGCACAGTGGAATGCCATGTTCCAAAATATTGAAACCAGTTTTGCCCCTTGGAAATTCCCTCCAACGGACAGATTTAACTGGGCATCTGATTTAAACAAAGAAAAAAAGTAAAATTCGATAATTATGAGTGATACCTATAAAGCCCCTACAATGGCCCAAAAGATGGCCTCCGGAGATGCTCCAGAGATTTTATTTTGGGTAGGTTGTGCTGGCTCTTTTGATGAGCGATACAAGGCAGTAACCTTGGCATTTGTCAAAATTTTAAATAAAGTAGGGGTTAACTTTGCTGTCCTAGGAGATGAGGAGACATGCACGGGAGATCCTGCCAGAAGGGCTGGCAATGAATTTTTGTACCAAATGCAGGCCATGAGCAATATCCAGGTATTGGATGGCTATCAGGTAAAAAGAATTGTAACAGCCTGTCCCCACTGTTTCAATACCATAAAAAATGAATATCCGGCTTTAGGCGGCAATTATGAGGTGGTCCATCATTCTCAATATTTGCAAGAGTTGATCAACGATGGCAAGATTGTCATGAAAGAAGGAGGAGAATTTAAAGGTAAAAAAATCACCTTCCATGACAGTTGCTTCCTCGGTAGGGCCAACGATGTATATGAAGCACCCAGAGCGGTAATCAAAGCCCTGGACATGGAATTAGTGGAGATGAAGCGATGCAAGTCCAAGGGGCTTTGTTGTGGAGCTGGCGGTGCCCAGATGTTTAAAGAACCAGAACCAGGGAAAAAAGACATCAATGTAGAACGCACAGAAGAGGCGCTGCAAACAGGGGCAAAAACCATCGCTGTAGGTTGTCCATTCTGTCTTACAATGATGACAGATGGCATAAAAAACAAGGAGAAAGAAAAGGAAGTTAATGTCCTCGATTTGGCTGAACTGATCGCAAAAGACCAGCAGTTATAGACCCCTAGTAGGTTTAGAATTACACTTTCCTTTTGTTTTAGAACTTTTTTTAAGACAACTTAAAAAAATTTTGTATCATAATAAATCTATCTTCGTTTAATATTATTGTCGGGTAATCCCTGCCAATATTTGTAAATTTGTAAAGGATATATATTTAAAAGAGCCAATCATGTACGTACCATTTGATAAAATGCCAAAAGATGCGAAAATTTGGATCTATCAGTCTGATCGCCCTTTCGATGAACAGGAAAAGACCTGGATTATATCTAAATTAGTCGCTTTCTGTAACCAGTGGAATACACATGGAGCCGAGATGCCTAGTTCCTTTGACTTGAAGTATGACCAATTTATCATTCTTTCTGTTGATGAGAGCCAAATGGGTGCCAGTGGATGCTCTATTGACAGCTCGGTAAGGGTTCTTAGAGAAATAGAAGTTAAATTAAATATAAATTTATTGGACAGTGGCAAAGTTGCCTACCTGGATGGAAAAAAAGTAAAGGTTGCCTTTTTGCCAGAGATCAAAAATCATGTGGTAGATGGCTCTTTACAGTCCACTAGTAAAATGTTTAATCCTAGCGTAAATAAAATTGCGGACTTAGATGACAAATGGCTGATTGAAGCTGACAAAAGTTGGCTAAAAAAATATTTTGCTAATTAATGCTGCAAGAGAAAAATATAGTATGAGAAACATAAAGTCCACCTTCCCTATCAACCGCTGTTTACTTCCTGTTTTATTGCTTGTATTCCAAGCATCGTGTACCAGTCTGCAACAAAAGGCCCAAACGCAATTCAACACAGGAGAATATCAGCTGGCAATCGCTTCTTATTCTAAGTTATTAGAAAATGATTCGGCAAACAGTGAGGCAAATTTTTACATTGCAGAAAGCTACAGACTCTCTAACCGAATAGAAAAAGCGGCCGAATATTATGAAAAAGTCACAGGTGAGGATGCAAGTTTTGAGAGCCAGTACCACAAGGGGAAAAGTCTAAAAGGAAAAGGGGACTACGAGGCAGCAAAAGAAGCTTTCGAAGCGGCCAAAACGCTGACGATGGACGATGAAAAAATCGCGCTTGCTACAAAAGAAATACAAAACATTGACGAAATAGGGACCATAACTCCCATTTGGCCCAATCATGAATTGGAAAATTATGAATTACTCAATTCAACAGGCATAGATTACGCTCCTATTGTAAGTGAAGACCAACTTTTCTTTACAAGCTCAAGAGGTGCGGGAGGCATGTATGCAGGGACAGGACAAGGATATACCCGTTTATTTAAAACAAGGGCAGAGGGAATCAATGTAGACGTACAAAGTATCCAAACCCTTACTGAGTTTCGAAATGAGTCAGGACTAAACCAGGGAGCCATAGCGATAAGTCCAGATGGTAATATGATCGTCTATGCAAGGGGCAACAGCACCAGTAAAAATGACCTTCCTGATGTAAGTCTTTTTTCTTCCAAATTCAATGGTAGCGGATTTACCGAGCCTGTTTACATGGGTGTAAATGGTGAAGCTGAATATTGGAATTCCACCCCGGCCTTTAGTTTGGACGGTCAAACCCTCTATTTCGCATCCAACAGACCTGGGGGTTTTGGTGGAACAGACATTTACAAGGCCACAATTATGGCTTCCGGAAATTTTGGAGGCGCCGTAAATATGGGCCCTGAAATCAACACCCCAGACAATGAAATGTTTCCAAGGCCTTTGGGAAATGGAGAGTTTTACTTTGCCTCAGATGGTCATCCGGGATATGGCAAGCTAGATATTTTTGTTTACAAGGAAGTCGATGGCAAAGGCAAAGTATTGAACCTTGGGCCGAACTTTAACTCTATAGCCGATGATTTTGGGATTTTCTTTACCAAATACCCTGAAGAAGGCTTTATCACCTCCAATCGTGAGGGAGGCAAAGGGGATGATGATATCTACTATTTCAAAGACATGACACCTGCTCCCAAAGTGGTCAATGTATTGTTAAATGTGGTAACAAAAACAACGGCTGAAAATGGAGAGCAACAAATTCTCCCTCAGGTACGTGTGATGCTTTATGATGACAAAAACAAAAGCATAGATGGCAACCTAACAAGTCAAAGTGGGAAATTGAGATTTCCGCTCGAGCCGGAAAAAGAATATTCAATGATCGCATCTAAAAGCGGTTACTTTACCAAAAGTGTCCCTTACAGTACCATTGGAAAAACCCCTGCAGAAGAGGACCTGATCCAGGATGTTACGAACATTACCCTGGACACCACCATTGTGCTAGACCAGTTGATATTAGAAAGGGCAATAGTTCTTGAAAACATCTATTATGATCTGGATAAGGCAGATATCCGACCTGACGCTGCTGTTGAATTAGACAAGCTAGTCAAAATTCTAAAAGACAATCCTGGAATACGCATTGAGTTGAGTAGCCATACGGATGTAAGGGCAACGGATGCCTACAATGATGACCTTTCTCAAAGAAGAGCTGAATCTGCAGTAGCCTATATTGTTTCGCAAGGAATCACTGCGGACAGGCTACAAGCCAAGGGCTATGGAGAAAGGCAGTTAATCATAGAGAACGCCCAAACTGAAGAAGAGCACCAAGTCAACAGAAGAACAGAGTTTAAGGTTATAGAAATCACGGAGTAAAATGCTTACCTTTGCCCCTTATCTGTTTTTTCCAAATCTGAGTTTATGAACGATAGGTACATGCAGCGGGGGGTTTCCGCCTCCAAAGAAGACGTACATCAAGCAATTTCAAACCTAGACAAAGGACTGTATCCCAAAGCCTTCTGCAAAATAGTAGCAGACGTATTGGGAAATGATCCAGACTATTGTAACATCATGCATGCGGATGGTGCTGGAACCAAGTCCTCTCTAGCTTACCTCTATTGGAAAGCCACAGGAGACCTGAGTGTCTGGAAAGGCATTGCTCAGGATGCTATAATTATGAATATAGACGACCTGCTTTGCGTAGGTGCTGTCAATAATATATTGGTTTCCTCCACCATAGGAAGGAACAAAAACCTTATTCCAGGAGAAGTCATTGCTGCCATAATCAATGGTACAGAAGAAGTGCTTCAAATGCTTAGGGATCATGGTGTAAACACGGTACTTACTGGTGGCGAGACTGCAGATGTCGGAGATTTGGTACGCACCATCATTGTAGACAGTACTGTCACCTGCCGAATGAAAAGGAATGAAGTCATCTCTAATGACAATATTAAAGCTGGAGATGTAGTTGTGGGAATGACCTCTTTCGGCCAAGCGACATACGAATCCGAATACAACGGAGGAATGGGCAGCAATGGCCTTACCTCTGCCAGACATGATGTCTTTGGAAAAAATATAAAATCTGTTTATCCAGAAAGTTTTGACCCTTCCGTACCTGATGAGCTAGTATACTCTGGAAGCTATGACTTAACCAGTCCAGCACCTGGCACTCCCTTAGACATGGGGAAATTGGTTTTGTCTCCTACCAGAACCTATGCGCCTATTATAGCTGCCTTATTGAAAGAAAATAGAGCGGCAATACATGGATTGGTTCATTGCAGCGGAGGAGCACAAACAAAGGTGCTGCATTTTATAGACAACTTGCACGTCATCAAAGACAACCTTTTTGATACACCTCCTCTCTTTAAAATCATACAGGAAGAAAGTGGTACTGACTGGAAAGAGATGTACAAGGTTTTCAATATGGGCCACAGAATGGAAGTGTACCTGGACGAAAAGTGGGCAGATCAGGTGATTGCAATTGCTGCTAGTTTCGGTGTAGAGGCCAAAGTTATCGGTCGGGTTACGGATCACCAAGGCAAAAAGGTTACTGTTAATAGTCAACATGGTACTTTCACCTATGATGGTTAAGGTGTCCATTTAATTTTAAAGCAAATGAAAGTCCTTATAAAAATTGTCATTGGGTGTTTCATTTTCTTATTGGCACTGGCATTATTGACCATCACCACTGTTGATTGGACACCGTACAAAGAAACCGCCTACTATAAGGAAACCCTCGAAGCACTTGATAGCCTGACTTTTGAGGGAGCAGACAATGGATACTTTTTAGGAGGTTGGGGCAAAGCCAATATAACAGCTGAAACACCAGTAAATCTAGTCGCTTATAAACCAAGAGGGCCTTATGAATACGTTGAAGACAGCAGTTTTGTGAAAGCCATCATCGTAGGAAATGACCAATTTAAGGTGGCTTTCCTTAATTATGAATTGCTGATTGTTCATCCGGAACTGGCTCAAACCCTGAGAGCAGCAATAAAAAAACAACAACTTCCAGTAAACCATGTTTATTTCACAGCAACCCATACACACAGTGGCATGGGAGGAACCATTCCCGGGCCTGTAGGAGAATTGGCCATGGGAGGATGGGACGAATCTTTGGTCAGCCATGTTACAGATGGAACCCTTACGGCCATAAGTAATGCCTTGAGCAATATGGATACAGTAACGCTTCGCACCAAAAGGTCAGAAGCGGCAGATTTTGTGAGCAATCGACTGATCGCCTCAGACCCAATCGACCCTTATATGAGGCAGTTAATTTTAGAGAAAGGTAATGGTGAGACTTGTTCACTTTTGAGTTACAGTGCACATGCCACTTGTCTTAGTAGCAAGTTTATGGGGCTTTCGGGAGATTACCCCTTTTACCTGTCGAAATCCATGGAAGAAAGGCATGACTTTGCCATTTTTGCCGCTGGGGCAGTGGGAAGCCATCGCCCTAAAGCCCCTGGGAATGATATCAAGAGCATTAAGCAGTATGCTTCCTCATTAGATTCCGTTGTAAAAAATAACCAGATAGATAAAACAGTAATCGGCACCCAGGTAATGGCTGCAAAATTACCCTTAAAACTGCGTTCACCCCATTACAGAATCAGTGATAATTTGCGATTGAGGCCTTGGCTTTTTAACTGGGCCATTGGAGAAAGTCCAGCTTACTTCGATGTGGTAAGAATGGGGGATGCTTTGTTCATCTCCTCTTCGGGTGAAGTTTCAGGCGTCTTTTATAAGGCTTGGGAAGAACAAGCGGAAGCGCTTGGCCTTTCCTTATTTATCACCACTTTCAACGGCGGCTATATTGGATACATCACCCCTGACAAATACTATTCAGGCGATTATTATGAGGCAAGGGACATGAATTTCTATGGCCCCTATAATGGTGATTATTTTAAAGAAATCGTATCTGATTTGATAGATTTTGGTGCCAATTTAAAAACCTTGGCCCTGTAAAATCCTTTCTTAAAGGAAATACCTTTCATTTCTTTCCATCCCCAGGCTTTAAAGAATTTATCATAATCAGGAAGTTCTTTTCTCGGATGTTTGGCCAGCAAACTGAAACCAGTAATCATTAATCGTATCAACCACATTTTGTTCTTCACAGGATAAAAATCTAAAAACAGCCAACAAGTGTTTGAATACACGTTTTGCCTTACTTTTTCAAACAACCCATTAATGGAATCATCTGCCAATACATCCAATAGAAATTGGGTGATGACTACATCAATATTATCCTTTTTGGAAAGCTTAAAATCATCCGCACAAATAAACTCCACCTGGTTTTTTGAATCAAGCGGAATTCTTTTTTTTGCTTTATCCAGCATTTTGCTTGATGCCTCCATAAATATTACCCGACCTTTTTTTCCGCATTTTTTCAAAATGTCAGGCAAATTGGCTCCTGTTCCACCTCCTATTATCCAAACCGTGTCGCCTGGCTGAATAATGGATAAAAATTCTAATTTGCTTTTATGAAATCTCCTTCCCAAAAATACGGCAGCCATGGGGTCATAAATAGAAGCAATTAAATGGTATTTATCCTTAAAATCTACGGCCTTCTTTTCTTTCATTTTTGGAGTGGATCAGCCAATGTCTAATTTAAAATAGCAACAGCAACAAAGGTAGTGAAAAGGCCAACTCAAGTCGCTTTCTCGTTTTTATGTTGCTATCTGCCGGTGATTCTACAAAACTGATGACATGAATCAAAAACATTAAACCCCAAATCAAGGTATAGATATGGTAATAAGAAGGCAAAAGAAGGAAAAGGACAACAATATAGATTAAGCCAATAAAGGTAAGCACCCATAGTAATCTTCGCGTTTTCACCTTGCCAATAACCGTCCTAATTGAAGCATGCCCTTCGGCCAAATCCTGTTCTCCATCACTGTAAGAAAGAAAAACCAAATTGTACCATGCCAATAGTAGGTATGCACCTAAAAAATATAGCCAATCATAGGAGGAATAGAAAAAGTCTATATTCAAAAGGGGAATTAAAACAAGCCCCGCCACATAAAATAAGGCAGTAGAGAACTCTTTAATCGCTGCCGTTTTTCTTCCTGTAAGTCGTAGTCCGGCCATGGATAACACAATAAGAAAGGCAAGAATAAATCCTGAACCGAGCATCTTTAGAGAAGGCAGAAACCATAGTGCCAAAACAGCTCCGGAAATTACCGACACAAACAATAATATTAATAAAACGATAAAATGGTCTTGATGAAATCTGTGTCTTTGAGACAAGGCGGGACCTTGGACTTTTTTAGCATCCAATAAATGGTCAAAAGTATAAATACTCCATACGGCTAGCCCCAAAAGCAAATAAATCTTCCATGACAAATTCACTTTCATTAAGTCGGCAAAAAAATACATTCCTGCGCATGCCCCTGCTACCACATCCAAAGAAAGGAGGTTAAATTTCTCATTAAAGACCAAGTAGTTCAATTTCATTGTACCGGAAAAATTCCAACTGGATGGCAATTTAAAGAAATGAAAGGATCAAAACCTTTAAAAATTATGTAATTTCCACTTTCTAAGCAAATCCAAAATTCATGAACAAGTTATTTTATATTCTATTGCTATTTATAGGGCAGGAAGTTTTCGCCCAAGCACCAATTAAAGTTGCCTGCGTAGGCAATAGCATCACCCAGGGGCCAGGAAGAGAAAACCCTGACAGCTATCCACTTCAAATGCAAAAAAATTTAGGCAAGAAGTATAAAGTGATCAATTTTGGGGTTAGTGGTCGTACCTTATTAAAGAATGGTGACTACCCTTATTGGAACGAACCACAATTTGAGGCTGTAAAAACTTTTGCGCCTAATATCCTGGTCATCAAATTGGGTACCAATGATTCCAAGCCTCAAAATTGGAAATACAAAGATGAATTTGTGGACAATTATGTGGAAATGATTGAGACCTATAAAGCAAGCATGCCAGAAAACGGCAAAATCTATGTTTGCCTGCCAGTCCCTGTTTTCAAAACCAACTTTGATATCACCGAGGAAATTATTGTCAACGAGATGGTGCCACTAATCCGCCAGGTAGCTGAAAAAACAGGCACCATACTTCTTGATCTACACCAGCCAATGGAAAAACACGGGGAATTATTTGCAGACGGTGTTCACCCAAATAAGAAAGGAAACAAGATCATGGCAAAATTAGTCGCCAAAGCGATCCGCTAAAGCCAAACTCTGCGCTACATACAATACTATAAAATCCATTAAAGCCTGTTCCTACTTATCTTGGAACAGGCTTTAATTGGAAGAAACCCCAAGAATTTGGAAAGGCAAGGTGTATACCAAAGTAAAGGGAATGCCAGCCCACTTAACCAATGAATATCTACAAGGTTTAAACCAAATAGGCCAAACACGTGTTATCTTAACTTATGCTCCATTACACCACTTATATTTTAAAAACAGATGCCCCCTGGGTTACTTTTGTGCACGGTGCAGGAGGAAGTAGCGCTATTTGGTTTAAACAGATTCGGGATTTCAAAAAATCCTTCAATGTTTTGTTGGTGGACTTGCGGGGGCATGGGAAATCAAAAGACAAGGTTTACGAAAAATTAAAAAACTATACTTTCCCTGTTATTTCGGATGAAGTAATGGAGGTTTTAAATCATTTGAAGATTAAAGAATCTCATTTTATAGGCATCTCTTTGGGTACAATTATCATTCGGGAAATAACGGAAAGATATCCTGAAAGGGTGTCCAGTATGATTCTGGCAGGTGCCATTATGAAGCTGAATGTACGAGGACAGGTATTGATGCGCATGGGTATCTTGTTAAAATCAGTCATTCCTTACCTGTTACTTTACAAGCTTTTTGCATTTATAATAATGCCTAGGAAAAATCACAAGGCTTCCAGGTATTTGTTTGTACAGGAAGCAAAAAAACTGTATCAAAAAGAATTTATTCGCTGGTTTAGTCTTGCTTCCCGTGTCAATCCGCTTCTAGATTTTTTCAGGATTAAGGAAACCCATATCCCTACCCTTTATTTAATGGGAGAAGAAGATTATATGTTTCTACCAACCATCACAAAGCTGGTAAAAACCCATCAATCAGCCAAGCTTGAGGTAGTTCCCTCTTGCGGACATGTTGTCAATGTAGAAAGCCCAGAAGCTTTCAATAGGATTGCCTTAAAGTTTTTAACGTCAATCTAGGTTCATCCCTCTCCTAATATTGTAATAGGAATTTGAACAGCACCACTCTTTTTTATACCTTACTATCTGCTCATTATTTTAACCAATAACCAATGCCTAAAACAGGAATTTATATTGCCTGCTGCTTCAGTATACTCCTCTTTTTTTCTACATCTTCCTTGCAAGCTCAAGACCAAATCGATTTTGACATTACCTTGGCAGGCTTTACCATAGGAGAGATGAAAGCCAACAAAGTCATTAAAGGGGACACAACTATCTATTTACTTAAAAGCAATGTTAGTTTTTGGCTGTTCGGAACTATAAATGTGGACTACAATACCAAGGTGAAATACCTGGATGGCATTTTCATTGGTTCCAAAGTAAGCTCTAAGACTAACAGAGGTGACTTTGTTTCGAGAATCTGGATGGAAGGGGATCAGTATAAAATTGATGCAAACGGGTATAAATACGAAAATTCAGGCACGATCAATGAGCCAATCTATCATAGTGCTGTCCGCCTATTTTTTGAAGAGCCGGAAGGAGTTAAAGTAATGATGGCCGAAAATTTGGGGAAATATTCAGAAATAAGGGCTCATGGGGATGGCATATATACCACCCATATAGAAGGCGATCAAAACAAATATTATTATCAAGATGGGAAGATGCTAAAAGTCAGCATGCATAATCCGATAAAAAATTATGAAGTAAGGCGACGAGACAAGCAATCGAAATAGCCTATATGTGTAGCAAAAAGGTATATTGGGTGATAATCCCAAATAATGATGCTACTACGATCCCTATTAATTGCTTTTGTTTTAATAATAAATGGCCTTTCTTATGGCCAAGACCTTGATTTTTCAGATGCTGTAATAGTTCCTCACGGCAATAGTGAGCGGATGCAAAAATATGCAACCGTACTCCACGAAGAACTGACAAAGCGAATAGAAAAGCCATTTCTTATACAGAAGAGTACAAAAGGCAAACAACCCTCCATTCTTTTGACGCAATTCGAGGATATCCCAAACCTTCCTAAAAAGTGGAGGAAATTGCTTAGTGGAGTACAGCCAATGCCTGAGGAAGGGTTCAAAGTTATTATTGACAACACCTCAACCAAACCCAATGTCATTATTATAGGGCAAGATGACAGAGGACTATTGTTTGGAATAGGGCATATACTAAGAAAAATGAATTGGTCAGAAAACCAGCTTTTATTGACCAAGGCCATTGAGAAATCAACTTCACCAAAGTCTTCCTTAAGAGGGCACCAACTAGGTTACCGCCCCAAGACCAATGCTTATGATGCCTTTACGGTAGATCGTTTTGACCAATACATTAGAGAATTGGCACTCTTTGGTGCCAATAGTATTGAAATTATGCCTCCACGTACGGATGATGACTTTAACTCCCCTCACATGACTATACCAGCAATAGACATGATTGGGGAGCAATCCCGTATTGCCGATGAGTTGGACCTGGATGTATGGATGTGGTTTCCCAATATGGCCAAAGACTATGAAGACCCGCAAACAAGAATCATAGAACTAACACAACGCAAAGATGTATTTGCCTCCATTCCAAGGTTGGACCATCTTTTTGTTCCCGGAGGAGACCCCGGGGACCTTGAACCGGATGTATTGTTTCATTGGCTAGAAGAAGTGGCAACCAAGCTTCATAGATTTCACCCAAGCGCCAAAATATGGGTTTCCCCACAGGTGTTTAGGCCTACAAAGGCCTGGTTTGATCAGTTTTTTTATCATGTCAACCAAAAGTATGATTGGTTTGGAGGCGTAGTTTTCGGCCCTTGGGTTAAAATCCCATTACCAGAATTACGACAATTAACCGATGCTTCTATCCCTATTCGCAGGTATCCGGACATTACCCATAACCTGAGTTCTCAATACCCAATTCCAGAATGGGATTTGGCCATGGCGATGACCTTAGGGAGGGAATCCATTAATCCCCGTCCGATGGATCAAAAAACCATCCACAATTCCCTGGCGCAATATGCCAATGGAAGCTTGAGCTATTCTGAAGGCACAAATGACGATGTAAATAAATTTATATGGACCGACCAGGAATGGAATCCTGAAACAGAAGTAATAGAAACGCTTAGAGACTATTCTCGATTTTTCTTTGGCCCGAAATGGGTAGATGCAACAGCTAATGGTTTTTTAGCGGAGGAAAAAAACCTTCAGGGGCCACTGCTCACCAATGCTGTTATTAAGCAAACGCTGGCACAATGGCAGGATATGGAAAAAAGAGCGGACACCAAACTAATGGATAATTTCAGGTTTCAAATGGGCTTGATCCGAGCCTATTTTGATGCCTATATCCAGCAAAAGTTGCTTTTTGAAACCCAACAAGAACAAAAGGCGCAAAATGTGCTCCGCAGGGCTGAAACAGAAGGAAGCCTGAATAGTATAAAGGTGGCCACGGCCCTATTGAATGAACAAATGGTAGATCCCTACATTGCCCAATTAAAGCAAAGATGTTTGGAGTTGGCAGATGCACTTTTCAACAGTATCGGGGCACAACTCACCGTTAGCCAGCATGGAGCGGCTTCCGGTAGGGGAAACTTTGTAGATAATCTAGATGTGGTGCTCAATGATGCGCCATGGCTTTTGGCCAATCTTAATGAAATTGAGAAAGAGGAAGATGAGAAGAATAGACTAGAGAAAATAGCGCAATTGCTTAACCGTACCAATCCTGGCCCTGGAGGTTTTTATGACAATTTCGGGCAAGGAAAAAGCTGGGAAAGGGTCTTAAAGGCAAAAGCATGGAATAAAGATCCTGGAGGTCTCTATGGCCCTAGGGCAAGTTTCGGTGTAGGCTTGAGGGGAGAAGAATGGGTGCATGAAATCCAGGCAGTAGGCTTCGGAGGGACTGCTACCCCACTGGCGTGGATGAACCAAGTAACCACACTTTATGACACACCCCTGATCATCATTTATGACCAGCTTAACCCAGAAGTCTCCTACACGATAAAGATCGCCTATACAGGTAGGTTTAGGGCTAAAATGAAACTAACCACCGATGATGGCCATGTGATTCATGATTTTATTAAAACGGGAGTTAAACCATTGTATGAATTTGAACTGCCCATCAGTACTTATTCAGATGGCAATCTGGTTCTTCACTGGACCTGCGGAGAAGGTGAAAGAGGCGCTCAAGTCGCAGAAATATGGATTGTTCCAAAGCATTAATTTTACGACCATACATGATGTCAAGACACTAATTGAGCCTAAGACAACCAAAAATTACCTGCATGGGATTAGCAAGGTTAGAAAAATATAGAATAACTGCAGCCCGCTAATTTAAGTGATTTTAACACCTTGGATATGGGCTATTGAACTATTAGAGCTAAATTATCAGTTGTTCTGTAAAATTATATTTATCAAGGTCGCTTTTTTATGGTTTCCAACCAAAAAAAATATTCGCGCTATTTTTTTTTAGTAACATTTGCCCTTGCGGTATCCAAAATTCTATTTACCCTTCGTCCAGAAATTAACTTGTTTACTGAGGAAGCACAGTATTGGTTATGGTCACAGAACTTGGCCTGGCATTATTATTCCAAACCAGCTTTAGTAGCAGTTCTTAATTTCTTAAGCACTTCTTTGATGGGAAATACAGAGATCGCCATACGCATCAACGCAATTCTATGTGGTGTAGGAATTGCTTGGGTTACCTATCATTTCGGCACCTATCTGTACTCAAGGAAAGTAGGCTTTTGGTCAGCACTAATCGTACAAGCAATGCCCTCTTGGTGGCTTGCATCCACATTTCATATGACGGATTCCTCATTAACCTTTTTTTGGATCTTAAGTATTTATCTAAGTTATAGGGGAATTAAGGAAGAAAAAAGAATATGGTGGATTTATGCAGGTATCGCTACTGTATTGGGACTCACGGCAAAGTATGTAATGCTACTGATATTCCCCGTACTATTATTATACCTACTGTTCATCAAAAAATGGAAATCGAATCAAGCCAATTTTCTACTATTTGTTCTGATAAGTACATTGGGATTCATCCCTGCATTAATATGGAACTGGCAAAATGATTTTGAAACATTTAGACATTTATTGGCTTTGACTGGTACTGAAGGAGCCAATGCCAAACCATTTACACTTGCTATTACAAGCAAAAGTTTTTTTGAATATTTTAAAGGGCAGTTGGCCATTATTTCGTTGTTTCTGGTCCCAGCATGGTTCGCTACTTTCAAATATATTTTTAAACACAAAAGTGATGCTTTAGTTTATCTTATCCTTCCAGGGATTATTGCTTTTCTCTTTTTCGCCTGTTTGAGTTTATTTAAAGAGGCAATGGTTAATTGGCCTGCTTTTGCCTATACTGGATTTGCTATTGCTTTGGCTCGGTGGATGGTTTTGCAAACCAGGATTTGGAAAATCATCAGTTTTGGAGGCATCTATTTAAGTATTGCAATACCCATTATTTTCATTCTCCCAGATTACACCGGAATAAAATCGAGTGGCCTTGCACAAAGAAGAGAACAAAAGGTAGTCACTAGATTGCTAGGACATGAACAACTGGCGAAAAGAATTGATTTCCTGAAAGACAGCCTTGCTATTCGAGATGAATTCATTTTTTCTGACTCCTATCACACGGCTTCGGAACTTTCTTTTTACCTGTCAGGAAACCCACAAACCTATGTCCTGAATATGGGAGCCCGTAAAAACCAGTTCGACCTATGGATTGGAATAGAACAGTTTTTAGGTCAACAAAACCCCGGAATCTTTGTTAGCTGGAACTACGACTCCATGGAAAAAAAAGCAACTTTTCAAACACTAATCCATGAAGAATCTTTTATCTCAAAATTTCACGATATTCCTAGACGTCCTGTAAAGATTCAGGTATGGAGAAATTTAATTGAATACACACCAGCTATACCCACAACTTATTAATTCATTAAGCTGTTATGCTTTGGCACATTGCGATATAATTAGGATATATGGCTTTGGAAAAAAACAACACCTAAGAGAACATCTTTTGCCAACTTCTATTTCAAAGCTTTTTGATAAATAAAGAATTAATTATCATTTTTTTTTCGGAAAACAGAGTGATTTAATACGGGAAATGACGCAATTCACTTAATTTCAACCACTTAATACTCTTTTTTCAACCTCCAAGTTCAAATAAAGCGGTTTTTTATAAGGACGAAATACAATTAACTGTATTTCACCATATTTAACACTTATATTATTGTATTTTATATAATTAAAAAATCTTTGTGCACTTATATCGCTATTTACTTTTATATTAATTGGTATTGTAGATTTTTCTTTAGTACATTTAACATATAGAAAATATGAAAACGGTGTGAGGAGAGAAGAGAAGTTGGTCACCGTAGCGGAAGTTGGTTATTTTTTAATGTAGGGTTTGTCCAGGGTTTTATGATAAATAAAACCCTGGCATTTTTTTTTAATCCTATTGCTCTTCGAACAATTGACAGTCTATTTTTAAATCCTTATTTAATCCTTTCATCTCACTTTAAAGCCATTTTGTTAGGCTCAAAAAAACAGCTTCTAGGCCTAAATGATTGGATCCAACATTACCTACAATTTGTAAAATGGCTCAATGGAAAATCAATGCCCATTCGGGCAATCAATCTATTAAAGGGGCCCTCCTGAAAATCACTCCATTTAAGAGCTGCAGAATCGATGGGTAATCAGTGGTTAATTGCATTATGGCTTTCGAGCCTATAGAGTGTCTATACGATAAACTCAGTCAAAATAGCCAAGGCAGAAGCCAAAAGAATAATCAGCAACTTATGCAATTGAAAATGATGTTTTGGTGAGCTTTCAAAAAATATGATCGTAGAAATATGCAAAAAGCCACCTGCTACCAAGCCAAATAATATATCAAGTGTTCCCCTCCCTATCAAAGACCGGTCAAAAAGGAAGTCCGTAGAGAGCATTCCCAATGGTGAGGCGAGGGCAAATAAAACCAACAATAAAACAGTATTTGTTTTATTTAACCTGGTCAATAATACCGCCGCCAATGCAAAGGCCTCAGGCATTTTGTGCATAATCATACCCATTAGGAGGGTCTCACTACCGTGGTGATGCCCCGTCAACATGGGTTGCTTTGAAAGCAAGGTGCCTTCTAGGAAAGCATGAAGGAACAAGCCTATCATTAGGGTCCAAACGGTATTCCCTGCACTATGGCCTTCATTGTCATGAATATGTCCATGTTCAATTCCTGATGACATAAAATCCAATACTTGCTGCAATAAAAATCCAAGCAGGATATACAAACCCATAAAATAGGCGGATTCTTTATTGGCAAATAGTTCTGGGAAAATATGCAGAATAGTAATTGCAAAAAGGTAAGCTCCGGCAAATATCAGTGCCAGTTTAAAACTTTTTTCGTTCCATCCTGGTACCAATATGGCAAGTAGTCCTGCACCCATGGCAGCAAAAAACAGTAAAAGAACAGACAACATATTTAGGTAGGGTTATTTGGATTCTTCAGCAGCAACGGTAGTCAAAAATGGTGCAAGACCATCACTAACATAAGATTGGATTTGGCCTTGATCATCATTAAAGATAAGAAAGATCTCTAAACCTTCCACGGATTCTTGTATTTCCTTGGCACGGTCCATTCCTAGCACCATAAAAGCTGTAGCATAGGCATCGGCGATAATACAATCATCCGCCACAACGGTGGCGCTTAACAAGCCATGAACCACTGGATAACCTGTAAAAGGGCTAATGGTATGCGAGTATTTCACGCTGTCTTTAACATAAAAGTTTCGGTAGTTACCAGAAGTAGCCAAACCTTTATTCTCAAGGGCAACGATACTATAAATTTCATTGGCCAATCCTTCTTCGTCAGGTTGTGATACACCAACTTTCCAAAGCTCACCTTTATCATTTACTCCATTTCCCTTTAGTTCGCCACCTATTTCCACAAGAAAGTTTAGAATACCCTTGTCACTTAAAAATTCAGCGACCACGTCTACTCCATATCCTTTGGCAATGGCACTAAAGTCCAGGTAAACATCTGTAGCAGATTTCCTTACCCCTTTTTCATCAAAGGTTATATTATCAAACCCTACACGCTCCAGTAGTTTTTTGACCCCAAGACTGTCCTGCAATGAAGGCCCATCAGGCCCAAAACCCCAAGCATTGACCAAAGGACCAATTGTGGGATCAAAAGCACCTTCAGTGGCAGTAAACACTTCTTTACTGGTTTTCAAAACAGGATAAAAATACTCAGATTCAAATACCAACGAATCGTACTTATTCAACCTGCTTAATTCGGAATCTGAAATATAGGTAGAAAGCGCCTGGTTAAAATTAACCAAAATTGAATCAATGTCTTTTTTAAAATTTCTCCCCCCAGGATCCAGGTAAACTACTCTGTAGGTAGTGCCCATAGTCTGCCCACTAAAAACCATTTTTGGGTTATCTGAAGCAGGTGAGATGACCGTTTCTTTATTTTGTCGGTAAAGGTAAACCATAAACACCACCAACAGTAACAAAATGCTGTAGATGATATTTTTCTTGGCTGATTTTTGCATAAAACAATGCCAGTTTTAAATTTCCCAAAGTTAATTCTATTTTTTCAATTGCCCATTGTTTTTAGCTAATTCCATATACCCGTGATTGTTTGGAAAGCAGCTAAAACCTGTAAAGCTGCAATGAATTTTCTATATTTGTAGCACATAGAAGGTTCATATGAGAGAAGATTATCTGCGAGGTGACCAGGAAAGCTTTAGCACTGGAGATAAGGAAATAGAAAAAGCACTAAGGCCTTTAAGTTTTGATGATTTTACCGGTCAAAAAAAGACGGTGGAAAACATCAAGATTTTTGTGATGGCTGCCAGGAAAAGGAATGAATCATTGGATCATGTCTTGCTTCATGGCCCTCCAGGTTTGGGTAAAACCACCTTAAGCCATATCATCGCCAATGAGCTGGAGTCAACTTTAAAGATTACTTCAGGGCCAGTTTTAGACAAGCCCTCTGACCTTGCTGGCTTGCTTACTAATCTGGAAGAAGGAGATGTGCTGTTTATCGATGAAATCCATCGCTTAAACCCAATAGTGGAAGAATACCTGTATTCAGCCATGGAAGATTTTCGAATCGATATCATGCTGGATTCAGGACCAAATGCTCGAACAGTTCAAATAAACTTAAACCCATTTACACTGGTAGGAGCTACTACCAGATCAGGGCTACTTACCTCTCCACTGCGGGCCCGTTTTGGCATCAATGCCCGTTTGGAATATTACGATGCGGATTTGCTATGCACTATTGTCAAAAGGTCAGCTGCCATATTGGGAACACCACTGGACAATGAAGCTGCTTTTGAAATTGCACGTAGAAGCAGAGGTACACCTAGGATTGCCAATAACCTGCTTCGAAGAACCAGGGATTTTGCGGAAATAAAAGGCAATGGTCGCATTACCCTTGACATTGCTCAGATAGCCCTAAACGCCTTGGAGGTGGACAGCAATGGTCTGGACGAAATGGACAATAGAATCTTACTTACCATCATCAATAAATTTGCTGGTGGGCCGGTAGGAATCTCCACAATAGCCACGGCCTGTGGGGAAGAAGCTGAAACCATAGAAGAGGTATACGAACCATTTTTAATCAAAGAGGGATACCTCAAAAGGACAAGCAGAGGACGTGCCGCTACGGATTTGGCGTATAAGCACCTAAAAATAAAACCAAACTTAGGCGGAGAGTCGGGTAATTTATTTGATACCTAACACCTGTAAATAATAATTAATTCAGCAGTCTTTGAACACGCTCGCCAAGCATACACAAATTGTCAAAAATACCGCATCAAAACTAGGCTTTGATTATTGTGGCATTGCTGAAGCTACTTTTTTGGAAGAGGATGCGCCAAAACTAGAGGACTGGCTGAATAAAAATTACCATGGAAAGATGGCCTATATGGCCAATCACTTTGATAAAAGGTTGGATCCACGCAAATTGGTGGAGGGAGCCAGGTCAGTAGTCAGTCTGATGTACAACTATTATCCTCAACAAAAACTACCAGAATCAGGGGATAACCTCAAAATCGCAAAATATGCCTATGGGGAAGATTATCACTTCGTAATTAAAGACAAACTAAAGGATTTTTTGGAGTGCTTAAAGGAGGAAATTGGGGAAGTAAGCGGTAGAGTCTTCGTAGACAGCGCACCCGTTATGGAAAGGCAATGGGCACAAAAATCAGGGCTGGGCTGGAAAGGTAAAAACAGCCTCTTACTGAACAAGGCTTCAGGAAGCTTTTTTTTCCTCGCAGAGCTGATCATTGATTTGCCTTTAGCCTATGACAATCCATCAACAAAGGATTATTGCGGCACTTGCACCCGATGCATAGATGCCTGTCCAACAGACGCTATCCTTCAGGACAATTTAATCGATGGTTCCAAATGTATTTCTTACCTGACCATAGAACTTAAGGATGCCATTCCGGATGACTTCAAAGGAAAGATGAAAAACTGGGTTTTTGGCTGTGACATATGCCAAGATGTATGTCCGTGGAACCGATTTTCGAAACCGCACAAAGAAGAAGCATTTCTTCCCCATGCTGATTTAGATAAATCAGCATGGGGAGAAATGACAAAAGAAACTTTTAATAAGGTATTTAAGCGATCAGCCCTTAAAAGAACAAAATGGGAAGGCTTTCAAAGAAACATCAAATTTATAAAAAGCAATTAAAATCACTTACCATTCAATATTTGTAAAAACCACATCAGTTACATTTATAATGGAATCACTTTCCTGATCATAAGCCACAAAAAGAAAACGCTCCTGAGACAAGAACAGTTTCCTTATCCAACTTTGTGATTTCAACATTGGTGGTTCCTGTAAGCAATGTAATCCATCCAAACACTGTAGTCCCACTTCCTAAAGAAGCTCTTAAGGATATAACTTACGCGACTGAAGGGTTTCTACTTGAAACATTTATTTCAGTCATTTCAACAAAACGTGACCCACCTTATAAGTCAGAAAAATTGTCGCCATAAAGGGCTAAATTCCTAAATTATAGTATCCTTAAATTAATGAATTTGTATTCGAATAATCTAAATTTACACAGGGTAAAATTCTATTTATCGCTTCATCAACCATTAGCTATTTGACCTTTAGAAAGATCTTCATAAATAGTAAATAGAACAATGATAAATGAGCGAATTCATAAATGTTATTCAAATGGTTGAAACAACCATTTTCAAAAACCACCTTTCCTGAAGCCTAAACAGACAATAGCTTTTTATGCTCAAGACTATTCTGTTTTTAAGGCATCCTCAAAATATAATGGTTAATCTGCCACCCTAAATAAATAGGCAAACGAGAATTCCAGCTGCGTAAAATTGAGATCAAAAATTCTTTCCTGAGCTTCCGGATTCCCAAATTCATAGGAATACCTCACTTCTCCTTGGACAGTATGTTTTCCGAATAATTTAGACAAACCTACTCCAGCCGTAAGACCATACATTATTTTTCTTGGCTCATCCCCCTCCTGTCCATAGGTAGGGATCACCAGATCGCCTTCTATGACTCTTTCAACATCGTCTGTCTTTAAAAGATAGCCCAAATGTGGCCCAATTTTAATGTGAAACCTTCCAGAATTTCCCAAATAAAAGTTGGACAGTACAGGTACTTTTAAATAGGTAAACCTGGTTTCATTCCCCATATTAATAGAGTCAGAAGCAGCATATCCTGTAGTTAAAAATTGAAACTCGACTTGCGCTCCCGCATGTTTTTCAAAAAATTGTTCAATTACTAAACTGTAAGTAGGAGCATTAAAACCAGTGACATCCCTGGGATAAGCTCCCAGAGATGTCCTGTAATTTGCACTTGATTGGGTAAATCCTGCTCTCAAACCAATACTCGTCTGAGCAAATGAATTGCCTACAGGAATAAGGAATGAAAGAAGAAATAATAAATAAGCATATTTCATAGGATCATTTACCTATTTTTTTCTTTTCTTCTTTATTGTCCTCTCTATCTCTCAATTTCTTATCATCCACATTTTTGTTCAAAAACGCATTGATCTTATCAATAGAAAACGAGCTTGAAATTTCTCCAAATGAATTAATATTCATTTTAAAACCTTCCAATTCCTCATTGACTTTGGGTATATCTTTCTTTTTTAAATTCTTAGCCATGACTCCTTGGTTTAAAGTAAGCTTTACATCTAATAATTAAGCAACGGTTATATTCTTTAACGCAAAATTAATCCTTATGATCAATTCTTCTTTACCTAATATTTCGAAAATCTGCATGAGATCCGGTCCTGCCCCTACTCCTGTAATGGCAAGTCTTACAGCTTGCATTATTTTTCCTAATTTAATTTCTTTCTCTTCTGCGGTTTCACCCAGCATATTTCTGGCCATATCAGCAGTAAGCGAAGTTGTTAGCTTCCCCAATTTTTCCTCTACAGCAGTCAAAAGAGTAACAACATCCTGGTTCCACTTTTTGTTTACTATTTGCTGATCAAACTCCTTGGGTGCAAATACCATAAAGCGTCCTTCTTTCCAAAGATCAGATGGAAAAGTGGCTCTCTCTTTCATTAGAGACACAATTTTCTCTGCTTTTTCCGCACTTATCGTGACATCTTCTTTAGCCAAATCTGCCGTTAAATAGCCAGACAACTCACTGTTGCTCTTCTTTCTCAGGTATTGTTCATTGTACCATTTTGCCTTATTGATATCAAATTTCGTACCTGATTTACCAATTCGCTCAATTGAAAAAGTTTCAATCAATTCATCAATGCTGAATATCTCTCGTTGATCTCCTGGATTCCAGCCTAAAAAGGCAAGGAAATTCAGGAAAGCATCAGGCAAATAACCAGCTTCCTTAAAACCATCTACCAATTCACCGTTCTCAGGATTTGTCCAGTTCAGAGGGAAAATTGGAAATCCATGCTTATCTGCATCTCTTTTAGACAATTTGCCATTGCCATCAGGCTTAAGCAATAAAGGAAGATGCGCAAATTGAGGCATCGTATCTTCCCATCCTAAAAATTTATAAAGCAGGACATGAAGTGGAGCAGATGGAAGCCATTCTTCACCCCTAATCACGTGCGTAATCCCCATTAAATGATCATCAACAATATTTGCCAGATGATAGGTGGGCATTCCGTCAGATTTCATCAATACTTTATCGTCCAGAGAATTGGAATGAACCATTACCCAGCCGCGCACTAAATCGTTTAATCTTACTTCTTCCTTTCTTGGTATTTTAATACGTATTACATACGCCTCACCTGAATCCAAACGTGCTTTAACCTCATCAGACGGGAGGGTGAGCGAATTTTTCATTTGTGTTCTAGTGATAGAATTGTACTGTGGAGAAACCACTCTTGCCGCAGTGAGACGTTTTCTCATCTCATCAAGCTCCTCGGAAGTATCAAATGCATAATAGGCATGCCCTTGGTCCAAAAGGTATTGGGCATATTCCATGTACATTGATTTTCTCTCAGATTGACGATAAGGACCTACCTCACCAGGATTCCAAGGACTTTCATCGGGTTCAATCCCTATCCATTCCAAGGATTTTTTGATGTAATCTTCTGCGCCAGGCACATACCTATTTTGGTCAGTATCTTCAATCCTTAACAAAAATTTCCCGCCATTTTTTTTGGCAAAAAGATAATTGTACAATGCGGTTCTTACACCGCCTATATGTAAAGCTCCAGTAGGTGACGGAGCAAATCTAACGCGTACTTCCTTACTCATAAAACAGCAATCAATTTCAATTTAAGTGGGCAAAGATAATCAATAAATAACGAAATCGCCCGAATCTACCTCAAATGTATTGTCATTCTACCTTATATGCTAAACTATAAAACGTTGCTTGCTGTTTAATAGGTCAATCATGGCAAAATCCACAGTAAATAATGACAACTCCCAAAAGGAAATGTTCCGCCTTCTGAAAATTTTCGGCTTTACATCTCTGGGTCTGGTTCTTATTCTTTCTTTTTTCGATGGTCATCGGGCCAATAACTCTGGAGAAGACCCAACTTTCACAATTAAAGACGCAGGCCTACTGTTTTTTTACAACGTCAGAAGGATCGATTACCAAGTCCAACGCTTGCCTGAAGCCAAAATAGAAATCTATACCAATACTTCTTTCGATAGGGACAGCACCAAAAATAACTTCCAGTTAGACCTGATCCTTAATAAAAACAAACAAACTGCCTTCCTCTATTTAAAGCCACTTGGGAATTATAGCAATCTTGAAACCTTAAAATTAAGAAATGGAAACCAACCAGTTCAAGACACCCTAATACTTAAACCCGGGGCTGCTGACAGAAACGCACACTTAGCAGCTGCACAAACAATTGCTGAATGGCTTCAACAAGAAAATGGCTTTTTAGAAGTCTCTACCAACGAAAAATGGCTAACCTTATATCCTGAAAAAAAGCAGAAAGAAGCATTTATTGACACCTGCAATGACTTTCTCAAAATCACAGCAAATAAGTAACCCAAGATTTAGGACAAAAATCCAACTTCAAAAGGGTAAAAAATGAAACCAAACTGCTTCAGGTGTTCTTTAATCCCCTTGTGATTGACTACATTTTTATTAACTTATAATAATATGCAATAGGATTCCCTGATCTGTCTCAGCCTGTTCTGGTTTTACTTCTGTTTAAATATTGTATACATAAGAAAATCAGGCTATTTAAGATTTAAGCTATGTAGAATTAAAAGCGGCTTCAATAGACTGATTTTGCCAACTGAGCGGATCTACTCGTTATAGAAAATCTATTTCATATTTCGAATTAAGGTATCAAATGACCCAAAATTAACCTAGCTATGGAATTAAAAAGAATTGACAATCTTTGGCATTTCTTTGCAACTCAAAATCAACTATTTCTAAAAAAAGAAATCGATAATAAGGTGCTCTATGTATTTGCAAAAAACAAAATCAAGCTGACGCATTCATTTAATCCCCGCTTTACAGCACAATCCAGTTTGAGTATAGGGCCAGAATCGTTTGAAATGGCGGTGGAAACTTATGCTGCAAGCCAAAAAAGATTTGGCATTCCTATTACAATAAACATGCAACAGCGTATATTTTTCCCAAAAGAACTACTCAAACTTACCTCCCGCTTTTCATTGATCGTGGAAAAGGACCGCTTTAAAAATTTGCGGATTACGTTGGAACCCTTTGTCCCCAAAAACATCAAAGACACCAGCTCTCCCATCAACCTCATCAGTGAAACGCTATGGTCCTTTAGGTACTTTTCCAATACAGTCAAAAATTAGAACCTATACCCTATTTGCATTAAAATCAAAAAAGCTGATTTTTATCAAAGTATCCTTTTTAAATTTGGCTATGAATAATCCCTCAAGTACAAAAGAATTCCCAATGTTCACCATGTCAAACAGAGGCATATTGCTCTTAAGTGGAATCTATACCGCTGCTTGGGCTGCTCTTTTCAAATGGTTCGGTCCACAATTGTTTTCATGGCTGTCAATGCGGATTGATTTTGAGACCACTATGCCCACCGGGTTTTATGGAATTGTTGGCATAATATCAGGAATCATTATTTTACTGTCTGCCTTTTATCCCATAAGCTGGATTTACCTTACTGCCCTTGGATGGTTTGGAAAACTTGTAAGTCTCCTTACCTTCCTTCTTCTTTATATGCCAGATTTAGAATGGAACAAACGGATTGCTTTCCACCTTTTCTTTAATGAAATCCTCTGTCTAGTACTTGTAGGTATAATGCTGTGGAAAGCATGGGAAGTAAAAAAATATCTAAAAACACTCCCTGAATAACCAACAATCTTTGATTCGGAATTTAGATGCTATACAACTCACTTCCGCATTTATTTGCCAACTCCAAATGCTGTGAATCGGTATTATCTTGAATTTCCACAATTATTTCACCCTTCGTATTTAGCACTGGCAAAAACACGCCATTAGGCAGACAAAGAAAAGGTTGCGCTCTATGGTAAAAACGCAACCTTTTTAATTCAATCGTGTAGTATCCAATTACAAAATAAGGATCAACAATAAGATAATGATGATGGCTCCTGTAGAAATATAGATCCCACTTCCACGCTCCTTAGCTTCTTTGTTAATCTCTCTCAGTTCTTTGCGAATTTCTTTCTTTTCACTTTTATCCATTGATTTAAAATCCATGGCTTTGATTTCCAAAATTCGGCTATCCAGTTCGTCCAATCTTGCCTGGTCTTCAGGGCTCAATTCCTTTTTCTCTGTATTTTTTTCTCCGTCTTTTGCCATGGCTACAGGTGCCAGAGATGTAACGAGTAACACCAACGATAAAAAGTAAGCTATCTTTTTCATTTTGTTAAATTTATTGTTTAAACCTTATTAATAATTATTTAATCCTCCATTAATGATCTGGCACAAAACATTTATTTATCAATAATCCTACCAATTTAAATGATTTCCTTGATCTTATCCTAGAAGGACATGGAAATCATCATTTTTACCAGCTCATCCATTCCCTAAAATTAATTAACTTAGGCTAAAATTGTTTGTATATTTACCTAATAATAGTAGCGCAAAACTTCAAAAACATACCTAGAAATGTCTAAAGGCAATAAAAAACTATTCTTACTGGATGCTATGGCGCTGATATACAGGGCACATTTTGCTTTCAGCAAAAATCCGAGAATCAATAGCAAAGGGTTAAACACCGGCGTCATGCTGGGCTTTACCAATACTTTGTTGGAGATCTTAGAAAAAGAAAAACCTTCCCATATAGCGGTAGTATTTGACACCTCTGCCCCTACCTTTAGGCATGTACAGTTTGAAGCTTATAAGGCCAATAGACAGGAACAACCCGAGGACATCTATGTAGCCATACCATGGGTAAAACAAATTGTTAAAGCTTTTAATATTCCAACCCTTGAATTGGACGGCTATGAGGCAGATGACATCATCGGTACCCTCGCAAAACAAGCTGAAAAAAGCAGCTATACCGTCTACATGATGACCCCAGACAAGGATTATGGGCAGTTGGTAGACGACCATATTTTCCTCTACAAACCTGCATTTATGGGAAATGCAGTGGATGTTATGGGCCCCAAGGAAATTTGCGAAAAATGGGACATCGAAAATGTGGACCAGGTAAGGGATATGCTGGGATTAATGGGAGATGCGGTTGACAACATCCCAGGAATCCCTGGAATTGGTGCCAAGACCGCGGTTAAGCTGCTCAAACAATATGGAACCGTCGAAGAGTTGATAAAAAATACAGACCAATTAAAAGGGAAACAAAAGGAAAATGTAGAAAACTTTGCCCAACAGGGAGTTCTGTCCAAAGAATTGGCTACCATCATGATAGATGTGCCCATAGAATATCATGCAGATGATTTCACCTATGAACCTCCAAATGAAGAAACCTTAAAAGCATTATTTGCTGAATTGGAGTTCAGAACGCTCTCTAAACGAGTGTTCGGTGAGGGGCTAAAAAAACCCAAAATAAAAGTAGATGAACAATTGGGTCTCTTTACGGGAAATGACAAACCTGAGGAAGTTTCCAACAATGACACAGAACAAGATCCTCCTATAGCTGGCACTGAGGCCCTGGACACAATTTACAGCCGCCCACATGATTACCACAAAGTAGAAGGTGAAACAGCCATTGCTGAATTGGTTGGTTACCTTTTGAAACAACCGGAAATTTGCTTTGACACCGAAACGACCTCTCTTAATCCAAATAAGGCAGAGTTGGTAGGTATTTCATTTTCATACATCACTTCGGAGGCTTACTACATTCCATTCCCTGAGGGACGAGAGGCTGCGGATAAAATTCTCGCACAGCTTCAACCTGTATTTGAATCGGAGGATATTCTAAAAATCGGGCAAAATATCAAATACGACATCCTTGTACTGATGAATTATGGAATAGCTGTAAAAGGAAAACGCTATGACACCATGCTGGCCCATTACCTGATAGAGCCAGAAGGAAAACATTCTATGGATTGGTTGGCAGAGCAATACCTTAATTACAAGCCAGTTTCTATAGAGAGCCTAATCGGCAAAAAAGGAAAAAACCAAGGGAATATGCGAGATGTTGACCCTGAGGAAGTGGTTCCATATGCATCGGAAGATGCAGACATCACCCTGCAATTAAAAACCAAATTAGATCCCATTATCAAAGAAAACCATCTCGAAAAACTCTTGCTAGAAGTGGAAAGCCCTCTGATCGGTGTTTTGGCAGCCATGGAGTTTGAAGGGGTGAAAATAGACGTAGAAAGCTTGAAAGAGATGTCTGTAGCCTTGGAAACAGAAAGCAAGGAAATAGAAAAAAGGGTCTATGAATTGGCTGGGGAGACTTTTAACCTTGCCTCTCCAAAACAATTGGGAGAAATACTTTTTAACAAACTTGAGCTGGATGCAAAAGCCAAAAAAACCAAAACCGGCCAATATGCTACCGGTGAGGAGGTACTCAGCAGACTTGCGGGCGAACATGAAATTGCACAGGCTATCTTGGACTATAGACAATTGGTAAAACTAAAGTCCACCTATGTTGATGCACTTCCTGCTTTGATCAATCCGAAAACAGGCAGAATTCACACCACCTACAATCAATTTGTCGCAGCCACAGGAAGGCTTTCTTCCAACAACCCCAACCTTCAGAACATCCCTATCCGAACCGCAAGAGGTAGAGAAATTCGAAAAGCATTTGTCCCAAGAGATGAAAACCATTCGATTCTGGCAGCAGATTACAGCCAGATAGAATTGCGCATAATGGCGGCATTCTCTCAGGATGAATCAATGATCGAAGCATTCAAACAAGGGCGTGACATTCATGCAACTACTGCGGCCAAAATATTTCAAGTGCCACTTGAAGAGGTGACAGGAGACATGCGAAGAAAAGCAAAAACGGCCAATTTTGGCATCATTTATGGCATATCCGCCTTTGGATTGTCCCAACGGCTTAAGATCCCTAGGGGAGAAGCCAAAGAAATTATTGATGCCTATTTCAAGGAATTCCCTGCAGTAAAGGATTACATGGATCAATGCATAGAGAAAGCGAGAAAAAACGAATATGTGGAAACCATCTTAGGTAGAAGAAGATACCTCAGAGATATCAATAGCAGAAATGCAACCATGAGGGGTTTTGCCGAAAGAAATGCCATCAACGCCCCTATTCAAGGATCCGCAGCCGATATGATCAAATTGGCCATGATCCATGTTCAGGACTGGATGATAAAGGAAAAACTCAAGTCCAAAATGATCCTTCAGGTACATGATGAATTGGTTTTTGATGCGCATAATGATGAAGTGGAACTTTTAAGAAAAGAAATTCCCCAACTAATGGCCAATGCCATAAAAATTACCGTACCACTGGATGTTGAGGTAGGTGTAGGCAAGGACTGGCTGGAAGCCCATTAATCCCGCTTTAAATACCTAAGTTCAGTATTGAAACTTAGTGCTAGAATTAAAAGACCTAGGGGATCGGATTCCCAATATATTTATTGAATTACCAAAAGCTCATCAACAATCATTACTGTGGCTAAAATTAAATCTGCCTTTTTTTGTCAAAACTGTGGTGTAGAAAGCGCCAAATGGACAGGAAAATGCCCTTCCTGTGGAGAATGGAACACTTTTGTAGAGGAGGTTGTCCAGAAAGAAGAAGTCCAAAGAGGAAGTTGGAAAGCAAGTAGTAAAAGCGCAAAGAAAGCCAACCAACCTAAACCTCTTCGAGAAATAACCTTTGAGGAACAATCTCGCCTGATGACAGGGGATGTTGAACTGGATCGGGTACTGGGCGGTGGAATAGTCCCGGGATCACTCGTATTGATAGGGGGAGAACCCGGGATCGGCAAGTCTACACTCATGCTGCAGATTGCCTTGATGCTTTCAAATACCAAGGTATTATACGTCTCCGGAGAGGAAAGCGAAACCCAGATAAAAATGCGTAGTGAGCGCATGCAGCACCATTCCGATGAGTGCTTTGTACTTTCAGAGACCAAAACCCAACATATTTTTCAGCAGATTGAATTGCTGAAGCCAGACCTCCTGGTCATCGATTCTATCCAAACCCTCCACAGCCAATATGTAGAATCGCCAGCAGGCTCGGTCAGTCAGGTCAGAGAATGTACTGCCGAGCTGATGAAGTTTGCCAAAGAAACGGGAACACCCGTCTTTTTAATTGGCCATATCACCAAAGACGGAACCATAGCAGGACCAAAAATTCTGGAACATATGGTAGATACTGTCTTGCAATTTGAAGGAGACCGTCACTTGAGCTATAGAATCCTTCGAACCTCTAAAAACAGGTTTGGATCTACCAATGAATTGGGCATTTATGAAATGCATGCCAATGGCCTGAGACCTGTCACCAATCCTTCCGAAATCCTGATGACCCAGCGGGACGAACAATTAAACGGTGTGGCAATAGGGGCAATGCTGGAAGGCAAAAGACCTCTATTGATCGAAATCCAATCGCTGGTCAGTCCTGCCACGTATGGCACGCCACAGCGGAGCAGCACCGGACACGATGCCAAGAGGCTGAACATGTTATTGGCAGTTTTAGAAAAAAGAGGGGGCATGCGATTGGGTCAACAGGATGTATTTCTCAATGTTGCTGGTGGAATAAGAGTAGATGATCCAGGACTGGATCTGTCCGTTGTGGCTTCTATCATATCCTCCTACGAGGACAAAGCGATTGATCCTGGAATTTGTTTTGCTGGAGAAATTGGTCTTGGAGGGGAAGTGCGTGCAGTAAACAGGATCGAAAACAGGATTGCTGAAGCTGCGAAAATGGGCTTTAAGAAAATCATGCTTTCCCGCTATGCCATCAAAGGCCTCGAACTAGACAAATACCCAATCGAGGTGGTCGCTGTAAGCAAACTGGAAGAAATGTACCGCCATATATTTTTGTAGCAGGCACGTTTCTTCCAGAGCATTATTTATTCTAAATGCTTATTTAGGTTTTCTACACCCAAAAGCAGCAAAACAACAATTCTTGTGTAAAATCTCTGCCCCGGTAAATCCAACTTTCTCCATAAGATTAAGCTGAAAAGGCAAAGACCTGGGGCTGTCTTCTTTTTCTATGTATGCAAAAACATTCTTGCGGTATTCGGCTCCCTTAAGTTTTTCCAAATAGCTACCGTACCAATTCCACATCATTTGCTGAATTTCAGGGTCATCGTGAACAACAAGATCTGATATCCAAAAACTACCACCTGGTGCCAATAGTTTAAATATTTTGGTGAAAACTTTTTCCCAATCTTCCTCCTCTCGAAGGTGATGCAAAACAGCCGCTGCTACTATAATATCATATTTACCTTCTTCCAATTTTGCATCTCGGATGTCGGCTTGTATGGTATTCACCTTCCCCGTTGTTGCCCAGGTAACCCTGTCTTTGGCCTTTGTTAGCATAGGCTTGCTTAGGTCTAGCAAATCACTATTTAACTGCGGAAATTTCTCCAAAACCTTTAAAGAAAGATTTCCGGCTCCACATCCTATATCCAATAAATTTTTTGCTTCAGGGTTGCAAGCTAAAGCGGCATTTGCGATTAAATCCATGGACAACGGTGCATCTATCGTCGCTTGCTGTCCTGTCTCTAAATTAGAAAAGCGCTCAACATCCTGATCAAATCTTTCTTTAATTTCTGTTACAGTAGACTTGCTTTGCATGAGGTTATTTTGGTTCTATTTAAATTAAACATCTATGATTTTAACCATTTAATGCAACAATTACAACATTTCACCCACTTTCTATCAATATTGTAGGGCAAATAATAATTACAGGTGATTAATTAAAAGACAATTACACGAATTCAAGCTTTTATTCAATTTTTTGCCAAAAGGATATGTTTTCTGGGCTGTCCAGCCGGATAACATGGCCATTTATTATCGCCACATTCCTTTTTCCCTCCACCGTCAGGTAAAATAAGGGAGTACCCTCCAATTTCGGGTTCATGTTGGGAGCATTCCCTTCAGTAAAGAGTAGGATTGGCAATTGATGAACCTGCCCTTGATTTAACTTGTCTGTAGCCACAGCCAAATAGCCTTCTTTAAGCAATTCCATCACTCTGGCCCTATCAAGTTTTTCAAAGGGAATGACTTCAGTCCATATTTCTCCCTTCTCAAGTGTCATTCCTTTTGCCTCTATTTCCTCATAGCCGTAGTATACGGAAAGGTCCCCCCAATCCTCAATTTTCCCATTCATAACCAATAGGCTATCCAGATATACCTCGCTACTTTTTATCCCAATATCGGTCAGGTACTTATTATCAGCTGCCTCTGTTTCTACATTTTTTATCAACAAATCCATCAGCTTGGAATCATTTTCCGGTATGGCATGATAAGCCTCCTCCGTATACTGATCGTAACTCTCTGTAGCAATATCATACAAAGCATTTAGTAGAATCATGAAATTTAGCTGCCGAATATATTGCTTTTCAGGATCACCGGCATAAGCACCTGATTCTATCAATATGGTGCTGGTTCCCCACTTTTGAATATTGTCTCCAAAAGCCCTGGGTTCAAAACTGTCATCGTATTTGCCAACCTGACCGGGAATCACTTGCTGTAAAAGTTTATTCATTCCAACAATCACTTTCATAGCTTTACTTCTCACCGCATTTACTTCACGAGCCTGATTGTAAGCAGGTGCCAAAAAAGAAATGGTGGCAGGAAGGGCAGTCCCCTCCACATTATAATACCTGTTTTGATCGTGAAGGTTAAAGCCAAATTCAGGCTCAAAAGCATCCCTGGCAGTTTTAAGGACAATGCCTTCTGGAGTACTTTGGCGAACTGCATCCCTATTAAGATCGATTTGTTGGGCATTTCTTCTGACAAACTTCTCTGCACCATCTGGATTCAACATGGGA
This sequence comes from Cyclobacterium sp. 10D3-21, assembly GCF_055809755.1. Taxonomy (NCBI): domain Bacteria; kingdom Pseudomonadati; phylum Bacteroidota; class Cytophagia; order Cytophagales; family Cyclobacteriaceae; genus Cyclobacterium; species Cyclobacterium sp. 10D3-21. Next base: position 6,845,140 of record NZ_CM147924.1, read on the forward strand.
ATAAAACGAAGCAGCAAATTTTCACGAAGGGCCGAACGAATGAACTCAAAGCCATCTTCAGGTGATCCCTCCAGAAAATTAAAAAGGTCGAAAAGTGCCATGGTGGCGGTGCTTTCATTGCCATGCATCTGAGACCAAAGCAGCACTTTACGAGTACCTTCGCCATAGGTCAACGCATTTATCGGTCGGCCTTCCACGGATTCACCAAGTACAGTTCTTTCGAACATGGCCTTTCTTTCGGCAATTAAAGGCGCAATTACTTCATAGCCATAGCGCCTATTATCAATTTCTGGCGCTTTGTATTGAACATATGCACGCTCTAGAATTGCCGGGCTGATACTGTCTGTGCTTTCCTTTGCAGGCTGACAACCATTGCCTAAAAAAAGGAGAACAATAAAAAGTACACTCATTCCAAAAGAATTCTTCATAAGGCTACTGAATCTTGGTTACTATGTAAATATGGCGAAATTTAATTAAATTCAACTCCCGAAATAATAAACAGCAACAAGACGAATTTAATAAGGTCCTGCCATTGTTAATCTATTACCTGGCAGTTTTTTACCAAAAGGATATACTTGTAAAATTCAATTCTATCATTTTATGAAATTAGAAATACTACCTTATAAACTGCCATTAAAACACACCTTCACCATCGCTCACCAAAGTAGGGATGTTCAAGACACCTTGATTGTTAAGCTAATTTCTGGTGAGCATTATGGATTAGGCGAGTCTACTACCAATCCATTTTATGGGATGACCTTAGACAATATGCAGTCCTGCTTGAAACTGGTTGCAGAAAAATTAGTCCCAATGAAGCCTATCCATCCAGAACAACTTTGGGCTATCACGACACCTTTATTTAAAGACAATCCTTTTGCTCAATGTGCGCTGGACATAGCTGCCTGGGATTTGTATGCCAAGCTGCAGGGTAAGAAACTCTACGAATTGCTTGAACTTGACCCGAAAAAAATACCGGTCACCAATTTCACCATCGGCATTGCCCCTATTTCTAAAATGGTGGAGAAAATGCAGGAACAGCAATGGCCACTCTATAAAATCAAATTGGGAACTGCCAATGACATGGAGATCATCAGGGAACTACGAAAACATACCGATGCGGCTTTTAGAATTGATGCCAACTGCGCCTGGAATGCGGATCAAGCCATCTCCTACTCCAAAGAGCTGGCCGATCTGAATGTAGAGTTTATGGAGCAGCCTCTCCCTAAGGACGACTTCGAGGGAATGAAAAAAGTATTTGCCCAAAGTGCCTTACCGGTTATTGCTGATGAGAGTTGTATCACCGAAGGGGATGTAGCCAAATGCCATGGCTATTTTCATGGGATTAATGTAAAACTGGTCAAAGCTGGGGGAATCACGCCTGGATTGCGTATGCTTAAGGAAGCCAAAACTTTAGGTATGAAGACCATGGTCGGCTGCATGACCGAATCATCAGTAGGCATTTCCGCTATTGCCCATATTGCTCCTTTGCTGGACTATGTAGACATGGATGGCGCCATGCTTTTGTCTAAAGACATCGCCAGCGGTGTGGAAATTTTCGATGATCACGTGGTATTTCCAGACAGAAACGGAACGGGTGCCTTACTTTTATAAACCAATTATTCACCATGAGCCACTCCTATTATACCGATCTTCCGGACAGAGAGATTTTTCATGAAGGAAAACCTTACCTCCACTTTAGTGGCACTTCCTATCTGGGCATGGGCAGTCAGTCGGAATTCAGACAATTACTGATTGATAGTATATTAAAACACGGACCCAACCATGGTTCCAGTCGCAACAGCAATGTGAAATTACCCATATATGATGCTTTTGAAACGCATTTTGCAGCCGCCGCAGGAGCTACAGATGCCGCATTGCTAAGCAGTGGCTTCATGGCTGGGCAACTCGCACTAAATACTCTAGGTTCACTTGTAGACTTGACCTGGACTGCGCCCGACACTCATCCGGCCATCACTTTTGGCAGTCAACAGCATTCGAACCTTTCCCACAAAAAGTGGCAAAAAAAGTGCATTGCTAAATCCCATGACCTAATGGGACAAAAAATCTTATTGCTTTCCAATGCAGTAAACCCACTAATCCCCGAAATTCATGATTTCAAATGGACGAAAAAACTATCCCCCTCCAATAAGTATTACTTATTAATAGACGACAGCCATGCATTTGGCATTCTGGGTGATGGTCTCTTTGGCACCTATTCGCAATGGAAAAACCTTCCTGTGGAACTAATGGTTTGTGGTTCCCTGGGCAAAGCGCTTGCCCTTCCGGCGGGAATTATCCTTGGAAATCAGTCTTTGATTCATCAGGTTAGAGAAAACCCTGTTTACCGCACCTCCTCGCCTCCTGCTCCAGCATTTCTAAATGCATTTTTGGAGGGTCAGGAGATCTACAAAAGTCAGCAGCAAAAGCTAATTAAAAACCTCCACTACATGTTCTCTGCTGTTTCTCAGATGGAAGAATTTAAAATGTTAGCCCAGTATCCTGTCATTTCCTTTGCCCCTGAACACTGGGTAGATGTATTGCATCAAAAAGGGTTTGCACTGTCTTCCTTCCCCTATCCATTTCCCGCCAACCCTCCAGTTAACCGCATCATATTGTCTGCCTGGCACCTTCCTGGGGATTTGGAAGCGTTGGTCGAAGCGATTGGTTTATTTAATAATTATTAATTGTTAATTGTTAATTGTTAATGAAGTGAAAATGAGGTGGTTGTCGTTATACGTTATAAGTTAGGCGTTTGATGTAAGCAACCGCCGAGGTTCGTCAGTTTTTGCTTACGCAAAAACTGGACTTGTCCTCTCATAACAACTTCTAAGAAGCAGTCCCTGTGTGGGGACAAAGGTGAACGGTAACCAACATTAATAATTAACAATTAATCATTAATAATTATAAATGTTATGAAGGAGAACATTGTTAAAACCAAGAGCTTTGCGTTTGCGGTCAGGGTAGTCAAGTTATTCCAGTTTTTGTGTGAGCAAAAGAAAGAATTTGTTCTTTCGAAGCAACTTTTAAGGAGTGGTACAAGTGTTGGTGCAATGGTACGGGAAAGTGAGCATTCTGAAAGCAAGAAAGATTTTATTCATAAATTGGCAATTGCTCAAAAATAAATAAACGAAACGATTTATTGGCTTGAACTTTTAAAAGAAACAAACTACCTAAGTGACGAACAATTTTTAAGTATCAACGCAGACGCTATTGAGCTAATTAAGCTGGTTACTAGCATCTTACGAACAACAAAGAATAATTGTTAATGGTTAATTATTAATTGTTAATGAAAAAGGAATGGTCATCGTTAATAGCGAAGATTTGACGCTTCCTTTAAGAAATCGTAAGCGGTATCGGTTTTTACTTCGTAAAAACTGGCCCTTTCCTTTCAGTACAACTTCTACAAAGCAGAACCAGTGTCAAGCTAACGTTTCACGACTACAAACATTAATAATGAAAAAGGAATGGTCATCGTTAATAGCGAGGGTTTGACGCTTCCTTTAAGAAACCGTAAGCAGTATCGGTTTTTACTTCGTGAAAACTGGCCCTATCCTTTTAGTACTACTTCTATAAAGCAGAAACAGGGTCAAGCTAACGTTTCACGACTACAAACATTAATAATTAAAAAGGAATGGCCATCGTTTATAGTGAGGATTTGACGCTTCCTTTAAGAAACCGTAAGCGGTATCGGTTTTTACTTCGTGAAAACTGGCCCTATCCTTTTAGTACTACTTCTACAAAGCAGAAACAGGGTCAAGCTAACGTTTCACGACTACAAACATTAATAATGAAAAAGGAATGGTCATCGTTAATAGCGAGGATTTGACGCTTCCTTTAAGAAATCGTAAGCGGTATCGGTTTTTACTTCGTAAAAACTGGCCCTATCCTTTCAGTACAACTTCTACAAAGCAGAACCAGTGTCAAGCTAACGTTTCACGACCTCAAACATTAATAATTAAAAAGGAATGGCCATCGTTTATAGTGAGGATTTGACGCCTCCCTTAAGCAATCGTAAGCGGTATCGGTTTTTACTTCGTAAAAACTGGCCCTATCCTTTCAGTACAACTTCTACAAAGCAGAACCAGTGTCAAGCTAACGTTTCACGACTACAAACATTAATAATTAACAATTGATCATTAATAATTAAAAACTGGCTAGGCTCTCAAAACAACTTCTACAAAGCAGAGTAAGTGTTAATGCACTATTTCACGATAACCAACATTAACAATTAACCATTGATAATTAACAATTAAAAACCTATTCATTAACAATTAATAATTGATAATTACGAAGGTATTCCTTTGGCGTGGTATGCCATTCGGAGAGTCTGCTGACTTCGGTATCCATGCATTGAAAATAGAAATCGTAGAGTAGTTTGCTTACTTCCTCTGGAAGTTTGACTTTTTGCTGGTCTCCAACCTGGTAAGTCTCCCATTTACTCCCATTTTTTTCCTTAGCGATTTCAAGCATGGCAAAGGATACTGGAAGTCGGGCAGATTTTACTCGGCTGAGTTGTTCGGGATTCTTTCGGACTGCCTTCTCTGCTTTATCGAAGAGTGCATTGTATTTGGCTATTAATTCTGGTTTGAGGAAACTGTCTTCTTCTTGTTTTGGACTTCCGAAAATGGACATTTTTCTTCCCGTAAATCCTTGGTTATTGTCATGAAGCAGGTCAATATAGTCTTTAACAAAAGGGGATGCCTTTCCATAATAGGCGTTAAAGAATTCATCCATCTCCTGGTCCACATTCAGGTTTGGATTCCAAAGCAATTTGGCCAATAGGTAGGCCCTAATTTCGGCCGATTCACCACCTGACTGAATATTGCCCTGGGCAAATACTGCACTGACATTGTTGTCACGGAGAAAGGAAATATTGGGCTGTAGGGTACGGAGATTAGGAAAAGGAGCCAGCAAATTCGCAAACTGAATGTTATAGTCCCAAATCAGGATATTGTCTGTAATTTGGCCCCAACCTTTCAGGTCATTGCTGAAGTCTGGATCTCCCGATTCCATGGGTTCATTTCTAGTGCTCTCTATGCTACATAGCATGATGTTGACATTTTCACGAGGCACAATGTCCTTGGGTGGAACTCGGGTATATTGATAAGCCAGCGTAGAGATGATTTTATCTGGAAAGCGCTCAGCTACCTTATTGACAAAGGTCAACATGGAGCCCATCCCCAGGGCAGGATATTGCCCACCATGGGTAGCATACATTTTCTCCTCTGGAGCAAAAGCGGCATATTTGGCATCCAATGCCGCACAATGCTCACATTGACAATAATTCACATTGTCATTCTGGCTAACGGACCAATACAAGGCTTCCGGTTTGTTATCGATGGCTTTTTGGAGGTTTTCGCACACAATCTCAAGAACAGCTGGATTGGTTAAGCAAAGCTGAGATTCGGGTTGCACACTCTTCCCATCCCAGGAAGGTACCATGCCAGGATGTCGCTTGCCATCATAGTAGCTAAAATATTCGGGATGACTTACACCATATTCTTCTGGGTTGAGAAAGCTATGAAAAGTATGTACCCAGTGCCCCCATTCAGCGGAAATATTGCCCCGCTCACTATGCGTATGCAACTTGTGCCAATCCATGAATTTGGGATCATAGGCATCATTATAAAACACCTCCCTAAAGGTGAAATCAGGTACCTGCAAATCATCTATCGCTGGTATTTTGATGGTTTTTTGTTCAGGAATAACTTCAAAAGTTGAAGTGTATTTTTTACAGCCCAGGTACTGCTCAAGAAAAGTGTAGACAGCATACTCAACGCCTTTTTTTGGCCCGCCAGTAAGGATAAGTTGCTTGCCATTGTTTCCAATATACAGCCCATCTTTACCCATTTGGTCATAGGGCAAATTGGAGGTCTCGGGACGAGCCACTTTTCCTACCAGGATTTCATTGTCGCCAGGAAGTCCTCGGTCCTGCCTTACGGGAAGCTTGGCGCCAGAGATTTTGTACAAATAGTGTTGCAAGACCTTGGCTCCCTGAATTTCTTCCACAGTAGGTTGCTCGGGAATAATGATGGTAAAGTCAGATTTCTTGTTCTTGACCAAGGTAAGCTCCTGTGCCAGGCTGGCAGAAAAGAAAGAAAAAGTCAGTAGCAGTCCGATTATTGTTTTCATTTGGCATTTTGAGCTATTGAAAGAATTGATTACAATGGATAGAAATATACAACGGAAGGAGGGAAGGTGCAAGCGGATATGGAACCACACATAAAATTCTATTTGTTACCGGCTAATCCTTTTCCAATATAGTCTCCTTTCGGACTTTTATGCTTAACACAGCTTTGCAAGATCCATCCAAAAAATTATTGACAAATCTTATGAATGCTCCAAGTACTAGAAGAAACCAAAGTGCACAGGAAAAAGGCACAATACTTGATACTAAAATATTAAGTTAAACCCTAAAAACATTTACTCCATGTATAGACTTTTAATTATTCCTTTAGCTTTCCTCGTGTTTCTTTTCTCCACTCCTACTCAGGCCCAGATAACGATAGATGCCGAGACAGGGCTGGCATTTCCGGGCTATAATGATGTGCGCATTCCCAACACCACAGGAACTTTTTTTAGTTTCCAAGACGATTTTGAAGCACAAGGACCTGTTATACCTTATAGAATAAGATTGGGCTATACTTTCAATGAGAAGAACCATATTTTTGCCCTTTATGCACCATTGGGCGTTAATTATAAAGGCACTGCCAATAGAGACATCAACTTTGAGTCCAGTGTTTTTGAGCAAGGACAAGCTTTGGAGGGCTATTACCAGTTCAACAGTTATAGGCTGACTTACCGTAGGGACATCATTTCTGCAGGAAACTGGCTCGTGGGTGTTGGCTTCACTGCCAAAATCCGTGATGCACAAGTTCGCCTGGCCAACGACCAGGGACTTAGCGACAAAAAAGATGATTTTGGCTTTGTGCCTTTATTGCACCTGTACACCGCCTATGATTTGGGAAATGAAAACCTGATTTACTTTGAAGGAGATGGCCTGGCTGGAGGCCCGGGAAGGGCTTTTGATTTGTTTTTAGGAACAAGACTTCCACTCACAGATCATATCGCTATAAAAGCAGGCTACCGCTTTTTGGAGGGAGGTGCTGATGTGGACGAGGTGTACAATTTCACCTTGGTTCAGTTTGCCGTTGCAGGATTATTTATCCAACTATAATGCTTCTTCCTTAAATCAATCTACCTCGCCGGCTTGCTGGGTTTGTTTATCGTACAAGGACGCATACGCCCCTTTTATGGACATCAATTCCGCGTGACTGCCTTTTTCGATAACAGCGCCGTCATCTAATACGATGATCTGATCTGCAAGCTTGGCGGAGGAAACCCGATGGGAAATGATAATGGAGGTTCGGTCCTTCATAATTTTCTCCAAGGCATTCAAGATCGCATTTTCTGTTTTGGTATCTACAGCAGAAAGACAATCATCAAGCAAAAGAATCTTTGGAGACTTCACAATGGCTCTGGCGATGGACACCCTTTGCTTCTGACCACCGGAAAGCGTCATTCCTCTTTCACCAAGGCGGGTTTCAAATCCTTGTGGAAACTCAATGATATTGTTATAAACATCTGCATCTTTGGCGGCTTGCTCTATCTGCGCCATATCCAGCGACTTGCCCATACCAAAACCAATATTATTGGCGATGGAGTCACTGAATAAAAACACATCCTGAGGGACATACCCGATTTGTTCCCGGAGATTGGCGATGTCATAACTTCTGATATCGTGGTCATCCAGCAGAATCCTTCCTTCGGTAGCATCATAAGTACGCATAAGGAGATTGGCAATGGTGGACTTTCCAGAACCAGTGGTACCAATAATGGCCAATGATTTACCGGCTTTGATTTCAAAACTCACCTTATCCAAGGCTTTTATTCCCGAATCAGGATAAACAAAGGAAAGGTTCTGAACTTCTATATGTCCTTTGATTTCTTTTTCCAGGTGCTCAGTACTTAAAATATCATTTTGCTCATCCATGAACTCGTTGATTCTGGCTTGAGAAGCAGCTGCCCTTTGTACAATACTCGTTACCCAACCCAGAGAAGTCACCGGCCAGGTAAGTATGTTGACATACAAAATAAATTCTGCGATTACCCCATATCCTATGGCGCCCTCTATCACTTGAATTCCTCCCACATATACAGTAAGGATGGTACTTAATCCAATCAAGGCCATGATCAAGGGAAAGAATAAGGATTGCACTTTGGTAAGTGATATTGATTTTTCTTTATAGTCTTCGCTTGCTTTCTGAAACTGGTTGGCGCTGTCTTTTTCCCTTACAAAAGATTTGATCACACGAATGCCTGAAAAGGCTTCCTGTACAAAAGTGCTTAATCCCGAAAGGCTGCGCTGTATCTTTTCCGAGCGCTTATTGATCATGTTATTGACCAGGTAAATGCTCACAGACAAAACAGGCAGAGGCAACAGCGAATACAAGGTAAGAGGTACATTTACGGTGAACATATACCCGATCACCATTGGAAACAAAATGGTTAGGTTAATGCCATACATCAGGGCAGGTCCCAAATACATACGAACCTTGGAAACATCCTCAGTGATCCTGGCCATCAAGTCGCCGGTACTATTTTGTCGAAAAAAGCTTAAGGGCAGCGTTTGATAGTGGGCGTAAATTTCATTTTTGAGGTCATATTCTATCAGCCTGGACATCGCAATGATAGTCTGGCGAATGAGAAACAGAAAAAGCCCTCTCAACAGAGCCATGGCAAGCATAAGCAAGCCAAAGACCAATATGTATTTCAGGAACTCAGATCTGGAAGCTTCTTGTACTACTTCACCATCATCAAATACCTGATAATAGCTAAAACTTTCTACCACATAATCGATGGCAATCCCGACAAGTCGCGCCGGAATTATTACAAAAAAGTTTGAAATAAATGTAAAAACTACGCCTAAGAAAAGGTACAGCTTATATTTATATAGGTATTTATTTAATCTCCAAAGGGGCTTCACAAAATAAATGACTTTTTAAACCACAATATCTTGAATAATATTGTGTTATATTGCAAATGAAAGGCAGATGGAATACATTAAATTCTGTACACATCTGTTTTTAACTGAACTCAAATATAACATATTATAAACATCAAAGTTCAATGGCGGCAATCAAAACGGAGGAAAAACCGAAGATAAATGAAATCTATGCCCAGATGGAGGAAATGGAGCATGAGCAATTGGTAATTTGCTATGACAAGCCAACCGGTCTAAAAGCCATAATTGCGATACACAATACCGTCCTTGGTCCTTCTCTTGGGGGAACCAGAATGTGGCATTATACGAATGAAGCAGATGCGATTAAAGATGTGTTGCGATTATCCAGAGGGATGACCTTTAAAGCATCTATTTCAGGGTTGAACATTGGCGGTGGAAAAGCCGTCTTGATAGGAGACCCTTCAATGAAAACAGAGGCCTATTTAAGGAGGTTTGGTCGGTTTATTGAAAGTTTAGGAGGCCGGTACACCACCGCTGAAGACATGAATACCCAAACTGCGGACATGGAATACATCGCCATGGAAACAAAGCATGTGACAGGGTTGCCTGAGAGCCAGGGAGGCGGCGGAGATCCGTCACCTGTGACTGCCTATGGCACTTACTTAGGCATGAAAGCAGCGGCAAAAAAGGCTTATGGAAGTGATTCGCTGAAAGGTAAAAGAGTCCTGATCCAAGGAGTTGGTCAGGTAGGTAAACACCTTGCCGAACACTTAACCAAAGAGAATGCAATAATAATGTTGGCCGATCTTAATACCGATAGGGCGGCTAAAGTAGCGGCATCGACGGGTGCAGAAGTAGTCTCCGCCACTTCCATTCAAGACCTTCCGATGGACATCTTTGCCCCTTGCGCTATGGGAGGTCAGCTAAATGACCAAACCATACCCGTTCTGACTTGTGATATTGTGGCAGGTGCAGCCAATAATCAATTGGACAAGGAACAAGTACATGCCAGAATGCTAATGGACCATGGAATACTCTACGCCCCGGACTTTCTCATCAATGCCGGTGGTTTAATTAATGTCTACCAGGAATATCAGGGGAATTACAAGAAGTCTTTAGCGTTAGAAAAGGCAGAAAATATATATGGTACTTGTTTGGAGGTATTTGATTTGGCTGGTTCTGAGGGAATATCTCCTCATGAAGCAGCACTTCAAAAAGCGCTAAAAAGGATAAAAGATATAGGACAATTGAAAATATCATGGTAGGTCTCGTGTTTTTTACAGCATGTGAGATCAAATATTTGTCCTTTGCAGGTACATTTACTAATTTGCAGAAAATTTAGTTTTGATGGGGAAAGGCTGCTTCTGTCCTACCTGTCAATTAACACTTATCACGTTCTTTAATTTCAGTTAATGTTAAACAGGAGAATCCTCAGAGTAAAAGCATTTCAAACGTTATATGCTTTTCACCAGTGCAAACTTTCCAATGCAAATCTGGCTCAAGACTTTATAAAAGAAGCCTTTCTACCAGATCTTAATTCAATGGAGGTACAAGACAAGAGTTTCCTTAAAAAAGAAGCAGAGCGATGTATTCAGGTTTTTATCAAAAACAGAGATCAATCACAACTTTCATTGGAAAAAAGTGACAATGAAAAGGTAAAAGAAACAGCGGTAAAGGCCCTTGCCTTTTATAATTCAAACAATAAAAAGGACAAGGAATTTTTACGAACAAATATGCTGACCGCAGTGGAAAACATTCCAGGGTTGTATTTGTTTGCAATCAGTATGTTGGTTGCATTTGGAGAGCATGTTCGGAAAGAAAAATTAAAGAAGAGGAAACTTGAAGACCAACCAGCAATCACCCTTCCTGCAACCTATAATTTAGGTTCAAATAAAGCCTTACAGATTATCGCACAGAATCATTCTTTCAAAAAAGATTGTCTTAGATTTGGTGTAGATATAGAGGAGTTGGAGCTGGAAATCAAAGAATGGTATAGAGAACTGGTGAAGCCCAACGAGGAGTATCAGCAATACATGACCATAGAAAATCCAAGCTTCGAGGAGGACAAGGAGATTTTACAGGTTATTGTCAAAAAGATAATTTTTAAGAGTGAGGCTACTATAAGTTTCTTTCAAGACAGGGATTTAAATTGGTCGGAAAACAAATCAATCGTTAGAAGTTTGTCTTCCAAGGTTATAAAAACCCTTACGGGTACTGAAGATGAAACGGATGAAATCCTTCCGGAATTGGCATTAAACTGGGAAGAGGATAAAGAATTCTTTCAGGATATCTATAACTTTACCGTAGCCTCAGAGAAGGAATACAGTGAATTAATTGCCAATACCACCAAAAATTGGGATGTAGAAAGGATTGCTTTAACAGACCGGGTAATACTTATAATGGCTTTATCAGAAATGGTAAACTTCTCAAGTATCCCTACCAAGGTGTCCATAAATGAGTATATTGATATCTCCAAAACGTATAGTACTCCGAAAAGTAAGCAGTTTGTAAACGGTCTTTTGGATACATTGTCAAAAGAACTAACCGAAAACGGAAAAATACGTAAGAGTGGTAGAGGGCTTATAGATAATAAATAAAAACATAAAAATGGGTAAAAAAGGTAATTCATTATTCGCATTTGCTCTAGGAGCAAGTTTGGGTGCTACATTAGGGGTGCTTTTTGCCCCTGACGCAGGAAATAATACTAGAGATAAATTATCCTACAGACTAGCAAAATACCGCAATGAGCTGGAAGATCTGATCAATGAGCTGATAGATGAGAAACATCTACCGGACAATATTGCCAGATCTGAAGGAGATAAGGTCATCACAGAAGCAAAATCCAAAGCAGAAAATTTGCTTAATGATGTCAATAAACTTATTGACCAAATCAATAACGACAACAATAAAAATTAAAACAGTTTTATTTATGAAGTATTCTAATCTTTCAGTGTGGGTATTAGGCCTGACACTGATTATGGCAGGAGCATGTAGTGAAAAAGGAAGTAACGATAATGATAAAATCCAGGAATTGGAACAAAAAATTTCCCAGCTGGAGCAAAATCAGGTAGTGACTCCTTCAAGTGCACAAAATGTACAGCCTGCGGATCCATCCACAGTCGGAGCATTTGCTTTTGAAGAAGAGATCTTTGACTTTGGTTCCATCAATGAGGGAGAAGTTGTAGAACACCTTTTCAAATTTAAAAACGAAGGTCAGGTTCCTTTGATTATTTCCAATATCCAGGCATCTTGTGGTTGCACAAGTCCGGAATGGTCCAAAACACCTGTTAAACCAGGTGATGAAGGTTTCGTAAAGGTAGAGTTCAATTCCAGAGGCAAATCTGGTGTTCAAAGTCCAACCGTCACCATTCAGGCCAACACTTCTCCAAGTGTAACCCGATTAAGATTAAAAGGAGAAGTTAAGAGATCAACAGGAACATCCACCGCACCTTCAGCAGGTCCAGTAAAACGATAAAAATGTACAATTCAATATTGCTTCAAGTAGACAGTGTCATGGGTAGTGGCATCATGGGTCAAGTTTTTCTTTTTGGTAGTATCATTCTGATCATGTATTTCTTTATGATCAGGCCCCAACAAAAAAAACAAAAGGATACGGCCAAATTTATCTCTGATATTAAGAAAGGAGAACAAGTTGTGACAGTAGGTGGAATCCACGGAAAAGTATATTCCGTTGAGGGTGACATCGTGACTATCGATTTGGACAAAGGGGTAAAAATAAGGGTTGAAAAATCTGCATTATCTCTTGATTACACAAAGAAATTATCAACTGAAAAGTAATTTCCCGTATACTTGAGTACACTCAGTAATTATTTCCGGAAATTTAGACCAAATAAAACTTCCAATCTGAAGGTGGTAGTCCTGTGCGTTGTCACGGCTACCACCTTTTGGTTACTTAATGCCCTAAACAAGGACAATTATACTACTATAGTTAATCAACCCATCTCTATTCAATTTGATGAGGAAGAGTACATGGCAGTTCAAAGCCTGCCAAACGAGGTCAAGATAGAAATCAACGGGAATGGTTGGGACCTTTTGAAAAAACATTTAAGAGTAAGCCAAGATCCATTGGAAATACAATTGGAGGATCCTTCTCACCAACCTTACTTAATTACTGATGAGATTACGCAACAAATGTCCGAGCATATTTCATCAACAAATCTGGTACGCATCGTTCAGGATACGTTGTTTTTCAGTATCGATAAAATTGTTTCAAAAAAGATCCAAATTATCCCGGACACCTCCGCCAATTCCTTGGCCGAAAATTACGATTTCGCATCTCCTATCACCATGGATCCTGAATATGTAACTGTAAAGGGACCAATCTCCGTCATCGAACAACTCGAGGGTAAATTACTCGTTCAGCTTGGAGAAAATAATATCAAAAACCATTATTCTAAATTACTGCCTCTTGAACTGGACAAAACTAAAAGGGATTTTTTAACCCTCGATGAAGAAACAGTACAGATAAGCTTTCAAGTAGTGGCGTTCTTAGAGAAAACACTGGAGTTGGAGGTGAAAAAATTATATTTTCCGGCCAACGTAGACATTGAAGGTGATGCCAAAAACGTAACCCTTCAATTTTTAGTCGACGAAAGGAAACAAAATGAGCTTGAGGCCTTGAATCTCTCCGCTATATTAAATTACAACAACAGAAATAGAGAGGACAGTTCTATTGCGGTCACTCTAAATGTAAGTCGTTCTTTCCTTCGGGACATTAACTTCTCTCCAGATAGTTTTGATTTGATCTATGAGTAGGGTTATGCCTATATTGGTAGGTATAAGTGGCGGAATTGGGGCTGGTAAAACCTTAATATCGAAAATTTTTGCTCTCCTCAATATTCCGGTTTACAATGCGGATGACCGAGCAAAGTGGCTGATGGCGCATCATCTCCCTTTAAAAAAATTAATTGTTGAAAAATTTGGTGCTTCAGCCTATTTTGAAAATGGCCAACTTAATCGCCAATACCTCGGAGAGATTGTTTTTTCTGATCCTGATAAAACAGCACTTATAAATAGTCTTGTACATCCTGCAGTAAGTGAAGATTTCGAATCATGGGCTTCTAATCAACAGACAAAGTATGTGCTAAAAGAAGCCGCATTATTATTTGAAACAGGTTCTTACAAAGCATTGGATTTCACCATGCATGTAACCGCCTCAGAAGAGATAAGAATAGGAAGGGTAAAATCAAGAGATAAACAACGAAGCATTGCTCAAATCAAACAAATTATTGAAAAGCAGCTAACGGACAAAGAAAAAAACAAGCTTGCGGATTATATAATTACCAACGATGAATCAACTCTGGTAATTCCTCAGGTATTAAAAATCCATGCCAAGTTGATGCAGGGTGGTGAATAAGCAATTCAATTAGATCTCACTAAGACTGATCTGATCCAGGTAGAACTTCATTCTTGAATGCCTGTGATTCAAAAAATCAATTTTATCAATTCGGTCCTGCTTGTGGTTATAAAAAACTTCAACGTATTCCTCTCCCAAAAGATAGAGGTTAACTTTATGCGTATAATACCGAATGGCTACTACGAATGTGCCTTCAGTATACAATTTCTGCGTTTTCTTTTGTATGCTAAGCCTGCTGAAGTCCTCTTTACTCATCGAATGCTATGTTGTGGTGATTTTGTATTAGGCTTTTGGGTGGAAGGATAACAAATTTGGAGGGATCTACCCTCCATTAATGATTAAAAGTAAATAATTTATTCAAAAATAGCATCCTTCTGGCGAAGTAATTTGACCGAATTGAACTACCTTAATGTTTTTAAACGGCAATTTAAGTCATGAGTTTTGAAATCGTGCGATAATGAAAGGTATGAGGCACCTTGCCAAAGCTCCAATTATGTAAGGAACGGAATAACTGATCTCATTTATGATTAAACTTCAAAAAAACAGCAACTTTCTATTTTTTATTTTTGGTTTATTACTCCTATTCAGCAGCTCTTGTTCTTCCTCCAGGAAGATTCGACAGCAAAACATTCAGCAGGTCATCAATACCGCTAAATCCTATCAAGGCACTCCTTATAGGTATGGAGGGAATACCCGATCAGGTATGGATTGTTCGGCATTGGTTTACCTTTCGTTCAAAAGTGTAGGTGTGACCCTGCCTCGTGTATCGGCAGCGCAGAGCAAAATTGGTAAGAAAGTCACTAAAGCTAAATTGAAAAAAGGCGATGTAGTCTTTTTCGCAACTGGTCGCAGAAGGAATAAAGTCACACATGCAGGTATAGTCCTGGAAAAACGAACGGGTAAAACTTATTTCATTCATGCCTCCACTTCTTTAGGCGTCACTGAGGACAACTTGCAGTCCAAGTACTGGTCAAAAAGATGGGTAAGGGCCAGAAGAATTTTTTAGCAGGCCAAAAGAGAGGCGAAAAAGGGGTGAAAATCTTTAATTAAATATATAGTGCTATAAAAATTTGTATCAAAGTGCATTAATTTTTAAAACATCCTTTGGTATTCAGCAATATTAACTAATTTTGCACTCGAATTAAAAAGTATTGTTCCAATAGATCTTAAAATATAACAATGGCGAATACTGGTAAGATAACTCAGGTAATTGGTCCTGTTGTGGATGTTTCCTTTGAGGGGAGTAGACTGCCAAATATCCTTGATGCACTTGAAATCACAAAAGAGAATGGCCAAAAGGTAATTCTTGAAGTTCAACAACACCTAGGCGAAGACAGGGTAAGAACCATTGCTATGGACTCTTCGGAAGGAATGGTAAGAGGTATGGAGGTAAGAGACCTTGGTAGCCCGATATCAGTACCTACTGGAGACGATATCAAAGGAAGGCTATTTAACGTGGTAGGAGAAGCCATTGATGGTTTGCCTCAACCTGAATCCAAAAACAGACTACCTATACACAGGTCAGCACCAAAATTTGAAGACCTGTCTACTTCTACGGAAGTATTGTATACAGGTATTAAGGTAATCGATTTGATCGAGCCTTATGCAAAAGGTGGTAAAATTGGTTTGTTTGGAGGAGCTGGTGTTGGTAAAACAGTACTTATTCAAGAACTGATCAACAATATTGCTAAAGCATATTCAGGTCTTTCTGTATTTGCAGGAGTTGGTGAGAGAACCAGGGAAGGAAATGATTTGCTCAGAGAAATGATCGAATCAGGAATTGTAACCTATGGTGATGATTTCGTTGAGTCTCTTGAAAAAGAAGGTGGATGGGATCTATCAAAAGTGGATTTGGAAAAACTTAAAGATTCCAAAGCAACTTTCGTTTTCGGTCAAATGAACGAACCTCCTGGAGCACGTGCAAGAGTAGCTTTGACTGGATTAACACTAGCAGAGTATTATAGAGACGGTGAAGGTGATGGAGCAGGTAAAGATATTCTTTTCTTTATTGACAATATCTTCCGTTTTACACAAGCAGGTTCTGAAGTATCAGCCCTTTTGGGAAGGATGCCTTCAGCTGTGGGTTACCAGCCTACACTCGCTACCGAAATGGGCGCGATGCAAGAGCGAATTACCTCTACAAAAAATGGATCCATTACTTCTGTACAGGCCGTTTATGTGCCTGCTGATGATTTAACAGATCCAGCACCAGCAACAACTTTTGCTCACTTGGATGCACAAACTGTACTTTCAAGAAAAATTGCAGAACTAGGAATTTATCCAGCAGTAGATCCTTTGGATTCTACCTCTAGAATTCTTGAACCTTCTGTAGTTGGTGACGAGCACTACAATTGTGCTACAAATATTAAAGAACTACTTCAGCGTTACAAAGAACTTCAGGATATCATCGCTATCTTGGGTATGGAAGAACTTTCTGAAGAAGACAAAAGGGTAGTACACCGCGCTAGAAGGGTACAACGTTTCCTTTCTCAACCTTTCCACGTAGCTGAACAGTTTACAGGTCTTAAAGGAGTATTGGTAGATATCAAAGATACTATCAAAGGCTTCAACATGATCATGGATGGAGAATTGGATCACTTGCCTGAAGCAGCATTCAACTTAGTAGGTGGTATAGAAGATGCCATTGCTAAAGGTGAAAAATTGTTGGCAGAAGTAAAATAATAGCACTTTATTAGGGTAATACCTGAGGTATTACCCTCTTATAAAATATATCATGCATTTAGAGATCATTACACCGGACCAAAAAGTATTTGAAGGAGAAGTTTCTGAGGCTACCTTTCCTGGAGCCGATGGTTCCTTTCAAGTATTGAAAAACCACGCTGCTATAATATCAGCCCTTGTAAAAGGTGCCGTTTCTTACACTACTTCTGAAGGACAAAAGTCCCTCATAGTAGATGGAGGAGTAGTAGAGGTTAATGACAATAAAATTATTGTGTTGGCAGAAAAAGTGGTGAATTAAGCTGCTTATTTCACAAAACATAAAAGGGTTCTGAAAATAAATTTTCAGAACCCTTTCTATTTTTCAGGAAAACCTGGCAATTTTATTTCCCTAAGGAATCAAGGGCTGCTTTCACAGATCCTTTGTCCATCAAAAGTGCTTTGGCTTTATCATAATCAGTCAGTCCAGCCCTTTCCATTAGCATTTTCACACTTCTGTCCACAATCTTATCATTGATAAGTAAGACGTTGACCATTTTATTGTCTTCTACCCTACCCATCCTGATCATACAAGTGGTGGAAAGCATATCAAAAATCATTTTTTGAGCTGTTCCACACTTCATCCTGGTACTTCCTGACACGAATTCCGGTCCGGTCAATACTTCTATTGGATGATCTGCATTCGCAGCAATAGGCGATTCAGGATTGCTGACAATACAACCCGTAAGTATTCCCTTTTCTCTACAAGTTTTCAAAGCCCCTAAAACAAATGGGGTGGTACCGCTTGCGGAAATCCCTAAGACAAAATCTTTATCCGAAACCTCATAGCCAAGCAAAGCTTCCCATGCAGCATCTGGATCGTCTTCTTTTTCTTCTCTTGCCTCGATCAAGCGGTCTACTCCACCTGCTAAAATGACATTCACTTTTCCTTTCGGGATTCCATAAGTGGTGGGCAGTTCTATGGCATCCAGTACTGAAAGTCGTCCTCCACTACCAGCACCTACGTAAAATAGCCTTCCTCCATTTTCAAGCTTATCGACAATGGATTGAATCATTAAGTTGATTTTGGGCAAGACCTCTTCTATTGCAAGGGCTACTTTCTTGTCTTCATTGTTGATATTTGCGGTCAATTCTGCTACAGACATCTTTTCTAAATGCCGATACAAAGAAGGCTGCTCAGTAATTTTTGTCATTATAAATCTATTTTAAAAGTTCACAAGAAAATTTCAAATTGTTGGGCTGTTTCCAGGTTTAGGTTTGATAGTAACCTTTCCTCCAGAGGCCTTTCTTACCTGATCAAGGTCTGAATTTAACCTTTGTGTAAATAAAGCAAAATCCGAACTATGTACCACCATATTTACCCCTTCCTTTATCCAGAAAATTTGCCTTTCTATAGCTTCTGAAAAATGAATTCCTACAGCTAAGCCAAATTTCCTACTCGTCTTGATAATTTTCCTTACTGCATATATAAATTCAGGGTGATCATACGCTTCTGGAATACCCATGCTTACAGATAAATCATGAGGACCAATAAACACCCCATCAAGTCCTGGAATAGACAACAGTTCTTCCAGCCTGTCTATAGCAGGAACACTTTCAATGTTTACAATGCTTAAATGCCCTGCATTGTATTGATCAAGGTAGTCCTTTACCACGGGGGTCAACTTTTCTTTACCTTTCAGGTACTGGTTTAACTTCTCTCCTTTTAAAGGCCTGAATTTGGTAGCCCCAATTAAAACGTCAACATCGCTGACAGATTCTACATAAGGAATAACCACACCAACCGCTCCAGCATCTATGGCATGACAAATTAGGTGATGGTCTGCCTTATAAACCCTTACAATTGGCGTAATTCCTCTTCCAGCATACGTTTGACACATTTCTGCAAGGTCTTTACGCGAAAGAGAGATGTGTTCTGTATCTATAAATACAAAATCCAATCCGGAGGAGGCTAATGTTTTTGGCCACAAAGGATTATTTGAGGTAACACAAGTACCAACAACCAATTCTCCGGATTGAATTTTATTTTGAAAGCTCATTTTATTTAATCAAAGGATCACTAATTACACCAAGATACCTACCCATCCAGTAAGGCAAAAGCCATATATCTCCAGCACTATATTCTTGCGTACCACCATTTCCTCCGTCCAATGTAAACCTGTTACCATTGTGCCGGCGTATCATCAATTCATCGGGAGGAAGGACAACATCCGTAGATTGTTCCCTAAAATTCGGGTCCAACAACTTGATGTCTTTTCTATGACTGTTCGCCGTATTCCAACTAATCATGTCAAGAGGATGCTCCTGAAGGTACCATACAGCTTCCTCCAAGTCAAAGTTTTCCCTATTGACCAAGGCACCAAAAATATTCCACAGACCATCTTTCTCAGGGCGCTCTGACTCCCAGTGATCCTGAATAGCAAGCCTGTACTTTTCTTTTAATTCATCTGTAAAGGCATAGCGGTACAAACCCCAATATCCCATAAAATACATCTCATCATCTGAGTGGTTCCAGGATTCGGACAACATGGCTGCCCAATCATCGCTTCCCTCTTGCGCTTTACCTATTACTTCCATTGGTCGCATTAGGTTCTCTAAGTAACCATGCTTTTCCATCAGCATGTAAGCTTCCTTTTTATATTCTTCCTTGCCTGTAAAATGGTAGGCCGTTTGCAACATGGCGATGATATTGGAGGAATTTAATTTCCTATCTCCCACCATGGTAGGGAATCCATTGACATATTCAGGATTCCACCTGCCCCAGGTCGTATGTTTGCCATCATAATCTATCAGGTACCAATCATTTTCGACAATATGGGTCATTAACTGATCCAATAGCCCTATTGCTTGATTGCGCAACGCTTCATTGTCAACCAATTCAGCGATTACTCCGAAAACAAAAACATGGCCAATTACTTCATCACTACTGGTTGTGGCTTTCCAATCCCATTCTTCGTCAGATGCGTGTTGCCACCTGTCTGGGTCAGCCAATTTATCAATATACCCACTTCTTGAAAAAGACCTTGATGGAAAGCCCTTAACAGGATTAATGGTGTAAAGCCTTTCCAAAGCATCCAAAGATTCTTTTACATTCTGCAAAGCATCGGCAGAACCAGTGGCCGCATATCGAAATGCCTCTCCACCCAAATACATGGAAGTCCATAGTCCATCATTGTCTGAATCCCCCAATCTACCTGTGTCCATATTGCCTTTTTCCATTCTTGTCAAGGTCGAGTTAAAACCGTGTCGAATATGGCGCTCTCTTACTTGTTTGCTATAATAATCAGCTTTTTCAGCTAATGTCTGTGACATAAACACAAGTTTTCCCAAACCTTTGTCTGTCAAGACCAATACTTCGTCCTCGCCCTTTTGACTAATATGAAGCACCTTGTCGCCTGGCAACCATCTTTCTCCATAGTAGTAGTTAAACCCACCATCTTCCTTTTCCATAAATGCTCCCCGCTCTGACCCAAACCAAAGCAATCCGTTGATCTCCGTAAGGCTGGTCAAGTATGGCCAAGGCACTGCATTGTGCTTTGCGCCAACCTTTTTATCAGCTAGAAGGTCCCATTCGAAATAACCATCTGTAGTAGCTACTGCAAGTTTATTCTTTCCTTCTCTAACCACGAAACTGGTAAAGCCTGAACCTTCAGTCAAGGTCTGAAGCTTTTTGCTGTCCGCTGAGAAAGCCATTATTTTATTCTCTGCCAAAAGCAAATACCTGCCTATAGCATTGTCATAGCTTATTCCTATTACAGGTGATCCACTGATCTTTCCTTTATAGCTGAGTCCTTCCTTGGTCACCAAGTGAATATTACTTCCATCGGACACCAAAAAAGAAAAATCTCCTCCGTGGGCAAAATGATTGGCTCCCGGAAGTTCATGCTTTAAGTAAAGGCTTCCTGCCCAAGCATTGCTAAATACAGCTTTATCGTCCAGATAGACGAATTGATCCTCCACGGTGGCCATACTACGGACGTTTTTATCTTTCATGGCCAGGTAGGTCTTGTCTGGCGTAAAGCTGCCAGGATACAAGAATGCTCCTGCATGAGTTCTAAATAGTCCTTTTGACCCTAAAATCTGGACAGTGCCATTTCTATCAGCAAACACCTTTTCCAGGTCCGCTGAACCCTCATCTGAATAATATTTGATGCTATATTCCTGGACAAAAGGAACATCCTGATAGGTCCTTTGGCTGCTTGATGGCAGTTGTTGCGCCTGGACATGTGTCAATCCCAAGAGCAACCCAACAAGAATAAGAAGCTTTGACTGTAAGTATTTCATTGTAAAATAATATGGTTGATAATAATAGACTGATGAATCGATCGCCCCATCCTAAGGACTTGATAAAAGTTGATTTTTATGGTTTTCAAATCAATCACTCTCCGGATTTAATCCTCAGCACTTTTATTAATTCTGTAAAAATTAGGCAATAAATGAATTTGTCCGCTTTGCTGGTGAACAAAAGCGGACAAATCTATATACCTAATCTAAAATTAATTCTATTTATCCCTTCATAGAGAAACGATCCATTCTTTATTAATACCTCATTTAATTATAGATGGACTATTTATTTTGCTTTCTTATTTAGAAATGGGATCACTAATGACACCAAGATATCTACCCATCCAGTAAGGTAAAAGCCAAATATCGCCAGCGCTATATTCTTCCCTTCCATTGTTTCCACCGTCCAGGTCAAACCTGTTGCCATTGTGTCTCCGCAGTTTTAATTCATCCGGAGGAAGCACTTCTTTAGTAGCTTGGTTACGGAAATTCGCATCGAGTAACTCAATGTCCTTTCTATGGCTATTTTTAGTATTCCAACTGATCATGTCCAGCGGATACTCCTGTAGGTACCAAACTGCTTCTTCAAGGTCAAAGTTTTCTCTATCAACCAAGGCAGTGAAAATATTCCATAGGCCATCTTTCTCAGGACGCTCTGCCTCCCAATGATCCAAAATAGCAATTCTGTATTTTTCTTTCAATTCATCTGTGAAGGCGTAGCGGTACAAACCCCAATACCCCATGTAATACATCTCATCATCAGAATGATTCCAGGATTCGGATAGCATTGCAGCCCAATCATCACTTCCCTCTTTGGCTTTACCAATTCCTTCCATTGGACGCATCAGGTTTTCAAGGTAGCCATGCTTGTCCATAAGCTTGTAAGCTTCTTTTTTGAAAATTTCCTTGCCTGTAAAGTGGTAAG
Organism: Cyclobacterium sp. 10D3-21; assembly: GCF_055809755.1. Lineage (NCBI taxonomy): Bacteria > Pseudomonadati > Bacteroidota > Cytophagia > Cytophagales > Cyclobacteriaceae > Cyclobacterium > Cyclobacterium sp. 10D3-21. The sequence continues at coordinate 6,867,370 of NZ_CM147924.1, forward strand.
CCGTTTGCAACATGGCAATGATATTGGAGGAATTTAACTTTCTGTCACCTACCATGGTAGGGAATCCGTTGACATATTCAGGATTCCACCTGCCCCAGGTAGTGTGTTTGCCATCAAAATCTATTAGGTACCAATCATTTTCTACGATGTGAGTCATTAGCTGATCCAAAAGACCAATGGCCTGCTGGCGTAACGCTTCATTGTCTACCAATTCCGCAATTACCCCAAAGACAAAAACATGCCCGATCACTTCGTCACTACTCGTCGTTGCTTTCCAAACCCACTCAGGATCTGAAGCATCTTGCCAATGAATAGATCCCCCAAGTTGGTCTTTGAAACCACTTCTGGAGAAAGACCTGGCAGGGAAACCTTCAATGTTATTTATAGTATATAACCGTTCCAGGGCATCCAAAGATTCCTTCACATTCTGTAATGCATCGGCAGAACCAGTGGCCGCATATCGGAATGCCTCACCGCCCAAATACATGGAAGTCCAAAGTCCATCATTGTCTGAATCACCTATTCTACCGCTGTTTACATTGCCTTTTTCCATCTGAACCAATGTAGCATTGAATCCATGACGGATATGTCGGTCTCTCACTTGTTTGCTATAATGGCTAGCTTTTTCTGCCAATGTTTGTGACATAAATACTAGTTTTCCCAGACCTTTGTCTGTCAATATCAATACCTCGTCCTCATTTTTTTGACTTATATGAAGCACCTTGTCGCCTGGCAACCATCTTTCTCCATAGTAATAGTTAAATCCACCATCTTCCTTTTCCATAAAAGCTCCTTGCTCTGAACCAAACCAAAGCAATCCGTTGATTTCGGTAAGGCTGGTCAAGGATGGCCATGGCAAAGCATTGTGCTTTGCGCCTACTTTTTTATCTGTGAGAAGGTCCCATTCGAAATAGCCATCTGTTGTACCTACGGCAAGTTTTTTCTTTCCTTCCCGAACAACAAAACTGGTAAAGCCTGAACCTTCAGCTAAGGTCTGAAGCTTTTTGCTGGAAGCAGAAAAGGCCATTACTTTATTCTCTGCCAGAAGTAAAAACCTGTCTGTGGCTTCGTCATAAGTAATTGCTATAACAGGTGATCCACTAATCTTACCTTTATAAATAATCCCTTCCTGGTTTACAAGATGGATATTGCTTCCATCAGACACCAAAAAAGAAAAATCTTCTCCATGTGCAAAATGAATGGCACCCGGAAGTTCATGCTTTAGATAAAGGCTTCCAGCCCAGGCATTGCTAAATACCGCCTTGTCGTCCAGGTAGACGAATTGATCCTCCACAGTGGTCACACTACGGACGTTTTTATCTTTCATGGCCAGGTAGGTCTTGTCGGGCGTAAAGGAGCCAGGATACAAGAATGCTCCTGCATGGGTTCTAAATAGGCCTTTTGTCCCTAAAATCTGGACAGTACCATTTCTATCAGCAAACACCTTCTTCAGGTCTGCTGAATGTTCATCTGAATAATATTTGATGCTATATTCCTGGACAAAAGGAACATCCTGATGGGTCCTTTGGCTGCTTGATGGCAATTGTTGCGCCTGAAGGCCTGATAAACCTATTAGCAATCCAGCAAGAACAAGAAGCTTTGACTGTAAGTATTTCATTGTAAAATAATATGGTTGATAAAAATAGATTGGTGAACCCATCGTGCGACTACAACGGATTCAAATTGAAATGTTAACCTTGAAAAAGGCCATTAAATAAATTTGTCCGCCCCGTTGCTATAACATGAGCGGACAAAAATTACCTAACCTAACTACTAAAACCGAATCAGACTTACCTATTACCGATAAGTGATTCAATTAATTATAATACAATTTTTAATAAAGATGGGCTATTTAAATTAGAAATTATTTGGATCAATTTTTACATACTTAATGGATTTGCCCCCTTCTTTGAGGTGGTAGGAATAAGTAATATGAACAACTCCATTCATATCTTGGATCAACGAAGGATAGGAGAAGCCTCCAAAATCTTTTTTCTCATCCTCTAAATAGACCTTACTTCTCCAGGTTTGCCCCTCATCGTCCGAAATGTATAAGGAAAGGCGGTACCTGCCATCATCAATGTCATTGCCAAGGAATAGCCACAATCCATTGTCCAACACTAGTAGTTCCACACTGGCAGTATTGGGAATACTTGATTTTTCGGAGGCAGTCCATGTCATCCCCTCATCAGTAGAATAGCTTTTATGCAACCTCGTTGGAGCATCTCCGCTATCTCGCATTATTGCCATAATTTCCCCACTTTTTCTTTGGCTCAAGGCCGGCTGAATTGGTCCCCTACCAACTATTGGTTTACTAGGGATCCAAGTGGCCCCATCATCATCTGAAATGGCGGCCATGGAAAAGTTAAACCCATCCGAATAAAGGGGTAAAAGTATCCTTCCCGACTGGAGAACCAGAGGTTTAATTCTTGTCATCCATCCAATACTGGATTTCTTACTGTCCTTGCTTGCTTCGATGATCATTTGATCATAAAGAGGTGCATATTCAGACCAGCCAGCATTATTAGGAGGCAATTCCTCAAAACGTTTAACCACTTCCTGATGAAATTCTTCACCTGGTTTAAGTAAAATATTATCTTGCCAGCTCCATAATGGTGCTCCTGCATTGTCATAGCTTGAGCTAGTCCTTAAACGTAGTATAGACTGTTCCCATCGGTTGGCCTGCACGGCTATCCATACCAGAAAAAGCTTTCCCTCCTGGTTTAGAAAAAGCACAGGATTACAGTCTGGTAAATTAGGTGTGTCTGCCATTAAGAAAGGCTCTCCCCATTGGGTTTCTTTCTTTCTAAGTCTGGCCCCCATTATCCGAACATCATCTGCTTTCCTTTCTCCCGACCCTTCAAACCAGGCCGTTAGTAAATCACCATTGGGCAGGGCAACAATACTACTCCCATGTACATGATTGTTTTGAAGTGGAAAAATCAGCGTTTCATTTACCACTACTTTCTCTTTTGGTATATATTGTCCAAAAGCAGAGATATTAAGTAAAAACAAACTTATAAATACTAATCTCTTCATTTTACTTTCTTTCTTCTTTCCATAACTTCAGTCCATGTAGTCAAGATAATCCCTTCGTCTTCAATGAATTTCTGAAGTTCCGGTGATGTCATGGCCAGCATGTCAGCATACCTGGAACCTCCTGAACCACTGATTCTGTCAAAGGTTTTTCTATCCCCTATACTGTGAACAATCACCATGGCCAAACCAGGTTTCATAACAGTCAGTAACTCCTTACATTTTTCTACTTTATAAGCACCTAATCCCTCGTCGTCGACTTCGTAATCTGGTGACCAATTTCCACTTATCGAATGTAAGTCATCCAAGACTGGCAATCCAGCATCCCAGATTGTTTTTCCTACAATAGGAGCCTTGTCCATAAGTGAATTGCCAGGTAATTTCATGCCTTCCGTATACTTTCCTTCTTTCTTCAATTGCTTGATGATGTTGTTGTTCATCGAAAGACCAAGCAATTTATTATTACCGCCAGGAAACATGACAGGAATCCCATACTCAATTCCCACTTTTATATAGCGTTCCAGAAAAGGAGGATGATAGAATAATGTGCCCATATGACTATCCATGTGGGAGGGTTTAAATCCCAATGATAGGGCACGATCGATTTGTGCACGAATTTCTAGTTCCACTTCATCAGGAGTCGCATTGGCGATTACCTCTTCTACAGAGGGCCAAAGCGCACCTTCATTATCAACCAGGCCAGGAACTGCGGCCTTCCCTGCTACTGGAGGCCATCTGAAGTCTTTCCATTCAGAAGTTAAGGTTAAGTGAAGTCCTGCATCCATAGGCTCTTTAAGTGCCTTTTTCACAAAACTTGCTGCCCATGGACAGGGCATCATGATACTACAAGATGTAGCTACACCCTCCTTAATGGATTTAATTGCCCCTTCATTGGACTCAAAAGACATCCCTGCATCATCTACATGAAAGATGACTACTTTTTTCCCCTCAGGAAAGCCTAGTTTTTCAGCGTATGTCATTTCATGTTGGCTAAATACCGGTTGGTAGATCAAAAATAAAATTAATAGGTTCCAGACTGAAGTTCTCATAGTTTGTCTAGTTTTAAATCCCTTCAAGCTTTCCTTTCCAGAATGCGACAGTCTGTCGATTCCAGGTGTAGCAAGCGACGAGGTGACCATCTTCATAAAACATGGCTGGATAGGAAAGTTCATCTTCTCCATCACCTTTTTCGATTTCAAATTTTAAAGGCCAGGTTTTACCGTTGTCTTCAGAAACAGCAATGGAAATTGGAAAACGATCTCCCCAGTTTTCAGCTACAGGATTATAAATCAAAGCGATCTTTTCTCCTTCAATATGGGCAACATCAATCCCACTGTTATTGTTAGGCAATTCTATTTCTGTCACTTCTGACCAGGTTTTACCATAATCTTCTGAATCTGATCGACAAATATTCCCTGAACTGCTTCTCATCAACATGTGTACATGTCCGGGTTTTGACTCCCAAAGAGCCGGTTGAATAACGCCTTCTTCAGTAATTACGGTACGGTCCATGGCTAGCTTATCAGTGGCATTCCATGTTTTTCCACCGTCTTCAGACCGGTCTACAAATACCGTCCAGACTTTGTTTTTTTCATCAGATGCAGGAGCAAGCCATGTGCCGTCAGATAAAACCAACATATGGTTTCTCACCGGGCCACGTCCACCTTTATCTCCAGGTACCAATTCTTTTGCTTCGGACCAGGTAATACCACCGTCTTCAGTATACTGCACCCAGGTTTCCCAATAATCTATTTCTTTCCCAACCTTAAAATACAAGTAAACTTTTCCGTCAGGGGCATTGAATAAAACTGGATTCCAGTGTGGCTCATTTCTTACTTTTACAAGCAGTTCTGGAGCAGACCAATTCCCAGGTTTCCCTTTGGAGATCCAAATGCCTACATCATTGTGTTTTTCATAGGATCCTGCAAACCAGGCTGTCAAATAATTCCCATCACCAAGGCCGGTGATTGTAGAAGCATGGCATTGAGCAAAGGGCCTGTCCTCTCCGAAGATATGTTCATAATCTTCCGTTACAAGCGTGGGCACCTGAGTACTTTCGGACTCCTCTGTGACTGCTTCTGATTTATCCCCTCCGCCACAGGCAGTATTTAGGAATACAATAAGTGCAAAAAAAGCACATCTAATTAATCTTTGAGAATTTTTCATGGTTTTATCAATGGATTACTTGGATAACTGTCGATGATTTTTCCATCTTCGTCTACTGTAAGAATGTTATAACTTTTGCCCTGAAGGGTCACCAAGGTGAAGGCCCTCACAGATTGGGAGGTCTCAAGGTACCAGGTACTTGCAGCATCGTGCACCTCTCTGGGTCTGGTCCCCCAGGATCCATCGCCTATATAGACAATTCCATCCTCATCCACATTGTTGTTTTTTATTGGATAGGTGCGTTTATAGGCATGATCATGGTTTTCAAACACTAACTGCATATTTGATTTTTCAAATAAAGGTACCCAATGTTCCCTTATCATGGTTTGAGTAGTACCGGTAAAGGCTCTCGCTGAAGGGTAAGCTGGAACGTGATAAACGGCCATCACATGCGACGTTTTCTTCTCTTTCTGAATGGCAAGTTCACGGGCTAACCAATCCTTTTGTGGGCCATCAATTGCATTGGTGTGGTCTGAATCCAAGAAGATAAAGCTTAGGTATTTACCAAATTCCAGCACGCCATACCCTGGCTGCCCTGGGAATGCAAAAAGGTTGAAATAAAATGGTGCACTTTCTTTTCTTTTTTCAACTTTCAAATGTTCTGGAATGTCCTCATCATTGTAACCACTCTTCACTTCGTGATTTCCTATTCCTAACATCATGGGTATGATACGTCCATCTTCCTGAATCAGGGTATTCTTAACAGCATCAAACCAATCGTACCATCTATTTACGTTTTTCCCATCTCCATTGCCATAAGCCAGGTCTCCTCCAATAATTATAAAATCTGGATTATAAGGTAGAACTTGTCTATTGGTCTTCTCCATTACAGCCTTATCATGCATGGTATCTCCGCCTATCGCAAACTTAATGGGGCTTCTGGAAATATCCTTTGGCATTGTCTTGAAATAGTAAATTTTACTTTTAGCATTAAATTTTAATTCGTAAGCACTGTTAGCAGACAGGCCTTTCAGAGAAACCCTGTGGATTTTACGATCTGAGAAAGGGAAATCAGTCACTTTACTAGTCGCCTCAACCCACTTATCCGTGCCCTTTTTTCGATAGGAAAGTACTTGGCTTGTGCTATTATTAAGGTGCCAATCTATCGTAATGGTGGTAGTAGGGTCCTCTTGCCATGTGAGGTAGATTCCACTTGGTTCTTCCTGAGCTACAAGCGCAAATGGAGATAAACCAAGCAGGCAAAAGAACCCAATAATAAATAATGTTTTCACTCTTTCTTTCATCATTCTGGATTTAATTAAATATAGTATAGGTTATTTAGCAATAAAAATATAAAACACTTATTCAATCAGACTATTTTAGATTCACTATAACCATTTATATGTGCCTAAAATAAATTTGCAATAGATAATCTATTGCGTTTTGAAATCATTTCTAAAACTGTCAACCGTTGCTATCTTATGTTTTTTCATAACAGTGCTAGCCATCAATCTACAAATGGTCTGATTTGCTCGTAATTGCAACTTTTCCCCTGAAGAAAAGTCTGGACAGGCTGAAAAAGGTCTGGAAATCCCATTGCATAATCCGGGATAAACGTAGCTTTTCTACATGGACAAACCCAGCCCCAATCATAATTCATAATTACATTACAACAATTTACCGTTTAGTACTATTGAAAAAACAATGGCTTTCAAATAGCCTTAACGCGACTTTTCAAGTATACCTCTTGAATTTCAGCACAAATATAAACTTATTATTACCTGTATTTCAGCATGTTAATTAACCTTAACTTGGCCTGAAATATATTTTATTAGTTGTTAAAAGGTTAAAATTAAGATATATTTGTCGTTGATTTTTTTTAAAGATACCCGACTTATTATAATGAACATAGGAATAGATTTAGGAGGAACTAAAATTCAGGTAGGTATAGAGCACGAAGGGAAAATCATTCATAAGACAAAAGCGCTTTTGAAAGAAAAAACCAACCTTCAATCCACACTTGACCAAGTGATGAAATTTATTGAACCACTTACTGCACATGATGTAGATGGTATAGGTATTGGCGTACCTTCGGTTGTGGATGTAGAAAAAGGGATAGTCTATAACGTAACTAATATCCCCTCTTGGACCAAGGTAGCATTAAAAGATATTCTTGAAAAGGAGTTCAACCTTCCGGTATTCGTCAATAACGATGTCAATTGTTTTGCCATTGGAGAGCACAAATTTGGAATGGGTAAAAATTATAGCAATATGGTTGGCATGTCCATAGGAACAGGGCTTGGCTCAGGAATAATCATCGAGAACAAGCTTTATGCCGGAGTAAACTGTGGTGCTGGAGAAATTGGCTTGCTTCCATATCTTGAGCATAATATTGAATATTATGCCAGTGGAAATTTCTTTAGTGCTGAATACCAAACTACTGCGTTAGATGCATTCACAGCCGCTAAAAAAGGCGACAAAGAGGCCATAGACCAATGGAATGCCTTTGGAAAACACTTTGGCGCTGCTGTTCAAGTAGTAATGTATACTTATGATCCACAAGCCATTGTAATAGGTGGTTCTGTTGCAAATGCCTTCCCGTTTTTCGAAGAAGCCATGCGCGCAACCTTTTGCAATTTTATTTATCCAGAATCTGTGAAAAAATTGAAAATACATTTGACTAAAAATGCGGATATTGCACTCCTTGGAGCTGCTGCACTTGTGGATTCATCAATAAAATAAACCAAAAAAGCGCTTTAAAATTATCGACTTTGTTGGTTCATAAGTCTGTGCTAACCCAGCAAACTTATCCATCGAATATAACTGTTACGCTCAATAATTTAAATGACATGAAAAAAAACACACTGATTGTTGCCTTGATTTTATTGATTTTTTTCGTCATTTCATTTCTTACCAACATTCTTGGACCAATCATTCCGGATATCATTGACAGTTTCACCCTTAGTATTGGCCTGGCAGGTTTTTTACCTTTTGCTTTTTTCGTGGCCTATGCAGTAATGTCTATTCCCTCTGGTATTTTAGTAGAGAAATTCAAAGAAAAGAAAATGCTGATATTTGCCTTTACCATGGCTTTTATTGGTGCCCTATTATTTGCATTTATCCCTAGTTTTTCGGTTGCTTTGACCTCTTTGTTTATTATTGGGATTGGCATGGCAGTACTTCAGGTAGTCATTAATCCACTACTAAGAACTGCGGGGGGTGAAGAACATTTTGCTTTTAATTCAGTGATGGGGCAACTGGCTTTTGGGGCAGCATCATTTCTGAGCCCTATGCTTTACAGTTATTTGGTTACAAATATTCATACTTCTAACGATTCCCTTCTCTTTTCTTTTTTAAACCCTATGGTTCCTGAAGACCTAAAATGGGTTTCATTGTATTGGGTATTTGCTGCCATTGCATTTATTATGGTCATCATTGTTTATTTCGCAAGATTTCCGAAGGTAGAACTCAAGGCTGATGAAAAAATTGATGTTGGTGTAGCCTTTAAAGAACTGTTAGCGAATAAGTACGTGTTGCTGTATTTCCTGGGGATATTTTGTTATGTAGGTACAGAGCAGGGTATAGCCAACTGGATTTCAAAATTCCTTCAATCCTACCATGGCATAGACCCATCTACTACAGGTGCCATTGTCATTTCCTATTTCTGGGGTTTGCTTACAATCGGTTGTTTGTTAGGGCTGGTTTTGCTGAAATTTCTTGACAGCCGAACGGTTTTGATATCCTTCACTATAGGCGCAATTATAGCCTTGCTTGCAGGTCTCTTTGGAACTGCAGAAGTTGCTTTAATTGCCTTTCCATTGACAGGTTTTTTCGCTTCTGTTATGTGGTCTATTATCTTTTCATTGGCACTCAATTCAGTACCCAATCACCATGGGACCTTTTCAGGAATATTGTGCACAGGTATAGCTGGAGGTGCAATAGTGCCACTGGTAATCGGCGGCTTGGCAGAACTTGTAGGACTAAAATTGTCCATGTTATTTCTTTTGATTACTTTAGGATATATCTTGAGCATTGGTATTTGGGCCAAACCTTTGGTCACCAATGCTACTAAGAGTTTGAAGGATATCTTTAAGTAATACATGTATAAGATTATTTTACTCCTTGATTTTGCCGAGGAGTACAGCAAAAGTTTATTAAAGGGAATCTCCAAGTATTCCACCGAACATGGCCCTTGGACCTATTGCCGCATGCCACTTTATTACAGAGAAACCATTGGGATCAAAGGAATATTGGAATGGGCAAAGGATTGGGGCGCTGATGGGATAATAGGTCAGTTATACAACGATATAGACCTGGAATTGCTTATTGAATCTAAAATTCCTGTGGTCGCTCAGGATTTTAAGGAAAGGTTTACCGAGATTCCCAATATCACTGGTTCCTATCACGAGGCAGGTGAAATCGGCGCCAACTATTTTTTGAAAAAAGGGTTTAAAAATTTTGCCTTTTATGGATTCAAAGACATTGTCTGGTCTAGAGAACGGGCAGAAGGCTTCGAAAAAGAAGTCAATTCCATGGGTTACAAAGTCAATTACTTTGAACATCGAAAGTCCCGATCAACGGATTTATGGTATTACAAGAGTAATTCCTTGAGTAAATGGCTTTTGTCCTTACCAAAACCAATCGCACTAATGACCTGTGATGACAATCAGGGTTTGCACATCACAGAGGCCTGCAAACAAAATAAAATCCGAATCCCTGAAGAAGTCGCCGTATTGGGCGTTGACAATGATGAAATGCTTTGTGAATTGTCCGATCCACCGCTGTCCAGTATCGGTCTGGACATAGAAAAAGGGGGCTATGATACTGCCAAGTTGATGGAACAAATGATCAGGACTAGTGCGGCAAACTTTTATGACATCCTGGTAAAGCCAACTCAGGTGATTACCCGACAGTCTACTGATATCTATGCCACGAATGATGATCACATTGCTTCTTCCTTAAAATTTATCCATAAAAACATCGAAAAAAACCTCCAGGTAGATGAGGTAGTAAAACAAGTGCCTCTTTCCAGAAGAAGCCTGGAAAAGCGATTTCTACAAATTACAGGGTATCCCATTTATAAATATATTTTCAACCTTCGGATTGAAAAATTCACCCAGAAACTTCTCGAAACAGATGAGACCGTTTTTGAAATCGCCATGGATTTGGGGTTAAATGATAGCAAAAACATAGCCCGTCAGTTCAAACAGGTAAAAGGATGCAATCCCATAGAATACCGGAAAAGGTACCTCGCTGGAAAATAACTTCACTTTCATCTTCAGCAGTCATAAATATCTCTTAAACTCTTTCTTACGAAATAATTAATTGTTACCGTTCATAAAAAGCCATTGTTAAGAATGGTACTTTTCAGGAGGCTAGGGTATTATAGGATATTAACGCCTGTATCAATTATCAACCCTTACCCTAATACCCTGTATGAAACATTTAGATAAAAACACAATCATTTCCATCATTATCGCTGGTATGGCTTTGGCCACGGCCTGGGCCATTCGTGGACAATTCGGCCATGAACAAGGGGCAGCCTGGGCAGGAGGAATAGGCTGCCTGAGTATCATACTATTGGCAAAAAAAGAAAATTGGTACAATAAGGCCATAAAGGCTGCTTTTGCAGGAGCCGTAGGATGGGGATTTGGTGGTATGATGAGCTATGGCATTCTTGTTGGGTATGGCAGAGGCGTAGATTTTATTAATGTGTACTACGGATTGGCCAGCTTATTGGCTGTTGGCGGCCTTTATGGTTTAATTGGAGGTGGTCTATTTGGTCTGGTGTTGGCCGATCATCCGGAGAAAAAAATTAAATGGCACCAGGTGGTTATGGAAATGACGGTAGGTGGTATCATTTTTTATTATTTAATCATTGAGCAACTTGGTTTTGAAATGACACCTCCACGTTCTGAAGCCTGGGGAATATGTGCTGGTTCAGGAATCGCCATGTTGTATTATATGGCTAGAACCAAACAATACAGCGCCATGAGAGTAGCTGTATATTCAGGATTGGGAGCCGGCTTTGGTTTCGCTTTTGGTAATTTTTTACAAGTGCTCGGCAATGTCGCCGAAATTCCCTTCAACATGTGGAATGTAATGGAATATTCTCTTGGGTTCTTTGGTGGCGCAGGAATGGCCTATGGAACCTTTACCTCAAAATGGCCGGAAGAGAAAGCCACTACTAAATTTACAACTAGCAACCTCACCATTCCTGCTGTTGGCCTATTGCTGCTTGTTCCCTTCTTTGTTTGGCAGCAATCTTTTATAATGAAGGATTTCTCCGATACTTTGGGGGCCTTCGTTAGCCAGCCACAAACCTGGAGGACTGCTGTTCAAGTAATTGCCCTTGTCATCTTCCTGGCTTTAGCCATCTATTGGATCAAACTGTTTTCAGCTAAAAAAGAGCTTCAAAACCAACAGATCAGCTACAAGGAGATATCCATGGTTTTCAAAACCTTTTTCGGTACTTACATATTGTTCACCATCTTTATTACAGGCTCTTTTTTAAGCTTCTATAGGATAGAGCAATTCCTTTACATTGTCAATTTCATCATTATACTTGTCTTAATTCCAAAGTATAGCCCTTCCTTTCAGGAACGCCCAGCCAAATCAAAAATTTGGCGGAAAGCCCTTTTGCTCATTTTTGTCTTATTGGCTATTCTTACGCTAATTTTGATAAGCAGTCATGGCGAAATGTCTCATATGCAAAAAAGATTTGATTGGGTCTAAGTCAAAATAACCCAACTCAAGAACTCCATTGGGAGATGGTATTAAAAAAAGTCAGGGTCGCATGATCCTGACTTTTCCATTTTTATTCCTTACCAATCACAATTGCCATTCCTATCCATATTCTGGCGAATTTGGTATAGGATTAATCAGCTTATTACTGCCTGATTTATTTTTACCATAAACCTCTCGCATCACCTTGTAAACCTTAAATTCGAGCTTGTCTCTCACTATCTCAATCAGCTGATACATTTGAGTGTTCGAGGCTTTCCTCTCCATCCAAGGGGCTTTCTGTGCGTCAAACATTTTCAATCCTGCCAGAGTTTCCAATGGGTTAACCGTAGGTTGCAAAATAATACGATCGGGAAAATCCCCAGGCATCGACAGGTCCTTTGTCTTTTCCAAATCTACTTCCTGAGCGCTTAACAAGTGGGAGCTAAAAAACGCTAAACTAAAAACTAGAAATAAATTTGCTGTTCGGTTAAGAACCTTTTTTATAGTAGCTAAAATAAAAAAGGTTCTCTGCCGAAAATCGACAGAGAACCTTTTAATTATAAACAATACCTAATCAATACCTTAAAAAGGTATGTTAGTTCCTTGATACAACCAAGGTTTTGACCACTGGCTATCTTGTCCGAAGTTACCTGAATAATCAGTTACTTCAAGATTGTTTAGTGCAGCATCAATATTATCTGGGTTGTTGTTGTACTCATCATTTCCGTATTGGAACCTGATAGCTACCTCTGGTTGAGGAGACAAAGGACCTGCAGTTAAGTCAGGGAAACCTGTTCTCCTGTAATCTGCAAATGCTTCAGTACCATTGGACCAGTTAGCTACCCACTTTTGAGTAATTACTTGTTCAATAGAACTGTTAAACATTACCCCAGATTTGGCAATAAATTCATCGTACATATCGCCTTTTCCCCAAACTTCTAGAGATTGTTCGATTCCCATATTATAATGCATCTCAGCATCACCTACATTCCAGCCTTTCAAGGCTGCTTCAGCGAAGATAAAACTTACTTCTGAAGCAGAGATAATTCTAGCTTTAAGGATATCTCCTGTAGATCCAGGAGTACTATAAATTGGATCCAATTGAGAAACGTGCAGATTTTGAGTTCCTTGACCTGGAATAGGATTCCCATTGTAAGATTCTGGCGTAAGGATAGATGCTGGCAAGCCTACATATAAATCTGAATTGTAATCCGCCAAATTAGGATTAAAATGCCGCGTAAATTTTACATCGGCATACTCTTCCTCGAATTCATCAAAAGTATAGATTGACTCAATAGGCTCACCATCAGCTCTAATAAAGCTTTCTGCAGCAACAGCAAGGGTTGCATCTTCTACCCATTGTACTCTTACAGAATCAAACCAAACAGGTAGTCTGGGATCCTCTGTCATTGTCAATTGGTCAATAAAGGTCTGGCAAGCCTGGTATCTTTGGAAATCATCAGGGTTTAACCTAACGTGTCTGGTGATCCAAATATCATTTGATCCACCTGTATAATCCAAATTGGCATCCTGAGAAGGATCCTGAATATAGATCCCACTGCTATAGATGGCTTCAATTCCAGCTTTGGCAACATCTGGTTTCTTTTCTGACAATCGCATATAATACCTTAACAATAAGGAGTTGGTAAACCTTCTCCAGCTATCGACATTGGCACCATAAATAAGGTCATTCCCAGCGGTTACGCCTTCTGCTGATGCAGAAGCAAGCAAAGATGCAGCTTGATTTAGATCAGCAATAATACCATCATAAATAACTTCTTGACTGTCAAATTTTGGAAATTGAAATTGATCACTTCCTTGGTCACCTTTTAGGGCATCGGTATAAGGAGCATCTCCCCATAAATCCGCAATATTTCCGTAAACAAAAGACTTCATGGTAAGGCCCATTCCCTGGAAAAAGGCATTGTCCAAATCTTCTCCCCTAGTAATCATCAAATCGTTTGTTCTCAGGATATCATACCATCCTGTCCAGTTTCTGGATACCCATTCATAATTATTATGACTACTGTACCAACCATTTTTCTGTGTGTATTGCATGGCACCAGCCATGTCATTGAATCCTAATCCCAAATAGCTCTGAGCTGAAGAAGTCAGCACTGTTGGCATTAAAAGATTAGGGTTGGCATTGGCCGGGTCAATACCATATGGATTGGTATTGATCTCACTGAGTTGGTCATCACAACCGGTGACCAAGATAAGTCCCAGGAGAAATACGGCTATCTTTCTAAATTCAAATAAATTTTTCATGATATGTAAATTAAGGACCTTTAAAGATTGAAATTAAGCTTGAACCCAATTGGCACACTCCAAGGCATCACATTTTGACGCTCGATTCCCTGCTTGAAAGAAGAACCTGAGGCTTGGAATGCTCTTTCTGGATCAATGCCTATATCAGCTTTTGTCCACAACATAATATTTCTAGTATAGATTGAGAATGTAGCATTCGTAAATACACTGAAGTTAGGTATCCTATACCCTAAAGACAATTCTCTTAATTTGATAAATGAAGCATCAAAAGTAACCTGCTCATTAAAACTCCAAGGATAGGTATTGGTGATAGGATAAATATTGGTTCCAGAACCACCTAAATGCTCTTCGTATACATCATCTGCATAATTGTCTGGTGTATCTGCACCGGCAGTTTGGATTACACCAGGAACGAAAGCACCATCGCTACCATTCTCATCGATATAGAACCCACCTGTTTCAGCAGTATGACCACCTACACGAGGGAAGTTTCCTGGACTTGGGATAATGTATTTTTCAGGATCTGACTTCAACATAGCAGCCAATTCATCTTCAGAGTACAATCCACCTGGGATTAAATCATCAAGTTGTCTTTGAGATTTCCAATCAGACTCTCCATACCTGTAAGTGAAAGACATGAATTCACCACCTTGTCTCCAATCAAAACTTGCATTCAAAACAAATCGCTTATAACTTATTCCTGTCTGCATACCCAATATAAAATCAGGGTTGAAGTTACCTACTTTTCTTAAAGCATCGTCAGAAGACAAATCTTGCCATTCTCCAGCACTACTCAATACAGGCCATTTGTAATAAGGAGAATTTGGATCTTCTACCTCTACATAACCTCTACTGTACAAGTCACCAACTTGGTCACCTAGAAAAGTAATTGCTCCACCACCATTCTCTCCCCAAAGGGTAATCCTATCAAAGTTTTCAACCAACTCAATAACACTTGTTCTGTTTCTGCTCCAGTTAAAATCAACATCTAGCTTCCAACCATTTCTATCAAGTGGGGTACCACCTAAAGCCAATTCCAAACCTTTACTTTGGATCAATCCAGCATTAATCAATCTACTACTGTATCCTGAAGATCTAGGAAGATTTACTGAAAATATTTGGTTCCTATTTTCAATCACATAATACGTTCCTGAAAACCTTAACTTATTGGCGAACATATTCAAATCGATACCAGCCTCAATAGAAGTCGCTTCTTCAGGTAAGAAATCAGGGTTGTTTATTCCTGAAGGTACTGAAGCAGTATTAATAGAATTGTAAGTGCCTGTAGATAGGTTTTGCACCAAACGGTAAGGACCTGTATCATTTCCTACTTTTGCCCAACCAACTCTTGCTTTCAACATGTCAATGCTTTCTGGAAGATTCAGCGTGTAGTTTGCCAACCAGCTTAAAGATGCTGAAGGGTAGAAATAAGAATTATTGTCTAGTGGTAATGTAGATGACCAGTCATTTCTAGCTGTCAAATCCAAATACAATTGATCGGCATACCCAAAAGAAGCCAAACCATAAACACTGTAAATTCTCTTTTCAGAATATCCACTAGAAACAGACCTGTTATCAGCTGGTATATTTTGCGCATTATAAATACCAGGTACCACAAGCCCATTATTCCTGTCACCTCCAACACCTACATAAGAGGAAGTCCCAAATCGACTCATGATATTTCCACCCGCAGAAGCATTGAAATCTAAATTCCCAAAATCTTTATTATAACTTAATAAGACATCAGCATTAGATTCCTGATTCAACATGTCGGTATTGTAATAACCACCTTTGGCCATTCTACTGTAGCTATAAGGAATCTTTGTTTCCCTGTTCTCATCAGATCGATCCATTGAATACTTTACAGCTAAATTTAAATTATCTGAGAATTTGTAATCCAAAGAAACATTGCCATAAATTCTGTCTCTACGGAAAGCATTCTCAATTCCATAAGCTATGAAATACGGGTTATCTCCATTTGGAGTTCTAATTTGCTGAATGTCTTCCTGACCCGGCACCCAAATACCACTCATTTGCTCAAAGTCGATGTAGGAAGAAGCATATATAGCTTCCAGCGCATTTCCCCTCCTATCACCAGTACTCGGCCTGTCGTTAGAGCTACTATTGGTATAATTAAAGTTTGTGTTTAGCGTCAATTTATCCAAAATATCATAAGAAACAGAGGTAGAAATACTATTTCTGTTCAAATCAGAATTAGGGATCATACCTTGATGGATCATATTTCCATAAGACACCCTATAAGTAGCCTTGTCATCTCCTCCACTAATGGCGATATTATTGTTTGAAGTGATACCGGTTTGAAGGAAGTCCTTCATGGCATTCGGATAAGATTTTAACTCCGTTGGGATTACGTTTCCATTTTCATCAACCGGGCTGTTCCATTGTTGCGCTAAGTTACCTACATCCAACTGTGGGCCACCCCAATAAGCAGATCCGTCATTGAATACACCTTCTCTGTTACCATTGGCATATTGGTAATGAAAATCGAGTAATCGAGAAGGCTGTTCAAATACATTACTTGTTGAGAAAGAAACACCCATTCCTTTTCCTTTGCTACCAGATTTGGTAGTAATGATAACCACACCATTACCGGCACGAGTACCATAAAGTGCTGCTGCACTTGGGCCTTTAAGCACACTGATATTCGCGATATCATCAGGGTTAATATCGGAAATCGCATTACCATAATCGACCTGATTACCATCCCCATTTTGAGAATTGTTATTCAGAGAGTTTGACATTGGTACTCCATCTACTACAAATAGAGGCTGGTTGTCAGATGTCAATGAACTCGCACCTCTAATCACCATGCTTATAGATGAACCTGCCCCACTTGTTTGGTTGATGGTCACACCTGGCATCCTACCTGCAAGAGAACTCAAAATGTTTTCTTGAGACACCTGAGTCACATCCTCCGCAGATACAGTAGATACATCATAACCAAGTGATCTTTGATCTCTTTTGATTCCAAGCGCTGTTACAACTACTTCATTCATGGCTGTTGCCGCCTCGACCATACTTACATTTACACTTGATTGGTTTCCTACAGTAATTTCCTGACTTTCAAAACCTACATAAGAGAACACCAATATTGAATTAGGTCCTGCTATGTCAATACTATAAGTCCCGTCAATATCGGTAACTGTTCCATTGCTTGTTCCTTTTTCCAAAATGGTTACCCCAGGCAAGCCTGAGTCATCATTTGTGGAGGTAACTTTTCCTCTGATAGTGACGGCAACCATCTCCTCGACAGTAAAAGCAGGTGCAAAAGAATTCCCTATCGCAGGATTTCCATTGGCTTCCGCCAGTACTGAACCAGTAGATAGAATACCTACCGAGAGAAGTGGCACCATCCACTTCATCATTTTTTTAGTACGATGTTTTTTCATAATTGATTGATTTGAATTTTCAGTTTTGCGTTCATTTTATTAATTGGAATTGATTCTCCAAACCTTGTCCATTGAAGGACCTCTATTCTTTTTCTTTTTGCGTTTTACTAAAACTTTGATTGTTTATTTTTTTATCTTCTGTATTTGATTTTAACTCATCGTTGTAATCTTTAAGGACTTCCTCAAAATGATTCCGCATACTTTCTTCCATCCCGTTCACCATCTCTGGATCTTCAAGACTTCCTAAAAGTTCCTCAAACTCCGGCCGTGAAATCTTATTTTGTACAAGTCTCTGCATTAGAGCCTCTGCTTTTTTCTTTTTCATATAAATGCCCTCCACCGTAAATACCATGGGTTATAAAAAAGAGACTATTTAATTCAATTCTTTTTTATTGTTAAATAATCGTTATCAAACTTAACCATAGCTTAAAGTGGCCTGATTTCATTTTAATACGTAATATAATTTGATACCAAAATCGGCCTTTGGAGAACAATGGCCACTAATTTTAATCTGTTTATGAAAAGTTTCCCACTATTATTGGTTTGCATTGTATTGATTTTCAGCTCATGCGGACCTCAAAAAAAAGATGAAAAAGCTTTGCCTTCGGTAAAAGAAACGATGGATGAGGTGGTAACCCGCCTATATAAGGAGTTGGATAAAGAAGCGCTTGATACCATATCGCATAATTATGCGGCCCAATACCTCACGGATGAAGAGAAAGAATCCCTTGCTACACAATATTGGAAAGTAAAGGTAAATGTCCCTACTACTGTTTCTCTCATGAGAAATAAAGGACAAGAAGTCGTTCCTTTCTGGATAAAACCTGCGGGATTTACACTCACAGACCTGGAAGTGAAAAATGAACATGATACCTATGAGGTATGGCAGAAAGATTTTGATACAGGAGAAATCCAGTTGGGTATCAACGGTTTTGGCAAACACAGGCCTGTTTATTTTATAGGCCTTGCCCCACAAAATACTGAAGAGAAATTGGAAATTACTCCAGTATTCCCGGCAAAACAACACATTGAAGTTTTTGATGTTGGTGCTTTCACGTATCACGACTGGAGTGGATTGACGCTTACAGAAGTTCCTGATGCGCTCAAAGGACAAAAATTATTGACGACAATTAGGGGTAGAGCAAGGGAAGCGCATATGGTAGATGCCTTTAGAACTACGGCTTTCCCTACTGCTGAGAAACCTGATCAGATACTCCTTACCTGGAGTGAATCACCGGAAAACTCCATGGACATCCAATGGAGAACAACGGAAACAGTCGCCTCTGGAAAAGCCAAATATTGGAAAAATGGAACCAACGACACTTTAGAAACTGAGGCAGAAAAATTCCTGATGGAAGACCGTCTCCTTCAAAATGACCGATACATGAATAGATTTACAGCCAAGCTCAGGTCCTTGACGCCCGAAACTGAATACGGCTATATTGTGGGAAATGATGAAGCCGGTTGGTCATCCCCTGAAACATTTACCACTGCCTCAGATAAAGACAAACCTTTTTCATTTGTTTGGTCCGGTGATGTTCACCTTTCTGAAATTTGGGGAAATAACATTCAAAAAGCAGAAAAAAGATTCCCAGACATTGCCTTTTATTATATCGCTGGAGACCTTGTAAATACCGGTTTATATAGGGATGATTGGGACAAGTTGTTTCAATATGCAGGAGGTACTGTAGCAAGAAAACCGCTTATGGCAGTTCCTGGCAATCACGATAGTCAAGATGGCCTTGGCGCATGGATGTTTGAAAAAATGTTGAGTTACCCCTCAGACAGTCCTTCTCCTGAGATGGCAGGACGTTCGTATGCTTTCAATTATGGAAATGCCCTGTTCTTAATGATAGACTCTACTTTTCCCAATGAAGACCAAACGGAATGGATTGAGAAAAAATTAAAAGAAACAGATGCAACCTGGAAAATCGCCGTTTTTCATTTTCCTCCTTTCAATGCAGTAGAACCATATGAGGACATACAGGCGGAATGGGGACCACTCTTTGACAAATACCATGTTGACATGGTGATGGGTGGGCATTTTCATTACTATATGCGGTCTAAACCTATCAACAACGGGCAAATTGTAAAAAGCCCTAAGGATGGGACCATTTACTGGATTTCTGTTGGTACCACTGGAAAAAACAAAGATGTAGAAACAGGTTCCTATGCGGAAATTCAGTTTCCAGCAGACCACCTGTACCAATACATTACAATCGATGGGAAAACAATGAAAGCCCAAACCATCAATGTTGATGGAGAGAAGGTCGATCAGTTTTTAATCAACAAATAATACATTACGATTTTCAAGCTTTAAAGCCTGTCAACAGTTTATCTGTTAACAGGCTTTTTTTTTGCCTCAGATATTTTTCAAATTAAACTGGTAGAAACCTTTTATTACCTGTATTTTTAACTCGGATTTCGCAATAGAAATCTTGACACATGACCTTTTCCCTTCTTATAAACAACTGTAATAATAAGAAAAACAACGGGTTAAGTGATTAAAATAGCTTGTACTCAGTAATGGCGAGGATTGGCTGAACTGATTCAGCACTTTGAAGATACATCAGCCCCCATTGCATTCCTGAGGTTAAAATAAACCAAATGGTTTTGGTCAGAACAAAGCTTCTGTCCAATGGACCATTTAGTCAAAAAATGATTTTCATTCCCTTTTCAATAGACATATATGTACCTGATATTTGACACTGAGACTACTGGGCTTCCTCGCAATTACAATGCCCCTATGTCCGACCTGGAGAATTGGCCACGATTGGTTCAATTGGCCTGGCAACTACATGATGATAAAGGGCGGCTTATCTCTAACAATAATTTTATAGTAAAACCAGAAGGTTTCACCATCCCTTATAACTCTGAGAAAATACATGGTATTTCCACTCAAAGAGCCATCAAAGAAGGGCATGAGCTGAGCAAGGTATTGGAGGTATTTGAAGTAGACCTCAAAAAATCCACCTTTCTTGTTGGCCATAATATTGGCTTCGATATATCCATTGTGGGGGCGGAATTATTGAGGACCAACAAGTCCGTTGAAGACCTGGAAAAGGAGCCACTCGATACCAAGAATATTTCTACGGAATTTTGTGCTATCCCTGGGGGGAAAGGCGGGAAATTTAAGTGGCCTACCTTGATTGAGCTCCACCAGAAATTGTTTGGGGAAGGTTTTGGAGATGCGCATGATGCGGCTTATGATGTAGACGCTACAGCGAAGAGTTTTTTCGGACTTATAAAAGAAGGAGTACAACCACCCGTCGAAGGGGTCACTATTGAGGAAATAGTATATGAAGCCCCTAATCTTGAGGCCGCTAATTTTGCTGCGGCCAAAGATGATGTTAAGCTAACGGCCAAAAAAGTCCTTAAGGCAGCAGATGGTGCTGACATTTCAGATCTCAAAGATACACCTTTTACGCATTTGCACGTCCATACTCAATTTTCCATACTTCAGTCTACCTCAGAAATACCCGCCATCATTAAAAGGGCAAAAAGTTTAGGAATGCCTGCTTTGGCCATGACTGACCATGGCAATATGATGGGAGCCTTTAACTTCGTACGAGAAGCTTTTAACAACGACATTAAACCCATTATTGGCTGTGAATTCAATCTTAGCCGAGACCGGAAAAATAAATCCAATAAAGACGATGGCTATCAAACCGTTTTATTGGCTAAAAATAAAGCAGGTTACCATAATCTTGCTAAACTGTCTTCCTATGCCAACATCGAAGGTTTCTACTATTTGCCTCGAATAGATAGGGAGATTCTTGTACAATATAAAGGGGACATCATTGCTACCACAGGTGGCCTATGGGGAGAAATCCCTTACCTCATTCTCAATGTAGGTGAAACCCAGGCAGAAGAAGCCTTTGTCTGGTGGGTAGAGCAATTTGGTGAAGATTTCTATGTTGAGCTTAACCGCCATGGCATTCCTGAAGAAGAAAAGGTAAATGAAGTAATGCTCCAATGGGCGGAAAAATATAACGTCAAGTATTTTGCTGCCAATAACACCTATTACAATGTGCAGGAGGATGCCAAATCGCATGATATCTTATTGTGTGTGAAGGATGGAGAATTGGTCGAGAAGCCTAAGAAATACATAGGAAGAAAAGGGCGAGAATTTCGTTATGGGTTTCCCAACGATGAATTTTACCTCAAGTCTCAAGAAGAGATGAAGAAACTCTTTGCTGATCTACCAGATGCCATCACATGTACTGACGAAATCGTGTCTAAAATTGAGCCTTTCAAGCTGGCAAGAGAAGTGTTATTGCCCAAATTTGATATTCCGGAGGAGTTCGTCGATCCTAAAGACGATGAAGATGGAGGTAAAAGGGGTGAAAATGCCTTCCTACGCCACCTCACCTACGAAGGAGCTAAAAAAAGGTACCCGGAAATTACGGATGAAATTAGGGAAAGGCTGGATTTTGAATTGGAAACCATACAGAGGACTGGCTACCCGGGCTATTTCCTGATCGTCCAGGATTTTACCCGTGCTGCCAGAGACATGGGCGTCTCAGTAGGGCCCGGAAGGGGTTCTGCCGCAGGATCTGCGGTTGCCTATTGCGTAGCAATTACCAATGTGGATCCCATCGCTTATGACCTGCTTTTTGAGAGATTCCTTAACCCCGATAGGGTTTCACTTCCTGATATTGACATTGACTTTGACGATGAAGGACGACAACGGGTAATCGACTACGTTATAAAAAAATATGGCGCCAATCAGGTGGCACAGATCATCACTTATGGAACAATGGCGGCCAAATCTGCCATTCGGGATACAGCAAGGGTGCTTAACCTTCCCCTCCCTGAAGCCGACAGGCTGGCAAAGCTTGTAACGGATATCAAACTTAAGGCGCTGTTTGAATTGGCCAATGACCGGGCCAAGCTTTCAGCCAAGCTTAAAAACAACAACGACAATTTAGAGAAAGCATTGGAGCTTATTCGAATTTCAAAAGGAAATGATGAAAGTTCCAAAACCATTAATCAGGCCAAGGTCCTGGAAGGCTCAGTAAGAAACACCGGTATACATGCCTGTGGGGTGATTATTACTCCGGATGACATCACCAATTTTGTGCCCGTAGCACTTGCCAAGGATTCCGAAATGGTATGTACCCAATTTGACAACTCTGTTGTTGAGAGTGCAGGCTTACTGAAAATGGACTTTTTGGGGCTTAAAACCCTAACCCTGATCAAGGATGCAGTAAGGATCATAAATGAGCGCCACGGCATATTACTGGATCCTGAAAACTTCCCCATTGACGATGTCAAGACCTATGAGCTCTTCCAGAGAGGCGAAACTGTCGGTATATTCCAATATGAATCTGCCGGTATGCAAAAATACATGAGGGAATTGAAACCTACTGTATTTGCTGACCTTATCGCAATGAATGCCTTGTACAGACCTGGTCCCTTGGAATACATTCCGAGTTTCATTAAAAGAAAGCATGGGACAGAGCCCATCACTTACGATCTGGAAGACATGAAGGAATACCTGGAGGAGACTTATGGAATCACCGTCTACCAGGAACAAGTAATGCTACTTTCGCAAAAGCTAGCTGATTTTACCAAAGGTGAAGCAGATGTCTTGCGTAAGGCCATGGGTAAGAAACAAAAAAATGTGCTGGATGAGATGAAGCCAAAGTTTGTCAACCAGGCAGCTGCAAAAGGTCACGACAGTAAAAAACTAGAAAAAATATGGAAAGACTGGGAAGCCTTTGCTTCTTACGCCTTTAACAAGTCCCACTCTACATGCTATGCCTGGATTGCATATCAAACAGCTTACCTGAAGGCGCATTACCCTGCGGAGTACATGGCCTCTGTGCTGAGCAATAACATGAATGACATAACGCAGGTTACTTTCTTTATGGAGGAGTGTAAACGAATGGGCATTCAAGTACTTGGTCCTGATGTAAATGAATCTAAAAGTGATTTTACAGTAAACATGGAAGGGCAGGTAAGATTTGGGATGGCAGCGATAAAGGGTGCAGGTAATGCTGCGGTCAACGCTATAATCGAAGAAAGGGAAAATGCCGGACTCTACAAAAACATCTTTTCATTTACCAAAAGGGTAAACCTTAAAGCTGTCAACAAGAAAACCATGGAAGTATTGGCAATGGCAGGTGGTTTTGATTGTTTTGTAGACTTTCACCGCAGGCAATACCTTGAAGCACCAGAAGGTGAAGCCTCACTCCTGGAAAAAGCTGTTAAATATGCCCAAAAAGTTATCCAAGAGGAGGAGAGTTCACAAGTTTCTATGTTTGGAGGAGGGGGAGGTTTAGATATCCCTGTCCCTACAATTCCACAAATGGAACCTTTTAGCCAATTGCAACAATTAAACATTGAAAAGGAGGTAGTTGGACTGTATATTTCAGGGCATCCATTGGATCAGTATAAGGTAGAAATAGAAGCTTTTACCAACACTGGACTACCTGAACTCGCCGACACTGCGCAACTTAAATCAAAAGGCGAAATTAAACTTGCAGGAGCAGTAACCACTTTTGCACACCGTACGACAAAAAATGGAAAACCATTTGGCACGCTTACCATGGAAGATTATCATGGTGGACATACCTTTTTCATATTTGGAGAGGATTATGTGAGATTCAAGGAATATTTCATGCCCAACTGGTTTTTATATATCACGGGATCTGTGCAACCCAAACGATTCAACCCCGAAGAATTTGAATTTAAAATCACTCAAATTACTTTGCTTAATGAAATCCGAAGTAAAATGATCAAAGGTTTAAGGGTTCATATTGACCTGGATGACCTTGGATTGGAACTGATGGAAAAACTAGAAGCCATCACACAAAAATACAAAGGGGAGGCAAAATTATATATTAATATTATAGACAATAAAGAAAATTTAACCCTGGATCTAATATCCTCAAAGTACCGGATAGATCCATCAAATGAACTCATACAGGCCTTGGATCAAATACCAGAAGTGGCCTATAAGATCATTTGATATTAAAATTAATTTGATCAGTCTGGAACTTATTAATGGTGAAACTGATTAAGTTATATATTTTAATAAAAACCATAATTACATTAAAATGGCAAAAACGATAGAAATTACAGATAGCAGTTTTGATGAAGTAATCAAATCTGAACAACCAGTATTGGTAGACTTTTGGGCAGAATGGTGCGGACCTTGTAAAATGATAGGACCCATAGTTGAAGAACTTGCAGGAGAATATGAAGGTAAGGTCACCATCGGTAAATTAGATGTAGATGCCAACCAAGACATCCCGGGCAGATTTGGAATCAGAAGCATTCCTACCCTCTTGATTTTTAAAGGTGGAGAGGTAGTAGACAAAATAGTAGGTGCAGTTCCTAAATCTGTAATTGCGGATAAACTGGAAGCTCAGGTATAATTTTTACCAAAAGTATTTAAGCATAAAAAAAGTCCTTCTTTCGAAGGACTTTTTCTTTTTTCATCGCATTTTATGGTATCTATTATTATTGAATGGATCGCCCATTTAAATCATAAACCACTCTTCCGTCCTTTACGGTTAATTCACACTCAAATTTATTATTTGTAGGGACTTTCTGTCCAGTTCTATCCCAAAGGGTAAAATCACCATTTCTAATATTTAGAATACTAAGATCGGCTATTGCTCCTTCAGAAAGGTGCCCCAATTCTGTCCTTTGAATTACCTGAGCCGGTTTCCAAGTACTCGCTTCAATGACATCAGGAAGTTCCATTCCCATTGCCATAAAGGTGGTCATTACATTAAGCATGTTTTTCATAGCAGCATTCATACTTCCAGTATGAAGATCCGTACTGATAGTGTTTGGATAAAACCCAGCAGCCAAAGCAGGAATCGCTTGCTTGAATTCGAAGCTAGCTCCACCATATCCCACATCAAAAATAATCCCTCTTTTTTGCGCATCCAAAATAAATGGCTCCAACTCTCTGCTGGAACGGTTTATAACTGTTTCCCTTGAACCATTAAGCTCAGCATAGGTATGGGTGTAAATGTCCCCTGGTCTCAAGCGCTCAAAAAACAATTCACGAATTGAAAGCGGTTCAAATGCATTAGAACCACCGAAATCAACGATTACAGGCATTTCAGCTATCCTGCCCGCTTCTACAGCTCGGTCTATTGGAATCCAGTCACGGTTGCCATAATGGGCCACCTTGAATCCCACAATGTGTTCCTTGTTTTGCTTGGCTACCATGCCGCTCAATTTGGCATCCATATCACCTGTATTTTGTTCCCAGGCTCCACCACGCATTCCTTCACCTACGATATTCATAAAACTCAATACCCTGGTTTTACTAGCATCAATAACGTTCTTTTTGAAAGTATCAAAGTTTTTCCATCCAACACCTCCGCAATCAACAATAGTAGTAACACCAACCCGGAAAGTAAACCCATCTGGTGGCAATGCCACAAGTCCATCACTTAAGTAATGATTTGGCTCGGTACCATGAAATACGTGACCATGAATATCAATTAATCCGGGAGTTACAACAAGACCATCAGCTTCAATAACTTTGGCCGCCTCTTTTCCTGCGATTGATTTAGCCACTTTAGCCACCTTACCATCTTTAATGGCGATGTCCATAGTAGCATCAATATTGTTTTTCGGATCAATTAACCTACCACCCTTGATGAGCATGTCATAGGTTTGGGCACTTACCAAGCTACAGGTAAACACCATCGCAACAAGTAATAATCTATATTTTAAATTCATCAGTTAAACTTTAGCTTTTTGCAATTCTTCAGCAATTCTCTTAGCAACAATTTTCTCTTCTTTTGGTCTTAACATAAATACAGTAAGTTTAACTGCATTATCTCCACCACTTATCACTTCTATAGAAGGACTTCCTTCACGTAATCTTTTGCGTAATTCTCCTTGATCAAGTTTAATCTTATTAGGATCCCAACCAATTTGCAAATAAGGTGTATGGTTTGCAATCTCTGGAACAGACACATCTGTACTTACACTTTCAATACCTGAAACAGCATCGGAAATATGTGCAATTTTAGCTTCCCATTCTTTCCATTCTTTGTCATGATCTTTCTTGATATAAGTATCAAGTGCCACATACATGCCAAGAATTTCCTCTTTATTTACTTTCATTCCACGACCAATGGTACCCCCTCTTGGTGGCGCACTTAATCTTGCTGCTTCTACAAGATCTCTTCGTCCCATTAGAATCCCAGCACTTTGTGGTCCTCTAAGGGCTTTTCCTCCTGAAACACAAACCAAGTCAAAACCTAAGTCATTGTATTTCCATAGATTCTCAACAGGAGGAACATCTGCAGCCATATCAATCATGGTAGGAAGGCCATGCTTTTTAGCCAAAGCAACCCACTCCTCATGCTTAATCTTTCCTGCCGGGCCTTGATAATTTAAGAACCACATCATTGCAGTTTTGTCATTTACTGCTCGATCTACATCAGCGGCAGTTTCTACCTCAACAATATCAACGCCCGTATTGGTAAGGGCATGAACATAACCTGTGTTATGCGATTTTTGAACGATTACCTGAGATTTCATTCCTGTTAAATCAGGAAGTTGGCTAATTTTTTTTCTGTCTTTTCCAGTAAGCACACCAGCAGTACCCAAAACCATGGCTGACCAGCATCCTGCTGTAACTGTAGCATATTCGGCATGGCAAAGCTCAGCAATTTTTTCTCCTACCTTATCCTGAACCTCATCCAACATTATATAATGATCTGAGGTAAAGTTAATGGTCTGCATCACTTCATCTGGCATTAGTGAAGCCGTCATTGCAGTATAGGTGCCTGCTGCATTAACAAAACTTCTAAGCCCCAACTCTTTGATGACGTTCCTTTTGGGAGCTGCCACCATTGTCTCAGCTTGTACTGAAGATAGAGGGATGCCTGCGCCAAGTACGCCGCCTACAAGAGGAAGGGTACCTAATCTTTTTAATAATTTTCTTCTACTTAACATAAGAATATATTTTGGAAGACAATCTGCTTCATTTGTAAATGAAAAGCAGGATTAGTCTTCGATTTCAACAATCATTTCAATTTCCAGGGCAATGCCACCAGGCAAAGACCCCATACCTACTGCTGATCTGGCATGTCTTCCTTTTTCTCCGAAGACTTCTACCATAAAATCAGAAAAACCATTCATAACTTTAGGTTGATCAATGAAGTCAGGACTTCCATTCACCATACCAAGAACCTTTACAATCCTTGTAACCTTGCTCAAATCTCCAATTTCAGCCTTTAGGGAGGTAAGTAAATCAATACCAACCAATTTAGCTGCTGCTCTACCTTCAGTCACCGTTAGTTCAGTTCCAAGTTTACCTGTTACCATTCCACCTTCTGGCTTTACTGGACCATGTCCTGAAAGGAACACCAAGTTACCTGTCCTTACCGCCTTTACAATACTGCCTGTAAAAGGCGCTGGGGTTTTCAGGGTTATTCCCATTGCCTTTAACTTTTGCTCAGGACTTTGCTGCGCATTGGATATTAAAGGCAAAGAAACCAGGCTTATAAGAAATAAAAACACAAATGATTTAAGCATAACAAATTTTATTTTTAGTAAAAACTAGGTCAATAATAAATTATTTAAAGGAATTGTTATTCCCATATTTTGGCACCAATTCCATTAAGGTCCCAAACAATTCTTCCCGCTCTTAAAGTCAATTCAGTTTCTAATTTCTGTGTACCCTTAGCAGCAGCACCAGAGGAATCAATAAAACCAAAATCTCCTTCATGCATTCTGAAAATCGCTACATCAGCCTCTGCTCCTTCAGATAGGTTACCCAATTCTTCTCTTTGAATAACCTGAGCAGGTTTCCAGGTAGATGCGGTAATGGCCTCCTGTAAACTCATCCCCAGGTTCATCATTTTAGAGACTACATTCAACATGTCTTTCATACCGTTATTCATACTACCTGTATGCATGTCAGTGCTAATGGTGTTGGGATAAAAGCCTTGTTGTGTTGCAGGCACGGCTACTCTGAATAAGAAAGAGCCTCCGCCATGTCCAACATCAAATATCAACCCCTTTTTCTGAGCTTCAAACCAGTGTGGCCAAACTTTACCTTCTGCATTCAAAGTACCTTCTTTTGGACCATGTCCTGAATGATCTCCACCATACATATGGGTAAGAATATCGCCAGGTCTTAATACATCAAAAAGCAAAGTGGAAAGTGGTAAAGCAGGATCTGCACCACCTAAGTCAACCATTACTGGAATATTTGCCATTTCACCTGCTTTGACAGCTTTCTCATAAGGTCCCCATTCATGTCCTCTATAATGGGCAATTTTCACCCCAATAATTTCAGGGTTTTGTCTCGCAATCATAGCGGTCATCTTAGGGTTCATGTCAGTGGTATCCTGCTCGCGAGAGCTTACGCCACTCATACCTTCACCCACAATATTGATAAAAACCAATATTCTGGTCTTAGATCGATTGATCACATGATCTTTATATATCTGAAAATTTTTCCAGCCAGGACTTCCTGCATCAGCTACAGTAGTAACTCCTGCCCTAAAGGTAAAACCATCAGGAGGCAAAGAAGAAAAGCTATTGTTATAATCCCTGTGGGCTATAGTTCCGAAAAAATGGTGGCCATGGATATCGATTAAGCCAGGTGTAACGATTAGACCCTTGGCTTCAATGATTTTTTTAGCAGATTTTTCACTAATGTTTTTGGATACCTTCGCAATTTTCTTGTCCTTAATTGCAACGTCCATTACCCCATCAATTTTATTTTTGGGGTCTATTACATGACCATTTTTTATCAATAGGTCAAAATCCTGGGCCATGCCTTGTAGGACAATCGCCATGAATAAGACAAAGGTGAGCTTTAATAATTTCATAGGTATAGCAATTTATTGAAAGGTTATTTTTCCGAAATATTTCGGTAAATGGAAATCTGGATAAGGATTAATTACCTCGTTCCAAGTAAAGTAATGTGGGTTGCTGGTATGGCCTGCAATCTTATAAAAATTAGCTTTCCAAGTCACACCCGGTGCTGGATTGGTAATTTCTCTATATTCCTTTAATAAAGCCAAAGGTACTTTGAATTCAATAAACCAAGTAACTGGTTCCGTGATTTCAGGGTCTACCTTACCAGGCATTGAATGTGCAATTTCTATTTGTTTAATTTCTTCAGGCTTCAATACTTTGAATTCTTTTCTTGGCACTGTTACATAATGAAACAAAGGAACCCCCGAACAATTGATCTCAAGATTAAAATATTCCAAAGGCGAGTTAGTATCAGGTGCAAAGAAAAACTCTACACAAGAATCACCTGAAACACTACCATTTACATCCTGAACGATACATTTGACATACTTATCCTCCACTTTGAAGATACCATAAATATTGTCCTTATCGTATCTTAATTTTATTTGTGTTTTTGGAATAAATTTCTCCGGTTCCGGCCCCATATGAAGTGCTATTGAGGCGGCTTCAACCTCTTTCCACTCTGGCTTGTCCCAGTTACCATCGATAGTAATTGGTTTTTCTACTGATTTTACAATGTACTCAGCCATAGGTGACTTGCTTTCTTTCATAGCTTTAGGTTTAGGACCTTGAATCAGCCCAAATAATACAATTAAAATGGACACAATTAATTTCATGTTTTAGCTATTTAAAGTTAGAGGCTGAATGAATGTCATTTAATTTCCTTACGTACATTGGCCACCTCTTTAGCTGAAATACTAGAGGAGTTGTTACCGAAGCTTTTTCTTATGTAGGTCAACACACCCGCAACTTCCGCATCACTTAGGAAGGAATGTGCCGGCATTATCCCATTATAGGGCACACCATCAACTTCAATTTGTCCTTCAAGACCTTGCAATATAACATTGATCAATTCCTTTTTATTGCCACGAACCCATTTGGTTCTCGCTAAAGGAGGGAATCTGGTACCATCACCCATCCCATTGCCCTGATGACAGGTGGCACAATATACATTGTAAGTTTGCGCACCAACTTCTAATAACTCTTTTTCCAAATTGTCTTTCTCTTCATCGGGCTTCCTTATATTGGTTCTGGATTCCTTCCTTTTTGCAAGTTCGGCTAAATCATCTTCTGCAAAGTCTTCTTTATCTCCGGGATACATCACTCTCCAAATTTTACCCTTTACACTCTCAGTTATATAAAGTGATCCATCAGGTCCCATGGAAAGTCCCATAGGTCGCGCAGCTGCATCTCCAGTATTCACAATCGTATCCAATTGGGCAAAGCCATCAGCAAAAACTTCCCATGGTCCTGAAGGTTTATCCCCTTCGAAAGGTACAAACCCTACAAAATATCCTGCTTGAGGATATGGGCCTCTGATAGTACTTCCATGAAAAGCTACAAATGCTCCGTTTTTATACCGCTCTGGAAATTGATCTCCCGTATAAAAAAGCAGGTCGTTTGGTGCATAATGACCAGGGAAACCCATAATAGGCATCGCCACTGTATCAGCACCTGTGGCCAATTCTTTGTCTCCCCCGTATTCTGGATTTAAAAGTTTTTTACCACGAATGTGATCGTAATAGAAATAAGGCCATCCTCCATTGGTACCTTCTACAACCTTCAAAAATTCTTCAGAAGGAAGAACAGCTGACTCCCATCTTGAATAAAGATCTGGCCATGTTCTGTACAAGTTATCACGCCCATGTTGTACCACATAAAGACTATTCTCCTTATCGTTCCAATCCATTGCTACGACACTTCTGATTCCTGTTGCATACAAGTATCCATCTTTCTGTGTTTGGTTAGGCTTATTGGCATCAAATCTCCAAATACCACCATGCCATTCTAACTGAGGACAAGGAAGCATGCCTGGTAACCCTGGACGCCTGTTAAACTCTTGACAAACATCACCTGGAGACCCAAAAGGCACATACATATTGCCTTCATTGTCAAATGCAAGTGGTTTAGCGATGTGCTCATGACCATAAAATGCATTTTTATAATCATCACGCATAATTAATTCTGCTTCGCCCTCGGGAATTAGTGTTTCGGGGTCAATTTTTATCCGATATACATCTCCGGCGGTAGCGAAGTAAAGGTATCCATTGTATATCTCCATACCCGTACCATAGTTCCCCTCATCAGGGTAGCTACCAAAGTATTCAACGATATCAGCTTTCCCATCTTCGTCAGTATCACGCAAAGCCACTAATCCTTGCCCTTCTTCATTAGGAACCCTAAGCTTTACATATATATCGCCATTGTCCCTTACAGTAAGATGTCTTGCTCTCCCAATGCTATCTACTACTACAACTGCCTCAAATCCACCAGGAAGCGTTAATCCTCCATTGTCAGAATCTCCACTTGGCAATTTCACTCCTGATTGGCAAGCTCCAAGAGTAAAAAGAACAAACATCAACGTGTAGTAAGCCAAACGATTTTGTGTGCTAAAAGAAATATTTTTCATCATATATGGATAATTATAGATTCGTCTTTTTAATTTTAAGTGGGTGATGGTATTATAAATTAGATAGGTAAGTTAAGTTGAAATCATAAAATTTCCTTAAAATACAAGTGTAATAATAAAAAAAAATTACTTAAGTGGGTACAGCAGGATGGAAATGGTTCCTACCTTAAGTTTCTAACCAAAATTTCATATAAATAAAGGTCGAGACCTATTTTGGGCTAAATCAAATTTGAATTGATTTCACTTGTTTATGTGGGGCTATAATTGGGCGTAACTTTAGATTTTCTTTATAAAAACCAAAGGATCAAGGATGCAAAATCTAGTTTCTATGTCAGCATTTCCTGAGCTTAACAAGAAGGTTCCATTTGGGAAAGACATGATTTTCGCATATTTTGGGCTAATGCGATGGCAAAAGTATAAAAAATGTGTGATTTTACCTTTATTCTACTTAATATTTTACCCATATCACGATATTTATTAAGCAATTAACAATTATCAGGTTAAAAATTACACCAGAAAACCCCTTCAAAACAATGTCAGCTCAAATTAAGGGCTAAGATAAGGCTGCATTTGTAGGTAGTAAATTGATGTACTCTTTTATCTCCTTCAAATATTGCATCAAAATAATGTTTGGAGGCAAATTAAAATTCTGTCCAAGGATTTGATATCCTGACGCAATAATCTTGGATTTCGGAAACCTTTCACCTAGGGATTGCAAATAAGGCTCAACAAATTCACTAGAGGGATTTGAAGTAATGGCCGTCACGAGAAAATCTGGTTTATGCACTTTATATACATTATTTAAATCCTCATCTGGAGTATTTTGGCCCAGGTAAATCACCTTATGTCCATTGGCCTTAAGTAAATAAGAAGTAAAAAGGAGCGATATTTCATGCAATTCGCCCTCTGGCAAGAATAATAAAAATTTCCTACCTTCTCCCATGTACATTTGTCCATCTATGGCAACGATTAATTTTTGCCTTACAAGATTAGATATAAAGTGCTCCTGCCCCGGATGGATGCTTCCAGTTTGCCATAAAACACCTATTTTGGACAAAAATGGATAGATGATATTTAACATAGTCAGTTCAAATCCAATTTTGAGAATATTGGTGGAAATAATCTTTTCAAACCTTTCCTCATTGAACTCCACCATAGCTAAAACCAATGAGTGAATTTGATCGTCATAAGCAAAAGACCGGTCCGTAAGTTGAAGCACCTCCCCTTTCATTTCTTCAACAGTCATTTTAGCGATTTTGCTAATTTTCAATCCATTTTCATTGAGTAAGGCTACATTTAAAATTAACTTCAGGTCATCATCATCGTAAAACCTGATATTTGTTTCCGTTCTTTTTGGATTGAGTAGTTTATACCGCTGCTCCCAGATCCTGACAGTATGGGCCTTTATGCCAGATAATTTCTCCAGGTCTTTTATAGAATACTTACTCATTTACCTTTTTTTTAAAGTACTTGTTAGGTACAATGAATAATCCAAAAGAAACTGCTCCATCTCTTTTCCTACTTGCATGATGCGCTTGATGGGCTTTGAAAATGCCTGCAAGGTATCCACCATTTGGTTTACTAAAGAGTTTCACTCTTCTGTGAATTAATATATCGTGCAAAATAAAATAGCTTAAACCGTATAGGGTGATTCCCAAACCCATCCAAAATCTATAGTCAAAAGTACTCACTCCTAAAAAAATCAAGATGATAGCAATACTAGCGAAAAGCACAGAGAAAAGGTCATTGAGCTCAAAAAAGCTTTTGGAATGACCATGATGCGTTTTATGAATTTTCCAAAAAATACCATGCATTAGATATTTATGAATAAACCATCCGGAAAATTCCATGGACATAAATCCAACCAGAATATAAAACAAAGCGTAAATCATTTTTAATTAAACCAAACTAGGGGTGATTTTGTTTTATTATAGAATCGTTGCCAAAATGGCAAAAAAGGCAAACAGGTTGAAAAATACAACCAGAATAAGCTTATTTTCCTTTTCAAAGGAAATCTTTCTATAGGTAATTTGAATAATAAAGGCGACTATAAACCAGGTGATATAATTAGATACAGGAATGCTTTCCTGATGCCACTGCCAGAAATCCAGGGCTATAGCCACCCTTTCAAGACTTAAATCCAGTAGCACCATTAAAGCCGCGCCTGAAGCTGCTGCAATAAGGTCATTTTTTATCATTTTTTGAAAAATACCTCCTGTAAGGTAAACCAGTAAAAACCAATTTAGGCCTATCATCAAGGGCACCCCAAACACCTTAAATCCAAGGACGGCGCTGTAACTGTAATCCCCAAAAAGCAGTCCGGTATTGACACCCACAATTTCAGTAATCATGCCGACAAAAAATGAAAACAAGAAAAATCCATAGAATCCTTTGTTAAAGTCCCTGTGAAAATAGAGCAGGATGCCGGTGACCAATAACAAATGAAATGGTGTAATCAGCTGAAACACTGCTCGGCTTTTTTCCCAAAACAATCCCAATAAGCCCACCAGGTGAAGTATCGTAACGAAAATCTTGGCGACCTGGGATTTTTCAGGCTTCAAAAAGGTTACGTTGACCATATTATTACGCATAGCAAAACAGAAAATTAAATATTGACCTGTTATTTTTGTTTTCAATATACTATAAGTGTTTCTTTACATTTTTGTTCGAAAGAATCGGGACGAATTTAATGGAAATTGAATTAAACAAGTCATAACACGTGAGCCAATGGTACTTTACAACATAACAATAAATATTGACAGTGAAAAAGAGGAAGAATTTATCAATTGGATGAAGGAGGAATATTTGGCAAGAATAATGCAAACCGGATTATTTTACGAGAAACGCTTTTTCCGTCTATTACAGGAAGACAATGGTAATGGAATCAATTTTTCCGCCCAATTTCTTGCAGAAAGTATGGAAGATTTAGAATTCTTCCAATCCAGATATGCCGCTGTACTTAGTGAAATAATAAAAGAAAAGTTTGGGAGTCAGTTTGTTTCTTTCAAGTCTGTTTTAGAATCCGTAGATTAATACAAACCCTGGAAATCAGCTACCTGTTTTCATAAGAAGATCCCCTTTTCTTTTAATAATTAGAAGTCCAAAATGTTCATTCAAAATAGACTTGCACCTGTTTTCTGCAAATAGTGCCCGGGATGAGGTGTCGTAGAGCAAGGTCATTCTTAACAGGTTCTTCACATATGCTGGATTCTGGCCCAGAGTCTGTATCCAGTTATGAAATGTGCCCTTCCAGTCTTCCTGATATTTTTCAAAGTGGCTTTTTCCATCAAACCTTAGCTCCAGCTGGTTGGTACCAAACTTGTACCTAAAAATACCTGCCAATTGCTTGTATATTATGGATAGATGCTCTTCCGGAAAAGACTTTTTAGAAAGAATTTTTAAGTAGGTATCATCCTGTAGTTCAAGTGGATTGAACAATAAAGTAAAGGCATTTTTCAATTCCTCCACCATCAGATCCATCATCTCCTTTTCAATGGCATCTTGGGCTTGCCTAAGGATATAATTTTTATCTAATGGAAACAGTTTTCTTTTCATAATTCGCCTTTGATCCTGCAAATTAAAGAAAAGTAATTAGAAAAATACGGTCTTTTCACAATTTACAGCTTTTAATTTCGATATTTCTTGAAGAGAAATGCTTTGGACAATATAGGAAATCTTATTTTTAAGAGTAGTTTCAGCTTCTATCTGGTAGAAGCGTTATTTATAGTCTGCCCAAAAAACACTGCATTCAAAAACATTTTATTTGTACCAAACCAATAAGCTCTAAAATTAGGGTTATCTACAAATCCAATGGTTTTGCCTCTTCCTTTGCCTGAAATCTGAATCACCCCTTTGTTTTTCATCATTTCCAGGTTGGTCGGATGCACATAGCCACTTGCAAGAGGGCTTTCCGTATACACCACTGGATTCGCATAAGGATTACCTGAAGGCTCAAGAAACTGATTCCCTTGCTTAAAAACATGAATATCAGCCGTTTTATAACCATAACCGATAGGATGTGTAATGTCTAATTTAGCATTGAAAATAGCTCCTCCGGTTACTTTTGCACCCCTATCATTGTTCAGGTCCGCATATTGCTTTTGGCTTGTAGTGTCACTATAATCAGGATTTTGGAAGTTAAAAACGGCGATATCATGGTCTGATAGCCAATTCATAGCAGCCCCCCGACTTATAAGCGTACCTCCATCCTGTACCCAGGATTTTAGCTTTCCAGCTTCTTTTTCTCCAAAAACAGAATAATCACCAGTAGGCAAAATTATTACATTGTACCTGTTGAGATCTGCACCAGACATCCTATGAGAGGCCATTAATGTAATTGGAATCTCCATGCGTTGATCAAAAAGATGCCATATTTCGCCAGCATCAGCACTTCCCACCCCATCCCCAACTAATAGAGCTATGGATGGTTTTTTCAATACGCTTATGCTTGGAGAGCCAAGATTAACACCCCCTGTAAGCCCGGTAGACAATGCATAAATATTCACTCCGGTAGATGTTGCTATTGTTTTGAGATCCTCATAAAAGGCATTGTCGCTCTTATCAGCTTTTCCTTTTTCAACCAATATGGTTCCTCTTCCATAACTTTTCTTGTCCTTGGTTTGAAATTCCTTGTGACTTACCCTCACCTGATACCCAAGATCCATTAATTTGTATAGGGCTTTGGGGGAATAATATTCTTCCCATTCAAAGGCATAACTGTATGCACCTGCATCCCCTAGCACTTTGCCTTCTTTAAAAGGAAGCCCGCTACTGACGTTTACAACTTTCGCCAGGTTTAATATTTTGCTGCTCAAGGACATGTAGTTTAAATTGAATGCCATCGGCATGTTCCAGGTAGAAACATCATAAAATAAACTGTCCTGAAAAGTTGTTCTGGTTTCGAACAAAGATTTAACAAGCCTGTACTGGGGTTGGTCTAAAGGGACAATGAAAGACTTACCCGACTTAAAAGGTACGCCATTGAGTGTAACATCCTCTTCAAGACTATAAAGCTGTATGTTATGTTGCAATAAGATATCCGCAAAATGGTAGGTCCTTCCATAATCCTCCATGGCACCAAATATAATGGCCTTGTCATCATCTTTAGTATATTCAGTCTTGGCATCCTTGTAAAAATCAGACATATAGGTATTCAACTCTACCCTCATATCCGTAGCTGCATCAAACGATGAAAGGGCTGTAGTGAATTGGTTCCTGATGGTAAATGGAAAAGAAATCTCTCCATAGGCACTCTCATGAAGGTTTCCTCTAGAAGAAGCTTGCTCAAAAAGAATCCCAACAGCTCCTTGAATGTCAGGATAAGTAGAACCCTTGCCAAAATAATAATCATCAAAACTTTCTTTGGAGTAATAAAGGGAGCCTATTTCGTCGAGATATTTCGCATGGTATTCTGCTATTTTCGCTGTTAATTCAAAATTCTTGGCTGGAGTAAGTGGATTGTTTCGACTAGGTATTCCCGGCTGGAAAAAGTAGGTATTGTCTGTCCCCATCTCATGAAAATCAAGGACTATATTTGGTAGCCAGGCTTGTAATTGGGCAATTCTACCTTTGGATTCTGGATGCTGTACAGGTATCCAATCTCTATTCAGGTCAAACCAATAATGGTTGGTTCTTCCCCTTGGCCAGGATTCGTTCAGCTCTCTATTATTTGAATCCCCATTTGGATAATAGCTTTTGTGACTGTTTACCCATGAAGCGAAGCGGTTGATTCCGTCAGGATTTATAGCGGGATCAATCAGCAATATAATATTCTCCAGGTCCTCTTCAACTTCTTTAGCGGCCGTAAAATGGTAAGCTGAAAGAAGCGAAGCATTAACGCCTGACGCTTCGTTTCCATGGACCGAATGCCCCATATACATCACCACTGGCATTCCTTCGAGATCAGATTTAAAATCAGGATATCTCAAACCTCCCCTTTGCTCTTTAAGCTTGTCAAGCTGCTTGATATTTTTTGGAGAAGACACTGCCAACATGATTAAAGGCCGCTTTTCATAAGTGTAGCCGTAGGTAATCAAAGTAGCTCTGGGTGATTGGGCGGCTATGGCCTTATAGTATTGTACCACTTGGGTGTGATTGGCATGCCACTCCCCTACCTCAAAACCT
Source organism: Cyclobacterium sp. 10D3-21 (assembly GCF_055809755.1). Taxonomy (NCBI): domain Bacteria; kingdom Pseudomonadati; phylum Bacteroidota; class Cytophagia; order Cytophagales; family Cyclobacteriaceae; genus Cyclobacterium; species Cyclobacterium sp. 10D3-21. Next base: position 6,905,422 of record NZ_CM147924.1, read on the forward strand.
AGAATTGAAGAAGGTTTTGCTATTTCTTCATCATAAGAATAATCCTTAGGAAGGTAATAATCTAGATTAACAGTTTGAGCATTAACCGAAAAAAACAGAAATAACAATATACTGCTCAATAGGCCTCTTTTCATTTTTTGTGGGGTTAATTACACGTAATTACAGTTGTGTTATTTCAGGAATCGAAATTTAGGATGTTTTTTTTTAAATCGAACCGTCATTTATCAAAACTTAGACGAATATTTTTTTAAGGGCTTGGTTGAGATCTCCAAATTCAAACTTAAAACCTGTACCTTCAATTTTTTCATTGCTGACTCTGTTTCCTCCCAAAACCATATTGGCCATCTCACCAAGTCCTAGCTTCAGTGCAAAGGAAGGGACGCCTATATTAATAAAAGGTTTTCCTTTGTATTCAGCAGCCCTTTGGGTAAGTACTTTATTGGTAACTGGAACAGGTCCTACCGCATTATAAATTCCCGATACGCCATGGTTTTCGAGGGCATATTCAACCATTCTGGACAAATCTTCTATGAAAATCCAGCTTAAATACTGTTGTCCTGAACCCAAGGGTGCTGCTACTGGTGGTTTTAACATTTCCTTTAGTGCTCCCCCTTCTTTGGCCAATACTATACCTATGCGAAAAGTAACCGTACGTATGTTTAATTCTTGAAATTTATCTGTGGCTTTCTCCCATTTCCGAACCACATCGGCCAAAAAATCATCACCAGGTGGATCTCCCTCAAAAACCAGTTTTTCTCCCGTATCAAATCCATAAAAGCCTACAGCGCTTGAGCAAATAATGGCTTGTGGCTTTTTTGTGGCTTTTTTCAAAGCCTTATAGAGTACCTCACTGCTATCTAGCCGACTATCCAGAATTACTTTTTTTCGGTCCTCTGTCCACCTTTTGTCAGCTACTCCAGCTCCTGCAAGGTGGATTATAGCATCTGCCCATTCTATTGCTTTATCCTCTATTTTCCCATTTTTGGGATCCCAAAAGAAGGCCTTTTGGGAATATTCTTTCGGATTTCTACTCAACCAAGCTACCTCTTTCCCTTTTGCTTCAAGTTTTTTTGTGATGGAAGTACCAACAAGCCCTGATCCTCCGGTAATAAGTATTTTTCGCATAATTGATTTACCCCAATTTTCTAAAATTCATCGAAAGTTAGCCTCCACAAAAATTATTCCATGTAATTACTAATGAAAAAAAAGTAGTACAAGAATTAGAGAGAGCTCTCTGGATCGTACAAAAAACAATCCGTTACATCCCTATTCACGCTTACATTTTTTCAATCACTTAAAGAATTTCAAGGGTCCTTCCTGCCCAAAAACGTCTATAAAAGCCTCTATTTGAAAGTGCAATAAAAGTAAAGCGCATCAGGAAAAAGAACAGAAATGATTTTATAATTACTGAATTCACTCACCGATACAAGCATTAATTATTATAAATTAATATAATAAAATGTTTGCCTATATTTGCTTTGAATTGCTGATGGTCTTCAAATACGAAGCGATTTACAAGATTTATAAGGGTAAATTGATAAAACTTTCTGGCTCGCTTTTCAATGTCACCAGCTTCACCAATTATTAAATTTGGCCTGGGGCAATGGTATTTCAGAATGTAAATTATTGGCTTCATGTCAAATAGGAACCGGAACCTACTTTCGTTTTACAAATATATATTTCAGGAATTGCTTCCAAATCTGGCCTTTACTGCCAAGTGGTTGGTTTTAGCATTGGTCATTGGCACGCTTGTAGGATCTGCATCTGCTCTATTTTTAATTTCTCTAAACTGGGTAACACAATACCGGGAGGCCAATATTTGGATTATCCTATTTTTACCTTTTGGAGGTTTTATCATTGGTTGGGTTTACCACCGATATGGTACTTCTGTAGTCAAAGGCAATAATCAATTGCTGGAGGAATTTTACAATCCATTAAAAATAATCCCTCTAAGGATGGCGCCACTGGTCCTTTTTGGCACATTAGTTACCCATCTCTTCGGTGGGTCTGCCGGTCGAGAGGGTACCGCTATTCAAATGGGGGGGGCAATTGCAGATCAATTCACAAAATGGTTTAAACTTACTGATGGGGACCGAAAGATGGTCATTACTGTAGGAGTAGCAGCAGGTTTTGCTTCTGTATTTGGCACACCACTGGCAGGAGCCGTTTTTGCTTTGGAGTGGCTAATAGTTGGCAGGGTAAGATATGAATCGATTCTCCCTGCTTTTCTTGCTGCCATAATCGCAAATTTCGCCTGCGAGGGCATCTGGTTGGTACATCATACCCAGTACTCAGTTCCGATGGTACCGCCATTTGATATCATCAATGTGCTATGGGTAATTCCTGCAGGGATTTGTTTTGGATTGGCTGCCAGGCTTTTTTCCAAATCCACCCATTTCTGGTCAAATTTCTTTCGCCGTAAAATAAAATATCCTCCATTCAGGCCTTTGGTGGGCGGCGTGATCATTGCCGCCTCAGTCTTTATCATCGGAGACACCAAATACATAGGATTGGGCATACCTACCATTGTCGACTCCTTTTCGCAAGATTTACCCTGGTATGATTTTTTGGTGAAAATCGCTAAAACTTCACTAACCCTGGGTTCCGGTTTTAAAGGAGGTGAGGTTACACCTTTGTTCTTTACAGGAGCCACCCTTGGCAATGCATTGTCAGCCATCATTCCACTACCTGTAGCGCTATTAGCGGGAATGGGTTTTGTAGGCGTTTTTTCAGGTGCTACCAATACTCCTCTGGCCTGCACCTTGATGGGAATTGAGCTATTTGGGGCCCTCCCAGGTGTGTATATCGGTTTGGCTTGTGTTTTGGCCTACCTATTCAGTGGCCACTCGGGCATTTACCATTCACAGGTAATAGGCTCCCCAAAAAACGAAGAATTGTTGAAGAGAAAAGGGGAAAAATTAGGTGATTTATAATTGTCAAATTCCAAACTTAAAGTAAATTTCCAGTAGTTTTATAGGCTCTATAACAAATTTTAATGAAAAAATTTGTTCAAATGCACAACAAATTAACTGGTATGACCGTATTGAATTTGAATTGAATTTAATACTTATGAACAATATTGCAGCAATGCGTAAGGCAATTGAAATTTTCCAGTCTTACGGTATCCCTTTAACCGGAAAACAAAAAGCAGCCAACTTTTATTATGATTTAAGGATGGACAAAATTTTTGTGTCTGGGTTGATCTTCGAATTGGAATATGAGTTGAATAAAGAGCTGGAAGATGACAAAGTAGCACGTATTCAAACACCATCAGAACTTATTGACACCTTGCTAAAGGCCTCTTAAGCTCATTTAAAATGGGTATTTTCATATCCATATTTGAGGACAAGATTGGTTCCAACTTTTTCATTTTCACACTTTCAAATTGTACAATTTGAGGAGTATTTATTTTTAGCCATTACAGTACCAAAATACATTATTTTTTTATCTGGAAAAATTCACTCCACAAAAAACTTCTTATTTCAAAAATATTGAACGCTAATGTTTTGCCTATCAAATAAAAAGTTCGGCAAAACTTGAAATAAAACTCATTTTTCTTTTACTTATACCTTTAATCCGAAATATGCAATAAAATTCCTATTGCATATTTCAGGTTCCATTTCGGAAGTATATAAACCCAAAGCATGAAAGAAAGAAGAGAGTTTATCAAAAAATCTATATTTGGTGCCAGTGGATTGACCATCGGTGCCATGAGCTTTAGTGCAAAATCTTACGGTTCAATTATTGGCGCAAACGACCGTTTTAGAATGGCTGTTTGCGGTGTAAATGGACGGGGGAAATCCCATATTGCAGCTTTTTCAGGTATGGACAATGTTGAAATTGCCTATTTAGTAGATCCTGACAAGAATGTACTCAATCAACGAGTTCAATCTCTTCGTGATGGAGACACCAAAAGCAATCGGGTTACAGGTGAAGCAGATGTGCGTCGGGTACTTGAGAGAAAAGACATTGATGCCATCAGTGTGGCGACACCAAATAGCTGGCATTCCTTAATGGTGGTATGGGCAGCACAGAATGGCAAACATTGCTATGTAGAAAAACCTGCCAGTCATGACGTCCACGAAGGGCGTATTGCTTTGGCAGCTGCCGAGAAATATGGAATCGTCGTTCAACATGGCGCTCAAAGGCGAAGTAGCGACGAATGGCGTGACCAGGTTAGTGATATCAAGTCAGGAAAATATGGGAAAATGTTGGTTTCGCATGGCTTTGCCTGTAAACCAAGGGAAGGTATAGGCTACAAACCAAATACCGCTCCTCCTAGTAATCTGGACTGGAACTTATGGAAAGGTCCTGCGGTAATTGACCAGTACAATGAAAACCTGGTACATTATAACTGGCACTGGAACTGGCAGGTAGGAAACGGAGAATTGAACAATCAGGGAACCCATCAGTTAGATGTGGCCTATTGGGCACTCGATGATGAGGTAGCCAATACCCACCCGGTAAGGGTGATGGCTATGGGTGGCAGGTTCAACTGGGATGACCAGGGCGAAACCCCAAATACCATGTTTGCTGTGGCGCAATTTGCCAATGGCCAATATGTATTTTTCAATGTTAGAAATGCAAACCATGAAGGTTATGTAAAAGAAGTAACCAACCGTTTTTATTTTGAAGATGGTGGCAAACTAATAGATGGCGAGTACAAATCACACAATGGAAGCCAGGCACGTAATGTAGATGTTAAGAAAGTCCCTATGACTCCTGGAGGAGCATTTGGTAGCTTTGTAAACGCCTGTCGTGCCAATGATCCTACAATGGCCAATGGCAATATGTTTGATGCCCATTACAGCTGTACCTTAGGTCACTTGATGAACATCTCTTATAGAATGGGAGAAAAAGTACCTTTCAATGCAAAGGCCGGAAGCTTTGGTGACAATAAGTTGGCTTTTGAAGAATTTATGAAAATCCACGAAATCGCTAGAGATGGGATGGGTGTTCCTGTGGACCAGGCGGATTATATCGTAGGGCCATGGTTGGAATTTGATGGAGAGACAGAATTTTTCACTGGAGATAGATCTGTGGAAGCTAACAGACTGCTATTTGACCCGAGGAGATCAGAATTTGACCTTCCCTCACCGGATAAAGTTTAAAACAATTGTAAAGGCTGTTTCTGAAAAGAAGCAGCCTTTTTTATATCCAGGTTGCAGTCAATCAATAAATCGGGTCCTCAGGAACCGAAAGGTAACAGTGGTCATGTTTTTTCATTCCTATTTTAGGATAATAGGCGATGGCTTTTGGTGCCGAAAGCAATATTAGATTTGCCAATGGAAATTTCGCTTTGGTAAGTTTCACGAGCATTTTTCCTATTCCCTGATTTTGATAATCACTATGTACCGCCAAATCTGAAAGGTAAGTGCTATAGCAATGGTCAGAGATGGACCTGGCAATGCCTATCAATTCACCATCCTTCCTTGCAGTAAGGATCAAATCGGCATTCACAAGCATCTTTTCCAGACGTTCCAGGTCTTCCACCGGCCTGCGCTCGCCGAGAGTAGAAGCGATAAGCAGCTTTTGAAAATCGGCTGCCTTTAATTCAGGCTCGGGCTGATAAGTAAGAGAAGAAGACATATACGCTGTTTTTAGGTTTCCTATTTGTGTAAAGGTAAAAAATAATTTATTTTCCGTTTTCAGATAAAAAACAATATCTTGTAATTAAAGAATTTGACCCGAATTAGGCAATGGTGCCTGTGATATTAGCACAAAATAGATTTGCCCTTGCTTATTTGAGGTATAACTAAACCTAATTAAACCATGACAAGCAGAAGAAACTTTTTGCAAAAACTGACTCTTTCCGCAGTTTCCCTTCCCCTGATCCCAAATTTCACTCAAAAAGCACAAGCAGGTATGAATAGCAATGCGAAAAAAGCAAGCACATTAAGAGTTGCCATAATGGGATTGGGTAGCTATGGTACGCGTGTGGCCAAAGCAATGCTGGATTCCAAAAATGCCAAATTGGTAGGTTTGATAAGTGGAACGCCATCCAAAATTAAAGACTGGCAGGCCACTTATAATATCCCTGATAAAAATTGCTACAACTATGAAAACTTTGATGCCATCAAGGACAACCCGGATATCGATGCCGTTTACATCATCACACCAAATGCCCTCCACCACGATCAAACACTTAGGGTAGCAGCCGCTGGAAAACACGTGATTTGTGAGAAACCAATGGCCCTGAATGCCAAAGAAGGCAGAGAAATGGTGGCCGCTTGTGACAAAGCGGGTGTTAAATTATTAGTGGGATACCGCATGCACTTCGAGCCCAACACTTTGGAAATTATTCGCTTGCGTGACAGTGGTGAATTTGGTGAGATCAAATTCTTTCAGGGCTTAAGCGGATTTAGGATAGGTGATCCGACCCAATGGCGACTCAACAAGGAATTGGCAGGCGGCGGTGCCATGATGGACATAGGCATTTATTCTATCAATGGCGCCCGGTACATGGTAGGTGAAGAACCAATCTGGGTAACGGCCCAAGAAACCAAAACCGACCCCGTGAAATTCAAGGAAGGTGTAGATGAAACCATTACCTTCCAATTTGGATTTCCAAGCGGAGTGATTTCGTCCTGTTTGTCAACCTATAGCACAAGCAACCTGGATAGGTTTTTCTTAAATGGCACCAAAGGCTTTGCAGAGATGCAACCTTCCACAGGCTATGGCCCTATCAAAGCCAAAACCAATAAAGGCCCTCTCAGCTACCCACACATCACCCACCAAACTGTACAAATGGATAAAATGGCAGGGATTATCTTAGATGGTGAAGAGGCCAAAGTTCCAGTAGATGGAAGAGAAGGTCTAAAAGACCTAATCATAATAGATGCCATCTACAAAGCCGTAAAAACGGGTAAAAAAGTAAAGATTGATTTGGGGTAAAGTTGGCTAACCGGTAAAACTATTGGCTTTAATGTTCATTTGCCTAAATTTCACAATAGATCCCAAAGGAGAAATTCTTTGGGATTTTTTTTGACTATAGAAATTTATTGCAAACGACAATAGATCCCCATAAACCACCTTAAGAACAAACCCAAATCCCAAAGGGTAGCAGCCTAATAAATCGATATGCCACTCCTATGGAGTTTAAATCTTATTTTGAGTCGTCCTATTTTCTATAATCTTAACACCCCCTTGGGGTTCGTGGTCTTATTTTACCACCAAAGTTACCTTATTAAGCATCAGTTTATTCTAAGACATCTCATTAACTATAATAAACAGCAAGTTTAAATAATAACCTTCAAATTCAGTCCGAATCCCAAAGGGATGACAGAATTATAGGTATTGAATTCATCTCAAATCAAAACCCCAAAGGGGTGACACAATACCGGGTTTTCTGTGAAAAACTATGGCTTATACTTGACTATTATCAATGATTCAAATAAATATCTTATTTGATTACCTAGATTGAGATACCACTCCTACGGAGTTTAAATCCTATTCTGGCTCGTCCTATTTTCTATAATCTTAACACCCCCTTGGGGTTCGTGGTCTTATTTTACCACCCAAGTTATCTTGTTAAATACCATTTTTGTACACCAGTTTTTTCTATGATATCTCATCAACTATAATGAACAGTATGTTTAAATAATAACCTTCAAATTCAGTCCGAATCCCAAAGGGATGACAGGATTATAGGTATCAAATTCATCTCAAATCAAAACCCCAAAGGGGTGACACAATACCGGGTTTTCTGTGAAAAACTATTGGCTTATACTTGACTATTATCAATGATTCAAATAAATATCTTATTTGATTACCTAGATTGAGATACCACTCCTACGGAGTTTAAATCCTATTCTGGCTCGTCCTATTTTCTATAATCTTAACACCCCCTTGGGGTTCGTGGTCTTATTTTACCACCAAAGTTACCTTATTAAGCATCAGTTTATTCTAAGACATCTCATTAACTATAATGAACAGTATGTTTAAATAATAACCTTCAAATTCAGTCCGAATCCCAAAGGGATGACAGGATTATAGGTATCAAATTCATCTCAAATCTAAACCCCAAAGGGGTGACACAATACCGGGTTTTCTGTGAAAAACTATGGCTTATACTTGACTATTATCAATGATTCAAATAAATATCTTATTTGATTACCTAGATTGAGATACCACTCCTACGGAGTTTAAATCCTATTCTGGCTCGTCCTATTTTCTATAATCTTAACACCCCCTTGGGGTTCGTGGTCTTATTTTACCACCCAAGTTATCTTGTTAAATACCATTTTTGTACACCAGTTTTTTCTATGATATCTCATCAACTATAATGAACAGCAAGTTTAAATAATAACCTTCAAATTCAGTCCGAATCCCGAAGGGATGACAGGATTATAGGTATCAAATTCATCTCAAATCAAAACCCCAAAGGGGTGACACAATACTGCACTATAAAATTTAGTTTTTCAACGATGGGAATTTATATTATATTGATTTTGTGATAATTACAACCTAAAAAAATAACCTAACTCAATTTAAAATGGCAAGCACTTACTCACAAATTTATATCCAATATGTTTTTGCCGTAAAAGACAGAGTAAATCTATTGAAAAGACCTTGGCGTGATGAGGTATTTAAATACATTTCTGGAATAATAAAAGGCAAAAATCAAAAAGCAATTATAGTAAATGGAATGGCTGACCATGTCCATGCTTTTGTTGGTTTAAAACCAGCAATGCCTATTTCAGATTTGATTCGAGACATAAAAAATAATTCAACTAATTTTATCAATGAACAAAAATTCCTAAAAGGAAAATTTGAATGGCAAGAAGGATACGGTGCATTTTCCTATTCTCATTCACAGATGAATCATGTGTACCAATACATAGCTAATCAGGAAGAGCATCATCGAAAGAAAACTTTTAAAGAAGAATACTTTGAATTTCTTGAAAGATTTGAAATTGAATACGAGGAACAATATCTGTTTGACTGGCTAGATTAAAAATACCATCCCTACGGGATTCATGTATTTTTCAGATACCATTTTGCTATAATCTTGGCACCCCTTTGGGGTTAAAAAAATTAGCATTTTTGAATACCTTGCTCATATCGGCATAGCCTTCATCCCAAATTAGGCCCTAAACATCCCTCTCCACGTTGAAAATGAATCAGCACAAAAACCAATCCCGGAGGGATGAAACGATTATAGATAAGCAATTCTGAGTCGTCCTATTTTCTATAATCTTAACACCCCCTTGGGGTTCGTGGTCTTATTTTACCACCCAAGTTATCTTGTTAAATACCATTTTTGTACACCAGTTTTTTCTATGATATCTCATCAACTATAATGAACAGCATGTTTAAATAATAACCTTCAAATTCAGTCCGAATCCCAAAGGGATGACATTGACTTACTTTTTTCAAGGTAAAATTAAGCTAAATCTTATCCTTGACTTTTATCAACGATTTGAAACTGAATTTTTGTTTGATTACCTAGATTGAGACACCACCCCTACAGGGTTTACATCCTATGTTCTGTAAATTTGTGTTAGTACTACCAATGAAAAAAATTAAAAACTGTAAACTTTTTTCAGGACGGGTCATTATTCAGGTACCATTCGGCTATAATCTTGGCACCCCTTTGGGGTTAAAAAAATTAGCATTTTTGAATACCTTGCTCATATCGGCATAGCCTTCATCCCAAATTAGCCCTAAACATCCCTCTCCACGTTGAAAATGAATCAGCACAAAAACCAATCCCGAAGGGATGAAACGATTATAGATAAGCAATTCTGAGTCGTCCTATTTTCTATAATCTTAACACCCCCTTGGGGTTCGTGGTCTTATTTTACCACCCAAGTTATCTTGTTAAATACCATTTTTGTACACCAGTTTTTTCTATGATATCTCATCAACTATAATGAACAGCATGTTTAAATAATAACCTTCAAATTCAGTCCGAATCCCAAAGGGATGACAGGATTATAGGTATCAAATTCATCTCAAATCAAAACCCCAAAGGGGTGACAGCATTACAGAAACATACCAGCATCACAAAAAGTGTGTAAATTGAAATTATATTCTTCAGGGCCTGCTATTGTTTGGCCTCTCCTTTCTTTAAATAATAGTTACCTGAGTTCGATTTTATATAGCCCAAAAAAAATTGAACTTCAGAGCCTTAAAGGCAGTTTTGAGTAAAGGAAATCGTGTTAATCCAAGATAAAAAAGACTGCCACACCCTTTCCCGCCATAATGCCGCCACAAAAAGGGTTCGCAGTGACGATTTCGTCTGCTTTAAGGTGATTTTAACTCGAACTCGGGTTAGTACTCCTTTTAATTTGACAAAGCACTAAAATCAATTGCTCCATCGCATAAAAATCACAATCCAATAGCATAAAATTTCAAATGAGCACAAAGAAAAACATTCTGGGAATTTGTGGCAGCGCCAGTCGAAATTCAGGAAACCTATTTCTATTAAAACACCTGGCAAAACTGGGCCAAACTGAATTCAACATGGAACTGTTAGATGATTTGACCCAATTGCCCCATTTCCAAACAGCACTGACGGAAAACAATGTGCCGGAAAAAATCATTGCCCTGAGAGAGAAAATTGCCAAGGCAGATGGGGTAATCATTTGTACTCCGGAATATGTTTTCAGTATACCGAGCGGTTTAAAAAACCTGATCGAATGGTGTGTGTCTACCACCATTTTTTCTGAAAAGCCTGTTGGCTTGATAACGGCATCAGCAAGTGGTGTAAAAGGCCATGAAGAATTGAAGCTAATTATGGAAACCATTCAGGCAACTTTCGTAGAAGAAACCACCCTGCTCATCCAAGGCATAAAGGGAAAGGTTAACACCGAAGGCGAAATAACAGATCAAAATACGAGAAATCATCTAGCCGAATTTCTTTCTGCATTTGAAAACTTGACAACAAAGAAGTAAAGGAAGGTGCCGGATTTAACCCGGACTATAAGTCATCGATTAGTAGAGATTTTGTCAGCATTGTTGCAGAAAAAAAAGCAACAATACCGCCAAAATCGTATTGTTCTCTTTGTTTTAGTAAAATAGCGGGCTAATTATCCCAGGAAGAAATCTAAACTTTAAAAGAGTTAGATGAAATTCTGCAGTAAGATTTCGCCGACCCTTTAATAGCCAAGGCTCGCGTCTGTTCAACCTAAAACAAACTGGGCTTATATCACATCTTTTGAGCCGATCCCAATGTCCTTAAAAAAGAATCGGTATTTGGTATTATTAATGGCTCCAGTCCTACCCAATCGCGCAAAGCGTTTCTGGTGATTATTGCCTGTGAACAACCATCTGTGGTACCATATTCATCCTTTACTGAATTCGCAAAGCCTCCATCATTACGTGAGAATTGCAGGACATTGTCAATGGAAATTTTTATGATATCATTCTTCTCTTTTTCGCTAATGCCAACGTAGGGTTTGATAACGGCCAGTAAGTTAAGTGGATTCCTAACCCAGGTTGAATTGATGCATTCTTCTTCCCGTATGCACTTTAGGGTACTTTTGAGAATGCTGTTGGCATTGGGCATTTGCCTGTCATAAATACTGTAAAGGGTACTGACTTTAAATGCCCCTGAAAGTTGAACATACAAGGAACTACCACCCCAAAAACCATTTTCGTTTTGATTAGTTGCCAGAAAATCAAACATGGCCTCCACTATTTCTTCTTGTAAGGGGCCTTCAAGAGAGCCGATTACGTTGCCCTGCGCAGACAAGGTTCCCCCTGCCTTCCATGGATTTTCTTCCCAACCTAAAGTATGCAACCAATCATTAAAATTATCGACTGATTTCAAATGAATTAGGCCATCTTCTTCAGCGTCCTTGTTGCTTTTGATTGAGGGGTAAGGATATTTGGAACTGGCATCTAATCGCCTAAAGGCACCTTTCACATAACTTAGCGCCCTGCCCCTTCTCATGTCTATATTGCGGTGTTCGTTCGGATCATCAAAAAAACCTGTCTCCGCATCTTGAAATGCTTGCAGAAACCCTACCCATCACTGCTTAAGTGAATCGGGGACAGTATTTGTCAACCCATTGTAATCAATTCTACTTATTACCCTGCAGGTAGATTCAATCCTTGGGGCTGTCTTCTTTTCGGGGCTATCATAAAATCCTCCGGTAACCGGATCATACAAATTGGCATAAAAAACGAACAGGTTTTCATACGATTTGTCCAACTGCTTAACTTCTAATAGTAATTCATTGCCTTGCTGACTTTTGCAACTTATTGAAAGGACGGTTAAGGATAAAACCACCAAAAGTAAATAAATTCTTTGCATGAATTTGAAAATCAGTTTGAGGAGTTATTTCTTGATTTATTTGACTATCCTTTATGACAGGAAAAAGTTCGATCATTTACGTTAAAGACCACAAATGACCGAATCCAAGGTTCTTGGTCGGGTATTTTTATTCAAGGTCAAGGACTATCTTAATGTTCTCCTTTATAATTTCAGCCAATTCTACTGGTAAACCACCGACTCTTTTTACAAGCCTCTTATTATCTATTGCTCTAATTTGGTCAATCATTACATCACAATCCTGATGCAGATTTGCCATTCCTTTTGGCAAATGAACCCTTAAAATTTGAGCGTCTTTTTTAACATTAGTTGTAATTGGACAAATAATCGTTGAGGGATGAGGGATTTTGTTTAGTAAATTGGATTGAACAGTCAATACAGGTCTGGTTTTACCTGGTTCTGTTCCAATCTTCGGGTTCAGTTCAGCTATCCAGATTTCAAATTGATTAATCTGCATGGTCAATCTGTTCAAAGTCTTTAAGTGTTGCCATTGAATCTTTCTTTACCAAGGCAGATTCTTTTGCAAGCTTTTTTTCAATTAACAGCCGTTTCTGCATTTTATTATAATGCTCTAAAGCTTCATTTATATACCGATTTCTAGGCTTCTTTATTCGAGAAAGAATCTTTTCAGTTTCGCCAAAAATAGAATCATCAATTTTCAAGGATATTGTCTTCATCGTTTTACTGATTAACCAGACTAAATGTATATACAAAAAGTATATTCTGCAAGTAAAGAATAATAATTTAAAAAGATCCAATACTACAATCCTATTTGGCATTTCCAGCCCTTAGAATGATTATTTCTCGATTGATTTGTACCCTGAGCCTGTCGAAGGGCACAAATCAATCGGTTCGGATAAACCTTAACTCGGATCCCATTCCAGCGTATTCAATATAACCTGCAGGAAATTCGGGTTTTGATAATCTGATTCCTCATGGCCTGCCTGATAATAAAACACCATCCCTTTGCCTTTTGGACGGTACCAGCCTGAAGTGGGTTGAACTCTTGATCCATCTTCCGTTCTGAAACCATAGAGAATTGTTCTTTGGTCATCGGTAAAGCGTTGGTTCAAAAACAACTCCGTATTGACGAGTTGAAAAGCACTAAATTCACCCTCGTAATTTGTCTCGTATTCAGATTTAAATGGGGTGACTTTTTCATATTCAATCCCATTACTAGTAATAAAATGGCCAGGATTCAAATTCACCATGAAATAGGTCAAATTAGCCAATACCTTCCATGGGTATTCCTTATGGTCTCTTGGGTACAATTGTATACCTAAAAAGTCAAGCCATTCGGGATTTTTCATTTTTGAAGAGGAAATACCATGGTGCAGGACAACTAATGACCCACCATTCATCGTGTAATCAATCAATACGCTGGTAGTTCTAGGTTTTTGGGTTACATGAACATACATAAAAACAAAGTCAAAACCGGATAAATCAGATTGAAGTTCTTCTTCATTTGCTTTGCTGACGAGGTAACCCTGTTCCTCCAAGCCATCTGCCAAGACGTCCATTTCAGGCCAGGTGTCGGACACTATTAAAACCTTGTTCTTTTGGGCAAAAACTGAAATTGAAATAGGTATCAGTACGATTAGTACCAACAAAAATTTAAAGGATGGTGTAGGTGATTTTTGATTCATAATTTATTATCTAAGAAATTAAACCTATTGAGAATCCAAAGTGGCAAGGATTGTAACTTAAATGTTACAATTACAGACCTCTTTAGGTTCGAAGGTTCTCCATATTTAAATTTGATTTTATATTTCTCTTCAATTTCACTCAATAATGATTCTTTTGCTCTTATTTCTCCTTCCGTCCAATTAGACCAACCAAATTCTATTTTTCTCAGCCCTTTTCTTAGACACCAATAATCAGCATCTATCCCAGCATCAAATCCCCAATATTTAGCTGTTACTATCCATCCTTCTTTTCGGAGAGCTCTAATTATTTCAGCCCAAATTTTTGATTCAATGTCAATGGCTACTTTTTTCATCTTATCGAAATTGCAGATAACATCCGGATATGCTTTTTATTTTCCCCTTACAAGCATTCATCGAATGCAAACGAATGCAATCCTTTGCGATATATTCACCAATAATGTCTAAATCGAGAATGGCTGAATCAGTCCTAACTAACTTAACCATCGATTCAGTTTTTGTTTGGCTTCCACTTTAGAATGGATTCCCCCATTTGAGCTATCCTCCAACCCCTTTTCTACTTTCTGTATGAAAATCAAATGATCCACCGTTGATCAAACGTTAGATTTTCAGGAAGTTGATCTAAAGAATTCAATAGCTGCGTCTTAGTTATCATGAAAACAACTTTATCTAAGTAAATAATTCTCCATTAGACTTCATAAATTAAAAGTTCCACTATGCTAGACTTCTGTGAATTCTTACTACTGATGATACTAAGCGAAGTACATAGACTTCGCGTCGTTTTTATTTTTCGACAACCTATTTAATTGAATACCTATCTTATACTTACTCAATGAATTTCTTAGCACAAGTATTATAATTTAGCAATTGTTTTCGGAAGCATTCATGTTTACCCTTTCATTATGAACCAGTTATACAACTTTCTACTTTGCTCTGCTCTAAATGAAAATGAAATCATTAAAAATAATATCCCCAACATCAATAAAATAATTCCAATGGAAACTTGGTTCGAAGTAAAGTTAACAATAGATAACCCTAAAGTTGGAATAACCAATATTCTGAAAAATTTAGAAGCAGCTAATATTAGTTTAACATCATTATAACCCTTTTGATCACTCTCTTCAAGTAGTTTTATTGTATCTCCATAAATTGAAACATTTTCACTTTTATATATTGGATTTCTTTCTGCCCACTTTTCTCTTGCCTGTTTAATATGTCTATTCAAATCGGATTCTTTATTTCTCTTTTGCGGGGAAAGTAAATCATAAATCCAATCCAATAAAAACCCTGATGCTTTCCATAAAGTAATGGCCAATATCAAAATTATTATCATAATTAACGCTGTTTGGGCGCTTTCATTTAGCTCTTCTGCACGAATTATTATCAAGACTTCCTCTTTAAAATGGTTAACAAAAAAGTATATTGGAATTAGTGCTATTGGAATTCCAGGAAACATATCGAGCTTCATTCCAAAAATAGAAAGAATGCTTTTTAATTTTTCAAGTATTTCAATCATTATTTCCTTTTTTGATGGTGAGGCTTCTACATACTGATAGCTAACCACTTAATACCATTAAAGATAATAATAATGAGTAAACTACCAGCGCCGCTTCTTCAAGTCGTTTCCTTTTGTAATTCCTTTTTGAAATGCCTTCAGTAAACTAAATGTATATTCTACATCATCTTCAGATTGCCGGGCCCATTCTTTTGCAATAGCTGAAAGGTGTACTTCAGTAAGATTTTCAGCTACTACTTTCTGAATACGGTCATTAAATGGTTTCGATTTTTTCAGGTATTTCCTTGCCTCTCTACCTAGTACCTCTGCCCCAATTATTTTCTCATCGAAATCATCGGTAATCATCGTGTCGTAATGTTCTTCGGTAATTTTATCGAATCCTATATCATAGAAATGCGTTATTATTTTTAGGATATCTCCTAAATCATTATCTCTTTCTTCTGGCCTATCACTCCATGCAATTAATTTTAAAAGTATCATACCAGCTAAAGGGGGGACGTTAACCCATTTATTTTCTATTTGTATAGGAGATGGTGATTCTAGCACTTCTTGAAAACCTAGGATGTGCAAATCTGAATACCGTTTATTAAAATCCTCTGTGTCATTTTCTTGTATTTGACCAAATGGTAGTAAATCTATAACTACATTATCCTTTTCAAAATAATAAGTCCATGGTTCTTTTGCTTTACGAAAGCCTTTTATTTTTAAAGCTTCTCCAATCGCCTCGTATTCTTTCATTGAAGAGAGCATAATGGCAAAATCTATATCTTTTGTTCCTCGGCTTGGTTTAATATTGTCTTTAAGTAATTCTAAGGCAATCGCACTTGCACCAATAAGATAATATGGGACTCCAAATTGTTTCATTACTTCATCAATGAGATGAAAGACCTCGGAAAAATGGGGTATCGCTAACTCTTTATAAGATTGGTTTGATTTGCTCATTAAATATCATTTCTGCAGTTTCCTTATTTCGTTTACCTCCTCCAATTAAAAGTTCAGCATAAACAATTACTGAAGGAGCTATTTGGGTATTCAGGTTTTGATTCCAGAACATTTCTACGACTTCTAGATCACCTTCCTTTTTAGGTTTAAGTTTATAGTTCCTTATTAGGTTAGCTTGATCTTCATTCGTATAAAGAATAAATTTCTCAGGTCGCAGGTAATTGGTAATCAAGTCGGCTGCTGGCTCCCCTCCCCAAGCAGCAATCCTTTCATTTAATTGAATATCTTTCCAATCTATCCTCATTTGGTAAGTCTTTTTCTTTAACCCTGGCTTGAGGATAGTTTCATAATCTTCGACCCAGCGAAATAACAGTTCTTTTCTTTTTTGCCAAGTATATTCTTTTTTATTTAGTGGTAGAAGATATCCAGTTGCTTTCAGCCCATCTAAGACTTGCGGGATATTACCTAAACCTACACCTGTATATTCTGCGATTTCTCGTTGGGTTTTATTCACGAGCTCTGGCTTAAGTAAAAAATGAAAGAGTACTTTTAAACCCGTTTTTGTAAACGCTCTATTTCCTTTTTCTTTTGTGTGGTTAATCGGTTTGTGGGTATCTACTAATAAGAATAATTCCCTTTTTTCTATATAAACATTCCCATTTGCCTCTATATAAGGCATTTTTCGTTCACGCAAGGCAATTTTTACTTTGCTAGGAATCCGTTCTGCCACTAAAAGGACGTCTGAATCTGTTCCTTTATACGCTTCTAGCTGAGCTACAATGTATTGCCGTACTTCTTTTTTTACTTCAATAAAAAAGAGATATTGCTGTTGGTTATAATTCAGTGCAAGTTCACCATCGAATTGTCCTTTTGGTGTATAGTGAAATTGCAAAGGAATTTCTTTTTGTACATTCTCTAAGGCAATATTTAATATTTCTCTCTCCATACGTTCACAAATATAACATGTTCACGTTACGTGAACAAGAAATAAACGTGAACATAATTAAATTGCTCCTATGTTTATGACTCGTCCGGTCCTTAAAAGCTTATGCCACTTTGCCGTCATTTGATTGTATTCCTTGTTCTATTTACCAATAATAGGAATAGGTCCCTGTAATTTTAAAGTATATGAACCTCGCTACTACCTAAAATAATCCCCCCATTAACTACTCCTCTCTTTGGGCCAATGGAGATCCACCACAAAAAAAAGATATCCAAACCAACGTCCAAATAAAAACAGTTACATTTTCAATCTCCCAGTGCTAAAAATCATAAGGGTAAATTCCTCCCCTTTAGTAACCTTAATAACCAGCACCAATTTCATCAAACCACACCCCGAAAACATGGCTCAGTCTAAGAAGTTTTCCCTTATACGGCTTGCTCATTTGAGCATATAAAGCTTCAGCGAAACTCTCACGGGTTTAATTCCTAATCGAATAGGAGATTGTTTAGGTAGGATTTTCGCCTACTGGATTACCAAAGCTTCGTGGCACAAAAACGATAAATGCAGCAGATGCCCCGGTCCTGTTTGCACCTTATCTTCCGTTGATCAATGATTGCCGTTGGGGTATTTAGTATTCTAATATGGTGCAAACAGGGGTTTATGCTGCAAGGTGTTATGTGCTGAGTTCACATTACTTCAAAAGATTTGATCATACCTAGAAAGTTATCTTTATATTTAGGATACTTCTCGGTAGAAGAAAAGCTTGTTAGCATAAATATCTTATCACCTTTGGCTATCAGGTATATCAAGTTAGTTACAAAAATTCCGCGATCTTTATACTTACACTCAAACCATTTACCTTTCAATCCATTAATCGTTTCTTCCCCTTCACTCAATTTTTCATAACTACTTAGTTCTTCAAGACCACCATAAGTAACAAATGTCTGATAATATTCATCGAGAGACATGCCCTGTGAGTCATTTATGTTTATGCCTAATGTCTCAGCCTGTTTGTCGTTTGGGCCTTCAGGTGGGGCAAAAAGAGACAAGGCGCTGTACTTCTTTTCTACGGCTTTCCAGTTCGGATAGTAATTGATTGCAAACCCGTCTTCCTTATTAATGTATTCTTTCTCTTGGGCAAAAGATACTATTGAAAAGAAAAGAGTCATTTGAACTAACAATAGCTTCTTCATATTTTGTGTTTTTTTGATTTGCACATAAGGATTAAGCTATGATGAGTGGGGATCAGAAAGCTCTAACCTCTTAAACTTCTCAAAGCCACGCCTTGATTTAAATATAAAACTTGTGTCGGACTTTCCAATCCCTACGAAAATATCCTGACCGATCAAACCCCAATCATTCATTGCATATGTTAGCGGGATTTACATTTAGCAAAATCAACTTCGTAAAAACCATTCGATCGCACATTTATACCTTTTATGGTTGCTGGTTTCCAAGATTCAAGGCTTTTCACAAATTGAATTGCGATTTCTTGACATTGTTTGTCTGTGTTGCCAAAAGGAAAAACATCGAAGTTGGATGTCTTTCCATGTTCGTCAACATCAAATACTACTGTTACTCGAGTTGGTTTATAGTTCCAATAATCAAGCGCTATTGAATCCATTGTATTCTCAGGAAAAATAGAATCAGTTTCGCAATACATTAAGTTGGTCTGAATAAGCATTAGTTGTTCTTCCTCTGAAAGCAAAAGTTCAGTATATTCATCTGTCCATGTAAATTTTTCTCCTCGCCAAATTTCTTCGTATAATCTGTTTGAATTAATTGATCCTATGGATGTAATCTTATTTCCAAGTTTTTTCAGTTTTCGAATTAAACCCAAACTTCTAGGAAGGGGGCCTGTTCTGGTGCATAATCCAGTTGTTATTTCTGAGTTCTCAAAGAGATTTCCGTAATAGTCATAACTTCCGAAAACAACGTACAATGAATCTTTATCAAAGGAATAGCCACAAGAACTACCATAAGGATCGGTGATTAATGTTAGTCTGTCATTGGGTTCTCCTTTTAGGTTTTCTATAACTTCAAAAGTCGTTCTGTGATATTCTTGTTCATATCCATTTGAAGATACTTTGAAGGTTTCAATACTTATTGCTTTACCCGTGAAAATTAAGGCAGTTTCTTCAATTTCTTTTTCCAGTAATTCTGACACGCAAGAACAAGCAAATGCCTGACAAGCCCAGCAATTCAAGATGATCACCAAAAAAACTATTTTACTTATGCGTTTCATGATTCTCGCAAACGTTTGGTGTAAAATGCATTTTTACACAGTGTTATGGTGTCGTTTTAATTTATTTAATGTCCATTGCAATTCATCTTGTTCAGCCTTATACCCGCTAATCTCTCCGCAGGTTGAAAAAGTTGAAATATTAAAACCTTCTTCTATATCATTATACCATACAGCAAGGTCTCCACTTATTGCTACTACCAGAAATCCTCCTCCTTCTTTTCCAAATTCCTTTTCAATCCATTTTTCAGGTTCGATTGAAATCTTTTGCCAATAGTCTAACTGAACTTGTGTCATTTGTTTAAGACCTTTTTCAATTTCCGTATTCAGTTCATTAATCTATATTGGTTTCCAGCTATTCATATTCAATCTTTTGGGAACCATCCTTGTTCAAATCGGTTGAGATAATCAGTTATTTCTGCATTTCTGTTTTTACCATCCATATCAGTACAAACAACTTTTTTTCTTTGATATGTTTTTATTTCGTCCATTCTTAATGCACCACAACAATTGTATGTAGCTATGTTTACCTTCAGAGTTGCATATATACAGCCTATCTCCTCAATTTCCAACTGTCAAATTAAGAATTTAGGACAAGTATTCAAGTGTCAACCCTATATTTAATTTTGAAGAAGAAGAGAACGACTTTAATAACCAATGGCCATTAGTTAGTTATAAACTATAAACCCTGTGCATTTAAAAAAATAATCGAAAGAGCTTTCCTATTGCCCTAAGAAATTTATCAATCATACATGAAATCCCAGGTGTTTTAATACATGATCCAAACCCATAAAATCAACCCCCTACTCCTCCCTAGGCATTCTTTCATCCCTTTCTGAAATCTGATAGACAAGGGCAGCAATCACTGTGGCATTGATCATCACATCTCTTTCCGGTACGTATTCCAAAGCATCCAGATTGGTATGGTGGGTTACGGTGAAATAGTTTAGCATGTCCTGAATGATCTGGAATCCGGGGATCTTGTAATAATCGAAAACATCGTGGTCTGTGTAATTGGTGTTTTGGATGCTTAGGTTATCCACGTCGAGATGCTTGTAGGGAGTCAGCATTTCTTCAAAAATAGGCCGTACGCCTTCGTTGCCTTGCAGGTAGATGCCTCGCATTTTACCCGCTCCATTGTCCATATTCAAATAGGCGGAAATTTTTTCAACTTCCTTTTTTCTGCTGCTTTCCCCCACTTTGCCATAGTGGTCTTCAGCATAGGCCAAAGAACCTAAAAAACCTTGCTCCTCCCCTCCCCAAAGGGCAATTCTTATGGTTCGCTTAGGTTTTAATCCTGTGGCTTTGATGATGCGCATCACTTCCATCATCACTCCCGTGCCTGCCCCATTGTCTGTAGCTCCGGATGCCGGATGCCAGGTATCAAAATGGGCACCTATCATCACCACCTCATCCTTTAATACGGGATCTGAACCGGTAATTTCTCCGATGATGTTCACATTATTTTTAGGCTTCAAATAAAGTTCTGAGTCCAGGTGAAATTTGATTTTTGGTTGAATGGACCTGTCTACCAAACGTTTTAATTTCCCGAAACTTTCAGGGGAAATCGCAAAATAGGGAACGGATTTGATATGGCTTTCTCTAAAACTGTAGGTACCACTCGGATGAACAATGCCAGGAAATAAAGGGGTAGTTCCTAAAATGCTAAGTGCTCCCTGCTCTTTCAAAAAGGCATAAAAAGCATCGTTCTTCCGCATTCCTTTTTCGAAAACAACATCCTTATTGGCCACCAAGTCCACATTTCCGGAAGTTGGCCCCAGGGGGCTTGGGGAAGCAGGTAGGATGTCTTTTTTAGCACCTTCTATTTCTTCATTGGTAAATCGAGTTGAGAGCGGATCAAATAACATGTTTTGCTTGGGAACTGAACCTATCAAAACAGTCTTGCCTTCCAGTTTGCCTGCCCATTGTTTTTTCACGGCTTCTATGTCGCCATAATTTTCTATCCAAACCATGTCCCCTATTTGCACCCCATTTGAACTTTCGGTCCAGGCATAAGGATAGGCATGTATTTTCATATAGGCCGGTTCAATCATTTCCACATTAAAGGACTTTACTTCCCAACCCATGCAATCGTCACAATAATTCTCAAAGTACACCTTGTCCACGCCCCAGTTTTCCAGGGTTTTCTTCGCCCATTGGGCTGCAGTAAGGTATTGATCTGTTCCGGTCAACCTAGGCCCATAAACATCAGACAAATCTCCAATGAGTTGCATGACCTGCGATCGCTGAAAGCCTTCTGTGTTGATTTTGGAAAGCGCCTGGGACTTTGTCTGGCTAAATGCCGAGAATCCAACAAAAAGAAATGCTGCAATAAGAAGAGTAGAAAAGACTTTCATAAAGTGAGCTATAATATGCTTAGTTAAAATCGAATGAAATTAACAAAGAATAGCGAAAGCACAATGCTTGAAATAACTAAATGGTAGATTTAGCTGACCTATTGCCTAATCCAAGGCTCCACAGCATTCCTACTTCCTTCTCTCCAAATGAAACAAAAAAGTCCCTTTGGTCCAGCTTCATTCTTACTATAGGCAATTAAAATCCCATGAGATTATAGCCCGGACATATCAAAGGAAAAATTATAAAGAGGTGTATGAAAAACAAAAGCACATAGACCATTCCCATCACCAGAGGATATACAAGCATATTGTGTTTGGTCTGTGGAGAGATATTGTGTGACAATAAGCCATGAACTCCTCCCATAAACATTAGAAATGGGACAACGGCAAATAATTGCAAGAAACTAGCGGCGTAATTTTGGTAGGCCACACCATAAAAGTAGCCACCAATAAGAATGGAGAGGACAATTAAAATCCAGGATATTCTTTTAGCTATCATGATTTTAAGGGGTTATGAAGTGAATTATTGATTTTGAATCAATTGGTATAGTTGTTTTTCATTAAACTCAGCACAGGGACATGGCTCTGGAATTCCATTTTTTTCACCAGATCCGGATGAAACAATTTTTCCAATAATCCTGTCTCTTTTTTTTCAAGCATAACCAATAAATCTATTTGGTTTTGGTCAATGAAATTCACCAACCGATCTTCGGCTTTCTCTGAATACAGCCCTTGAAAACTAATACTGGGATAGTTTATCAAGTCATGAATTTGTTTTTTAAAGTACTCTAAAAACTCAGCACTTTCGGCCTCATCATATTTGCTTACATGCGTAACAATGATCTCTGGATGAAATGGAGACAAGATTTGAACCAAATGCTGTAAAGCCTTAAGGTCTTCTTTTTGGAAGTCAGAGGCGAATAGCACTGTTTTCAATTTAAACTTTAGGATATTCTCGGGTACGGCCAAAATCGGAATGGGAGATTTACTCAATAAGGATTTGGTGGTACTTCCAATCAACAATTCTTTGACTTTACTTCCTCCTTTGGTCCCCATCACTAAAAGGTCAGCCCCACTTTTTTCAATTGCCTCTAATATCCCTTTTGTCACGGAATCATTTTCAACAGTCAGGTAGCTGACATCCAAAATTTCATCACTGCCAGTATGTGCTTCGAAGAGCTTGACTAATTTTTTATCTGCTTCCCTAATTCCTGATTTTTCCATATCAAGAGGGTCTTCTAAATAGGGATAATCCCAGGCAGTAGGTACTTCAAAAACATTAAGCATTACCACTTCAGCACCATGGTTTCTGGCAAGGTTCAAAGCAAAATCCAGAGACTTTTCGGCATTTTGCGAAAAATCCGTAGCATACAAAATCTTTTTCATAACAAGCTTCTTTTGGTTTACTCATTAAACCTACTTGAAACTTATAAGAAACTATATGATATAAGTCACTGTAACGCTGATGTGGAGTCAAATCTATAACTAATTGTGATTAAAGCTCACACAGGGCTTCACCCTGGGCTTTGATATTTTGCCCTTTCAGGGCTGGAATTTTGCTTCTTTATTGAGTCCTCGTAAAGGCTGACATCTCACAGCGATGGGTATTGACCCGTCCTTACATGGGTTTATAATTTCACAAGCCGTGGAAGGGCGAGATATTTTCTTCTCGAATCCGGGTTTAACCAAAATTAACTTAGTAAGGCACGCTCTTTGTAAAACTGAAAAAAGTCAAGCTCCTTTTTATGATACATTATACAAATTAAGTAAGCCTTCCTCCTCATGAAAAACATGAAAACCAATATTTACTTTAAGGTGACGACAATCGTAATCATTACCTTATTACTGCTTATTCCTACTTTCATGATAAGGACCTTAATTACAGAAAGGGAGTGGACACAAAATGATGCTATCAGGGAAGTAAGTGCCAAATGGGGTGAGGAACAGACCATTTCAGGACC
This sequence comes from Cyclobacterium sp. 10D3-21, assembly GCF_055809755.1. Taxonomy (NCBI): domain Bacteria; kingdom Pseudomonadati; phylum Bacteroidota; class Cytophagia; order Cytophagales; family Cyclobacteriaceae; genus Cyclobacterium; species Cyclobacterium sp. 10D3-21. The sequence continues at coordinate 6,929,327 of NZ_CM147924.1, forward strand.
ATTTATTTCAATTCCCTATCATCGATATGTAAAGCAATTCTCACAGAAAGACTCTATAGAGAAAATTGTTCAGCTAAAGGAATACCTCCATGTATTGCCCACACAGCTTACCATTTCAGGCCAAATTAACCCGGAAAAGCGCCATAGGGGCATCTACGAAATAGTCGTCTACAATTCAAAACTTGATATTTCAGGAACTTTCAACCAATTTGACCTTAAGGCCCTGGACATTCAACCTGAAAATATTTTATTTGACAAGGCAGAATTTGTGGTTGGTATAAATGACCTGAGAGGAATTGAAAAGCAAGTGAATTTAAACTGGGACAAGGAAAAGATTTCATTCAATCCCGGTGTACCCTCCAATGACATCACTGGCAGCGGCATCAATGCATCATTAGCAATCGACCCAAATGCGGATAAAATCTACAATTTCGATTTTAGTCTGGACCTAAAAGGAAGCCAAAAACTATACTTCACACCCGTAGGCAAAGTAACGGACATTGACCTCTCCTCAGAATGGCCCAACCCAAGTTTCAACGGGGCTTTTTTACCAGACAACAGAGAAGTAAGCGAAGAAGGGTTCAATGCCAATTGGAATGTGCTGCACTTGAACAGGAACTATCCGCAAATTTGGGCAAGTAGCCGCCATTCAATTGAGCACTCGGCTTTTGGGATAGACCTACTCCTACCCGTTGACAATTACCAAAAGTCCTATAGATCCATTCGGTATGCCATATTGTTTATCGGTTTTACCTTCCTGGTGTTTTTCTTTATTGAAGTGCTTAATAAAATTTTCATTCACCCTATTCAATACATTCTGGTTGGGGTATCTCTGATCGTTTTTTACACCCTATTACTGGCCATCTCGGAACACTTAAAATTTAACCTGGCATTTATTATTTCTGCCGTTGCTACACTTTCTCTCATAGCTGGTTATGTCAAAGCGATTTTGAAATCAACAAAATTGACGATGCTGATTTCAGGGGTTTTGGCAGTGCTGTATTCCTTTATTTTTGTTATCATACAACTTCAGGATTACGCCCTACTAATAGGCAGTATTGGTGTATTTATAATTCTAGGTATCGTGATGTATTTCTCCCGTAAAATTGACTGGTACAATTTAAACCTGGAGGCAGAAGAATAGTATACCACCTTTTCAGGACTTGGATTTATCTTCTTTCCCATGGCCTGAAAGGATCTGAACTAAAATGATCATGGCTTTACTCACAGGCGTATGATTAAAGCTACAAAAAAGCAACTTATTGAAAGATGTTCAACCCTTCGGGGTTGAGAAAAATGATGCCAGTTCTGGTCCACGGGTTTTCACCCGTGGCTATTATTGGTGAAGCCCCTCAGGCTTCTTCGGGTCATCCTTATTACCAATTCTCCATCAACCTCAATAGGAAGTCAAAAGCTAAGCATTATAGTGATCTTGGCCTGAAAGGGTGATATCTCCAAGCGATTGATGAAGTCCATCGTTATATGGTTTATATTTTCACAAGCTGTAAGGGCGAGAAATTTTTCTGTTTGCACAACAAACCTATTACCAATTAATTTTAGGTTTCGGTTTCTATTTGAGCTTTGTCACAAGTATTTACGATCCATTTTATGGAATACCACTTCCGAGTTTTAATCGCCATTTCAGGACTTGGACCTTCCGATGCAATAAGTATTTCACCCTTTCCTTAAATTGTCCTTCTAATTCGGCTTGTATATTTCTTCTTTACTGAGGTCAGGGCTTGATTTTTCGAAATCCACAATTAAACTCCTTTTACAAGATAATTCTGATCAAGAAATTATTTTAACCTTTATACTTCCACATTTCCTACATTTTTCCAGATTATCCATTCCTAGCCCTGAAAGGGCGATATATATCAGCACAGGGTGTCAGCCCTGTGTGTGTTAAATGGTTTATAATTTCCCAAGCCCTGGAAGGGTGGCATATTTTCTCCATTGAACCCGGATTATGTAATAGAATTCGTGATGAGTGTTGCAATCGCAAGAAAATCAGGCTGTTTGGAGATTTTAGCATAGCACCGCTATGGTGAAATTGAAAACAGCAACGAAGTGGCTGATTTTAAAGCGATTTCAGCACGTAATAGATTGTCTATTGCATATTTCGGGTTGAACAAACCTGTAGGGAATAAGTTGTTGACAGGGTTTCCATTTGACCTTTGTCAATGGGTTTGAACTAATATTTCACTGGAAAGAACAACCAAAAGCGTATAGCCAATTTTGATGATTTAATTATTTATCGTAATATTGCAATTAAATAATGCAGGAACATGGGACTAGCAAAAACAGAGATATTTACCGATAAACAAAACGAAATTGCTTTGTTTGCAAAGGCTTTCGGGCATCCTGCCAGAGTTTCCATTTTACAATACTTATTCAAAATAGATTCCTGTGTTTGCGGCGACATAGTAAATGAAATCGGCCTGGCCCAACCTACCATATCACAACATTTAAAGGAACTAAAACACCTGGGTTTGATAAAAGGCAATGTGGAAGGAACAAGTGTTTGCTACTGTATCAATACAGAAAAATGGGCAGCCATGAAGACAATTATGGCTGAATTTCTAGACCAGGACATTTCAAATAAACCCAATTGCTGCTAAAAAAATTTTACTTTATTAATCGTATTATAGCAATAAATAGATAAAAATTCCTAATCCAATCCACCTACCAATGCAAGCAACTCGGTCTACACTTTTTCCGGAAATAATAAACACCATCCGAAATTTAAAACCTGAAGAAATTACGGATGCCCGCAAAACAGTGTTAAAACCCCTGATTGAATTTATTCAGCTCAAAGTGGACAACCAACAAGAAATTCGCATCAATTTCATTTGTACCCACAATTCGAGGAGGAGCCACTTGTCCCAGATTTGGGCACAAACGATGGCTTATTATTTTGGTGTAAAAAATGTTTTTTGCTACTCAGCAGGAACAGAAGCCACAGCGCTTTTTCCAATGGTTGCCGCAACCCTACAAAATTCAGGGTTCCATATTAAAGCTATCTCAGGAGATAACAACCCAATTTACAGCATAAAATATTCTCAAAATCAGCATCCTATCATAGGTTTTTCCAAAAGCTTAGACGATGAATTCAATCCAAAATCTAACTTCGCAGCGATCATGACCTGCTCACAGGCAGATGAAGCTTGCCCCAATATCGCAGGGGCAGAGAAACGGATTCCGATAACTTTTGACGATCCAAAAGCATTTGACAACACACCTGAGCAAGCGGAAAAATACCAGGAAAGAAGCCTACAGATTGCAACTGAATGCTACTACGTTTTCTCTCAAATCAAATCATAAAATGACAGCTAAAAAATTAGGGTTTTTAGACAGGAACTTAACACTTTGGATTTTTGTGGCGATGGCAATTGGGGTGAGTTTGGGCTATTTCTTTCCAACCTTTCCTTCTATTATCAACTCCTTCAATAGTGGGACAACCAATATCCCCATAGCCATAGGTCTAATTTTAATGATGTATCCTCCTTTGGCAAAGGTCAACTATTCCCTCCTGCCCAAGGTTTTCAGAAACACAAAAATCCTTTCCATTTCTCTTGTCCTCAATTGGATTATTGGCCCGGTCTTGATGTTTTTATTAGCGATCACTTTTTTAAGGGATTACCCTGAATACATGGTTGGCCTAATTCTAATTGGTTTGGCCAGGTGCATTGCCATGGTATTCGTTTGGAATGACCTTGCAGAGGGAAGTGCTGAATATGGTGCCGGTTTAGTGGCCTTAAACAGTATTTTTCAGGTTTTCGCTTACAGTTTTTATGCCTGGCTATTTATAACCGTCCTTCCCCCCTATTTTGGCTTTGAAGGTGCCATAGTGGATATTTCGATCGCAACCATAGCTGAAAGTGTAGCCATCTATTTGGGCATCCCATTTCTGATGGGAATTTTGAGCCGACTCCTATTGGTTAAACTTAAAGGCGAAGAATGGTACAATAGCGTATTTATTCCAAGGATCTCTCCGATGACTTTGATCGCCTTATTGTTTACAATCGTGGTTATGTTTTCTTTAAAGGGCGAATTGATTGTAGAAATTCCGATGGACGTTTTGCTCATTTCCATCCCTTTGCTACTGTATTTCACCTTGATGTTTATCATTGGCTTTTTCGTTACAAAAGCAATGGGCGCAAAATACGACCAAACGGCAGCTGTTGCCTTCACGGCAGCCGGAAATAATTTTGAGTTGGCCATCGCAGTATCCATCGCTGTTTTCGGGCTAAATTCAGGACAAGCATTTGCAGGCGTAATCGGCCCTTTGGTAGAAGTGCCAGCATTGATTTTATTGGTTCGGGTTTCCTTTTGGCTAAGAAAAAAGTATTTTAATATTCCAGCAAAAACATAAGCCTCCACTAATTTTAAAGGAAAGGTAAAAATTAAAATTTATAACATGATTGAATTTGCTAGACAAATTAATACTGACATCCAACCCTAGTAATCTATGAGTAAAATAGAAAAAAAATCTATAAAAGAAATCTGTAAGGAAATTGATCTGATTATTGAGGGATCGACAGAAAAGATTAACTATAAATACAATCGGATGCATTTGAATAATGCATTGAAAAACAATTTAAGTGTTGAAGATATAGAATTGTTCTGCAAAGCGGTAGTAAAAATCGCAAGAACAAAAAACAGAATTTTGAGATACCTGGAAAACCAGTATTGGTCTTTCATCGACATAATTCCATTTGAATTTATAGGAATACAAGGTCTTTCTATTGATGAAGAGGAAGAATTATTGCCCAATATTTCCTACACCTTCCCAGAAAAAACAATATTGTCAAAATTGTTGGGACTAGCCTATGAAATTCTCGCACTTAAAGATGATAACAGCAAAGGCAGTGACTTAAGGCGGTCTGGTTCATTGAAATTAATTGTTGAATTACAAGATTTTTACCAGGTTCCAGGAGTAAAAGAGGTTCTGATAAATTCAATAAATAGTAAAAATAAAAATGAACAGTTTACTGCTTTGGAAGGACTGGAAAATTATTTTAGCCTTTCTGAGGATGAATTAGATGATAAATTTATTCAAAACCTCAATTCCATTATTGAAAAAGCAACGGACCAGATAGTTGTGTACCAATGTTTGCAAATTCAAGTCATAACTGGAGTGATTGACGAGGGAACAGCATTATTTTTAATGGATGATTGGAAGGATGAAAATCCAGATCGGTACTGAAGCCGGTATAAGAAGGTAGAACTCATTTTTAAAATTCACCCTTTTCCTGCTCACTTTAGCTAGATATATATTCAAAAGCTGAGACTTCTACACCGAGTCCTTCCCAAAAGGTGTCAAAGGGACAGTTAGTTCGGTTTTTTTAAGGTAATTTTATCTTGAATTCAGTTTAATAAAATTTCAGTCATTATTTCCTCCCAAGAAATTTAATATCTGTCACATTGCTGGAACAATTCCGGTCGATTGTCAAAGAATTGCGTTATTTTTGTGCCTGAGAAAAATTCATCGTCGTGTACAAACAAATCATAAAGCCCCTTCTTTTTCTAAAAAACCCGGAATCTGCGCATCATTTCACCTTTTCCTGGATCAAAAGACTGTTCAATTTACCCTTGCTTAAACAAGCGATAAAGGGAAATTTTGCATTTGAACACAAAGAATTGGAGAGAGAAGTGTTTGGGTTAAAGTTTAAAAACCCAATTGGTTTGGCCGCTGGATTTGACAAAGATGCGAGGCTTATTGATGAAATGTCACTTCTAGGGTTTGGTTTCATTGAAATTGGCACCTTAACTCCTAAACCTCAGGAGGGGAATCCCAAACCAAGGATGTTTCGCCTTCCAGAGGACGAAGCACTGATCAACAGGATGGGTTTTAATAATGGCGGCGTGGCTGCGGCTGTAGAAAGATTAAAAAACAGAAAGTCTGGTGTATTGGTGGGAGGCAATATTGGTAAAAATAAAATTACTCCCAATGAAAATGCCATACAAGATTACCTTTTCTGTTTGCATGCATTACATGCTCATGTAGATTATTTTGTAGTAAATGTAAGTTCTCCCAATACCCCAAACTTAAGAGAGTTACAAGAAAAAGAGCCATTAAAAAAATTGTTGGCAGTTGTCAATGAAGCCAATCTTACTTACGACAAACCCAAACCTATACTGTTGAAAATAGCGCCAGATCTTACAGATGGCCAGCTTGACGACATCATCTCAATAGTACAGGAAACAAAGATCGCAGGAGTAATTGCAACCAATACGACCATAGACAGGGAAGTATTGCGTACACCAGCAGACCAGGTAAAAGCCATGGGTGCCGGAGGCATTAGCGGCAAAGTATTGAACGAAAGAAGTACAGAAGTCATCCGATACCTGACCCAAAACTCAGGAAATGCTTTTCCAGTAATTGGAGTAGGCGGTATTTTTTCTGTGGCAGATGCAAAAGCAAAATTAGCAGCGGGAGCTAGTCTGGTTCAGGTCTATACTGGTATGATTTATGAGGGGCCCAGCTTGGTTAAGCGCTTGAAAAAAGGTCTGATAAATAATTCAGGGAAATAACAGAACTTTTTTATTTCCAAAGCAAGCATTAAATTACATCCCTACAGCGGAGAAAGGAAGCACCATGGCTGCAAATACGTACAAAAAAAATACATTTAAGAAGAAGGAAACGCCTGGGAAACCAGCCCCTAAAAGCAAAAGGAAGTTTAACTTCGCTTTATTCACAGATAAGCGCTGGAGTTTGTCTTTTGGAATCATTTTTATGATGCTTTCCATTTTTATGCTTTTGGCTTTTTTAAGCTACTTATTTGTTGGTCAAGCAGATCAAAGCCTGGTGAATGCCTCAGGGATGCCTCTTCGCACCAAGGCTGGTGAAACCCAAAACCTACTTGGCTACACGGGGTCAGTTATAAGTTATTTTATGATTTACCGTTGGTTTGGGATCGCCGCATTGTTCTTTCCCCCATTTCTGTTCTTTTGGGGGTATAAATTGTCCTTCAAAGATTCATTGGTGTCCCTTACCCGTTATGCAGGGTTCTCGCTTTTCTTTTTGGTTTGGCTGGGCTTGTTGATGGGATATTTGGTACACCTTATTGATGGCTTCAATTACCTGGCTTTCCTCAGTGGCGGATTTGGTTATGAACTTGCTATCCTATCTGATGCCTTTCTAGGTTGGGGAACATTTATCCTGATTTTCGGTACGCTATTGATATTTGTGATCGTCTTTTTTAATGTAGATCAAATCACCTGGTTTAATACTGCTGATAAAGAGCCTACGCAACCAAACGAGGATTCTCAAAGTGAAAATGAATACCTCAGCGAAGACGCTTACGAAGAACAATCACTGGAAGAAGAGATTGATGAGATAGAAGAAGAGGAAGCAGAAGTGGACACTAACAGTTGGAAAGTGTCCGATGCTGATAAATCTGCCCATACAGCTAAAAAAGACAAACCCGTAGCTCCAGCTTTTAAAATAGAGGACACTACCAAAGATAACCCTGTAAGATCAGAGGAATCAGTGGCAACAAATGACTTTGTGGTCAACAACGGCAAGGAAGAAAAAACTGCTGAAATGGTCGAAAACCTGGACCCTTATGATCCTACTTTAGACCTTCCAAGTTATCAATTCCCCACTTTAAACCTACTAAACGAATACGACCAACAAAAAGTAACCGTAACAAGGCAGGAATTAGAGGAGAATAAAAACAAGATTGTTGAAACCCTGATAAACTTTAAAATAGGTATCCAGGAAATTAAAGCAACCATTGGACCCACGGTAACACTTTATGAAATAATTCCTGAACCAGGGGTAAAAATAAGCAAAATTAAAAATCTGGAAGATGATATCGCCCTTAGTCTGGCGGCATTAGGAATCCGTATTATTGCTCCGATTCCCGGCAAAGGAACAATAGGAATAGAAGTGCCGAACAAGAATAGAGAATTGGTGGCCGCCCGATCGGTATTGGGCACTGAGAAATTCATGAAGAGTGACAAAGAGCTGCCTGTGGCTTTGGGTAAAACCATTTCCAATGAGGTGTTTGTTGTTGACCTGGCTAAAATGCCTCACCTCCTTATGGCGGGAGCAACAGGTCAGGGTAAGTCGGTAGGTTTGAACATGATCCTGGCTTCTCTTATCTACAAGAAGCACCCTTCACAGCTGAAGCTTATTTTAGTGGATCCTAAAAAAGTGGAGCTTACCTTATTTAATAAAATTGAAAGGCATTTTCTAGCCAAACTGCCCAATGCTGAAGAGGCCATAATAACAGATACGAAAAAGGTAATTTATACCTTAAATTCACTTTGTATCGAAATGGACAACCGCTACGATCTTTTGAAAGATGCCGGTTGTAGAAACTTGAAAGAATACAATACGAAATTTGTGGCAAGAAAGCTTAGCCCAGAGAAAGGGCATAAATTTATGCCCTATATCGTATTGGTCATCGATGAGTTAGCCGACTTGATGATGACTGCAGGCAAAGAGATTGAAGGCCCAATAGCCAGACTGGCTCAATTGGCCAGGGCCATCGGTATACACCTTGTCCTAGCGACCCAAAGACCATCTGTAAATGTAATCACGGGTATAATTAAAGCCAACTTTCCGGCAAGACTGTCCTTTAGGGTTACGAGTAAAATTGATAGCCGTACCATTCTCGACGCAGGTGGTGCAGAACAATTGATCGGCATGGGTGACATGTTACTCTCCATGGGCTCTGATGTTATCCGTTTGCAATGTGCTTTCTTAGACACCCCTGAAGTGGAAGCGGTATGTGACTGGATAGGTGACCAGCGAGGCTACTCGGATGCCTACCTATTGCCTGAATTTGTAGGCGAAGAAGGTGATAGTGGCGTGGGAGAAGTTGACTTGGCTGAGCGAGATGCATTGTTCGATGATGCGGCAAGGCTGATTGTGATGCATCAGCAGGGAAGTACATCGCTAATACAAAGAAAATTGAAGCTAGGTTACAACCGAGCAGGAAGAATAATTGACCAATTAGAGGCAGCAGGAGTCGTGGGCTCTTTTGAAGGCAGCAAAGCCAGGGAGGTATTGGTCCAGGATGAAAACACTTTGGAACAGTTATTGAAGAACCTTTAAAATATATTGATTTATAAAATGTTAAGTAAAAAAATAATCACCTTAATTCTCCTTTTTACCTGCTTTTCCCATGCTTTACTTGCACAAAGTGACGCCAAAGCAGTAAAAATACTCTCTAAAGTGAGCGAAAACTATAAAAATCTAAACGGTTTCACTGGCCTTTTCGAGTACAACTATTCTACTGAAGATGAAGGACTCATCCAAACCAACACGGGAAATGTGACGGTTAAGGGTGACAAATACAGGCTCACACTGAATGATCAGGAAATATTTAATGATGGAAAAACAGTATGGACACTGATCAAATCCAGCAAATACAAAGAAGTCACTATCAATAATGTAGAGGACGATGCAGATGAGTTGACTCCCTCAAACGTTTACAACATTTATAAAAAAGGATACATTTCCAAACTTATAGGTAGCAGCGAGATCAATGGTGTGCCTGCCAATGAGATTCTGCTAACTTCTGAAAAACCCAATGCACGGTTTAAAAAAATTAAACTTTACGTAGATAAAGTGAAAAATGAAATACTTGCCTGGGAAATAAAGGATGATGTGGGAGGAACTTTCAAATATACCTTTAAGGAATTGAATCCAAATGTGCAGATTGTAGACGATTATTTTGTGTTTAAAGCAAGTGAAAATCAAGATGTAGAGGTTATTGATTTGAGGTAATGCCCCAGATCCAGGTTAATCATTTCATTTTTTTATAAATTTACCACATGACTTCTCAAGAAATATTTGCCCAAATAAAAAAGAAAGCCTCCTTTTTGTGTGTAGGTCTTGATCCCGATCCACAGCGAATCCCCAAACATCTATTAAAAGAAAAGGATCCTGTATTCACTTTCAATAAGGTTATTATTGACAACACCATAGACCATGCTGTGGCTTATAAGCCAAACCTTGCCTTTTATGAAGCGATGGGGCCGGCAGGTTTAGAAACACTTGCCAAAACACTGGAATACCTTCCTGAAGAAGTCTTTACTATCGCAGATGCCAAAAGAGGTGATATAGGAAATACCTCAAGATTATACGCCAAAGCTTTTTTTGAGCAAATGAATTTTGATGCCATCACTGTGGCCCCATATATGGGAGAGGACAGCGTTGGACCATTTTTAGAATTTGATGGTAAATGGGTGATATTGCTCGCCTTAACTTCCAATCAAGGTAGTCAGGATTTTCAATTAATAGAAAACAAAGACAACCAGCCACTTTACGCTTCTGTGCTGGAAAAAAGCAAAACCTGGGGAAATACTGAAAACATGATGTATGTGGTAGGTGCCACAAGAGGCGAGTCAATTGCCGAAGTAAGAAAGCTTGTTCCCGATCATTTCCTGTTGGTTCCTGGAGTTGGTGCTCAAGGAGGAAGTCTGGAAGAAGTCGCCAAGTTTGGAATGAATAAACAGTGCGGCCTTTTGGTCAATTCTTCCCGTGGCATTATTTATGCATCAGCCGAAAAGGATTTTGGCGAAGCTTCCAGGAAAGAAGCATTGGCCCTTCAATTAGCTATGTCTCAGCTATTGGATAGTTACTGTAAATAGAATATCCAACGCATATATTTCGTATTTCTTTTAATTTTAGGTAATTTCATGAGGCAATCATGAAATTGGCCTATGTTTCGTTTTCAGGAAGATTTTCTTCAGCTAATTTGGAAGTACCAGTATTTTGATAAAAATGCACTGGAAACTGAGGGTGGAGTACCATTGTTCATTCATAAAATCGGTTTCCACAACCATCATGAAGGGCCTGATTTTAAAGAGGCTGAAATATCCCTTTCTGGCATCAGACATTTTGGTCATATCGAAATTCACCTACGCACTTCTGATTGGAAATCCCATCATCACCAGACAGACCATGCCTACAATGCGGTGGTCCTACATGTGGTCTGGCAACATGACGTGGAAGTAAAAAGAAAAGACGGCACACTTATTCCTACATTGGTCCTTGATGGTAAGGTGCCATTGGATGTAATCAGAAATTACCAAAAACTTCAAAGTTCCCCGAAAAAACTACTTTGCACTGATAGCCTTCCTTCCACTCCTGAAATTTTAAAATTCTCCATGTTAGAAAAAGCGCTTGTGGAGCGACTTCAGGAAAAGAGTGACCGAGTTTTAACATTGCTGAAAGAAAATGAAAATGATTGGGAAGAAACAGCCTATCAATGGTTGTTTTATTCTTTCGGTTTTAAAACCAATAGCCTCCCAATGCTTAAACTAGCTCAAAGCCTTCCCTACAAGTTGATAAAAAAGAATGCTGGGAATTTAATGCAGATAGAAGCAATGCTTTTTGGTCAGGCGGGAATGTTTACCAACACTTTAGATTTAAACCCAGGCTATGAAAAAAATCTCAAATACGAATATGCTTATTTGGCTAAGAAATACACCCTAAAAAATAGCCTTTTCCCTTCAGAGTGGAAGTTTATGAAGGTCAGGCCCAGCAATTTCCCCTCTTTTAGACTTGCCCAGATTGCCAACCTGCTCAACAAGAGTCCGCACCTTTTTGATTCGGTGTTACATGAATTGGACAGTAGTAGCTCTTTTGAACGGATGTTTGACCTATCAGTCAGTGATTACTGGAAAAAGCATTATCACTTTGGAAAACCAAACCTTCGGGCAACAAAAGGGACATTGTCCAGCGGTGTTATGAATCTCCTGGCAATTAACTTTATAGTGCCCTTGTGGTACGCTTATGGAAGGTATACTGACCTTTCGGTTTGGCAGGAGAAATGCTTTAATCTTCTTCAGGAAATCCCTGCAGAGAAAAATAGCCTGATAAGTATCTACCAGGAAGTAGACTGGTCAGCAGCCAATGCGTATGACAGTCAGGGCATGTTGGGTCTTTACCATGAATATTGTAACAAGCGGATGTGTTTGCAATGTAAAATCGGTCAAAACTTACTTAGACCAAATTGAAAATGATATTTTGCATAGGTTGGTAATTTCCGTAATTTTGTCTTTAGAAAAACATAATTATGGAAAAACCAATTATTATCTTTGGCGCCAAAGGAATTGCCCATCCTGCATTAGAAATATTCAATAGTCACGATGTTGTGGTCTATGGATTTTTGGATGATGATGCGACCCTGCACCAAAAAGAAATTAACAACATTTCCATTCTGGGAAAACTTGAAGACGACGGATTTTTAAAACTTATTGGAAGTAAGTGTGATGCATTTGTAGCCGTAGATGATCCAAAGTACAGAGAAGCCTTGGTGAAATTACTGAATAAAAGAAGAAAGGTACAGCCAGTAAATGCCTTACACAGATTGTCTTATATCTCTACTGATGCAGGTATTGGCCATGGAAACTTTATCAATGCAAAAGTTACAATTGGAGCTGGTGCTGAAATCGGAAACCATTGTATATTGCATACCAATGCAACGATAGAACATCAAGCTACACTTGGAGATTTTGTGCAAGTAGGTGCAGGAGCGGTAATTAATTCCAATGTATCTATTGAAAATGGTGTTTTCATAGGCTCAGGAGTTACTGTAGTTTCAGGAGTTAAAATTGGAAAAAATGCAAGAATTGGTGCAGGCTCAGTGGTCATTGCTGATGTGGAAGCCAACCAAACGGTATTTGGCAACCCTGCACAAGTCATAAAGAAATAGTTTTATATATTTATTTTACAAATAACACCCTGCTTGAAACAGGGCTTAAGTTATGGATTACAACATATTATTGTATTACTGCTATGCCCAGATCGAGGATCTGGAAGCATACCGAGAAGAACACCACCTCTTTTGCGTTGAAAACAATATCAGAGGACGCATTATTATTTCTTCGGAAGGCCTAAATGGAACTGTTTCAGGATTGAAAGAAGACAGTGAAAAATACATGGCTTATGTCAAGTCAGATCCCAGATTTGCTGACACTGAATTCAAAATCGACCAACATCCCGAACATGCTTTTGCTAAAATCAATGTCAGGGCAAAGGAAGAGATTGTACACTCTGGTCTGAGGCATCTTAATCCTCGCGAAAACACAGGGAAACACCTGGAACCTGAGGAATTTAAGGCCCTAAAAGACCAAGAGGACGTAGTGATTTTGGATGTACGCTCCAACTATGAACATGAGTTGGGTCATTTTAAGAATGCGCTACGATTGGATATCGATAATTTTAGAGATTTTCCAGAGAAGGTAAAAGAGCTAGAACATCTCAAAAACAAAAAAATCCTTACCTATTGCACGGGAGGAATTAAATGTGAAAAAGCATCTGCCTTCTTACTGGAGCAGGGTTTTGAGGATGTCTACCAGCTTCATGGAGGGATCATAAAATATGGTTTTGATGCAGGTGGAGAAGATTTTGAAGGTAAATGCTACGTTTTTGACAACCGCTTGGCTGTAGACGTAAACAAGGTAAACCCCAAAACAGTATCCAAGTGCTTTGTTTGCGACACCCTATCTGACCGAATGGTCAATTGTGCTAATCCCGAGTGCAATGCTCACGTGGCCATATGTGAGTCCTGTGGTTGGGAAATGGAAGGTGCCTGCTCTGAAAGCTGCAAAACTGCTCCTCAGAAGAGGCCTTATAATGGTACTGGTTATTACCAGAAAAATACCAATGGTTACAATCCGTATAAGGGCCTTTACCAAAAGCCCAATGCTGACAAAATAAAAACCACCCTACATGTCCAATCCGATACCTGAATCGGAACTAATCATCAATCCTGATGGCAGTATTTACCACCTAAAGCTCAAGCCTGGGCAAGTGGCTGATACTGTCATTACGGTTGGAGACCCTAATCGGGTGGGAAAGATTTCGGCTCGCTTCGATAGCATAGAGCTAGAGGTTGAGCATAGGGAGTTTGTTACCCATACAGGCTTGTACCAAGGCAAAAGAATCAGTGTCATCAGTACCGGCATGGGTACAGACAACGTGGAGATTTTTATGACTGAGCTGGATGCTTTGTTCAATGTGGATTTCAACACCCGCAAACCAAAATCCAGCCATAAACGACTCAATATAATCCGAATAGGTACCTCTGGAAGCATGCAAAGCAGTCTACCTGAAGGCAGTTTGCTTGCTTCTTCTATGGCTGTAGGCTTGGATACTCTGATGGCCTTTTATACCATCCCTCAAACTACGCTCGAAAGTCAAATTGCCAATCATGTTCAAAAATGTCTGGCCTTGCCTTTTTTGCCATACTGTGTGGCTGGTTCAGCAAAATTATTGGCAAAAATTGGAGAAGGTATTCCTTCTGGCATTACGGTTACTTGCCCAGGGTTTTTCGGACCACAAGGAAGAGAAGTGAGGTTAAAACCTCGTATACCGCAAATTTTTAGTTTACTCGGCACAAATTCTTATCAGGGATTGGCCTTTACAAATTTTGAAATGGAAACAGCTGGCTACTACGCCATGGGGAAAATGTTAGGACATGATGTCCTTAGTATGAACGCCATCGTAGCCAACCGAATCTCAGGAAAGTTCGCCAGCTCGCCTCATCTGATCATTGACAAATTGATTAACAAGGTTCTGGAAAAAATAAGCACTAATTCCTAAACCTTGGTATTTTCTTACGGGTTTTAATTTGTATTTATAGAAAATAAAATGCTCCCCAAAATAGAATATGTCATTCTTTTTTGGGGAGCCTAATTGATTAAGAAATACCGTCAAGCTCACTTAATTCGAGCCATCTCATTTCCAATTCTTCTATTTTTTTGTCTAGACCTTCTATTTCTAGGGACCATTTCAACAATTCTTCGTGGTCCTCTGTTCCTTTATTGATCTTTTGGATAAAAATGTCTTTTTTACCGATCAATTCTTCCAAGCTAGCTGAAATCGTTTCGAATTCCTGCTTCTCCTTAAAAGTAGCTTTGTCTGTGTTTTTATCTGCTGCTTTGGTAGCAGCGACTGGTTTCTTTTCGGCAACTTGCTTAGGCGCTTGCGCTTTGTCTGATTTCTCTTTTTCTCTAAGGTCAGTGTAGTTGCCAGGGAAGTCACTGATCTGCCCTTCTCCTTCAAAAACAAACAGGTGGTCAACCAACCTGTCCATGAAGTACCTATCATGCGAAACAATCACCAAACATCCTGGAAAGGCATCCAAAAACTCCTCAAGTGTATTGAGCGTCACAATGTCCAAATCATTGGTTGGCTCATCGAGAATCAGAAAATTGGGGCTTTTAACCAGTATCATAAGCAACTGAAGTCGCCTTCTTTCTCCCCCACTCAATTTGGCAATTGGGGTATGCTGTTGCTTAGGTAAGAAACCAAACTGCGTCAAAAACTGACTAACCGTGATCGTAGCTCCACCGGCCACAGTAACCACTTCAGCTACTTCCTTCACAATATCGATAAGCCGCATGGTCTCATCAAAACTATCTTCTTCTTGCTTATAATAGCCAAAGGCGGTGGTTTGCCCAATAGTAACAGCACCTTTGTCAGGAGCATTTTTACCAATAAGCATATTCAAAAAAGTCGTTTTCCCGGCACCATTAGGACCAACAATTCCTACTTTGTCTCCTTTTTTGAAAGTATAGCTGAAATCATCAACCAAATTTAGGTCTCCGTATGATTTATGGATTTTTTCTATTTCTACAATTTTCTTCCCTAGCCTTTGCGCCGTTACTCCAAGGCTAATGTCTCTTTCTTCTGGTTTTTTAAAGGCCTTCTCCTTGGTATCGTTAAAGGCTTCTATTC
The DNA here is from genome assembly GCF_055809755.1 of Cyclobacterium sp. 10D3-21. Taxonomy (NCBI): domain Bacteria; kingdom Pseudomonadati; phylum Bacteroidota; class Cytophagia; order Cytophagales; family Cyclobacteriaceae; genus Cyclobacterium; species Cyclobacterium sp. 10D3-21. The sequence goes on from NZ_CM147924.1 coordinate 6,945,033, forward strand.
TGGACTTTGATTTGGTCCCACGTGCCTTAGGTTGTCTTCTAATCCAGTCAAGCTCTTTCTTGTAAAGACTTTTGGCTTTCCCAAGCTCAGTAGCTTGATTGGCCTTTCTTTCTTCTTTCTTTTCCAGGAAATAACTGTAATTGCCTGCGTATCGGTACAATTCACCATTTTCCAATTCAAGAATATTGTTGGTTACTTTATCCAGAAAATACCTATCGTGAGTCACCATCAAAAGGGAAAGGTTTGCTTTGGACAGGTAATCTTCCAACCACTCAATGGTTTCTAAATCCAGGTGATTGGTAGGCTCATCCAGAAGAAGTAAATCAGGGAAATGTAGAATTGCACTGGCAATTGCTACTCGTTTTCTTTGCCCTCCACTGAGTGCCGTCACTTGAAGGGTGGTATCATGTAAGCCCAATCTTCCAAGTACTTCTTTGATCTGGTATTCAAAATCCCAGGCCTGCAGTCTGTCCATCTTCTCAAAGATGGGCTGCAAATCTTCGCTATTGTCAGTACCATCTTCAGCCACCAACATGGCTTCCTGGTACGCATGGATCACTTGAATGATTTCATTGTCAGGGTCATCAAAAATGGTTTCATAAATCGTCTTCCCACCTGTGAAAATAGGATTTTGGTTAACGTAAGCCATTTTTATCTCCTGGTTGATCACGACTTGCCCAGCATCTGCGATTTCTTCCCCCATAATGATTTTCATTAAGGTGGACTTTCCTGCCCCATTTATTCCTACTAAAGCTGTTTTCTGGCCTTGTTCAATCCCGAAGGAAATTTCTGAAAACAAGACTCTTTCTCCAAAGGACTTGCTAAGTGTATCTACTGAAAGGTAATTCATGGCACAAAATTACAACGGTATTTCGGATAATCCCGAATTATGACCTAGGTTTCGCAGTTCATTTTGAATTTATAAATATTTCCGACCTCCATTACATATAGTTTAAAGAACGGAGTTGGCAAGGAAAAATATACTGATGGCCAAACAATGGCTTCATAAAGGAGTAATATAGGATTCCTCCTAAATCAGAAAATTGGAATCGAATATCATTCGAAATTTTGAACAATCGTAGTAAGCAATTATTCTTTCGCGGTCAAGGTGTAGGAGACCAATGGGGAAATTTGATGTTTAGCAAAATGTAAAAAAAATAAAAAGCTGAATTTTAAAATTTATGATTAAAACTCTTTATCAACTAAAAGGTTATTATTTATAGTAAAATTAACGCATAATTAATATATTCACGAAGGTTTTTATCCTGAATCACACCTTGTTAGCGACAAGATCACTTAAAAACGTAGATATAGTTAGTCAAAGCTACTTTGATATTAGGAAATTATTTATGTGAAATGAGCCATTTAAAGCATGGCTGAAAATTAAGGCATTCAAAAAACATGGCAAGTTAGATTAAAAAACGCTGAAGGATTATTTAGGCAATTATTAAAATAAATATTTCAAAGAAACATAAACCTATAATACAAATTTTCCACACATAGACATGAAATTAATCCATGTTTTCTTAATACTTGGTTTGATCACTTTTTCCTGTAAGGAGAAAAATGAAATTCGTAATAAACAGGGAAAAATTACAAAAGCTCCAATAGAAATTAATGTTAGTAACCAAGAGACTGTTAAGAGCAATGTCCTTGATCAGGTAACGGATTTTGAATTTTTAGCTTTAAAAGGTATTCCACCTGATAAATCTATACTTAAAGTAAACAAAGTTGTTGAGTATGATGAAAAGCTGCTACTCCTAGATAAAAAAAGATCAAATTTACTTGTTTTTAGTTTAGATGGTGACTTTATAAAAAATATTGGTGAAAAAGGAGATGGACCAAATGAGTATACTTCAATAAATGATTTTTCCGTACATGAAAATAGGAATGAAATTATTATCATCGACCATAAAAGCATGCTTTTTTACAATTTAAATGGTGATTTTAAAAATAAAATTACTTTAGGTAATGACCTATACCTCAATACATTATCAATATTAGATGATGATCATATCGCATTTAATGTAAGAATGAATAGTAATGTACTTTATAATCTAATAATTACTGACATAAATGGAAATGTAAAGGAGAAAGCCGCAAAATTTCCTAAGGCAGGAAATTACATGAATTTTGAATTTACTGGGGGAATGAATGGGAACGGGTTGGACACCTATTATAGCGCTCCAACATCATCCTTAATTTATAAAATAAGCCCACCTGCTGATCTTTTGCCACTTTACAAATTAAATTTTGGAGCAAGTACATGGGCAGAAAGTGAAATATATAACCATCATGCGTTTGATAAAGAAATAATGAACCTTAAGGTATCCTATTTAAACAGTAATTATAAAATAATGTCTGATTGGTTCATATTTAGTTATACAGATAAAAACATGAATTTATACGGCTACTACAATATACCTAATCAACAGGTTTATACTTCAAATAATTCTAATAAATTTCAACATCTAATTCGTTTTTTGCTCCCTGTTCCTAGCGGAGTGGATAGCAACAATAGATTTATAAATTCCATTGAGTATGAAACGTTTTTAACATATAAAAAAAATGATGATTTGGCGCTTTTGAAGGATTTAAAAAGCTTTAATCTTGAATTATACAATGAATTGGAAAAAATGAACTATGATACCTCAATAATATTGACTTTTTATCACCTTAAGTGAGCAAAATTCAGGAGGTATCTCAAAGAGTAAATGCCTAGTATTGCATTGGCAAGCCAAACCCTGTTACAACACTTCAGTATTTCTAAAATTAAGAATCTGTGAAAATTTACTCAATGTTATATGCAAATCCACAGGTCAAGCCAAGACTAAGGACTTCAGTGTTTATAGCATATTAGGAATAAAATTTTGGTACTACCTTAGCATTTCGTTGATGGCATGCATCAAAGATTTGACTCCTTGCTTAAAATGAGCGATGGAATCATCCAGAAAAGGTTTGGCTGTACTGGACTTGCTTTGGTATTTATCCTCAAATTTTGCTTTCTTTTCCTTAAATTCTTTTTCTAATTTTTCTTTGTTCTGGCGAAGGTCTTTGATTTTCTTTTCAATTTCCTCACTTGCCTCCCCTGTTGCTTTGGTTCCTTTTTGGATTAAAGTTTCAATTTTGCTCCCAACTTCCTGAAGCATTTTTTCAATTTCATCAAATCCTGTGTTCTTTTTTTCCATTGCTTAACAAAGTTTAACTTTTTAAAAGTAAGTAAAAAAATGTATAAAACACCTAAAAATAAGTGTTGTATATAGGAATAGTCCTCTCACTCATAAAAAAAGCCCCAATATCAAGTGGGGCTAAAGTAGTTGGACTAACCTGCCAATAAGATAAAGTATTTATTCAATATTGGCTCATATACTTTTGAAAAAGTGCCGTAACACCACTTTCTGAATTCTTCCAGCTCCCCAGGAACCAGCATATTCAGACCTTTTCTTAACTCTTTCTCGAAGAGTTTGCCGTCAAAACTTACCTTTAATAAAATAGTCTTAACATATTCCATCATGGTTTGAGATATTTTAATTTAGGTTTTTGATTAAAAAGATTGTTTTAAATACTACTAACGGTTTTGGATTAGATTTGTTACGTATAAAATATACTTGTTTATTTGCAGTTATTAAATTACAAAAACACAATCGTTTTATATGTCTTTAACGAAAAACCATTTTCTTTTTGTATGCCTGTTGGGTCTTTTTTCATTATCCGCTCATGCTCAGGATGTCAAAATCGAATTGGGCGAAAATGAAGTCGCACTCAATGAAACTTTCACAATAAAGGTGATCGTGTCCGGGGATAAAATCAGATCCTATGACCAATTACCGGATATTCCCGGGTTTCAAAAGCAAGGTATTTCCCAAAGCTCATCGATGAATATCATTAATGGACAGATGAGTAGTACAAACAGTATCATTCAGTATTATAAACCTCTAAGAAAGGGGCAGTTTACCCTTCAAGGATTTAAAATAGCTGTAAATGGTATTTCGACTTCTTCCTCAGGAACATCCATTACAGTAGTAGATGCCCGAACCAGTGCACAAAGCAATCGCGCCCTGGATCCTTTTGACGACCTTTTTGGAAGAACCACTCCAGACCAACCTGAGTATGTTGAGGTGGAGGACGATGCCTTTTTCTCACTTTCGGTTAGCAAAGATGAGGTTTATGTAGGTGAAGGTTTCAGCGTAAGTTTTGCCTTCTACATGTCTGAAAGTAATCAAGCACCTTTTAATTTTCACGAACCCGGCAAACAACTTGAAAGGATCATCAATGAAATTAAACCAGGAAATGCCTGGGAAGAAAATTTTAATATCACAAGCATCCAACCTGAAAGGGTAGAGTTCGGAGGTAAGAAATGGACAAAATACAAGGTTTATGAAGCCAATTTTTATCCTTTCAATGCCGGTACGGTAGATTTCCCTTCTGTAGGATGGGAAATGATAAAATACAAGGTGGCCAAAAACCCTAGTTTCTTTGGGAGCAACAGGTTGCAGGATTTTAAAACTTTCTATTCCCAACCAAAATCCATAAAAGTAAAAGAACTTCCTCCACACCCGCTAAAAAATGAAGTAAGTGTGGGAAATTACAGGCTTAGAGAGAACTTTAGTGACTTGGATGTCAAAACTGGAGAAGGCTTTACCTACGATTTCATCATCACCGGTGAAGGCAATATTAGTTCGATACATCCTCCTAAAGTTAACAAAGGACAAAAGCTAAATACATTTGATCCCAATGAGCAAGTCCAAATCAATAGGGGAAGAGGCAAGGTTACAGGAATGAAGGAATTCAGCTATTTTATCACTTTAAATGAAGCAGAAGTGGTGCCTTTAAAAGACCATTTTGAATGGATCTATTTTAATCCGGAATTGGCCCAATATGACACCCTCTTACCAAAGTCGGTTGTAAGGGTTACCGGGGAGAGTAGAATAAATCAAGCCATTTCTTCTTCCAGGCTTGGTGGATTATATGACCTCATAGAAGTAGAAGACAATAAACTTTTAAACCAAGGATATAAGTCTTATTTTTCCAGTCTGATTAATATTTTGCTGTTACTGGCATTGATATTATTGGCCTATTTGATTGTTAAGAAAAAATAATACATGCGTAATACATTCGGAAACATATTCACAATTACCACATTCGGAGAATCCCATGGCAAAGGACTCGGAGTGATTATAGATGGCTGCCCAGCCGGTATTAAGATCGATGAGGATTTTATCAAGTTGGAATTGCAGCGGAGAAAACCAGGCCAATCCAAAATAACTACCCAAAGAAAGGAAGAAGACGATTTTGAAATTCTTTCTGGGGTTTTTGAAGGGCAAAGTACGGGTACTCCTATCGCCATGGTCATCTATAACACTGACCAGAAAAGCAAAGACTATTCACATATTGCAGAAAAATTCAGGCCATCCCACGCCGATTATACTTACCACGAAAAATTTGGTGTAAGGGATTACAGAGGTGGAGGAAGAAGTAGCGCCAGAGAAACTGCTGCCAGAGTAGCTGCAGGAGCGGTTGCCAAGCTTATGCTTGCCACTTATGGCGTTGAAATCAATGCCTATGTAAGCCAGGCCGGTGCTGTGCGTCTTGAAAAACCATACCAGGAATTAGATTTTAGCCTTACAGAATCAAATATCGTCCGGTGCCCAGATCAGGAGACTGCGGATAAAATGATTCAAGTGATCGACCAGACAAGAAAAGAAAAAGACACCATAGGTGGCGTAGTAAGTTGCGTAGCAAAGGGCGTTCCCGTTGGTTTAGGCGAGCCTGTTTTTGACAGGCTTCATGCTGTTCTGGGCCATGCCATGCTAAGCATCAATGCCGTCAAAGGATTTGAGTTTGGAAGTGGTTTTGAAGGAGTAACCATGAAAGGTTCTCAGCACAATGATGCCTTTTATAAAGAAGGGGACAGGGTTAGAACCAGAACCAATCATTCTGGAGGAATCCAGGGGGGTATCTCAAATGGTGAAGACATTTATTTTAAAGTAGCCTTCAAACCTGTGGCTACAATTATGCAGGATCAAGAGAGTGTAAATTCAAAAGGAGAATCTGCTACTGTTTCTGGCAAAGGGCGTCATGACCCATGTGTGGTTCCTAGAGCTGTACCAATAGTAGAAGCCATGTGTGCTTTGGTTTTGGCAGATTATCTCCTACTCAACAGGTCCAGCAAAATTTAATTTTCGCTAGCTCCATTATTTATGAAAAGAAAAATTCCTCTACACACTCAAATCATTATAGGACTGGTTTTGGGATTGGCTGTTGGCCTTGGGGTAGTGAAGTTTGGGCTTTCACCAGACTTCATCAATGATTATGTCAAACCAATAGGAACTGTTTTTATCACTGCGCTTAAAATGATCGCAGTGCCACTAGTTTTGGCCTCCTTGATCGTAGGTGTTTCAAATTTGGGAGACATCTCCAAACTGAGTAGAATAGGCGGAAAGACCATATTGATTTATGTATGTACAACTGCCCTTTCGGTATCGGTTGGTTTGATATTGGTTAATATTTTCAATCCTGGAAAAAGCCTTCCTTCCGATACCAGAGATAAGTTGATGGCATTGTATGATGAAACAGCCGGCAGCAAATCACAGGAAGCGGAGCAACTTCAAGAACAAAGCCCTTTGCAACCATTGGTAGATATGGTGCCTGAAAATATCTTTCAAGCAGCGGCAGCCAATGAAATGATGTTACAGGTGGTGTTTTTTGCCATTATTATGGGGATTGCATTGATTCGAATTCCAAAAGCCAAATCTGCACCAGTAATTGCTTTTTTTGAAGGTATAAATGATGTAATTATCGAAATAGTAGGATTTATCATGATTCTAGCGCCCTATGGGGTGTTTGCATTGATGGCTTCACTAATCGTAGACATAACAGGGGACAATCCGGATTCGGCAGTTGAATTGTTATTGGCATTATTGAAATACAGTCTTGTAGTGATCGGAGGATTGCTTTTAATGGTCGTCTTCTTTTATCCGATGATACTGAAGATCTTCACCAAGGTCAAATACATGGATTTCTTTAAAGCACTACGCCCAGCACAATTATTGGCTTTTACAACTAGCTCAAGCTCCGCTACCTTGCCTGTAACGATGAAGCAAGTTGAGGAAGAATTAGGAGTCTCAGAGGAAATCAGTAGTTTTGTCCTTCCATTGGGAGCCACCATCAATATGGATGGTACAAGTTTGTATCAAGGGGTGGCAGCAGTTTTTATCGCACAAGCCATGGGTTTTGACCTTTCCTTAAGCCAACAACTAATGATTGTAATGACGGCTACACTGGCATCAATTGGCACCGCTGGAGTGCCGGGTGCTGGCATTATTATGTTGATCATTGTTTTGGAATCCATCGGTGTACCTTCTGCGGGAATTGCGTTGATCCTGGCTCCTGATAGAATATTGGACATGTTTAGGACCATAGTAAATGTAACAGGGGATGCGATGGTATGCACGGTAGTAGCTTCCACAGAAGGTGAATTACCAGAAGGTTTAATAAGGAAATCAAACCCCTTGACCAATACCTGAAATATAATTCTATGTGAATTGGCAAGGGATCGAACCAAGATGTATCCGCTTTCGTTCTAAAAGTATCAAAGGGAAAAATTTAAGAATTATAATCATAAAATAATGCTAGAAGCACAAAAAAAACCTGTACACATGTACATGGAGGCCAATCCAAATCCAAATTCCTTAAAATTTGTAGCCAATTTTATGTTGGCAGATGATGGGGTCAGTTTTGATTTTCCTGACGAGCAAAGTGCTACCAATTCTCCTCTTGCATTAGAATTATTTAATTTTGCTGCTGTGGAAAGAGTTTTCATTTCCTCCAATTTTGTTACGGTTACCAAAAAGGCAGACATCCCTTGGGAAGATATTCAAGAACATATCAGAAACCAGATCAAAAGCTATTTGGAAACGGGTAAGCAAGCAATAACGACTCAATTTGAAAGTGACCCGCTTTTTGACGAAACCGACAGTGAGGTTGTCAAAAAAATTAAAGGCATTTTGGATGAGTACATTCGTCCTGCTGTAGAACAAGACGGAGGTGCGATTGTCTTCCATAGCTTTCAAGAGGGAGTAGTCAAGGTATTATTGCAAGGTTCATGCTCTGGATGCCCATCAAGTACCATTACCCTAAAAGCTGGCATTGAAAATTTATTGACCAGAATGTTACCTGAAGTTAAAAGTGTGGAAGCCGAAGGGGTTTAACCTTTCGTGGCTGTAGATTATAATACACTTAGGTAGGTTATGGGGTTTAGCAAGTGGGTAGGTGGTTGCTTGGGATTGTTTGCAATAATAGTAAGATTCTTAGCAGCACAGTCTCCTCAACTGACAGAAAAATGGTATTCGGTTACCTTATATCCGATTATCAGAGGACTGTTTGACTACACTTTTGTTCTTTTGCCTTTCCCGAGCTTTTACCTTTTGTTGTTGCTCTTGCTATTCCTTGGGTATCGCTTAATCCGAGGCCTGAAACAATATAAAAGCAGAAAGCAAAAACTATTGTTTTTGCCCAGGGTTCTGATTAATTTTTCTGGCTGGGTGATTTTTTTATTCTTAATGCTTTGGGGGTATAATTATTATCGTATTCCTCTTTACCAACATCTCAATCTAAATCCGGAACCTTTACCATTGGGCCTTTTGGTTGAAGATATGGAGGCTACTCAAAATGCACTGGTTTCCCTACGAAAAGGGCTTCAGAATGACACAACTTCGCTACCCGTTGCACCAGAATTCACCTATCAAAAATGCTTGGTTCGAGGTGAAATGAAAGGGTTGTTAAAAAAAAGGAATATTGGCTGGAAAGGAGCTCCTATGGTAAAGCAATTTCACCCCGAAGGTACGCTCAGAAAACTAGGCATTTTCGGCATTTATTTCCCTTTTACAGGCGAGGCATACCTTGACCCCAGCCTTCACCCATTAGAAAAAAGTTTTACCATGGCCCATGAATTGGCCCATGGTTTCGGTATTACGAATGAAGGGGAAGCCAATTTTATGGCTTGGTTGATTTGTTCGGAAAGTGCAGAACCATTTATTCGATATTCAGCTACAATGAAATTATTTCGGTATCAGCTCAATGATCTTTATAGAATGGATGAGGGAGTTTACTCCAATTTTGTAGCCAATATCCCAGCGCTAATCAAAAGAGATATAAGAGAAATTCAGGCAAGCAATAGTGCCATTATTCCCTATTCCATTGAACTTAGTAGGAAATCCAATGACTTGTTTTTAAAATCTCAGGGTGTGAAGGAAGGCGTAAAAAGCTACGCTCAACTACCTATGCTCGTTCATGCATGGGAAGCTAAAAAAGATTAGGCTGATTTCACATATGTGACTGCCACACCTTCTATCGCTCGAGTAGCATCAAAAAGAGTTCACGGTGACGATTTAGCCTGTTTTAAGGCGATTTTACCTCAAATCAGTTTAATGATTGCATATTATGCGATTGAATTGGTTCTGACCACAATCCAAGAGGTAAAGCTATTTATTTATCCCCGTTGGAATAACGAGCTTAAAGCTTGAGCCAAAGCCCTCTGTACTTTCCACATTTAATTGACCATTAAGTCTATGTGCACTTTGAAAACACAGGTGAAGTCCCATTCCTGTTCCCTTTTCTTGTTCTGTTCCGTAGGTAGATTTTATATCTTGCTCATAAATGTTTCTCAATCGATCCGGAGATATTCCAATTCCATTGTCCGTTATTTCAAGGATTAACAGTTCATCTATACAATTAATGTCTACAGTAACAAGCCCACCTGTAGGGGTGAATTTGATTGCGTTTTGAACAAGGTTCCTAAAAATAAGTAGCAGCCTATCTGTTTCAATATAAACCATAGGGTTTTTATGGTAATTGACCTCAAGTTGAATTCTTTTTTGTTTGGCAATTACGATCAATATTTCTATTGTGTTTTCAATGAGCCCTTTTACGAAAGTCTTTTTCACTCGCATGGAAACATTTTTCAATTCAAAAGAGGACCATTCCAGAATATTCTCCAACATTTGGTAGGTTCTGTTGGTAGTTTTCAACAATTCCTGACGAAGGTATTTAGCATCCTCATCTGAAATATCCTCCGAATCTATTAACTCAAGTGTTTGTATAATGGATTGAAGAGGGTTCTTCAGATCATGGGATATGATGGTAATAATTTTGTCTTTTTTATCACTTGTTTGTTTCAAGCTTTTATTTACATTAGTCAACTCAATCTTTTGTTTTTTTACCCGGCTTTTTTGAATGCCATAAAAACGTTTCAAACTAGCAACCAATATTGATGCTCCGATAATGCAGGCTGTATAAGTTAAGAATTGATCAATAAAAACATCTTCTTTATTGTCGTAGTTAATCGGCACCCAATCTTCGTGATAAAGGTCTATATAATACAGGCCTAGAAAAAACAACACATTCAAGATGCCCCAGTATAAATAATACTTGACCTTAACAATGCAGATTATAATTAAATGGACAAGTATGAAAACATAAAAAGTAGGACCATCAATACCGTCATTGTATAAAAAATTATATGCTAAAATAGGGTAAGTGGTAAGGCTTGCCAAATAAAACGCTGTCTTATAGGCTTTTTTTACCCTTAATAAATACAAATAGAACGCTAAGGCTATCGAAACGTATAAACATAGCCCAAACAACACATAATTGGTTAGAAAAAGATTCAAGGCCATCAGGAAAAAGTTGAATATAAAAATTATAATCAACGTGGCATTAAAAATCTGAATTTCCATGGATGGGTTACCCTCCCAGTAGAACAAATTCTTACTTAATTTTATAATTTTCTTCCAAGAACCTACTTTCAAAACCTGCTATTATTTAAAACAATACAACCTATTGAAAAACTTGTATATATGTAAATGACGCCCATCAAATATTCCTTTTTCACCTGATTTGGGCATTAATTATACTTAAAATTTAAAAGGTTGACTGTTATAAATCCCCAAACACTTTCCCCTCAAATTAATCATTTTCAATATAATCTTTAGTCTCCAAAAAACCATCAGTATTTCTCATTTTTCCCTATTATGGAAATGCTACATTGAATTGCCCTATTGGCTAATAGCAAACCAGCGACGACAGCCTTGGATAAAAATTTCCGCTGCTATAAAGTTGATTTTCATTCGCTTTCATTAATTTTTTTTCTAAAAAGGTAGTTTTATGCTGAGAATTTAAGAATAGAAGTAATGGTGTTAAATAAGATTTATAATTACCAGTGAAAAACAAAAAACTGAAATATACGGTGTGAAAAAGGCCTAAAAATTAATGTCATGGTACAAATGCTAAAGTATGTCCCAAATTTACAAAAAACCATTCCATATGGAGCAATCATTTTCCTCAAATGGAGGCAAATTTATTAAGACCATCGGGAATGATGAGTTTAAACCTCGAACCTACACCCTCAGTGCTTTTAACTTCTAAAGTTCCACTAAGTTTATGTGCACTCTGATTGCATAAATGGAGTCCCATGCCGGTACCCTTTTCTTGTTCCGTTCCATAGGTAGATTTAATATCTTGATCAAAAATACGTTTCAACCTATCTGGGGAAATGCCTATTCCATTGTCTGACACCTCAAGTATAACGAAATCATCTTCGCTATTAATTGTGATTTTAATTAATCCATCTGCAGGAGTAAATTTAATTGCATTTTGTACTAAATTTCTAAAAATAAGCAATAACCTGTCTGTTTCTATATTAACCAACGGGTTTTTAAGGTAATTGACTTCAATGGTTATCTTTTTCTGTTTGGCAATTACTTTCAAAATTTCTACCGTGTCGTCGATAAGGTCTTTAATCAGGATTTTTTTTGTTTGAGAAGCTTCATTTTTCAGTTCAAAAGAGGACCATTCCAAAATATTTTCCATCATTTGAAAAGTTCTATTGGTCGTATTAATCAATTCTTCATGCAGGAACTTGACTTCTTCTGGGGTTAGCTCTCCGGTATTTACCAACTCCAACGTTTGAATAATCGATTGTAAGGGGTTTTTTAGATCATGTGAAATAATGGTAATGATCCTGTCCTTTTGAGCACTTGTCTTTCGCAAACTACTGTTGGTCTGGACCAAAGCAATCGTCTGTTCTTTCACTTTATTTCTTTGATTTTCATAAAATCGCCTTACACTATTTATCAATAAGGTAAAGCCTATTATGGCTACAATGTAGGTAAAAGCATGGTCAGCAAAATTGGCATCTTTGCTCGTGTAATTATGTGATATCAATTCTTCATGATAAAGACCAATATAATAAAGACCTAAAAAAAACAATGCATTTAACACACTCCAAAAATAATGATACTTTAATCTAACGATACTGTGGACGATTAAATGGACAAGTAATAACATATAAAATGTTGGCCCATAAATGCCTGCATGGTTTAAAAAACTATAGGCAAAAGCAGGATAACTAATTGTAATGGCCAGAATAAAGGATATTTTATAGGCATTTTTTACCCTTAATAAATAAAAACATCCTACGAGAAATAAGGCAGCACCTAAGCTCGCCCAAACCAATATAAAGTTGGATAAAACCAAGTTTAAAACAACGAATATTAGGCAACTGAAAATTGTGATTACCAGAAGAGCATTATAAATCTGTACTTCCATGGAAGGGTTTCCCTCCCAGTAGAACAAACTCTTACTTAATTTTCTAATTTTCGTCCAATAGCGCTCTATCAAAATATATTATTAAGTATTTACCTTTACACAAGAAAAAATAATTTGAAGAATATATAAAACTCCCCATTCATTAAACATTATCGCTTAAGTAGAGATGGGAAATAACCAACAATGCCATAAAATGTAAGGTCCTAAAGGGCACTAGTATTAAGCACTCCAGCTCCGTTGCTTTTTTATCAACTTCAATATAATCTCTTCCAAGGGAAAATCCATTAAAATCGTTCATTAATACGTTATTAAGTGAATATTTGAGGCCAATCGCATCATATAATAGCAATGATTAACCTTCACTGTTTTGAATTACTAACTTTTACGGATGTAGAGCAATATATCATTTACTAGAGTTCTGAAGTATTTTTCAGGTGAGCAAGCATCTCTTAACAGACATGGAAAAATTAAACCCCGGATTCGAGGATATAGAAAAATAAATAGTCTGGTATCTGACATATGTTGAGATTTTGTAAGCCTTGTTGCATACAATAAAACTACAATCCGAAAAAATCATTTAATGTGCAATTACAGAACCACAGGCATCACCCGTGGCCACAAAAATTTCACTCCATTTGATTTTCTGGAATTTATAGAAATTAATATTAAATTATAAAGAGTTAGATGGAATGATACGCTAGGGTTTACCCTACTCCATTAAAAGTCATTCATTCTCAAAGAAATCAAGCTGTTTTAAAATTGGCTAAGCACTGACGCCACTATGTTTAAGTTAAAATCACCGACCATTGATTTTCATGCGATTTCAGCATGTTGTATCTTTTTTAATGGATACTTCAGGTCAAACAATTCCTGTTGGAATGATAAGTTTGAAACTTGAACCTACTCCCTCTTTACTTTTCACACTCAATTGCCCACTAAGCTTATGCGCACTTTGGAAACATAGGTGAAGTCCCATTCCTGTTCCTTTCTCTTGTTCTGTTCCATAGGTGGATTTTATATCTTGCTCAAAAATAGTTTTTAATCGATCAGAAGAGATTCCAATCCCTGTGTCCGTTATTTCAAGTATTAGCTGTTCTTCCTTGCAATTAATATCAACGGTAACTTGTCCACCTATGGGGGTAAATTTGATCGCATTCTGAATAAGGTTCCTGAAAATAAGTAGTAGCCTATCTGTTTCAATATAAACCATAGGATTTTTGTGGTAAATGACCTTCAGTTGAATGTTTTTTTGTTTGGCAATCACCCTCAATATTTCCACGGTATCATCTAAGAGGTCTTTTACCAACATCTTTTTTTCTCGCCCAGCCGCATTTTTTATTTCAAAAGACGACCACTCCAAAATATTCTCCATCATTTGGTAGGTCCTATTCGTGGTTTCTAACAATTCCTGACGAAGATATTTCGCCTCCTCATCTGAAAGTTCGCCAGAATTTATTAGCTCAAGGGTCTGTATGATCGATTGAAGTGGGTTTTTTAGATCATGGGATATAATCGTGATTATTTTGTCCTTTTTGTTACTGGTTTGGCTCAAGCTTTTGTTTACTTTAATTAGTGCTATCGTTTGTTGCTTCACCTTGTCTTTTTGAATGGCATAAAATCGCTTTATGCTATTTATCAAAATGGAAATTCCAACAAGGGAAACCCCATAGGTAAGGCTCTGATCTAAAAAGATTGCTTCATTGCTTGGATTGTTTTCTGGTATCAATTCCTCGTGATAAAGACCAATATAGAAAAGAACTAGAAAAAACGACATATTAATTACAGTCCACAGCAAATGGACTTTCACATTTAAAATGCTAAGGAAAATTAAATGAACCACTAAAAACATATAAAAATTAGGTCCATGAATGCCCTCATTATTAAAAAATGCATACGCTAAAAGTGGATAGCTACTTATACTTGAAAGATAAAATGCCAATAAATAAGCATTCTTCACCCTTAACAAATAAAAACAAAATGCAAGAATAAAAATTGCTGTAATACTTGACCATACCAGTTCATAGTTGCCTAAAATCAGATTTAAAATGCTAAAAACAATGCAGATAAAAATAACAATTACCAGCAACGCATTGTAAATCTGAACTTCCATAGATGGATTACCATCCCAGTAGAACAAATTCTTACTTAGCTTTTTAATTTTTACCCAATAATTCAACATAAAAATAAGTTGTTAACTAAATCCCTTTACTTTAGCTGAATACTTCTGTAAACGTAATAGACTTCCCCATCAATTGACATTAACCACTTCAGTTAGTGCCGGGGAATAACCAGTAATACTATAAAAATTAAAGACCAAAGCGGTAATCGTAAGCTGAAGCTAGCCCATTAGCCACGCCGTAAATTTTAATATAACCTTTAGCCTTCGGAAAACCATCAATATTGTCCTTTATTCCACCCTTATATAATCTTACGATTAAATTAATCAATTAGCAAGCATCGGACAAACATCCACTGCCTCAGAAGATTATGCTTGCTGCTGTGAGGAAGGCTTTCATTGGTATTAATATTTGAGAGACTAATCAAGCAAATGAGGTATCCTTGTAAAGATGCACAGCTGGAATTAATAAGTGCAATGCTCTTTTAAACTCCAGGGAGCACATTCATGAAATAGGTTTTGTTATACCTGTCGGAATGACGAGTTTAAATTTTGACCCTACTCCCTCTGTACTTTCAACATCCAAAGTTCCGTTGAGCTTATGGGCACTTTGAAAACACAGGTGAAGCCCCATTCCTGTTCCTTTCTCTTGCTCTGTTCCGTAGGTAGATTTTATATCTTGCTCAAAAATAGTTTTTAATCTATCAGAAGATATTCCAATCCCAGTATCCTTTATTTCAAGTATTAGCTCTTCTTCCTTACAATCAATATTTACGGTAACTTGTCCACCTGAGGAAGTGAATTTGATCGCATTCTGAACAAGATTCCTAAAAATAAGCAATAAGCGGTCTGTTTCTATATTAACCAATGGGTTCATTTTGTAATTGACCTTTATGGAAATCTCTTTCTGTTTGGCAATTACCTTTAAAATTTCTAAAGTGTCGTCTATCAGGTCTTTTATCAGGATTTTTTTTATCTGAGAAGCTTCATTTTTCAATTCAAAAGAAGACCATTCCAAAATATTCTCCATCATTTGAAAAGTTCTGTTGGTTGTATTTAACAATTCTTCATTAAGAAATTTGACTTCTTCTGTGGTAAGCGCTCCGGAATTTACCAACTCTAAGGTTTGAATAATCGATTGCAAGGGATTTTTAAGATCATGTGAAATTATGGTAATGATTCTATCCTTTTGAGCACTGGTCTTTTTCAAGCTACTGTTGGTCTGAATTAAAGAAACTGTTTGTTCCTTTACCTTATTTCTTTGATTATCATAAAATCTTTTTAAACTATTCATCAATACTGAAATCCCGATAAGGGAGACCCCATAGTTAATGCCATGGTCTAAAAAAATCGATTCGTTGGTAGAATAGTTTTCTACTATCCATTCCTCATGGTAAAGACCAATGTAGAAAAGGCCTAAAAAAATCAAAAAATTTATTATCGTCCATATATAATGAAACTTTACTTTTAAAATACTTAGAAGAATTATATGAACCATTAAGAACGCATAGAAGATAGGCCCATTAATGCCATTATTATTTAAAAATCCATACACTAATAGTGGGTAGCAACTAAAACTTGCCAGGTAAAATGACGTTCGATAGGCATTTTTTACTCTTAATAAATACAAACATCCTGCAAGACAAAACCCAGGTATTATGGTAGCCCATAAAAGTAAATAGTTGGCTAAAAAAATGAATAAAATAGATAATACAAGACTGTTTAAAATAACAATTACCAACAGGGCATTAAAAATCTGTACCTCCATTGAAGGGTTTCCCTCCCAATAGAACAAATGCCTACTTCGCTCTTTTATTTTGCTCCAATTATTCACTATCAGGGTATATTATTAAATAGCTTTCACTCATTTTTCATGAAAACTTGTGACCTTAAACAACTTCCCATCTAATCAGTCTCACTAAAAGGTAGTGGCGAGGAATAACCAAATATGCCATAAAAATTAAGAATTGAACGGTAATTATTGTGATCCACTCAGACCCTAAGCCATTTTACCACTTCAATTTAACTTTTAACCATTGCAAAACAATAAGGAATGGTCATTATTCCGATTACATTTAATTTTAATTGGAAATAATCATCGTGGGTAACAAAAGTATCCCATCCTCTGATTTCGACGACCAATATATTCCTATGTGGGGGATTTTCATTGCTTTAGTTTTGTGGCATTTACCATGAGGGCAAGCATCTTAGAACTACACAGTGCGAAAATGATCGTCTATTCGAAGAAAACGACAGTGTGGTTATCATAAACAATAAGCCTGAAAATAAGCGATACCTATTCAATGGCATATTCTAGCAAATAGGATAGCGACATTGATCCTATTCAGCTGAAATAAGTCAAATATGAATGAACTGTACCAAAAATCTTAAAAGAAAACTTATTTATTAATTCCAGTAGGAATGACGAGTTTAAAACTTGAGCCAACGCCTTCTGTGCTATTTACTTTTAACTCACCATTTAACTTGTGTGCACTTTGAAAACACAAGTGAAGCCCCATACCAGTACCTTTCTCCAGTTCTGTTCCGTAGGTAGATTTTATATCTTGCTCAAAAATGTTTTTTAATCGATCTGGCGATATACCAATTCCATTGTCCGTTATTTCGAGTATAAACTGTTCATTTAAACAATTAAGATCGATAATGACAAGTCCTCCTGAGGGGGTGAATTTGATTGCGTTCTGTACAAGGTTTCTAAAAATAAGTAACAGCCGATCTGTTTCAAGAAAAACCATAGGGTTTTTCTGGTAATTGACCTGAAGTTCAATGCTTTTTTGTTTCGCAATCACCTTCAATATATCTACAGTATCTTCAACGAGTTCTTTTATCTGAATCTTTTTTTCTCGCCCAGCCACATTTTTAATTTCGAAAGACGACCATTCCAAAATATTTTCCATCATTTGGTAGGTCCTGTTGGTGGTTTTTAACAGTTCCATGCGCAGGTATTTATTTTCCTCTTCTGTGAGGTCTCCCGAATCCATTAACTCTAAAGTTTGAATGATAGATTGAAGAGGATTTTTAAGATCATGGGAAATAATTGTGATGATATTGTCTTTCTGCGCACTTGTTTTTTTAAGGCTACGATTTATCTGGGTCAATTCAATAGTCTTTTCTTTTACTTTATTCTTTTCCACCGCATAAAATCGCTTTATGCTATTTATCAATATAGAAATCCCAAGAAGTGAGACCAAATAAGTAAGGCCATGGTCTAAAAAAATAGCCTCTTTGCTCGCATAATTTTTCGGAATCCATTCTTCATGGTAAAGACCTATGTAGAAAAGACCAATAAAAAACAACATGTTTATGGAAGTCCAAATATAATGAAACTTCAATTTTAAAATGCTGAGGATAATTAAATGAACCAGTAAAAACATATAAAAATTAGGTCCATTGATGCCATCATTGTAAAAAAAAGCATAGGATAAAAGAGGATAGCTCCCCACACTTGAGAGGTAGAATGCCAATTTATAAGCATTTTTGACTCTTAATAAATAAAAACAAATTGACAGTAAAATTACCGCTATCGAACTTGACCAAACCAATGCATAATTGCCTAAAAATAGGTTTGAGACAGTAAAGACAATGCCGATGAAAAAAATAATTACCAAAAGCGCATTATAAATCTGAACTTCCATAGATGGATTACCATCCCAGTAGAACAAATTCCTACTTTGCCTTTTAATTTTCACCCAATAATTCACTCTCAAAATAAGTTATTAAATAAATTCCGCTACCCTAACCAAAAACCTTTGTGAACGAAAACGACTCCCCATTAAATAATCCTTTATCACTTAATTTGAGCTGAGGAATTACCAATAAAGCCATAAAGCTTAAGGTCATATAGGGGGATTGCAGTGAACTACCCAGTCCTTTAGCCACCTTATCAATTTCAATATACTCTCTCGCCACCGAAAAACCATCTTCATTACTCATTAAGCCTCCGACAGGCAGTTTTAAGAGGCTATCCTTCTCAAGGCTAACAGCTGACAAGCCACCATTGCTTTTGATGATTAGGTTTGCAGCCCTTCCCATAAGCTCATCATTGGTACCAACTATGATAATATTGTGTGAATCATGCGCCACTGAAGAACCAATTGCGCCGTTTTTTAAACCAAAATTTTTCACCAAAGCAACTGCTGGCTTTATATTGGGTTGGTACCTGTTTATAACTGCAATTTTGAGGATATCATTTTCGATATCAGTGCTTACTTTACCATTGACTGAAGGCACTTCTGTTTGAATGCTTGTTGTGATCAATTGTGAATCATGAACTTGAATTACTTTTGCCATTCCCCCTTCATGGAGAAGTTCAAAATCCTCCGCTGTCACATAGGATGCATTAAAGTTATTGATGGGTGCACAGTTTACCGAAAGCATTTTTGTCTTTCCTTCCTTGGCCACCAACTCACCAGAGATATAAGTTTCAAACGCCTTGAAGTTTATCAAATCATCAACCAATATAAAATCGGCAGCATCATTGACTTTAAGTAAGCCTACATCCAGGCCATAATGACGTACCGGGGCAATACAGCAAGCCTGAAGCACATTAAAGAGGTCTTTACCTTTGCTTATGGCACGAGCCGCCAGTTGATTAATATGGCCATCCAATAAACTATCTGGATGTTTATCATCAGAGCAAAACATAATTTGATCAGGAAACTCATCAATCAAGTCTATTAGCGCATCAAAATTCTTGGCAGCACTTCCTTCTCTAATGATAATTTTCATTCCATGATTGGCCTTGTTACGGGCTTCTTCCAATGATACGCATTCATGGTCTGTAGAGATTCCTGCATCAATGTATTGGACTGCCTTTTCTCCTGAAAGCCCTGGTGCGTGCCCATCTACTGGTTTATTGAATCTTTTTGCCCATTCAATTTTTTTCTTTACCTCCTCGTCTCCAGCAAGCACTCCTGGCCAATTCATCATTTCAGCCAAATAATAAATGTCTTTTCTCCTCAGGAGCTTTTCCGTTTCTGAACTGTCAATATTAGCACCTGCGGTCTCAAATTGCGTAGCAGGAACACATGACGGAGCACCAAAGAAAAATTTAAATGGTGTTTGATTTCCATTCTCAATCATGAAGTTCACCCCTTCAAGCCCACAAACATTAGCGATTTCATGTGGGTCAGAAACAGTGGCAACTGTTCCGTGAAGGGAGGCAAGCCGAGCAAATTCTGAAGGTATAAGTAATGAGGATTCAATATGAACATGTGCATCTATAAAGCCCGGAAGAATAAATAAATCAGGCGCAGCACTTATTTCTGCAATACTTCTTATTTTACCTTTAGAAACCTGAATTTCAACAGGAACAATTTTCCGATTTTCTATGTCTACAAATTTCCCCTCAACTTTAAAAGTTATTGACATCCTTCCTAAAAGTTTAAATGACTATTACTTTTTCTGGGCAACAGTATCTTCAAAGGGAATAAAAAAACAATTCAAATAAAGCTTCCTGCCAAGAATAGTCATAAATATACTATATTTGCATCTGAAAAGGAAAGCAGTAAGCAATTTCATTTTTCTTTGATGAAAAAAATTATCATTGCCATCGATGGGTATTCTGGATGCGGAAAAAGTACTACAGCTAAAGCAGTAGCAAAAGGCTTGCAATATACCTATTTGGATTCTGGCGCCATGTATAGGGCAGTTACCCTTTATTTTTTAAGACAAAACACAGATCTTACTAATTCAGAAGACATCATAAAAGCCCTTAAGGACATAAAAATCACCTTTCATTTCAATGAAGCAAAAGGAATACAGGAGATTTTCATGAATGGTGAAAATATTGAAGCTGAAATTAGGGGTATGACTGTCTCTTCACATGTGAGTGAAGTGAGCGCATTGGCAGATGTTCGCGCAGCGATGGTAGCCATTCAGCAGAGAATGGGTGTTGATAAAGGAATAGTTATGGATGGTCGTGACATTGGTACCGTCGTTTTTCCGGAAGCAGAACTGAAAATTTTCATGACTGCTGACGCCACTATTCGTGCCGAAAGAAGACAGAAAGAACTCTTGGAGAGAGGGGAAAGAATAAGCTTGGACATTGTTAAGGAAAACCTGGAATCCAGGGATGCATTCGATTCAGGAAGAGCTGTAAGCCCGTTAAAAAAAGCATTGAACGCCATTGAAATTGACACCAGTTATCTTGAATTTAAGGATCAGGTCTCAAAAATAATTGAATTGGCTAAGGAGAGAATGAACTAATTTTATGGAAGTTACTATAGATAAGAATTCCGGATATTGTTTTGGCGTAGAATACGCCATTAAAATGGCTGAGGATGAGATGGAGAGTAGTGCTAAACTTTATTGCCTGGGCGACATCGTGCACAATGCCATGGAGGTCAATCGCCTAAGTCATAAAGGCCTTGTGGTTATTGACAGGGATAAATTGGAGGATTTACATGATTGCAAAGTCCTGATCAGGGCTCATGGTGAACCTCCAGAAACCTATAGGACAGCCATAAAAAACAATATTGAACTAATTGATGCCTCCTGCCCTGTAGTTTTAAAACTACAGCACCGTGTTAAAAGCGCTTTTGATAAAATGGAAAATCAAAATGGTCAAATTGTCATTTATGGCAAAAAGGGTCATGCTGAGGTGATTGGATTAACTGGACAGACGCTTGAAAAAGCAATTGTAGTAATGGATGATGACGATTTAGACCAAATTGACTTTTCCAGGCCAGTCACGCTTTTTAGCCAGACCACCAAGAGCACCAAAGGTTTTTATGCGTTGAAAGCCAAAATTGAAGAAAAAATTAAGGAGGCAAAAGGCATTTTGAATGATATGGATTTCAATGCCAATGATTCTATCTGTCGGCAGGTATCTAATAGAGAGCCACAACTACAGAAATTCTCTGAGGACAACGATGTAATTGTCTTTGTAGCTGGAAAAAAGAGCTCAAACGGTAAAGCGCTTTATCAAGTCTGTAAAAACACCAATAGTAGAAGTTTCTTCGTAGAAAATGAAACTGAAATAAACCTGGAATGGCTAAACCCAGAAGATAAAATTGGTATTTGTGGGGCTACATCCACTCCAATGTGGCTGATGGATCAGGTAAAAGATCATATTTTATCTCTGGATAAAAACAGTATTAAGGCAATCATTTGAGAAGCAGCCCTGCTAATTGGGTTTTATACATAAAAATAGGTAAATAATCGCCGAATTATCTTCTAATAACTAATGTAATTTATTAGATTTGAGGCGTTTTTCATAGGATCAAATAGTTTCAAAAAATAAATATGTCAAAACAAGTCAAGCTTAAAAAAGGGTTTGATATACGCCTGATTGGTAAAGCCGAAAAAAAAGTCGGTGATTACCAACCTGTCAAAACCTTTGCCATCAAGCCCACAGATTTCATCGGAATGCAGCGACCTAAGGTCCTTGTAAAAGAAGGTGATACGGTAAAGGCAGGCACTCCTATTTTAATTGATAAAAAACTGGAAAAGGTGATGTATGTTGCACCTGTATCTGGAGAAATCGTTGAAATAAAACGAGGAGATAAAAGAAAATTATTGGAAATAAAAATCCTAGCTGACGGAGAAATTAATTTTGAAAACTTTGAGAAATTCACTTCCTCAGAAATTAAATCAGCAAGCAAGGAGACCATTATAGACAAACTTACTGCTTCAGGTGTTTGGCCCCAAATAATACAAAGGCCTTATGGAGTGGTAGCTAATCCGGATGATTCCCCGCGCGCCATCTTTATTTCAGGATTCGACACGCATCCTTTGGCCCCAGATTATAATTTCACACTAAAAGGGCAAAGCAACTATTTTCAAGCAGGAATAGATGCCTTAAAAAAACTTACAAAAGGCAAGGTTTATTTGGGTTTGTCTTCCGATGACAAATCTGTTGAATTGGCATCCATCGAAGGTGTTGAAACGACTAACTTTTCAGGCCCCCACCCTTCTGGAAATGTAGGCGTACAAATCCATCACGTTGCACCTATCAATAAAGGCGAAGTTGTTTGGACAATAAATCCTTATGGTGTAATCCAAATTGGCAAACTTTTTATCAATGGAATCTATGACGCTTCAAAATTAATAGCCATCAGTGGCTCTGAAGTAAAAAATCCATCTTACGCACAAACCTATATTGGAAGTTGTGTAGACAGCTACGTAACAGGAAATACCAAAACCAACCACATAAGGGTTGTTTCTGGAAATGTTCTTACTGGAGAAAAAATAAACAATGATGGCTACCTGGGTTTCTATCAACATCAGTTAACAATAATCCCTGAAGGGGACTATTATGAATTTCTTGGTTGGATGAAGCCTACAACAGATAAGCTAAGCTTTCACAAAGCGCTAGGTTTATTGTCTTTCCTATTCCCAAAGAAGGAATATGAATTGGATTCCAATGTTAGAGGGGAACCTAGAGCATTTGTGCAAACAGGCGTTTTTGAAAAGGTCACACCAATGGATATTTATCCTGTCTATCTGCTAAAAGCCATCATGGCCGAAGATTTTGATGACATGGAAGAGCTCGGAATTTACGAAGTTGTAGAAGAGGATCTTGCGTTGTGTGAATTTGTAGATGTTTCCAAACACCCCGTTCAGCAATTAATTAGAAAAGGTATAGAACTTATTCAATACAGTTAAAATATGAAGTTTTTACGAGATCTGTTGGATAAACAGAAACCCTTATTCCAAAAGGGAGGAAAATTGGAGAACCTTTATTACCTGTACGAAGCCGGCGAAACGTTTATGTTTTCACCGAATCATACTACAGCTGCCAAAGGAGCGCAAGTAAAGGACGCCATCGACCTGAAAAGGATGATGATCACAGTGGTTATTGCAATGATTCCATGTTTGTTGTTTGGTATATACAATACCGGGCACATGCACTACTTAGCGGTAGGCGAAGCAGGAACATTTGGAGACAAGTTTGTTTTAGGTTTGACTTTAGTTTTACCAATAGTATTGGTAGCGTACACTGCAGGAGGAATAGTGGAAGCGGTATTTGCAGTAATACGGAAGCATCCGATTAACGAAGGCTTCCTTGTAACTGGTATGTTAATACCTTTAATAGTGCCTGCAACTACTCCTCTATGGCAAGTGGCTTTGGCTACGGTCTTTGCAGTTGTTATTGCGAAGGAAGTTTTCGGAGGTACTGGAATGAATATCCTGAATGTTGCGATGACCGCTAGAGCATTTTTGTACTTTGCCTATCCTGCACAAATTTCTGGTGACCAGGTTTGGACCTATTTGGGAGACAAAATGCCTGTAGATGGCTTTTCAGGAGCAACGGCACTTGCAGTAGCTTACCAATCAGGACAAGACGGCGTAAATGCCGTAGCCAATCTTGCCAGTCACAACGCAGCATTGATGGACAATATGTTTAGCTTTCAAAACATGTTTATGGGATTTATCCCTGGTTCAATTGGCGAAACATCCACATTAATGGTATTGATTGGAGCGGCTATCTTATTGTTTACAGGAGTAGCGAGTTGGAAAATAATTGTAAGTGGTTTTGCTGGAGCATATTTAATGGCTGCAGTAATGCAACTATTGGCAGTAAATGAATTTATGGCCATGCCTGCACATTATCATTTGGTAATGGGAGGTGTAGCATTCGGAATAGTATTTATGGCTACGGATCCAGTTTCTGCCGCACAAACGGAATCAGGAAAATGGATTTATGGTTTACTTATAGGTGTCCTCACGATTATTATTCGGGTAACTAACCCGGCCTATCCTGAAGGCATTATGTTAGCAGTGTTATTTATGAATGTATTTGCACCGCTAATTGATTATTATGTAGTTAAAGCAAACAAGAAAAGGAGGTTACAACGTGCAACAGTCTAACGCTTATATCATTACATTTTCGGTCATTTTGACCGTAGTTTTGGGTTTATTATTATCAGGCACTTCTGAGTTATTAAAACCTATCCAAAAGAAAGCTGAGGAACTTGACACCAAAAAGCAGATTCTCGGTGCGGTTTTGCCCGCGGATAAAATAGCTGAGATGAAACCTGAAGAAGTCAATCAATACTACGCAAGCAGAATATCTTCTACTGTAGTAAACATTGATGGCGAAGAAGTCCAAGAGCAGGATGGTGTAAAAATTACCGCTGAAACAGTAGACGTAGGTAAGAATTATAAAAAAGAACCTGAAGAAAGGTTATTTCCAGTATTTATTTACCTTGAAGAAGGAAGTGAAGACGCTGCTATCGCCTATGTACTCCCTGTTTACGGAAGTGGACTTTGGGATAAAATTTGGGGATATGTAGCCTTGAAAACGGATATGGACACCATAGAAGGTGTTACCTTTTCACATGCAGGGGAAACCCCAGGATTGGGCGCAAGGATTACTTCTTTGGATGTTCAACAGAGGTACAAAAACAAAACCATCTACAATGAAGATGGCGAGCTTGTATCCGTATCCATGCAAAAAGGTGAAGGCAAAGATTATTCCAACGACCCTCACAAAATTGATGGCATGTCTGGTGCAACCATTACCGGAAATGGTGTCAATAAAATGCTTAAAAACTACCTGAATTATTATCAGTCCTACATGGACAAAAAGAAAGAGGGTAGTTCAAAAGTGGCTATGAATTAATTGTGAAAATTTCAATACAAAGAAATTATGAGTACAGAAACCGCTGAAAAAGCAATAATAGTAAAGGATGCAGAGCCTATGTTCTCCAAAAGGAGAAAAAAGCTAATTACTGATCCCTTGGTGGACGATAACCCTATTACCATTCAGGTATTGGGAATATGTTCAGCCTTGGCGGTAACAACGCAGATGCAACCTACCCTGGTAATGGCCTTGTCGGTTATTTTTGTGGTAGTTATGTCTAACCTGACCATTTCCCTACTTAGAAATAAAATACCTGGGAGGGTAAGAATCATTGTTCAACTGGCAGTAGTAGCAACCTTGGTAACTCTGGTAAATGAAGTATTGAAGGCATTTGCTTACGATATGTACAAGGAATTATCCGTTTTTGTAGGCCTAATCATTACCAACTGTATAGTAATGGGACGTTTAGAAGCTTTTGCACTGGGTAACAAACCTTACGATTCAATCTTAGATGGATTTGGAAGTGCCTTGGGTTATTCCTGGATCATCCTTACAGTCGCTTTCTTTAGAGAATTATGGGGCTCAGGTGCAATTTTTGGTATCCCCGTTTTTGATTATGTCTCGGGTTTATTCGGAGAGGACTTCAATCTTGCTACCAATGGCCTTATGGTTTCGCCAGTAGGTGCTTTTATTATTTTGGGATTGTTGATTTGGGTCCAAAGATCCAAAACAGGATATGTAGAACATTAATAAATCAGGAACAATGGAATTATTTAGTTTAGCAATTAGGTCAATTTTTATTGACAATATGGTATTTGCCTACTTCCTGGGTATGTGTTCTTTCTTGGCTGTATCCAAAAAAGTAAGTACGGCCTTAGGTCTGGGAGCTGCTGTTATTTTCGTATTAACAATTACAGTACCTCTTAACTGGTTATTGAATGAATTTGTATTGAAAGAAGGTGCGCTGTCATTTCTTGGTGAATCTTTTGCCACTATAGACCTTACTTTCCTTCGATTCATCATGTTTATTGCCATCATTGCAGCCATGGTACAGTTGGTTGAAATGGTTGTGGAAAAATTTGCGCCTGCCTTATATGGTGCCTTGGGTATTTTCCTCCCTCTTATTGCAGTAAACTGCGCTATCTTGGGTGGATCACTTTTCATGGCTCAAAGAGATTATACGCTTGCTGAAGCAACCGTTTATGGCTTTGGTTCAGGAACTGGATTTTTCCTTGCAATTGTAGCTTTAGCAGCCATCCGAGAGAAGTTGAAATACTCTAATGTTCCAAATGGCCTTAAAGGGCTTGGCATTACCATGCTGATAACAGGTCTCATGGGAATCGCATTTATGTCTTTTATGGGTATTGATTTATAACAATAGGTTAATATTCAATTACGATAATTAATAAAACCCTGTTCTCTTTTTGGTGAGCAGGGTTTTTTGGCTTTTAGAATAAATTAAAACTAACCCAATTTGAGATGTCAAATTTCACTTCAAAACGAATTTTAGGGTATTTCCTAAGGGGCCTTTTATTTGTAGTTCCCTTCTTTTTGACGGCATACATTATTATCATCACTGTTCAATTTCTAGACAATATCATTCCAGTCAATATTCCTGGCCTCGGTATAGTGGTGATGCTCGTCTTTATTACCCTCGTTGGCTACCTAACAAGTATTTTTATTACAAAATCAATTTTTGAAGAGTTAGAAAAGCTAGTATTTAAAATACCCCTGGTAAATATTCTATACACAAGTATTAAGGACCTCATGTCAGCCTTTGTAGGCGATAAGAAGAAATTTAATACCCCTATTGTCGTGAAACTTTCCGACAATATGTCCAGATTGGGTTTTATGACGCAAGACGATTTAAAAGTGATCGGACAAGACGAATTGGTTGCTGTCTACTTTCCTCACTCCTACAATTTTAGTGGCAACTTGTATTTGGTTCCTAGAAAAAATGTGGAGAGATTATACAATGTCAACAGCACCGAGGTCATGAAGTTCATTGTTTCTGGTGGAGTATCTGACTTGCATTATTACAAAAATCCCAAAACACATAAAGTGGAAGAAATGCCTTTTCCGCCTAAAGACGGTATTTAATATGTTTACCATTCCTTTTAACAGCCCTTTTTCGACAGGAAATGAATGGCAGTACATTCAGGATGCATGTAAAGAGGGCAAGTTGGCTGCTGATGGGAAATACACCAATAACTGCCAGCTGTTTTTTGAAAAGAAATATGGGTTTGGGAAAGCCTACCTAACGCACTCTTGTACCCAGGCATTAGAAATGGCTGCATTGTTGATGGATCTTAAACCAGGAGATGAGGTGATCGTCCCCAGCTATACCTATGTGAGTACAGCCAATGCTTTTGCACTTAGGGGTTGTAAGATTGTATTTGCCGATAGCAGGCCAGATTACCCTGGGATAAATGAACATCACATCGAGCATTTGATCACTGATAAAACAAGGGCAATAGTAGCCGTTCATTATGGCGGGATTGCCTGTGACATGGAGTTGCTTACAGAAATTACCAAGAGGTACAATTTATACCTGATTGAGGATGCAGCAGCTGCAATTGACAGTTTCTATATGGGCATTGATAAAAAACAAAAACCATTGGGTACTTTTGGCCAGTTTGCTACTTTTTCCTTTCACGAAACCAAAAACATCAGCTGTGGAGAGGGTGGAATGCTGGTGATCAATGATACCACCTTTATAGAAAAGGCTGACGAAGTATGGAACAGGGGTACCAACAAAAAAGCTTTTAATCGTGGGGAAAGAATTAAATACGAATGGGTAAGACTTGGTAGTGCTTATGCGCCATCGGAAATTAATGCCGCATGGCTATGGGCACAGCTTGAGCAAATGGATGATATTCAGGAAAAGCGAAAGAGCATCTGGAATTGGCACAACAATAATTTGCCAAACCTATTGGATCATTTCGACCTGGACTGGATGAAAATCCCCAACCATGCCATTCCTAATTTTCATTTGTTTTATGGGCTTACAAAAAGCTTGAAGCAACGAGATGCACTACTAAGTTACCTAAGGCAAAGAGGTGTTTTGGCTGTATTTCATTATCAAAGCCTTCATACCAGTCCTTACAATTTAGCACTACCCAGTCAAAGACAGCATTTAATACAGGCTGATAAATACAGTGAGAGATTAATTAGGTTTCCGCTGTACGCAAGTCTGGACACTGAAAATTTGAAAAACCTGATCAGCATCTAAAAATATAATCCGGATTTGACTATACGGGAAAAAGTAAGGTTTTTAAAATGAAAGACTGGCGATAGTACTTTTATATCTCGGAACTTTTGTCGTATTTTTCTTTCATTTTGGCCTCTAAGCTTACCTTATCTGTCTTCTTCACTATATCCCTAATGATTTCATCAAGTTCCTCAGCAGAATCCATTATCATTTTTCGGTAATTTTCCTTTCCGAAATCTTCCTCTAACGTTTCCTCAGCCATTACTAAACTCATCAACCGTGCCAATGGAGCCCTCACTACATGTGATTGCATCCAGGCAATTTCTTGTAATCGTTTATTCTGGTCTTCTATTGCTTTGATGTATTGCATTCGCTCAGTGATGTCATTTGCCAGCACTACCTCTGCCTTTACCCCTTCGTGGTCAATTAAACTACTTTTAATCTCCACAGTTATAATCTCACCATTCTTCTTTTGGTGGGTAAATATTTTGGGACCAGTTCCAACTTTTCCAGCCCTGATACTGTTGATCATTCTTTCCAGTCTTGGTATTTCAAGTTCTGGCCGAATATGCTTAAGATCCATTTGTAAAAATTCCTCTTTGCTATAGCCATAATGATCGATAGCTGCCTTATTGACATCCATAAACTCTAGGGTCAAAAGGTTATAAAGATACATCGGCTGAGGACTGAGATGAAACAACTCTTTGTACTTCAATTCAGAATGTTTCAGTTGTTTCGAAATCCGACTTCTTCCAATGCTATATATAATACTTTTGTAAAGAGAAGTAGGTGATAACTCATCTTTCAATAAGTAATCTGACACGCCCAAAGAAAGCGATTTCATGCCAAATTCTATATTGGAATAGCCTGTAAGGACTACGATACTTGTATCACCAGCGAGTTCCTTGATTTTTAAAATCAAGGCTTCACCTTGCAAATCAGGTAAAGTCAAATCTAAAATTATACCATCAAAACGAAGGTCCTTATCTGTTAGTTTCTTTTGGGCTTCCTCAAAAGTATTTGTGACGGTAAGCTTGAGGTTCAGGATTTTCTCATGAAGGTATTCTTCAATTAAAAAAACATCGCCCAAATTATCCTCAACCAATAATAAATGATACCCTTCCTGATCCATCGTCAAATTCTCTCTAAAAATATTTTCAGATAAAGCCCTTAATTAAATTTTAACTACCTAAAATTAATAACCTTATTAATTACGCCAATTCTTATAATAAATACAATCAATGTGCTTCTTATCTATCAAGAAAACTGAAATTGAATTTCAATTTTCCATTTCTCAAATTTACGAAATTTTCGAAAGAACCTTGGGAACAGTAAAATAAAAGGTAGTCCCTTCCCCTTCTTTTGATTGAAAACCAATACTTCCCCCTAAGTTCTCAATGATTTTTTTACACATGGCCAAGCCTATTCCAGTGCCAGAATATTTGCTCTTGGAATGAAGCCTGGTAAACAAAATAAAAACCCTATCCTGTAAACCCTTCGGAATTCCAATCCCATTGTCTTTTACAGAAAACTCCCAAAACGTATCTTTTTCTTTCGCTGAAATATAAATTTTAGGACTTTTCCCATCCGCTATATATTTAAGGGAATTGTTTATCAGGTTATGAAAGACCTGATGGATGGGGGAAACTGGAATGCGTAATCGTGGAAGTGGGCCAACTTTTATTTCAGCTCCCATTTGCGAAATCAAGGTTTGTTGGAGGTTTAATACATTTGAAACCACTTCTGCAAGATCCGTCTCCTTAACTTTTTCTTCTATTTTCCCTACCCTGGAATAGGTCAATAAATCCATGATAATGGCCCTCATGCGAGTAGCTCCATCCACAACAAAGTACATGTATTTCTTTCCTCTCTCATCCAGAGCATCAGAATAATTTTTTTCCAGAAGGCTCAAAAAACCTGTAATCATACGTAAAGGCTCCTGCAAATCATGCGAGGCAATGTAAGCAAACTGCTCAAGTTCTTCATTGGACTGCTCAAGCTCCATTGCCTTCTTGATCAACTCCTGATTCAAATTCTTTAGATTGGCTTCCTCATTTTTCCTATCCGTCACATCTTTAGTCATGCCTACTAATCCAATAACTTTATTTGAGGCATCTCTAAGGGCGACTTTATTGGTAAGTAACCAAACCAATTTGCCATCTGTATTATGATAGCATTCTTCCATATTCATGACAGATTGTCCCCCCTCAATTATTTGGCGGTCCACTTCAGTCATCTTTTCAGCTACTTTACGGGGAAAATAATCAAACACGGTTTTCCCGAGAGTTACCTCTTCTGATTTAGCTCCAAGAAAGTTCTGATATTGATATTTATTGTTAATGATATGTTTACCATCAATATTTTTTACATAAATATGTATAGGCAAATTGTCAATTATAGTTCTTAACAAATACCGCTCTTTAAAAAGCGATTCCTCCGCTTGTTTCTTCTCAGTAATGTCATAACCTATCCAAATGTACTGGTAAGTGTTCCCCTTATTGTCATTAAATGGTGTAATTACCGTGTCAACCCAAAAAACACCTCCCTGCTTTTTAATGCCCTTAAGTTCTCCCCTCCAGATTTTTCCTTTGGATACAGCAGTCAGACATTCTTTAAGCCCTTCATTTTCCTCGTACAGGGCTTTAGGAAAACTTCCAATTAATTCCTGTGATTGAAATCCCGAAATATCTTGAAATTTAAGGTTTAGGTAGTCGACTTTCTTACTTTGATTTAGGATCATCACCAAGCAGGATTCATCCAGTGCAAATCTATATTCGGAAAGTTCCTTTACGCTTTTCAATAACTGTTCTTCAGCCTCTATTTGATCTGTAGAATCCGTTATCCTTATTATGGAATAATTTCTACCTTCAATGATTATATTTTGCCCGTAAATCTTAGCATAAAAAAGTTCTCCGGTTTTCGTAATGTGCTTGCAAATCCGTCCTTGCTCTCCATTGCCTTTTGAGGCATCTGAAGAAACAAGATAGTCCATCGATGAAACCTCTTTATCTGCCCAGAGATCCTTTATTGTTAAATTCAAAAACTCCTCTTTAGAATAAGCATATTTTAATGTTGTTAGCTTATTACAATCTACTATTTTTAGCGTTTCACAGTCCCAAATAAAAATGGGCATAGGGTGGGATTCAAATAAAAACCTGGAATTGGCACCAGAAATTCCCTCTATTACTGGCTTTTGAATCCTTTGATCATTGGCAGAATAAATGCCTTCAGCGGTACCAATATATCGTACCTTTTTTCCTTCATTAATTGTGCGCCCTTTAATTCTAATGCACGTCTCGTCATTAAGGTATATTGTATCAAAAAATGCCTCCTTTTCATTTATAAGCCTATTAAAATGACTTGCAAGCACCTTCCTATAAGGTGACTGAACCATCTCTAAAAAAGCTGAGAGAGCAATTGAATCAGTATTCCTAATATTAAAATTTTTTTGGCCAAAAGAAGAAAATTTCATCGTGAGGCTACCTGAGTCAATTTCCCAGGCAGCTATATCACAATGTTTCATTACTTCAGATGACCAATGATTATCTGCTTCATAAGCTAGCATTTCACATTTTTACTAGTAAAAAAGGGTTAATTATTTGACAAAGGCTCTTCCAGGCTTTTCAACTAAAAAAGTATCAATATTTCCATTGTCTTGCAACGTAACATATGCCCTTTTACCATCTGGTCCGCCAAATGCAATATTGGATGGTTTATCGCCAGTCATTTTAATTTCCTTAAGTAAGTCTCCCTTTGGGGACAACTTTGCCACCGTACCCTTACCGTGTCTTGTCACATATAGGTCTCCATCGGTATCCACTCTCATGCCATCCATACCAAAATCTTCAAAAGTATGAATCAATCTTTTGTTTGAGATTTCACCCTCATCATTCAAATCATAAGCCCAAACAGTGCGTTGAACAGATTCATTTACATAGAGTGTTTTGTTATCAGGACTCACTTCGATTCCGTTGGTCGTTCCCATATCAGTTTCCAAAAGTACAAACTTCCCATCAAGTCCTACTCTCCAAATTTGGCCTTTGCTATTTTTCCAATCCGGGTCACTGGCAAATACAATGTCATTGTCCATTATGGCAATGTCATTTGGCTGATTCAATTCATCATGATGGGCATAAACAGAAATGGCTAAAGATTCCATGTCCACTTTAAGTACATTATGACCTGTATAATCAGCAATCAACATCTCTCCCTTACTATTGAAACGAATACCATTTCCAGTACTGCCTTCGGGTAGGGTGACAAATAGCGACGCTTTGCCATCAGGTGTTACCTTACCAATAGTCCCTTGCTTCTCAAAATTAACAACATAAAGCACGCCATTTTTGTCAACCGCTGGACCTTCTATACCCCCCGTAAACTCACCATTAGAAGTAAAAGACTGGCTTTTATACAATGTATCTACACTACTCATTTCCTTAATTTCAGTTTCAGTTTCAGATGATTTGGATGAACAGGATCCTGCACAGACTATTATAAGCACAAAGAACCAATGATTAATATGACTTTTTACCATTTCTAAGTATAGGTTAAAAATAAAAATATATGTATTATTCTATGATTACAAGAATTCGAGTAAAATTAATTAGATTTCATGCGAATATATTTATTTTTTGATACAAAAAAGTGTTTTATCCATGACAATTTTTAATGATCATCACTCGAATAAAAGGGCTTTTGAAATATCGTCTAATCCATAATTTTCCTTTAATGTCGCCTGAAAAAGCAGCCCTGACCTACCTCTATCTAAAGATAAAGCCAATAAATACAGTATACAAAGCGAAGTCAAAATAGCTCCCTACTACCAAATAATGGATTGTTTCAGCCAGCCATACGCCTGCTTCTCATTCATCGTTTAAGTCCGCTAAAAAAGTTATCGCCTGTGTTCATCCCATTACATTTGGAGAAAAAATAATATTCCTATATATTCAATGTACACAAAACGAATACTAAACCTATATCTACAATCATGGAAAAGATGAAAAGAAGAAATACGATTAAAAAAATATTTGCTTCACTTGCAGGAGTGGCAGGAATAAGTGCCATAGCAAAAGCCAATACTACTGAATCACAAAACGCTGAAAAAGAAGCATTCAGCATTGTAGAAGAGCAGGATGTACCATTATTTTCTGGTGCCACCAAACAAGGAAATACTGTTTATATCGCAGGTAAAGGAGCCCACTTTGATGGCGATATTAAAGCCCATACTGATCATGTTTTGAAGGAATTGGAAAAAGAACTCAAAAAAGCCGGTAGTTCTATGGATAAAGTGCTTAAAGTAAATGTTTATCTGCATGACTTGAGCGATTATAAAGGAATGAATGAAGTGTTTAGAGGAAGATTTGGTAGTAAGCCCCCAGTTAGGACCACCGTTGCGACTTATGGAGGTGTACCAGGAGACTCTTTAGTGGAAATGGATTGTATTGCTTACATTTAAAGGCCAAATCAAGCTTATAACCCGTTAACCCGATTTACCTTGAAAAAAGAAAAGATTTTCAAATCAATTATTGGAGCAGGCCTTTTGTGCCTGCTCTTAGCTTTAATATTTATTATTCCCGGCAATATTGAGCATGCGGCAATACCTCTCATCCTATTTTTTGTATTAATGGGTATTGGTTTTAGAGGTTTCGAAAAACTCAAAGGCTTTACCTACACAACCATGATTTTTGCAGGTGTTACTGCAGCCATGTACTACCCTGAATATTTTGTGGAGTATAAAGGCTATTCGTACAGTAACTTGATCACTCCCCTTATCCAAATAATTATGTTTGGTATGGGAACATCAATGGCTTTTAAAGATTTTGCAGGTGTGATAAAAATGCCTAAAGGGGTATTTATTGGCTTATTGAGTCAATTTACCATCATGCCTATTACGGGATTTATCCTGGCCAGTATAAGTGATTTTCCCGCAGAAATTGCCGCAGGATTGATTTTAATTGGTTGCTCACCAAGTGGTCTTGCATCTAATGTAATGAGCTACCTGGCCAAGGCGAATTTGGCATTATCGATTACTATTACTGCCATTTCTACGCTTTTAGCACCCTTTTTAACGCCATTGTTAATGAA
Source organism: Cyclobacterium sp. 10D3-21 (assembly GCF_055809755.1). Classification (NCBI taxonomy): domain Bacteria; kingdom Pseudomonadati; phylum Bacteroidota; class Cytophagia; order Cytophagales; family Cyclobacteriaceae; genus Cyclobacterium; species Cyclobacterium sp. 10D3-21. The sequence goes on from NZ_CM147924.1 coordinate 6,979,596, forward strand.
GTTATTGGCTGGTCAATTTGTGGAGATAGATGTTCTGGACATGATGTGGAGCATTATCAAAATGGTCATCATCCCAATTGGAGCTGGACTCATTTTCAACAAGTTGCTCAGTGGTAAAGCCAAATGGCTGGATGAGGCAATGCCAATCGTATCAATGGCGGGAATAGGTATAATTATCGTTGTTATTACTGCAGCAGGTAGGGATAGCTTGTTGGACATCGGAGGTATGCTAATTGTTCTGGTATTTATCCATAATGTAATGGGATACAATCTTGGATTTTGGATCAGCAAGTGGCTGGGACTTTCGGAAAGAGATGCACGTACTGTCGCTTTAGAAGTAGGCATGCAAAATGGTGGACTGGCCTCGGGCCTTGCCAAGGAAATGGGTAAACTTGCCACCATAGGTTTGGCTCCTGCCGTCTTCGGCCCATTAATGAACATTACCGGATCCGTACTTGCCTCTTATTGGCATAGAAAGCCAATAAAAGAATAGTAACTTTTGAAAAAGCAAGTTCTATTTCGGCTGTTATTGCTATCAGCAATACTGCTACTAATACTTTACATCTACCTGATCCTATCAGGAAATTACGGACCATCAGGTCCATTCCTGATAGGATTTATGGTATTGGTAGGCATCGCTTTTAACTTAAATAAAAAACTTAAGGGCTACACCTATACGGTGATGATATTCGGTGCCGCTACTTTGGCTCTTTACTATCCCCAACCTTTTATTTCTTATAAAGGTTATGCCCTTAGTCAATTGATTACCCCGCTCATTCAATTCATCATGTTTGGAATGGGTACCGCAATGGCGGTGAAGGATTTTGTTCAAATTGGCAAAAATCCCAAAGGTGTATTTATTGGCCTGGTGTGCCAATTGACCTTGATGCCCCTATCAGGATGGGCCATTGCCCACTATAGTGGTTTGCCTGTAGAAATTGCTGCTGGTATCATTTTGGTAGGCTGCTCACCTAGTGGCGTGGCCTCAAATGTAATCAGTTACCTGGCCAAAGCCAACCTTGCATTGTCAATAACAATCACCGCATTGTCAACTTTATTGGCGCCTTTTGCTACCCCATTTCTGATGAAATGGCTCGCAGGTTCAATGATCGAAATTAATGTCGGGGTGATGATGTGGAGCATCGTCAAAATGGTCATTATACCCATTGGCGCCGGCTTATTGGTTAACCACCTCTTCCGAAATAGAATAAGCTTTCTCCAAAAAGTAATGCCTACTCTTTCAATGGTTGTTGTAGCCATTGTAATCGTTCTCATCACTGCATCAGGACGGGACAATTTAATGGATATTGGATTTATTTTACTAGGATTGGTACTCCTCCACAATATCGTGGGCTACCTTCTTGGATATTCCGCAAGCAAAGTTTTGGGCCTTGATGAAAGAGATTCCAGAACCATCGCACTAGAAGTTGGGCTTCAAAATGGAGGAATGGCTGGTGCACTCGCCAAGGAAATGGGTAAATTAGCCACCGTAGGTTTGGCTCCTGCGGTCTTTAGCATCATTATGAATATTACCGGATCCGTACTCGCTTCCTACTGGCACAAAAACGATCCCAAACCAAAAGAAAAAAAGCCGCTTTAGCTTTTCTCTATTGTTACCCATGACAATAGCCATTCCATTACAAATAAGGGTTAATTGCTGGCAATCCTATCTCAAAGTCCGGGTTAAAACTACCGAAGTTTAAATATCCGCACTGCTGAATTGTTAAAGGAATATATAAAGTAGCTTTCCTCGTTAATCTTGATTGTTTTTATATCCCTTACCTCCTCTTGGAAGAATAAGCCAGTTTTCGCAACTGGGATTGACTTTAGCGCAACGTTTTTTTCATCTATACTGAATACAAATCCTGGGTTGGCATCCAACTGCCCTGTACTTACACGCGTCTTGCTAATGTTACCACCAGTTAGTAATATCGATTGATTCTGCTGAGGGATTAAAGCTTTGTTCATTGCAAAAAGAGGGGAAAGCTGGAGCTCCATCGGTAATTTATCTATGGTAAAATTACCCATCCCATCATTAATTAAAGCCAATGAAGACAAGTTGTCTGCCAGAAGCGTGTCGGCTCCACTAAGATCCAATGTACCGAAAAGATCTGCCACGCTTACTTCAGCAAATGATTTGTAATCCATGAATTTGCCTTTCAATTTTGGCAATTGTCCGATTATTTCATCCCTACTAAAGGCAAATGAACTTGTATCTGCCTTATAATAGGTCAGGATTGGGTCTGTTCTTCCATTATTGTCAAAATCTTTATATACAACCTGCAAAGGTTGTTCAGCATTGGCCTTGTAAACCAGGTTCTCTCCATAATTTCCGGCCAAGAGATCCATATCCCCATCTCCATCAAGATCTGTTGGGTACAGGCTTAACCACCATCCCTTTGTTGCCTCGGTTAGTGTTGTATGTTTGGCCACAAATCGCTCTCCTTCCAGGCTATAAATCTGTATTCCCATCCACTCTCCTGCAATAACCAATTCGTTTTTACCATCCCCATTCGTGTCTACAAAACAAGCATCACTCACCAAACCGGGCACCATCAACGCTGGATTGTAGTCCTGTGTGACATCTTTAAAGCTCCCTTTTCCATCATTTTCCAACAAATAACTCCGGGGAGCTTCCGGGTAATTGCCTGGCAGATAACGTCCCCCTACAAATAAATCAGGCAAACCATCTCCATTAAAATCGCTGCTAGCAACTGCTCCACCACTCACAGGCATCTGAGGAAGGGACTCATTGCTTCTTTTGAAATTACCCTTACCATCATTGAGGTATAGCCTGTCTTGGTACATTTCACTTCCTTTGGGATAGTCAGTGCCTCCACTTACTACATATAGATCAAGGTATCCATCTCCATTTGCGTCCAGCCAAACTGCATCAGTGTCAGTAAAACGACTGTCTGCTTCAAAAGCCGTTTGTTTACTTACAGAGAATTTACCTTGGGAATTTTGGACGTATAAAACGGCTGCCTGATCTTTTCCTCCTCCAATATATAGATCTTCCAACAGATCACCATTCACATCAGCTATGGCCAATTTAGGCCCCACAGCGCCCATGCCATTGGGCATTAATCTGTCCTGGGAAAAATCCAGAAAATTGGTTTCTTGATGGGTATATGCAATACCTAAGGCTCCTGTTACTTCTTCCAACAATTTGAACGCCTCTACTTTCGCCGCTTCTTGTATTTTGCCTTCAGACTGATCCAACAGAATTGTTTGGTTAATGGAAACCTGAGCAATGGTTTGGGTTTCACCGGTTGGCCAAAAAACCTGTAGACTATCTATTGTTGTATTTTGACCCAAGCCAAATACCAATTCCTGGTCCACAGAGGATTGATATCCCCTGGTAGGAATTAGCTCCTGATGATACTGGTTTCCATTTGAAAAAATCAAAACTTTAGCGCCTATTCCTCTACTGTTTAAACCTGTTCCTTTTAGCCTTACTTTAAGGAAAGAATGCTTGTAAAGCCTTTCACTATTGTTTCTAAAAACCGTTACAGGGTCATTGGTATGGCAGACGATTAGGTCCAAATCACCATCCCCATCCAGGTCAGCATAAGCGGCTGCATTGGATACCGTTTCTTCCTCAAGTCCCCATTCTTCAGCTTTATTCTCAAATTTTAAGTTACCCTGATTATGGTACAAATAATTGCTAACATAAATGGGAGGCATCTTATCGATCAATTCCATTAATGCTTCTTCTTTTCCAGTTTGATTGGCTTTTATACGCGCATCTACCACATAATTCATAAAGTCCATATCCAGGTAATTGCGTGCGTAACCATTGCTGATAAAAATATCTTTCCAGCCATCATTGTCAAAATCCGCTGCCAGAACGGCCCAACTCCAATCGGTATGGGCAACCCCACTGTATTGGGCAATTTCAACAAAGTTGCCATCTCCTTGATTGAGCTGGAACATGTTACGCATGCTTTGCGGATAAAAACCTTTGTTCAATAATTCACTGTATTTTCCGTAATTCTCCGGCCCAAGCATTGCTTTTTGGTTGAAATTAAACTCCGGCATCATGTCCATGGTGAGTAAGTCTGGCAACAGGTCATTGTTCATATCTGCTGCATCTGCCCCCATGGAGAATAGGGACACGTGTCCCATATGGCCTCTTAACGCTTCTTTAAAAGTGCCATCTTTTTGGTTATAATAGAGGTAATCTTCTTCGTTATAGTCATTGCTAACATAGATATCAAGCCAACCATCATTGTCATAATCGCTTACCGTGACGGCAAGGCCGAAGCCCAAAACATTCTCAATAATACCACTTTCTTTGGTAACGTCTATAAATTGGCCATTGTCATTTCTATACAATCTATCACCTAAAAAATCTCCTGTTCTGGTTTTAAAAGAACCATCAATTCTGCTAAAGCCAGCATATTCCTGGGTAGAATGGTTGAGAAGGAACATGTCCAAATCTCCATCATTGTCATAGTCAAAAAAGGAAGCCTGCGTTGAATATCCAGGATCATCTAAACCGTAATCTTTGGCAGCTTCTATGAAAGTGAGATCACCTTGATTGATATACAGCTGGTTTATTCGTTTGTCAGGATCCTTCGCTGCTGATCTGCAAATATAAATATCTAAAAGTCCATCGCCATTTACATCGGCCATGGTGGTGCCGGTGTTCCATAATCCTTCAGCCCCAACACCTGCTGCAGTAGTAATGTCTTCGAATTCGAAATTGCCTTTATTTAAATAAAGTTTGCTGGCCATCATATTACCAGTAAAGTAAATGTCTGGCAAACCGTCATTGTTTATATCGCCAACAGCTACTCCTCCACCCTGATAAAAATAACCATAGGTAAGCACATTAAAGGCATCTGATTCCTTTACCAGGTTTTTAAATGCTATTCCTGATGAAGCCGATGAAACTTTTGTAAACAAAGCATTTGGGTCCTCCTGTTGACAGGAAAAAATGAAAGCCATTAAAAAAAAACTTAATAGGGACTGTAAACAAACTTTCATGGCTAATGTAATTTGATGTAAAAATAAAAAAAGTGCCGTTAAAAACGGCACTTTTCATTTACTTCTTTATTATTAATTCTAATTAAGGCTTAGCATCCCACCAAAGCTTCGTGCTATTCAAGTTTCCTCCTACTAATTCAGGAAATTTTTCAGCAGCTTCAACAGCTTCACGATTATTGGAATATTCGCCAGAAACAAAGATCAACCTAGGCATCACTTCATCTGCAGGTACATATTCATTGTCAGAATTTAAGCGAGGGTATGGTGTTGGGAAATTAGTTCTCCTCAACTCAGCCCAAGCTTCCCAACCATCAGGATAGATGGCGATCCATTTCTGGGTACCAATCTGTTCTAATTGTTGTTCTTTTGTACCACCTGTCATGAATTTTACAGGAATATCTGAATTCGCAGCAATATTCCATTCAGGTTTGTAAGAGTACGTTACATCACTAGGCGTATTATCGCTATTCAAATAAGCAGAGATAGTTGCAGCATCAGCAGCAATTCTTGGCTCTTGCAAAGATAGCGTAATTCCTTTTTCATAGAACTCCTGAGCAGTACCGCCCATGGCCCATCCTTCGGCAGCACCTTCAGCCAATAAAAACTGAGCTTCAGCAGCACTAAGTACTCTCCAAGGTTCTCCAGCTGCACTTCCTCCTCTACCTTCATTTAGGAAGATTGTTCCCATATCTGAATTTAGATCATTCAAATTAGGCGTACCCAATTCTTCTCTGGAAAGTCCATTTCTCAAGCCTTTGTGAGGCATACCAACTCCTGTGTTTTGATAATCAACTGTTTCGCTAAAAAAGATACCAGTTCTAGGATCATCATAACCTACCATTACACTTTCCATCAAAGCACTCATTCTGTACTCACCCCAGTTGGTAATGATCCAATAAGGGTTTCTTGAGTTAACGGTAGTTTGAATCTGTGCGCCATCTGCATTCGTGGCCATTACGCCATCAGCTACAGCTTTTTCCGCTTCAGTTTTAGCCATAGCAGGTTCTACGAACCTAATTCTCATGGCTAGTCTCAACCTAAGTGTATTGGCAAATGTCAACCACTTGTCAACAGAACCACCATATATTTGGTCATGACCAACGAAAGCACTTTTACCAGTATTCTGTTTTAAAACAGCTACTGACTCATCTAACAACTTGAAGAAATCCTTGTAAACATCTTCTTGAGTATCATATGCGACACTGGTTTCACCATTACCAAAATTGGAATAGATAATAGGACCCCAATAATCAGTAATTCTATGGTATCCAGCTACTTTCCAAATTTTAATTATAGCGTTCTCTACTGGAAGCTCATTCGCTTCAGTAAATTCCTCTACAAATTGAATAACCGGTGCAGCTTGTCCATAGTAATAATTCCAAGCACTATTGGACCATCCACCTACTTGTGTATGACGATCAGAGTCAAAGTTTACCTGAGTGGTGGCAAAGTACTGAGAGTACAAGTCACCAAATAAACTTTGGGCAATCTGGAAGCCTGAAGTACCTCCTCCTGGAGCAAGATACATTGCACGAGCCTGAGCATTTGCAAATGCATTACCCAATAGACCAATATCCAGGTTGTCTGCAACAAGTGCATCTGGTCGGGTGTTTAACTCTTCAAAGTTTTCCGTACAAGCACCTAGTGATAGTGCTGCTACGGATAAACCCATTGCTATTTTAGAAATTTTTATCATCTTCAAATTTTTTAAAATCCTAAATTAAGATTAAAACCAAAAGATCTGGCAGTCGGCGGTGCAAAGGAATCAAATCCCTGAGCCGAAGCAGATGTTCCAACGGTTACATCCGGATCAATATTTCCAGCTTCGTTTAGGAAGAAAAATAAATTCCTGGCTACGAAAGAAATACTAACAGAATTCAAAGGCAAGCCCTCTAATTTACTAGCAGGAACAGCATACCCAATTACAGCTTCTCTCATTCTTATGTTTGTAGCAGATACAGAAAATACTTCTCCAATTGGAGCATTTCTACCTCCCATATTTACCCAAAACAGTTCAGCTGTAGTTTCGATCGTATTAGGAACAAATGTTCCATCCTCAAGTTCCATCACTGCAGTTTCATGAGACATGAAATTGTCACCGAAGATTAATCCTCCATCTCTTCCGTAAAGTGTTTCTTCCGTCACACCGTCAGCAAAAGTTACTGCGTTTGTGAAAGATGCAATGCTACCACCTTGTCTGAAATCAATTGTGAAATTGGCTGTGAAATTCTTGTACGTGAAAGTATTTTGAATACCACCAGTCCAAACAGGATTGTAATTCGCAACCCTTACAGTTTTACCAGGAGTTGTTCTAGGAACACCATTGGCACCTATAATTACAGCGCCGTCATCATTTCTTAAATAACCTCTGGAATATACTTCTCCAAACAATTCACCTTCTTCAACTCTAAATTCCCTTAAGAAATCACTTCCTACAACTATACTTGGTCGTTCGTCATTGATCTCATTTACCATAGATATATTTCTGGCAAAGTTTCCAGTAATGTTCCAGTTGAAATCAGCTCTCCTCATAGGAGTGATATTAAGCACTACTTCAATTCCTTCATTTTGCACATCTCCACCATTGGTGAAAAAGCTAGAAGCTCCTGATCCTACAGGCAAGGCAACAGTAAACAACTGATTGAATGAGTTCGTCTTATAATAGGTGAAATCTAAACCCAAACGGTTATCCAAAAATCTTAAGTCAGTACCTACCTCAATAGATCTTGTACTTTCTGGAAGCAAATTAGCATTTGGCAATTGCGTACTCAAGGATACATAACCTCCCAAACCACCTGCACCAAATGAAGCAGTTCTTTGTAATTGGTAAGGGTTGGTATCATTACCTACTTCTGCAAAGGAACCTCTTGCCTTAGCAAAAGTAAACCAGGAAGGGAATTCAACTAAATCAGAGATTACAGCATTTAAACCTACAGATGGGTAGAAAAAAGACCAGTTTTCTCTTGGCAACGTAGATGACCAGTCATTTCTTGCAGTAATATCCAAGAAGATCGCATTTTTCCATGCCAACTGACCAAATCCATAAAGTGAATTCACATCCTTAGGACTTCCTACACCATAGGAAGAACTCACTTGCTGTGTGTTACTCAAAGCAAAGAAATTAGGAACAATCATGTTCTGTCCAGTATTTGAACTTAAGCTGGAATTTCTGTTGATTCTTGAGTTACCACCTGCATTGATATTGAAATACCAATCTTGACTCAATGTTTTCTCGTAAGAGATCAAGAAATCAGTATTGATTTCCATACTTTCTGATTGACCAACTGAGAATCTACCGTTCTGCGCAATGATATAAGTATCATTGTATAGTTTTTCTTCATTTACAGCAAAAGTACGATCCAAAGAAGCTCTACCTAATATGGTCAAGCCTTCAGCCACTTCATAATTCAATGAAGTGAAAGCAATAATTCTGTCAAAGCTATCTTTACTAAGGTTTCTATTCAAAGGCCAGTAAGGATTTGCTCCACCATTGGACCCAGGATTGAAATAGTTTTGACGCGCTTGGCCAGACTCATCTATGTACTCAAAATTAGAAATATCTTCAGTTCTAATATTTCTTGGCAACCTTACAATGTGTCTTGTTGGGTTAGCATAATTCTCGCCCTGAGCAAGTTGGTTGTTGATATCTTGACGGATATAATTGATTTTAGAATCTAAAGTCAATTTATCAGTTAATTTATTGGTCAACCTTAAGTTAATACTGTGTCTTCCCAATTCATTGTTAGGCACAACTCCTGCAGCATCAGTAAAAGTATAAGAGAAATACGTCTGATTTTTGTCATTACCTCCACTGATAGCCAATGTTGTAGCAAGATTGTGACCAGTTTGATAGAAATCACTGATATTGTCTGGCTGAGGTGAAAACGCATAGGTATCTATGCCACTATTCGGGTCCGGAGACCAAAACGCTACAGAAGAACCATCCATTTTAGGACCCCAAGAAAATTCAGAAGTTGGAGAATAATTTCCATTACTTCCCTGACCATAAATATTTTGATAATTAGTCAAGATCAAAGGCTGATCGAACATGTAAGAAGTATTAAGACTTACTTTAAAACCTTCAGTTGATCCTCTTTTTGTAGTTACCACAATGGCACCGTTGTTTGCACGGCTACCATAAAGGGCCGCTGCATTTGGACCTTTCAATACGTTTATACTTGAAATATCATCTGGATTAAGTGTCTCAATTCCTTTAGCAGGAACACCATCTACTATATAAAGAGGCTGACTGTCTCCACTAATGGAACGGTTACCCCTTAATACTACCCTGGTTGATCCACCTACACCACTACCAGAACGGTTAATAGAAAGACCGGCAACTTTACCAGAAAGAGAATTTACTACGTTCAATTCTCTCGCTTGAGTAAGCTCTTCAGTATTTACCTCTTGAGTTGTGTAAGTCAATGCTTTCTTTTCTCTCTCTAAACCAAAAGCAGTAACTACTACTTCTGATAATGCTGATTCTTCTCCAGCAAGAGCTACATTAAGCTCACTGTTATTCCCTACTGCTCTTTCAACTTTCCCATATCCTAAATAGGAGAAAATCAAAACAGTAGATGAACCTGAAACATCCAGCGTATATTTACCATCCATGTCAGTGATGGTTCCTGTACTGGATCCTTTTATCAATATGCTGACTCCCGGTAAAGGAGCATCAGCGTCTGCATCCGTCACAGTACCTGTGACGGTCCGATTCTGGGCCATTGCTTGTATCGTAAACAAGGCCAGAAAAAACACGAGTAATCTTTTTTTCATAAGTAAATGAACAAATTTAATTAAATGACTATTGGAATTTTTCCAATGTTTAATTTTTACTTGAAAATCGCTGAATTCCAGCAATACCTCTCGGACCCACTCCGAGACAATTTAAAATCCAACTAACATAATACTTCCATTAACTCATAATTTAATGAATGCTTTTATAGTATTGACAACTAATAAACATTCAATTGGTTATGAATTAAAATGCAAGGTTATTTATAACTTATGGGTGGATTAAATGCTAATATACTGAAAAATATTTTGCTCATCCAAGCCGTTTACCTTTGAAATAATTTAATTTAAAAAAAATACCTGTTAAAAAGCAAAAATTTTACCAACCCCCGTCAAGTATTCTAATAATTTTTACTAATAAAATACGACATTCTCAAAATTAAACACTTTACGACAACTTTTTCCTACACTTTTATTCCGAGACCCAAAATAAAATCTCTATTTGTATTATTTTATGAATATTGCAATAATTTCTATATAGTCATATCTTTCTAAAAATTTTATTGTTAAATTCTTAGAATTTTATCAATTATCATGAAATTTTGCCCAAAAGAAATGAAAAACTCACATCTACCACTTATAAAAAAATTACTATTTCTTAATCTTTTTTGTATCCTGCTCTTTTCCTGTGGCATCCCTTCAAATTTACCTGAAACAGATCCTAATAATAATGGTATAATCCTGCCCGATGGATTTGGCGCACTGGTAGTTGTAGATAGTATCGGTAAAGCGCGCCACTTGGCAGTAAATACCAATGGCGATATTTATGTAAAACTAAGATATGCCAAAGGTACCGGAAGTAATGTCGCACTTAGGGATACTACTGGTGATGGCAAAGCAAACATTATTACCCACTTCGGAGATTATGAGGATGAAGGAAGCCTTGCCAATGGCATGCGCATCCATGACGGTTATTTATATTACAGTGCTGCTAGAGTGGTGTATAGAAATAAATTGGTACCAGGCAAACTGGTTCCCGACAGCCCGATGGAGATAATCCTTACAGATGACCATGAACACGGAATTCATTGGCACATTACAAAACCAATTTCTTTCGATGATGAAGGATACATGTATGTACCCTTTGGAAGTCCCTCCAATGCCTGTCAGGACATGGCGAACAGACCAGGAGGAATCCCAGGCTCAACCGGCTTAGACCCTTGTCCAGAATTAATCGAACATGGCGGGGTATGGCGATTCAAAATGGATAAATTAAACATGACCCAAAAAGATGGGGAATTGTACGCTACAGGCATTAGAAGTGTAGTGGCCATGGATTATAATAAGGAAGACAAAAATATCTACCTCGTCATGCACGGTAGAGACAACCTCCACTTATTGTATCCAGAGACATTTAGCTCTTGGGAAAGTGCTGTTCTTCCTTCAGAGGAATTTATTCGTGTAGAAAAAGGTGGCGATTATGGCTGGCCTTACTGTTACTATGACCAGATCAAGGGCAAAAAGGTACTTGCCCCTGAATATGGAGGTGATGGTGAAATTGTTGGCCGTTGCGCAGACATGGACGATCCTGTTATGGGATTTCCTGGACACTGGGCACCCAACGACCTGCTATTCTACACGGGAGACCAATTTCCTGATCGATATAAAAATGGTGCTTTCATCGCTTTCCACGGATCCACCAACCGATCACCCTATCAACAGTCTGGCTACTTTGTGGCTTTTGTCCCTTTTAAAAATGGACAACCAAGTGGAGATTGGGAGGTTTTCGCCAATGGTTTCGCAGGCAAAGAACTTATCGTAAATACCAATGATGCGGAATTCAGGCCTATGGGGCTTGCTCAAGGACCGGATGGTTCTTTGTATGTGTCTGATTCAATGGTCGGAAAAATCTGGAGGATACTATATAAAGGAGACAAAGCCACATTTGGAGAGGCTGAATTGGCTAAAATGGAAGCACAAAAGCTGGTTGCCAATATTCGCAACCCACACCCTGAAGAAGACAACCAAGACAAAGGTCAACTCCCGGAAGGTAAAAAAGTATACAATACTTATTGCTCCCCTTGCCACCAAAGAGATGGAAATGGCGCTACTGGAAGAATCCCGGGCCTAAGACATACGGATTGGGTAACCGGAAATAAAGACAAACTTATCAATATCGTTCTTCAGGGACTTGATGGTGAAATCGTGGTGAATGGAGAACCATACGACAATGTAATGCCAGCCCATCAGTTTTTAACCAATGAGCAGATTTCAGAAGTCTTGACCTTTATCCGGCAGAACTTCGATAACAATGCCACTGCCATCTCAAAAGAAGATGTAGCAAAGGTCAGGGCTAAAATCTCAAAATAATAGGCCCAAACAAAATCGTCATTGCGAGGTTTAACATTTTCGAAATGCAGCAATCCAGATGACAATATCACAATGCCGCACCCCAGCGGGGTGCAATCTTTGTAGCCCTAGGTAAGCCGACGCAGGAGGTGCGACCCAGGGTGTAATTGAGTTGGCATTTGTAGGACATTAGCCTCCAGTAAGTTCAACATTGAAACCGCTTTTCGCTAATGTCAGTGGCACCTTACCAGAGAATATTAAAATCTGTCATCAGTAGGATTTGCGGGGCCTTTGCGCCAAGGAAGCCGAAGGAATCTCAAACGTGATAAGATTGCCACACCCTATCCCTATACAACACCACCCCAAAAAAGGTTCGCAGTGACGGTACAAAAAAGAATCATCATTCCGAGGATTTGCAGGGCATTTGCGCCAAGAAAGACGAAGGAATCTCCTACTGATTGGGAATGTCGCACCCTTTCCCAACACAGCAACCCTTCAATTGCAGTATTTGAATTCACACACAATATTTTTATTCCACCTTATTTATAAATAGATTACATCTTTAGTTAAGACCAATCACTAAAAATGTGAGCTATCGTACATCACTAAGCTTTATAAGGAGTTAATATGAGAAGATTCTATACCTTTTTAAATAGTGGAGTATTCATTATAATTCTTGGACTTGTTCTGAGTTGCAATGGCCCAAAGGAAAATACAGCGCAAAAAAAATTTTCCATAACGGTTACGGACTCAATCAATTTTGATAATTTAGATCCCTTACACCTGAAAGGCTTTGATCCACAATCAAACAATTACCTCTTGTCAAATGCCGGAATTGGAGTACGCCAGATTTTCCGGGTAAATGATAAAGGAGCCATTGTTTCCCATTTTACCATTCCTGAGGAAGGCCCAAAAGCACTTGCAAACCCTGGAAGCACAGGTTTTCTTAATGGTGCCATCATTATTTATGACATGGAAAAAGGTTTTGTGAAACTTAATCCTGACTCAAGCATCAGCCCTGAGGCAAAAATCCCATATCCACATAGCTATTTGTTTTTCCCTCCCCACCTACCTTTAATTAAGCAAAGTGGAGAAGCGTTTTATTATCTCAAACCACTTGTTGATGAAGACTTCGTAGATGGTATGGGAGAACAGTTTTATAAAAATTATTACAGTAAGTCGCTACTTGAAAAGCACAATGCTAAAACTGGTGAGACCAAACAATATTTAGAGATTCCCGCACAAAGCATTTTTAAGGACGGCATGAATCACGGCATTTATGTTCCAGTAATTAAAAATAAAGGGAATGACTGGTTGGTCTCAACATGGTTTGATCCCTTTGTTTATCTATACAAAGAAAATCCCGAGGGCATATTATTCGAGAAAGCCATTGATTTGCAAATCTCTGGAATGAACAATTACCAGGGCGTAGAAATGAAAAATAGTGAGCAATTTTTTGATATTAATGGTGGCGCACGCCCAGGAAACGTCAATGACATCCTATTCATGGACGAGTATACGGTAATAGTTTATAGAAAAGGCTTGACGGAAGAGGAACAAAAGGATATAAAGACAAATTTCCCGAATCAAACCAAAATGGAGATGGAAAAGAAAGATGCCTTTTATGCAGTCATCGTGGACAAAGATTACAATGTCCTTGACAGCAACGTCAAATTCCCTCAGGGCGTATATTACCCCAATGCTGTTAACAAAAACAATGAAATAATCGCTTTGAAAAACCCAGATCTATTTGATGTAGAAGAAAATTATGTGACCCTTTATAGAATGGAGTTGAGTTTTGAATAATAATGAGACGTAGCAATCATTCGCCTTTTCTTCCTTGGGCCTCTACCTTATTATTTACATTACAAAGTCCCGCTCATATTCCAATCACAGCAACTCAATCAATGCCACGGCTCCTGTGTAAGAGATGATGCAAGCAAACACAAATGCTGAAAGCAATCCAAAATTAAGCCATAGTCCGGCTTTCTGATCACCCATCAAGGATTTTTGATTGACCAGATACATGATACAGGCAATCACAAGCGGCAATACAAATACCGCAGCCACCTGTGTCAATATTTGAGCAAATATGGGATTGGCACCTAAAATTGGTACTGTTAATCCTACTACACATGCTATTCCTGTTAATACCTTGAAACGAACAGATCCGGTATCCAGCTCTCCTTCTTTATAATCTGCCACTAATAGTGGTGCTACCATTAGTATAGGAAAAATAGAAGACAGACCAGCACTTAAGGCCCCAGTCATAAATAGCGCTACGGCAAATTTACCAGCAACTGGTTCCAACAAATAAACCATGTCCATTACTTTTTCGATTGTCTTGCCCTCTGAATGTAAGGCCCCCGTAGCGGCAGCCATAATGGAGAGGTTGATGATCAACATCAAAATAGCTCCTGTCAATGCATCCCTGGATTGATCCTTGGTATTCGCCGGTCCCCATCCTTTGCCTTTCATCAAAAGTGGCCTCACCACAAAAGTGGGTGCCGCCATGGTGGTACCTACAAAAGCAGCTACTAGTAATTTCCCTCCTGGTACCTGAGGAACACTTGGGATCAATCCCCTGGCCATCTGGCTCGGGTCAGGCAAGACCATAAACATGGAAATGATAAAAGACAATCCCATTATGGTCACAAAAACCACCAGTACTTTCTCAAAAAACGAATATTGACCTACCCACAAAAAGGCATACATCACCAGAATCAAAACGATGGCAATTCCTAGTATTATCCAATAGGAGCTCCCTCCTTCCATGTTTGGAAAAAACAAAAGAATCATTTCATAAATAGCATTGGCACTTAAACCAAGTATTCCAGACAAGGAATTCCATTGGGCGAGAATGATGCCTCCAACAATCAGAAAGGAAATCAATTTGCCTCCTTTTAGTTTGGTTTTAAAACTATAAATGGATGTTTGCCCAGTGACAACAGCATACCTCCCATATGCCTCCATCAGCACCCAGGCAAAAACACAACTCAACACCAAAACCCATAGCAGTTGCATACCAAACTCACTCCCCGCCTTGGCCATAGAGGTTACACTTCCGGTACCTATGGTATAGCCTATACAGAAAATGCCTGGGCCAATCCCAAGCATCCATAACCAAATTTTTTGAATAATAGTATTGTTACTGGTTTTGTTGCCTGGCTCCATTGTTATTGATTTTGGGTAAATTTAAATGAGGTGTTAATTTGTAAATTTTTATTTTGAATAAAAAGAGATTACATTAGATAGATGAAATTTTAATAAAATATGGCTTTGTTTAAACAATTTTTTTTACAATATTTCCGATCCTCTTTTAAGGATAAACCCATTTTCCTTCGTGATATAGTTCCTAACCTCTCATTCACTCCCCATGTCTATTACTAATCTCCTTAATAAATCATTAGCAATTTTCCTTTGCACTAGCCTACTGATTTCATTTAGCGCTAATGCACAAGAAATTGACTTATTACTTAAAGGTGGCCATGTAATAGACCCCAAAAATGGGATCAGTGAAACCATGGATATTGGCATTACTGGAAAGAATATTGTAAAGATAGCCAAAAACATTCCAGAAAACACAGCGAAAAAAACCATCGATCTTAAAGGTTATTATGTCACTCCCGGGCTCATAGACATGCACGTTCATGTTTTTAATGGTGCGGATACAGAATCCTACATAGCCAATGCATTGACAAGTTTACCACCCGATGGTTTTACTTTCAGGTCTGGTGTAACTACTGTAGTCGATGCGGGTTCCTCGGGCTGGCGAAATTTCCGTCAATTCAAAAAACAAACCATCGACCAATCAAAAACCAGAGTACTGGCCCTATTGAACATAGTAGGCACCGGGATGTACGGCCGACTGGAAGAGCAAGATGTCACGGACATGAATCCAACCATGACTGCCAACATGATTACAAAAATGTTTCCTGATATTTTGGTAGGAATAAAATCAGCTCATTATTGGGGAGACTTCACCCAAGTAGACTTGGCGGTGGAAGCAGGGAAATTGGCTGAAGTGCCAGTAATGGTGGATTTTGGTGAACACCAGCCTACCAATTCTATTGAAGCATTGTTTATGAAGCACCTTAGACCTGGGGATATTTTCACGCACACCTTTTCTTATGGGCCTAATAATAGAGAAACAATCGTTGATGAAGACCTTAAAGTCAAACCCTTTGTATTTGAAGCACAGAAAAGAGGTATAAATTTCGACGTTGGACATGGAGGGGGCGCTTTTTCTTTTCGTCAGGCGATCCCAGCCATACAACAAGGTTTTTTACCTGATGTAATAAGCTCTGACCTTCATAGCCAAAGCATGAACAGTGGTTTTAAAGACATGGCCAACCTATTGTCAAAATTCATGAACATGGGATTGACCATGGAAGAAGTGGTCCTTAGAGCAACCTGGAACCCTGCACAAGTAATAAACCGAAAAGAGCTGGGCCACCTGGATGTTGGAACTGAAGCAGACATCGCTATTTTTACGCTTAGAAAAGGAGATTTTGGGTTTTTGGACATCCGAAGAACCAAAATAGATGGAGACAAACGATTGGAGACTGAAATGACCATCAGAGCCGGTAGAGTAGTATGGGACCTTAATGGGTTGAGTGTCCCTTACTGGGAATCAGAGTTTAAATAGTAAAAATAGCGTAAAAGACAACCATGAGGTTTTTTCTTATTATATGCTTTTGTATCGCTTACAATTTGCAGGCAATTGGCCAGGAATATGATTTTCTCATAAGAGGGGCTTACCTCATTGATGCAAAAAATGATATCCGTGATACCATGGATGTCGCCGTATCGGATGGAAAAATAGCAGCTGTCTCTAAAAATATTCCTGTAAACCTGGCGAAGAAGGTAATTGAAGCTTCAGGACTAATTCTTAGTCCTGGTTTGATAGATCCGCACACCCATGTATTTGTAGGCAGCAAAAGCAAAACTTTTGCGGATGGGTTTAACAGTGTATCACCTGACGATTTCAGTTTCCGTTCCGGCATCACTACTGTCGTAGATGCAGGCACCTCTGGATGGCGAAATTTCGAGACTTTCAAAACAAATGTTATCGACGCCTCAAAAACCAGGGTTTTAGCGTTTCTAAATATATCAGGAACGGGAATGAGCGGTGATTCTACTCAAGAGAACCTATCTGACATGGATGCGGAAAAGGCATATGAGACTTTGAAGCAGTACCCAGATATTTTGGTAGGTATTAAAATTGGACATTATACGGGCACCGACTGGCTTCCTTTTGACAATGCATTACTAGCTTCGGGAAGAGCTGGAAAACCTATACTGGTAGAATGTCACTTGCCGGAGTATTCGCTTGAAGACCAACTGAACAAAATGCGCCCGGGAGACATCATCACTCATAGCTTTGAAGAAATAGATGAAAGATTACCCATCATAGATTCAGAGGGCAGGTTACATCCTTTTGTGAAGGCGGCCTATGAAAGAGGAATTAATTTCGATGTAGGCCATGGCGGTGCTGGCTTTTGGTTCAGTCAAGCCATTCCTGCCTACCAGCAGGGTTTGGTTCCCAATTCATTTGGTACAGACCTCCATCGCTTTAGCATGAATAGCGGAATGAAGAACATGTTGAATGTCATGTCCAAATTCATTAATATCGGAATGAGCGTAGAAGATGTTATTGAAAAAGCTTCTTGGAAAACTGCACAGGCAATACACAGAGAAGATCTGGGCCATCTAAGTGTAGGTGCAGTGGCTGATTTAACTTTAATAGGATTACTCGAAGGGGACTTCGGCTTTATTGATGCAGGAAAAAAGAAAATTGAAGGTAAATATAAATTAGAAACAGAGCTGACCATGAAAGACGGAAAAGTCGTCTATGACCTCAATGGCTTGGCAGCAGACAAATACCACTAAAATTATGGATAGAAGAGAAATGTTGAAAAACCTGGCCATCCTTCCCGTTGGAGGAGGCCTTATGAGTATGTCGCCACTTATGGCTTCACCGGATAAAAATGTTGCCAAGGGACCACTTGCCCTTGATGAGGATATTTATAAATCAATTGGAGTGGTTCCAATTATCAATTGTCGGGGTACTTTCACGATTATAGGTGGTTCTATCGAACGACCAGAAGTACACGCAGCCATGGCCGCAGCCTCAAAAAACTTCGTTCAATACGATGAATTGGCATTTGCCATTGGAGAAAGGCTTTCTGAAATCACCAAAGCTGAATTCGGTATTGTCACCGCAGGTTGTGCGGCAGCGATGAAGCATGGTACTGCCGCTTGTGTTACAGGAGGTAATCCTGAAAAATTGCTCAGAATTCCTGACTTATCCGGACTGGATAAAACCGAAGTAATCATCCCAAGGCATTCCAGAAATGTTTATGACCATGCGGTTAGAAATATTGGGATTACGGTGGTAGAAGTTCACAGTATGGAAGAGTTGGAAAAAGCCATCAATCCTAAAACTGCCATGATCTATTTGCTGGCAAATGGAAGTTCTGCTACCGGACAACCTATGTCGGTAGAAGCCATTGCCAAAGTAGCAAAAAAACAAAGCATCCCAATTATGGTAGATGCTGCAGCTGAAAACCTTAGTATTCCAGTAGTGCATTTTGAGCGTGGTGCAGACATGGTAGCTTACAGTGGTGGGAAAGCCATGTGTGGCCCTCAATGTGCCGGACTTTTACTAGGCAGAAAAGACCTGATGCTTTCTGCATGGCAGGCAAGCTCTCCGCATCACGGACCAGGAAGAGACAATAAAGTAGGGAAAGAGGAAATGCTGGGAATGCTCGCAGCAGTAGAAGCCTGGACTACCAGAGACCATGATAAAGAATGGGACCGATGGATGGAATGGCTAAACCTAATCGCAGAGAAAGCCACCAAAATAAAAGGTGTAACCCACGAAATAACCCTTCCCGACAGCCTTAACAATAGAGCTCCAGGATTAATAGTTAGTTGGGATCCAACACAATTGAATATTACAGGCGAAGAAGTTGCTGAGCTATTCGGCAGGTCTGAACCAAGAATTGCAATTGGAAGTGGTAACAAAGATGGATTGACCTCAATCAATGTTACCCCTAGCCAAATGCAGGATGGAGAAGCAAAAGTAGTGGCAAAAAGACTACATGATACCTTATCTAAAAAGAGACCTACACCTGATACATCGATGGCTTCACCAGCTTCAGACATTTCTGGAAGGTGGAACGTAGAAATGACTTTCTTTAGCAGCGAAAGCACACATCACATGATGCTTGAGCAAGATGGCAACTGGCTAAACGGAACGCATCAAAGTGATTTTGCAGAGCAGGATGTCTATGGTACCATTGAAGGAGACACAATAAAAATCAGAAGTCATTTCAGAAAACCTGGTGATTCTGTTGTTTACATGTTTACTGGCAAGTTAAAAAATGGCCAAATATCAGGAGAGGTATTTATGGGTGAATACTTAACTGCCCAGTTTACTGCCAAAAAATGGGAAAGCAAACAGCGGAAACAAAAGATTTCCGTACCAGGTGGGCCTCCATTGGCAACTTGATCCGTTGCTTTCAAAAGTAAAACACCACAAAAAATTGAATTAAAAAAATAAATCATACGATGAGAAAAATTGCATTATTAGTGTTTATTCCTTTCTTATGTTTAGCCGGATGTGGTGGACCACCATCCTCCAATAAAAAAGAGGCCGCTACAGAACAGAAAACAGATGGAATAGATGCCGAGCAAAGAATCAAAGATTTGGGAATCGAGCTTATCACCCCGAAACCGCCGACAGCCAATTACCTTAAGGCAAAAACTTTAGGCAATGTGGTTTATCTGGCTGGGACCGGACCTGACAGACCTGATGGTTCTCAAGTGACAGGAAAATTGGGCAGTGAAATCAGTCTGGAAGAAGGCATAGCAGCAGCCCGTTTTGCAGGTATCTCGCTACTTTCCTCTTTGAAAGCTGAAATAGGAGACCTAAATCGAGTTAAAAACATCGTTCGTGCCAAAGGCATGGTCAACGCAGATCCTTCTTTTACCCAACATTCACAAGTCATCAATGGCTTTTCAGATTTGATGGTAGAAGTATTTGGCGAAAAAGGAAAGCATGCCCGAGCTGCCATTGGTATGGGTTCATTGCCATCCAATATTTCTGTTGAAATAGAGATGATAGTAGAGCTTTATGACTAATCAATATATAGTTATAAGAATTTTAGCCCGATAATTGCTAAAAAGATGGGGATGGTGAAAACCATCCCTATCTTTATTTGTTAGAAACAATAACCCAACAAAAATTAGTTTTCATGGCAAGGGAATTAAAGCAGCAATCACTAACAATCCCAATACTTTTAGACAGGTTTAAAACTTGTCGGATGCAAACCGAGAAAATATGTGCGCCACTACAAGTGGAAGATTATGTTCCTCAACCAATAGCTGAAGTATCTCCACCCAAATGGCACCTGGCACATAGCACCTGGTTTTTTGAACAGTTTTTATTAATCCCTTTCTCCAGTAGTTACGCGGTATACGATGAAGACTTCGCCTTTTTGTTCAATAGCTATTACAACAATGCTGGCGACAGGGTCTTGCGCCCGAACAGAGGACTGATGAGTCGGCCACCTGTGAATGAAGTATTGTCCTATCGAAAGTATGTTACTGATGCAGTGTTTGCATTATTTGAAAGTGATGAGCCCAGCAAAGAAATGCTGGACATTCTTGAACTTGGGATCAACCACGAACAACAACATCAGGAATTACTTGTCTACGACATTAAATACATTTTGGGCAATCAGCCTACCTTCCCCATTTATGGAGACCTTTTTTCCAGCAAGCCTGAAATTCAGGAAGCAGGTTGGGTGGAAATTACTGAAGGGATAAAACAAATTGGTTTTTCTGGTGATGGCTTCTCCTATGACAATGAATTAGGAAAACACCGCGTCTTTTTAGAACCTTATAGTATCTCCAAAAACCTGGTTACCAATCAGGAATACATGGAATTTATTGTGTCTGGAGGTTATACAGACTTTAACCTTTGGCATTCTGATGGCTGGGACCATATCAGTAAAAATGGAATAAAAGCCCCCCTATATTGGCACAAAGTAAAAGGTGAATGGCAGAACTATACCTTTAACGGGTTGCAACCCATTAATCCGGATTTACCTGTTCAACACGTAAGTTTTTATGAAGCTTATGCTTTTGCGGAATGGAAAGGCATGAGATTGCCCACAGAATTTGAATGGGAGGTAGCGGCCGACCAATTTAGCTGGGGTCAACTTTGGGAATGGACAGCAAGTGCCTATTTACCCTACCCAGGTTTTAAAAAGGCCCCAGGTGCTTTGGGAGAGTACAACGGTAAATTTATGGTCAATCAGCAAGTGCTCAGAGGTGCGTCTGCTGCCACAGCTGCCAACCATAGCAGAAAAACTTACCGTAATTTCTTTGCTCCCCCTTCCCAATGGATTTTTTCAGGAATCAGACTTGCCCAATCAATATGACCAACAAAATTTTTGAGAAAGACATTCTAAAAGGTCTTGCCTCACAACCCAAACAGCTTTCCTCTAAGTATTTTTATGACGATAAAGGCTCTGCAATATTTCAGGAAATCATGCAGATGGATAGTTATTATCTGCCGGGATGTGAAACTGAAATTTTACGTAATAGAAGCCATGAGATAATAGACTTTCTTCCAAACGACAATTATGATGTCGTAGAATTGGGTGCAGGAGATGGAACAAAAACAGCCATTTTCCTTGAAGCAATACTTAAAGCTGGGAAAGAAATAAATTACTTACCCCTTGATATTTCTTCTGATATTCTAGAATTCAATAAGAAAGTGATTGGTGATAAGTTTCCAGATTTAAACATATTGCCCATAGCTGGGGATTATTTTCAAACACTTGAAAAAATCAAACCCAGGCAAAACCCGAAAATTGTCCTATTTATGGGAAGTAATATCGGTAATTTTGAAGGGGAAAAAGCGGTAGAATTTCTACAGTTTGTTCGTCAATATTTAACTGATGGCGATTTTTTCATGCTTGGAGCAGATTTGAAAAAACACCCACATACCATTTTAATGGCTTATGACGACCCTGAAGGAATCACCAAAAGATTTAACCTGAACCTCCTTCACCGTATCAATAGAGAATTGGAGGGGAATTTTGTTCCCGAAGACTTTGACCACTTTGCAAGTTACGATCCCTTAAGTGGTACCACCAAAAGTTTCCTTATCAGCAAAGTTCAGCAAAATGTTCAGGTGGCAGGTCAAACAATTGCCTTTGAAAGAAACGAACCTGTACACATGGAGATCTCCCAAAAATACAACCTTTCGGACCTCGATTATTTACGTGAAAAAGCAGGGTTTAAGACGGAACACCATTTCACAGACAGCCAAAGGTATTTTAGCATTAGCCTTTTTGAGTACTAAAAACAGAAAGAACTTAAATTCCTTTTTACTGAAATAAAGTATATATTTAGACAATCTCAGACAGTGAGCGATGGCGAAACTGTCTGAGATTTTATTCATTAATAATATACCTTTTTGACAGGATCCAATCCCAAGATCAATTATATTTGATTGAAGAATCCACAGAAATTTACTTTAAAATGATACCTGAAAATCCTTATTTGCTGCTTACTCCAGGCCCTTTGAGTACAAGTAAAACAGTTAGAGAGGCCATGAACCGCGACTGGTGTACCTGGGATGAAGACTACAAAACAATTGTACAAAATATCCGCAGTTCTTTACTTGCCTTAAGCAAGGGAGGCGATTCCTACACTACCGTTTTAATGCAGGGAAGTGGTACTTTTTCAGTAGAAGCCGTCTTGTGGACCTGTTTAAAACCAAAAGATAAAATTTTGGTAATTTCAAATGGTGCTTATGGTAAACGGATGGCTAAGATTGTTTCTTTGATGGGCATCGGTTTGGAGGTTTTGGAAATGGAAGAACACTTGCAACCTGAACCGGAAAAAGTAGAGGAATTGCTAAAGCAAAATCCAGACATTACCCATATAGGAATGGTTCACAGTGAGACCACCACAGGTATGCTAAATGATTATGCGCCAATTGCATTATTGGCCGAGCAATACAACAAGTGCTTTATTCTAGATGCCATGAGTAGCTTTGGGGGAATACCGCTTGACATCCGTTCTCCTAAAATTGATTTTCTGATCAGTAGCGCCAATAAATGCATTCAAGGCGTACCTGGTTTCGGTTTTATCATTGCCCGAAGAGAGGTTCTTCAAGCATGCAAAGGCAATTCAAAAAGCCATTCCTTAGACCTTTACGACCAATGGGAGGCCATGGAAAATGACCCTGGAAAATGGCGATTTACTTCTCCTACCCATACCGTAAGGGCATTTTTACAAGCCCTCGAAGAATTAAAAGAAGAAGGAGGCATTTCTGCCCGGAACAAAAGGTATGTCAATAACCACCAGACTTTGGTAAAGGGAATGAAGAAACTGGGAATAGAAGCCTTCCTTTCTGAAGAAAATCAGTCCCCCATTATTACCGCTTTTCATGAACCCTCAAGTCCTTACTTCTCTTTCAATAAATTGTATCATTTGCTTAAAGAAGAAGGTTTTGTAATTTACCCAGGAAAGGTGTCCAAAGCCGCAACTTTTAGAATTGGGCATATTGGTCATGTATTCCCAGAGGACATACAGCGGCTAATCGCTGCTATAGAAAAAATCAAATTTTGGTAACTAATCCTATCTCGAATCCTGTTTAACCATAAAAAAAACCTCCGGACTGCTGTGTTTAATAATGCAGCAATCCAGAGGTTTTATTTTATTAAGCTAACTTATTTTTTACCATAAGTAATGCCATTCCAATCATCTGTTCTGAATGGATCGGCAGGAAGCCCTTCTTTGTTGTATACATTAACATCATCAGGATTGTCCGCCCAACCGTATCTTACAGCAACTGGGTTTTTGATGTCTCCAGTTTCCAAAACGATTTGATCGCCATCTTGCTGACCTGATACCCAATGGAATTTCTTGTCGGGACCTGCAACTGCAAATCCTTTGACATAACCGTATTTGTCATTAACCATTAAGCCTGAACCGATATGGTCAAAGCTAATACGGATTTGGTTGCCTTGAATTTCCATGGATTTATAGGTAGGTCCACTGTAAACCACATCCATACCGTAAGCGATTTTCTTTGCTCCTTTGGCAAGGCGCTCTCCAACAGTCCATTTGTCTCTAGGGTGAATGTCTTTAGCTTCACCTTTATCGATGATCACCGCCTGTGCGGTATTGGGAAGAGACAAGGTCATGGTTTGTGCTTCTCTTAACTCTGCCCAGTCACTGTCCTCAGGATCAGCTTTTGGCTGTTTGTAATTGGCGAGTTGTACCCATAGAAAAGGGAAGTCTCCCTGACCCCATTGTGCTCTCCAGTCTTCAATCATTAAAGGGAAGATTTCCCTGTATTGATAAGCTCTTGGCGCATTGGATTCACCCTGATACCAAAGAGCACCTTTGATCCCAAATGGAATGATTGGTTCAAGCATGCCATAAAACAAGCTGGATGGCCAGCTGTTTGGACTTTTTTGTTTTAGGTTGGGATCAGAAAAATCCTTAGGTCCTTCAGTCTGATTTGTGGTTACCCTTTCTTTGAAATCAGGATGCGTCAACAAAGCATCTGCACTGGTCCAGGCTTCTGAAAGTGTACCACCCCAGTTGATGTCCAATAGGCCAACGGCCACATCCATGTCTGACTCAATCCTTCTGGCAAAATAATAACCAATGGCTGAAAAGTTGGCCACTGTCTCAGGAGAACAAATAGACCATTTGGCCTCAGGAACTTCTTCTATCTCCTCCAGGCTGAGGTTTCGTCCAACTTCAAAAAGTCGGATATTAGGATGGTTTGCCGCCTTGACACTGTCTTCACCACTAATTGTCTTTATCAAAGGCCACTCCATATTGGATTGTCCCCCGAGCAACCAAACATCGCCCATCATGACGTTTTCCAAAACTTGGGATTCCTTTTTGGTATTGACGGAAAGAATATAAGGTCCTCCTTTAGGAAAAGCGTCCATTTTCAACATCCACTGTCCTTCTTTATCTGCTTTTACACGGTATTTTTTACCCTGAAAGGTCACATTGACCCACTGTTTAGGATCTGCTTTACCCCAAACAGGTATTTCCTGGCCTCGCTGCAATACCATATGGTCAGCAAAAACCTTCGGCAATTCTAATTCTGCCTTTACCTGAAACAGGATCAGGAATAAAGCAGCAAATAATACTATTTTTTTCATCGTATTTGGATTTGGTTATTTTAAAAAAGAATTGATAATATACGATTTTTGCCCTAAAATTCAGTGATCGGATTGTATAAGAGAAGAAAGGTTTTTATTAAGGCATAAATCAAGGTGATAAAAAAAGAGCCGTTGGAAAAAAAATAAGGTAAAACCATTTGATCCTCCCTATTCTCTTAAATCAAAACCGAAATTACAATCGGTTTTTACACCCTATATTTACTTAGCCCCCCTTTTGATATATTTACGAAAACTCGTTTCCAGATTTATTTTGAATTATTTAAGACTTAGTTTAACTTTAACTGGTATTAATATCTACGTCACAGTAAGCAAAATAATTGCCGTAGCACAAAACTCCAAAAGTTGGATCCAATAGGCAAGGGAATCACATTTTAAGGATTTGATTATGAACAGGATAGTATTAGCCGCCGCCTTTTTTATAGCCACGGGACTAACTGCAATTGCCCAACCTAATGTTGAGAATTATTCAGTAAAGGGTGAAAAAATATTTGGCCTGGGGACTACCTTAAACAACACCAGGTATTTTCAAGGCAACAATAGTATGTACAAAGAATTGTTTTTAGATTATGGCCTTGGCGAATTTATAAGTACGGGAGTATTTGTTGGTTATCAAAAGAGGCAATACTCCTTTTTATCTGTAGTGGGGTCAGACAGTAAAGTTTTATATTACGACCAAAATTTCATCCCTATAGGATTAAGAGCTACCGTACACCTAACCTCATTTTTGAGCAATCAATTGCAAGTCCATCTTAAGCCCGAAAAGTGGGATGTATATATTAAGTATTATGCTGGTGTAACTTTAAACACCGTAGATGATAAATTTGACAGATCGAATAGTCATCTGCCTGAAGATCAAGTCAACTATATGCTTTACCAAACAAATGAGGACCTCAATTATGCTGCAGGATTATTGACCGGTGTCGGTTTTTATCCTGTCAAAAATTTCGGTTTCTTTTTTGAAGGAGGCTACGGCCCTATGGGGAATTTCAATGTAGGCATTGTGGCCAGGTATTAATAAAGCTAACTCTATCATCCCGGATTATGAAATAGGATTTTAGGACTAAAATTTTCCGATAGGTTAGGCCATAAAATACTACAAATATCCCATCTCGAAATTAATTGGTATTAATTCTAAAATCGACCAAATAATTCCTTTTTTTTCAATTTATACTTGTTCAATTTCTATTACTTCATTTACCGTATCGAATATTAATAACCCTTGATTTTTGTCATCTAATTTCCCAATTATTTGACCTTTGTTGTTCCAAACTGCACTTTGTCCCACACCAATAAAGTTGTCGCAAGGGCCAATGCAATTCGACATTAAAATTGGGGTTTTGTATTCAATTGCGGTTTTGGAAAAATACTTGTAGGACTTTTCAATACCGTCCTTAGATTTTGCTACACTGGCAATGTAAATATCAATTCCCTGTTGGTGGGCATTTTTAAAATGTTCTCTTTGTAAAGTTTCATAGCAAATCCCAACCGCAATCTTTTTTCTTTTAATATTTAGTAAATTTTGTTTGTTTCCACATACAAAGTACGGTAGCTCGTCTGAATGTAATAATTGCTTGGAATACACAGCTCCCTTATGGTTGGGCTGAAAAATCAACATACTGATGTTTATTCCTTCAGCAGATTTTGTAGGCATGCCTAATCCAATCGTAATCTTATTTCTATCCGCTAGTTCTTGAAATGGATTGAAAAGGCTGTTATCTATAGCTGTTGCAAGTTTTTTGGCAATGGAAGGTTCGTAGTTGGTTATAGACAGTTCAGGGAAAATTATCAAGTCCGCATTGTGCTTTATGGCACGTAGAATTAATTCCAAGTGATTTTGGATGTTCAATTGAATGTTTCCTTTTTCAGAACTTGTTTGGGCAATACAAATTTTCATCGCATGAATAGTTTGGTTGAATTGCCCCTAGACTCTCGCCTCATAGCCATTTCTCCATTCCCTATAAAGATACAACGAAGCAAATGATATCAACTAGCAGGAAAAGAATAATATCCCTGTTTCCTAATTCCGCACAAAAAGTAGGCTCCCATCATAAAATATCAATTCCAGCTCTAGGCTCCTGTCCAACCCCTTCCAGATTTGATAGATGCTTTTCTATCCACGGGTGCTACCTGTAGCTTATGTTAATTGAAGCCTTTAGGCTTCTTAAATATCAAATAAGTCATATTTCAAAAATTAACTTCTCAATAGGAATGGGCTTTAGCCCATTTTTAAAGATGGCAATACAGCATCCGGCTTTAGCCAAAATTAAGGTAAAAATAGTGTTAATATTGAATTGAACTTTGCCATAGGGAAGATGGCTGCAAATTATTTTATTTTAGGATTCAATAGGTTCCGTTATAAATATATAAATCAAAAATCCTCAATCTTCACTTAATAAGCTGATCCCTGAGCCTGTGGTCCCTGAGCCTGGAGAAGGGGTCCAGCCGTCAGGAAACTAGGTTATTAGGCAATAGTATTATTCTAAAATTTCTTTATTTCTAACATGCTTTGATTCAGTTTTATCCCATTTTTCAGATGAAGAAAGAAAATCACAAACTTTATCTTGATAATATACTTTAGGCCATAATTCTTTTTCAAATTCACAAACATTCTTATAAACAGATTCAGAATGAACTATTAATCTATATATAAAGATGTCTTTAGGTTCACGATGATTATTTATCACGTGACTTAATGTAGTTGGTTCGATGTTTATATCAAATGCAAAATTTTTTCTTTTATCATATAGAATATCAACATAGCTTTCTAGAAATTTAGGAAAATAAGGCTGATGATGGCAAATCGGATTTTCTAAATATTCCTCCATTCGATATTTAAGTTGCAATAACTTGGATTTAATTATGTCTTTTTCTTTCCTTTTTCTAAACCTTAATTCTCGGGCACGCAAAATAGCCTCACGTTCTAATAATTTTTCCTCATCAGATAAATTACGTGAGTCAATTAAATATTTGAACTCATCCAATTCGTTGTTTACTGTCTTTTTACCCATGATCGTATTTTCTAATTAATTGAATTAATTCGTCTCCATCTAAAAATAAACTTTGTCCTGCTTCAAGCATGAAAAATTCTTTCATGTAATACTCTTTCAATTTTGTTTTTGGAATAAGGGAAATACATGCCCATTCTTCGAACAATTTTATAGACAATTTTCCAACAAATGCGATTAAACATCCAACAATATTATCATACTTTTTATTTTTCCCTCTATTTTCCTTTGATACGGCCAATAGTCTAATTGAAATTCTAGATTCGCTTTCGATAACCTCTAAAGAAATCAGACCTAAAATGTCCTTTTGTTCTTTTATTTGGATTTTATATAAACCATAGTCCTTTTCTTCTTCCCAATTGAACCAATAACGAGCTTTATTGATAGATTTAAAATCCTCCTCAACTACAGGGATAATTTCAATTTTATAGGTTTTTCCCGAGTTGATTTCAATGATATTCATAATCAAAAATACAAAAAGTATACCAAATACGCATATAATTAACTATAATAGTTGCAGTAATCGTAAATAATATCCAAAGTGAATGATAGAAGACGTATACAATATTATTGCCAACGGTCTCGTATAACTATCAGATAGGGGTTAATATGCTTTGATCTTCGGTTAAGCATAGGCTTTATGGTTGCCACCCTTTGCGGCAAGAGACCTCCCTCTCACAGCCTGCCCTGAATCATCAGGGTTTTGCATTTATCCATCTATAACCACGCCACCCCTATGACTCCGGTAGACCATTGCTCTTCAAACTGCTATTAATCCATGCAAGTTTCCAGGGCTTGGGACCGTCAAAACGCTCCCCATCTACAAATACACTTCTCAAAGCTACTTCGGGTTCACACTTATGTATTTAGCTTGCACATTTGAGCATATCGAGCTTCAGCGAAACCCTCACGGGTTTAACTGTCGGGAACTCTACTAAATGAACAGCAAATTATTTAGGTAGGATTTACACCTACTGGATTACAAAAGCTTCGTAGGCTTAATATTTGTAAATATCTAGAAAGTATCTAATCCAATCAACTTTTGCAAGCACCCCAGTTAGTCTATGAATTTTTATCGCCTGTTAGATGTCGTTTATTTCGCCAAATCCAAATAATTGCAAATAATACTGCGAATATTACGACTACTAATATTCCATAAATAATTGGAGCTTCAATACCTGATTTATCAATACTTCGAAGCTTATTGTTAATCGATACTCTATTGGACTTTGAAATGTTCTGATTTGCAATAATGGAAAGAATATTTGCATCTCTAGTAGTCTCAATAACCTGACTAATTAAATTTTCATCTTTAGAAAAAACCAGGTTACCATCTGCTTGATCTAGTTCAAACAAAATACCCAATAAGAATAGTTTGAGTTTTTCCTCTCTAAGTGAAGAACCAGCAATTGAATTCACTATTTCCAAACTAACACCAAAACCTTCCAAGAGAAAGGCTTCATAGGCCTTCACAAGAGGCTGGTTAACAAAGAGCTTTCGAATTAAAAAAGTGGTATCGCCCAAAGCAATCAAATCATTAAATGTAGTTTTATAGGGGTTTTCATAGTCCCATCCATAGTAAAACCAAATTTCGCCGGTAGATAAGTTATGAATATTTGAATATATAGTAAAAGCATCTTTTCTCTGACTTGTCGATTCGCATATGCTGCTAAATAATTCGAAACCCGGATTGGCATTATTCAGCATTGATTGGGCTATTGGATAGCGCCAGCACTTTTTGTAATCATCATCATCATGACTAAGATCGTAATTTGTTGATATCTGAAAATTTCCATTAGATAACCATGAACTATCTGCAGTAATTATTCCCAAATTGCCCCTCTTATCTGAGAAGTGAAGTTGAGCTCCTTGCATCCAAGGAATTTTATACTTATTGAATATTTTGATCACCTCTGGAACAGATTTACAACGCTCTAAAACGAAGGTTAATATTTTATGAATTTCACCCGGGAAGGTTTCTTTCATATCAAAATCTTTTATTTCAGAAGATTCTACCGCGTTACCGTCGTAGAATAAACCTGATTCATTTACTCCACCTTGAGGAAAGCCATTGTTGTAATGGAAGAAGAAATAAGCTTGGGTTGAATCTGATTTAGGAGCAATTGTGATCTGAGTGGTGAAATCAAAAAAGTGAAAATCTTCATTATTACCCGCCCAGATATATCCATGGTCATCTTTTGAGCAGAAAATGGTACACGACCATGAATGTACTGGAATTGCAAAAGTCAGAATAAAAAACACTGAAAATTTTAAGTATTCATTCATGAGCGTTTCTTGATGAAATCGTAGAGTAGAGCCTAATAGGCTACTTTATTTATACTTATAAAGATAATAATAAGAAGTAAACTTGTAGCCACTGACAGTTATGTAATATTGCCCTTGTTCTTAATCAAGACAAAAGGTGGCTTTCCAGGTTATAAAGGCACTTGTTCAACCCACTCAGGGGTTGGAGAATTTAGGGATTCTTACCTGTCCACGGATGCCACCCGTGGATATTGTTATTGAAGCCCCTCAGGCTTCTTGAATATCAAATGAGCCATATTCCTAAAAGTAGCTACTCAGTAGGAATGGGCTTTATCCCATTTTTAAAGACGATAACACAGCATCCGGCTTTAGCCAAAATTTAGCTAACAAAAGAATTAATATAGAAAAGAGTTTTGCCCAAGGGAAGATGGCTACAAATTATTCTATTTTAGGGGGTCAATATGGTCCGTTTTACAAAAAAAGAAAACCATTCCCCATTCTAACCCTAAACCCCAAGGCAACGAACTTGCCCCTGAGCACGGTCCCTGAGCCTGCCGAAGGGTGTCGAAGAGTGCAGAAGGATTCCTGCCGTCAGAATGCTTAGTTATTTCAATATTTGCGTTATTTGATTCTATGATCGATTTATCTGGCTCATTATTGTAGAATCCGTTATTTTATTATCCTCTGCTAATAAAAGCGCCTTACTTAATACAATGGATAAGCCTCTATCACCTTCAAATGGAATAAAAACTTTATCAGTAGAATTTTCTGCAGATCGTGATGGGACAATACATAAATATTGATCATTTGGTTCCATTAAAATATTACCACTACCAATATGGATTTTATAAGTTCTAAGTTCACCTTTAATTATCAAGAATTTGCCATCAATTTCCGCTTTATCACGTATTTTTTTTAGGCGAGGAAGCAATCTTTCCAAAATAGCTTTTCTAGTTTTTGCAATTTCCGTTAAGTCTCCGAAAGAGTATGACGTCCAGTAGTCCCGGTTTGTTTGTCTTTCTCCGTTATTATCCATCCATTGTGGATCATTCCCTACACTACATACTCCTACAAACATATCTACATCACGCATTATTTCCGTGAAAATGATTTTTGGGACATCAACCAACTCCATTACCTCACCGATTTCTTTAGTAAATTTTACTTGGTCAGTTGATATATAGAGCCAAATACCCGTATCATTCCAACTCTCGTCTTGACTTAATTCATCAATCCAAAACTGGGCTGTTATCTTAAATTCTGGTAAATTCTTTTCGCATATTTCATTATCTCTGCCATCATCAAAAGCACCTAATAGTGAATATTTCCACCCTCTCAGATTAGCCAAGGAACTAAATTGATGTTGCTTTAAAATATGAGCTGCCATTCTATTGGAATAGGTACGTGTATTGACTTCTGCATCTGTAAGTATATAAATTTCCCTGAATGCTTGTTTTATAGGCTGTTTCCATTCCAGTTCCATCATTTTTTCCCGCCAGGCAATAATGGTTTCTTCATCAGAATTTACCGGATGCCAGAGTTTTACAGTTGTTTCTTCATCAATCCAATTTATTGATTTATGCTCTTTAGAATACCATTTACCATTAAGGGTTATGGCATCGGCAACCATATTTCCTTTTGTAAAAGTCCATATTAACTTTTCGGCTATTGGAGCAACTAAGCCATGCTCTAAATAATACTTCTCAAATGATACAAAATCCCAGGTCCTATCTAAAATAAATTGATTATCTATTCTTTGTTTCTGTGCACTGTATACCTTCTGAATTTCTTTAATTTCCTTTCGGATATCACTAAGTTTTTTAGATAAAGAAGTACTCTTTTTAACTATACTGGGCACACTTTTAATTGGTAGACCATCCGGCTTGAGCCACTGTTGGCTTACTTTCCTTCCTTCATTAAATATCTTTAGTGAATAGCTATCAAACTGAATTATTTTTTCCCCTTTTACAAGATTAAAATCGGGCACAGCCATCTCCTTTAATTCCTCAACCGAAACATTATATTTCTTGGCCCCTTCTGTTAAATGATTGTCAATCGTCTTTTTTACATTGTTTTGTCGAATTTTAAGTTTAAGCCGAGACAAAGCTCCTAATCCATCTTTACCTCTCATATTTCCTAAAACGTAAACACATGCATTTCCAATGGATGCCGCGGCTGGCCCTTTTCCTGGGATTTTTAAGTACGTCTTTTCACATAGTTTACTGAGTATTCGTATGGTTTCCTTATCAGAGAACCGTTCTACTGTCCAAACCATCCCCTTAATAAATTGTTGGCTGGGATTACACAAGAAAACGGTCTCAACATAATTATAAACCTGACCATTGTATTCATGTGTGGTACTTTCATTAAAGGGATTATGATTTAATGGAGTTTCTAGCACTCTGTGTGCTATTTTTTTGAATGACTCTAGGCCTATTTTGTCTTGAAGTTTGGCTACTTCTTGACTAAATTTCTTTGACGGTTTAGAACTGGTAACATTCGAGGCTAAATAGAAGATTTGATCAATTGCATCTCTATTTTCTTTGACAGAATTTATAATTTCATTTACTTCATTTCCGATATCATTGGTTTTTAAACTAAATACTGGAATATTTCCTTCCTTTACCAACAAGGCTCTTAATTTTTTAGTGGCCTTTCCCATATCACTACCAAAGTATTGTTTATTTGAGGTATTTTTAAACTCTTCCCATTCCAATGCTTCATTTATAAACGAAGTAAGGGTCTTGGATCGCTCATTATTCTTTAAATAATATTCAATTTGTTTTATCGCATGATTAATGGGAAAATCATGAAAATAGCCATTATTATTCCTTGATATTTTATCTGAACTATCTTTAAAGCTTCTCAAAAGTTCAATCCACTCATGTTCATTATAATTTAATTTTCTACGCAGTAAGCCACTTTGTATAGCAAATGCAATAGGCCTGCCAAAATAGTTTATATCATCACTGTTAAATGAATTCCTA
The DNA here is from genome assembly GCF_055809755.1 of Cyclobacterium sp. 10D3-21. Taxonomy (NCBI): domain Bacteria; kingdom Pseudomonadati; phylum Bacteroidota; class Cytophagia; order Cytophagales; family Cyclobacteriaceae; genus Cyclobacterium; species Cyclobacterium sp. 10D3-21. Next base: position 7,013,163 of record NZ_CM147924.1, read on the forward strand.
CCCTTAGATTCAGCAAATTTTATAGAAAAACAACAGATGATATCCGTGAGTTTATTAATAAGTACTTTTTGTTCCTCTTCTGATATTTTTTTTAAATTTTCATATTCTTCAATTCTTGATAAATCATTGGCACTATAAACATAATTAACTTTATTATGAATAGCGGAAATAAGCTTTTTAAGCTCATTATCATCATTTTTTGATTTTATAATTCTTTTAAAAAAATTGAACATCTAATTCTATTTTTATTACCCTCCAACCATAGGAGTTAATTTAATAAATGAAACATGAGTTGACTCGTCAACTAGAAATCTCTGTTCCAGACTATCTACTTGTTCGTCATCTACCAATATGAAAAACCCATTATTTCTAAAAGCTTCGAGTGCAACATATAACTGTTTTTCCCGATCCAATTTAATGTCTTTTTTCCTGTTTAAACGTTTTTCCATGTCATGTGGCAAAACAAGGCCTTTCTGATAATTATTTACATCTTGCTCATATCGCAGTATCTCCGAATTTATTCGAGCTTCGATAAGCTCTAACACAGTTATATATTCCGATTCAAATTGCAAGGATATTTCATGCAAAATATGACCAGCCGCACTTTCATCTGTGACTTTCAATGTATTCATTTTATTTATTTAAAATTTTAAACTAATCTAACCGATTTTAGGATAGCACACTACTTTCATCAAACTGTCCTGATAGCCTACTTTATTAATACCTATAAAGATAATAAGAAGAAGCAAACTATCATCCTCTGACAGATATGTAATATTTCCCGTGTTCTTAATCAAGACAAAAAGTGTCTTTCCAGGTTATATAGGCAATTGTTCAACCCACTGGGGTTGGAGAATTCAGGGAATATTACCTATCCGCGGATGCCACCCGTGGATATTGTTATTGAAGCCCCTCAGGTGTCTTGAATATCTAATAAGCCAGATTCCAAAAAATAGCTACTCAAGGGGAAGAGGGCTGCAAATTATTCTATTTAGGGGGTCAATATGCTCCGTTTTATTTACAAAACCCATCCTAAACATTAACCCCAAATTTATCAAAAAAGCTTAAATAAAAGCACTGTGACACCTATGCCTCCGGTTATCTGAGCCCTCAAAAATCATGAACCAAGGACTTAAAAGTGCTACTAGACAATCAATTCGTCTAATTTTAATAATTTTAATGCCAGCTAATTCCCTTAACCAAGTAAAAAAACCTATCCAACCCCCATAGCAGAAGACTACCTGAGGCAGAGTCCCAATCTTGGCTGCTCAGGACTACAATAAACCGAAGCCTTAAATCGCATCATTGTAGCTTAATTGTTGGCGTTAGTTTTTTATATAGAATTCTACATCGTCTATTTTGAACAAATAATCTGTAAAGGGTCTTTCGTTTTGAGAATTGTATGGTTTTACCCTCACAAATTCTCCTTTCATTTCACCTTCTTGGTCCCAGTCGAAAAGCCTGTTGAATTTGAATATCGTTTTATCATTTTGAAATTCGTAGTCCTTCCATTCGCAATAAAGCCCTTTTTTTATGCCAGCTTTCGTTTGAGTTATTCGTTTTCTAGGGACTACATAAATATCCCAACAATCCTTAAAATCTGGTTCTTGGGCATAGTCAAATATTTTTGCCTGAACTAATGAGTCAAAAAGTCCTTTTTCTACAAGTGAAAATGCTTTATCAACCTCGAAAATAAAATCACCTGCAACCGATTGGTCAATTACATAATATGTGTTCCAGATATGCATTAATGCACCTCTATAGGTCAATATTATACTGGTGACTTTCTTCATTTTTATAATTAACGCATAAAATAGATCCTGACAACCTACATTAATAATACCTATAAAGATAATAATATGAAGTAAACTAGCAGCCACTGACAGATAATGAATAATAACCTTAAGTCCTAATCTAAAACAAAAAGTAGCTTCCCAACTAATATAGGCACTTGTTCAACCACTTTGGGCTTGGAGATTTGATGAATGCTTACCTGTCCAAGGGTTGCCACCCTTACTTATTGTAGTTGAAGCCCCTTAGTCTTCCCAGATAGAAACTAAGCCATATTCCAAAAAATAGCTACTCAATTGGAATGGGCTTTAGCCCATTTTTAAAGATGGTTACTCAGCATCCGGCTTTAGCCAAAATTTAGCTAACAAAAGGATTAATAGGAAATTGAACTTTGCCAAAGGAAAGAGGACTGCAATTATTTTATTTAAGGGGGTCAATATGGTCCGTTTTATTTATTACTCCCCTCCTTTCAAAATAATCCTAATTTTCACTTAATAAACTGGTCCCTGAGCACGGTCCCTGAGCCTGCCGAAGGGTGTCGAAGGGATCCAGCCGTCAGAATGTTTAGTTATTGGCGGGTCGTATTTTTTCTATTCCTCATAAGACTGGAATTTCTAAAGTTTTGTTTTTTTCACTAATCAATTTGTATGGTCGATTAAAAGCTTCCTGAGATACCTTAAAGTAGCTAGACAATTTTCGAATCGTATCTTTAGATAAACCCTTTTGATAATTTAAAATTTTAGAAATAGTTCCTTTTGAAAGTTCCAGGATATTGACTAGATCTTGTGCTTTTAAATTATGATCAGACATTAATGTCTTCAATAGGACAATAGGGTCAGCGTCATTAAGTGTATTATTCTCCTTGTCCCATTTTTCAATTATTAAGGTGAGTAGCTCAATTTCATCTAATGTGTTAGAATCCTCTTGAGCTATCAAATTCTCAAGAATATCACAGTAATCATTATATTGCTCAACACTTTTTATAATTTTATATTTTAAAGTTCCCATTTCAATGATTTCTTTATCAAATGTACTTTCATATACTTAATCGGTAATATGTAAATAAAGTTTCATTAAGGGAAACATATTCAATTTGGAAAGATAAAAATTATTGGCCCAAGGCAGTTTTATCTTAGTCTAGTTCCTAATAGCGACCCCTACCAATACTTTTAAGAGTAATTATTTTAGTTAAGAATCAACTTCTTCTTCCTCCAAACCTTTTTTCCCGAATCATGCAATATTGCGTTCTAGCCAGCGCTTTTAAGGTCACACACAAAGTCAATATCAACAGTCAGATCGGTCAGGTCGTAAAAATCAATTCCCCATTCTAACCCTAAACCCCAAGGCAACGAACTGGCCCCTGAGCCTGTGGTCCCTGAGCGGAGTCGAAGGGTGTCGAAGGAGACTAGGCTGTTCCATTCCTTCGAATGCTTAGATACTGAAAGTCGTTTTTAGTTCTTTGAACCACTTTGGAGATAACTGAAATTGGTATTGTAAGTCCTAGAATAATTGACACAATTTAGCTATTCCATAAATCACAAATAATCTAAGACCCGCTGTAGTGTTGCTATTGTTTACTTCATTTAGGTAATCCTTAACCTCCTGGGAATTATGAAGATAAAAATACAGATACAACGAGCATAGGCCAATAATGAATAAAAAAGTTAACGCGAAAATCTTTGTCCATTTCATCTGCCATAGGGATTAAAGCCTTAGATGAATTCTTTTAACTGTTCTTTTAAACTTTCAAGCCCTACAATGTTCATTCAGATTCTTGATTACAGTTTTTAATCAATTGATTCACTAAGCTTAACCTCCTTTTCAAGCTTTGGTCTCCACACCTCCTGGCTTGACATGGTCTCACATAATTTCTCATGAAAATATACTTGGTACCAAATTTCCTTTTGAAACTCACAAATGTTTTCAAATACCTTTTCAGAATGAATCATCAATTTCATAATAAATTCATCTTTGGGATCTCGGTGATTGTTAATTACTTGACTAAGCCTGATTGGTGTAATATTAATATCCTGAGCAAAGTGATTTCTTGTTGAATAAATGGTGTCTACATATATTTTTAGGAAATCAGCAAAGTGATTTTGATCATCATACATTGGTTGCTCGATATATGCTTCCATTTTTAACTTTAGCTGCATGAGTTTTGCTCGAATAATATGCTCTTTAGACAAATTCTTCATTCTCATTAATCGTGCTTCCATTAATGATGCAGCTTCTGATTCTCGTTCTTTCTTTGAATTATACCTTGAATCTAATCCATATTCAGCATCTGCAATAAGATCCTTATTAGTTTTACTTTTCATGGTCATACTGATTAATTAAATCCAAAATTTCAGGCACCTCTATACTCAAAGTCATACCCGTTAATTTCATATTGTATTTGTCAATGTAATGTTGGGCAATTTGACTTTTTGGCCTTAAGGATACACAGGCATATTCAGCATATTCCTTAACCGCGATTCTAGCTGCGTACGCTATTAAATTCCCCGCAATTCCGTCATACTGTTTTTCTTTTCCTCTGTTATCTTTTGAAACGGTTAAAAATCTAATGTGTACTCGCCACTCTTCTGGGATTTTTTCTAATGATATAATCCCTATAATTTCACTTGTTCCTGATAGTTGTAACTTATATACTTCATAAGCTTTTTCTTTTTTCCAGTCAAAGAAAAAACGACTCTTGCTAAGCGTTTTATAGTCACCATCTTCTACGGGATTTATCTCAACGATATGACTGTTCCCTGAAGAGGTTTCTATTACATTCATACGATCAATATACGAAATTGTTTACCAAAAACGGAAACAATAAGGAATAAGTATCCATTTTTTGGAAATATTAATGGGTCGTCAAACTGCAGTTACGCAATTATCGAATTGCGTATTCATTCTTGTTTGGAAATGAAATAGTAGACCAGCCCGTGACAGCATACCTAATTATTAACTAAAAGGTGTAAACTACCAGCGACTGACAGATAATGAATAATACCTTTAGGTCCTGATTAAGGATAAAAAGTGGCTTTCCAAATTATAAAGGCTCCTGTTCAACCCTTCCAGGGTTGCAGATTTGATAAAATGCTTTCCTATCCACGGGTGCCACCCGTGGTTATTATTGTTGAAGCCCCTCAGGCTTCTTGAATATCAAATAAACCGTATTTCTAAAAATAGCTACTCAATTGGAATGGGCTTTAGCCCATTTTTAAAAAGGGTAATACAGCATCCGGCTTTAGCCAAAATTTAGAAAACAAAAGGATTAATAGGAAATTGAACTTTGCCAAAGGAAAGATGGCTGCAAATTATTTTATTTTAGGGGGTCAATATGGTCCGTTTTACTAAAAAAGAAAACCATTCCCCATTCTAACCCTAATCCCCAAGGCAACGAACTGGCCCCTAAGCCTGTGGTCCCTGAGAGGAGTCGAAGGGTCGAAGGGTGTCGATGGGACTAGGATGTTTTAGAGGCTAGGATGCTTGGTTATTATTATAGAGAACTAATATTGAAACTTAGAAGCAACACCATTTTGACCAACAAGGTAGCAGGTGTATCTTGTCAAGGCCACATCTTGAACTTCTCTTTGTCCACCTTTGCCAATCTCTATCATTTTGGTGACGCCAACGAAATGATTAAGTTTCTGTTGTGAATTGACCTTTCTAAACGGTTTGTTTACATATTCCTTTTAAGCATTTGTAGTATTTCTGTATTTTAGAATGTTATACCCAATTCTCTAAACATTTCAATTGTGTTCCTATATAACACACCAAAATGCTTACAGGGCTCTGGCATTTTGATTTTGTTTTTACGATTCGGGTCACTCACTTCATGAGTAACCAAGACCCGGCTCTGAACATCTTCAAGAACGTAAGCTACTAAAAATGCATCTGCTTCATCTACATCCAGAAATTCGTAATAGCGTTTGGGAGATAATGGTCACTTTTTGATATCGCCCAAGCAGATATTTTACTATACTCACTCAACGCAGTCGAAGAATCTTTAAAAAAGCCATCAGGTAAATTACCTTTACACCAATCTTCCAAGTTATCATTCTTGTTGAAAAGCTCCTGTTTAACTTTGTCAATACTTATAATTGTGCCAGATTGAGCTAATTCATTAACCTTCAACCAAAAACTTTTCGCAACATCAAGGGGATAAGTAGCTCTGTGCGCTTGGATGAAAAAATTGCTATCTACCACATATTATTTCATTCGTATTATATGGTTTTGGCAAAAAACTTATCGAAAGTGTCTCCTTTCATGCTCGTTAATTTGTAAGCATCACGATAAAGTAGTTGACCAGTTTTTACAGCATTGTTTACATGGGAAGCAAATGTCAAACTTATACGTTTTCTAGCAGTAGCGTAGAAATCACCCCCAGCCCCTTGATTTTGTTTTTTACTGAACTCTCTATTCTTATACTCTTCATAAAAGGAAAAAAACTGTTTCTTAGAAATTTTTCTTGTATCGAGCGCTCTCCTGGCAATAACAATTTCGCTAACTTTAAAAAAACGAGAACAAAATTTTATGCTAGGATTTATAGTCCATTGTTCTTCAAAGGTTTTTTCCGGAACTAAAAATTCAGCAGCGACTTTGTCACAAAGAATTTCTATAGGTTCATCTGCAGGTTGAAGCTTACGAAAGTCAAAACCAGCGCTATGTCCAGTCCAAATATGTGCAAGTTCATGAACAATTGTAAATAGCTGTGCTGCTTTACCATCGGAGTTATTAATAAACATGAAAGGTGCTAGATCATCAACAAGAACAAAACCTCTACATTCATCTACTTCAAGTGTTCTGGATGTATTATTCTCAACAACACCATTAAATACGGTGATAATTCCTTTGTCCTCAATAATTTTAACTAAGTGACTAAGAGATTCCTGCCAAGTCTTAAAATGTCTAGCCCATTCTTCTGTTAACCCTAAAGTAGTTCGAATACTATTAACTATAGCTGGAATATCATTACTCCCTTTGAATTTGCCAACAAAATCTAACGGTTCAAAACCATTATCATCCAAATATTCTTTTAACCAGTTTTGTCGTTGCTGTAATAGCAAAATGGTGTCATATACATTTACGCTAACCTTCTCCGCTTGCTTTCCATTTGTTCTAAAGAATGGGATAGGTAGCTTTTCTTTAGGAGGTTCCGGTAAAAATAAATATCCAAAAGGTATGTGTACTTTTTTAGAAAATCGCTCAAGTTGCTTTACCGTTGGTTTTTTTTCACCACTAAGCCACTCAGTAACTTTTGGCATCTTTTCGGCAAATTCAAGCAAATCATACCCAGCTCGGTCAATGGCCCAAGTAAGGATATTAGCATTAATATCTACCGTATTTCTCATATCACAAAAGTATTAATTTAAAAATACATTAATAGAATCCAAGATACAACATGATTTATATGAATTTGATTCTTTTCAGCTGTGAAGTCTTAGAGTAAAGCCTAATAGGGTACATTAATACCTATAAAGATAATAAGAAGTAAACTTGCAGCCACTGACAGGTAATGAATAAAAACTTTAGGACCTAATTCAAGACAAAAAGTAGCTTTCTATCATAAAGGCTATTCCAGCTCCAAGGCTCCTGTTCAACCCTTCCAGGGTTGCAGATTTGATAAAATGCTTTCCTATCCACGGGTGCCACCCGTGGTTATTATTGTTGAAGCCCCTCAGTCTTCTTGAATATCAAATAAGCCATATTTATAAAAATAAATACTCAATAGGAATGGGCTTTAGCCCATTTTTAAAGATGGTTACACAGCATCAGGCTTTAGCCAAAAATTAGTTAACAAAAGGTTTAATATTGAATCGAACTTTGCCAAAGGGAAGCTTTCTTACGCTTAAGGGACTTTCACCCATAGTATCGGATAACCTTTTGGCCTATATTCACCATTCAAGGCGCACACACTACATTCAGACTAGACTGTTCCAATCGTCAGAATGCTTAGTTATTGGCGACAGTATTTTATATAATTTGTTTTATAGTGCTCATTGGAAGGAACATTTTCTCACTATCTGGCAGTTGTTCAAAACCATATTTTTTATAAAACTTGACCGCAAATTTATTAATTGGGTCTACGACAACAGCCATAGCCCCGATACTTTCTTCGGATAATGTAAATGTTCTAAATAATGCATCTAAAAGTAAATGCTCTCCTAATCCTGTTCCTTTTGCAGTTATGTCTCTAGCTAGTCGTCCGAGTAAAATGACTGGAGCATTGTAACTTTGGGGAACTTTATTGATATACTTATCAGGAATCTGCTCTCTCCCAAGACTTTCGCTCGATAAGGTGTAATAGCCAATTACATTATTGTCATTGGCTATTGCAACGAAGCAAATTGCAAGCTTTTTCTTTACATCCTGACTAACTTGTTTTTGGATATAATTGGTTAGTTGTTGCTCTTCACATTCAAATGCCTTTCGGTTATGGGTCTTGTCTAATATAGATATGTCCAACTTCAGCCTTTTTTTGATTTGTATCTTTTCGCGGCCTCAACCAAGTTTTGATTAGGTTTTGAATTTCCGAATACGGCATCAAAGAATACTTTACGATCTTTTTCTGTAGCAATAATTCTGTCATTTTTTGCCACGATTTCTTCAGCTTTTTGCTTAACTACTCTAACAATAAAGCTGCTGAATGATTTGTCTCCGCTTAGTTTTTGTGCTCTTCGGAATATTCTTTTGTCCATAGAGGTCACTCTTAACTCGATCCGTTCGTCTTTACTTATCTCTGCTTCCATGACGTATTTAATTTTTTCAAATGTACGGCAAATTACCGTACAAAACAAATTTTTTCAATACCCTACAACGGTTGATGGTATCGTGTCGTGCGGGATTACGAAGCGATTCCCTATCAGTTTACACCGACCTATTTTACGACGAGCCACGAACGCTCAAAAACCGCTGAAACCCGCATGCACTATACCATGTGTTGTAGCCAGTGCTATCTTAATTTATTATCATATCGTAAAGCTTATCTTTATCACTTTCAACTTTCATTTTTTCGCTTATTAGTTTAGTGTTCCTCTTATAAGATTCATTATTCATGAGGTCTAACAATTTATTTTCAAAGTTCTTTTCATTTAGGTTTTTAATAGATATGCCCTCTGGACCCAGATGTAACTTTGAAATGACCTTGTTCCAAAAAAATTGATCCAGGATATGAGGAATGATCAGGTTTGGGCATGAATATTTTAAAGCTGTGTGAATGGTTCCTGACCCGCCATGATGGATGACGGCATCTATTTTTGAAAATATCCAGCCATAGGGAATATTACTCACAAAACGAATATTGTCCGCACATTCATCCGTTGCCTCCAGGCCTCCCCATGAAGTATTTATGATTGCGGAAATGTTATGCTTTTCAAGTACATCCACTATAATACGGGTTTTTTCTTTAGGATTTGAATTAGACATACTTCCAAAAGTGATGAATACGATTTTTTTGTGCGTCTCTAAAAATTCTATCAATCCCTCATCTGGTTTCCAATTTGCCGTTTTATCCCTTTCGTAATATCCAACAACTTGAGCAGGGTAAGGCCAATAATCAGGTCTTGGAAATAGTGAAGGAGAAATTGCATAAAAAGTCTTTTCCTTTTCAAGTATTGCCCTTTTTATTGACGAAACAGTGATTTTTAGTCCCGGATAATCCTGACGATACCGTTTTGAATACTTTTTGAGCATTATGGCTTTCATTACATTTCCTAACCACATACTTAAAAGATTCAGTGTTTTTCCATAATTGCCCAAGACAGTGAGATGCTTTATGGGATGAGCAACCCCAGGTATTGGACTAACCATTATGGATTTTCCTGGATTAGCCATGCCCCAAAGAAGGCTATAGTTACATTTCGGGTGATATAAAATTCTATCGGGCTTCTCTCCTTCCTGGATATCATGCTGCTGAGTAAGAATGTCTTTGGATAGCTTCTTTCCGTCTTTCACCAATTTAATGAGATAACCAATTCTTTTAAAAATTGAACCTTGGCCGCTCATAAACATTTTAGCCTCTTTACCGTCCATAAGTTCAAGAAATTCCTTATTGAACCCGCTAAATGGAAGTTCCATGTTTTCTACTATTTCACGGAATTGTTCGGGGAAAACACAGATTACATCCCAATTCTTTCCTTTTAGCACTTGTGCGATTGCTAGGAATGGTTCAATATCTCCCCTTGTTCCTATAGAGAATAAAATTGCTTTCATCTTTGGGATTGCGGTTTCTTGCATTGGCTAGTAGAGTAGAGCCTGATAGCCTACTTTGTCAGTACCTCTAAAGATACTAATAACAAGTAAAGAATCAGTAACCCTTCATCAAACCGTACCCTGTTAAATACAGGGTACTTTTCCCTCATACGGCTTACCGATAGCCTTCTTTATTTGCTTTTCATAGGATTCTACCCAGCAATTGTTAAATTCATATATTACTACGCCACCCCTTATGGCTTCGGTAGCTTAGCTCATTGCACTTCACATTGCTGTTAATCCATACGATGTTCCACTAAAAATAAATCAAAAAACAATGTGGCTGATTTACGAGCACTACTAAACAATCAATTCGTCCACTTTTTAATAATTTTAACACCACCTAATTTCCTGAATTACCCAACAAAACCAATCCAATCCCCATAGAAGAAAGCTACCGGAGGCTGAGTCCAATCCCGATCGATCGGGACTACAATGAACCGAAGTCTTAATCGCATCATTGTAGCTTAATTGTTACCTACCGTTTTTTCTTGTTCAATCATTTGTGTTACAATCGAAATTTTTTCTGCGTAGTCTTTATCTATTTCGTCTGCCTTAAAGAATTCAATTTCTAATTTATCCAATAGCTCAGGCTGATTTAGTAAATTCAAAAACTCCTTATGGTAAATCTTGTCTTTGATTTTCAGTCCTTTATTTATTATTTCGGTTCCATTATAATAGAAGAATGTTACGAAATTTTTCAAGCGATTTTCATTCCTAGTCAAGTCCCAAATACTCAAAAGGTCTTCTGGCTTAAAAAAGAAGGAATAATATTCAATGTCATCTGTCCCAATTTCAGAGTTCTGTTTGTTACTAAAGCTATTCCAATCAGCAAAAATGAAATCTTTAATCGCTTTAATTTCATTGCTTTCCCAATTTTCCCATTCTGCGTATTCTAGTTTTGAAGTAATTTCAAAAAGTCCAATAAGTCCTTTTCCGTTCTTTTCGTTATGAACTTCTAAAATTCTTGGTAAGAAGTGTTTATAATGTTCAATATCTCCCCAAGTATAAAGTGCACTTCCGTGATATGAACTAAAGTCGTCTTCTTCAAGTTCCGGCAGTTTCTTTGAAGCCAATTTTTTTACATCATTTTCGTCTATACAGCCACAGTCACAATAATGCATATCAGAGGTCGTGTATTTTGAAAATACTTTATACAAATTTTCTATGGCTTCTTCTAGCTTCATTTAAATGGTAGGTAACAATAGGGTATCTACTGTTTGAAGAAGACAATATAAGGACTAGTTACGCTTATTCAAATTGATAGATACCTACTGTTGTAATGCCTTTTTCTTTGCCTTTGTAAAAACAGACGCTTCTCCTCCCGCTCCTGCGGGTCAATCTAAAGAAAAACGGAGTTGGACAAACTTTACCTATTTACCTGTTATCTATCAGGGTTTTATTTCCAGTTATGGCTTTTTATGCTTGGATAAGAACCGTTGCTGGAAAGTTAGCAAACAAGCCAACTACTCCATTGTAATTGTTTTTGATTTTTACCCCTTATTCCTTGACTTTCTGAAGGATAAGGGCTAACTTCAATCAAGTCTTTAAGACGTTCTCGACACGTCTACAAGTGATCACCACTTGCACGGTCTCACCGCAAGACTTGAAAGCCGGCTTACCGCCTTCAAAACAATTACAATTCCTCTCCCGCTAAAAACCCTGTAGATTAACCTAAAAGTTTGTCAAATTCAATACAACGTTTTAGCTAAGAAACGTGGGGGATTTCGAAGAACTTATCTGTCCGCCTGTGACGAACTAAACTACGAAGTTCTATGCTAGTTTTCAGTACGTTTCTCCCCATGTTTTCTTAGGTTTTGTTGTGCACAGTTTTTATTCTTTTTTCATGCTGTCTAATTCCCAAACAATTTCTCTGTAATTGTCATAATTACTAAGTGAATCGCGACTTTTCCAACGCTTGTAATCATGGTCTCCGTCCAAGTACCATTTTTGAACTTTGTACTGATATCCATCTTCAGTCCATTCTGAATTCATGTCGGCATGATAGTCTTGAACTTCCATCACAAGCCATAAGGTTAATAGGCTTATTATTGGTGCTGCAAAATTGAATCTGCTTTTCTTTTTCCAATCAACTACTGCCCAAATTAAAGTTCCCCATAAAATAATGAAATTGATAATTGCAGCAATCAGAGCGTAGTTTTCTCTTGTCTCAAAATTCGTTTCTGAATATTTTGGTTGGTCAAAAAATAAGGAATAGGGATTCCACATCAAGCCATAAGTCAATAATAGGTTGAAAACGAATATTACAATGATTCCTAATAGTGTGAAGTAAGTTCGTTTCATTTTAATTGCGCACAACGGTTTGACTATGAGCAGGCGGGCTTTAGAATCACTTTCCTGTCAGCCGTGCCCATAGTTGGTTAAAAATATTATTATTTCCTTTTTCACTATCGCCCCGCTTGCTTATAGTTTTTGTTGTGTGCAGGCTTTTTATTTTTCTCTCGGGATATTTTTTTAGTTCAATCTCTAAGTCTTTAGCATATTTCCTTAATTGGTCATTTGTTGTCTTTATGTCCACAAAATAATCTTTTTCATCATCAGCTGATTTTGGTCTAAATTCAAGGTCAAAACAGATTCTAATTTCTTTTAGGTCGTCTGTAAATTCATTTTCTAATACAAACGATAAATTGGGTTCTGCAAATTCCAGTTCAGTCCATTGCGGTTTTGTATTATTTGAAAGATCTGTCAACCAGTCAATAATTTCTTGAACTTCCCAAGTTGTCAAAGCTGGGTCAATTGTCTGCCAGTCGCCAAAATCGCTTTTTACCTTTAAAAAAATATTCAGCCAGTTTCCGTCCCAGTCCTTGTCCCGAGAATCTGGAAATTGATAGTTTACAATTCCAAGTTCAACAAATTGGTTACTTATTCCTTTAAAGTTCACTTATGCACGTTCGTTCTTTTAGCTTGCACACAACGTTAAGTATATGAAACGTTTGAGTCCCGAAGGGCGAAAATGTTTTCATATACAGTGTTGTGCTTTCGTGCTTTTATTTTCTTTTTGATTGCCGTTGATGTCAACGCCATTTTCCTGGGAATACACCTTCCATGTTTTCATTAAGTCCTTAAATTCCTGGTCCGAGCAAATGTCAAATCTTTTCAGTGAATGGTACATTGCTGTAATGGTCACCCCGGTCAATCTTCCTTCATGCCTTGCCTCGCAATTCGGACACCAAATCATAGGTGGTTTGACATTGTGTTCCATTCTTATTTGGGACAGCTTTTCATTTAGGTCTTTCACCAGTCCAAATTGTTCGGGAATATTCAAGTCATTCTTCCATGACTGTTTTAACCTTGTAATTAATTCTGGAAACCAGGTTGTATGTGATTGTCCACTTGGCATATCATTCCATTGCTGATTCGTTAAGGTCTAGCTCCTTAAAGTCTGAGTACAAGGATTCCATTTCCTCATGCGTTATTCCATATGGAAATCCACAGGAAGTATAGCCAGCAATAAAGGCAAATGTCTCATCAATGGAAGGTTCTTTTTCAGAAGATAATTCTTTTTCTTTCAGTTCTTTTCTGCGTTTCAGGGCTTTCGCCAGATTCTCCATCGATCTCTTTATCTGATTCTCATATTCCTCCGTAATTGGGATTCCTAGCATTCGCAGTTCTTTGACAGCGCAAAGCTTGTCAACTGCATATCTTTTGCTATATGCTTTTACGACATACTTTCCGGTATAGCTTTCTAACCATTTTTTCCCTGATGCCAGTCTACTCGGCCTACTCATTGTCTTTCTTTTTGGTGTATTCCTTTTTTCTTCTTCATGTTTTTCTGCATGAGGCACAACGGTTTGCAGCTACAAGAAGGTGGCGGATTTCGGAGCACAAAACTGTCTGCCACCACAAAACTTGATACGAAGCAAAAAGCTTCATTTAACCACTGAACCGCCAATTTTTTGTAGGTGCTGTTGTGTGTTCGTTTTTTATTCAGATATTTTAATCCATTGCGTTTTTCCTTTTTGTTCAGCTATCAAACTTTTAATGTTGCCACCATCATCTATTAAAAATTCTAATACAGCATTCACTTTTTTTGATTCAAATTTATGATTTCCTAAAGGTAATACATCTACTTCTGCACCTTTCTGTTCTGGAAATGATAAGACAAGCCTATCAGCAACTATTAAAACTTTCATAATTCGATTTTTGTCAGAAGAAAGTTGATAAGTCCCCGTATATTTCTCTAGCTTTTCACTATCAATAAATAATCCTTTAGTGGGTTTAATTGGCTTACCTAATATTTCACTTCCTAGATAATTGGCGATGTCTTCTGTTGGCTTAAATCCTCTATTTGAAAGAATTACTACATATATATCTTCCTTAGGTAAATATATCCCGCTACTTGAAAAGCCGTAAAGGTTTCCTCCATGTTGCAAACTAACCGACCCTTGTAAGTTTCTAATAAAAAATCCAAATGAATAGCCAGTGGGCTCACCGTTTTTAAGTAATGAGCTCTTTTTTAATAATTCATTTGAATTTAATATCATATCCTTAAAAAGTGTAGAATTCCAAATGTTCAAATCTTCAATTGTAGAAGTGATGCCTCCACTTGAATACCATATTGAGCCATCTACTAATATTGAGGGTTTAAAATTTCCACTTGAAAATTGGTATCCTAATGGTTGTTTTGCATTCTGGTGATTGCCGCTATACCAATATGATGAACTCTCCATTTTAAGAGGACTAAAAATAACCTCTTCAAGATACTGTCCATAATTCTTTCCCGAAACTCGTTCAATGATAAAACCTAATAAAAAATAATTGGAGTTACTGTATTGATACTGGGTATTTGGCTCGAATTCTAAAGGGTCATTCTTAAAGTATTCAATAACTTCTAATGGATGATGTTCTTTAGTCAATAAATGATACTCACTTTCATCAACATCAAAATACTCTCTTATTCCTGAGGTTTGAGCTAATAAATTTTCAATAGTTATTTTAAATTCTTTATTAGGAAATTCAGGAATGTACTTTTGGATTGAATCTGTTAATTCAATCCTATTTTCTTCAACTAATTTTAAAATTGAAACAGCTGTGAATTGCTTTGTCATTGATGCGATTGGAAATATATCCTTCACAGCAAGAAATTCATTAGTTTCTATATTTGAAACGCCAAATGCCTTATTGTAAATAATTTCTCCTCTCCGAGAAATTAGAACTGCACCTCCTGGTTCATCCGAAGGGAATTCATTTTGCAGGTATGATTCAATTCTACCAATTGCTTTTCTTTCTTTTTTTGCTAACTTCTGTGCAACTGATTGTTGAAAAGTCAATATCATTAATAAGAAGAATATCAATTTCAATTGAAAATTTTTTAGGCAAATATCTTTTCCAATTAGTTTCATCGGCTTGTTTTAAAATGACACACAACGACTACTGTATGGTGCGTATCCCGAAGGGTATGCACTATACAGAATGTTGTGCTCAGTTTTCATTTTTCCATCTCCTAAGCTTTTCTGAAAAAATATCAGCGTCACTAATCAGAAATTCGTAAGTGTTTCCACCGCTGGTATTAATTGTCAGCACTTTCTTCTTAAAAGCCTTTTCTTCTGATAAATTTATGTTCAGGATTTCTGATTTTTGAAATCTAAAAGGAGAAATAGGATCCATCCAAGGTCGGGAGCCGGGCCCCTGTGCATCAAAGAAGAACTCGTTATCACCAAGGGCGAGAATACCTGGATAATTTGGTGATGATAACCCTTTAAATCCTGATGGAAAATAACTTCCCCACTGTTCGGCATAGATTCTCTCGTTCTCCTGAATAAACGTCGAACTTAATTTTGGCGTGCAACTCTTTAACAAGATGCAGAGGAAGAAAAGTAGAATGAATTTATATGTCTTCATTTTTTTAATTGAGCACAACGGGGTTCAGCTTGGAGACGGCGGGTATTCGGAGACGTTCTCTTCCAGCCTACTCCAAACTTCTTCAAGGTACTAAACTTTAAATTTACTCGGAACCGCCCGCTGGATCCAAGGTGATGTTAGGGCATGTTTTATTTCCTATACACTATTTCAAAACAACCATAGCAATCTTCAGAATCAGAGTTCAATGGTATTAAATTTTTATCTGCTAAAATCCATTCATTTGTAAAATGACATTGATCGCAATCAAATTTTTGAATTTTTAGGGTGTCATTTTTTAATACATATCTCCCTTCAAAGTCTTTAAATCCCCCAAGTCCTGACCTTCTCAATCGATAATTGTTATTTTCAAAAATTTTAATGTTCCAAGAAGACCTCTCTTCCTTTAAATGAGCTTCTAGAATTACGCCCTTTTCTATTTTTTCAGGAAGAAATGGAATGGTTAAGAAACCCAGTAGAAGGAATGAGTTGTAGTAATTGAGAGGTTTTGGAATTTTTTTAAAGTTCAAGAAAAGATTTCCAATGATAACCATGAGAATTATAGGGTAGGTAATAATCCATAGAAGTCCAATATTTTTAAATCCGATTTCAGAGCCAAAATAGCGGATTACCATATAAGTAAGTATTATTGAAAACACTACTCTGAAAATTATATATATATGGTTTGGTGTTAATTTCATAATTCTTCCTGAATAATTAGGTAAGAGTAGTTGTAAATACGTGGTACCTGATTTAGAGGGGTTTAGTTTGTGAATTTCTTTAAAATTTTCATTTTTTAATGCTATACAGTCCTGCGACCAAACTTGGAATACAAAGAGGGATTGAATAATATAAAATCAATTTATTATCCAGTATCAAGTAAATGGATATTGTTATTATTAAAATTCCTAAAATGGGAAATAGCAAATATTTTGGAGAGGTTCTTTTTTTTAAAATAAGAACTCCAATTAGAACTACATGTCCAATTAAAAGTCCATTTGCTATTAATCCAGTTGCCAACAATCCTGTTCTGATACTATACGAAAAACTCACAATTGCTAAAAAAATAATTAGCCAAAAAATCCATGAATTCTTAAATAGAAATTCTTTTGTTTGTGTCGTATTCATTTCCTATATGCTTGTAGGTCTGTTTCTTTAAATGTGCCCTAACGGTTCCGCTATGAAACGTGTCCCGAAGGGCATGTTTTATAGCGATTGTTGGCGTGTCGTTTTTTATTTTAATTATTCCATTCATACCAATAATGTCGTCCTAGTCCTAGGTCAGTGAAGAAGTATAAGTGGATTGAAATTGCTACGGGTAAAATCAAAGCTGCAATTATTTTCTCTTTCAATTCAGCTTCTTTTCTTTTAAAGATTCCGAACAGAAGTATCGCATAGGAAAGAACCAATCCAATAAATAATAATGCATGAATCCACCCGAGTCCTTCTCTGTCATGTGTTCCGCCTGAATAAAGTTTAATTCCAACGTCATGCAGAATAATAAATCCCGTTACAATTCCACTTAAACTTATAGGTTTCAAAGTCTTAGCTCCTAAAGTCATGACAATAGTCATAGCAGATAATACGATTGGCGTATAGGTAATGCCATTGGGAGCAAAGAAGTGCCCGTTTATCAGATTTATCAAAATGATATTGAATGAGAATAAAATCGCTGTTTTAGTTGTTATTTTCAGCATGGATCCCAAAATTGAATCCGACCTATATGACCGTCTTTAATATGCAACCAAATTTCACTGTCGCAATTCTCACAAGGCCAAAGTCTCAATATTCCATATTCATCTGTAAGCCAAGTCTTATACGAAACTGGGAAGTACTCTTTCAGTTCTTCAGTCGTGGTCGAAAAGTCAAGAGTTACCTTGTCAGTCTTCAGTTGTAGGTTGTTCTTTTCATTGAAGTAGATTTCTTGGAAAACAACATTCTCATCTACTACTAAAAAGTCAATCTCTTGGTAGTGAAATAAGTCTACACTTTGAATGTCCTGTTGTTCTGTCGAGTAGGGTCCGCATTCAAACTTCGGGTCATAGGTCGTGTCAGGTTGTCCGAATTGTCGAATCAAGTCTGCCTTTGTGGACTTCCATGTTATTTCATTGATTGAAATCTCCTTATAATTCAGAATGTCTGGCGCTTGTCCAAAATTGAACTTTGAGAGCATCAACAGGAGAACTATATGAAGTGATTTGAGTTTCATTCTTTTAATGCACGCCAACAATTGTATAAAGCTATGTTTTGCTGGGGAGTTGCGTATATATCTATTATACACCCCTAAACTAACTAAATACTTCTAAATAAAAAACCCTTTATGGCCTTTAAAAAGGGGTTTTTAGAAAAATGATAGGTTTAATGTATATTTCGCTCTAACCGTTTGGAAACCGTTTACAAACATTTAACAAACGGAAAATGCCGGAAACCTATATGTTCTCCTATACCCAAGATTTACCCCCAAATAGTCAGTTGCCTCTTGTAATCTCTTAACTGCTGATTTTATAGTGATTTCAACCCTGCATAAGAAAGCACAGGAAATCCTTTTTCTTGATCCGAGTTTAATTCAAAAACCCTATATAAACCAGCATTTTACCGAAATGCTTTACTTTTAACCTTCTCCCTTGTCAGTTTTTGGTCAAATGCTTTGGTTAAAACTTAAAAAATACTGCCAAAAAGGCGGAAATTTTCGGTTAAAAGTTTCAATTACCCACTTCTGAACTGGAATTTTGAAGTAAATAACTGCAATGGGTAGGTTCCGAAGTACCCCTCCCCACTTCTGAACCTGGAAAATTTGACCTTATCCAATGACTTTTCCTGAAATTTTGTCATATATTCCGGTTTTTACCCTGTTTTCTGTCAGTTTTTGGTCGAATTTTTCAGGTTTTAGGTGAAAAATATGAGTTCTGAACTGGAAAATTCGAGTTAAAAGGTCCAAGCTTGTCAGTTTTAAGTACCCCCTCCCTGTTTTAAGGGAATAATTGAGATTATAAACCCCAATGGGTAGTTTCTGAAGTACCCCACCCCAGTTCCGAAGTACCCCATTGGCTTTCCTAATACCTATAAATTGATAAGCCCCGTACCATCCGCAACGTTCACCTCATAGCTTTCCATTTGCCTATTGAACTTGTCGGCATAGGCGGCTGAAATGGCGGCGATAAATGCTTTTTTATCGGTTTTCTTGATTAGGTTTAGGGTACATCCTCCGAATCCCCCACCCATCATTCTGGCACCCAATACATAGGGCAATTCCCGGGTATAATCCACTAAAAAATCAAGCTCGGGACAACTCACTTCATAATCAAGGGAAAGCCCATCATGAGAGCCATAGAGAAATTGTCCTACCGCCTCCAGGTCCTGCTTGGCCAATGCCTCACAGGTTTTTATCAGGCGTTCATTCTCCTGAATCACATAGGCACAACGCTTGTAAACCACCGCAGACATTTCGCCCTTGGCTTTATCCAGCATTGATAGGCTTATGTCTCGAAGGCATTTCACCTCTGGAAAATGTTTCTTGACCTGACTTACGCCTTCCTGACATTCCTCCCTCCTTTGGTTATAGGCAGATTCAGCCAGGGAATGGGCCACTTTGGTATTGCATAGGATCAATTGGTAGTCCCCCAATTCCAAAGGGAAATAAGAATGCTCCAAAGAACGGCAATCCAGACGGATGACCTGGTCTTTTTTGCCCATCATGGAAGCAAACATGTCCATGATCCCACATTTTACGCCTACAAATTCATGTTCGGCCTGTTGGGAAAATTTTAGTAATTCCAGCCTTTCCAACTGTAAATCAAACAGCTGATTCAGGCCAAAGCCCACACCATTTTCCAAGGCGGCAGAAGAAGAAAGGCCTGCCCCTATGGGAATGTCACCGCCAAAAACACAGTCAAATCCCTCCAACCGGTTTCCATTGTTTTGAATGGCATTGGCCACGCCCATCACAAAATTTACCCAACCTTTGGCAGGTTTCAGGTCATCCAGTGAAAAAGTCATTTCTTCTTGAAAATCAAGGGAGAAAACACAACAATTTCTGCTGCTATTTTTGGCAAAGCCAAGGTAGATGGACTTGTCAATGGCCGCAGGCAACACAAAACCCTCATTGTAATCGGTATGCTCACCTATAAGGTTGATCCTTCCCGGAGAACGGACAATCAAGGGGCTTTCCTGGTACTTTTCCTCGAAGGTTTTTGAGATAAGTTCTGGAATGGTCATCTGGAATGAAGCGTTATATTAATAGTATTATTCTTGAAAAAGCGTAAACAAAACAGTTTGCCCAACCACGGAAAGGGTCTTCTTGTCTATGATCTCCATATTGTCCTTATGGGTATGGTGGTAAAGTCCAAAGCCAAAATCAGGGCTATACTCTATTATGTTTATCATAGGAATATTGGCATTCTGATTGACAAAAAGGTGGTCATCTGTGATGGCCTCAGCGGTTCGCATTTGGAAAAAATCTCCAAAACCCAAATGATGGGCCTGACTCCAAACCTTGTCTACTATGTTTTTGGCATATTGCACCGAATAGCCCTCCTTATAAAATCTGGCATTTTTTCCCCCGACCATATCTACCAAAATGCCATAGTATGCGGAATAACCCTTTACATGAGGCGTTTTGGACCAATACTGAGAACCCAGACACCACCAAATTTGGCTGTTGTCCCGGAAATTTCTGTGATCTGGCTCCCCATCATCTTCCCCATCGAAGAAGATAAAATCTATTCCTACATTAGGCTGCAAAGTATCTGTATGCAACACACGGGCAATTTCCAACAAAAGAGCAACACCACTGCCGCCATCATTGGCTCCGTCTATTGGATCATCAAGATCCTGAGTGTCCTTATCCGCTATCCTTCTCGTATCCCAGTGCGCCCCTAATAAGATGCGTTTAGACGCTTCGGGTTTAGAACTTCCAATTATATTTCTCAATTGGAGTACTTTGCCGTCATAGGCTTTGTCCTCAAAAGCCTGCTCAGTTACTGTTAGCTCAAAACCTTCAAGTTTTTCAATTATCCAGTCGCCTGTGAGTCTATGTGGCTCAGTGTTGGGTACCCGAGGGCCAAAATCTACCTGCTGCTGTATATATGCATACGCGGAATCTGCATTAAACTCAGGTGCAGCCTTGTAGGTTATTACTTCTGTGGAAGCATTTTCGTTGCTGGTGTTTTCACCACAGGCCCCAAACAACAGCAGAAACCCAATAAATAAAACACCTATCCTTTTATTATTCTTCATATGCCCAATCTACACTATTCTTCATGTCTTTAATTATCACACCAACTCCTTTCAATGCCGCTCTGATTTCATCTACTTTTTGATAATCTCGGGCTGATTTGGCATTGCTATACAGGTCAATGATCACTTTTAATAACTCCTCCTGGTTATCCCCTTTTTCTTCTATCAAACCAAGAATCTCTTTAATAAAGACATTAAAGGTCTGAATCAATTTATCATAAACCTCTTTACCCAACTGAGCTGGATGCAATTGTCCGGTATAAAGACTGTTGATCTTTTTCAGCAGGTTAAAGAGATGGCCAATGGCTTGAGCTGTATTGAAATCATCATTCATAGAATCAAACGCAGCAGCGATACTCTTCTCAATTTGAGCCACATTGTTTTCGTCAACAAGCACATCAGGATCTGCTCTATAGCGCAATTGAGAGGTAATTCTAAGCCCATTGATCAATTTTTTATACCCTTTTTGGGCAGCTTGCAAGGCTTGGTTAGAGAAATCCAGTGTGGAACGGTAATGTGCCGTCAATATAAAATACCTAACGGTCATGGGACTATAGGCTTGCTCCAACTTCTCATGATCACCATTGAACAGTTGCTGAAGGGTAATGAAATTTCCGAGAGATTTGCCCATCTTCTGCCCATTAATCGTAATCATATTGTTGTGCATCCAATACTTGGCCGGATCGGTATGATGGCTTGCATTGCTTTGGGCAATTTCACATTCATGATGCGGAAACATTAGGTCCATTCCACCTCCATGGATGTCAAATTTGTCTCCCAGGTATTTAGAACTCATGGCAGTACACTCCAGGTGCCATCCAGGAAAACCTACACTCCATTTAGAATCCCATCGCATCAGGTGTTCCGGAGAAGCTTTTTTCCAGAGGGCAAAATCCACGGGATTTTTTTTCTCAGATTGACCGTCAAGTTCACGGCTACCACTCATTAATTCATCGACTACCCTTCCAGACAATATGCCATATTGCTTTTCCTCCTTATTGTATTTCAAAACGTCGAAATACACGCTACCATTCACCACATAGGCCAAACCATTGTCAATTATTTCATCAATCAATTTGATCTGTTCTGGAATATGCCCGGTAGCACGAGGCTCAATACTTGGCCTGAGGGTATTTAGCAATTCCATGTCTCTATGGTAGGAAGAGGCATATTGTTGTGCCACCTCCATAGGTTCGAGTTGTTCAAGCTTAGCTTTCTTCGCTATTTTATCCTCTCCTTCATCGGCATCTGCTTCCAAATGACCAACATCAGTAATATTTCGGACATAACGAACTTTATAATCCAGAAATCTAAGGTACCTAAAAACGATATCAAAGGACACTGCTGCCCTTGCATGCCCAAGGTGTGCATCACCGTAAACCGTGGGTCCACAGACATACATGCCTACATTTGGGGGGCTAATAGGTTCGAATATTTCCTTAGTTCTGGAAAGGGTATTGTATATTTTTAACTTTTTTGATTGCATGAGGCAAATTTATCAAACTTTCAATACTTTTTTTAGGAAAATAATTTTATTACATTTGTGCCTGAGTTAATTCATGACAACAGAGGGGACACACAGTCCCCTCTTTCATTTATTGATCATTTGTGGAACAAAAACCAGAAGCAAGTAAGCAAAAAGATATGAATTTGAAGCAAACGATAGAAGAAATAGTGGAAAAACACCTGCCTGACAGCAGCCATTTTGTCGTTGATGTACAAATTGTAGAAAAGGGCAATAAGAAATCTTTGCACATTTTAATTGATGCGGATAACGGCATAAATATTGATGCTTGTGCTGTGGTTAGTAGAGCTGTAGGTGAAGAAATAGAAGCTAAAGAGCTGATGGACACTGCTTATGTGATGGAAGTTTCATCTCCAGGAGTAGATTTTCCGTTAAGTTCTAGAAGGCAGTACGAAAAGAATATCGGCCGAAATTTGAAAGTAACCCTTGAAGAGGGTCAGGTAACGGAAGGAAAACTCACTGAAGTAGACCAGAGAGCGATTCAGTTAATGGTGAAGAAAAAAGAAAAAGGAAAAAAGATTGTTGAAGAACCTCTCAACATACCTTTTGACCAAATAAAGAAATCAATTGTATTAGTCTCTTTCAAATAAAAACAATGGATGCTAAAATTCTGATTGAATCATTTGCAGAGTTTGCAAGATCAAAAAATGTGGATAGACCAACAATGATCCGCATTCTCGAAGATGTATTTAGGGCGATGATTCGTAAAAAGTATGAAACTGATGAAAATTTTGATGTTATCATCAATGCGGACAAAGGTGATTTAGAAATCGTAAGGATTAGACAGATTGTTGACGACAACTCTGAGGACATCTGGGATCATGATAAGATTAGTTTGGCTGAAGCCAAAAAAATCGAACCAGATTTTGAAATCGGTGAAGAGACTTATGAAAAAATAGAATTAGAAGATTTTGGTCGCAGAGCAGTGATGATGGCCAGACAGACACTCATCCAGAGAATCAAAGATTTGGAAAAGGATTTACTTTTCCAACAGTATGAGGAGCTGGTAAGTGAAATTATAACTGCAGAAGTATATCAGATACTGGGTAGAGAAATTCTACTTATGGATGCTGAAGGCAATGAATTGATCATGCCAAAATCAGAGCAAATACCAAAGGACAGGTTTAGAAAGGGAGATACTGTCCGGGCAATTGTTCATAAAGTGGAAATGATCAATGGTAATCCACGAATTATTCTTTCGAGAACTTCACCAATATTCCTGGAAAGGTTATTTGAAAATGAAGTTCCTGAAGTATATGATGGTCTAATTACCATTAAAAAAATAGTAAGGGAACCAGGTGACAGGGCAAAAGTGGCGGTAGAATCTTATGATGACCGTATTGACCCAGTTGGAGCTTGTGTGGGTATGAAAGGTAGCAGGATTCATGCTGTAGTTAGAGAACTACAAAATGAAAACATTGATGTTATCAATTACACAGACAATCTTGACTTGTATGTTTCCAGAGCGTTAAGTCCTGCAAAGGTAACTTCACTCCAAGTAAATGAAGAAGCCAAAAGGATTTCGGTATATTTGAAGCCAGATCAGGTTTCCTTAGCCATAGGTAAAGGTGGGTTTAATATTAGACTTGCTAGCCGATTGGTGGGATACGAAATTGACGTATTCCGAGAACTATCAGGTTATGAGGATGAAGAAGATGTTGATCTATCTGAATTTTCTGACGAAATTGAAAGTTGGGTAATAGGGGAATTGAAAAAGACAGGTTTAGATACCGCAAAAAGTGTATTGGCTTTGACCAAAGAGGACCTTCTTAGAAGAACCGAACTGGAAGAAGAAACAATTGCCGATATATTTAAAATATTAAAACAAGAATTTGAATAGCAAATAACGACAGATAATTCGTTATCCCCTTTATATTTGCATTATTATAAATACAGGAATAGGTATTAGTATGTCAGAAGAAAAAATGATGCGATTAGGCCAAGTAGCCAGAAAACTTAACGTGGGTGTTTCCACCATCGTTGAGTCTATGGCCAAGAAGGGCTTTGAGGTAGAAAGCAATCCGAACTCTAAAATAAGTTCGGAGCATTATAGTATGCTTGCCAAAGAGTTCAAGTCTTCTGCCCAAGAAAAGGAAGAGGCCTCCCATCTATCTATAGGCAAAAGGCACAATGAAAACTTTACCATTAAGGCAGAGTCTGAATCTGAGATTGAAAAAGAAATCAAAAAACCAGAGCCAAAAAAGCCGGTTGCTCCAGCTCCTCCAGTAGAGGCTACGAAACCTGCGGAAAAACCTGCTGACAAAATATCCAATGAAGCGCCTAAACTACAAGGAATTAAAGTAGTTGGGAAAATTGACCTGGATGCCAATAAATCCAAGCCAAAACCTGAGGCAGAAAAGGAAGTGGAAAAACCTGCTCCTCCTACTCCAAAACCTGTAGCACAAGAACCAATAAAGCCTGAGCCTAAGCCAGAGCCTAAAAAGGAACCTGAAGCCAAAGAAGAAAAAGCAGCGCCTCAAAAAGCCGAGTCAAAACCGGAAACGACTACTCCTAAACCTACTCCTGCTCCAGTAATACCCGAAAAACCTGTGGCAAAAACGCCTGCTCCAAAAGCAGAAGAAAAAAGCACCCCTCCAGCGAAAGCACCAGAAGCAAAACCTGCTGCTCCAAAGGAGACTACTGCCCAATCGAAGCCTATTACTGAAGAAAAAGCAACTAAAGAACCGGAGAAACCTATCGAAAAGACTGAAGACAAGGTGATTTCTGCTAAAGCAGAATCCCTTAGGGGTTTGACTGTATTGGGAAAAATAGAACTTCCTAAAGACAAACCAAAGAAAAAATCAAAACCTGTTGCCTCTTCTGATGAACGCAACAAGGAGAAGAAAAAACGTCCAAGAAAACGGATTGATAATCGACCTATCAAACCCGCAGAAGGAGCGAGACCTACAACACCTGCCAATAGAGGGCCAGGTGGACCAGGACAAGGTGGTGGAGCCAGAAAAGGCAACAACCGAGGTGGTGTCGGAAGACCAGGAGGAAGAGGGCAAAACCCACGCTTCCAAAAAGAAGAGCCAACTCAGAAAGAAATTCAGGATCAAATCAAACAAACACTTGCAAGACTGCAAGGTGGAGGACGATCCGGTGGAAAAAACAAAAACAGAAGAGACAAGCGCTCTGACAGAACGAAGGAAGTTAGCGAGACTCCTGAGGAAAGCAAAATATTACGTGTAACGGAATTTATTTCAGCAAATGACCTGGCCTCCTTAATGGATGTGACAGTAAATGAGGTCATCTCTGTTTGCATGGGTCTTGGAATGTTCGTTTCCATCAACCAAAGATTGGATGCTGAAGCAATTACTATAATTGCAGATGAATTCAATTATGATGTTGAGTTTACGAAAACCGACGAAGAAGAGACTGAAGTAATCGAAGAGGAAAATGAAGATACACTAATAGAAAGGGCTCCGATTGTCACCATTATGGGACACGTTGATCATGGTAAGACTTCCCTATTGGATTATATCCGAAGGGCAAAAGTTACCCATGGTGAAGCAGGTGGGATCACCCAGCATATTGGTGCCTATGATGTACAAACAACAGGTGGACACAAAATTGCGTTTCTAGATACACCGGGACACGAAGCCTTTACAGCCATGCGTGCCAGAGGTGCTAAAATCACGGATGTAGCCATCATTGTAATTGCAGCGGATGACAATGTCATGCCTCAAACAAAAGAAGCTATAAACCATGCTCAGGTAGCTGGTGTTCCAATGATATTCGCCATTAATAAAATAGATAGGCCTAACTCCAATCCAGAAAAGATTAAGGAAGAACTGGCCAATATGAACCTTCTGGTAGAAGATTGGGGTGGTAAATACCAATCTCAGGACATATCTGCCAAAACAGGTGCAGGTATAGACGAATTATTGGAAAAGGTATTGCTTGAATCTGAAATACTAGAGCTCAAAGCAAATCCAAATAAAAATGCTGTCGGTACAGTAGTAGAAGCCTCCCTTGATAAAGGTAGGGGTTATGTATCTACAGTAATGGTACAGGCAGGAACATTACATGTTGGTGATATCATATTGGCTGGCCAACATCACGGTAGGGTTAAAGCGATGTTTGATCACTTGGGTAAAAAACTCGATGCGGCAGGACCTTCCACTCCAGTACAGGTACTTGGTTTAGGTGGTGCTCCTCAGGCGGGTGATGTATTCAAAGTATATGACTCTGAAAGAGAAGCAAGAGAAATTGCCAACTCCAGAGAACAAATACAAAGAGAGCAAAGCTTACGTACCAAGAAACATATCACATTGGATGAAATCGGTAGACGATTGGCCATTGGTAGCTTTAAAGAACTTAACATCATTATCAAAGGTGATGTGGATGGTTCAGTAGAAGCATTGTCTGATTCCTTACTGAAACTTTCTAAAGAGGAAGTAAATGTAAATATCATTCACCATGGCGTAGGTCAAATCTCCGAATCTGATGTATTGCTTGCCTCCGCTTCTGATGCGATCATCTTAGGCTTCCAGGTAAGACCTTCTGTCAATGCAAAACGTCTTGCCGAGCAAGAGGAAATTGAAATCAGACATTACTCCATTATTTATGATGCCATCAACCAGATAAAAGATGCCATCGAAGGTATGCTTGAACCTGAATTTGAAGAGGTGATCACAGGTAATATTGAAGTAAGAGAAGTATTCAAAATCTCTAAGATCGGAACAGTCGCTGGTTCTTATGTTACGGATGGATTTATCAACCGTAAAAACAAAATCAGAATTATCAGGGATGGTATCGTAATTCATGAAGGTGAAATCAGTGCCTTGAAACGATTCAAGGATGATGTTAGCGAAGTGAAATACGGCTACGAATGTGGTGTATCCATTAAAGGATTCAACGATATCCAGGAAGGTGATACCTTCGAAGGGTACAAAATGGAAGAGATCAAGCGTAAAAAATAAATAACAAGTTTATTACCATTAAAGGGACAGCGTAAAGTTGTCCCTTTTTTTTATCTTTATAAACATGGAAACAGTAGCCACTGGCATAAACATCCTGTTTTTTATTGCCCTTTTAGGGACGATACTTGGACTTATTAGACCAGTAATTGTCCTTTGGTTTATGCACCGTTTCAATAGGCTTACGGTACTTATATTTTACGGTCTACCTGCAGTATTCATGTTTTTCATAAAACTTGCCTTGGTCCATTGGGCCTGAAATAAGCGGAAAACACAAAAGGTATTTTATCTCGGAATTGGTGACACTGAAATTGCCTGACTTAATTTAAAGCAAGTAACGCACTCGTAAGTCCTGAAAACTCAAAATCCCCCTTCTCTAAGGGGGACAAAGGGGGATTTTTACGTAAGCATTCTGAAAATTCAACTTGAGATAGCAGGACTTTCCCGTAATAATCCCCCTACGCCCCCTTGTCAAGGGGGATTTGCTGCAGAATGCAATTTTAACCTTTTTTGGTATCATTGAATTGGGCTGAAGAAATGTAAAATCAGGTAGGAACTCGCAAGCCCTGAAAACTCAAAATCTATCAAGTCGTTTTCATTACCTTACATTTTTACACCTCTTCAAATCGAACTTAATTTACTTTTTTATAACTGTACACAGCCAACCCATTCACCAAGATGGCATAAGCCAGGGTCTTCCATAACTGAGGAAGAATCTCCGTAAATCCCGCGCCCTTTAGCATTACCATTCTCACCACCTCTACAAAATACCTAATGGGATTAAAGGTCGTAATCATTTGCGCCCATTTTGGCATGCTCTCTATGGGAGTGAACAAGCCACTCATAAGAATGAAAATCACGATAAAAAACCAGGCAATAAACATGGCTTGTTGTTGGGTGTCTGTGAAATTGGAAATAAAAAGACCAATACCTAGAATCACCAACAAATAGATCGCAGTATAAAAATAAAGGATACCCAAACTCCCAAGTATGGGAATATCAAAAATAATTTTTGCAAGCACCAGCCCAATGGTCAGCAATCCTAAACCAATCAGCCAAAATGGAAAAAGCTTGCCGATAATAAATTGACTTTTTTTGATCGGCGTAACATTAATTTGTTCCAGTGTCCCTACTTCTTTTTCCCGCACGATATTCATTCCCGAAAGAAACAATGTGATCATGGTGACCAGAAGCACTAAAATACCCGGCACCATAAAGGTTTTATAATCCAAGGTAATATTGTACCAATAGGATGGGATAATGGTGATGAGCCCAGAATGTCCATTGACATTATTCCTATTGGCAGAATGTAGTGAAATACTTTGGTTAAAGCCCTGCACAATTTGATTAACGTAAGCACTCTCCACTCCTGCAGCCGCACCATCTATGGCGTCAATAGTAAGCCCTAATCCAGTCTTATTATTATTGATCAGGTCCCGTTCAAAATCATTAGGGATTTCCAAAATGACATTTACTTTTCCTTCAAGCATCGCTGAATTCGCCTCTTCAAAAGAGGAAAAAGGTGGCAGTAGATCGAAATAAGACGATGAACTGAACTTCTCAATCAATGTCCTAGAAGAAGTACTATGATCCGAATCGATGTATCCGAAACGAATGTCCTTTACTTCATAGGTAGCAGCATTGGACAGAATAAGGAGTTGGATGATAGGTAGAATAAAAATAATAGGAAGCATTCCTTTATTTCTAAAGATCTGCTTGAACTCTTTTTGAATCAAATATCCGATGGTTTTCATTATTCCAGTCTGATTTTATATTTGTGGATACTTACTCCCATAAAAAATAGCGTCATCCCAATAAGGATCGCAGTCTCTTTCCATACAAAGGCTATCCCTACTCCCTTTAACATGATTCCTTTGATAATAATGATAAACCATTTGGCCGGAATGATATTGCTAATAAGCTGTAAGGGAAGTGGCATACTGGAGACAGGAAAAATAAACCCTGACAAGAGGATTACAGGGAGCATCAGTCCCATCAATGAGATCATCATGGCTGTTTGCTGGGTCTCAGCTATGGTTGATATTAAAATCCCCAAAGACAATGAGGTAATAATGAATAAAACACTTTCTAAACCCAACAAAATCAAGCTACCCTGAACTGGCATTTTGAAAATGAAAATACTTAGTAATACGATAATTGTTGCATTAATGATTGAAAGCAGAATATAAGGTACAACTTTACCTAAAACTACTTGAAAAGGCTTAAGAGGAGATACCAACAAAATTTCCATGGTCCCTAGCTCCTTTTCTTTTGTGATGGATATGGAAGTCATCATGGCAGAAACCAACATTAGGATAATCGTCATCACCCCAGGTACAAACATAAAAACACTCTTTATCTCAGGGTTGAATGCCATATGGGTTTGCATAAAAACCTGAGAGCTCCCTGCTTGATTGATGATGATGGACTGATTGTATTGCTGAATGATGGATTGTATGTAATTGGTAATGGAATTGGCCGTATTTGGATCAGTAGCATCTGCGATTACTTGTATGGTGGATTGTCCATTTTTTATAAGTTTCTCACCAAAGTCCTTTTCAAAATTTATTACCGCCTTAATTTCCCCCTGTTTGAAAACACCTTCTACCTGGGATTCAGCATCTAAGTATCGATTGATAGAAAAGTATTTGGAAGAGGCCATTTTATGAATAATTTCAATGGTTGTCGCATCCTTAGCATGATCAAGGATAGCAATTTCCACCTTATTGATTTCATTGGTAATGGCAAAACCAAATAATAAAATTTGGGCAATAGGCATCCCAAAAAGGATAAACAGCGACCTTTTATCCCTATAAATATGGTAAAATTCTTTCCTTACAAACCCAATAAAACGTTTCATTTTTCAAAAATTATAATGCCCTGCATTTTATTCCGAGTTACTGTTGCGTGCCAACTTCAAGAAAACCTCATTAAGGTTACTTGCCTCATATTGCTCTTTTAAACGTTTTGGACGATCCATCGCTTCAATTTTACCATTGACCATTATAGATACCCTGTCACAATATTCTGCCTCATCCATATAGTGCGTCGTTACAAATATGGTCGTTCCCTGATCAGCAGCATTGTAGATCATCTCCCAAAACTGCCGCCTGGTAATCGGGTCCACACCACCCGTAGGTTCATCCAGAAAAACAATTTTTGGGTCGTGCAATAGGGAAACTGAAAAGGATAACTTTTGCTTCCAACCCAGCGGCAAAGCACCAACCAATTGATCAATAATATTTTCTAATTTCAGGTCAGCCACCAATACCTTTATTTTTTCCTTTATGGTGGATCGGGACAAACCGTAAATCCCACCAAAAAAGGTGATGTTTTCCCTTACCGTTAAATCATCATAGAGCGCAAACTTCTGGCTCATATAGCCAATATTTTTCTTGATAAGCTCTGTTTGAGTATAGACGTCAAATCCTGCAACATTTGCTTCCCCTGAACTTGGTTTCGAAATGCCAATAAGCATTTTCATGGCCGTGGTTTTCCCCGCCCCATTGGCCCCCAAAAAACCGAAAATTTCACCAGCTTTTACCTCGAAACTTATGGCATCAACAGCTAGAAAATCACCAAACTTTTTCGTTAATTCTACGACCTTTATAACATTTTCTTCGCTCATTTTCTTGCCAATTCCATAAATACATCCTCAATGGTAGGTTCAGTAAGCCCAATATAAATCTCTGAAAGCCCCTTTGATTTCAGGTAATTTTCCAATTCAGGTATTTCTAAATCGGTCCGGTTATCTGTATAATGGACGAACTCCCCAAAAGGATATACACTATAGAAGTTTGGGAAATCCCGGAGCACTTGTATCAATTTATGCTTTTCCTTTGCCCCAACTTCATACACCGCTTTAGGATACTTTTGCACAATATGCTGCGGACTGTCAATTTCCAGGATATGCCCATCTTGCATTAGGGCCACTCTATCGCACAAAGCCGCCTCGTCCATATAAGGAGTGGAAACCAAAATAGTGATTTCTTTTTCCTGAAGACGCTTCAGCATGTCCCAAAATTCCTTTCTTGAAACCGGATCCACTCCAGTAGTGGGTTCATCCAGAAAAAGCACCTTAGGTTTATGAATCAATGCACAACAAAGTGCAAGCTTTTGCTTCATTCCTCCAGATAATTTCCCTGCACGCCGGGTTTTAAAGGGTTCTATCTGTTCATAAATGTCCTTGATTAAATCATAGTTTTCTTCCAGCGTAGTACCGAAAATTGTCGCAAAAAATTGCAGGTTTTCTTCCACAGTCAGGTCCTGGTACAATGAAAATTTCCCAGGCATATAGCCTACTGATTTGCGAATAGCAATATAATCCTTTACTACATCCATACCGGCTACGCTGGCAGTTCCTGAATCCGCCACGAGCAAAGTGGTTAGAATCCTAAACAAAGTGGTTTTCCCAGCTCCATCAGGGCCGATAATTCCAAATAATTCACCCGGTTTTACCTCAAATGATATATTTTGAATGGCTTTAAATCCCTTATAGGATTTGCTGATTTGGTCAAGGGATATACCCATTGTTATGGCTTTATTTTAATGGTAATATTCAGGGAAATCTTCGTTTTTATTGAATTGGATATTAAACAGGCAGCCTCCGACTTCTGGACAATACGTTCTGCACGTTCTCTGTCTTTTTCATCATCAATGGTCACTGTAGGGGCTAAAATAATTTCTGTCATGGCATATTTGCCGTCTTCTTTGTCCAATATCCCTTTTGCACTACAGCTAAATGCTGAAAACGCCAGCTTACTGTTCTCCGCAATTGCCAAAAAAGTGGTCATCAAACAACTACAAACAGAGGCAGTAAATAAATGTTCAGGTGACCAGATATTGGGCATCCCCTTAGGAAATTCAGGAGGCGTTGCCACTTCTATACAGTTAGATGTGGCAGAATCACGCTCTTCAAATTCTGGAGAACACATTAGTCCTTTTCTATCTACTTGCCAATTGAGATCGACATTGTACTGATGTTTTTCCATAATGAAATAGGTTTAACCTTTGGTTTGTTAATTATTTTGTCTCAAAATTGTCTATCCACATTTCTGCTGGCATGCCTATTTTAAGAGCTCCGTCGTTTTTCACTTTAATTTTTACTGCATAGACCAGGTTTACTCTTTCTTCTTTTGTTTGGATAATCTTAGGGGTAAACTCTGCGGTTGATGAAACCCAGCTAACCGTACCACTGTATTCTTTCATCCCGTCATTTGAATCTATTTTCACGATTACCTCTTGCCCAATGGTGATATTTGGCAACTGAGTCTCGCTGATGTAAACCCTTAAAAGCATCTCGTTCAGGTCAGCAATTTTATAGAGCGGTTTTCCGAAAGCAACGACTTCACCTGCCTCAGCGAATTTTCCCAAAACAGTTCCACTAATTGGGTTCCTAAGAGTACTTTGAGCAATTTGGTGATCGATCTGAGCTATTCGGGCATCAAAGGACAATGCCTCTTTCTCAATAGGCAACTGCTGGGTTTGAACGTTTTTGATCTGTCTTTTAAGTACTTCTACCTGATTGCTCCCTCGGTCCAATTGCTGCTGTGTTGCGGCTCCATCGGCCATCATTTTTGAGACACGATCAAACTCTAAAACTGCATTTTTTAATTGTTCTTTAAGCACATTAATCTGCGAAGAAACACTTCCTGATTTTGAGAATACTGTTTCCTTTGAGGCCAACAATTGTTGCTTGTTCAAAAACAAAGACAAGGTATCTACCAACCCTACTATTGCCCCCTCTTCGATCACTTGCCCCTCCTCAACGGCTAAGAACAATAGCTTTCCAGCAGATTCGGCTGAAACGGTAATCTCAGTTGCCTCAAAATTGCCATAACCATCCGCTTTCTCTTCATTGTTACAGGATAGAACACCCATTAGAAGAATACTTGATAAAAATAGTTTGAAGGTTTTCATTTTTATTCGCATTTTAAAAGTCACCCTTAATTAATTGATACCTGGCTTGACTCATTACCCATTGTAATTCGGTCAACTTTTGATTGATTTTTGCATCATAGAGCTTATTGAGATCGATGATATAATCAGAAGAAGTAATGGTTCCGTTTTGAAATTGGGAGGTTTTTGATGCAATTACTGCTTCCCTCAAATTTACTATGGATGCATCATGCTGAAGAATTTCTTTGTACTTGCTAATATCCTCCCAAGCTTCCTGCAATTGGATTTCATTGTTGAGCACAAAAGTTTCTCTTTCTGTAGCCACTACTTGCTTCAATGCTTCTACGCTGTGCTTTTTTTCCTGGGCCTTGCCCCAGTCAAATAACCTCCAGTTAAACTTTAAGCCTACCATATAAAATTCCTGGAAGGAATTGTCCAGCATATTTAACCCAGGATTTCCATAACCTGCCTGAGCAAATCCCATTACACTGGGGGATTTTTCTTTATCAATTAAATCCTTAGAAAGTTCCAACTGATATTCCTTGTACTCAAATAGTTTTAATTCCGGACGATTTAAAGGGTTATTTGAAGAAAATAAAATCTCAGGCTTTACCAGTGTATCTTCTGGGTTTATTTCCTTAAAAATTAGAGAGGAAAGGCTTTCCAAAGCTTTTTTGCGTTCATATTTGAGGTGAACTTTTTGCTGCTCCAATAGTAACATTTCAGCTTGTAAGAGCTGATTGGAGGATGGTAGCGCCATTCCATTTTTAACAGCAGACAACCCTTCGTTAAAGCGTTCCTGCAATAATTCCATTTTTGAATTCAGAAGCTTTTCTTGCTCCTGAAGGAGTAAAACATTGAAGAAAGTACCATTAACACGTTCCTTAACCTGATAAATGGTAACCTCCACCTCCTGTTGCCGGGTTTTTAATTCTGCTTGTTTTAACCTGGCGTTGGCCGCAATGCTACCTCCATTATAAATCAACTGGTTGACATCTAGTGTTGCTCTATATTGATCCTTGTTAGGCGGTTGGATATCAGCATTCGGTAATTCTATAGGAATCCTGGTTACTTCAGATTGATAGGTAGATTGCGCATTCAGGTCTAGCTTTGGAAGCTTCTGCAATTCGAGCACATTGACCTCAGATTGAAATTGTTGCTCCAACAAAACCTTTTGACGTGCAAGCGGATAATTCGTTTCAGCAAGGTTAAGGCACTCTTCCAAGGTGAGTACCTGCTGTGCAGGTACAAGAAGGGGAACCATCGCCAGGATAAATATTAAAATCCCTTTCATGTTTTTTTAATTGAGTTGATAATAAATTCTGAAACAACCCTTTTACGTTGTTCCATTAGCTGCTCAAAGTCACCCTCTCCCATTTTCAAAAACCCTTTAATAAGTGGCTTCGCAACAAAGGGAAATATATTCATCGAGACAATGGTTACAAATAATTGCTCACCATCTGTAGGTCTCAAAATCCCTTGTTCGACCTCAAGTGCTACTTGTTTTTTGAATTTATCAAGTGATGGAAAGCCATTACTGTTCTTGATCATTTCAAAAAATCCGGGATTGCGGTTAGATTCTTGAATGATAAAATTGGGTAGGTAAGGGTGCTTCTTCATAAAGGAAATATAATTATGGGTAAAGCTTTTAACCTTTTCCTCAACCGAAGAATCATCATTTAAGACCTTATTGAGTTGTGGAGCCAATAAGGAAAATGCATTTTTAAACACCGCTTCAAAAAGCAATTGTTTGCTTCTGAAATAATAATGCAACATGGCTTTATTGATGCCCGCTGCATTTGCGATCTCCTGCATTCGGGCTCCATCCATTCCTTTCTGGTGGAAAACCTCCTTGGCTGCCTCCAAAATTTTCGCCTCTGTGTCTTGATTAAACTTTTTCTCTGTCATTTAACTGTATGGTTTAACCATATGGTTAACAAATGTAAAATTTTTTCCAACAAAAGAAAATTGATTAGCGAGAAAGTTTATTATTAAGCTAAAATACTCAAGGTCAGAAGGCTAATAAAAGGTTAATCGCACTGCCTTGGGGGAGGAATTCTGTGGCAGAAAAGGGCGTGGCAGTCTCGGCTTAATGTCATACTATTTCAACCCGAAATATGCAATAGACATTCTATACGTGCTGAAATCGCTTTAAAATCAGCCACTTCGTTGCTGTTTTCAATTTCACCATAGCGGTGCTATGCTAAAATCTCCAAACAGCCTGATTTTCTTGCGATTGCAACACTCATCACGAATTCTATTACATAATCCGGGTTCAAGCTTATATTTTAGAATGTTTACGAAAAAATCCCCCTTTGTCCCCCTTTGAAGAAAAGGGGGATTTTGTGCTTTCAAGACTTACGAGTGCATACCTGACCTTATATTTCCTCAGCCCGTAACAATGATACCAAAAGAACTTGAATTGTCATTTCGCCGCAATTCCCCCTTCAAGGGGGCTAGGGGCATTTATACGGGATTGTAACCCTATACCAGTATTTAAAAAATAATCGGTAAACTAATTTTAGGACGAGTCAGGAATTTCATACTATCTCAAGCTTATATTTTAGAATGTTTACGAAAAAATCCCCCTTTGTCCCCCTTTGAAGAAAAGGGGGATTATGATTTATCAACCTATTCAATTTTTTTTCAAGAGGCGGGTGTCCACACTTAGTAAACATAAGCTTTCCGGTAGAAATACAAATTGGAGATTGGGGTACGCCTACCAACCTTAACCCACATTGCAGCTAACCGCTCAGAAGTATCTGTTTTTCAGGTCTTTCAATTTTTTCGATTTCCGTTTTGTGTACTACGGATTTTCGTTTGGTAAATGGCTGGTATTTGGTTTGGAGGATATCGTAGATCTGCTTTAGATTTTTGTTGGGTGCTGTGCATTTTCGGGTGGTGATGGTTTTGTTGTATGTGTTGGTCCCCGAAGTAGTGATTACCTTCTGGGTATTGCCTATTCTGACAATTTCTCCCCAGCAGTTTTTTATGCCATTGTGTTTTAACTGATGCCTTACCGTATTGACCAGCCAGTAAGCCAATATCCCCAGATGGAGGTGTGCCATGGTGGCGTCGTCGTTTTTGTGGTAGATAGGCCTTAGGTCCAGGTCGGTTTTCAGGGTACGGAATGCGTTTTCTATCTCTCTGATGGTATTATAAATATTCCAGACCACATACTCTTCCTGTACATTCAGGTTGGTCCGGAGAAAATAGACGCCCAGGCTTTCATTTTTTTCCTGATGCCTGTCCGGGTCTTTTTTCCATGTGATTTCTGTGGCCAGACCTGTTTTCGCATCACTGCTTACGGTAATGTCATAATAACGCTGGACAGACGGGTATTTTTCTTTGGCCCTGCCTATACGCTGGTGGACTTTGTCAGCTTTCTTGGTTCCTCCCTTGCTGTGCAGTGCGTTGTGTATCTTTTGGAGTTCCTGCTCAAACCTATTTTCAAACTGGAGCTTCATCCCTTCCTCTTTTTTTTCCTTGGAAGGGCTTTTGACCTCAAGGTAATAATCGGTGTTTTTTTCTGTATTGACTGATCTGAGTCTGATGGTCTGCTTTGATTTTGTATCCAGCAAGGTGGTAAGCCTTCCGGGAACATAGCTGTAATCTTTCAGCCGGGTACGGCTTACACAGAGATATCGGTACCCTTTACTTTCGATAAGTCTGAGGTTTTCCTCTGTGGCGATGCCGGCATCAAGTACCACTACTGCAGGACCACGGCAGGTATGGGACGCGAGTTTCTCGATCATTGCCGATAGGGTATTGCAGTCGGCAATGTTTCCTTCCAGAATGGAGGAATATTTTATGAAGCCTTCCACGTTGACCACCAGGGCGAGCACAATGAGCTTTGCGTCGTTTCTCTTTTCCTTGCTCCTTCCGAATTTTGCGAGTTGGCTGTTCCGCTTTTCTCCCTCAAAATAGGTGTTGGTCAGGTCGTAAAGAATGATCTTATCCTCCAGGTCAAACAGCTCGTTGGTACGTCTGGACAGGTGCTTTTCGATTGAATCCTTGGCCTTGTACAAGTCAAGGGCACTTTTGTAAAGCCTGTCTTTTGTCACTTTGTCTGCCTCGTACCCGGTAAGTTCGCACACCGCAGAGTTTTCCTTTATCCAGCGCACGGTTTTCAGCTCTGAGGCCGGGTATACCGCACGGCTTACAACCTGTGTGGCCGCAAGCTTGGCCTGTTCGGGGCTGAAGCCGACCGAAAGCAGCAACGGCGTTAGGTTCAGCTTCTCCCATGTCTGATAAGCTATGTTCTCCGCTCCGATCTCCCTTGCATTGCTGTGCTGAAGTGTGTCCATGTTGACCATGCGCGACAGTTTCTCTGCTGACTTGATGTCCAGCTTTTTTGATAATAGGATACGCTGCCAAAAATCTTCAACATATCGTTTGACCTCAGGATCTTCTTCCTGATCAAATAGAGATGTCTTTTGCTCATATTTATCGGTAAGGTGCTTCTGGATCTTATTGAGCTGCTCTGGGGTGGTGTCCTCAATGAATCCTACATTCAGAATGGTACGGTGGCATATCCTGTTGTCCGCATTACGGTAACTCTCCACCAGACGGTAGTAACCGCATAGCTTTCCTGATTGGGGGTGTTTTCGTAAAGAGAACTTGAAATACATCCCGTAAAGTACTGATCTTTAGATCCCAAATCCAATACCCTCTGTGTACTACAAACCAAATGAAGGTCCCGTGGAGAGCGTAAAAAAATTTGATCGTAGGGGGGTACGAATAATTTGCAGATTAAAAACAGAAAATAAACTGAAATTTCTAATTTAACGACCAAAAGCTGCAATGTGGGTTAATTCGAGATAAAATCATCTAAAAAACCAACCTAACCGTCACTGCGAACCCTTTTTTTGGGGGGCTACGGTGGAGGGAAAGGGTGCGGCTGTCTTGGTCTGCTGGAGATTCCAATGAGCCTTCTTCTCAAATAGTCATTCTATGTTTCAAGATCACCTAATGGATACTATATTCCTCTTTACTTTAACCAAGTTTTGTCATTTCTGTTAAAGTTCAACCCCTCCAAATTTGTAGTAGAAGTTTGAAACCCCCGGTTACCCTTGTTTAGGCCCTATACTGTAGGCCTGTGGACTCGTTTATTTTATCAGGTTTTAAAATCAGTATTTTTTCGTGTTCAGTTTATTTTAGGCAGGTGGTTAATGGAGTATTTAAAATGCTATAATTAATTTTCAAACCTGAGCTTTAAGCCATATTATGCATATGGGTTCCCAGTCTTGTCTTTTCTCATAGAATGATTCCATTTCGTAATAGAAGGTCAATTGCCTATTTCAGGTTTAATAATCTGATATAAAATAAAAAATACTCGGCAACTGAAGAAGCCTGAAGGGCTTCAATAATAATAACCCTGCGGTGTCAACCCAGGGTCATTAAGCCTATTCAATCTCCTTACAACCCTGAAATGGGTTGAACAGAGCTCATCATAAAATCAAATTATAAAAACAGATTTAACCGCCACTTTTTATTTTTTTGGGACTACTTAGACAGGAATGGATGTAACAGTTTAGATACAAAAAAAATCTCCCTGGCCCCTTTAAAACAAAGGGGGATTTCGATTCATCAACCTATCCAATTTCTTTTTCAAGAAGCAGGTGTCCATACCTAGTAAACATAAGCTTCCCGGTAGAAATACAAATTGGAGATTGGGGTACGCCTACCAACCTTAATTCGAGATAAAATCATCTCAAAAACCAAACTAACCGTCACTGCGAATCCTTTCTGGGGAGATTCAGTGGGGGCAAAGGGTGTGGCAGTCTCTGCGTTCCTTGGCTTTTAACGGGGAATAAAAAGATATACCAATTTGAACGCTAACTACTAACTTGAGAAAGTCTACACCTTAAAACAAATGTCTGGCCATCCTTTAAGGTACAGGCAATTAAATATTCATTCCCACCATCTTTAAGCTTGTACCGTTTTTTGATAAGGTCCGGCTTTATTGGGAAATTACGTGTCAATACATTCACCTTCCCATCCGGAAAACGTGCTTTAAGGGTTTTTTTATCCAACTTCAATTCCTCCAAAACTTCAAAAACCCTACCATTGACCTGCTCGGGTAATTCATTTGCCGTATATAGATGGGTATGTGGATGCAGTTTGCTTAATCCAAAACGAACAGCGAAGCTTTTAAATGCTCCGGCTTTCAAAATGCAAGAATAGGGCAACACCAGGAATTTCTGTGGCATAGAATAATTAACTGAAGCAGTCATTTCTTCTTCCAAAGTAAAGGAAAACTGTTGTTCACCATTGTTCCCTAATTCAGTGGCAATGACTTTGGCTTTTTCATTTGTGCCAGTGTAGAGAAACAACAATTCTTTAACCTCATTTTTTACGGCCACTACATGCACCTCATTCACTTCTGGTAAGTCGGTGAGCGCCGCTTGAATGTCAAGCATGGGCGAAGCTTTTATCAAAATCACCTTGGCTTTTTGACGGAACAAGTTCCAGTTTTGGGTTACATCCGGTTCAAGGTCTTTAAGCTGATACATTTTTTGATTCACTGTCCCCCTTCTGGCAGGATCAGCATAAAGTACATCGTACTTTGCCTGGGTCTCCTCAATAAAATGAACAGATTCCCCATGCAATACATTTAGTTTAATGTCCTGGTCCTTCAAAAGCTTGGAAAGATTGTGTTGCGCTAGATCCACTAGTTCTTGCTGTCTTTCGAGATAGGTAATTTCTTTGAAATTCCTGCCTATAAAAAAAGTGTCTACAGCAAAGCCTCCCGTAAGGTCAATAAAGGTTTTGCCTGACACCAGCTTGGCTTTGTATTCCGCTGTTAGCTCAGAGGAACATTGTTCCATTGACAAGGTCGGCGGAAAAATTAGGGAAGGATGGCTGGCCCAAAATGGAAGTTTTTTAGCCGCCTTTTGTCGCATAGCGATTTGTTGGGCAGCTACTTTTAAGTCTAATCCGGCCACAGATTTATGTCTTAAAAGCAAATGTGCAGGATCTTCCGTAAGATGATCCTGCACAAACTGCATCAATTCCTGATGATATATATTTTCAAGGTTCACTTAAACCATGCTGTGTTCCAATAAATACTCGGCAATCTGAACCGCATTTGTTGCTGCCCCTTTTCTAAGGTTATCAGCGACAATCCACATATTCAATGTATTGGCTTGCGTCTCATCTCTCCTCAATCTTCCAACAAATACCTCATCTTTTTTATGCGCATTCAAAGGCATAGGATAGATATTGTTTGCAGGATCATCTTCTACGATTATCCCTGAAGTGTTGGCCAAGAGTTCCTTAACCTCAGAAAGATCATAATCATTATTGAATTCCACATTTACAGCTTCAGAGTGACCTCCCATTACAGGAATTCTTACGGCTGTAGCAGTAACTTGGATGGAATCATCACCAAAAATCTTTTTGGTTTCATTGATCATCTTCATCTCCTCTTTAGTGTATCCATTTTCCTGGAACACATCAATATGAGGCAATACATTCAAATCAATTTTATAAGGATAAACCATCTTTGCAGTTTCACCTTTTCTCTCTGCCATCATTTGATCCACAGCATCTTTACCTGTACCTGTTACAGACTGATAAGTAGAGACTACAATTCTTTTGATGCCATATTTTTCATGCAAAGGTGCCAATGCCAGTACCATTTGAATGGTAGAGCAATTAGGATTAGCGATGATACGGTCATCAATTCTAAGGCTTTTACCATTAATTTCTGGTACCACCAATTTTTTTGAAGGATCCATTCTCCATGCAGAAGAATTGTCAATCACTATTGTACCCACTTCAGCAAACTGCGGTGCCCATTCCTGAGAAGTACCTCCTCCGGCTGAGAAAATCGCCACATCAGGCTTTTCTGCAACTGCCTGTTTTAGGCCAATTACCGTATACTCCTTACCCTTATAAGTAATCTTCTTACCTGCAGAACGCTCAGAGGCAACCAACAATAATTCATCGAAAGGGAAATTGTGCTCTCCAAGCACTTCCAGGATTTCTGAGCCTACCAGTCCGGTGGCTCCAACTACGGCTAACTTCATTTTGATTATAATTTTGACCGATTAAACTTTCCCGGTTCTGTCCCGGGAAAAAATTCTTTATGTAAGTACTTAATTAGTACAGTTTTAGTTATATTAATGTGATGAAAACCATCGCTTTAATTTGGAGTTTCATGGCATTTCCCTTATTTGGTTTTATAATTTCTCAAACAATCGAAATTTTAGCCAAACAAGACTTTGAAGCCGAATTTACCATTGCCTCCTACCCTGATGAATTTTTACCCGGCTGGTCAGCAAACCTGATCCAGTCCGGAAATTCCAGAGTCTTTCAGGCTGCAGGCGATGGCGTAAATCAATCCAAAGCACTGGGTATCCAAACTACCGGTAGTTTCAATGCGCAAATTTACATAAAAACATTGACTGTTGGGTTACAACGCCCTACAATTTCCTTTTGGGCCAAGACTAAAAACAACGGATCAGGCAACAGACCGGTTACTTTGACCCTCGCTTTTTCTACAGATCAGGGAAATTCTTTTAGCGATCCCCTGCAAATTGGTACCCAAAATAGCTTTCCAAATGAGGACACCGCCTATCAGCTTTACAGCCTTCCTTTGCCTGATTCACTCAGAAACAGGGAAGCAATAATGCTTAGGTTGGAGGCAATTTACGGCGAAGGCACTGGTAGTGCGGCCAGGTTATTTTTGGATGACTTTAGCATATCGGATTTAGAAGAACAAACTGACTCCTTAACGGCAAAGCTACTGAACACGGAAAAAGACAGTTCCCTTTTATTGGAATTCAACCAACCTGTATCCCTGATTTCAAAAATTGCAAGGTTAGACAATACTTACGGTCAACCCACAGAAGTCTCCCAGATAAAAGACAATCAAGTACTCCTGAAATTTGACGATTACCTCTATAACAACACTTACCAGCTTGTTTTTGAACAAATAAAAGGCTTGGTTTCAGACAAAATATACACAGACTGGACTTTTACTTTTGACCTTGATCAACCAACACCAACAGCAGCGATTGTTATCAATGAGATCATGCCTGACCCAAACCCGAAAGGATTGGAACCTCCCAACCTCATCTTGCCCAATGCAGAATTCATTGAGCTTTTTAACCGAACAGACAAACCCATTAGGTTAAATAACTTCACTTATAACGAAGCCGTAATTCCTCAGCTAAGCCTCGGTCCACAGGTTTACCTGATCCTTTGTTCCAGCACAAATCAGGAAAGGTTTGAGCCTTTTGGTCAGGTTGCTGGCATGGAGGCATTCAAGACACTGGTAAATAGTGGGGGAGAGATCATCTTGAAAGATGGCTTTGGAAACATGATAGATAGTCTGCAATATGACCGTTCACTTTATGCCGACAAGGAAAAAGAAAACGGCGGTTGGTCCATTGAACAGGTCAACCCATTTCTCAACTGTAGCGATCCTTACAATTGGAAAGCTTCTCAGGCCATAGAAGGGGGAACTCCTGGTAAGATAAACGATAGGTTTAGCGAAGCCACAGACCAAAGGCTTTTTGAAGTGCTGGAAATTCTGCCTGTAGCTACCGACCGGATTCAGCTCACTTTTTCTAAAACACTGCCCCAAAAACTGTCGCCCGAAACAACTTTCTCACTCAATGGACAGGAATTGGAACTGCTCGAACTCACTCCTTATACCCTGCTACTTTCAACTCCAGCCCCATTGATCTCCGGAGACAGCTACCAATTGAACATCAACAATTTACAGGATTGCAATGCTGTGCCAATGGAAGAAAGCACCCTTACCTTTACCTATGATGGAAGCCCACCGAAAGTAATGGATCTTTGGGGGATAGATGAAAAAACCTTGGTTTTGGTTTTTGATGAGGCCATTGATCCAGTTGAAGCCCTGAAGTCAGCTAACTATCTGCTTGTGCAAAGTGAAGAAATAAGTTTCCAAGCCAGTGTTACAGAAGAAGCGCCAAAGGAAGTTCAGCTTGACCTTTCAGAAGCGCTGACCATGGGTAAAACTTACCAATTAAGCCTTACAAATATCGCCGATAAATCAGGAAACCAGATTCTTTCAGATACCATTTCCTTTAATTGGGAAGATGTTTTAGATACGGCCATGGTTCATTCTCCCAATACGGTGAAGGTAATATTCTCAGAAACCCTAAATCTGGAGACGGCCACAAACCCGGATAATTATCAGGCAGGATCAGCCCTTACCCATCCTGTCAAAGTCCTGCTAGATCAGGAAGAAAAAAACAGCTTTATTCTGGTCTTTGATGTGGAAATTCCGGAAAATGAAATCCAACATTTGCTGGTACGCGGTATAAAGGACAGAGAAGGTAAAGACAGAATCACCTTAAAAAAAGCCTATATACGGGATACCAGGCCAATTACATTGGATCAACTGGAAATCCCTTCCGACCAAAGCCTCCTGTTGACTTTCAACAAAGCACTAGACCCAAAATGGGCTTTATTGCCTCAGGTTTACAGGATAGAAGACAAGAATGAACATCCCCATGAAGTAGAAATGATAAATGAACTACAGGTTTTACTGCAGTTCCCTTTTAAATGGATTACCGGTGCGGAATACCAATTGACCATCAATGGACTTGAAGACGGCTATGGAGAAAAAATGAAGCAGCCGATAAAACGAACCTTTATCTGGGATACGCTTCCACCGGTGATTGATACAGCCTTTGTGATCAACCCTTATGCTTTGGAAATCATTTGGAGCAAAAGCATTGATCCACCGGATTCATTGTTGATCAACAATCAATTGTATACCCAATTTGAGCTTAAGGAGTCTGGAAAAAAAATAACGGTCAACAATGAGGAGGGCTGGCTTGGAACCTCATTAGAAATAAAATTTCCTCTCGTTACCAGCAAAAGTGGAGAGGCTGCGGAAAACCTTATATTCTCCATCGACAACAGTCTATTGTCAGTAGCAGAGGCCATGATTTGGGATGAGGAATCCATCTTAATTACATTCACGAAATTTTATGATCCAGCTACGGTTTTATTCCGGGAACAATATAAAATCGATGGGGAGTTCCCAAAGGAGCTTAGCCAGGAAAACGCCTATCAGGTCAAACTACATTTGTCCGAAAACTTAACATTGGGAAAAACCATTTCCCTTGAAATAGCTCCCATTCAAGATGAGCCAGATCTGTCGGGAAATTTATTCCAAGAGGAATTGCGCTACGAAGATGGAGTGACGGATATTTGGCTGGAAAACGAGCAACTACTCATAATCAACCATGAAGCAGGGCTTCAAAAAAACCAGCCCTGGCTCAATGCTTTTCAATTCATAGAAGAAGGATACCAATTGGAACCGTTTTTAAGTCAGACCTATGCC
Organism: Cyclobacterium sp. 10D3-21; assembly: GCF_055809755.1. Taxonomy (NCBI): domain Bacteria; kingdom Pseudomonadati; phylum Bacteroidota; class Cytophagia; order Cytophagales; family Cyclobacteriaceae; genus Cyclobacterium; species Cyclobacterium sp. 10D3-21. Next base: position 7,057,972 of record NZ_CM147924.1, read on the forward strand.
AATCAAATTCAGGTGCTGATTTCTCCTCCACTTCCTACAGGCCTTCAATTGACCTTGAAAATCCCTCCACGAATATTAAACAGCAATCGGATTTTGCCTGGAAGTTTAAGGGAGATTTCCTGGAACCCGCTTCCTCCAAAATTATTGGATGTAGTGGTGCTACCAGACAAACAACTGGCCTTGTATTTTGACAAAAAACTGGATCCTATTCTGGCCATAGTCCCGCAATTCTATAGCATAAGCAATGAGGCTCCTCAAACCGTGCATTTGGAAGACAATGGAAAAGAAGTGATTTTGGAATTCGAAAATACATGGTTAGATAGTACCGCACTTTCCCTGGAAATCCGTCAACTCGAAGACCTGGATGGTAATGAAATCGATCCAATTATTTTTGACTTTGTCTACCAACAAGTAGCTGTACCAGGATATAAGGATTTGCTGATCAATGAGCTCATGCCGGCTCCCAGAGAGGGAAGTGCATTGCCTGCTTCTGAATACATTGAAATATTCAATTCCACCGACAACACATTTAATCTTGGAGGCATGAAGCTGGCCAACTCAAGAAACCAAAGCCTGCTTCCCCGGGAAGAAATAAAACCAGGAGAGCATGTTATCCTATGCCCAATAGCTTCGGTGGCAGCTTTCACAAACTATGGGCAGGTCATTGGCCTAAACCCCTGGCCTGCCTTACTTAATGGAGGAGACGAATTGTCGTTATCGAATCACAAAGAGGAGCTTGTGGATAGAATGACCTATGGGCCAGAAATCCCACTAGCCAGCGATGTGCTGACCAATGGCTACAGTCTGGAATTGGTCAATCCATGGGCCACTTGTGTAGGGCTAAGCAATTATGCACCCTCAAGAAGTGAGACCAAAGGTACCCCGGGAAGTACCAATTCCGTTTTTGACAACAGCCCGGATCGCATTGCTCCCCAACTGATCAAAGCATTTGTCAGGGACAAATACCAAATCGTATTGCAATTTTCTAAACCTTCTGCGGAAAATACTGGCGATGTCGCCGATTTTGAAGTTGTTCCATCGACCAAAATCAAAAGTGCTATTAAAGATCCCAATGATCCTTTTCAGTGGATCCTAAGTCTTGAGGATTCCTTAAAAGAAAATCAGTCTTATGAAATTACGGTTGAAAATTGGAGGGGTTGCTCGGGAAATGCTTTGGACGAGGAAAACAATACTGCCTTTATAAAAATACCGGGTTTACCCGCTGAAGGAGACATCGTGTTGAATGAAATTCTTTTCAATCCCCCAAGTGGAGCGCCTAAGTTTGTGGAAATCTACAACAATTCAAGTAAGCTGATCAACCTTAAAAATTGGAAATTGGCCAAAGTCTCAGGAGGAGCAATAGACAATAGAAAAATAATAACCGCCGAAGACCTTATCCTCGACCCCTTCGCCTACCTGGCACTTACTACAGATCAACAAAGCCTGATCACCTATTTTCCAAAAGCGGTAAATCGTCCAGTTTTGGAAATGAGTCTTCCTAGTTATCCCATCCGCTCAGGAACAGTAGTTTTATTGGATCCGGAAGAAAAATGGCCAGAAAGGTTCGATTATGATGAAGACCATCACCATGGATTTCTGAGGGATGCAAAAGGTATTTCTCTGGAAAGGTATGCGCTGGACAAATCGGCAAATGACCCTAACAATTGGCATTCTGCCGCGGGTTCTGAAAATTTTGCAACTCCTGGTTATAAAAACTCACAGGTGTATGATGGCAATGCTGCAGGGGTAGGATTGACGATCTCACCGAAAATATTTGTTCCCGATGCAGCAGGAGAGCAACCCTTTACGACCATTTCCTACAAAATGGACCAGCCCAATTATCAGGCAACACTTAGGATATTCACTCCTACTGGCATTCAGGTAAAGCTTTTGTGTCAAAATGAACTCTGGGCGGCCAATGGATTTTATACCTGGGATGGTACAAACGAAAAGGGAGAAAAGGTAGGCGCGGGCTATTATGTGATTTCCGCAGAACTCTTTCATCCCAATGGTCATGTGCAGCACATCAAAAAAACCGTGGTGGTTGGGGCTAAATTTTAAAAATTGAATGCCATCGGTTATAATTTTTTGTACTTTGGATTGATTTTCCAGAATTGAATGGAAAATTTAATAAGAACAGTTTTATAATGAACCCAAATCGATCAATTCCCTTTCTGCTGCTTTTTTTGGTAGCCAGTTTTTGGAGCTGTGCGCCTTCTGATGAAAAGAAACCCGAATACGTCCTTCGCTTTGGACATTTGGCCAACAACCAACACGGCTGGCACCTGGCCAGTTTGAAATTTGCAGAGGAAGTAAAAAAGCGTTCCAATGGCAGAATAGAAGTAAAGGTCTACCCCAACGAACAACTGGGCAAGGAAATGGACGTTTTGACGGGGCTTTTGGTGGGAAGTGCGGACATTATGATTACCGGGGAATCCTTACAGAGTTGGAGTCTGCCAAAGGCCATCCTTTGCGCTACCCCCTTTGCCATCCGGGATTCTGATCACTTAAAAAAAGTCGCCGGTGGCCCATTAGGAAAGGAAATCGAACAGCATATTTTGGATGGGGCCGGATTCAGACCCATCGCCTGGTTTGAAAGAGGTGCCAGAAACCTTACCTCCAACCGAATTATTCGGCATCCAGACGATCTTCAGGGAATGATTTTGCGGGTTCCTCCTGTATCCCTTTATGTGGATACCTGGAGTGCACTGGGAGCCAAACCTACCCCCATGGCGTTTTCAGAAGTTTTTACCGCCTTGCAACAATCCACCATCCACGGGCAGGAAAACCCTTTTGCCTTGATCAAAGATGCTGGACTGTATGAGGTTCAAAAATATTGCATGCTGACCTCCCATGTGAAAAGCTGGGCCTATGTGGTCATGAGTGGTAAAAAATACGACAGTCTTCCAAAAGACCTGCAAAAAGTAATCGATGAATCCGCTGAAATAATGCAGGAATACGAACATGAGTTGTTTTTAGTCCAGGAAAAGAAAGACTACGATTTCCTTGTAGAAAAAGGAATGGAGTTCATAGAAGTGGACAATGAAGCTTTTCAAACTGCTGCAAAGGAGGCCGTTTTGCAATCCTTTGATGCAGAGCAAACAGATCTTTTAAACAGAATCCTGCAAGTGAAATGACAAAATCTCCCTTCCCTACCCTTGATAAAGTACTGGGTTTTCTGGTTAACCTGAGTTTTATATTAATGATTGCAGTGGTTTTATTGCAGATCATTGCCAGGTATGCCTTGCCCTGGTCCCCCAACTGGACAGAGGAATTGGCCCGTTTCTGCTTCATTTACCTTGTCAGTATGGGAGCAGCCCTTGCGGTAAAAGACAACGGATATGTAAGTGTAAATTTTTTACTGGACCGTCTTTCGCCCAAGTACAAATCCCTTTTGGAAAACATTATTTTGGTCTGCATCATTGGCTTGATGTTTACCCAATTTGTAGTAAGCCTGCCATTAATGGAAATCGTGAGTATACAAAGATCCCCTTCCATGAACCTTAACATGGCTTTTATGTATGGCGCCATGGCCATTATGGGACTATCCGTAGCCTTTTACAGTACCTTGAAATTAATTGAAAAAAATAGATGACTGCACTTTTATTCATTGTCTTTTTGGTTCTTTTGGCCATAGGCTTTCCGATCGCCTTTGCCCTGGGCATTTCTGCATTTACCTATTTGCTGTTCAGTGATATCCCCCTAATGGTGATTCCGCAAAAAATGTATGCGGGCATTGATGTATTTGTATTGCTGTCCATTCCTGGGTTCATTTTAGCTGGAAACCTGATGAATGCCAGTGGCATTACCAGCAGGATTATCAATTTTTGCAATGCCCTATTGGGACATATTCGGGGAGGGCTGGGATTGGCCAATGTAGGCGCATCCATGTTATTTGGAGGCATATCTGGTACGGCCATTGCCGATACTGCCAGTATAGGTTCCGTAATGATCCCCGCCATGAAAAAAGAGGGCTATGATGTTCCTTTTGCCTGTGCCGTCACGGCTTCTTCCTCCACCATAGGTCCGGTTATTCCTCCGAGTTTGCCCATGATCATCGCTGCCACGCTTACCGGGCTTTCCGTTGGGAAGTTATTTGTGGCTGGAATTGTCCCTGGTTTGCTATTGGGGGTAGGTTTTATGCTAATCACTTACCTTATCTCCGTAAAAAGAAAGTACCCCAAAAGAGAACGGAAATCACTTGGCTTTATCTTCAAAAGCTTTTTTCAGGCCTTTTGGGCCATTATGATGACGGTGCTTATCCTCTTTGGCATCATCGGCGGTGTATTTACGCCAACTGAAGCATCTATTGTGGCGGTGATTTATGCCATCGCTATTGGTCTTTGGGTTTACAAAGAGTTAAAGATTAAAATGATCCCTGCCATATTGCTTCAGTCGGCAAAAACAACAGCTGCTTTGATGGTGCTGGTAGGCTTCGCCAACCTCTTTGCCTGGATCATGACCGTAGAAGAATTGCCCCAGTTGATAGCCAATAGCTTGCTGGAGTTGACCAACAACAAGATCATGTTGCTTTTATTGATCAATCTTCTCTTGCTGTTTGTAGGTGCCTTTATGGAAACCATTGCCGCCTTGCTTATACTGTTCCCCGTTTTATTAGGAGTAGCAGTAAATGTGGGAGTAGATCCTGTGCAGTTTGCCATCATCATGGTTTTCAACCTGGTCATAGGACTGACCACACCTCCGGTAGGGGTTTGTTTGTTTGTGGCTTCCAGTATAGGTGGCATTTCCCTTGAAAAAATCGCGGTAGCAGGTTTGCCGTATTTGATGGTAAGTATTTTTGTACTCCTTTTGATCACCTATATTCCTGAAATAAGCCTGTGGTTGCCTGGCTTGTTTTACGATTAAGTCTCGAACAGTTTTTTACTTCCAATCAAGGAGGTTTGCGGAAATGAGAACTTATTGCTGAATTGATGACAATGAAACCGGCTGACTTAATTTAAAGCCAGTGACGCACTCGTCAATTTGAGAAATAGCAAAATCCCCCTTCTAAGGGGGAAAAAGGGGGATTTCTAACGCAAACATGCTGAAATATAAGGTTGATATAATTTGAAATTCACCTTATAATCCCTCCCTCCCTTACCAAGAAGGATTTGTGGCAAAATAAATTTGAAGCTTTTTTGGTAGGATTGAAACGCCTGGCCAAATAAACGTCATCTTATCGATATAATTGGCTGCTAAATATTATCATAATGGAGAACCCCAGCAGGGGTGACATTTTTGTAGACACGGGTGATAACCCGTGGATAGCTAATTGAACACCAACAGATTTTGGCGGTATTGTTGCTTTTTTTTCGCAACAATGCTGACAAAATCACAACCAATACTAGCTACCTAAAACCCCATCCCCCAGCTCCTCCTATCCATGATTAATCTTTATGGCAAATAAGCTCGCTGTCCCTGGTAAATTAAATTCACGCTTGAAAACCCTTATTCTTCAAAATGATATATCTAATCTACTGTTTGATTTGTCCTCAATAGATAAAAACATTAAAAAAATTCTACTATTAATAATTCCTTTGGCTAAATTAAAGCATTGAAAAATAAGCTATGAATCCAATGCACAGATATTAGAATTATCTATGATCAAAACTTATGCTTCTTAGCCTTGCTTCAAAACATTCATTTTATACCAAAAACCACACAGCCAAAAACATGAGAAAAATTACCCTAGGAGCCAAGACATTTATTTTTTCCTTATCAATGATGGCACTTTTCACTTACTGTGGATCTCCACAAAACCAAGAAAAAATGGCTGAGCAAACACCAGACACTTACTATACCATGGAAGATTTTGGGAAGGTAAAGAAGTTTGATACCCATGTACACTTTCGCAGCCAATTCGACACCCTTTTCATAAAGCAGGCAGCCAAAGATAACTTCGGTATGCTGACCGTAAGTGTATATACCTCACCGAACAGGACGCCGGAAGACCAGGAGAATTTCTCCTTAAAAATGGTCCGCGATTATCCTGATATCGTCTCCTATGCCACAACCTTTTCCCTGGAAGGATTCAATGATAAAGATTGGGAAAGCAAGACCCTGGCCTATTTAGAAAAATCCATTGCCCATGGGTCCATTGCGGTAAAAGTCTGGAAAAACATAGGCATGGAATTGGAAAATGAAAGTGGTGAATTGGTGACCATAAATGACAAGAAATTTGAGCCCATCTTTAAGCTCTTAAAGGAGAAAGACATCACCTTATTGGGTCATCTTGGTGAACCCAAAAACACTTGGTTGCCATTGGAGGAAATGACCGTACAGGGAGATAAGGATTATTTTAGTGAAAATCCAAAGTACCACATGTACAATTTCCCGGACTTCCCTTCCTACGAGGACCAGGTTGGAGCACGAGATGAGATGTTGGCCAATAACCCTGACTTGAGATTCGTTGGGGCGCATTTGGGAAGTTTGGAATACGATGTCAAAGAGCTGGCAAAAAGGCTGGACCAATTCCCTAATATGGCGGTGGACATGGCCGAGAGAATCTCCCACCTGCAATACCAGGCCATCACCAATTGGCAAGAAGTACATGACTTCTTTATCAAATACCAGGACAGACTAATTTATGGCACGGATTTGAGAACCGGAGCATCCGATATACAGGCCAAAGGATTGACCGAAGCCGATGAAATTGCAACCCATGCCCACGAGGTTTGGTTGAGGCACTGGCAATTTTTCACTGGAGACGATGAAATGAATGTGCCAAAAGTCGATGGTACCTTCAAAGGCCTGAAGCTGCCTAAAGCAGTTGTAGATAAGATTTACAGGTACAATGCTGAAAAATGGTATCCCGGACTCCTCCGTTAGTTTTTAAACTTTAAAAAATTAAAAATACTATGAATTATCTGGACCGCAGAAATTTTCTAAAACTATCCACCCTGGCCCTCGGAGGCCTATCAGCAGGTTTGCTATCCAACCCTTCCTTGGCAAGGGGCTTCAAAAAAAACCTAAGACTCGGCTTTGTCGGTATAGGAGGTCGAGGCTCTTACCATCTTGACACCGCACTGGGAATTGCCGGGGTAGAAATCCCCGCCATTTGTGACATTGATCCCGAAAACCTTTACCGGGCCAAGCGATGGATTGAGGAATCCGGTCAAGCGAGCCCCAAGCTTTATGACAAAGGCCCTACAGATTTTATCAGGATGTGTGAAGAAGAAGAACTGGATGCCGTAATCTGTGCGACGCCCTGGGATACCCATGCGCCTGTTTGCCTGGCGGCCATGAATAATGGCAAACATGCGGCCTGCGAAGTACCGCTAGCCCAGACCTTAGAAGAAGCATGGGAACTGGTAGAAACCTTTGAAAAAACCGGGAAGTGGGCCAGCATTGTTTTGGGCGGTTTTGGAGACCTGACCATGCTGAACATGGTGCGAAAAGGACTTTTAGGAGACATTCTCCATGCTGAAAGTGGTTATATCCATGACCTGAGAATGGTAAAATTCAATCCCGAAGAAGAACCCTGGAGGTTGCAACCCGCCATAGACAAGAACGGCAACCTCTACCCTGACCACCCCATGAGAAACATGATGCCTTTATTGGACATCAACCATGGGGACCGATTTGATTACCTGGTCTCCATGAGTACCAAATCGGGCATGCTCAATGAATACGCCAAAGCCCAATACGGAGAAAAGCACCCTTATGCCACTAAAAAGATGGCCCTGGGCGATTATAACGCTTCACTTATCCGTACCGTAAAAGGAAAAATGATCACCCTTAACCATGATACCCATACCCCTCACCCCAGGGAAAGTTTCCGACTTCAGGGTACCAAAGGGATTTATTTGAGAGAAAGAGATGCCCAGCGCATTTACATTGAAGGAAGAAGCCCCGAAGCACATCAGTGGGAACCTGCAGCACCGTATTTAGAAAAATATGCGCATGATATCATGAAAAACTATGCTCCACCGGAAAGAAAGGGAGGTGCCATTCGTGGACATGGCAGTGGTGGCATAACCCAAACCCCTATCAACTGGCACCGATTGATCCTTGCCCTTCAAGAAAACAAACAGCCAGACTGGGATGTGTACGATTCAGTAACCAGCGCCGCCATTATCCCCCTTACCGGCGCTTCAGTAGCCGACAAAAGCAGGCCAGTAGATTTCCCTGATTTCACCAGAGGAAAATGGGAAACCAGAGCAAAGCTTTATTCTTAATTAAGGAGATGATGAAAGCCCACAAACAGCGAATGAGAACTGAATTACCAAAGATTTATTGAATAACCTACTTCGAAGCCCCTACACCAAAATTGACTTCGTAATAGATGATACTAAGGTAAGTCGCAAGACAGCGGCGAAGTATCTCAACCAGTTAGATAAAATTGGGATTATAAGCAATCAAAAATTTTGGAAAGACAATTACTATAAAAACAGATGTTTTTATGCTTTTACAAAATATTGGTAAATTTTCATGACCGGCATATAAAAGAAGAACTTACCCACGACAAGGCTATCATAGATAGTTTATTTGATTTTTTACTCATGACAAAATTATCATGTAAAGGAAACAATCAAAATCTACACATGAGGAGAGCAACATGTAAAGAAAACATCACTTTTCTTTACACTACAACGTGTACTCCTAGCTATAAAGAACACCTCATTAGCCAGATTCTTATACTTCAAATCCAGCAAAAAAGAAGAAAGGTTTAACTCTTCCAATATTGAAATAGGCATTCGGTCAGTGAATGAAGGTTATTTTAATACCTGTGATACAAGATAAACGCGGCAAAGAACTTATTTAGCCAAAGGTGCCTGCCTTTAGTAAAATAATGAGTATAGCCTGATTCTGGAGGTATTGTTGCAAAAGAAAAGTAACAATACCGCCAAAATATCCACCTTAATTAGTAATTTCTTCCAATCTAGATTTAAGTGTCCCATCTCTACTTGATTCCTTAACCAAAATCTAAATTTGATGATCTATATAGGTACACGCTGATATGGGCGTTTAAACAAATTTTTCGTTTATTTCACTTGTTTCGCTTATTTCGTTTACATACATTTAACTTAACAAACACGAAACCAATGGAAACCATATTGAAAAGTACAACTGGAGAAGACCAGAGAATTGCTCAGGAAGCATTGACCATACTTAAAGGAGTTTCAATTAAAGTGCATTCTGAGGATACTTTTGGTGTTGAAATAAAGATTAAAGAAACTGGTGAGTTAGTTACCATTCCTACAAAGGCTTTTTCTCTGCTCATTACGATTTTATCAAATATGTCAGAAGGGAAGTCAATTACAATTGTTCCAACAGATTCCGAAGTGAGTACTCAACAAGCAGCAGAAATGCTAAATGTTTCTCGCCCTCATTTAATAAAATTACTGGAAAACAATACCATTCCATTCAGGAAAGTAGGTAGCCATCGAAGAATCTTACAAAAAGATTTAATCACCTATGAGAAAAGCCTTCTAAGAACCAGAGAGGAAAAATTGAAATTCCTTTCCGAGCAAGCTCAAGATTTGAACCTTGGATACGAATGATCTATTCGTCGAATATCATAGTGGTTCTCGACGCTTGTGTGCTTTATCCCGCTCCAGTTAGGGACTTGCTTTTATCAGTAGCTGACATCGGACTCTATAAACCAAAGTGGACAGCAGAAATTCAAGACGAATGGTCTCGAAACTTATTGTTGAATCGACCTGATTTAAAAAAGAGTCAATTAGAATTGACAATTGAGTCCATGAATTTTGCATTTCCAGATTCCAATGTTGATAATTACAGTTCATTTGTATCAGGCATCACACTTCCAGATCCCAATGACCGTCATGTTGTTGCGGCGGCAATTTATTCAAAGGCAGAGGTGATAGTAACTTATAATTTAAAAGACTTCCCTAAATCAATTGAGTCCGAATACGATATTAAAATACAGCACCCTGATGTCTTTTTATCTAATCTTTATGATTTACATCCAGAAAAAGTGAAAGAGGCTTTCAGGAAAATGGTTGAAAGATTAAAAAACCCTCCAAAATCTCACACTGAGGTACTTCATACACTTTCAAAATCTGACCTTAAAAAAACAATTGAAAAATTAAAACCCAGCATAGAATAATAAAGCTATATAACGGTTGGTACAGCCTGATCTGAAAGCACTACTAGGACTTTATCAAATACTGGCAATTCCTTGTGTAGGTTTTTCTCTTTATTACCTAATGGTTGAAAACCGTGCTAATTTTGAAGCGATTTCAACACGTAATAGATTGCATATTGAATTAATTTAGGTTTAAAGCGAATCACTTTAAATCCCATACTATTCTTATACTTCACCGCTGCCCTATTAGATGAATTCTTACACTTTTATACTATTACTACTTTTTACATTTTCCTGCTCACCTAAACAAGAGGATTGCATAACAACTTTTGAAAACCAACTAACAGTAGCGCACAGTCAACTATTGGCCGATTTAACACAGAAATTTGGCCATTTCATCACAGGCTTTGATGACGACACCTTTGCGAACAATTACAGAAACTTCTTAACTCAGTTGACTGAAAGTGATAAAGTCTATGAAAATGTCCCAAGAGATCTTGACTTTGGAAAAAAGGTAATCCAACTGGATACCATGATTTTTAAGTATGACTTCTGTAAAATTGAAGGGGGAGAACAGAGAAGATTCATTCAGACGCATATTGATAGCGACTGCATTTCAGCATTAACAGCGGCAAAAGACTGTAGCAACCTAATTGGTGAATATGTGCTAACAATTCAAGAAACAGGAGACATTTCTCCAGCCCTGCTTGCACCTGGAGTATCTCAAAGCTTTAGCGATAACGATTTTAACAATCCGGTTCTTCAACGCATTCTTGCGGTTGAACTCTATCTTCCTTTCTTAACCCATGGATTCGAAGAGAAAAGGTACTAATCATAGATTAGGCACCTGATAGCTTAATAGAAATAAACAGATTTTGGTGGTACCCTTTCATTATTATTTGCAACAAAGCTGACAAAATACTACCTCAGGTCAGCAACCAAACTTTCCTATCGCTCCAGTAAAAAAGACAGCAAATCTTTGAGGTCGCTTTCTGTAAGGTTCCTTTCTAAACCTTCGGGCATCAATGAATTTTTGATCAAGCCATAATCGGCTATGTCCTCCTTAGAAAACGTAACAAAGCCCTTTACTAAGGTATATATCACGATGCTGCTTTCTCCCACATCGATTTGCCTGCCTTGATGCATGGTGCCATCTTTCAATTTAATAAACCAGCCTTGCCATTCAGGACTGATTTCATGGGAAGGTAGCAAAATGGACGAAATCAGCAGGTTTCTGTCTTTGGACTGACCCACATTACTTAGGTCCGGTCCCAGGTCTCCTCCTTTGCCATCTATAGCATGGCAGGTGGAACATAAGGCGGTATTGGAATAAAAGACCCTACGCCCACGTTCCCCATCTCCTTTGGATGCTAACAAAGCTTGCCATTCATTTTTATCGGTGTTATCCGGCCTTCCTGCCAATACTCCCCGATTCAAGCCCATTTCCAATTGCTGCTTTAATGGGGAATTGTTGTCCTCTCCCATGGCTGATAGCTTTTCTTCAAAGGCTTTCTTCACAGAGACAGTATTGATTTTGGAACGAAGGTACCTGGCGGCTTCAATTTGTACATTTTCCTTTTCATCCTCAAGGAGCCCAATTAGCTGCTCCCAATCCGGCAAAGGCTGGCCCGAAAGGGATAGAATGGCCTCGGCCCTAAGCAACTCAGGGTTGCTATTGTCCAGGGCAATCTCCAATAATTGGATTGACAATTCCTTGTCCGGATGATTTTTCAGCATCTGGACAATCTCTACCCGTATTTCCGGATCATTTTCTTTCTTAAGAAAGTTCAGAAAAAGATCCTTCTGATTGGAATTGTCATCCATGAATCCAAGTGCAAAAACCCGAATTTTACCTGATTTGCTTGGGTCAGCAACCAGGGAGGATAGAAAATGATCAGGCAAAGGCCTTTTTAGGGATTTGGAATTCTTTATTTCTCTTGATTTGTAAGCGGCTATAAATTCCGGCTGAAGGAGTTTAACCGTTTCGAGGTAAGTTTCAAATAGTGCTTTTGTCACTTCCCCTGAATTCAGCGCCAATTCCAGGTCATTTCTCCTGTCTGCGATTTGACTGCTACCAATCCAAATCAGAGCGCTATTCCTTATCTTTGGATCAGGGTCCGCCAAAAACTGTTTCGTTACATATTCCACTTGCTCGTCCCCAGATTTTTGGAGCGCCAATAAAGTACCCAACCGAATAATAGGATCTTCATCAGCAATTTTACCCAACAATTCTTCTTTAAATTCTTCCTTACTTAAAGCCATTACAGTTGCATGGACCAGAAAAGGATCTTCTGATTTCAGGTTTTGTATCAGGTTTTCAAACTTTGGATCGGAGTTGATATCGGCATTGGCCTTTTCTTGTGGCTCCCAAGGTAAATTTTCATCATAAATGCCCCTAGCATCTAGGGTTTCAATATTTTCTTTGGTCGACAGTTTCCATATTTTCCCTCTACCATGGTTAGGATAGTTCCGCAATACCCAATCGGTAAAATAAATAGTCCCTTTGCTATCCGTAGCGAAAGCAACTGGCCTAAAATCCTCTCCCCCTGATAAAATAACTTCTGCCGTTCCTGATACGGACAATCCGTCCCCCTTCATCTTGGTGCGTACAATAGTACTTTCTTCCCAGATAGAACACAGCATCTGGTCCTGGTAGTCCTTTGGAAGTTTAGCCAAACTGGCATTTAACAAACCAGTAGGCGCCTCCCCTAATGCCACGGCGTAAGGCAAAGTACCCGGCAACTCACCGTCCCAGGCGGAATAGGGATGAATGCCACTTCCTCCAAACATGGACTTGTAGCCATAATCTCCCCCTTGAACGGCATGAACCAAACGGTTGGGGCCACGACTATCCGGGTCATTGTCGGCCACCATCAGTCTTCCATAATTGTCGAATTTTAGGTCAAAAGGGTTCCAAAGACCAGTAGCAAATTCTTCCAGGCCAGAGCCATCCAACCTGGCCCTCATGACATTTCCCCCATCCCCAAAACCAGAAACGGTAGCGCCATCCGAGCCTTGAAAAGACCAGGCCATCCCTCCGGTATTTCCCCTGCCTATGTACATCCAACCATCCGGCGAGAAAGCTATGCTTAGAATAGCTGAATGCGCATAAACCCTGGCTGGTTCAGTCAATCCCAATAACTTTTTACGGTTCTCGCTCACGCCATCCCCATCTTCGTCCAAATACACCCATACCTCTTTGGATGTGACCACATATAAATGTCCTTCCGGCGAAAAAGAAATGTTCAAACCTTCATGAATATCCTCCGCAAAAATTGCCATGGAATAGAGGTTTCCGTCCCCGTTACTGTCAGACAATACTTTAATTAAGTCACCTTTCGGCCCCTTATAATTCTTGGGTGGCAAATGGGTATGCGATTCCAATACATAAACCCTGTCCTGAGGGTCTACCGCAATGCCAATTGGTGTGACGATGTCCGGATCTTCCATTACAAGGGTTAAATTCAATCTATCATCAAAGAGCTGGAAACCTTCAGGTACTGGGATTTCCGGTTCTTTATTTTGAGCGCAGGAAAAAAATACCCCTATACTGATTAAAACTAAGAGGAAGAATGATGAACTTTTTAATTGTTTTAGTGAAGTGAAATGAGGCATTTTATGGATGTATTTAATGGGCCATTTTAAAAATCAGGTACTCGTCTAATTACCTTTCATACTTCTCAAATAGCTTGTAAGCCCTGGTAAGATCCTTTACAAAATCTGCTTCATGATCAGTCCGCACCATTTCAATGACCAAATAGCCTTCATAACCATGTTCTAACATTTTTTGAATAACCGCATCATTTTTAGTCACCCCTTCACCAAAATTAACCACCTTGTGAACGCCCATTTCTACGGTTTCCTTAAGATCAATATGCAAAATCTTGGAGTGGAATCTGTCCACCACTTCCATCAAGTCTACATTGGCCCCATCAAAATGCGCATTGTCCATGCACATGCCTACATTGGGAGAAACAATGGCCTGAAATATTCTGTCATAATCTTCAATGTTTTCCAGGTTGTTATTCGTATGATTTTCAACCAGTATCAGCATGTCCATTTCTTCAGCCGCAGGAGTTATTTCCTTTAGCACCTTAATAACGGCCTCTATGCCTCCTACTTTTCCTCTCCCGCCCCCTGTAAATTTGACCCTTCTGCAGCCCAACTGTTTGGCGGCCTGCATGTTCCAGAGTTTGTGGGTTACATCCTTGATAATGGTACGGTCTGCTCCAAAAGAGGTGCCTTGCACACAGATAGGTTGAAGCTTATGTTCCTTACAGCGGTCTTTGATACTGCGAAGGCCATTGGGTGTAAGGTTACGCCCATACCAGCAATTGAACTCCACATTCTTATAGGGAAGCTGTGGAAGGTAATGAAAAGCTTTCTCAAAGTTCATGTCTCCAAAACCATCCATTGTAATGGTTGCAATGGCCATTTCCACCTTTTTCTTTTTGAGGTTTTCAGAATATTCAGCCCCTTGAGATAGGGATGGACGAATCAAGCCCATACCTGCCATACCTAAGCCGGCAGTTTTTAAAAACTCCCTTCGTGAGCTGTCATTATTCATTCCTTCATTTTCTGGGTTTGTATTGTCCATTGTTTTCATAATCCTTGCCTAATAAATTCCCTTTCTATTACTAAAAAACATTTTTTATAAGCCATCTGACGCACTGTAATTGGCCTTTCCTAATGGCTTTACCTTGAAATATAACCCTTTATGGCTTTTACTCCTAATAACTGTTCAATACGATACTTTCCACAGAAGTGATTAGAATGTCAATGTGATACTTTTTGTTTGAGCATTGGTGTAGCAATAAACATTGCCAGGAACTGTCTGAAAAACTACGATTTTACTCTAGCTAGAAGGTAATATAGCTGTACCAAAATTAGGGATTAATATCACTCAAATCGACAGGCATTTTCCCAAAGCTTGTGAAATTAATAAAAGCCCAATCTCTTGGAAAATTGTAAGTAAGTCCAGATTTTAGTCTCTCTTTTCCCAACCCTGCCATATCGTCACCATTGCCCAACACATCCAGCCATAATGTCACTTATCTAACAGAAAAATATGACGTATTGTCTTGTTTATCAGTTCATTGACCTATATTTTCAATTGGCATTTATTTTGTCCTAAGGGTATATAAAGAAGTTAAAAATTTAAACATTTATAGCCATGACACTTATAAAAACAAACGGAAGTAAACCACAGGTTCCTGATTTTAACAATTGGTTGGATCAGTTATTTGACGTACCCTCCTCTTTTGTTTTAGGAAATCCTGAGAAACGATTCAATGGTAACAGCCCAGCAGTAAACATTAAGGAAAACGACAATGAATTCCTTTTAGAAGTAGCTGCTCCTGGATTGAAAAAAGAAGATTTTAACATCTCTTTTGAAAAGGATCACCTGATCATTTCTGCAAGTAAAAAGTCCGAAACTGAAGAAAATGATGAGACCCATAAAGTAAAACGAACTGAGTTTCATTACGAAAGCTTCGAAAGGTCTTTCTTACTTGAGGAAGACAGGGTAGATGTGGATCAGATCAACGCTCAGTACCAGGATGGAATCCTTAAATTGGTCATTCCTAAAAAAGAAGAAGACAAAAGAGTGAAGCAAATCACTGTATCTTAATCGGGTAATACTCCGATGTAAATTATAGAATGCCCTTTGGTAAATCAAGGGGCATTTTTTATTGACTTTACTCTAGAGTGAAACAATATATTTAACCCTGAAATATTCAATTGACAATCTATTACATGCTGAAATCGCTACAAAATACCCAATCGTTGCTGTTTTCAATTCTACCTGACGGTAGACAGGTTCACCATAGCGGTGCTAAGCTAAAGTCTCCAAACAGCCGGATTGGGATGTTTATAATTCGGTAACAAGTGCTGCCATTATCCCACTTAACGGTGCGTCGGTAGCCAATAAAAGCAAACCGGTAGATTTTCCTGATTTTACCACAGGAAAATGGGAAATCAGGCCTAAGCTCTATTATTGATGAAACGTTTCCTGAAAGAAAAAAAATCAACTTTTAAAAATGGCATTCTCTTCCCAATGATGACCTTTTTTAAAGTTGGGAGTTGGTTTTTTTGTATATAAATTTTAGAAAGGGCATTATAGGGAATAACCAAAAATTTTATTGGCATTACTCAAATAAAATGACCTGCCTGACACCCTCCCCGTTAGCCATTCGTTCAAACCCTTCGTTGACCTGTCCTAGTGAAATTCGATGTGAAATCAATTTCTCCACCGGAAGTCTGCCGTTTTTATACAATTGCAGGTAATTGGGGATGTCTCGGCTGGGGACGCAGCTGCCGAGGTAAGACCCTTTGATTGTATTCTCCATCCCTACCAATGCTACGGGTGATATGCTCAGCCTTGCCTCCGGGTGGGGTAAAGCAGCAGTGATGGTAGTTCCTCCTCTTTTGGTGGATTGCATGGCAAATTCCAGGGCAGAAGTAGCTCCGGCAAATTCAACGGCTATATCCACCCCCCCTTCGGTTATTGCTTTCAACATTTCCAATGCATGGGGATCAGCTGCATCGATTATTGCATCAGCTCCCAACTCCAAAGCTTTTTGACGTTTATCGGGGTTGATGTCTGCACCTATAATTTGCCTGGCCCCGGCTGCTCTGGCGCCAAGAATAGCAGAAAGACCCACTCCCCCCAATCCAACCACAAGAACAGAATCTCCTAATCTTATCTGTGCGGTATTCACAAGTGTACCTACACCGGTCATAATTGCGCAACCAAATAGCGCGGCGATGTCAAAAGAAATATCCTTATCTATTTTCACGAGGGAGTTAACAGAAGCGACCGCATACTCGGAAAAGCCAGATACCCCAAGGTGATGATGATAGTACATCGTTTCTTTTTTGAGCCTCTTATGGCCTCCCATTAAAACACCTTCTCCATTGGCTTTTGCTCCTGGTTCACAAAGTGCTGCCCTACCAATCGCACAGTTGGCGCAATGACCACAAGAAGGCAGAAATGCAAAAACAACATGATCTCCAATGCTAAGACGATCAACTCCCTGGCCCAATTCTACCACCTCCCCGGCGGCTTCATGGCCCAATACCATCGGCAAGGGCCTAGGTCGGTTACCATTGATCACCGATAGGTCGGAATGACATAATCCCGCAGCCTTTATTTTCACCATCACTTCATTAATACCGGGACCCTCCAAATCTACTTCTTCAACAGAAAGCGGCTTAGAACTGGAATAGGGCCCAGCTTTACCCATTTCGTACAATACGGCGGCATTGGTTTTCATATTCGAATTCGTTATTTTTGAAAGTATTTATTCCATTTTTTAATGTCATTTGCCTCCAGGTCTTCCGCATGGTTGTGAAAAAACCTCGAACCATATATTAGTAGGGTCAGTATGATACCAATTAAGAAGGCCCAAGTGGCGCCCTTCACCACCAGAACAGCCGCAATGATGCCAGCAATTCCAAGGTCCTTTTGATTAGAGGCTTCAAGAACTCCTACCCTTACGCTAACAAATCCCTGAATCAGTAAAGTGAGCGCAAGGGCTATACCTAAAATAGGCTTTACAAGACTCACAATAGGTAGCAATAAAAGCCCGGTATTGGTACCCCAACGGAAGGAGCCTGCTCCGCCAAAAATAGAATCCATGGCCTTACGACCCTGCTTGTAGCGCTCCACAATTACCACGTGCATGGCGGCCCATAGCGGTCCTGCCATGGTCATATCCGGACCAAATATACTCATGCCCAAATTCCTTACGCCAAACAACAAGTTGGCCCTGTCGGGGTTGTAATCTATCTTTTCATCTTTTCGGATTTCATCGGCTTCTACAAGGATTGCCTGGCTTTGGAGTACATCCCCAAAAAGCACGATATAGGCTGCCAGTACCGTAGGTATGGCGCTGATAAAAACACTAATTGGCGGAAGACCCACTCCTAATACTGTATATTGGTTGATCATCAGGGCAAAATCTGGCTGAGTAAAACCCCATTCTATAGTTGGCCATGGTGCTTCATTGAACACAGGCCCCAGGAATACGGCCAACAAAATGATGGGGAAGATACCAAGCTTGGAAATCATTCCAAAAACCTTATTTCTTTTTTGCAATTGTCCAAAATGCGAGGAATAGATTAAGTAAAAAGCAATGCCCACTGCAATGGATATACTGAATGGAAATTGGTCAAAACGCCCCCCTTTTTCAAAAACTGTGGCGACAGCTGCCAGACCAGCCCCCATGATAATACCTGATTTAATGGCGGGAGGAATCAGGCGAACCACCAATTTGGCCAGTTTTGTGGCACCAAGAAATATAGCTAAAAAACCAAGGGAGAACTGAAAAGCCATTAAGGCCTGAACACGTTCAGGACCCTGAGGAAATTGCTCCACAAAAATAATCAGTAAGGGTATGGCCGGAGTAATCCAACCCGGGACGACTGGATCACCGAGCAGATGGTGGATCAAATAAAGCAATCCATTTAAAATCACTATGGCAATCGCGGCTTCAAAAGGCATTCCCAGCAAATCCATCATCAAGGGTATTGCAGCCAAATCCACAGCACACATCAAGAGGCCCTGAAGATAATCCGGCCACTCAAAACGATAATGAATAAAGGGCAGCCGAAGCTTAAAAGGTCCTAATGGAATAAACGGAGCTTCACTTCCTTTTTGTCTGTTTCTCCACTTCATAATTATTCTCCCTATAACCGATAGGTGTTGATTTCATTAAATTACAAACTAAGTTCAGTTATTGAGGGGGCTTGACAAAGGATTTCCAATTCCATAGTGTTTGCTTAGCTCCAGCCGAAAAGTTGTGCTGCATTACCACCGAGTATTGCTGCCTGCTCCTGTGAAGAGAGGTGCGAGAGGTGCCTTACCAGGTCCTGACGGTAGCGGCGGTAGGTGTCTGGTGTCGCATTGGTATTGAAGCCACCGCCATAGATCATCCGTTCGGCGCCCCAGGCACTGGTCAATTGGCGGATG
The DNA here is from genome assembly GCF_055809755.1 of Cyclobacterium sp. 10D3-21. Lineage (NCBI taxonomy): Bacteria > Pseudomonadati > Bacteroidota > Cytophagia > Cytophagales > Cyclobacteriaceae > Cyclobacterium > Cyclobacterium sp. 10D3-21. Next base: position 7,076,994 of record NZ_CM147924.1, read on the forward strand.
ATCGGCCTGATATCCTGGTGAGGATAGCGCTCTGCTGTGGGGATCGATGCTAGCTTCATTACTGTGTTAGGAAAGTCAGCCCAGCGCAATACCCTGGCATATTCCTCTGGTGATCCTTGAAACGGACGCCCAAGATGATCGATGATCACGGTGGTGTCAGAGAATTCCCGGATGTAACGCTCAAAGCCCGGAGCATAGCGGGGTTCGAAATGCAACTGCACAGCAACGCCGGCATCAGCGACACTACGCCACCATTTTCGGAGTTCCGGTTTCCCAAACGGAGGCAACCGATCGGGAGCGTAAGCATGAACCCGGGACGCAATAATACTCCCTTCACGGTCCTTCAAAAATGATGGCATCGCAGCCAACGATTCAGGCTGGTCAGCGAAAAACAGGCAGGTACCCTTCAGTCGGCCCCCACCAACTTCCAAACAATGATCCAGGTAGCGATGGTCGTCCTGGTACGGTTCCGGATGAACAACGATTGCGTACTTAATCCCTGCTCCGTCCATACAACTCAGCAGGTCTTCCACGGTGGCGGCGGAATCAGGTCGATAGGGTCCGTTGGGATGATAAGGAAATTCATTGCTGTCTGGGCCAGCAAAACAGTGCAGATGGGTGTCGACGACCGGCAGATCGCTGTGGGCCTTCTCCGCCCGCGACCTCGAAGTCAGGGCAAGGCTTGCAAGTGATCCACCTAAGATACCCAGGCAGTCACGGCGGTTGATGCAATTCGCCTCGTGGCCTTTTTTCGATTGGCCCTGTTGCCTGCCGAAATAAATGGCTGTTGAATGGTCATTTTTATTAAAGGGTTTCAGTTTCAAGGCTATATGGGTTTGGTTAAACAACCCCTAAAAGTTACTACAGTCTTCCTAAAAAGCCAAATGAATAGCTAAATGGACTGGTAAATTATTTCTTCGAAAAGGATTGGCTTGATTAAACCCGAAATAGGCAATAGAAAATCTATTAGGTGCTGAAATCGCTTCAAAATACCCAATTGTTGCTATTTTCAATTCTACCTGACGGAAGACATGTTCACCATAGCGGTGCTATGCTGAAATCTCCAAACAGCCTGATTTTCTTGCGATTACAACACTTCCCGTAAACACGGGAAATTCTATTACATAATTCGGGTTAAATGTATAGTAAACCGTTTCAACAGGGTAATAAGGAATAAGCTATTTTTACTTCAATTGATTACAATCATTTATACCCTCCTTATAAAGGCAATTTAGTAAAACCTTATACCCTTCGATTACTATTTAGCGTACATGTATAAAACCTTTCGCCCATAAATTTTCGATGTACTGTGGTCTATTCTACCAAAGGTCTTCTCCGTAAGACCATCCTTCGCGAACAGGTTCTTTAATGTATGCATCTAACTCTGGACGACCAACGGCCTTCATGTTTTTTTCGTCGTAGTTAATCGTTCCGCCAAAACGTTGTGCTAGTACACCAACAAGTCCCATTTCTGTTAAGTCCGCACCATAATCGAAGTTTGAGCCCGGCAAGGTGTCGTTTTTAATGGCAGCCACCCATTCTTGTACTGGTTTTTCTTCCTCCACTCTCGGAATGGTTTCTGCTGGTTTATTCTTTTGGAAATCTGCCCATTCTTCCTCAGGAACAAGTAATCGAGGATTGTTTGGACGACCTCCATGGTAAAGTGTCTTCTTAGAACCAATCATAATCATCCCATTGTCCGGCATTTCATTAAGCCCATACTCTTCCTTCAATTCGGGTTTGCCCATACCTTCAATCCATTTCATAGTAACAGGTGGTTTATTACCACGAGCTCCAAATTGCCATGTTATCGTTGATTCCCGGGCAATCATACTATGATCTGGAACTTCAGGGTTTGGTACCACGGCATCTACTGTATGTGGCATTCCAAGATCCAATGCCCAAAAAGGTGCGTCTAAAGTATGACAACACCAATCGGCCATTGCTCCACTACCGAAATCGTAGAAAGTTCTCCATGATTTGGGTGCATAGTCATTATTAAAAGGACGATCAGCTGCAGGACCTTTCCATAAATCCCAATCTAAACCCTCAGGTACTTCATGCTCTGGAAATGGAAACCCTTCAGGCTTCGAGAAATATCCACCCGGATTAAATGTTGTTGGGCCTCCCCATCTAATTACTTCTTTTACATCTCCAAGAACTCCTGCATCAAACCACTCTTTTACTAATCTAATTCCATGGGTTGTATGTCCTTGATTTGCCATTTGCGATACGATACCATAATGTTTTGCAGCTTTTTTCATGGTGCGGCATTGCCAAATATTATGCACAAGTGGTTTTTCAACTAATACATGTTTTCCAAGTTGCATGGCAGCCATTGCCGCTGGGAAATGGGTGTGGTCAGGTGTAGCAATCATAACGGCATCTATTTCGTTGGCCATTTCGTCGAACATCACCCTGAAATCTTTGTACTTTTTAGCATTAGGTACAGTTTTGTATGCTTGCTCAGTCATTCTGTCGTCAACATCGCACATGGCCACAATATCCTCTACGGCAACCTGGCTCCAACTGGCACGACCTCTGGCTCCTACACCAATCATTGCAAAACGCAATTTTGTACTTGGTGGACGTTCAATAAAATTAGGGATGAATAATGCTCCTAAACCGGCTGTTGAAGCTGATTTTAGAAATGTTCTTCTTGTTGATTTCATTATATTCTTTTGATTTTGGTATAACTTGACTATCCAATTTAAAAACCCAAATTGATTATTTTTGAGCCGGTTTAAGCACTGGCAAAAAGGCAAAGGGTATCTAATCGTAGCCAATTTGGTTTATCTCCAGTCAAAATACTTTATTTTTTTGTCTTTTGGGCATAAAACACTTCTGATTTGTATATTTTGTTTAAGGCTAAAATCCAAGAGGTACAAGTTATCCGATCAGTCTAAGTTTAGCGAAGCGTAAATTAGACCTATTATGAAGAAAGTTTTCAACTTTCGGTATTTAAGAGAAGCGCTTTTTGGGTTGACTTCGGCTCCGCTCAGTCACCTATACCATAGTCGAAGAAAACAATTGAAGAGGAATGAGATTCATTATAAGTTGTAGATAAATTTCCGCCTTGTAGATTTCGGCATCAAGAAATTTAAGTAGGAATTGGCAAGGGCACAGGCTAATTTGATCAAGATTTATCAATGGGCTTCAAAAAAAGACAAACGTAATTGTGAAAGGCTAAAATCCAAGAGGTACCAGTGAGCGTCGCCATAAATTTTAGCCAATAAATACTTAGCGGCGCGAATTTTCTTGGAGTCTCGGGACAGCTGAGTTACTTTTTAAACCACTGATCCAACTCAGGGCAAAAAATAACAATGGTCTTAGAAATCGCATTTGGATTAATCATACATAGGGTCCCAAAACCTAATTTAAAGACGTCAAAACTGAAAATCTATCACTGAAAACCCCAATTCATCTGCTACATTAACATTGCTCCAGAGTTTGCCCTCTTTAAAAAACCCACTATGAGGCACATTTGTAAGTCCTTCCAACCTTGTCTCTCCAACAAGGTCCAGCTCTTTTGAAAAAGCCATCAAGAATATTTCCATTTTGCTTTCTTTGTATTCTGTCCTGTGTGAAAGCACTCTACTAGCAAATCGAAAATACAATTGGGAAGCCTCGTCCCAAATAAAATTCCAGTGACTGATTTGAGTTGCTATTTTTTTGACTTCTACTTCAAATTCTTCATTACTATGAACACGGTTTTTTATTTCTCCCTTTTTTTCCAATGGCACAATTTTGAGAGGAAATTCCCGATAGGAAATGCTATCCAAGGAGGGATCATATCTATAAATGCCGTTCCCCACAGTACATGAAATAATGACTTCGTCATTCAAATGCTGCAAATAAGGAAATTCTATTTTTAAACCACCCCCTTCACCACCTACGGTCCTGATAGTGAATGCATTGGCTTTATTGAATTCAGGTAAGGCCATAATTCTTTTTCTTTTTCCATAAGAATTAAGGACGGCAAGGTAATACTCCCTAGTTTCATAATTCACAGGAAGTGAATACAATTGATCCATAGTTGAATTAAACACTATTCTGTTAGTTAGAGAGTTTAGGTCAACAGAAAACCCATCAATTATATCCGGCAAATTAAGGTTCCACGACCTTATTTTTTCTCCTGATGCATTGATAATACTCGGTCTCTGAAAACTGGGAAAAAAGAACTGGTCTTCAGATATAGGCTGGAACATAAATGTGAAGCCAGGACTATTCGGCCCTTCCTTTTCGATGAAAAATGAATCAATAAACGCTAGTGAGTCAAGGTCAATTTGATGTATTTTGAAAGTTTTATTATCCAAAATATAAAAATACCTGGCTTCTGGAGACAGGGTGCTTATATAGGGAATTCCATAAGTTATAAGTTCTTCCCCAACATCTACCATTATAGTATCCACCGAAATAGTTAACCCCTCTAAAATATTGCTTTTTTCAATGGCTAAGGTCTTCTTCTCAGAAATTGGTTTTTCTTTACAAGAAAAAACCATTAGAAAACTAATTATTAGAAATAACCTACTCATAATTATAAAACTAGATAATTAATACTTAAAAACCTAGCCCTTAACTCTAAACAAATTAACTAATTAGTTTTATATCAATAAGCCAATAATTCCTCCAATAAGCCAGGATTTACCTCTTTTATATACGCTTTCATCTGAAGGTCTAGTTCATTCGCTTTACTTGGATCTGTCCCATACAAATCCTTTAATTCCCCAAAATCTGAAGCCAGGTTATAAAGCTCCAATTTTCCGGTTTTCCAAAACCTGATGACTTTGTAATTTCCTTGAATAAGGGCTGAATGTGGATAGGCCTTGCTGTACCGGTGAAAGACCAGGTAATCCTTATTTCTGCTAACTTTTCCTTTTCCTCCTGATTGAACAATACCTGCAAAACTTCCCCCATCCAGGTCCTCGGGCAAAGGCTGGCTATAACCTGCCAATTCACCAATGGTCGGTAAAATATCCCAACCTCCCACGGATTCATGACTCATTTTCCCGGGTGCTATTCCAGGGCCTTTAACCATAAAAGGTACCCGTATGCCTCCCTCATAAAGGGTCCATTTTCCACCACGTAGGGGAAAATTCCGCATAGGCTTGTCGAAGGTATCAGGATGCAGCATTTTTCGCTTGGATGGTACTGGAGGAAGGAATTCAACCCCTCCATTGTCAGCCATAAAGATGATATAGGTGTTTTCCGCAATACCGAGCTGTTCCACCTTCTCCATTATTTCACCCACGGTTCGGTCCATGTCCTCCAACATCCCTGCCCATCCAGGATTATTGTGCTTCACTCCTTTTGCCTTATTCAGGTATTTATCAAGGGTAGTTTGCTTGGTCTGAATGTCAACATGAGGGGCATAATGGCTAATTTGGAGGTAAAAAGGATTGCCTTCCCGGACCTGTCTTTGCATGAAATTCATTGCCCTTCCTGTTATCGAGGAGCTCCGCTTAGGATCATCATTAATGAACAATCCCTCCCACTTATCTTCTTTATTGGTCATAAGATTTCCGTGGGAATTGCGGGTATCACCGTCACTTTCATCATAGCCCAGCTCTTCCGGGAAAATCTCTGCCCTTAAGTCCCACTTGCCAAAATGTGCGGTTTTGTAACCTGGATCTATGGCTTTCAATAAAAGGGGAATGGTGATTTTCTGCTCCTTGGAATAGGGCTGGTAATTTTCGGAGAAAATTTCATCTCCTTGCCTTGCAGGCGTCTGTCCAAATAAAATACTCCGTCGGGAAGGAGAACAAATGGCAGCGGGTGCATAAGCATTGGTAAAACGAATCCCCTCCCTACCCAACCTGTCAATGTTGGGCGTCTCATAATAATCACTTTTTGATTCAAAAATCCGGTCATCCATGCCTAAGGAGGTGCTGCTCCAACCCTGGTCATCGGTTAGTATAAAAATAAAATTTGGCGGAGCTAACTTCTCTGGTTTATTGACAAGTTTAAAGCTTCCTGCACCAATCAACGTTATAACGGAGAGCATAAAAATCAAAAGTATTCGTTTCATGTTTTTGGTGTTTGTCGGTTAAATTGAAAGCTTAATAAATTAGAAACCATGGCTCACTTCGGTTGGCCTTTTTGAAAATAATTGAACCGGGATAACATTTCATTGGGAAATTGGTCTTTGATCTCCAGGAACAAAGGGGAATTGTCTTTAATAATTCCCATTCGGGTACTTCCCAGATATTCACCACTAAATATTTGATCACGTAACTGAAGGGAATTTCCATGCGAAGAAAAAACCGTCTCTGTTGCCTCGTTATGGATTTGAAGACCAGGTTCAATCTCTGAAGCCAGGTTTGCAGTAATGTTCCAATCTCCTATTTTGATTGTTGCGGTTCCATTTTCAATTTTTCCTTCCATCAATTCAGTATCTTTAACTACTTTCCCAGCTTGAATGACAGCAAAAAACCGCATTTTAGCCGTTTTTGAAGTGCTACTTGCCTTGAGATGATACTGATTATTCTTATAGGACTTTAGACTCCCATCTTCCTTTAGCGTTTTTCTCCAATTTACTGCTGCTACCTCAAAAGTGTCGCTTAGATGAAAGGTCAAATCTTCTGAAGCCCAGAGCCTTCCTTTTCCTGCTCCATTCTCCAGCTGTACAGCAAAGGTTTGGTTATTCTCGTCAATTGTCATTTCCTCAAGGCTATGGATGAGCCAGGACCAATCCACCTCCTTGGTGGCCTCCAACTCATCATAGACAAGGACAACATCAGGTTTTAGCATTACCAGGTGCCTAAAGTTTTTCACTACGGAATATTCCTCACCAGTTTCTTTACTCTGATAAGCTTGAGAAGCATCTCCTTTGGCATAGGCCAGCTCATCTGCCTGCAGAAACCTGGCAATCCATCCAAAAGCTTCTGTGCTATAAGGTTGGCCTGCCCCGTCTACCAGTATACCATTCTGACTTTTTGTATGCTGGTACCAGCCTGTACGGTGTGGGTCTTTCATCGATACCTTATAACCTGTTCTATAAAACAGTTTTTTCCCACCATAGAGAATATTGAAAACATTTTGATCGGAAAGCATGTGCCCATAAGAGCCAAAGGGACTAGAACGCATCGCTACCATCAGGTTTTCTTTGGTGTTGGTAATCTCACTGTGCATGGCCACCAGGCCTATATCAGTAAAAGGCCTTCCCATAGGCAAGTCAAGTTGCGTAGGTAAATCGGGAATAGGTAAATTACAGGTCTTTGTAAGCCGTATCCACCTGAGGATGGGCTCCTCTGATAGGTCCGATTTATCGTATTTTAAACATTCATTTGCATACCAGGCAGCCCTTGGATTTCCTGTTAGTTTTGCCAGCTCCAGGGCAAAGGCCACATAGTCGATACCTGGTGCATTCACTTCTTCTGAATTGTCTGCAAAACCATCTGAGGCAGAACCTGGAGGAATATGGTAGATCATCCAATCGGCTTGGTTTTGGTACCAGGGATGCGCATTGATGAAGTCAAATCCTGTGAATTTTTTTATGTACAAGGGTATGTCTATCATGGTCTCCATATTCATACGGAAATAAGAAACGCCTTCTGACCACCCACCGTCCATACCTCCCAGTACAGGAGCTCTTGCCAGAAACAATTCGTAGGCATAAGCCATCCACTTGGCTGCTTCCGGTTCATCCCCATAAACGGCCAGGCTTGTTTGAAAAAAATAATGAAGAATATGTTGCCATACATGGCCACTTAATACCTTGGCCTCTATATTGTTTACCCAGTCCTCGTAAAAATGGGATGCCCTTGCTTTAATGGATTCAAGTAAGGTAAATTTTTGCTTTTCACTAAGCCTGTCATAAAAAGTGTCATAGACCATGGCCATGGCAAGCATGCAACGTGCATCACTAAAATCATTGGTACTCGATACACCTTTTGGATCCCAATTGCTTACTTCAATGGCCATTTGAATAGCTTTCTCAGCATAGGCCTCTTTGCCACTTAAAATATAGGCCTCGGATAAGGAAACTACGGCATCATAAACTTCAGTACCAAGTTCCTTGCTGGCATCAAGGCGAAGCTTTCTTTCCTGCTCTGCCTCTTCTCCTTTTCGTTTGGGCATTCCATCTTGCTCTTTAGGTATACCTGCAAGAAGGGCTAATTCAGCATTATTTATAATGGCTCGGGTATCTGCATTTGGCTCCAACCGACGAAGTTGGCCTAGTTCTGGTGCAGTAGCAAGTACTCTTGGGTGCTGCTTTGGCAATGACCGTAAAAATTGTTCGGCACTGTGGGATACCATCGAAATGGCTCCTTCGTCCACTTTAAAATGCTGAACATTAGACCAATCCTCTCCACTTTGCTTGAATTGCCAATACCAGGAACCGCTTTCCAGTATATGGTGGGGGTTAAACATTGCCCAAGGGCTGTTTTTTATTTCAAGGATTTTATTCGGCGTAGAAAAATCTTTTTCAGTAGATAGCCGAACATCGTAGTGGATATTCTCCCCTTTTATTAAAGGCCATCTCAATACGGGGGGATTTAGCTGGGCAAACATTCCTGCAGATGGTTTAGGGTAATCCAGGTAGCGTGGATAAACCACTTTCAAAAGATTGGTTTTTTGAAGAACTGCCAACTCTTGCGTCTTTTCCCCACATCCGAGAATTATTAGGCCAAAAAACAGCACAAACCTTAGGGTAAGAAAACTATAATTTTGGATAAGCTTGCTGATTAAACCATATGGAACCTTTAATTTTTCTTTAGGTTTTTTCATTTCGCAAGCTCCCACACTTTAAAGTTTTTGTACCTGAAATGGGTCCACTGCATCTGTCTAAACCCTATTTTTCCATCTTGTAAAACTGGACCATGTTCATTCTTGTCCGTCCAGTCTATTATTTTCCGACCATCGACATACATGATTATTCGAGAATCGTCTTTTATCAATTTGAGTTTATGAATTTCTTTTGAGGTTACAGGAATGCCAGGTTCTTTTTGCTGCACCAGATGAAAGCCACTGTTCTTCCTTAAATGTGAAACCTCTCTTCCGGGATTGTTCCTCCCGTTGGCATAGTAGGAAATGTGGTAAGTATTAAAATCTTCACTCTTGGTATATTGACTAAATGTCCCATCTCTCAACGGAAAGGAAGAATCAAACAGGTCCTCTCCATTTTTACCTTTGGCAGCAAAAAACAAGATGCACAGTCCAGCCTCAGTATTTAGGTTTTGGGCCTCCCATTCGGCAACAAAACTCCCTGGAAAATCCTCCGGGCACCAAAAAACATGGTGAAATTCCTCTTGGGGCGAGTACATTTCCATCCAGCCATTATGAAATTCAACTTTACCAGGCCCTTCCATTACCCAATCACCAACAGCTTCTGCTGACATCATTGTGTTTTCATAGATCAGTTGGCCTTTTTGAATTTCCGGCGATTGTCCAAAGCCTTTGTTTTGGAAAAAGCAGAAGACAATAAGTAGGAAAAGTATCCTTTTCATTATTGATTGAAAATTCATATGGCTTAATTTCTATGTTTCATAAACCTATGGTCAGGAATAGGGAATTCATTATTCCCTATTTTTAGCGGAGTGACATAACTTTTTTCTGAAAAGTTTGAACCCGAAATATGCAATAGAGAATCTATTACTTGCTGAAATCGCTTCAAAATACCCAATCGTTGCTATTTTCAATTCTACCTGACGGAAGGCAGGTTCACCATAGCGGTGCTAAGCTAAAATCTCCAAACAGACTGATTTTCTTGCGATTACAACACTTCTCGTAAACACGGGACAGGCTTTACCCCTGACTATTGTCAGGGAGGAGAAATCCTATTACATAATACGAGTTGAACGAAGTGATTCCAAAATATCAGATATCAAAATGGGAGAAAATTACTTTTCCCCCATTTTAATCATTTATCTATAAGGCAATAACCATCAATAACCTGGGTTTTGCGAAATAGAAGGTTGAGACCTGTCAATTTCATGCTGAGGAATCGGTCGCAACAAATGCATTTCCGATAAATTCCCATTTGCCTTGGTCCAGAAATTGTACTTCTCGGTTCTTTCTATCAGTTTTTCTGTTCTTTTCAGGTCAAACCACCTGTTGAATTCTCCCATCAATTCCCTGGCACTTTCATCAAGGATTAAGTCAATGGAAATAGTAGCTGGGGTTGCACGATAGGACTCTGTTTCCATTGAACTGAGAAGCTCAGGAAATTTTGCTTTCTGGGGATTCACTCCTTCACCAACCGCACGATCCAGGACTTTATTATAATATACATCTGCTCCTCCCAAAGCGCCTCCGGAGGCACCTTTCACAATGGCTTCAGCCGCCAAAAGGTAAGCCTCAGCAGACCTGAACAAGGCAAAGTCAAAAGTACCATAACCATCACCGTAAGGAATATTCGGTTCCCAGAATTTCCACATGGAAGGCCTGGTAGCTGTCAGTCTTGAAATGGCTACTCCACTTATAATTTGCTCATGATTCATTACTGCATATTTCTTTGATCCACCTTCATCGATCCCTTTATCTGCTCCAGAAGCTGGCTGGTTCCATGGAGTCCAATAAGCAACCGTATCACCTATTTCATAACTTACCGTCAAGTTGGGGTCTTCGAAACTATAAGCATAATTATTTACAGGTTGCAAGGCATAAATCACCCTTAGGAAATTGTGGGAATACCGAATATCCAATTGAGGGTCAAACATTCTATACAAAGAAGGTGTCGGTTCGTTTTGGGCCAGATTTCTGTTATAATCGCTAGTCCTACCGTTGCTTCCCACCAATTCCCCATTTCCAGGGAAAATGGAATGGTAATAATTACCCGGTTCTCTATTGTCCCCCTCATTTGCATTGGTCAAAACATCATCGTTGTATTGAATCGCAAAAATCACTTCACTATTTCTAGCATCCTGCTGACCAGTATATTGAGTAAGCGGATTTTCGGTTCTGATAGGAAAAAGATTCTTGTAATTTTGCACCAAGGGGTAAGCTGCGATCACTTTATCTGCATAGGTCAAGGCCTTGTTAAAATCATCTGGACTACCTCCCAGAGAATTGTTAAAATTCCAGCCCCTTGTCAGATATACTTTTGCCAAAAGAAATTGGGCAGCTCCTTTGGTTACTCTTCCATAATCAGTGGCCTCTTCAGGAAGAGCAGCTTCTGCTTCTGTCAGGTCTTTTAAAATTTGGGTATAAATATTGGCAGAAGATTCTCTCACTACCGCTTTATTGGCCGTGATGGTTTCTTCCAAAGGCATGGGGACATCTCCCCAGGTCTGTACCAGATAAAAATAAGACAAGGCACGCAAAAACTTGGCTTCACCAACCCTAGCTGCTTTTATAGCAGGGTTGGCAAAAGTAATGTCATCCGCCCTGCTGATGGCAGCATTGGTTCGACCTATCTCACGGTAAAATATATCCCAAGGCCCGGTAAAGGTTTCTGAAGTAATGTTCACATAAGTATCAAGCGAAGGACCCTGCCCCACTGCTTTTTCACTCCAGCCCCCATTTTGGAAAAGGTCTGTACCGGGTAAGGCAATGGGATATTGGAGAACAAAATCCCGCAATAAAGGATAACAGGACTTAATCAGATCCTCATATCCGGCTTCTGTGGTAATATAGGAATCGGTAGTAATATTTGAAATGGACTCTTCCTTTAGGAAATCCTGGCATCCTGCTCCACCAAACATCAGTAGAAAAAACAGGACTATATATTGAAGGTTATATCTTTTCATTTTTAAAATATTTTAAGTTTCGGATAGGAAAATTAGAAGGATGCGCTAACTCCAAATTGAATAATGGAATGGGGAACATCATCCTGATAGGTACCTGAATTAAATTCCGGATCCATCCAAACATTTTTTTCCTTGGTAAAAACAAAAACATTGTTTGCCTGTCCGTACAGCCTTAGATTGCTGAACTTAATGGTATTGAGCAGATTATCGGGCAAGTTATAACCCAGCGTAATGTTTGAAATCCTCCAAAAGCTGGCATCTTTATATTGTATGGCTTCCCTATAAGGGTTGTTTTGCCATACCCCATAATAATCGTTGGTAGGATTGTTTTCCGTCCAGTAATTAAGGTTCAAGCCATTGTAACGGTTACTTCCCAGGTCTCCCATGGTGCCTTGCAACAAGCTGTTCCTATACTGCACACCCTGTCTGGTATAGATAAAAATGGAAAGGTCCCAATCTTTATAGGTAAAGGTATTGCTGATACCTGCAATCCATTTGGGCAACTGATTTCCCAGGATAACCCTGTCATCTATTCCTCCTGATGAGGAAATGGTGCCATCATTGTTTTGGTCAACCACTTTTACTGATCCGGGAACCTGTCCATAAGTTAAAGCCTCCTCGGTTTCATCCAATTGCCAAATTCCATCAAACTCATAATAGTAATTTGAATTTAAGGACTGCCCTACAAAAAGTTTATTGGCGATGTCCTCTTGAACCGTTCCCCCGTACAATTCTAAAATTTCATTGTGATTTGAGGAGAAATTGATAGAGGTATTCCATCTGAAATCCTGGGTTTGAACATTCACCGAATTAATGGTAACCTCAATACCCCTGTTAAGTAATTTCCCCACATTCGAAGTTACAGCCCCAAAGCCCAGGGAAGTAGGAATGGCCACATTTTGGATCAGGTCATTGGTTTTCTTATTGTACAGTTCAACTTCTGTATTGATTCTGTTTCCCAAAAAGCCCATATTGATACCCAAATTGAATTCCTCACTGTTTTCCCATCTAAGATCAGCATTGCCAATATTCCTTGGCGCATAACCATAAGCAGGATTACCATCGAAATCATAAGCCGTTCTACTTAGGTAGGCCTGCGTAGAGTAAGGAGCTACCACATCATTCCCAACCCTACCATAACTTAACCTCAATTTTAAATCAGAGAATAAATTCATATTTTGAATAAACTCCTCATCACCAAGTCTGTAGGCAATGGCTGCAGATGGGAAAAAGGCCCATTGGTTGCCTTCTGCCAAAACGGATGAACCATCATACCTTCCTGTTAATGTCAACAGGTACTTGTTATTGAATATGTAATTTAACCTGCCCATATAGGACATTATGGATCTTTCCACCAAATCACTGCCTACGCCATTTATTTGGGCAGCTGTATTCAAAGCATAAAAACTTGAATTATAGGCTAGGTTTTCCACTCTAATGGTAGAGGTTTCGAACCTTTCCTGAAGGGCACTCTGCACTGCTGTAATATTAAAGTCATGCAGCCCTCTTTTTATTTTATAATTAATGATATTGTCCCAGGTATAAGAGCCATTAAAGGTAAAGTCATTCCCAGCACTCGGAAGTTTATTTATCCTGCTTTTGGAATCTGCTCCCCGAAATTCTCCTCTTCTGCTGTTAAATACTGATGCTGATAAAGAAGACCTGAAAGAAAACCCTTCAAAAGGGGTCAGTTCAATGTATCCATTGCCAAGAAAATTGGAAACCCTGGTTTCATCCTGAAAATTTTTGGCAGCCACTTCCGTCAATGGGTTGTTGACTTGGGTATCCTTGATTCCCATCCAAAAGGCATAGCCATCCACATTTTTGTCGTTGGTTTCGGTAGGATTGCTCAGGTCATCAAAGTAGATAGTTCCAGTAGGTCTTGCCCTGTATGCATTTCGCAAGGTTTCAAATGAACCAGTACTTAAAATACTATAAGTATAATAGGTGTTAAAGCCTACTTTAACTACATTATTCAATTTGCTGTCCATGCTTCCCTTGAGGTTAAACCGCTCATATCCGGTATTCAGGACATTGCCTTTTTCATTTAAATATCCAGTGGAGAAATAATGGGTAGTGTTTTCATTTCCACCTGAAAGCGCCACCACATGACTGGTTTGGAGAGAAGGTGCAGTTACCTCATCTACCCAATTCACTGACCTGCCACTTTGGACATTTTCCAATTGCGCGGTAGTCCAAACCACCTGGGCATTGGGATTTTCAGCAATTACCACATCATTATAAGCAGTATAAAACTCCTGGGCATTCATTAGGTCAGGCAAAAACGCGGGTGTTTTGACTCCAGCATACCCCTCATAAGTGACTTTGGTTTTACCTTTAACTCCTTTTTTGGTGGTAATTATAATTACCCCATTAGCTCCCCTGGCACCATATATGGCTGAAGAAGAGGCATCCTTCAAAACATCCATTGAAGCAATGTCACTCGGATTCAGGGTATTTAACCTGCCCCCCATCACACCGTCAATCACAATCAGAGGTTCATTACTGAATCCTATAGATTGCAAACCTCTGATATCAATGGTATAGTCAGATCCTGGACGGGAATTTATTTTATTGACATTGACACCAGCAACCTGACCTTGAAGGGCCTTTGCTGCCTGAACTGGGTTTTGCCTGACGATCGCTTCTGAATCAACGGATCCAACAGCACCAGTTAAATCACTTTTTTTAACTTCTCCGTAACCTACCACCACTACTTCTTCAAGGGCAGAGGCATCAAGCTCTAGCTTTATATTCAAAGTGGACTGATTACCAACCTTCACATTCTGGGCCTGGTAGCCGATATATGAAAAAACCAAGGTAGATCCTTCAGCAACAGTAAGAGAGTATTTCCCTTCCAAATCGGAAACCGTACCGGTTGAGGTACCCTGAACAGTTATGGTCGCCCCAGGCAAAGGGGAACCTTCATCGTCAGTAATGGTCCCGGAAACGGTAACATCTGCCCATTCCTCATCTATACTTTTTCCAATTTGAGAGGAGGGTTCCGCTATTCTAACATGGATATTGTTGTTCACTTGCCGAAACTGAAGATTGGTTTGTCCGGAAAATGATTTCAAAAGATCGTAAAGACTTTGGGTTTGATTGATTGTAGAAACCCTGTCAACATCCTTCATTTCTTTGGCTGAGTAGACAAAGCTAAAACCTGACAGGTCCTCAATGATCGTAAAGGCCTCTTCAACTTGAATGTTGTCAAGGGAAAGCCGAATCATCACCTCTTCTATATCCTTGATTTGTGCATTGCCGTTATGTCCAAAAAGGAAACTCATGGTAAGGCACTGAATAAGAAAGGCATAGGTAAACAGTTTTGTCATGCGTATAACATGGAATAGTACAAGTTTTTTCATATCTTTACTATAATTATTTTAGACTATTGAACAATGGTTTAATTAATTTAGACGGATTACCTATCGAAAATTTGTATCCGCTAATTCTGAAAGCCGAAGGTGTTGACGCATCTTCGGTTTACTTTTTGGCATTGAGTTTAATTCATTAGCTTTTTGGTATTAGGTTAAAATATTATTTCAACTCGATCTCTGGCGATCGAAAATTTAAATTTAGCCGCATAACTTAAACCCTTTAAAACATTTTTCAGAGTTTCTTCTTTGAACTTTCCAGAGAGCAAAATTTCTTTTTGAGGTTTGTTGTAAACAGAAATTTTAACACCATACCAATTTTCCAATGTCCTTATCGCATCTACTAAGGAGGTTTTGTCGAACAGGATAGTTTTATCAGTCCAGCTCAAAATTTTATCTCGGTTAAAATTTCTTTTATTAAGCACGCCCTCAGTATAATTTAAGAACAACGCTTCTCCTGGAGTCAATAACTGGGGAATTGGATGTATTAAAGTTTCAACAGCTACTTTACCTTCCAATAAGGCAATGTCAATTTTGTCAGGATTGTAAGCATTGACAATAAAAGAAGTCCCCAATGCAGTCACTCTAGAATCTCCACTATGCACTATAAAAGGTCTTAAACTGTCTTTAGCAATCTCAAAATAGGCTTCTCCGGTTAGGAAAACGGATCTCGTATCTTGATCGAAATTTTTTGGATAACGAAAAGTGGAACCAGAATTGAGCAATACTTTAGTCCCATCCTTTAAAGTAAGTTGCATCTTTACACCCGGCTCAGATTTTTTAACTTCGTATACTATAGGTGCGGCTTCTACCTGAACGGGTTCCTTTACCAGAGAATAGACCAATGCACCCATGAACACGAGTAAAAAAGAGACTACAGCTGCCCTAACCCATAAAAAGTTATTTCTTTTCCTAGAAGTGGATAGGTGGGTACGACTTTTTAAAACACTTATAGGATTAAGCGGAATGACCTCCTCTCCGCCTACAGGATCTTGAATTGTCAAATCCTTGTCAATCTTTTCCCAAAGAAATTTTTGCTCTATGTCAGGTAAACTAAATTCTTTAGTGGTCAAATTAAGAATAAGTTCTCTGGCATGGGTTGCCTCAACTAATTTAAAAGGTACTTTATCAAAAACACTCTCCCAATATAAATTGTCAGATGGAGTTGGTTTAAGCACCCATCTTCTAAAGTTGGGATCCAACACAAAATCTTCCACTTTATATTTCCGTATATCCATATTTTCTGAATTCATGGATATAATACTCGAAATGGGAAAACCTATCCTTCCTTTTTAAGATATTTTTAAAAATTTACATTTCCACTAAAAAAACTTTTAAAAATTTGCCAAAAGAAAGAATTTAATCCATAAAATCGATTGAATATATAAATGGGAAAGATGACTAAAAGACTGTAGAGAGTTCAAAAAAGGATACTCAATAAAAAGGAAAATAAGATGGACAACATATTCCTTTTTAAAGTATTGATGGCTTTCCAGGCAAGAGTATAGGCTGATTGAAGATTAAGTCCCATTATATGCGTAATATCTTCATAGGATTGATTGTCAAAAAAAAGGTAATGAATGATCTCCTTTTGACGCATGGGCAATTTGTCGATGGAAGATAATAATTTTTTCTTTTTCAATTCTTCGGTTTGTCCACCAATAAATTCATAATCAAAACTATCCAATAACCCCACCTCTTCATAATCTTCAAGGGATTGAGTACTGTATCTTTTTTTATCTTTACCAACTTCTCTATAAATCTTATGGCTTAGGCATTTAAAAAGGTAGAGCCGAATATTATCTGTGTTTCCAAGTCTTTTTCGAGAATTCCAGATTGTTAAAAAGACATCATGAATGCAATCTTTAATTAAACTTTTGTCTTGTTTGATAGACATACCTAAAGTATAAAGGTCTCGAGAATACTTTAGATATAAACCTTCCAGCCCTTCTTTGTCACCATTCTTTACTTTTTGCCAAAGTATCAACGCATCAGAATGATCAATGGAATTATACTTAATAGACTTGGTATTCATTCTAATTAAATTGGGTTTATCAGAATGTTAAAGTAAATATTAATCTTATAAAAAAAAATATTTCCTGCCATGGTCTCCGTATT
Organism: Cyclobacterium sp. 10D3-21; assembly: GCF_055809755.1. Lineage (NCBI taxonomy): Bacteria > Pseudomonadati > Bacteroidota > Cytophagia > Cytophagales > Cyclobacteriaceae > Cyclobacterium > Cyclobacterium sp. 10D3-21. The sequence continues at coordinate 7,094,176 of NZ_CM147924.1, forward strand.
TTATGAATAATAAATAATCACATTGTCCAAAAGATAGGATTCGGGTGGATTGATACCTTTTCCGAAAAAAAAGGCAAAAAAAAAGACCCGAAGTGTTAACTACGGGTCTATAATAATGAAGGCGGCGACCTACTCTCCCAGGTGTAACCCCAGTACCATCGGCGCGGCAGGGCTTAACTTCTCTGTTCGGGATGGGAAGAGGTGGGTCCCCTGCGCCGGGCCGCCTAAATCTTCGTGGTTGCTATCGCTAGCGCTCACTTAATTTCGTTAATCAGTATATATTTCAGGTTAAAAAGCATAAAAAAGACCCGAAGTGTTAACTACGGGTCTGTAATAATGAAGGCGGCGACCTACTCTCCCAGGTGTAACCCCAGTACCATCGGCGCGGCAGGGCTTAACTTCTCTGTTCGGGATGGGAAGAGGTGGGTCCCCTGCGCCGGGCCGCCTAAATCTTCGTGATTGCTATCGCTAGCGCTCACTTAATTTCGTTAATTATTACGATATGTCTTAAAGTAAATTGACTTGTCTTGTGGAAAATGCAACGTAGCAAAGGTGTTCAAGTTTTCGGGCTATTAGTACTGCTCGGCTATGTCATTTCTGACTTTACACCTACAGCCTATCAACGTCATCGTCTCTGACGGCCCTGTTTAGAAGTCTCATCTTGGGGCGAGTTTCGCACTTAGATGCTTTCAGCGCTTATCTCTTCCCGACTTAGCTACCCGGCGGTGCAGTTGGCACTACAACCGGTACACCAGCGGTCGGTCCATCCCGGTCCTCTCGTACTAAGGACAGCCCCCCGCAGACTTCTCACGCCCGCAACAGATAGGGACCGAACTGTCTCACGACGTTCTGAACCCAGCTCGCGTGCCACTTTAATGGGCGAACAGCCCAACCCTTGGGACCTTCTCCAGCCCCAGGATGTGACGAGCCGACATCGAGGTGCCAAACCTCCCCGTCGATATGAGCTCTTGGGGGAGATCAGCCTGTTATCCCCAGCGTACCTTTTATCCTTTGAGCGACGGCCCTTCCATACGGTACCGCCGGATCACTATACCCGTGTTTCCACCCTGCTCGGCATGTACGCCTTACAGTCAAGCTCCCTTATGCTATTGCACTCCACGCACGGTTACCAAGCGTGCTGAGGGAACCTTTGGAAGCCTCCGTTACTCTTTTGGAGGCGACCACCCCAGTCAAACTACCCACCAAACAATGTCTCCCTGTTTCAGGGATTAGATACCAGGCACACAGAGGGCCGTATTTCAACGGTGGCTCCTCAACGCCTAGCGACGCCGATTCACAGCCTCCGGCCTATCCTACACACCGTGTACCCGATACCAATGTTAAGTTGCAGTAAAGGTGCATGGGGTCTTTCCGTCCCGTTGCGGGTACGCGGCATCTTCACCGCGACTACAATTTCACCGAGCTCATGGCTGAGACAGTGCCCAGATCGTTACACCATTCGTGCAGGTCGGAACTTACCCGACAAGGAATTTCGCTACCTTAGGACCGTTATAGTTACGGCCGCCGTTTACTGGGGCTTCGGTTCAACGCTTCTCTTACGATAACGTCCCCCCTTAACCTTCCAGCACCGGGCAGGTGTCAGGCCTTATACTTCATCTCTCGATTTCGCAAAGCCATGTGTTTTTGATAAACAGTCGCCTGGGCCTTTTCACTGCGGCCTCTCTCACCGAAGCAAGAGGAGGCGCCCCTTCTCCCGAAGTTACAGGGCCATTTTGCCGAGTTCCTTAGCCATGATTCACTCGAGCACCTTGGGATACTCTCCCCAACCACCTGTGTCGGTTTGCGGTACGGGCGAACATACGCTTAACGCTAGAGGTTTTTCTTGGAAGCTTTTAGGACCACTATCCAATTGTCCGAAGACGCTTGGTACTATCAGGTTCGGCTAAGACTGCGCATTTTACTACAGTCCAAATACCTACACCCTTTAACCCGGTATTCCGTCACCGGGCGGATCTTTCAACACTCCGTCGCCCCATTACCTGTATGTTCGGTATGGGAATATTAACCCATTTTCCATCGGAATCCCCCTTCGGGTTATCCTTAGGTCCCGACTGACCCTGATCCGATTAGCGTTGATCAGGAATCCTTGGTCTTTCGGTGTGGATGTTGTTCCCATCCATTATCGTTACTTATGCCTACATTTGCTTTTCCAGAAACTCCACCGGACATTACCATCCGGATTCACTGTCGCTGGAATGCTCCCCTACCAAAATATAAATACTTTCCTTCGCTTCGGTACCGCACTTGATGCCCGATTATTATCGACGCCCTGCCGCTCGACCAGTGAGCTGTTACGCACTCTTTAAAGGAATAGCTGCTTCCAAGCTAACCTCCTGGCTGTCACTGCAGCTGGACCGCCTTTGTTCAACTTAGCGCGGATTTTGGGACCTTAGCGGTAGGTCTGGGTTCTTTCCCTCTCGGACTTGGACCTTAGCACCCAAGCCCTCACTGCCGGTTCTGTATAATGGCATTCGGAGTTCGTCAGGATTTGGTAGGATTTGACTCCCCCTAGTCCTATCGGTAGCTCTACCTCCATCATACAATTCCCGACGCTGTTCCTAAAAACATTTCGGGGAGTACGAGCTATTTCTCAGTTTGATTGGCCTTTCACCCCTACCCACAGCTCATCCGGAAGCTTTTCAACGCTTATCGGTTCGGTCCTCCACTCTGTTTTACCAGAGCTTCAACCTGGCCATGGGTAGATCACTAAGTTTCGCGTCTACCCCCACCGACTGTATCGCCTTATTCAGACTCGCTTTCGCTGCGGCTCCTCCTGTTTACAGGATTAACCTTGCCGGTGAGGAGTAACTCGTAGGCTCATTATGCAAAAGGCACGCCGTCATCCTGACAAAGTCAGGACTCCGACCGCTTGTAGGCGCACGGTTTCAGGTTCTTTTCACCCCGTTATTCACGGTACTTTTCACCTTTCCCTCACGGTACTCGTTCACTATCGGTCTCTAGGGAGTATTTAGCCTTACCGGATGGTGCCGGCAGATTCAACCGGGATTTCTCCTGTCCCGGCCTACTCAGGATACCCGCCTTATAAATTAAAATTCCTCTACGGGACTCTCACCCTCTTCGGTTTGACTTCCCAGCCAATTCGAGTCTCCTAATTTATAATTATGCAGGTCCTACAACCCCATATATGCCGTAACATAAATGGTTTGGGCTCTTCCGCGTCCGCTCGCCGCTACTGACGGAATCATTATTATTTTCTCTTCCTGCGGGTACTTAGATGTTTCAGTTCCCCGCGTTTGCCTTCCTTTCGGAATACCCTGACAAGTCAGGGTGGGTTGCCCCATTC
>NZ_CM147924.1:7100000-7165361 GCF_055809755.1 Cyclobacterium sp. 10D3-21
TTTTGACGTTTTAAAATTATTGAGAGAAAAATATTAATAAAATTTTATTCTCTTTTTCAAATTAAAACAAAAGTTTATTTCTCTATTTGCTTATTCCCTCGAGCGTCTCTCATTTGGGAATGCAAACATAGGGCTCTTTTATGAATATGCCAAACACTTGTCAAAAAGAATTGGTGAATATCTTTTAACCCACTCAAAAACAGTCTGATATTAATTAAACTTATTTAACCCTCGGCCTTTTGTATACCGGAACAGTACTACACGGCTCCCCAAACATCACGCTTTTTGCGAGTGGCATAACTTTCTTGACAATCTCTCCATAAGCGTAATCCGGTACAGACAACTTGCCACAACCTTTTATTACCACTGGCCTATCTTGAACATAAGCCAAGTCAAGTGTATTTAAAGCATCACTTATAAGATGTTTCTCCAGGTCTTCAACATTTCCTATAATCACTTCCTTAGCTATAGGCTGCAAATTCACCATGGCAAGCATGTAAGCCCACTTCGGAATGATCGCATCAGTTGAGCAAGTAATGGCCACCAGCTTATCTGCATAAAATGACCAGTCAAAGCTTTTAAAGCTTTCACGGTATTCCTTTTCTTTAATCACCAGGCCCTGAAACAAAAATGGCTCCAAATCAAATACCACTCGCTCTCCTGCAACGTGGTAGGTTTCCAGATCAATGGTAACGATAGGACTGTTGGCTACCCTGTTTATAATTTCGCTCATAATAGTAATGGGTTCTTCTTTGATTTTAAAACCAAGAACTCCTTTAAGTAGTTCGGCTCGAAGTATGCGATGTCTTGAAAATCTTTGTTCATAAACTTATGGTAAGCCAATTCACCTAAACTTACCGCAGAATTTAGCTGGTCGATGTACCGGGCATTGGCATGGTTCAGGAACTCCTCTGTTTTTTTATTGGCGTTACCCAAAAAATAAACAATTCCAGCGTCTAAGAAATCTCCAAACACACCCTCTTCCAAAATTACAGGCTTCAACGGAGCGATTGTCTCCCCATTCGCGTCCAAAACTTTGGCGTATACCTCCATTCGGCGGGCATCAATCATGGGCACAATAAAAGACCCTGCATCCACCTGCCCTACCAATTGCCAGCCAAGCCCATCAAGACTATCAATCCCAATTAATGGCAAGTCATGGGCAAAGGCCAGACCTTTGGCTGTAGAGACCCCAATACGCAATCCAGTATAGGATCCTGGACCTTGGGCTACCGCAATGGCATCAAAACTGCTAATGCTATAATCCGCCTGCTCCAACAAGCTTTTTATCAATGGCACCAATTTACTCCCATGCACATTGTCCTGATGCAATTCAGAAAGAGCAAGTAGCTTGCCATCCTCATGGATCGCTATAGAACAAACGGCAATTGAAGTTTCTATGGAAAGTATTTTACTCATGTATAATTATAGTATATGTATTGCATATTTTAATCAAGCAATTTAGAAACGGACTGTCGTTAAAAACAAACGGCTGCTTCAAAAATAGAGCAGCCGTTTTATATTACTTGAATTTTGTGGTATCTCTTTTACTGGCTGCCGAAGTCATTCACCACCCAAAGCAAAGGCCAAACATTGTAAGGGTTTTCCACAGAAAACGATTATTCAAATGTTTTCTTTATTCGGTCGGAGTCAAATAGGAAGCATAAACTTTTGAATCGGCAAATACTTGTAAGGCACTTTTAATCTCCGAATCTTGATCCAATGAGGCTTCTATTACCCCGTTTTGATAATAATACCTGGAAACAATTTCATCCTTTAAGGCTTCTTTGATTTCGTCTTTAAAAGTAACGAGGTCTTGCTCTTTGCTATGACTAACACTGTTCTTCAAATTATCAAGCGCTTCTTTGATATCATCAAAGTACTTTTCACGCTCGGCATATTTCTCCAGATCTTCTATGGTTTTTTCTACCCTTGTAGTATAATCGTATTCTTTGTCCTGAAGCCAATCTACAAAAGAGGTATACAGTTCATCACTCACTTCAAATTCTCTTGGCTTGGCGATACTATCATGTTTTAAAGCAAATTCGCTGACAAAACTAAAAACCAGACTTCTTGTTACCAAACTATAGGTAATGGGAGCAAAACTTCTTGAGTTTAATTCAAGATCAGGTTCAATGCCTGCTCCGTCATACACTTTTCGACCATTTTTGGTTTGAAATTCTTTTCTTAAGGAATCCGCCACGTAGATGCCGTTACCATCTTCGTCTTTTTTGCTATAGTCAATGGCCTGGATACAACGACCACTTGGAATATAATACTTGGCAGTCGTGAGCTTAACCTGTGAATTGTAAGACAAAGGAATAGTACTTTGTACCAACCCTTTTCCAAATGAGGTTCTGCCCACCAAAACTGCTCGGTCATAATCTTGCAAAGCACCAGCAACAATTTCTGAAGCTGATGCGCTTCGTTCATTGATCATCACTACCAATGGAATTTCTTTGTCAAGAGGTGATGCTCTGGTTTTATATTCAGAAAGCACTTTATCCAATTTCCCAATGGTCTTAACTACCTCTCGGCCTTTTGGAATAAAAACATTTACAACATTTACTGCTTCAAGCAAAATCCCCCCTGGGTTATCTCTAACATCCAGTATGATTCTTTTTGCTCCTTGTGTTTTTAGGTCCTGCAATGCCAAGGCCACGTCCTGACCTGCATTCGTTGTGAAATCGGACAATTTGATATAACCGGTCTCACCTTCTACCATTCCATAATAAGGCACATTACTGATGACAATCTTCTTCCGGGTAAGTTTTACAGACAAGGTATCCTCACCACGTTTGACCACCACTTGAACTTCTGTGTTTGCCGGGCCCTTAAGCAACTTAGAAATATTTCCAGTATTTTCATTAATTACATTCACGGTATCTACCTGTAAAAGCTCATCTGCCACCTTCAAACCTGACACCTGCGCAGGAAATCCCTCATAGGGCATCATGATCATGTTTTTACCAAGGCGATTTCCTATCAAAGCACCTACTCCACCATATTCTCCGGTGGTCATTACCCTAAAATCATCAGATCCTTCCTCAGGAATGTATTCTGTATAGGGATCAAGATGGGCAAGCATTGCATTAATGCCTATGGTGACCAGCTCATTGGGGTCAATTTCATCTACATAATACGTATCAAGTTCCCTTACCAAGGAGGCAAAAATATCCAGGTTTTTGGCCAGGTCAAAAAGTTTGTCATTCTTAGGATAAAAAGACAGTGTTAAAATTGCGATGCCTACTACAGTAAGGCTAGTAAAAATGCCTTTACGTGAAATAAATTTATTCATTCTTGAGGTGTTTTTGCTACAGGTATTTTCTTAAGGACCTTTATGACTTTGGGGGCTATCTCATGATAACCCATTAGATCATTTGAAACGTAAATTAAAGCGATAAGTTTTTTGGACCCTTGCGTAGAAGGAAGGAGATGTTTGTTGAGGCGGTAAGCCTCTTTTACTCTCCTTTTAATATAGTTTCTGTCCGAAGCATTTTTCAGCTTCTTTTTAGAAACGGATACCAGTAATTGATTGTCAGAAATCCCTATTTCATCAAGATACAATACCTTGAAGGGATATAAAAAAAAGAGGAACCTTTATCAAAAAGTTCCTTTATTAACTTTTTGGAATGTAATCTTTCGTTCTTTGAAAATTTACAATCCATAAAACAGCACTGAATAAATTATCCCATAAATTATTTTATGAGAGAGAATTATTTCTTAAGGGTCTTCTCAGAAGATACCGATAACTTATGTCTACCTTTTGCTCTTCTGGCTTTAATTACTCTTCTGCCATTGGAAGTGGACATTCTCTCTCTGAAACCGTGCTTGTTTCTTCTTTTCCTGCGGGAAGGTTGAAATGTTCTTTTCATTATTGCTATATTTTAATCGCTTGATTCTCGTTTTTTAAAGGATTGCAAAGATAGAGAGGTTTTTTTTATTTACAAACCAGTGGCTTACTTTTGTTTAAGACCATTTCAATACATTTCATGAAATATACCCTAAGTACACCCTTACCAACGTCCCAAATTCTGAAAATTCAATTGGAATTTAGGTGTGAAAAAGACGAAAAAATTGACCTTCAATTGCCTTCTTGGCGCCCTGGAAGGTATGAAATAGCCAATTATGCCCAATATATCAGCCGATTGGTGGTGACCGGGCCAGACGGAAAGGTGACTTCAAAAAAACAAACAAAAGACCTCTGGACATTTTTTACAAAATCAGCAGGATATTATAAAATTTCTTATTCTTACCATGCTGCCCAACTCGATGCCGGCGGTTCTTGGGTAGCTCCCGACCAGGTTTATGTTAATTTTATAAATATTTGTTTTGCCATTTCTAACAGAACTGAAGAAATAATAACCGTCGAACTGGACCTTCCTCAGGAATATCAGGTTGCTTGTGCCCTGCCTCAAGAGGAGAAACATACTCTTTTGGCGAGCGATTATCAGGAATTGGTAGACAGCCCATTTTTGGCAGCTGCGGATTTGCATCATAAAACCTATAAAGTAAAAGCAAGTACTTTTCACCTATGGGTGCATGGAAAGGTATTTTTTGATTGGTCAACATTAACCAAGGAATTCAGTCGCTTTACCGAAAAACAGATCGATGATTTAGGCAACTTCCCCGCTGAAGACTATCACTTTCTTATCCACCTGCTGCCATTTCCTCATTACCATGGCGTGGAACACCAGTATTCTACAGTGATTACCCTGGGGCCAGACCGTTTATTTCAAACCCAGGAAGGCATGGACAGGTTGATGGGCATCTCTTCACATGAACTTTATCATTTCTGGAATGTATGCCGCATCCGCCCAAAGTCCATACAGCCCTATGACTTCTCTCGTGAGGCATATCTAAAGGAAGGACTAATCGCTGAAGGGGTTACAACTTTTATGGGTGATTTTTACTTGTTAAAATCAGGGTATTATTCCTCAGAAAGATATTTGGAAGTATTGGAGAAGCTGATGGAGAGAGGCTTTGAAAGCCTGGGCTGGGAGAATCAAGCCATAGTAGATTCGAGCTGGGACCTGTGGCTCGACGGGTACAAACCAGGCGTACCCGACAAAAAAGTTAGTATTTATACCCATGGGGCACTTTTAGTGTTGGCCATGGATGTGATGCTTATGAGAGGTGGACAGCGCATGCATGCTGCCATGCGAATTATGTGGGAACGCTTTGGGAAAAATGCTAAAGGCTATGAACTGAAAGACTTTGAGCAAGTAGTTGTTTCTCTGGCGAAGGAGCAAGAAGAAATGCAGCAGTTTTTTACGGATTATGTATGGGAAAAAGGGGATTTGTTTTCCTTGCTGCAGAAGGTTTTGCCTGAAATAGGGCTTCATATAGAAAAAAGAAGCACCGATACTCCGCTACAAAGTGATTTTGGAATAGTTACAGACCCTAAGGGCCATCTGATAAAAATACACCCCAAATCTCCAGCCTATAAGCAACTGATGATAAAAGACCGCATATTGTCTTACGCTTTAGACAATGATGGCCTCCACATGCAAATCAGCAGATGGGGTGAAACAATGGACATAAGCTTGCCTATTGAAAAGAGGCTATACTATGCAAGCTATAAAATCAAACTTACCGGTGATTTATCAGAATTCAACAAGTTTGTTAAACTTTAAATGCCCATTAAAAGACAGGTGAAAACGTAAGGTGAGGTAGCGACCTTAGGTCGGCAATTTGTGAATAGGGTATTAAAAAAAGCAATACAATGGGAGCTATCTGACTACCAATGGAATGAGCCAATGGTTATGCTATTTTCACCTTTGAAGGGGCTTAATTTGAGAACGGCTAAATCTTTTAGGAGCAATACCATACCGGTAAAATAAGAAAAGGGACTTTAAAGTCCCTTTTCTTATTCAAATAAAGAATTGTCAAGCGGTTCATTCAACTGTATACTGACCACGTGGGTCTCCATGGGAACGGGCAACATTGCATTTGAAATGGTAACTTTCATCGGAAACAATATGCCTTTGACTTCCTGATAATCATCAAATTCTACATCTCCAGCAACATCCGCAATCATTTTTAATTTAAGCCCTGTGGCAACACTAAAATATTCCTTGGTTTCTAGTCCAGTTGAATTGGTCACCAACAATGTATAGGCATCTTCACCTTTAATTATGGCGTTTTCCCCTTTGGTCACTATAAATCCCATTTCCTCATAATACAGCTCAGGAAAAGCATAAATATTGGTTTTGAGCGTTTCCAATTCATCCGCTGAAAGTGTTTTCACCTGTCCCATCGAACTCATGTACCCTTCATTATCTTTTACCACCGTCTTTTGTATCACACTTCCATCGACCACCATCTGTTGCATCAAACGCATGCCCTCCATGTCTCTATTGGTATCAATTTCTATTTTCATCCCTTGAATCTCAGCCTCCATCACCAAAACTATCGTTTTGATTCCTGAAATTTTCTGTTCCCCTCCTATGGCTTTAATATAATCATCAATGATTTCCTTTGGCGTTTTCTCTGGCAAAGGATCTGTATCAATATTGGTATGCGCATTCGTCGAATGCCCAGCCACAAACAATAAAACTATAAGTAAAGAAAAAATATGTTTTCTCATCGATATCATGTATATAATTAATTAAAATCTTGGTCAGTAACAGGGGCATTCAATTCCACCTTTGTAACATCCGTATCAAGAGGAACTGGCACCATCGGACTTTTTATTATCATTTTTACAGGAACCATTACACCCTCATATTCCTGATAATCTAGAAAAGTAACTTCTCCTGAAATTTTATTTTCACTTCTTAATTTCAACCCATTGTCTATACTGTAATAATTGATCACCTGACCACCTGTAGGATTGGAAATGATAATTTTGTAAGCCGCTTTGCCATCTAAATCAGCCGCCCCATCTAAAGTAAGGGTGTAGCCCATGGTTTCATAGTATAACTCAGGTATGAACCATAAGGAGGTCATTTTAAAATCCTCAAATTGTTCGTCTGTCAGGACTTGAGATTGCCCCATGGCACTGACAGTGGCTTTGCCTTCCTTTACAATTGTTTTGGAAGCTTCGTTGCCCATTACATTTACCTTTTGTACTGTGCGTTGGTTTTCCATATCATAATCAGCAAAAATTTCCACTGTGTTGCCCTGAACTTCAGCTGACATTTGAAGTTTGGCAGTTTTGATATTTTCAACAGCATCCACACCCCCCACTGCTGTGAGGTAATCGCCAATCACGTCTATGGCTGTTTTATTATCATCAGACAATTCAATTTCCTGAACCTCTTCCCCTTTGTAATTGTACATCCTGATCTTTCCAAACTGAGACAAGCCTTCTTTTATAGCCGAGCCATTCCCCACCACCGTGATGTACATATTGTCTGGTTTGAGGTATTTGGCTGCTACATTATTTATTTCCTCAACAGTCAACTCATCCAATCGCTGTAGGTAAGTACTATAAAAATCATCGGGCAAATTGTACCTGTCAATATTTATGGCAAAAGTAGCGATGGTGTTTGGGTTTTCAAGAGACCTTCCAAACCTACCACTGAGATTGGCTTTGGCCATTTTAAGTTCCTCTTCTGTAATGCCTTTCTCTTTCAAATTTCTGATTTCATAAATCATTTCATAGACAGATGAATCCGTGACCTCATTTCTTACAGAGGTGCCGGCAGAGAACCTGGCTATCAATTTATCGGATCCAAAACTTGATCTTGCCCCATAAGTATATCCTTTGGTTTCACGCAAGTTGCCATTGAGCCTGGAATTAAATCCTTCTCCCAAAATAAAATTCATTACCCTCGTGGCCATATAATCCGGGTTCGTGAGGTGCATTTCTACAGGAAAAGCAATGTTGATTACCGACTGCACAGCAGAAGAACGATCCAGAAGGGCCACCTTGTTTTCAGAAGGCAATTCAGGTTGCTGGTACTCAAATGTCGGAACTTCTCCTTTTTCCCAAGACGCGAAATACTTGTCCACCAATGTTTTTGCCTCCTTGGCATCAATGTCGCCAACGATTGCGAGGTAGGCGATGTTTGGTTTATAATAGGTTTGGTAATATTCTTTTACGTCATCCAGACTTACATTTTCTACCGTTTCCTCGGTCATGGTTTCCCCATAAGGGTGCTCTCTACCATATACCAAAATATTGGAAATAACGCCTGCCAAATAATCCGGATCGTCTTTCGAAGAAGCCAGAGAAGTAAGGGTTTGCTTTTTGAGTTTGTCAAGCTCCTCCTGTGGAAAAACCGGGTTGTACAATACATCAGTCATTAACTCTAGTACTTTGCCCTGATGTTTTTTGAGCGATGATCCAGAAAGAGAAGTAGCACCTGCTCCCAGGGAAGCACCAATAAAGTCAATTTCCTCATCCAAGGCCTCTTTTGTTCTGGAGGAAGTTCCTGCCATCATCATGTCCCCAACGAAACCTGTCAATCCTGCATTGTCCCCTTCAAAAAGCGGATCCCTGTCTAAGATCAAGTAAAATGCTACCCTGGGCAGTTTATCATTTGGTACGACAAAAACTTTCAGACCATTGTCCAAAGTAAATGTGGCAGGGTCGGTAAATTCAATTTTAGGTGCTGGTCCAGGAGGAGGTAAAACAGTTCTGTCTACTTGTGCTTGTGCTCCGAAGGAAATAAGTACGGCAAAAAGATATATATATAAGGTCTTCATATTTTTAGCAGTTAGGGTTTTTATTGGTTTTGAGCCGATTCCTGTGGTTTAGGAAGGTAATACAATACCACTCTGCCATCGAGGGTCAGGTACTTCCTGGCCACCCGCTGTATGTCTTCCTTACTTACTTTGCGGTACACTTCCAGTTCTCTATTGATATACTCCGTATCCCCATAAAACAAACTGGCTTCAGCAAGATTTTGGGCAATTCCTTCAATGGATGAATTTTTACTTACCAGGTTATTTTCAATGATATTTTGCAATTTTTGAAAGTCCTGATCCGAAATACCTTCCTCTTGCACTTGCGTGATTAGGACATCAATTTCCTTTTCCAGATCTTCTGGAGCAACGCCCATATTGGCAATGCCATACATTATAAAAATGCCTCCATCTTCCAGATCAAGTGGAATGGCAGCGACCAACAAAGCTTTTTGTTGTTTGTCTACAAGCTCTTTGGTCATTAGCGAAGATTTGCCTCCTGTAAGATAGGTGGAGAGCATTTCCATCGCATAAGCATCCGGATGATTTTTAGGTGGAAGATTGTAAGCCTGAATGATGGCAGGTATTTGGATATTGTCATAGATAATGTCCCTGATCTCTGTTTCCTTTTTTGGCTCTACGATATCCGGTCTATAGATGGCCTTCTTTCCTTTAGGGATTTCCGTGAAATATTCCCTTACCCACTCTTCGGTCTGAGAATAATCGATATCACCAGCGATGGTAAGTATGGCATTGTTAGGAACGTAGAAATCTTTATAAAACTGCATGAATTCATCCAAACTTGCCGCATTCAGATGGTCTAGGGATCCGATTGGCGCCCAACGATAGGGGTGTTTACTATAAGCCCTTACCAAAGTTTCAGGAAGAATGGTTCCATAAGGCTGATTGTCATAACGCTGACGTTTCTCCTCTTTGACCACTTCTCGCTGTGTTTCCAGGCCTATTTCATCAATTTTAGCATGCAGCATGCGCTCGCTTTCCAGATAAAGCGACAATTCCAGATAATTTGAAGGCATTAGCTCATAATAATACGTGATGTCATTGCTCGTAAAAGCATTTAATGCCCCACCGTTGCCTTCTACGATATCTGTATATTCACCCCTTTCGATGTTTTCTGAACCTTCAAAAAGAAGGTGTTCGAAGAAATGAGCAAATCCGGTACGCTCTGGGTCCTCATTTTTGGACCCTACATGGTACATCACTGAGGTAACGACTATTGGCGTCTTGCTGTCTTTGTGCATGATCACCTTCAAACCATTGTCCAACGTGAATTCCCTAAAATCAATTTTGGTCTGGCTAAAAGCTAAAGTTTGAATAAAACACAGCCCAACTAGCCAAATTAAATGCTTTTTCATAGGTTTATAGTTATAGTAAAATTGCTATTTATGCTTTTAAAAGTTTGGTCCTATTTTTCAAATTAGTAGCCTAAATAATTTGTGTCGAATACATTGAAATTTATAGGCCAAATACTTAGGATTTAATCTGTTCTACTAACGCTTTTATGGCAGCAAGGTTTTTTTCGTTCTGATCATCCAAGACCTCGAAAAACGCTTCCGAAACGAGTTCAGGATTTCTCAACAAAACGCCGAATTCCTCCATTCGCTTTTTTTCTTCTTCCAGACAATATTTCGCTATTTCTTTGGCATTGTCATGATCAAGAGAGGTTTTAAAGTTATTCCACGATCTCGAAAACAAATTCATTAAACTCCCCTCCTCAACAGGGATTCCTTCCAACAGGTAAATCTCTTCCTTAAGCGCATCAATCAAAACCAATTTATCTTTGGCGCGTTCTATAAAAAATTCTTTTATTGCACCTGTTTCCACATTTCTAGCAGCATCCTTATAACTTTTTATGCCATCATAAGTGTTTTTAAGTATCTGGTTCAGGTAATTAATCAATTTTGTCTGGTTAGCCATATGAAAATTTATGCCGGTTTGAAAGGTTAAATATATCAAATTGCTTTTATCCCTCCTATAGGTCTGGAAATTAGCTTTCCTGCCAGTTTGATTTTAGTTATGCATTGAATATATTGCTCAAGCTTAACAAGAACAACTTAATCCACCAAATCAATGAAAGCCTATTCGATACCGGTAATAATTACCTGTTTAAATTTATTTTTTGTATTGTCCTGTACGCAAAAAACAAGCCAGGAAGAATCGGGTAAAAACTGGTACAAAGGCAATCTGCATACCCATTCCTATTGGAGTGATGGAGATGAGTTTCCTGAAGTAATCATGAAATGGTACAAGGATCAAGGCTATCAATTTGTGGCTTTGTCTGATCACAATATTTTCCAGGAAGGTGAAAAATGGAGATCTATTAAAGCTGACAGTCTATATAGAAATGCTTTCCAGGCCTACCTTTCAGAATACGGTGAGGAATGGGTGGAATATATGCAGGAGGATGAAGAGCTAAAAGTGAAATTGAAGACTTTTAAAGAATATGCTCCCCTATACAATGAAAAAGAAAAATTCCTCATGATTCCTGCTCAGGAAATCACAGCAGGCTTTGAAGGAAAACCTTTACACCTCAACCTTACCAATCTGGAAAGACTTATTGTTCCAATGGAGGGAGGCAGTGTAGTTGAAGTGCTACAGAACAATATCAATGCGGTTTTGGAGCAAAGAAAGGCTTCTGGCAAACCAATGATGGTGCATATCAATCATCCCAATTTCATTTGGGCCATCACCCTTGAAGACATGATTCGGTTAAAAGGAGAACGTTTTTTTGAGGTATATAATGGCCATCCTGCGGTTCATAATTTAGGTGATTCCGCCAGAATGGGTTATGAAGCCATGTGGGATTTTATCAATATCGCCTACTTGGAAAAAGGCCAACCTTTGATTTTTGGCCTGGCAACTGATGACAGTCACAATTACCACAAACAAGGCGCAAAATTTAGCAATGCCGGTAGAGGTTGGGTAGTCGTTGAGGCGGATTCATTGGAAGCTGGCACTTTGGTAGAAGCGATGGAAAGAGGGGATTTTTATGCATCCACAGGTGTGGAATTGGAAAAGCTTAGCTATGCAAACAATGTTTTGAAGGTTGCGGCCCTTCCCAAAGAAGGGGTAAATTACACTTTGGAGTTTATTGGCTGCAAAGAAGGCGAAAAGGATACCAAGGTATTAAAGACCGTTGAAGGCATTGCCGGATCTTTTGAAGTAAGTGAAGACCTACTATTTGTACGGTGCAAAATCACCTCTTCCGAACCACAGCACAATCCTGTTGAAAACATGAAAAACCAACTGGCCTGGACCCAGCCGGTAAGGCCTGAGTAGTATTGGGTAAGTTCTTTCCGTATTTAATGGGTAAGTACATTAAACTAGCCCTTAGGTTATTTATAATTCAGCCTTAAAAGGAATTGCAGATTTCGTTTGATAGGAATGAGTAGATGCAATCTACTCCTAGTGCGGTTATGAAAGTTGAAAACTTTTGTCATTTTAGGTCTAAAGTTACGCTTCGCTAAACTTAGACCAGAAGGTGCTAAACTTAGAGCAGACGGTTTTGAAGGCCAAAAAATTTCTTCTATATTAGGATTAAAGAATTACTGAGATTTTCTGTAATGGTATTTCCTATTGAATAAAAGGCAATTATTTTAATTAATGAGCTTATGAAAATCACACTTGATATAGAGGACAACAGATTTGATGCTTTCCTGAGCTACATTAAGACCTTAGATTATGTAACCATCAATAAAGAAGGGGTAATTCCCCAATGGCAACAGGATGAAGTCAACAGACGATTGCAAATGATCGATGATGGAGAGATGAAAACCCGAAGTTGGAAAGAGGCTAAAGAAGAGATCTTCAAAAAGTAATATGGCCTATTCCATTTCGATTGCTGAGGTGGCCGAAAATGATATCAGAGAAGCATTCCTTTGGTATGAAGAGCAAAAAACTAACTTAGGCAGTTTGTTTGGTCAGCATGTCTCCAAAGCTGTTGAAAGCATTTAAGGCAATCCACTTAAAACTCAAATCAGGTACGGCAACACTCGTATTTTCTTATTGGAAAAATTCCCATACGGCATTCACTTCCGTGTCAATGAAACCAAAAAACATGTCCTAATTGTTGCTGTATTCCACACTTCAAAAGATGCTGAAAGTTGGACACTCAGAGGGTAGGAAACATTTTCGACTTTTATTACCTGAGTATGCGTAATGAAGGTTGAAAACTTTCGTCATTTTGGGTCTAAAGTTACGCTTTGCTAAACTTAGACCAGCCTAGAGGGTTTATGCTTACCACTTTTTCGACATTCTTTCTACATCAGCCTGGCTATAAAAATCTCCCCTGTCCACTTCACCTTCAGCAGCCTCAATCTGGCGATTGTATTGCTCAACATTCACAGGTTCTTCTGAAAGCTTAACCATTAAAGTTTCCAGCTCTGTAAGTTCTTCTTCACTCAAGCTCATCACCTTTTCTATAAGCGCAAATTTTCTGGTGGCGATTGTCTCCATCCTATTCGGTTTTAAAGTACATTCTAAATATAACGATTTTAAAGGAATATAGATTTAATCAATTTCATCTTTTCCTTCCACTGGTCGAAGTTTGAGCGATAGCGGTAACTTCGTCCCATCATGTCTAAAGTTTTCAACTTTAGTGGATCCAAACAGCTGGATTTTAATTAAATTATAATAGTTTAAAACCTCATTGCTGAAGTTTTTTTCAAAAATCTAGACATGTTAGTTTTATGGGTAGAAAATATGTTTTCCATGATTCTCTTGAACTTTATTTTACAAGTTTTGCTACGGTAAACTGGATAGATGTATTTACGAGAAAATTATACTTTGAAATTATCGTTGATTCTCTGGTGTATTGTAGCAAAAACAAAGGACTGGAATTATATGCTTGGTGTATAATGCCTAGCCATGTGCACCCTATCATTAGTTCTGAAAACAATATACTTTCAGACATTATGAGGGACTTGAAACGGCATACCTCCAAAGCTTTGTTAAAAGCGATTGCCGAAAACCCTAAAGAAAGCAGGAAAGAATGGATGCTTTGGATGTTTGGAAGGGCCAGCAAAAGAAACGCCAACAACTTAAAATTTCAATTCTGGCAACAAAATAACCACCCTATAGCGCTTTCTAACGCAAAAATGCTGAAACAACGATTGGATTACCTTCATCAAAATCCTGTAGAAGCCGGACTAGTAGTATTACCTGAACATTATCAATACAGCGGTGCTATAGACTATGCAGGAGGGAAGGGAGTTATACCTATAATTTTTGCCACCTGAGGCTAGGTTTTGGAAAGTTGAAAACTTTCGTCATTTTGGGTCTAAGGTACGCTTCGCTAAACTTAGACCAGATTCCATATTCTAATACCAGTCTGAACTATAATAAACCAAATACCACTGCTTTTTAATTAATTCAAACTCCATAACAATTATGAAGTCATCTATTTTAGATTTAATAATTAAATCTACTTTATTGGTTTTATTGGTAAATTCCAGGCTGTAGTTAAGATTTGATTTATCCATTTCATTCAGGTGAACCCAGCCCTTTTCTTGCCAATAGAATTTTCCATCAGAAACCATGAATTTGTCATTTTCAATATCCGGATGAATACTCTCATCAAAAACATACTCTGTACTACCTCCCCTCAAAGGAAAATTAATTCTAGACATTTGAAAAACTCTATCATTAAAAAAACTTAGATAAAACTCATCGAAGAGTTCTTCCTCTCCGCTTACATGCTTTGAATCTCCATCTTTTGAACAACCAATAGTCCAAATCAATAATAATAGTAAATACAATCTACCTTTCATCACCATAAAACTTATAGGGATTTAGACCTGGAGAAGGAAATCATAAACTTCGTCATAAGCATGTAGTTCAAGGTCTTAAAAAGTTTTTGGTGAGGATCTTAGGGGAATAGCCCTATATAGGGCAGAAAATTTAGACCAATAAAGGGATAGTTAAACCCTTAAACTAGCGGGATCCTGTCTGGTATCCACTACGGCTTCTACATACAGAGCGTCTCCTTTGATACTATAGATAATCTTATAATTTCCTTGGACTAGGAAGCGCTATGAACCCACTATCGATATATTGGCCTCATGAGGTGATCCTGATTCGGGAAAAGTTTCTAATTGTCTGGTTTTGGTTAAGATAGACTGGACAACGTTTTTTGCAGCTTTTCGGGATTTTTCCGCAAGGAAGTCATAAATGATTTCTAAATCATTCAACGACTCATCGGTCCAAATCACCTGTAATTTCTTCACCGGTCCCACTTACTTTTAAAAAAATTTTCAACATCCTCTTGGCTGTGAGTCTTACCACTCTTTCTGTCGGCCTTCGATCGGGTTAATTTGGATTCCAGATTCTCACCCATTCTTGTTAGGTAGGCTGATTCCATTGAAGATCTACGCAATGCATCAACTTTTTTGATCATGGTTTCATCTTGAGTGGTCAACCAATTAATCAATTCAATATTTTTAACAGCTAGGTCCATACTAATGAAGTTTATTGTTATAAAGTTAACGAATTTTCTCTTTTATAAAATCGCTTTTGAATACCTTTTAGACGAAGTTTAAGTGTTAGCGGTAGGTACCTAGAGTAGAATTGGGAAAGCACATTAAACTTGGCCTTAGAATATTTATAATTCAGACTTAAAAGGAATTGTAGATTTCGTTTGATAGGAAGGAGTAGATGCAATCTACTCCTCGTGCGGTTTTGAAAGTTGAAAACTTTCAGCATTTTGGGTGACCAGCCTAGAGTAGGCTCTCAAGAAGGCGCTAAGACACTAAGATCTTTAAAATACTTCTTTGCGACTCCGCGACTCTGCGTGCAGCTTTCAACGTTTACTTTATTCATGATCCTCGCAAAGACGCTAAGGTTTTGAAAATCCTTTCTGTGGCTCCGCAATTCTGTGCGAAACTCTTAACGTTTATTTTAATCTTGGGAAAGTATGAAAGTTGAAAACTTTCAGCATTTTGGGTCTAAGTTAGGCTTCGCTAAACTTAGACCAGACGGTACTTGAAAATTGCTATTTTAATTTGATTTATTATCAGGATTGTAATTGGGGTTTTCGGTATGTAGGATAGGATTAAAATCCATCAACCATTCTTTAAAAGATGTTTTCATTTCCTCCACTTTCTGAACATCCACTCCACTCAAATCATTGGTTTCGCCTATATCTTTAGAAAGATCAAACAACTCTATGGATGGCGGATCATAGTATTCTACCAATTTATAATCTCCTATGCGTATGGCATACCCGGGCATTTTGGCTTGTGGACTGTAATGTGGATAATACCAACAGAGCATGTCACGATCCCATCCACCTTCACCGGTCAATAAAGGAAGCAAAGAAACAACATCTATGTCCTGATTGTCAATGCTTAATCCTGCCATTTCAACAATCGTCGGAAGCATATCATCCGTGATTACTGGCACCTCACTTGTACTGTTTGGCTTGACTTTCCCTGGCCATTTGATCATTAATGGAACCCTGATTCCCCCTTCATAAATATAACCCTTGCCGGCTCTAAGTGGGGCATTGTTGGTCACCCTACCTTCACCTCCATTGTCACTTCCCAAAATAACAATGGTATTACCTTCCAGATCAAGAGAATCCAAGGACTTCAATAACCTTCCAACATTCCAGTCGACATTCTCTATCATGGCTGCATAAATCGCATTCTTTTGCTCCTTTTGCCCTTCTAACTTCAATTCATATTTTTTCACCAAGGAATCAGGCGCCTCTAAAGGAGTGTGCACGGCATATTGGGACAGGTACAAAAAGAAGGGCCTCTCCTTATTCTCCCCAATAAAATTGATGGCCTCATCGGTTAGTCTGTTGGTTAAATATTGCCCTTCTTCTCTATTGTCCAGATTTTTTATCACTGGGTTCCAGCTTTTTTCCGATTCAAATGGTCCCCAATAGGTCGGAGGACTTCCATGTTCATATCCCGCGATGTTAATAGCAAATCCCTGATGTGTAGGAAAGTACTTTTCTTCTTCCCCAACATGCCATTTACCTATGCTTGCCGAGGTATAGCCTGACTGAAGCAAAATTTCAGGAATCATTTTTTCTTCAAGCGAAACGTGCATATAATCATCCGGTGGAATAATCCTTCCTTCCTCCGGATACCTGTGCTTACCAATGGCAGTTATATGACCCGTAAAACCGATATTCGCAGGATTTTTCCCCGTCAATATACTTGCCCGAGAAGGAGAACAAACAGGGCTTGCTGAATAGGCAGCTGTAAACTTCATCCCTTGGTCCCTTAACTTGTCAATATTTGGCGTTTCATAGAATTCACTCCCATAGCAGCCCAGGTCTTTCCAACCCAAATCATCTATCAGGATATAAACAATATTTGGAGGTCTCTCCTGTGCCAATAGGTTTGAATGAAAACTTAGCAGCAATAGATAAAATACACTCAAAAAAATCTTTGAAAGTCGCATAAGTAAACTTTAGAATAGAAATACCATCAATTGAGGGATAGTGATTACTTCAATCTATCATTAGGAAAGTTTTCAACTTAAGTAATTGCTCCATTATCCTTATCCAATTGGTATAGGTTTAAAATTCGAGATCTTTTTCCTATTCTCAAAACCGAATTGCAAATTCGGATAAATCATTAACGAGAAGTTATGGTCTTCAACAGGGATAGACTGAGCGGCTTAAATGAAAGTTTACTTGTTTTTTCTGATTTAGCTCGAGTTGGGAAAGTTGAAAGCTTTGGGTATTTTAGGTGTAAATTATGCACAATTAACTTAGACTAGACTGGGGTTTTTAAGCAGAATTAGCTTTTAACCCGCTCATTTTTTCTTTATTTTTCTCTCTCAATCTATAAAACCCCATGAAACAATTCTTTTACGCTTTGCTTTTTTTCTTTTTGTGGGCTTGTGGATCTGCCGATTCTTCCGGTGAAAAAGCGATAGATACGGATTTAAATTTTACACTTGATACTGTAAAAATCGATTCCAAAGGAGAAATTCTGTTTTTGAACAATGAACTGCGTTCGGCTGTACTTGATGATAAAAAACGATATCTGTATAACCTAAACCGGCAAACCATTTCTATCGAGCAGATCGATTTGGATAAGTTGGCGCTTGCTTCCATATTTCCTTTCGAAGAAGAAGGGCCGAATGGTTTAGGAGAATATATGCTTGGAATAAAACTTGTTGAAGAGAACAGGTTTTTGATGTCGGGCTATAGAAAGCATGCCTTGTTTGACCGCAGTGGAAAAAATATATCTGCCGTAGGACCGCGGGAAATCCCAGCATTTGTTTCAAGCAAGGAAGAAGGGAACGTGCTATTTCCTGAGCGTTTGCCTGGTACCACTTCTACTTATGCTGGTATATATATAACTCCTGGAAATCGGGAACCAGCCGTAATGTTTTGGGATATCGATGAAAAAGCCTTCCGAATAGTGAAAAATCCCTTATTAAAAAAATCAATTCAATACCAAACGGATTTTGACGATGGGACGACTTCTTTGTTTGTAGGAGGCGGGGAATACCTGAAAGTGATCAATGGCAAGGTATTGCTGGGCTTGTTTGGAAGTTCAGACCTTTATATTAAGGAACCCGGAGAGAAGGATTTTCGCGAAAAGACTTTTGAAAACGGTTGGATTCCCCGTGAAAAAGAGACCGTTTTTCCCGAAAAAATAAACGACAGAATCTTGTTTCAAGAGCTTCTCAGGGAAAGTTTGGCTGAAATTTCTTACAACAGTCCCGTCTGGGACGAGAGCCGTCAGGTGTATTTGAGATTTTCATACGAATTGGAATACAGTCAAGATGCAAGCCCTCCTCCTGGTCAACTCTTACCTAATCCATCTGGAGCTAAAGTCTATCTTACTATATATGATGGTAATTTTAATATGTTGCGGGAGTCTAGGGTGCCTGTCTTGGACAAAGCACCTGCTCACCATTTCGCCAAAGACGGCAAAATTTGGATTTTTGAGAATATGGAGGACGAGATGGCGTTTGTCCGCCTTAGTTTTGATTTGTAATCAATAATCGAATTTAGAAAATCATAAAAACTCCTACCTAATAAAATATACCTTTATCTATGAAAAAATCATTCATCATTGTTCTATGTGGTTTATTAGTTTATTGCGGAGAAAAAAACGAGGGCAAAGTGAATGTTCCTTTGGAGATGCATTTTACGCTTGATACCCTACTAATCGATCCGGTAGATGAATTTCTTTACTTAAATGCCGGGCTACGGGTAGCTTCACTTGATGAGAAAAAACAATACTTGTATAATTTTAACCCAAATGATTATACCCTCGAAAAGATTGATTTGAACAAGGGGATACTGGCAGAAAAACTTCCATTTGAAAAGGAAGGACCCAATGGCGTAGGCGAGATGGTTTTTGGATTAAACCTCGTTTCCTCCAATGCCATTGCTTTTATGGGCTATATGAATGTAAGGCTATTCGATTTAGAAGGAAGCAAGAGGAGTGAATTTGCCTTTTACGGTATACCGTTTGCCGGAGACAAGATGGGAGAAAGTGAAAATTTTCAATTTTTAAGTAACCAAATGGTTGACCTGCACACCATGATAGGCTTGATTCGAGATAATAGTGAGAAAACATATGCCTTGGGGATTTTGAATACAGATACCCAATCCCTTACTAAAGTACCTTTACCTTTTGAAGCATTAGAAAATTTTAGATTTAAATTAAGCAGTCCTTCCAGAATCCAAATGTCCTTTCCAACTGTAACGATAAGTAAGCACCAAAAAAGTTACATTATCAGCAATGAAATTTCAAACAGTATTTTACTTTATGATAATGACAGCCTGTTGCAGATCGATTACCAGAGTAAATTGACTGCTGATAAAAAAACAGGAAAATACAATCAAGATTTTGAAAACGAAGATGCGTTTAAGCAGACATCCTTAGACATGCGTAAGGAGATTAATTTTATGGCTCCCCTTTGGGATGAAGAGAAGCAGCTATTTTACCGGTTTTCCCATAAAATTATCAAAATAGGAAAGGATGTAGAAAATTATGAGGATACTGAATCAGACGTGTACCTGACTGTTTTTGACCCTGATTTTAATGTGATTGCAGCGTCACTTGTTGAAGCGCTAAATACACCACCTGGCTACCATTTTGTCAAGGACGGAAAGATCTGGTTGTATATTAATTTGCAAGATGAAATGGGCTTTGTGCGGTTAACTGTGGATGTTGAATAGAGCAATCGGTTTCGGCCTAGTAAAAGTTTTAATAATTTGGTAAAGGTGAGCGTTTACAACACCTGGTTACGGTTAGGAGAGTTGAATAATTTATTAAATCACTTAATACATTTAACCACTGGTCGAAGTTTGAGCGATAGTGGTAACTTCGTCCCATCATGTCTAAAGTTTTCAACTTGAGTGGGTCCAAACAGCTAGATTTTCACTAAATTATAATCGTTTGAAACCTCATTGTTAAAGT
Source organism: Cyclobacterium sp. 10D3-21 (assembly GCF_055809755.1). Lineage (NCBI taxonomy): Bacteria > Pseudomonadati > Bacteroidota > Cytophagia > Cytophagales > Cyclobacteriaceae > Cyclobacterium > Cyclobacterium sp. 10D3-21. The sequence continues at coordinate 7,120,055 of NZ_CM147924.1, forward strand.
TATTTTCAAAAATTTAGACATGGTAGTTTTATGGGCAGAAAATTTGTTTTCCATGATTCTCGTGAACTTTATTTTGTAAGTTTTGCTACGGTAAACTGGATAGATGTATTTACGAGAAAATTATACTTTGAAATTATCGTTGATTCTCTGGTGTATTGTAGCAAAAACAAAGGGTTAGAATTATATGCTTGGTGTATAATGCCTAGCCATGTGCACCTTATCATTAGTTCTGAAAACAATATACTTTCAGACATTATGAGGGACTTGAAACGGCATACCTCCAAAGCTTTGTTAAAAGCGATTGCCGAAAACCCAAAAGAAAGCAGGAAAGAATGGATGCTTTGGATGTTTGGAAGGTCAGGGAAAAGAAACGCCAACAACGAAAAATTTCAATTCTGGCAACAAAGTAATCACCCCATAGAGCTTTCTAATGCAAAAATGTTGAAACAACGATTGAATTACCTTCATCAAAATCCTGTAGAAGCTGGACTAGTAGTATTACCTGAACATTACCAATACAGCAGTGCCATAGACTATGCAGGAGGGAAGGGAGTTATACCTATTATTTTTGCCACCTGAGGTTGAGTTATGAAAGTTGAAAACTTTCAGCATTTTAGGTCTAAAGTTACGCTTCGCTAAACTTAGACCAGACGGGGGAGTTGAATAATTTATTAAATCACTTAATACATTTAACCAATAAAAATAGGTTAAAAATTTAATATCCTATTCTCAATACCAAATTACCTTTCGGTTGGATACTCGAGCGTAGATGCAATCTACACTCAGGCAAAGGTTATGAAAGTTGAGTTTACAAGTACTCAATAATTCTCGCAAAACCTGTTTGGGCACGATTAGTCCATACGATTTCTAAAGCCATTTCTTATAATTCGCCATTACTTCCTTGTGGGGGGTAACCTCACCTTTATCTGCTTGAGAAAGACCTATTTGAATCTCTTCCCGCTCTTCAGCACTAATCAGATCCCACCAATCCACTTCCTTTTTTTTCTTCAAAGCAATAAACTCATTGAGTACTTTGGCATCATTAAGTCCCGCGAGCCATTCTATCAACTGTAATTTCTCTGCCTGAATATCCATAAAACTGCCTCATATCAAATATACTATTTTTTCATATATTTTTCCTTCTGCTCTAATTTACGCGCTGCTAAACTTTGACCAGAGGTAATGCTACATTTAGTCGAAACTATCTTTTTCTTTTCCACACCATAGGATTTCTGCTAGTATGGGTAACTGCAATAACAATAATAGATTTTTCACATTCTTTTACCCTAAAATGAATCTGATATGGAAACTTATCGACCAATATATTTCTAATATCTCTATATGCAACCTGACAGTGAAACGGATAATTACTGATGTAATTTAGCCTTGATTTCAAAGATTTATAAAAGCGTCTACCTAAACCCTGCTTTTCTTCATTGTACCATTCAATGATTTCTTTGATATCCAAACTGGCCTCGCTGAGCAGCTTTACCTTATAGCTCATTGGCTGCTTTCTATCTCCTTCATCACATCGCTCCAATCCACCACTTTGCTGGGATCCTTTTCATAAGAAGCTATCCGCTCATCCAGCAATGCTTTATGAGCCTTACTTAACCCTTCACCTTGCCTATATTTATAAGCCTGGATCTGTTCAAGTACTTTTCGATCTTCTAGCTTTGTGATCCAATCGATTAAGTCGACTTTTATTGATTGAATATCCATTCTTATCCAGTTTATTTATTCCACTAAGTTAATAAATGATTAATAAAGTTTCCTATGGTCTAAGTTTAAGCGATAGTGGCAAATCGACCTATCATGACGAAAGTTTTCAACTCAAGTAAATCAACTAATATATTTAACCCATAAAAAAGGCTTAAAATTCAATATCCTATTCTCAATAGCCAATCACATTCCGGTTGAATATTTGAGTGTAGATGCAATCTACACTCAGGCAAGGGTTATGAAAGTTTTCAACTTTCAGCATTTTGGAATTTAATTAGGGTAGACTGAGCGGCTTAAATGGAAGTTTACTTGTTTTTTCTGACTTAGCTCAACTTGGGAAAGTTGAAAGCTTTCGGTATTTTAGGTGTAAATTTTGCATTGCTAAACTTAGATTAGAAATGAAAATGACAAAAGAAGGTCTATAAAATCATTTGATTTGCGCTTACTTAGGACCTTTTTTGAGTATAATTTAAAAAATTTAAATAAGATGTTATGATTACTACTTACCATTTTTCATCAGCACAAGAAGTCAATACTGAAATACTGGATGCAATAAAAGCCACCTTCAAATCAAAGGCTATTACGATAATTGTGGAAGAGGATACTAGCGATCATGCGCTTACCACAGAGATGAAAGTAGAATTGGATGAACGCTTAAAAGAAGATGAAAGCACCTATCATACTGCCGAAGAGTCCATCGACAAACTCCAAAAAAAGTATGGCGTATAATATCATCGTTTCACCACGTGCCCAAAAGGAAATTGAAGACGCTATAGAATATTATTCCCTGCATAGTACTACCGCTCCTTTATATTTTATTAGTGCACTAAAAGAAGCATATGCAACATTGAAAACAAACCCATTTTTTAAAGTAGTATATAGAAACATCCGTTCTCTAAAACTCAAAAAGTTTCCACATTCACTGTATTTTGTTCTTAACGATAACCAAAACACTGTTCGTATACTTTCCTGTTTCCACAACAAACGAAACCCTGGTAAAAGACCTGGATTGTAACCTGTAGGAGCCTTGATTTATCAGGCTCTTTAATATTTAATAAAATAATCTTGTTACTTACTATTGGCTTAGGAAAGTTGAAAACTTTCTGCATTTTGGGTCTAAGTTACGCGCTGCTAAACTTAGACCAGCCCAGACACAAGACCCGAGGCTTGAAAAGCTTTACCAAATCAGTCCGGCACCACTGCAACCATATCGACATTTAAGTAAATGCCTTCACGACCCGTTCCCTGGATCCTTATCAAGGAGGCAACAGGAGGCCTTTCAGGATTGTAAAATTCGGTTCTTACTTTCATCAAGCCTTCACGGCCTTTTTCATGGGAAGGATAGTAACTTGCTTTTACCAGGTCGTCGTAACCGGATCCGGCTTTTTCAAGAATTCGCGACAAAGTGTCAAACAGGTTTCTGGCTTTTTCCTCCTCATCTATTCCTTCTTCCGCATACAAGCCGGAAGTAAACAATAGCCCTCCTGCTTTAATGTCTACTATCCTACTGTAAGTGGTAGCCTGAATCATCCACGGTGGAGCGTAATAACTGACGGCTTCTTTGTCATTATAATGCTCAGGAGCCGAAGCGACCAATTCTATTTCAGCCTTGTTTTCTTCTACCAACCATTCCACCATGACAATGGGGGGTACTTGCTGCCCTCTGAAAAAAACAGCGATTACTTCTTCTACTGCTGCTGCATCTTCTATGGGATTGATAAAAGCTTTAACCTGGACCACATCACTGCCACTGGCCCCTATATATGCCAAGGTAGCAAATAGGTTTTGCATGGTTTTGTCACTGGCCTCCAAAAGATCTTTACCAGGTTCAGCCTGACCTGCGATAAATACCTTCCTACCTGCCGGTAAAACAGCAACAGCAGCACGATTGGCTTTTTCATTAAGCCCTTTGCTAAACGGAAGATTCACACCCCTGGAACTTACTGAGGTCATGGGCGCAACAGCAATCGCATCCATGGTTAACAATACTTTTTCACGAGGTTGGCCACCAACTATCAGGGTAATGGCCGGGAAAGCTCCTTCAGGTAATAATTCCTTGATTAAATCTCGAACAGGTTTGGAATGCTCTTCCTTCTGAAGGTAAACATTTAGCCTCAGCAACTTACTTAAATCAGTACCTGCTTCTTCCAAGGCTCCTTCCAAATTTTTAATCACCTGAGTAAGCTGTACTTTGAGATCGCTTGATCCTACCAGATTCCCATTTAAATCAAAAGGGAAAATTTGATCCGTAAAAGCCAATGGAACATCTCCCACTACCGTTCCCAGCGAAGTTCCGGTTTCCTCATTCGGTTCTATATAGTTTATGTCTGAAGTTTTGCCTTGGAATTGTCCCTTGCTTTCCAATACCAGACCCAAAAACACCATCAAAAAAACCAATGGATAATGTAGCATCACCCGCTTCATTCTATTAAAATTGACTCCGGAAGGGTAACCTTCCCCAGCATAAACAGACCTATTTGAAATTGTCATGATCGAATTGTATCTTTTTCTCAAACTTAAGTGCTATTAATTTATTTTGCCACTTCCTGCACCAACCATTTAATCATCTCTTGCTGTTGGGCTTCCGTAAAATGGTTAAAAGCATGGGGGCTTTGCCATTCCAGCGCATCCCCTACTCCCAATTTTTGGTACAACTGCTTTAAACCTTCCATGGTATTACTGACATTTTCATGGTCAGCATGCCTGTCCAATTCTGGAGAAATGACCATTAGCGGTCTTGGGGCAATATTGGTGAGCATTTCAGGAAAATCCACAGGAATCCTGTTTTCCTCTCCATCAAAAAAACCTAACCTTGGAATTAGCCCATACAAATGGGAGTAAGCTTTTAATCCCTCCACATCACCAGAGGCATTTCTCAAAGGGGTAAAAGCACTGGACAAAGCAAGCCCTGCTATTTTAGGTTCCAGTGCAGCTGTGATCAAGCCTACTGTTCCCCCCAAAGCATAGCCTCCAACAAAGATCTTGTCCTTATCTATAAAGTCCAAACTTTCCAATGCGTCCACCGCCGCTCTGGCATCCGTAACCAATTTGCCAATTTTTGACCAATGGGGATATCTCTGATAAAACAAAGTGCCCTCTTCTATCCTGGCCCCATAGCCGATCATATCATAAGTCAAAACAGCTATCCCTTTGGCCAACAGCCCATCAATCAATGCATTTAACTCCGAATCATAGCCCGTATTGGTGTATTTGTGCAAAAATATAAGCACAGGCATTTTACCATTGGCCCCTGTTTTTCTTTCTCCAGCTTCATCCGTGGGGAAATAAAGGGATCCATATAAATAATCGCCCATGGCATTGTAGGGCGTAATATTAAGTTTTTTACCATTTTTCACCCTTGGCCGAGGCATAAAACTGCTGACATAATCCTCCTTTTGGCTTAGGGTCTCAATGTCACTGGCAGGTAAACCTGCAGGTTCATCACCCATCAGCCAGGTGAGGTCTTGTTTTATTTTTTCTTGGGCCTTTTCCAAATGGGATCCATTGGCAGGAATATTTTGGGTCGACTGAATAGGAAACTTGCTAAGATCAATGGATTCTCCACTTTCTTTCTTCCATTTTTCAAAGCTATAATTGTAACTCAGGTGATTGTCCCAAGGAAAATTCTTTCTGCCAAACTGTATGTCCAGCCAATCCATAAAGGCCTCTAAATCCCTTTCTGATACCGCATGCTCCCCATCTCTCAGCCGTATGCCCAATTTTTCCGGAGCATCCAAAAAGTCATAAACTTTGGTAAGTGAGGTGTAAATCTGCTCAATGGCCCAGGGATCTCCTCCACCTCCTTCTCGGATGGAAGAGCTAAACATTAGAGAATTAGGAGCAATCAGCGCCATTAAGGAATTTTGATCGATTGGCATTTTGTGCTCTCTTCCTGAATAAAACCGTATGCGCGGATGCAACCAATGTGTTCGTCTGGAAACCAGGTAATCAATTGATTCATTGGAATGTCTTTCGTCGGTATACCGGTAAGGGAATTCTCCTCCTGTCCCTCCACTACTTGTAATGATAGCTGTAATCCGCTCATCAAAAGCGGCGGCAAACAAGGATTGTTTTCCATTTCTGGAGTGACCGGTTATGGCTATTTTGGATTTATCCACCTCATCTAAGGTATACAAATAATCCACCGCTCTATGAGCACCCCAGGCTCTGGCCATTAAAGTAGACCAATCATAATCAGGGTAAAGTTCCAGGTATTCCCGGGTATCATCTTTCGCGTCTGCCCCGGCATAAATCAGCCCCATATAACCTCTCCTTACGGCTATCTGTGCCCATCCTCTGTGGTTCCACTGGGTCATAATTACTGGAAATGGCCCTTTGCCTGGCGGGGTAAATACTTCCAAGGTCAATTTGGCCTTGTGGTCTTCTCCAAACCTGAGTTCAATCATCTGAATGCTGACACCATTTTCTGTCCTTTCGGACAAAATCTCAGCTTTCAGATTGGTGGGAGGATCAGGGAAAGTCCCTGAAAGAATGTGTTTCACTTGCTCTTTAAAATACTCCCGCTGGGCCTCCCATTGAGCCATGGTGGTAACCTTCTCATTTTCCTTGCCTTCCCCAATGATCAGAGGATCAGGCAGAAAAGGAATGGAGGGAATTACCCCGTAATTAGGGGGTAATTCTCCAGTTCTTTTTATCCAATCTTCCCAGGTAAGGTCATGAAAACTAACAAAGCTATCATAACTGGAAGGTTTCTCCTGCAATAGGACCAACTCCCTCAAGTATTCCTGGCGGACCGCTTTATCTTCTTGAGCCTTTGCCATAAACGGACAAAGGCATAGCATAATGAATACAAAGCCGATTGAATATTTTTCCTTTCCCATTGTTTATTTATTCTATGGTGTCATCAATTGTTTCTAGCGGTGGAATATTGTTTTCAGCGCCATCATATCCTATGTTTTGGTTAATCGTGCCCAGAGTATTGGCCGTGATCACACTTTGAGGAATAGGCCAAAGCACATGATAAGGGTCGATGGCAGCGGTAATTTGATCGTAATTCTATTAGTCGACAAATTGGAGTTTTATATTAATTCATATACATCTTCAAAGTAGCTAAGAAAAGTAAAATGTACTAATGTTAAAGGGGTTTTTCATATTTTTCTATAGCACAGACTAAGCTAATATTAGAAATAAGCATTCCCAGAATTCTTATATTACTAATTAAAAAATCACGATGTGTTTTATCCTATTGGAGTCGATTCAAGTATCTTGTTGGGATTTTTTTATTATCCTATATTTTACCTTCTAGATTTTTGGCCTGATTTGTGACTTTTATAGTTTCAGCCTCGTATAGTAAAAAGCAAGCAGACTAAAGACAACATGTTTTCTGTTTGCAAAATATCGGCAACAAAACATTTTTTTGAAGAAGTACATTTATCCTTTTGTATAAAAACGATCCAATCCATTATCTATGAAAGCTTTGTCCATCCTTTTGTTCTTCCTGATTTTTAATCAATCCTTCGCTCAGGAAATACCTGAAAAAGAAGTTAAATCCAAAGTGGCGGAAGCCACCGTCTTTCTAAAAGGTGCACAGGTGCTACGAAAGGAAACAGTGCAATTGGCTAAAGGGGAATCCATTGTCAAATTTACCAACCTTTCCCCTTTTATAGCTCCCAAAAGCATACAGCTAAAAGCTGGAGGTGAGTTGACTGTTTTGGGCATTAATCACCAGCAAAACTTTCTAGATAAATCGGTAAAGTCTGAGGAGCTTCTTAAGCTGGACAGGGACCTGGAAGTGGTTAATGAAAAGATCGAATTGGAAAACACTTTTTTGTCCATTGCCCAAGAGGAGATCACTTTTCTCCAAACCAACCGACTGATAGGAGGTAAAAATGAAACCCTAAATGTGGCCACCCTCAAACAGGCTGCTGAATATTATGGCAATCAACTCACTGCCTTAAAACTGCAAACCATTGAAAGAAACAGTACGATTAAGAAATTACTTGAAGAAAAAAATAACCTTCAGAATCAAATCAATTCTCTGGCTGGTGAAAAAGAGTTTGCTACAGGGGAGGTCTTGGTAAGAGTAGCTGCTAAAATGCCCGGTAGTTTTTCTTTCGAGTTGTCCTACCTTGTTGACAATGCTGGCTGGTTTCCTTCTTACGACATCCGTGCCAAAGACATCAATAGCCCGGTTAGCTTGCACTACAAAGCGAATGTCCGACAAGACACCAAAGTAGATTGGGACAATATAAAACTTACTTTTTCCTCAGCAGAGCCAAGTGTCTCCGGTGTAGCTCCAGAACTACGGCCCTATTTGCTCAATTACAATACCGCCCCACCCATTTATAGCCAAAGGACGGGAAGTGTGACGGGAAAAGTAATGGACGCCGAAGGAGTAGGTATACCCGGTGTAACCATCGTAGTTGCAGGAACCACTATTGGAACCGTTTCAGATTTTGACGGTAATTACAGCATCACCTTGCCAAACAATGCCAGCCAATTGACCTATTCTTACGTTGGATATGTTTCTCAATCCCGACCAATTAGAGCTGAAGTTATGAATGTGGTTATGAAAGAAGATCAGGTTGCATTAGATGAGATAGTGGTAATCGGTTATGGAATTAGTAAACGTTTGAAAGGTAAATCTGAAAGAATTGAGGTCAATTTTGACGTTGATGATGCACAGGAATTGCAAAGTCAACCTTTACCGATGGCTCAGGTGGAAAACCAAACGGCCATTAATTTTGAAATCAATACCCCTTATTCCATTCAATCAGACAGTAAAAATTATACTGTGGATATGGTAACCTATGAATTGCCTGCTTTCTACCAATATTTTGCTGTTCCCAAAGTCAATAACACAGCTTACCTGATTGCTGGGATTACGAACTGGGAGCAATACCAGCTTTTGGAAGGAGAGGCCAATGTGTTTTTTGAACAAACCTTTGTAGGTAAAAGCCTGCTGGATGTGCGCTATGCTTCTGATACCCTGGAAATCTCACTGGGTAGAGATAAAATGGTCACAATAGAAAGGGAGAAAGAAGGTGATTTCACAGAAAAATCGTTTTTAGGGAATAAAAAGACGGCAAGCAGATTGTGGAAAACCACCATTAAAAACAATAAAAGCCAGCCCATTTCCATGGTAGTTTTGGACCAGGTGCCTGTTTCTACTTTGGAAGAAATAGAGGTAGAGATACAAAGTCTTTCTGGAGGAAAACATGACGTGAAAACTGGTGAGATTAAGTGGGAGTTTAAGTTGGCACCTTCGGATACCAAGTTACTGGAATTGGAATATGAGGTCAAGTATCCCAGAAACAAGAATCTTGTCATTGAATAGCGAGAAAAAAATAAAGCTTAATTTCTTAGCCCAATAATAAGTAAATGAATGGGTTAAAAATTGGTAGGACAGGAACCATGGCTAAAATCCATGGTTCCTATTTCTTTTGTGATTGAAGCTATTTATCAAGTTCATTGATCAAAAATTGACAGTTGATTACTTTCTCTAGCAAATCCTGTGGCACATAATAATATTGGTTGGAGGCTTCAAAACCTATTCTGGAATCCTTACTTGCCACCTCAAGTAGATCAATTGCCGTTTGCTTTTCTTTCAGTAAAATAGCCTTCACCTGATCCCGAAGGACCGTGTCGGTTTTTTGACTTTCAAGCCATATGTCTCTGGCCATTATAAAACGGCCCTGTTGGCCCACCGATAAAAAATGAAGGTATGCTGCTTTGGCAAGGTTAAGGTCTTCTGCCAATAGCTTTTTATACGATTCGTTTTCTGCTACCTCAATGGCTCCTACTAGAAATTTTAAGCCTTTTTCCCATTTTGTGGCTACTTTTTCAAATTGAGAAATAAGCACTTCTGGAGGATAAGGACCAGACCAACCTATGAGATCATCATAAGGAAAACCTACCATAGTAGAGCGATATCCTGTAGGTTCCAGAAATAAAAGGTTGGATGGGCCATACTGTTGTGGCGCAGAATAGACCACTCGAATATCATATGGGTATTCTTCGAAAGCTGTACTAAATGTAGTCCAGGCATTACGTACATAAGGGACGGCAGCTCTTCCATACCTTTCCAAAGCCAATGAATTGAGTACTTCTTCAATACTGGCACCCGGATCATCAGAGAATTTTTTCGCTATTTCAAGATTTGGGGAAGGGTAAGACCCAAGTGTCCAGCTTAACATATAGCCATCAATATCCATTTGCGCCAAATTGGATGCATGTTGCGCCACAAGGTCCATTACTGGTAACCATGGCACTGCGGACAATTCCCAGGTATTGTTAAACTGAACTTTAGCCACTGTTTTGAGCAAGTTCTTTTTGGCACCACTCCAATGAGATTTTGCCCTAGGTCCCGGTCCTACTGCAGAAATAGAATATTCTCCTACTGTATTGGGAATCCCGCCTCTCTCTATGGGTTTGGCCCATTCACTGACAGACATCAACCACACATCTTCTGGCAATTTGTCGATCACATCTCTTGCCATCCCATGACCATTCCATCCCCAATCCCAGGCAATTACATTCGCTTCGGGTTTTGCAGCATGAACCCCATTGGCGATCGTCCGATTTACTTCAGCGATAATGTCTTCATAAGGACGCACACTACATCTGGGGCATTGGTCTTTGCCTCCATGTGAGGCACAATTGGTAAGGTTTTCTGAGGCAGTAATGGTAAATACCCCTCCCAATTCGGGTACTTCGGAAAATACATGGGTAAGGGATTGTTCCATCCAATCTCTAACCTGCTCATTGCTTGTACACATGGTCATAAAACCGTCTTTCTTTACCCCAGCCATATCTGGACGCTCTTCGAAAAAGACATCGGGCTGTGCCCGGGGTTCGTTCATGTATAAGTAGATGTCAATACCGAATTTTTTTGCCCTTTGCGCTATTTTTTGGAGATTTCGAAGTCTGATTTCGCTGCCTTCTCCAAACTCTGGAAAGGCTTCACCCCCTGGTGCAAGTTGATTGAGCACTACGTGCATCCACACGCCATTCACCCCTTTCTGGGCTAGTTTTTGTAGAAGTCCATCGGGAAAGGGATCATTTTCTTCATCCATTAAAGGGTCCCCAAAAATGCCAAAATAAGAATAGATAAAACGGAGTTGGTCTTCCTTCAAAGAATCCTTTTCACTTATTACTTCGTCTTCATTGTATGTTTTAAGCTTTTCGATAAATTGAAAAAGCTCTTCCGAAGGATTCTCATCATTTATATCCAAAATAGGACCAATAATGGCTTTTATTTCAGCAGCCTTTTTTATCTCGGCTTCAGTTGGGCTAACAAAACGAAGAACAGGACTGGCAGGTTTAAGGTTGCCAAACTTATGGAAAAGAAAGTCATCTTCCTTCAATGCAAATTCCAACCTTTCTTTGTCCATGTTCAACAAAGTAAGCAACTGATCATAGGGCAGCAAGTGCCAATTCCTTCGCAATAGGGTAATATAAATTTGTTCTTTGAATTTTTCAGGTAAAAGCTTCTGATTTTCCAGCCCCATAAGTTGGGCCAGATAAAGTATATCCGCAGGTTTACATTGAATAGTTTCCGCCATTTTCTCAGGACTTACCAGGTTCCAGTTTCTCCAAACGAAAGCAAAAGCTTTATTGGGAAAATGATCAAAGGTAAGTGCAGGTGGGTGACTACCCAATGGTAACGACTTCTGGGCATAAACCGGATCTTGAAAGAATACACAAACAAAAAGGGAAAATGCGAAAAATAGTTTCATAAGTTGCTTAAGAAGGTGGTATAAATTCGTCAATTAACTGTCTTAAAATAATAAAAATTTAAGCTTTAATAAAAGCTAAACTTTTAACTTGGCATACTTTATTGTAATTTTATGCTTGGCATACTTTAAATTAATGAGGAAACGCAGGGTTTTGATTAATTATTGAATAGGAGAAAACCCCCTAAACTTAAACCAACCATCTATGGCCCTACCCATTATCATTGTATTATGTGCTTTAATGCTTTTTTCCTACTTTTTTGACATCACCTCTGCTAAAACAAAAATCCCGCCAGTGATTTTATTGTTTGCAATGGGGTGGGCAGCAAATCAGGCTGCAAGCTTCCTAGATTTAGACATTCCGGACCTCACTACAGCATTGCCATTTTTGGGTACCATAGGCTTGGTTTTGATCGTTTTAGAGGGAGCCCTTGAACTTGATTTTGACACCTCAAAATTATCCTTTGTAGGTAAAACCATTTTGATTGCCATAATCCCTGTAGTTGTTATTAGTTTTAGTCTTGCCTATGCATTGCAATATTTTACAGATATAGAGTTTAAATCTGCTTTACTCAATGCCATCCCCTTTGCCATTATTAGTAGTGCCATTGCCATCCCCTCTGTTCAAAACTTACGGAATGAGAACCGTGAATTTGTAACGTACGAGAGTAGTGTTTCTGATATTTTCGGGGTCCTACTTTTTAACTTCCTGCTTGAAAAAAAGATCATGAATGTTAAAACCCTCGGCCTATTCTTTGGGGAAATCGTCATGATTTTAATCGTTACTTTCTTTGCAACCATTATGCTGGCTTTTCTACTGAGCCGCATTAAACATCCTGTAAAATTTGCTCCGATTATCCTTATGATCGTTCTAATTTTTGCAGTATCTGAACTTTACCATTTGCCAGCCTTGATTTTCATACTTCTTTTTGGACTCTTTATAGGTAACCTAAACCAACTCAAGCAAAGTGTAATTGTAAAAAAACTCCATACTAAAAGTTTCAAAAAAGAGATTAAAAAATTCAAGGAGCTGACCATGGAACTCACCTTCTTGATCCGAACACTATTCTTTTTAGTTTTTGGCTTCCTGATAGAAACCAATGAGCTTATCAATACTGAAACACTTATTTGGTCCATTTCCATCACAGCAGGAATATTCCTTTTAAGGGCTTTATTATTAAAGGCATTTAAAATAAACCTACTCCCTCTTATGTTCATTTCTCCAAGAGGTTTGGTAACCATTCTATTGTACCTTAGTGTTCCTGCGACCATGGCCATTCCCATTATCAATGATTCATTGATCATTCAAGTAATTATATTGACATCCTTTGCCATGATGCTTGGCATGTGGACCTCCAAACCCAATTTGGACAAAGAAGAACAAAGCAAGGGGAAAGAGGACGAAGAGCAAAACCAAAGTTTGGCCAGTTAAGCATTTGGGATAGGTAATAACCAAGCCATTTTCTGCTCAAATAATTTTAAAACCAATAATGGCTAGCGGGATTGCCCTCTAGCCATTATTGGTAAAATACTTTCTACTTTTCCTTTACGAATACCATATATTCGGTCATATAAATTAACAGCTGGATCACAATGGGGCACAATTACCTCCAGCAGATCTCCTGTCTTGTAACTTTTATTGGCCGTCTCATAAGTAACCGTTCCGTATTCATCAGATCCTGCATTGTAGCTAAAACCAGGTTCTCCTATTACCATGCCGCTAGGCTTGTTAATGGTCAATGCTTTGGCCCCAGAGTCGGTAATTAACCTGTTGGGGTGATTGGTGTTAATAACGGATGCCATGACAGTAAGGGAGGGATCAAAATCATCATAAAGGTTTTCATTGCTTTCACTTCCTATGGCCATGTATTGGGTATCCATAAACAAATAGCTTCCTACCTGCACATCTGTAAAGCCTGGTACATCAGCCATCATATTGTAAGTGCCGGTACCTGCCCCGCTAAAAATCTCCATGTTCAGACCAGATTGAACCATCATTTTATAGGTTTCTGATACTGGTTCAAAGGTTTGAATGGTTCTTTCCATTCTTTTTTGAAAACCTTGAATATGCTGAGCACCTCCATCGTAAGCAAGAATTCCCATAAACCGTAAATTAGGTAGCTGGTCAATTAGCTGAGCCAATTCTAAAGCGGGTAGACCTGTGGGTACTCCTGATCTCCGAATCACATCCAGATCTACGACAACATCAGCGATAATGCCCGCTTCCTTTGCAGCATCCTGCAGGTCTTGGGCATTCTGTTTGTTGTCTACCGCTTGAATAAACCCGGAATGGGCTTTTCGCAATTGCATTGCCTTCCTGATTTTGCTGCTGCTGATATTAACACCAGTCATCAGCACTTGGGAGATACCGTTCTCAAGCATAACCTGGGACTCTGCTAGTTTGGCAGTACAAACACCAACGGCTCCGGCATCCATCTGCAATTTTGCCAATGCTGGACATTTATGCGTTTTTGTATGTGGCCTCACGCCAATACCTGTTCCTTTGAGGTTTTCATGAACGTTTTTAAGGTTAGATTCCATAATGTCCAGGTCCAGACAAAGTGAAGGTGTTTCCAATTCCCATTTAGAAAGGCCAATTTCATCCTGTTCCAATAGCGGTGCAGGTTTCGAAAAGGCATTTCCAGGCAAGAGGGCAGCAGACCCCACCATTCCTGTGAATTGAAGAAATTTTCTGCGGTTGAAGTGATTTTTCATATTAAAGTGGTTTTATTTAGGTTAAAAATATTGAATATTGTTTATTTAACAACTGATTTAATTCTTTTTGACATATTTTTTTCGTTTTATAAACACAAAAGCATTGAATGGAGAAGGCAATGCTTCTGTCAATATTTTGCAGAGAACCAGTGCACCTGAAATTGGATAAAAATTGTATATTCATACTGGAAAATAAACCATCCTCAATGAAACAGGCCACAATAATAAAATATGGGCATGCCGATGAAGCTTTTAAAATTCAGGAAGCTGCTTCACCAGTACCCAAAGCCAATGAAGTGCATATTGAAGTGGAGGGTTTTGGTTTAAATTACGCTGATGTAATGGCAAGAAATGGTCTTTATAAGGAAGCCCCAGAGATTCCATTCGTGCCGGGTTATGAAGTAGTAGGTAAGGTGATAAAAACTGGAGCAGAAGCGCCTGAATCATTAATAGGCAAACGAGTGGTGGCCTTTACACGATTTGGCGGATACGCTACAGAAGCCGTCGCTGATTACCAGGCCTTGGGTATAATTTCAGAAGAGATTTTAGGTGGAAAAGCCTGCGCGCTGGCCACCCAATATTGCACCGCATATTATATGACCCATTATTTTCAACAAATGCGCAAAGGTGAAATAGCCCTAATACATGCTTGTGCTGGTGGTGTAGGCACTGCGTTGACTCAGCTCTGTCAACTAAGAGGTGTGAAAGTGATCGGCTTATGTAGTTCAAATGAAAAAATGGAATACCTGAAAGCTTTAAAGGTAGATTATCCCATAAACTATACCCAAACAGACTACAAAAAATGGATTATCAAAAACTTGGGCAAACGATCGGTAGACCATATTTTTAATGCCGTGGCAGGCAATAGTTTTAAAACAGACCTAAAGCTGCTAGGCTATGGTGGCAAACTTTTTTGTTTCGGTGGTGCTGCCAGAAGCGGTAAAAAGAACAATTTGCTCAATGATGTTTCTTTTTTATTCAAAACCGGTTTCGTTAGCCCCCTATTTATGATGATGAAAGCCCAGGCACTTATAGGAGTGAACATGTTGCGTTTTGCCGACCATAAAGTAGACGTAATAGGCACCTGCCTGAATGAACTTATTCAATTGTACAACAATAAAAAAATTGCCCCAAAGGTAGGAGGAGTATTTCCTATTGATCGTTTAGCCGAGGCACATATGGCTTTAGAATCGGGAAAAAGCATTGGCAAAATTTATGTGCATTGGTAAGTCACATAATTACTGTCGAAAAAGTATAAATAAACTGGGCTTTCATGAATCCATCTTCAATATTAAAATCCATCTATCAGCATCCTCAGTTAAACTCAGCTGCTTGTGAGGAAATAATTGAGGCTCACAAAAGTGTCTATTTTGAAAAGGGAGAAACTATACTTAAGGAGGGGCAACAGTCCAACGCCTATTATTGTATGGAGTCAGGCTTGGCCAGAGCTTTTGCGATAAATAGTGCTGGAAAAGACATCACTACGAGCTTTTTCAGTCCTGGGAATGTGGTCATTGAAGTCGCATCATTGTTTTTAAGAGTACCAACTGAAGAAAATATAGAGGCAGTAACCAATTGTGAATGCTGGAAGATCAGTTTTAGAGATTTTGAGGCATTGTTTGAAAAAATTCCAGGGTTTTCAGAATGGGGAAGAACATGGATGTCCAATTCTCTTTTAGAAAACAAATTGCGCTCCTTACACATGATCACTGATTCTGCCAAGGAAAGGTACCTAAGGCTACAAAAAGAGCAGCCCCTGATTATCCAACAGGCTCCATTGAAACAAATTGCTACTTATTTAGGCGTTACGGATACCTCATTGAGTAGGATTAGAAAGGAAGTAGCTAAAGAATTTTGAACTTCTTGTCCTATGACAAGAAATAATTTTATTATATTAATTACTTTTCTATTTAAATCTAAACAACCTACTCATGAGCGCAAATGTAAATCCCGTAAACTGGTTTGAAATCTATGTCGAAGACATGGATAGGGCAAAGAAATTTTATGCCAAAGTTTTGAATAAAATGCTTGAAGACATGCAAGTTCCTGGCGGAATGGAAGACCTTAGAATGGTGGCCTTTCCCTATGTAGATGGAGGCATCAATGCCTCAGGTGCCTTGGTAAAATCTGCTGAAATGAAACCTGGAACTGGAGGAACACTGATCTACTTTTCCTGTGAAAATTGTGCTGACGAACAAAGCCGAGTGGAAACAGCTGGAGGCAATGTGCTTCAACCCAAATTCCAAATAGGTGAACATGGCTTTTGCGCCATTTGTATGGATACCGAAGGAAATACATTTGGATTGTACTCAATGAAATAAAACAAACCATGAAAGAATATAGTCTTGAGATCAAGTGGGGGTTAATTTTTGCCTGCATGATGTTGGTTTGGATGTTCATAGAACGTTCGGTCGGTCTGCATGATGACTTGATTGCTCATCATGCCACCTATACCAATTTGATCGCTATTCCTGCCATCGCCATTTATGTTTTTGCCTTGCTGGAAAAACGCCGTGTTTACTACCATGGCAAAATGACCTATTGGCAAGGGTTCAAAACAGGTTTGTTAATTACCTTGGTGGTGACCATCCTTACCCCTTTGACTCAGTGGATAACCCTTACATTCATTACCCCACAGTATTTTGAAAATGTTATCGCCTATGCTGTAGCAAATGGAAAAATGACGCCACAGGAGGCCAATGATTATTTTAATTTTAAGAGCTACATGATACAAAGCATTTTAGGTGCTCCAATCATGGGAATTGTCACTTCAGGAATAGTGGCCGCCTTTACGGTGAAAAAGTAAGGGTACAGTAGAATTCAAAATCATAGCAGATTGATTTTGTCAGCATTGTTGCAGAAAAAAAAGCAACAATGCCGCCAAAATCGAGTGAATTTTTTCAATATATCCCAGGGGCTTCACCCGTGGCTACTAATATATCTCCCCTACAGGACTTGGTTGTTTCAGAATTTTAAATACCATTTTATTAAGGGGTAAAATCAATTATTGAAAGGATTGAAGCCAGGGTTTCCCCATGCTATGGCGTAATTAATATTGATTTTTTTTGTTGCCTTATAAGGGCAAGGTACTCCAGTACAGGGTGATAGCCCTATCTTTAAAAAAAATGGACCCAATTTTTGCGCTCTTAAGGGCGACATTAAATCAGCTTGCTTTTCAAAAATAGGCTACATTTCTCCTGAAAGATCTTTTTGGTAGGAAATTAAGCGTTATTTGGTAACTTGAATTTAGTTACACAAAAGGTTATGTATGAAAAAATTGCTTTTCTGGTGGTCTAAACTCAAGTCTACTTTTTGGTTTGTACCTGTTTTGATTATTGCTCTTGGTATAGCCCTACCATTCTGGCTTGTTTATTTGGACAATACTCACGCATTTGAGCCTAAAGGAGGCTGGAAATATTTATTTCCCAGCAGTCCTAATGCCGCTAAAGACATCCTCTCAACCATAGCTGGAGCCATGATTGGGGTGGCAGGAACGGTATTCTCGATTACACTTGTGGCACTTACACTGGCAAGTAGCCAATTTGGCCCCAGGTTAATAAAGAATTTCATGTATGACCGAATCAACCAGACGGTATTAGGGACTTATGTCTCCTTGTACATTTACTGCTTGATTGTGCTCAACACAGTGAAAGACACCGAGCAACTGGAGTTTGTGCCAATCATTTCTGTGTTTTTTGCTTTACTGATGACCATAGGCAATATCGTATTGCTAATCATTTTTATTCATCATGTGGCCAATAGCATACAGGCAGACAATATTATTGACAAAATCTCAAAAAATCTATCTCAGAATTTAAAGACCCTGTTCCCGGAACAAATAGGTGATGCGGCAACTTCCTCTTTTGACTTAGAAAAGATAAAGGCCGGATTTACCTATTCTAAGCCTCTGAAAAGCAATAAAGAGGGTTATTTACAATATGTGGATCCTGAAATGTTAATGGAATTCATTTCCAGCAAAGACCTTTTTCTTGAGCTTTATTTTCGGCCTGGAGACTATTTATTTATAGATAGGCAGATTGGAATGGTTTATTCTCATAAAGACCTGTCCGAAGAAGTGCTGGAACCTCTAAAAGACAACTTTCTTACTGGAAGAACACGTACCTCCCAACAGGATGCCGAACATGCCATCCACCAAATGGTGGAAATCGCCGCCCGAGCCCTGTCACCTGGTATAAATGACCCCTATACAGCCATCGCCTGTATTGACAACCTTAGCAATACCATGGCTTACCTGACCACTGTACAGTTTCCTTCACCCTATCGAGTTGGAGAGCAGGACAGGTTGAGAATTTATGCCAATGCATTGACTTTTGAAGGAATGATCGGCGCGTCATTCAATGCCATCCGACAATATTCGAAGGCTAATCCTCCGGTAATTATCCACTTGATGGAAGCCATGGCCACACTCCATGATTTTGCAGTGGACCAGCAACACAAGCAGGTGATAAAAAAACATGCTGAAATGATCCTTAACCTGGCCGAACGTTCAATTGACGAAAAGAATGACCTTGAGGATCTACAGAAACGATTTAATGCTATTCAAAGTTAAACTCTATTTATGTGATAGGATTTCCCTTGTTGTTTTGAACGTGTTGCAGTTACCAGAAAACCAGTAGGTTTGGGGATTTCAATTTAAGGTCAGGAAACCTTAATAAATAATTTTTATACAGATTCTATATAGTATCACTTTTTAGGATCGGAAAATTGGCTAATTCTTCATTGGCGTGGTATCTGGAACCTATTTCCCCAGAAGATCTAATAATGGTATGATTTCTAGAATGTAACCTAAATTTTTAAGAAGGTTTGAAAATCCAATAATAAATTTATAGTTTTACCGAAATTATGAAAAAACTACTGTTATTTTTTTATTTTAACTTACTGGCTTCCGTCTGTATGTCCCAGCAATATGACGTTGGTATTTATGCTGGTGTATTTTCGCCAACAAGTGTTGGGAGCTACAACGATGGAACACTCGGCCCATCTTACGGGATAAAGTTTGACTACCACTTTAATGATAAATTTGCCTTGTCTTCTAACTATATGTTTGGAAACTTCAATCATACCTCTGATAGAAGTTCATTAAAAATCCGGGAGAAAGTAAACCTATTCTACCTTACTTTTCAAAAAAAATTTCCATTGAAAAATGGCTGGTTGATGGCAGTGGGAACTGGTATTGGGTACTACCTGGAGTACAGCAGTGATGAAATCGACCCAATTACGAAAATCACTAAATTCAACAGGGATTTCGCAATGCCTTTAGAATTAAATTTCAATAAAAATATCGGGAAAAACCTATATGCAGGCATTAAATCAGGCTTTTTTATAACTCCTTTTTACAGAATTGGATCTTTTCATTTAGGTCCGGAAATTAGGTACCGTTTTTAATATCAATTCATGAGCAAGCTTTTAACAATCGCAGGACTTTTATTTTGTACGATGGGGGGACTAGCGGCCCAAAATTTAGACCTGCATTTTAACCTTGGTCATTTTACTATTTCTGATCAAAGGGCCATAGAATTACCGAGTGTTGGGTTAAATGCAAACCTCGGCTTTTTTTATCAAGTAGATAATCACTGGTCCATGGGAGTTTCCCTCAACCGTTCTTGGAACAATTATTACCGAGAATCCAAAGCCGGGACACCAGTAATGGGGATACCACTACCTTTGGAAGGGACACTTACTTCAGATCATTTTTCATTTATGGTAAATAGAAAAATAGCACTACCATTTTCTATTTTTCTTGAGGGAGGAGTTGGAATAGGCCTATTCGTGGATCGGGAAAATTACTATGCACCTGTATATTTCAATGAGGACAAACAGGAATACCGCGGTTTTTTTCGTATAGACGATTATACACAAGGCATAACTTTTCCTGCTCAATTTAGTTTGAGGAAGGAATTTTACAACAAATGGAGTATAGGAATTCAGGGGGCAGTTTATTACGATCAGTTTTTTGAAAAGAGGGGGCATTATATTGGCCCCAGGTTAGGTTTCTACATATAAGTCGAGACAAAGTATGTCGTAAGCTATATTCTTTTTCGTCCAAAAATTATGTAAACAGGTCATTGACAACATTCCCTGCCACATCAGTAAGGCGGTACCTTCTGCCCTGGTGTTTAAAGATGAGTTTTTCGTGATCCACCCCAAATAGATGCATTAAGCTAGCATGAAAATCATGCACATGCACTGGGTCCTGAGTCACATTGTATCCAAAATCATCCGTAGCTCCGTAGGTAAAACCAGGTTTGACTCCTGCACCAGCCATCCACATGGTAAAGCAGCGCGGATGATGGTCCCTTCCATAGTTATCGGCCGTTAATGTTCCCTGACTGTAAACCGTTCTTCCAAATTCTCCACCCCAAACCACTAAGGTGTCTTCAAGCAAGCCTCTTTGTTTAAGGTCCTTAATCAGAGCCGCGGTGGCCTGATCCGTTTTGGCACATTGGTTTTTTATGCCACTTGGAAGGTTTCCGTGTTGGTCCCAACCCTGATGGTAAAGCTGAACAAACTTCACATCCTTCTCTATCAGCTTCCTGGCCAAAAGACAATTGGCAGCATAAGTGCCTGGATCACGGCTTTCCTCTCCATACAAATCAAAAACCCAATCCGGTTCATCGGTCATGTCCGATACTTCAGGAACCGAGGTTTGCATGCGAAAGGCCATTTCATATTGGGCAATTCTGGCATTGATCTCGGGATCCCCATAGGTATCATATTGGATGCCATTCAAGTCCTTGAGGTAATCCAGCATTTCTTTTCGATCATGTCCGTCATAGTTCTCCGGGTTGCTCAAGAAAAGCACAGGATCTTTTCCTGACCTGAATTGTACGCCCTGATGCTGGGAAGGCAGAAAACCATTGCCCCAAAGTCTCGCATACAGAGGTTGATCCCTCACTGCATTTTTGGACACCAGAACCACAAAGCCTGGTAAGTTTTGATTTTCTGAACCCAGTCCGTAAGAAAGCCAAGCACCCATAGAGGGTCTTCCGGGCAACTGGTGACCGGTTTGCATAAAGGTTATGGCTGGATCATGGTTTATTTGCTCCGTGATCATGGATTTGATAAAGCATAGTTCATCCACCACTTCTGCCGTATGGGGCATTAATTCACTCACCCAGGTTCGGCTTTTTCCGTATTGCTGGAATTTAAAATTGGACTGCGCCACGGGAAAAATACTTTGATTGGCACTCATCCCTGTAAGTCGCTGTCCTCCCCTAATGGATTCGGGAAGGTCTTTGCCGTGCATGTCGCTTAAGCCTGGTTTGTAATCAAAAAGATCAAGCTGTGAAGGCCCTCCACTTTGAAAGAGATAAATGATTCGTTTTGCTTTTGGGGCATGGTGAGGAAGCCCTGACAGGGCTGTCCCAAGATTAGCATTCATATCTTTCGCCATCAGCCCATCATTAGAGAATAAAGAAGCCAATGCCAGTCCACCCATGCCCATTGCTGTTTTGGTAAGAAAATGCCTGCGGTCTATTTTCTTTTCCAGGTCATGAAGCTCTGGGTAGGCTTGAAAATGATGATTTTTATGGTGCTTGCACATAGTGAATTTATCTTTTGGTAATGGTAGCATCCGCATTAAGGATAGCACTTGCTACAACTGTATTGGCAGCCCACTGGTACCTGTCGGGCGCTTCTTTGATCGGATAGCCACCTTTATTGAGCCATCCATCCATTTTTTCTGGTGCTTCTTGAAACTTTTTGAGTTCTACCTCTCTTAATTTCAACAGCAGCGCCAATTCATTTTCTTTTGGAAACCTTCCTGTAAGTTTTCGAAAAGCATCTTGAATAGCCTTGCTCGTATCTTGCTGGGTAGCAATCTGCATGCCCATGACCTTTGCAATTTCCACATAAATAGGGTCATTCATCAATACCAGGGCCTGAAGGGGAGTATTGGTTTCCTGTCTTTTGATCGTCACCTCAGATCTTTCTGGAGCATCGAAAATGTGCAGCGTGGGATTGGGTACAGATCTTTTCCAAAGGGTATACAAACTCCTTCTGAAAAGATTCTCTCCAGTATCTTCCACATATTGCCCACCATTAACCGACCACAAACCATCCGGCTGATAGGGTTTAACACTCGGGCCTCCTATGGCTTTCCCAAGCATTTTACTTGCATAAAGGGCGTTGTCACGAATCATTTCACCAGGCATCCTGCCGGAAGGGCCTCTGGCCAACCAAATATTGTCATAATCTTTTTCCTGAAGTTCTTTACCCGCCAGAGAGGACTGTCTGTAAGTGGCAGACATAAGGATCATTTTCTGTGTCTTTTTCACATCCCAGCCAGATTCTCTAAATGTCACCGCCAGCCAATCCAACAATTCCGGATGACTTGGCATTTCACCCTGGTTACCAAAATCTGAGGAGGTTGCTACCAACCCTTTGCCAAAAAACTGCTGCCAAAGACGGTTTACGGCCACCCTTGCTGTAAGCGGATGTTTATCATTTACCAACCAACGCGCAAGGCCAAGTCGGTTTTTTGGATAATCTTCGGGCATGGGAAGAATAGAGGTTGGGGTATTGGCATCTACCTCTTCGCCATGTGCGGCATACTCCCCGCGCTCCAGTATATAGGTAGCTCTTCTTGGATCCATGTCATCCATGACCATCACCTCCTGTACCGGCTCCACAGCAGCAGAATGTTCCGTCCGGGCGATTTCTAATTTTTTCAGCTGGTTTTGGTATTTTGGAGACAGGTTGTTCCAATAAAACACTTCTAAAGCTTTCCGTTCTTCAGTACTTAAATCATTGGCACTCTTTTTCACCAGCTTGGCCAATAGTTCTGGCTTAAGCCATTCCAAAATTTCTAAAGGTGATAATTCTTTGTCAAAGAGTTTAAGCTCATCTACTGCGGCACCTTTCAAGCCCCTTCCTCTCCAAACGGCCCCCACTTGAATACCGGGCTGATTGTCTCCAGCAAATAATATGTCTTTGTACAAATTGTCTCTTGACATTTTGCTGTCCATTAACTCTCCATTGGCATAGGTCTTTATTCCTTTGGCTTTGGAAGAGCCGTCATAGGTCATCAGCAAATGAACCCACTCGTCTCTCGGTATGTCTTCCAAGGTGAGGTTGCTAATGACATTATAAGGCGCCGTATGGGCGAGTATCATTTCCAGCCTATTCTCCCTTAAATACAAATGATAACCTCTCCTATTGAACAAGACAGCGCCGTTGCCAGTATGGAAGATCACGCCATTTTCTAGATTTGCAGGAATATTCACCCAAATGCCTACACTAAAAGGCTGGTCTTTGGAGAAACTTCCTACCCCTCCCATTTTCAACCAGGCATCTCCATTAAGAGAGGCCGCTTTTCCCTGATAGCCTTCCACCAATTCGGGTTGCTTGCTTGCTTCTCCTGTACTTTCCATAACGCCCTTTACAGCAGGATTTATCCTATCCTGCAAGGGCACCTTATCAAAATCAAAATGAGCCATTAGTGATTTCGATGGCTTGTAAAAACGGGTGTTTTTGTAGGACTCACTGTTTATCCAGGCTTCAAAATCAGCTTCTTCGGCAATTTTGATATTATCCAGCGCTACTTCTGCTGTGTTAATGTCATTCTTTAAGAGCTTAAGCAGTTCATCTTTTTTGTCATCTGTCCAAAGCATGGTGGGAACAGGCATGGCATTGTCCCAGGAAATTTGTCCTGCTTCATCTACCTGATTAAAAAAACTACTCAATTGAAAGTATTCTTTTTGGCTTACAGGATCAAATTTATGGTCGTGGCACCTGGCACATTCCAGACTTAGCGCCATAAATGCCTTGCCGAGGGTATTGGTCCTGTCTGCAACATATTCCACCCTGAATTCTTCCTGAACGATTCCCCCCTCCATATTTTGAGGATGTATGCGGTTAAAAGCTGTGGCCAGTTTTTGCTTTTTAGTAGGATTGGGAAGTTGATCTCCTGCCAATTGTTCGATAATAAACTGGTCATAGGGCATGTTTTGGTTATAAGCCTCTATTACCCAATCCCTCCAGGGAGACATGTCCCTAAACCTATCGACGGTGTACCCATGCGTATCAGCAAACCTTGACAAGTCCATCCAAAACATCGCCATCTGCTCACCATAATGTGGTGAGCTTAGCAAACGGTCAACTTGCTTCTCATAGGCATTTTCCGAATCATCCGCTAAAAAGGCATCCAATTCCTCCAAGCTTGGAGGCAAACCGGTTACATCCAGGCTTAATCTCCGCAAGAGCAATTCTTTGGAGGCAGATGGACTTGGTTCAAGTCCATGTTCCACGAGTTTCTGACCAATAAACAGGTCTATAGGTTGATTGGACCAATCCTTAATTTTAGGTTCAGGAGGTGCCGGTAACTTAGGGGTAATAAAAGCCCAATGGGGTTGGTACTTTGCTCCAGATTGTATCCATTTTATGAGTATTGCCTTTTGTCTATTGGTTAAAGTGAGGTGAGACTCAGGCGTGGGCATCAGGTAATCTGGATCTTCAGAAATGATCCGGTGAAAGACTTCACTTTGGTTTAATTTTCCTGGGGTTAAAGGTATTTTCCCACTTTCCTCGGTCGCTGCATAGGCAGCATCAGGAAGGTCCAGTCTCATGCCCGCTTCTCTGGCAGCTTCATCAGGGCCGTGGCAAGAGAAGCAATTGTCTGAAAGGATAGGTTTAACATGGATATTAAAATCCACCTGCTCTGGAAGTTCTTCCATTGCCTGAGCTATTGGATCAGGTAAATTGGGCTTACAGGACAATCCCGTGATCACCAGAAATATAAAAATCAATCTGCGAAACATTGTCTTACCTAGGTTAATTTATTGTCAAAATAAATTTAACCGAAATTTCACCCAATTCCCATATTTTTTGAAGATATCATAGAATGAGTCAATTAAAAACCAGGCCAAATTCATTAAACCCGAAATATGCAATAGACAATCTATTACGTGCTGAAATCGCTTTAAAATCAGCCACTTCGTTGCTGTTTTCAATTTCACCATAGCGGTGCTATGCTAAAATCTCCAAACAGCCTGATTTTCTTGCGATTGCAACACTCATCACGAATTCTATTACATAATCCGGGTTAAATAGAATAGTTATCCTAATCAGCTGATTTAAAAGTTCCTTCTTCTTGATCAGCTAGATGATGGAGGATAAAGAAAAGCGGTTGGCAGATAAACGAAGGTCATACGCCCTTAAACGTAGGAGTCAAACTATAACCGAATTCCACTCTTTTAAATAACAAAAATCAAACTAAAAAACACTTAAAATGGACTGATATATAGAAAATCGTCTGAAATAAAATGTTACTTATATAATTATATATATAATAATATCTAAGTGTAAATAATAAAAGTATTCCATTAAATTATGTTATTTTTTCAAAATTAAAATTATATTGGCAATAATTGGTTTATCAAATAACCAATGGACACCTGTTGCCTTGGGCTTACCAATCAATAGAGACAGGAAGGTTGTATTTGGAGAGGGACCTCTCCAAACGGTGGGGTTATGAATTTTCTGGACCCTTTCTAACAGAAATAAAATTTAATAAAAGATAAACCCAAAAAACCCAAAGTATGAAAAAAGCACTTTTCCAATCGCTTTTAAGGATCATCAATTTTTCCTTTATAGTCATTTTAGGACAGTTTTTGATGGCTGGCAGTTCGTTTGCAAATGGAGAATTCATAAATGTCTCAGGTACAGTCACCTCATCTAACGGAGAGCAAATTCCAGGTGTCAGCATATTAGTCAAGGGCACAGCCATAGGCACAGTCACGAACCTTGATGGCACCTATTCGCTTAATGTGCCGAATGAAGGTGATATACTGGTTTTTTCCTCCATTGGATATCTTACTCAGGAAGTGCCCTTGAATGGTAGGGCTGTGATTGACATTATAATGGATGAAGATATCCAAGGCCTGGAAGAGGTAGTAGTAGTAGGATATGGCACTCAGAAAAAAGTCAATGTAATCGGCTCTGTAACCACCATAGGTAAGGAAGAATTAAGCGCTGCTCCAGTCTCCACAATCTCTAATGCCTTGGCAGGCCGTCTACCGGGAGCTATTGTTCAACAGACAAGTGGTGAACCGGGCAATGACCAAGCATCTATTTTGGTGAGAGGGAGTTCCACCTTGGGCAATAACAGTCCTTTAATCGTTATTGACGGGATACCAGGACGGGACTTGAATTCGGTTCCAGCTAACAGTATTGAAAGTATCACCGTACTTAAAGATGCATCAGCTGCAATTTATGGTTCCAGGGCCGCCAATGGTGTTATCCTTGTTACTACCAAAGGTGGGTTAAAGAATACTCCCGCCACCTTCAGGTATGAATTTTACGAAGGATTTCTATCACCTACCATGGTTCCTGAAATGGCAGACGCCCCCACCTATGCACAGATGATCCGAGAAATGCAGTCTTACAGGGGAGTGGACGAAGCGAACATGTCTTTTTCTTTAGAAGATATTGAAAAATACAAAGCAGGAAATTTACCCTGGACACATCCCAATACGGATTGGTTTGGTGCTGGGCTGGCTGATTATAGCAGAAACCGCAGCCATAATTTCTCTGTTAGTGGCGGAGGTGAATCTATTAATTACTATGGAGCATTAGGCACGCAATACGATGGAGGGATTTATTCCAACTCTGCTAGTTCGTTTAATCGGTATAATCTAACGGCAAATGTAGACGTAAAAGTCAACGAATATTTAGATGTAGGTATTAATATTATTGCTTCTCAAGAAAAAAGGATGTTCCCCACCAGAGGTTCAGGAACAGTATTTGCACATTTGATAAGAGGTTATCCTACAGAAACAGCAACTTGGCCCAACGGCTTACCAGGGCCTGATGTAGAACGCGGAGACCAACCCCTTGTGATCTCATCATTTGAACCAGGATACGATGATGACAGACGGTACCGAAGCAATAATACGCTTTCTGCTAATTTAAAAATTCCCGGAGTCGAAGGTTTGACACTCTCCAGTTATTATGCTTATGATATTTACTTCAAGCAAAGAAAATTGTTCGAAAGACCTTTTAACCTTTATCACTTGGACGTGGGAGGGTATTTGGCTGCAGGGAATACCGGTAGTGAAGATGGATCCGCATTTCTAACCGGAATTCCCAGTGGTCAGGCACCAGAACCAAGACTTAGAGATTTCTTTGATAATACCATTACAAATACTTTTAACTTAAAGTTGAACTATGACAAAACCCTTAATGGGGTTCACAATATCAGCACTTTTATTTCCTACGAAAATTCTGAATATACAGGTCAGGGAATTGAAGCATTCAGAAGATATTTTGTTTCAGATAAGCTACCCTACCTATTCGCCGGAGGAAATGCTGAAAAAGATAATGGTGGATGGATTGATATAGATGCTCGGGTAAACTATTTTGGTAGGTTTAGTTATAATTTTAAGGAAACTTATTTATTTCAGTTTAGTTTCCGCAGGGACGGTTCCCTTAGGTTCTCAGAAGAAAGTGGCCGTTGGGGGAATTTCCCGGGAGTGCTTGCTGGTTGGAATGCTTCCAATGAAGATTTTTGGAAAGACAATATAGGGTTTATTGATTTTTTCAAAGTCAAAGCATCTTGGGGTAAGATGGGGAACGATCTGGTAAATCCATTCCAATACCTCACAAGTTATGAGTTTGACCAAGGCACCGTATTCGGGTCTGGTAGGAATTATAACACTGGTCTAAACCTAACTGGGACACCAAATCCTTTTATCACTTGGGAGGTGGCCAATGTATACAATGCAGGTTTTGAGTCAAATTTTTTGGACGGGAGATTGAGTTTAGATACCGAATTTTTTTATGAAAGAAGAAACAACATTCTTGTTCAAAGGAGCGCTTCAGTCCCCAACTATACTGGCATCTCCTTACCCGATGAAAATTTTGGCATTGTAGACAACAAGGGGTTTGAAGTTATTCTGGGATACAACGACCAAAAACCAAAGTACTCTTATGGAATAAATGGGAATCTTGCCTTTGCCCGAAACAGTGTAATTGAATTTGACGAACCGGAACGAAATGTTCCCTGGCAGGTTCAGACTGGTTACCCTCAGGGTTCTGCCTTGCTTTATCGATCAATAGGTATTTTCCGGGATGAAGAGCATGTGAATTCCCTACCCCATGTCCCAGGTGCACGCCCTGGTGACATTATCATCGAAGACTATGATGGCAATGGCATCATTAATAATGACGACAGAACCTTGTTTGACAGGACAACCAATCCACAAATCACCTATGGTCTTTCTTTTAATTTTAAGTATGAAAATTGGGAATTAAGAGGACTGGTGCAAGGTGCAGGAAGAGCGATGAGACTAATGTACACGTCATTGCAAGGTAGTTCAGGTAATTATTTTCAATATGACGCAGAAGGTAGATGGACTCCCGATAATATTAATGCAGATAAGCCCAGAGCATTTGAAAGAGAAGAGGAATATTGGCGGTTAAATTTTAGGACAGACTATTCCTATCACAATACCTCTTATGCTCGCTTAAAGAACCTCCAGCTTTCCTACACTATTCCCACCCATCTCTTAGAGGCAATTCAAGTTTCCACTGCGAGAGTGTTTGTTACAGGTCAAAACTTATTCCTGATCCATGCCGGAACTGATATTATGGATCCTGAACTGGGAAATCTAAATAACTATCCAATCATGAGAGTCCTTTCATTTGGTACAAGTGTTTCTTTCTAATTAGATATAAAACAATCGTCATGAAAAAATATATAAATATTAAAGTTTTATCAGTTTTTCTACTTTTGATGTCTTCCTGTGTAGAAGAAGTTTTGGATAAAGCCCCTTTAGACAGATATGCTGAGGAGCTGGTTTGGTCGGACATCAACCTTGCCAATAGCTATCTTAATACTGCCTATCGTAATATGTCAAGTGGGTTTAACTCCAATTTAAACCTCGCCGGGGTGTCTGACCACACCTTTTTTATCCATATTTATGGAACAGATGTTTATGTGCAGGGGAATATAACTCCTTCCAATATGGGGCCATTCAATCATACTCGGTTCAGGTTTCTTAATTGGCAGCTATTTGATAATATTCAAATCATCAATACCTTCCTTGAAAATATAGATAAGGTAGTAGAAAATACGCAAGAAAATGAAAGAGAAGCATCAAAAATAAAAGCTGAAATTTTGAAAGGAGAAGCCTTATTCCTGAGAGCCTTTGCCTATGCCCAGATGGCCCGAACTTTTGGCGGCCTTCCTATATTAACTGAGCCTTTCGGAATAGGAGATGATTATCTAGGAACACCAAGGGGATCTTTTGAAGAAACAATCGATTTCATAGTGCAGGATTGTGACAATGCGGCAAGCCTACTTTTACCAAAGGATGAAATGGAAATGGGTAGAGCAACCAAAGGGGCGGCATTGGCGCTCAAGTCACGTATCTTGTTGTTTGCAGCCAGCGACCTTACCGCTGATGGTACAGCTGAAAATAAATATGTGGGGTACGAAAACCCCGATAGAACAGCACTTTGGACTGCAGCAAAAAATGCGGCAAAGGCGGTTATGGAACTGAACACCTATTCCCTTGCTGATTTTGGTGCCCCAGATAAAGAGGCAGTGGCTAACAATTATTATGATTTTTTCAGACAAAGGGATCTTTCCAACAATGAGATTATTTGGGGTAAAATGTTTGTAGCAGATGTTGGGGAACGGCATAGAAATAACTTATGGCAGGGACCCAACGGATTATCAAACTATGGAAGCAACAACCCTACTCAAGATCTAATAGATACTTACCAAATGGAAGATGGCTCTAGCTTTTCAGATCATTTCACGCTAGATGAAAATAGTTATTATCAGAATATTTCAGATAAGTTCCAAAATGATAACCCATATTATCATCGTGAACCGAGATTTTATGGTTCTATATTATATGATAGTGCAAATTGGCAACCACGGTTTTCCGACCTGCAAGAAAGAGATCCTTTAGGTATATATGACAGACGTACGCGTATAACTACACAGGGAGGCAATGAGGTAAGCAGCCTGGTAGGCATTGATACCCGTCAGGGACCTGTACATTCATGGAATGCAGGGTACACAGGCTATTTGATGAAGAAGATGATGGACCATGAAGTTATTGGCAAAGACCAATACAATGAAAATGTCTGGATATGGCTTAGATACGCTGAGATAATTTTGAACTATGCTGAAGCTAGCTTAGAGCTAGGAGACACCCAAGAGGCGACAACTTATATCAATATGATCAGAAACCGAGCCGGCATGCCTGATTTTACTGGAGCTATTGAGGAGGCACTTCGGTATGAAAGAGAAATTGAATTTACTTTTGAAAATATCCGATGGTTTGACATCAGGAGGTGGAAGATTCTCGAAGAAAAACTTGACGATGCCAAAGGAATTGAGATTGTCGAAACCCGTAACCTGGATGATGGAACAGTAAACACCATCTGGAGACGATTAACGGTCCAGGATCGTACGGTGCACAAAAAAATGTATTGGATACCCATTCCAAATGATGAAATGAACAAAGCACCTCATTTGGTACAGAATCCTGGCTATTGATATTAGGGTTAAGTAATGGATAAAGTGAAAAAGTAAAAGAACCAAATAGTAATCTATTACGTGCTGAAGGATCGTCCCTTCCGTTATGACTGATAAGATTCCTGTTCTTCAGAGCTAAGCTTTGTCAATAGTTTTCCTCAGGTTAATATTCGAAGGAAACCATTTTATAATGGGCTGGTATTAATTTATAAAAAACCATTACAGCAGACCATATCAACCACCTAGCCAAGTAAGGAACAAAAAAAGCCTGTTCAAATGAACAGGCTTTTTCTACTTTGATGTGATCCCGCTGGGGTTCGAACCCAGGACCCTAACATTAAAAGTGTTATGCTCTACCAGCTGAGCTACAGAATCAAAATTCCAATTTTTAGACCCTCTTTTTTCAAGGCTTAATATCAAAAGAAAACTTGGTTTTTCGCCTTACTTTCCCGTAATTGGAATGCAAACTTAAAGGACTAAATTGAAAATGCCAAATCTTAGATGGATCTTTCTTGTTTTTTTATCAGGTTTTTCTCTGCTGTATTCGCATCAGGCTGATAGTCAGGTAAGCGGAAAAAGCAGTTTGTCAACCGCAGATAGCATCTTTGCAGAGAAAAAGTACAAAGAAGCTTTGCAACTATACGAAACTATCCTTTATGAGGAAGAAGCTTACTCTCCGGCAATGTTGTTGAAGATGGGTTTTATTTCTGAGGGCTTAGGAGATTATGGGAAAGCATCCTTGTATTTATCGAAGTATTATGATTACAATCCCAACCCCGAAGTCATAGATAAAATCAAATCATTGACTGGACAAGCCTCCTTAGAAGGCTATCAGGTTTCTGACCAGGATAGGTTTTTGCGATTGCTGTTGGATTACAAAACCATAATTACTGGTACTGCCGCATTACTAATGTTGGTGTTTTTGATAATGGTATTTGTCTTTCCTGCAAAACGCACTGTTTTCTATTATCCTGCTCTTCTGTTTTTAGTGGTGACCTTTGCCAGCAATAATTTCCTAAATAAACCGGATACAGGTATTATTACCGGAGGTCCAGTACTCATTATGGATAGCCCATCTGCTGCGGGAAATTTGGTAAGAAGAGTTGAGGCTGGCCACAGGGTAACCATTTCTTCCAGCAAGGATATGTGGTACCAGATAAAGTGGGGCAATAAAGATGCCTACATCCGCAAAACGGACATCTCTAAAATTTAAAAATCACCTTCCAAATTAATTTCCATTCTGAATTTAGCAGCAAATACATTTTAGAAAAAATTGCTGTGTCGATTTTCATTACAAGCCCAAAGGCGAAATAGACAATCTATTACGAGATGAAACCAATGCTATGAAAAGTCAGCAAGCTTTTGGAATTAATCCCGTTTACGGTACGTGAATGGAAGGTTAAAAAAATAGGCAATGGCAATCCCAATTGTAGGCTTACCTATTCAACTTTATTCCAACGTATCTGTGGATTTATTTTCACCTTCATTCCTATCGTGCATGTTTGGATCCACCATACTTAGTATTTCGCCAGGAGATAAATAGAGGGCTTCAAGTTTTTGTTTGTAAGCCAATGGAATTTGGTCATGGTTAAGCACAAAGTTTTTTGTAGCAATTATTTTCTCACCAAGTCCATGGGCAACAGCAAAACTATCTGCTGCAATTTCAGCTTTGGTCACAAAATCATTGGACAGGTAATATTTGGCCCCAAAACCCAATAAGTCTAACGAACTCCTTTTTAGGTAATCCTGAATATGCCCCAGTTCATGGCCTATCCAACCCAATAACACATCATCTGGAAGCGCTTCAATTGGAATAGGATTGTCTTCCAGAAAAAGAAACCTTGAGATTTTTATTTTATAGGAGCGATTATCCTTTGCGTGAAAAAATAAGGATCCAACTTTTGGCTGTGCCTGCATTACAGATCCAGTGATATTTTTTTTGAATTGAAAATCAATCTTGGTATTTACCAAGTCAGGAAAATATGAAAGCGCTTCCAAAGTTAAAGCCCTGATTTCCTTGGGAATGATTTTATTTGTGGCAAATTTTTCCAATTTATCGTTTGGCTTAAGTTGAATTTGGTTTTGGGTTACAAGTTCTTTTTTGTTGAATCTACCGTCAGAATTGCATATCAAAAAAACGTTTAGAGAAAGTATTATATTAAATATTAAATATGTCATGTTTTATACTAGTTTTATCTATGTATAGTACACAATATCAGGTACAATTCAAAGGAAAAATACAAAAAAAATCCCGCCTAATTTTAAGCGGGATTTCCAATTTTGCACAAGCTGTCCTTTAAATGGCCCAGGCTTTATCTCCTTTTTTATAATCAATACAAGGTTCATATCTTCCTGGTGTCTCCACGAATCTTAGTGCCTGAGTAGCACCTATCTCCGAAGTAAAGTAACCCAACAAGGTAAGGTCCTTGATCATTAATATGTATTTGTCATCCTTGTTTCCTTCCGTAGCAGGAACCATGGCCTTCTTATTGATCTGGTTGAGGTAGTTTGTTCTTTCCTCTACCGTTGCATCCATAAAATCTTTACTGTTGTCCGCTTTAAAATCACTCTTTAGTTTATTAAGACCGTTTACGAATGTTTTTTGTTGTTCTTCAGTATAAGTAGATTTTACCATCATGGCCATAAATGAGCCAATCCCTGCGGCTTTGGCTCCTGGTGTATCAGTGGTAGGAATAATTGCTTCACCGATTTCATCCATATAAGCCAATTCACTTTCAGAAAAATCCAGCCCCTCTATTTGCTTATCAGGAGCACATCCTGTCAAAATAACATTGGCGCCTACCATGGTACCACCCATAATCAGTACCACGCTTTTTAGTGCTTCTCTTCTATTTATAAAATTCATATCGCTTCAATTTGGGTTTACAGATTACCTTTTTTCAACTCTTCAACAGCAAAATTTGCCGCTCTGGCAGTCATGGCCATATAGGTCAATGAAGGATTTTGTGCTGCTGCAGAAACCATGGCTGCACCATCAGTTACAAAAACATTTTTGGCATCCCACACTTGATTATGACCATTCAAAACAGAAGATTTAGGATCTCTACCCATTCTTGCTGTACCCATTTCATGTATACCCTGTCCAAAAGTATAACCTGTATCATAAGTGGTGACATTTTTAACTCCTGCAGCTTCAAGCATTTCTGCTGCATCATTTTTCATATCCACCCTCATTTTCATCTCATTGTCATGAATCTCAGCATCCATCTCTAAAACGGGGATTCCCCATTTATCTGTAACTGTTTTGCTGAGTTTAATTGAATTGTCATGATAAGGAAGTATTTCACCAAAGGCTGTCATTCCTATAGTCCATTGTCCTGGCTCTGTGAGTTCTGCTTTTAAAGGAGCACCAAAATCCAATTCAGCAACGGTTCTGCTCCAACCTTGTCTGCTAGCACCTCCCTGAAAACCAAAGCCTCGGATATAATCTCTTTTTTCGTTTCCTAAATTCCTATACCTCGGAACGTAAAAACCACCTGGCCTTCTTCCAAAATAGTATTTGTCATCAAACCCTTCAACCACACCTCTGGCGCCAAGTCTGAAATGGTGATCCATTACATTGTGGCCAAGCTCTCCAGAACTACTTCCCAAACCTTCAGGCCACACTTCAGTAGCCGAACGCATCAATATCGCAGAAGAATTAAAGGAAGAAGCACAAAGGAATACGATTTTTGAATCGAATGCGTAGGTTTCGTTGGTTTCACCATCGATAATCTCTACTCCTGTTGCTCGCTTAGTGTCTTTGTCATAAAGCACTTTGGTTACAATTGACCAAGGCCTTAAAGTGAGGTTGCCTGTGGCCACTGCAGCTGGCAATGTAGAGGCTTGCGTACTAAAATACCCTCCATAAGGACAACCAAGGGAACACTTATTCCTGTATTGACAACCAGGCCTACCCGGAAGTGGCTGGGTAATATTGGCTATCCTTGCATTGGTCATTAACCTTGCCCCTTTGAAATGATCCTTAACCCGGTCCGCTACACTCTGCTCCACACAGTTCAACGGCATGGCAGGCATAAATTCTCCATCAGGAAGAATGTCCAGCCCATCCCTGTTGCCGGATATCCCTGCAAATTTCTCTACATAACTGTACCATGGTGCGAGGTCTTTGTACCTGATAGGCCAGTCAATGGCAATGCCTTGCTTGCTATTGGCTTCAAAATCAGTATCGGACCAGCGATAACTCTGTCTGCCCCAAAGTAGGGATCTACCTCCAACCTGATACCCTCGAAACCAGGTAAACGGCTTTTTTTCTACATATGGAGAATCATCCTCATGCGCCCACCAGTCAAGGTTCAACTCGTTCAACACATAATCTCTTCGCAGGTTCGGGTGGTTTTCCAACATCTCCACTGTCCGCCTTCCTCTATGGGGTATTTCCCAGGGAGCTTTGGTAGCGTTTTTATAATCTTTTACGTGCACCACGTTAGGACCTCTTTCCAGAAGAAGTACTTTCAACCCCTTCTCTGTTAGTTCCTTTGCTGCCCAACCGCCGCTGATCCCTGATCCAACGACAATAGCGTCATAACTTTGATTAGCCATATGCTTTAATTGTTTATTTTAGGTATTGCAATAATATTGATTTTATTAAAGAAATGGTATAATTTTTCCATTTTCCTGAATTTCTTACACACAATTTATAAATGCTCTAAATAGGCATTTTATTAAGCCATAATCATTACCCAACTATTCCCCGATATTATTGTCCTTCAGGCTGTTTCTTTCTGCGTTGGCTTTTATGAAATCATTGTCTTTGAAAAAGAAAATGAAAATCACGGTCACTACCAATGCAATCCCAGAAGGGATTAGCCAAATATTTTCCCAAGCATGGCTTCCATCTGCTAACAAATAGAAATCTGAAACTATGCCTGCAATCCAAAATCCAATAAGCATGCCTATGCCATAAGTCGCTAAAGTAATCAAACCCTGAGCAGAACTTTTGTATTTAGGGCCGGCTTTAGAGTCGGTGTAAATTTGACCAGAAACAAAGAAGAAATCATAACAGATACCATGTAGCGCAATGCCTATAAGTAGTAAGTAGGTACCCTCTCCAGCATCTCCATAAGCAAAAAGCACATACCTCACAACCCATGCAAGCATGCCTACAACCAAGGTTGTCTTCAATCCGAATTTCTTAAAAAAGAAGGGCATAAGCAAAAGAAACAATACCTCAGAAACCTGCCCTATGGTCATTTTGCCAGTAGGATTGGTCAGCCCTACTTCTGATAAGAAAGGATTTGCATTTTGAAAATAGAATGCCAAAGGAATGCATATCAGGATAGACGATATAAAGAATATAGCAAAATCCTTGTCTTTCAATAGCTTAAGCGCATCCAAACCAAGTATTTCTATTATCGATTGTTTGTCACCTTTTTGGCTAGCCACGGGAGGTGTCTTTGGAAGTGTAAAAGCAAAAAGCCCTAGAACGACAGAAGAGATAGACGACATCAAAAAGGTATTTCGAAGCATTCCCTCCCCTATTGACGCTGAACTGTCCCAAACAAAAAAGTAGCTAATCATCAAACCTGAAGCAATCCAGCCTATGGTTCCCCAAACCCTGATGGTACTGAATTCTTTGGCGGGATCCTTCATTTGGTTAAAAGAAACTGAATTGACCAGCGCTAGGGTGGGCATATAAAGAATCATATAGGCCAGCACGTAAGGATAGAACGAAACAAAACTTTGAGAAGAAAACATCATGTACATCAATCCCGCTCCTAATAGGTGCAATACACCCAAAATTTTCTCAGCATTAAAAAACCTATCTGCTATAAGCCCGATTACAAAAGGAGCCACTATGGCACCAATAGACTGAGTGGAAAATGCTGCAGCCAATTGTCCTCCATTGGCTTGAAGGTTATTCCCTAAAAATGTTCCCATGGTAACATACCAGGAGCCCCAAACAAAAAATTCAAGAAACATCATTAAGGAAAGCTTAATCCTATTATTTAAAGTCATAGTTTTTGGTGTGTAAGTGTCTGGGATGATCAAATAAAGCTAGGCACTGTTAGCAAACAATCTATAGAATAATTTAAAATTTAAGCCAATTTAACGTAAATTTATCACTTCAGAAAGCGAGCATACAATTTCTCAATTCCTGAAAATATTTTCAACAATTTCCAAAAATTAGTAGATTCAGCCTCTAGCATTGAAATATATAAAGAATATAGGGAATTATAGAAACCGAAAAAACCAAAGACCAGAAAAATGAGTAACAGAAAACTTAAAATGGGGATGATTGGAGGTGGACCAGGGTCTTTCATAGGCGCTGTCCACAGAATCTCAGCTGCAATGGATGGTATCATCGAATTGGCAGCAGGTGCTTTTAGTAGCAATCCCGAAAAATCAGCAGAAATAGGTAAAGAGCTTTTCCTTCCCTCAGAAAGGGTCTATGGCTCCTACGATGAAATGTTTGAAAAGGAATTGCTATTGCCTGAAGCTGAAAGGATTGATTTTGTGGCAATTGTTACTCCCAATCATGTTCATTTTGATCCCACCAAAAAAGCACTGGAAAATGGGTTTCACGTGGTGCTGGACAAACCCATGACCTTTAGCTATGAAGAAGCCAAAGAACTGAGCAAGATAATAGAACAAACGGGTTTAATGTTTTGCCTTACCCATACCTATACTGGCTACCCTATGATCAAGGAGGCAAAACATTTGATATCCACGGGTGTTTTGGGTAAAGTAAGAAAGGTATATGTGGAATACCCTCAGGGTTGGTTGTGGAACAAACTCGAAAATACAGATTACAAGCAGGCCATCTGGAGAACGGACCCTACCAAAAGTGGTATTGCAAATTGTATGGGTGATATTGGAACCCACGCCTTCAACCTGGCGGAATATGTTAGCGGATTGAAGTTGACAAAATTATGTGCGGATCTTAACTGCGTAGTGGAAGGCCGAACCCTTGATGATGACGGTGCCGTATTGTTGAAGTTTGAAGATGGCGCTTCAGGTGTGTTGATGGCCACCCAAATTGCTACTGGTGCAGAAAACAACATTAAAATCAGGGTCTTTGGTGAAAAAGCAGGCCTCGAATGGGAGCAGGACAGTGCCAATACGCTAATCGTTCGACATCCTGAAGCACCTGACCAGATCTACCGCGCTGGAGGCAACATTCCTTACCTGTCTTCCGCCGCCTTGGAAAACGTTAGGACACCCGGAGGACATCCGGAAGGCTACCTTGAAGCGTTTGCCAATTTATATCGAAATTTCGCTAGATGTCTTTACGCAAGAAAGAATGGTGAGACGCCCAAAAAGGAATGGGAAGACTTTCCAGGAGCTGAAGATGGCTTAAGAGGAATGGCTTTTGTGGAGCATGTCGTAAAAAGTAGCAATTCTAATGAAAAATGGACTAAATTTGAACTCTAAATAACCCTAAACTTTATGAAAACCATTAAAGGACCAGCCTTATTTTTGGCTCAGTTTGTAGATGATAAAGCACCTTTTAATAATTTAAAAGACATTTGTACCTGGGCAGCAAGCATAGGTTACAAGGCTGTTCAAATCCCTACCTGGGATGCCAGACTGATAGACCTGAAAAAAGCATCCGAGGACATGGATTATGTCAACGAAATCAAGAATACAGTAAAAGAAGCTGGTGTTGAAATTTCTGATTTTTCTACGCATTTGCAGGGACAACTTGTGGCTGTTAGTCCTGCCTATAATGAGCTTTTTGATGCTTTTGCTCCAGCAGAATTGGCAGGTGACTTAAAAGGAAAACAAAAATGGGCTACCAATCAACTTATGATGGCCGCCAAGGCAAGTAAAAACTTTGGTTTGACCACGCATGGTACTTTTAGCGGTGCATTGATGTGGCATACCGTATATCCATGGCCTCAACGCCCTGCCGGATTGGTAGATACCGGCTTTGAAGAGTTGGCTAAAAGATGGTTGCCTATTTTGGATGAATTTGATAAGTATGGTGTGGATGTTTGTTATGAACTACACCCAGGAGAAGATTTACATGATGGTGTTACTTTTGACTTGTTTCTTGAAAAAGTAAACCATCATAAAAGGGCCAATATCCTATATGACCCAAGCCACTTTGTTTTACAGTGCCTGAATTATGTGGATTTTATCGACATTTATAAAGACAGAATTAAAATGTTTCATGTAAAGGATGCAGAGTTCAATCCAACAGGGAGACAAGGTGTCTATGGCGGCTATTCCAGCTGGATAGAACGGGCAGGTAGATTCCGTTCGCTAGGAGATGGTCAGGTTGATTTTAACGCTATTTTTAGTAAACTTTCTCAATATGATTTTGATGGATGGGCTGTTTTGGAATGGGAATGTGCCATTAAGCATCCTGAAGATGGAGCGATAGAGGGAGCTAAATTTATTAGTGAAAAAATAATCCATGTAACCGAAAAAACCTTCGATGATTTTGCCTCCACAGGATTGGACGAAGGGCTAAATAAAAAATTATTGGGAATTAATTAATCTAACTATTACAAACCATGAAGTTTAATTTGAATTTAAGTATGGCTGTTATTGCCAGCGCAATGGTAGCCGTTTCAGCCTGCGGTGGCTCCGGTAGTTCTGAATCAGCATCTAGTGAAAGCACTGCTGTTGCACCACCACCACCTGTAGAAATCAGTTTGGAAGAAAAGTATAAGGATGATCCTATTTTCATCAAAGGATCAGAATTAATGGGACAGAATGATTGTCCTTCTTGCCATATGCTTGAAAGAAAAATCGTAGGGCCATCTTATGCGGATGTTGCTGCTAAATATGAGTCAACCGACGAGAATATTGAACTTTTGGCAGGAAGAGTTATTGCAGGTAGCGTTGGCACTTGGGGAGAAATACCTATGCCGGCTCACCCAACGCTTTCTGAAGAAGATGCTAAGAGTCTTGCACAATTCGTACTATTGCTTAAGAAATAATTTGAAATGATAAGAACAACTTTGTCTATGGCAGCACTTTCGCTTGCGGTAGTGGGCTGTGGCCCTGCTACAAGTGAAAAAAGTACTGCGGAGGAAAATATTGAAGAAATCATCGTGACTGAAGAAGAGTGGATAAGTTTATTTGATGGCGATAGCTTAACAGGTTGGACCGGCTATGGCAAAGACCAGCCAGGTGAAGCGTGGGAGGCTGCCGATGGTGTCCTCTACTTTAATTCTGGTAAAAAAGACGAAGGTGTTTCTGGAGGAGATTTAGAAACCAAGGAGACTTTTGGAAATTTTCACTTAGAAATAGAGTGGAAAATTTCAGAAGGTGGCAACAGTGGAATCATGTTCCTTGTCCAAGACAATGGTAAATACGACAGACCTTATCATACAGGTCCGGAGTATCAGCTACTTGACAATGATGTGCATAAAGATGGTAAAATCATTACTCACCGAACAGGTGATCTTTATGACATGATTGAATCTACCGAAGAAGCCTCAAAACCAGTAGGTGAATGGAATAAAACTGAAATTGTTATCAATGACAACAAATTGCAGTTTTTCCTTAATGGGGTAAAGACAGTAGAAACTACCCTTTGGGATGACCAATGGAATGCCATGGTTGCTGATAGTAAATTCGCACAATGGGAAGATTTTGCCAAATTCAAAGAAGGTAAAATCGTACTTCAGGACCACGGAGATGATGTGTGGTTCAGAAATATCAAAATCAAAAGACTATAATTCTAATTATTGGTCTTCTTGCTTCAACAGTGAGTCAGGAAGCCTTTTTGAAGTCAAAGGAAATGAAAAAGCCGGAAGAAAATTTCTTCCGGCTTTTTTTATGTTGACCATCAAGCGCTATTAAGCCACAATGGTTTTTAAGATATCATTTAAGGTCTTGCTTGGTCGCATTGCAGTAGATGTTTTATCTACATCCGGTTGGTAATACCCACCAATATCGACAGGGCTTCCCTGAGCACCATTCAATTCGTCAACAATCTTTTGCTCATTGTCCGCCATGGTTTTAGCCACTGGCGTGAAAATGGTTTTCAATGCTGCATCTTCATCCTGATTGGCCAAAGCTTCTGCCCAATACATGGCAAGATAAAAATGGCTTCCTCGGTTGTCCAATTCATTTACTTTTCTGGATGGAGACTTGCCTGTTTCCAGGAACTTGCCTGTTGCCTGATCCAGGGTTTTGCCCAATACTTTTGCCCTTTCATTGTTAAAGGTTTCTCCCAAATGATCCAGGGAAACGGCAAGTGCTAAAAACTCACCCAATGAATCCCAACGGAGGTGACCTTCCTCTACAAACTGCTGTACGTGCTTTGGTGCAGATCCTCCCGCACCAGTTTCGAACAAACCTCCACCATTCATCAATGGTACTACTGAAAGCATTTTTGCACTTGTACCCAACTCGAGAATTGGGAACAAATCCGTCAAATAATCCCTTAAAACGTTACCCGTTACTGAGATAGTGTCTTTTCCATCTTTTATACGCTCCAAAGAGAAACGTGTAGCTTCCTCAGGTGACATGATAGAAATTTCTAATCCACTGGTGTCGTGATCTTTTAGATACGTTTCTACTTTGGCAATAAGTGCAGCATCATGGGACCGGTTCTTGTCTAACCAAAAAACGGTAGGTACTCCTGTTGCTCTTGCTCTGTTAACCGCAAGTTTTACCCAATCCTGGATAGGAGCATCTTTTACCTGACACATTCTCCATATATCACCCTTTTCAACAACATTTTCCAAAATCACTTTACCTGAAGCATCAGTTACCTTTACTGTTCCAGCATAAGGAATTTCGAAAGTTTTGTCATGAGAGCCGTATTCTTCGGCTTTTTGAGCCATTAGTCCCACATTAGGAACAGAGCCCATGGTGGTAGGATCAAAAGCACCATGTTCCTTACAGAAATCGATTGTTTCCTGGTATACGCCTGCATAAGATCTATCAGGAATGACAGCATTGGTATCCTGCAACTTGTTGTTTTTGTTCCACATTTGTCCACTACTTCTGATCATAGCAGGCATGGAAGCATCAATAATTACATCACTAGGTACATGAAGGTTAGTAATCCCTTTATCAGAGTTTACCATTGCCAAATCAGGGCTATCTGCGTAAACTGCATCGATGTCAGCTTCTATCGCTTTGCGCGTATCTGCAGGCATTTTATCCAAAGCAGCGATAAGGTCACCAAATCCATTGTTCACATCTACTCCAGCTTCTTTAAGCGCTACCGCATGTTTTTCAAATACAGGTGCAAAGAAAACGGTCACGGCATGTCCAAAAATGATAGGGTCAGAAACCTTCATCATCGTGGCTTTCAAATGCAATGAGAACAATACACCCTCTTTTTTGGATGCAGCTATTTGCTCTTTAAGAAATTTCCTCAATGCTGCAACACTTAATACAGCCGCATCAATGATCTCACCTTTAAGTAAAGGAAGACTTTCTTTTAACGTTGTTTGCTTGCCATCATCTCCATGCAAAACGATGCTGATGCTCGTTTCCGAAGGTAGCGTAACTGATTTTTCGCTACCATAAAAATCACCATCAGTCATACTTGATACATGCGATTTGGAGTCTTTGCTCCATTTACCCATGCTGTGGGGATTGTTTCTGGCAAATTGCTTGACGGCCTGCGGGGCTCTTCTATCTGAATTGCCTTCCCTTAGTACAGGGTTTACTGCAGAACCTTTAATTTTATCGTATTTGACTTGGATATTTTTCTCTTGTTCGTTTTTAGGATCATCCGGATAATCTGGCAATCCATACCCCTTAGCTTGCAATTCCTTAATAGCAGCCTTTAGCTGTGGAATAGAGGCACTGACGTTGGGTAACTTTACGATGTTTGCTTCTGGTGTTTTGGCGATCTCTCCCAATTCGGAAAGGGCATCTTTAACCCGCTGATTTTCTTTCAAAAATTCAGGAAATACTGCCAGGATTCTACTCGAAAGGGAAATATCTCTTGTTTCCACAGACACCCCAGCCGAATCAGTAAATGCTTTTATTATTGGCAATAAAGAATACGTTGCCAACGCAGGTGCTTCATCGGTAAGGGTATAAAGAATTTTGGGGGTTTTGTCACTCATATGTATTTGTGTTTTCTGATTTTATTAAAAATGAATTCCAATTTGAAATTATGAGCTAAATTACGAAAAATATCTTTATCAGAAGAGCAGTGCCCAAGATAAGGACAAATAATAACCCTAAGGAGGATAGCATACATAAGGTGGGAAAATCAGGTACCAATGGTAACCTAACCGGCTTCAATAATTCAGGGTTTACTACTGCTTTTTCCTAAGGGATTCCCAGGCACCTAATAACTTTCATCCTGGTTGGGAAAATCGGCTGATTTTACATCCTTTATATAATTTGCGACTGCTTTATGCATGGTGTTTCTAATGTCTGCATACTGCCTCAAAAACCTCGGTTGAAATTCCTGGGTGATTCCCAGCATATCATGAAGGACCAACACCTGACCATCCACATCCGGCCCGGCTCCAATACCTATTACGGGTATACTTACCGCAGCAGCGACTTCTTTCGCCAGGGAGGCAGGAATTTTCTCTAGGACAAGCGCAAAACAACCACATTCCTCCAAGATTTTGGCATCCTCTAGCAACTTATCTGCCTCGTCCTTTTCCTTGGCTCTAACAGTATAAGTCCCAAACTTGTATATAGATTGAGGCGTTAGCCCCAGATGTCCCATCACAGGTACACCAGCACTCAATATCCGAATGACAGATTCCTTAATCTCTGCTCCACCCTCCACTTTTACCGCATGTGCGCCAGATTCTTTCATGATCCGTATGGCAGATCTAAGTGCCTCAGAGCTGTTTCCCTGGTAAGAACCAAAAGGAATGTCCACTACTACCAATGCCCGCTCCACTGCCCTTACCACTGAAGTGGCATGGTAGATCATTTGGTCTAGTGTGATAGGCAAGGTGGTTTCATGCCCAGCCATTACGTTGGAAGCAGAGTCTCCTACCAGAATCATATCTATTCCTGCCGCATCTACAATGCCGGCCATAGAAAAATCATAAGCAGTAAGCATGGAAATCTTCTCTTTTCGCTTCTTCATTTCCTGAAGAATATGCGTGGTAATTCTTTTCAGATGGGTAGATTGGTTTACAGACATATCAGTGTAGGTGAACGGTGGATGCTTTTGGGTCTAAGTTTACGGTAATGTGCTCACTTAAGGTAGTGGCTAGCTCATAGCCTGTATAGTCAGGAGCTACGGGAAAAAGTTTATGACTCCTGTTAACAAAAACCAAAACCTCCATCTTCTTTACGTCCAGTTCAAGAAACGGAACCATGGCAAAAGCCAGGGTTTTACCTGTATTCAAAACATCATCTACTAAAATTATGGACTTTCCTTTAAGTTGATCATGTGATGAAAG
This sequence comes from Cyclobacterium sp. 10D3-21, assembly GCF_055809755.1. Lineage (NCBI taxonomy): Bacteria > Pseudomonadati > Bacteroidota > Cytophagia > Cytophagales > Cyclobacteriaceae > Cyclobacterium > Cyclobacterium sp. 10D3-21. The sequence goes on from NZ_CM147924.1 coordinate 7,164,019, forward strand.
TACGACTTCTTCAATTTTAGGATTTTCTTTATCCAGTTCCACTTTGATCAATTGCACATCAAAAGGAGCTATTTCCTTCAATTTAGCCACCATCAATTCAGCGAATACATAGCCCATTCCATTTAATCCAGCAATGGTTAACTGCTTTTCTCCGGCATTCCTTTCATAAATCTCAAATGCTATTCGCGTTATCTTTTGTTGGATTTGATGATGGTTCAATACCAATATTTTTGCTTTTTGCGTCATTTCTGTGCCTTTGTCAAAATTTTAATGAAATTAACCCAATTGCCCCTGCTTTCAAAGTATTGGTCAAACTTTTACTTTGGCTGCATTCAGGAACCTTTTGGCTCACTCTTTTTAGCGGTGGTTCTCTTCCTCATTCATTATTTTCAGGTAATTCTCATACCGGTAAGGGTGGATATAACCTTGTTCCAATACTTCCAGAACTTTACATCCGGGTTCATTTATATGTTTACAATTGTTGTATTTACACTGTCCCAGGTATTTCCTCAATTCTACAAAATAATGGGAAAGCTCTTGGTCATCAATGTCCAAAATCCCAAATTCCTTGATTCCAGGTGTGTCTATAAAATAGCCTGAGTCTCCAAAAGGAAACATTTCTGCAAAAGTAGTGGTATGTACCCCTTTTGAAGAAAACTTTGAAATCTCTTGGGTAAACTGAGAAGCTTGCGGTACTAATCTATTGAGTAGGGTGGATTTTCCAACACCGGAATGCCCCGCCATCAAAGTTGTTTTTCCTGCTAGTCCTGGTTCAAATTTTTCCATTAGGTCCTCATCATGCAAGGCAGATAGTTCTATAATTGGATAGCCCAAGGGACCATAAATGTCGTGAAGCTCTTCTAAAAAATCCAGGTCCTTTTGCTTGGTTAAGGTTTCTACTTTATTGACAAGAAGAGTGCAGGGAATCCGAAAACTTTCCGTACTTACCAAAAACCGATCGATAAACCCCAAAGAAGTTCTGGGATCACGAACAGTTACCATAAGGTAGGCCTGATCCACATTGGCGGCCAGAATATGGGAAAAGTGTTTTTTTCGGGTAGATTTTCTAATGATATAATTTTCCCTGGGAACAATCGTATTAATCACTGCTGTTTCCTGGTTTTTTTCCCTATCCAGGATGACATAATCTCCTACCGCAATAGGATTGGTTAATTTAAGGTTGTCCTGTTTGAACTTCCCCCTAAGCCTTGCCTTGATCATTTTGTCACCTACTTTCACCTCATACCAGGAGCCTGTAGTCTTGATCACTCTTCCTTCCATGTGTCTTTCATAATGATTTCAATCGTCCTTTCAGCACTTCCCAAATTGTCATTCACCAAATT
>NZ_JBVVUN010000002.1:0-60131 GCF_055809755.1 Cyclobacterium sp. 10D3-21
TATTAGAGGGTCGCCCAAGAGATGTCAGAGATAAAAAATCAATATATTTCACTGATCCAGACGGTCATAAATTAGAATTACACACAGGTTCTTTACAGGATAGAATGAATTATTATAAAGATGAAAAGCCTCATATAAAATTTTATGAATAGGTAAATAATAGTTTATATCCAATTTTTATGGGTGCACAAATTACTTTGTTTTTTTCAATTTTAACATTTTAATGATAGTAAAGGATCATGGTTTGATATTCTATTTTAAGTGACATAATTATGACATAATGAAGTGCTAAAAACTAAAATAATGAGAATGATAAAGTTTTAAAATGTTGATTTTGTAGGGTTTTATATCTATATTTCAGTCTGTTTTTAGTCGTGCTTAATGCCAGGGATGATGTAAAAACACCTATAAATGTTGATATATCAATGTTTTGTGTTTTTACTGGTCATGGTTATAGAAATTTAGAAAATATAATAAAAAGAAAGATAATAAATAAAAATGCTAAATTTAATAATCAAAATAATAATATAGATTAATATAGTGATAAAAGAATTCTTGCTTTTTATATTTATGTTGTTATTTAATTTTCTGACGGTTTTGATTATAAAGTGAATCTGTACTGAAATATTGATTAGTTAATTCAAAATGATCCAGTCAAAGGTGATGTATGGGTTAAATGGTATGCAAAATTATTAAATGTTAATCCTAATATGAATATTGAACTAGCGTCTTCATTTGAACGTGGTGCTAGTAATGAAAAACTCAAAAAACATGGTGGAACACTGATTTATATTAGATGGAAAGATAGAATGAACCCTATTAAATACTATAGTGACTTAATAGAAAATAGAAAAGTATGAGTTTTATATTGGAGTCTATGGCAAAAAATGATTGTCTTAGATTCCTTTTATATATTGTAGTGCTGAGTAAAGTTTTTAAATATAAAAATTATATAATTTTTATAGTATTTATTTTAAGTGTTTCGAAGTATAATGATAGCAAAGATATAAATAAACATTGACTTTTAAAGGAGAATCAACAATGAGGATTAATATTTTACAACATACCCCTAATGAAGGTCCTGGAGTTATCAGAGATTGGGCTACCGAGCATCACCATGAATTATATATTTATCATCCTTATTTTAATAGTGGTATCCTTCCCAATGTTAAAGAAACAGATTTACTTATTATTTTAGGAGGACCCATGAGTCCTAATAATGAGGATAAATGGATTTTTGAAGAACGAGAATTAATTCGCAATTTAATACAGCAAAATAAGCCAATATTTGGTATATGTTTTGGCGCTCAACAAATTACTAAAGCCCTAGGATATACTGTAGGAAAATCTCCAGTAAAAGAAGTCGGTTGGAATAAAGTTTATCGTGATGATTTCATTATTCCTAGTATTCCAAAAGAATTGATGGCATTACATTGGCATGAAGAAACATTTTATATACCTAAAAATGCACAATTATTATTTTCAAGTCAATATTTAAAAAATCAAGGATTTATTTTGAATAATAATATTATCGGACTACAATTTCATTTTGAACCAGGTGCTCATGATATAAAAGAGATTGTCATGAATGATGCTCCATACGTGTTTGATTCCGTATTAAATCAAACGCCAGACCAGATTCTTAACCAAGAAGTACCAAGAGAGAATAAAGAAGTAATGTTTAAATTGTTAGATTTTATTACAAGTCATTAAAAAATAGCGAGAACCTTCCTGGTTAGGTCTCTCGCTATTATACTTTTATGTTATTTTAAGTCATCAATTGCTTTAGCAATAGAATCAAAAACATGTGGAATATCGTTTTTTTCAACACAACTAAAAGCAATACGAATATCTGTATCATTAAGTGCAATAATACCAATTGAATAGTTATCGATTAAATGAACACGAAGTTTTTCTGGGTTAACACCGATTACTTTAAGTGCCATAAAGTATCCAGAGTTAAAATGATATGCTTGCCAATGTTGTTTATATTTTTCATCATAAACCACTTCTTTTGTTACTTCATAACGTTCTTGTAATGTTTTTACATTAGCTTGAATTTCTTTATCAAATTGTTCATGATTCTCTAGCAGATATTTAATTGCACTTTGAGAAGGCATTGCTCCACTTGAAATATTACTTCTAATTAATCCTTTAACTTTTAGCCTCTAATACGTCTTTAGCTTTTTGATTACTTAATCCAAATGTAAGAAAGCCAACACGTAAACCCCAAGCAAAAAATTCTTTAGTTGCACCGTCAAGGCGTATCGGTAAAATATTTTTTGAATCTAATTGAGTAATTGCAGTAAAAATAGATTGTGTATAGACATCTTCATAAAATAAACCATAGTATGCATCATCTACGACTGTAATCACCTTAGTTCCTTTTTCTGCTAAGCGTTCAATTGCTGAGCAACAATTGCAACGAACTTCTTCTTTAGTAGGTGTATAGCCAGTTGGATTATTAGGATAGTTTAAGATAATAATAGCTTTATCTTGTTTAAAATTATCTAAAGTAGATACAAGTGAGTTTGTTGTATAATGTCCATCTTGATCGAAAATAGCATAAGTTTCAATATTTGCCTTATGTCTTGTATTAAAAATAAGTTTATAGTTTCCCCAGTTATGTGTTGGTAATAAAATTGTATCTTCATCATTTACAAATAAGTCAGCAACTAAAGATAAACCATGGGTTAATGCATTCGTCACGATCGGACGGCTTATAGATGAAGCTTTTAAACTAGGATTTTCTTTTAACATTTTTTGTTGCCATAAATCTCTTAAAGTTTCAATTCCTTGTGGCGGAGCATATGGGAAAATCTCATCAGGCGAAAGATGATTGTAGACATCAAATAATGTGTCTGCATACATTTTTCCTTTATCATTAGTTGCCATACCAATTGTTGCATTGTATTTTGTTGATTTAGCTTCTGCAGACTGAGACAGAATACCTTTGGGATAAAACATAGATTGACCTAATGTCGATAACATGCTTAATATTTCAGGACGGTCATCGCCTAGTTGATCGTTTAAATGTTGTGCTAAAGGATTCATTTTCATAACCTCGCTTTAAATTGTTATTCACATTATATATTATCTTGAATTAAACAAAATATAAAGTTTTCTAATAAAAAATAAAGCAGAGAAGTGTTTTTATCCGTAAACGGAACGTATGTTCTGTTTGTGTGTTAAAATATATATAGGTCATCATGAGATATGACACTTTACTTTGTGGAGGTGTAGTGTAATGTCGTGGTTATTAGAAAGTTTAGTCACGCTTATAACAGGGAGTATGCTGATTATATTTCGAGTTTGGTTAGAAACTAAGTGGAAAAATAAATAAGATGACCTTACACAAAAACCCCTTAACTTGATGTGGCAAGTTAGGGGGTGTAATGCAATTTGTGGATATAACACTATCTTAACATAGAACATATACAATTCAATTTTAATTAAATAAATGATTAATGCATATAAAATAAAAAATTTGATATAATTATTATAATGAGGTGACTAAAAATGATGAAACACCTAACAAAAATTTTTGTAGGTTTAGCTATTGTTTTGTTTGTCATTGGATATTATCTACAAGCCACTGGACATGAAAGTCAAGGTATAAAGTTATTATTGGCTGCCATTATGTTTATGATATGTGCATTTATTAATCGTAGCAATGACAGACGTAAAAATAAAAAAGTAACATATGAAAACTATGATGCAATTACCACTGTAATACTGTATCATAGTTTTTTTGTTTAACTATGTTTATAGTGTATATACAATTTATGTCTTAAGAATACTGATTTTATCTTATTTTTATTATTTCACTTTACAAATCTGTATATACTGTATATATTATTTATATACAGTTGTAAAGGGGGACATAAATGAAAGTTATTCTAAAAAACACCAGTGAACAGCCCATTTATGAACAAATTAAACAACAAATTAAAGAAAATATATTAAAAGGTTACGTTGAAGCTGGAAGTCACTTACCATCTGATGAGGGAACTGGCGAAAGATTTGCAAGTCAGTTTAATTACAACAAAGCGTGCCTATGAAGATTTGGAAAAAGAAGGGTTTGTCACAACAATAAGAGGTAAAGGAACATTCGTAAAAGAACAAGACAGTTCAATTTTAAAAGAAAAACAATTTTTTGTAATTGAACATCTTGCACGTTCCATGGTAAAAGAAGCAAAAACAATTGGTATGCCTCTAAAAGAATTAAATGAAGTTTTAGCTTTAATTTACGAGGAGGAAGATGAATGGAAAGCGATTGAAGTTAAACACGTAAGTTATAACACTAAAACTTTCCAAATCAAAGATCTTTCATTCAGTATTCCTCAAGGATTTGTTACGGGCTTTATTGGGAGTAATGGTGCTGGCAAGACAACAATGATTCGATTAATGATGGATTTACTTGAACCTAATACTGGAGAAATTAAAATCTTAGGACGACAAATGAAAGAATCAGCAAAATGGATTAAAAATAAAATTGGTTTTGTTTACTCAGAAATTTATTTCAACCAACAATGGAATATAAAAAAACTAGAAAATATGATTTCTCCTTTTTATTCTAAGTGGGATAGTCATATATTCCATCAGTATTTAGAGCAATTCAATATACCAAGTCATCTTAAAATTAAGCATTTCTCTAGTGGAATGAAAATGAAGTTATCTTTAGCCATTGCTTTAAGTCACCACGCTGAGTTATTTATATTAGATGAACCAACAGCAGGTTTAGATCCAATTGTAAGAAATGAAGTTCTAGAAATATTGCAGCAAGAATTAATAGATGAAAATAAAACGGTTTTTATTTCGACTCATATTATTTCAGACTTAGAAAAAATAGCAGATTATCTTGTATATATAAAAACAGGCAATCTTGTACTTGAAGGCTATTGTGATGATATAAAAGAGGAATATTTTATCGTAAAAGGTGATAACAAAGATTTAGATGATGAATTAAATCAACTCCTTTTATATAAAGAAGAAAAGCATACAGGTTATGTCGGTTTTACAAAACATGGTCAAGCATTTAAGGAATTATTTGGAAAACAAGTTGAAATAAAACATCCAACGATTGAAGAATTAATGATTTACCTTGAGAAAATGAAAGAAACTAATGATGTTGAAACTCCAAATAGAAATGGGTTGATGGCATGAAGCAACGAATAATAAGAAATTTTAAGTTAAGACGTTGGACACTTATCATTTATTTAGTGCTTATTGTTATTAATCCTATTTATACACTATTTTTTTCAAAAACAAGTTATGGTTTCGTTGTATATATTCCACTTGCCATTACATTAATGATTATAAGCATTTTAGATTCAGGACAATTATTTAGAGTACATAGACGGTTAGGTGGAAAAGAGTCGTATCTTTTTTATGAAAGTTTACCAATAACTAAGAAAGAATTGCTTAATGCAAATTATCTGACATGTATTATATTAACGATTTTAGGAACATTGATTATTGGATTATATAATTTTCAATCAACAAATATTCAGGTAAATGAGTTGCGTTATTCGACAGCACTTTCATTTTTAAGTGTAAATTTATTTAGCATTCCTATTGCCTTTAGTAAAAGTACAGAAAGAAAAAGAGAATATATTTCTTACACTGTTTATATTATTTTAATGGTACTTGCTATACCGATGGCAATTGCATTTATCTTTTTGACTATTAATTTATTTATCTTTCATAATGCACTTGATCCAAATGTATTTAATAAATATTTAAGTATTGGATTAGTTATTATAAGTGTGATTTGGCTAGTTATAAATTATTTTATTCAAATAGCACGTGTTAATCGTCGCTAGAAAAAAGGAGGACTTTTATGAAATTAGAAAATATTACTAAAACATACGGTAATAATAATGTTTTAGACAATATAGATTTTGATTTTGGAGATAGCAAAATTGTAGGACTCATTGGTAAAAACGGTGTGGGTAAAACTACACTGATGAAAGTGATGAATGGAAATATTATTAATTACAAAGGTAAAGTTAATTTAAAAGATGATGAAAATATTGGCTATCTCATTGAGATTGCAAAACTTTATGATAATAAAACAGGACTTTATAATTTAAGACTCTTTGCTCAGGTGCTTGGTCAAGGATTTGATAAAGCATATTCAGATAAAATTATAGATGCTTTTGGTATGCGTCCCTATATTAAGAAAAAAGTTAAAAAATATTCAATGGGTATGAAACAAAAATTAGCGATTGCTGTATCATTAATGAATAAACCAAAATATCTTATTTTGGATGAACCGACGAATGGCATGGATCCAGATGGCTCAATCGATGTTCTAGAAACGATACAATCTTTAGTAAATGAATTAAATATGAAAATTCTTATTTCAAGTCATAAATTAGAAGACATCGAATTAATTTGTGATAGAGCTGTCTTTTTAAGAGATGGACATTTCGTTCAAGATGTCAGTATGAAAGATGGTAGTGCAGAAGAAAGTACCTCTATTACGTTGGACAATGATGATTTTGATCAAGCGCTAAATTATTTACAAGAACATTTTAATGTTATTCATTCTTATAAACAAAATGGAGAAATTCTTATTAAAGCAGAACGAGATTATCGAACATTGCTTAAAGCGCTCGCACATATTAATGTGTATCCTAAATATATTGAAACACGTAAAAATTCGCTTCGAGATACGTACTTTAATATTAATCAAAGAGGTGACCATTAAATGAAGAGTTTACAATTAGTTAAATATGATATATTAAGTTTTTTAAAAAGTTATTTAACATATATCGCGCTTATATGTATTTGGGGTATGATCACAGCAATGACTGTACTATTAGCAAAAAATACTGATAAAGTCGATTATTCAATGATATTACCAATGGCAAATTGGATGTCTTCTATTCTTTGGTTTACTTGTTGTTATTAAAACAATTACACGTGACTATTCTCAAGGAACGATTCAACTTTATATGAATAAAGTGAAAAATAGAGTAGGTTATGTGATAGCAAAAACGATTTCGATTATTATTTTTTCGTTCATATTTACACTTATCACGTATGTTACACTTTTAGTTATTCAAACTTTTACAGATGGTAAAAATTTAAATGGAGATAAATTCCTAACAAATATTTGGTTCTATCTTATCTTTTTACTATTTTTTGGACTATTATTATTCTTAATTACTTTAATTGTACAAAAACCAGCAGTCATTTTTACATTAGGTATCTTTTTAGTGTTTATCGTACCATTTTTACAACCATTTTTAGGTTTAATCCCTGAATGGGGCGATAATATTCAAAAATCACTCAAATATATACCTTTTAGTTACTTAACAGAAAAATCATCATCAGGTAGTATTAAATTTACGGATTGGCAATGGTTCATTTCTATTGCATCTATTGTTATTTTATTTATCGCTGATGTACTTTATGCTGCTAAACGAGACATTTAAATTAATAACTTTTTAATAAAACTGGCGACGATACGTTCAATTTTTGTCGCCAGTTTTATTTGCATTGAAAGGTACTTTAATATTTTTTGAATATAATCATAGTTATGATATATTAAAAAAAATAAGTATATAAGTGGTGGTCCTATTGCATATTCAAAATAGATGGGTTATCTCAATTTTATTTATTGTCATTTCTTTATTAGTTGTACTAGGATTGACAATTTATAAAAATGAAAAAACGGTTGATTTAAGTGATGTAGAAATTAATCATTTAAAGCTTAATGAAACGTTTGATAACTCAGAATATAGTTTAAATAAGCATGTGAAATTAGATAGGTATGTTTTTTATAATCATAATAAATATAAAAATTTAACAATAAAAGTCAAGAAAAAACATCACAAAATTAAAGGAATTATCTTAGTTAAAGATACTTTTGTTAACACAAATTTTGATGTTCATATAGGTGACCAAATCGATGCTGTTATAGATAATCTAGGTTATAACTATGACAAAGATAAGGTAGGTAAAGGTTATGATGCTTTAGTATATCTTGATAAAGATCATCACATGAAATTATCAATTTTATATAAAGATAATATTGTTAAGCGAATTGAATTCTTTAGTCGTTGATAGTTAATAAAAATAAATTTATATTTTAAGAAAGTATGTGAAAGAAAATGGATAAAATTACTTTTTTGAATGAACTGGAAACGGAGCTTGATGATTTACCACGTAAAGAAAAAGATAAAGTAATGAATGAATATGAAGATATCTTTTATAATCAAGAAACAAAAGGCAAAACAGATGCTCAAATATTAGATGATTTGAAAAATCCTTATACTATTGGAAAAGAAATAAAAGCTAAAGAAGCAATTTCACATGCAAAAGTTACACCTAACTTTCGTAATATTGTAAAAGCTATTATGGCATCATTAAGTTTGGGTGTTATTTCTTTTTTCTTAATTGTTATCCCAATTATAATATTCTTAATATTTCTAGCCTTTGTTTTCGTCATTTCAATTGTGCTTATTTGTTTACCTATCTTATTAATTATTATTAGTATCCTTAAAGGCACTCCTGACTCTTTTAGTAATTTTCTTTATAGTATTTCTTATGCTGGAATAGGTATATTAGTGTTCGTTGCAATAATAAAAATTGTTCAGAATTTATATAAACTTGTTTTAAAATATTTATCATGGTATATAAAAATAATTAAAGGAAGAATCCAGTGATGAAAAAGTTAACAATAAGTGGATTAGTTATATTTGTTGTTTTTTTTCTAGCAGCAACGTTGGTATGGTTTGTTCATGATAAAGATATTTATAAACGATTGAAATATAATGAAACGTTTCATCAATCATCTATCTCCAAATTGAATATAGATAGTTATAGTTCTGATATCACTATTACTCAAGGTTCTTCATTTAGAGTGAAATATTACGGGGACAATAGTATAAAAGTGAACACTCAAAAAGACAGCTTAAATGTAAAAGAATCACGTTCTTCTAAAAGAGGATATAGCTTTAATTTAAACCCTTTTAAAAGAAGCAAGTTCAACATACATATAACCATTCCACCTGATAAATTAAAACAATTAAATATTGATGCTAAATTAGGAAAATTAAATATTAATAACATAGATATCAAAAAAGCTAGAATTAGAAAAGACGGAGAAAATTTAAATATCAAAGAAGCTAAACTTGATCATATTGATTATTATAGCGATCATGGAACAATTAATATTAAAAATAGTGATATTAAAAATAGTCAATTTAAAGTAATAAATTCTAATATTGTGGTTAATCATTGTACCTTGAAAAATGGGTTATTCATTACAAATGAAGGAAAACTTGACTTTAAAAACATGCCAAGTCAAATTGATATGAAGAGTTCAAGTAAAAAAGGTGATATAAACATTGAGTATAAAACTAAGCCTAAAGACACCTTGTTAAAACTACATCCAGGAATGGGTGACAATAACATTAAGAATCCTTATTTTAAAGATAGCAAAGTAGGTAATAGTTATAATATTATAGAGTGTTATAACGTTAAAGGTGATATAAATATTAAATAGGATGTAAAAAGATTAGACAAAACGTTGATTAATTAAATTTTAAAACGTTTATCTAATCTTTTTTTATTAATACGTAGCAAATGTTAAATCAGTATCTAGCTTTCCAGTAAATTCTATTAAATCAAGTTCATGACCCTCTAACCATGATTGAAAGTCGATAGATAGAGGGGGTCTATTCTCACCTAATGTCATCCAAGCTTTTAAATGTTTAGGTTCATACATTGATGTATGAATCGTTCCTGACCAACTTTTAAATAACTTACTATAAATGTCATATTTAGGATCATTAAAAAGTTTAAACGCAGTATATTTATCTATATCTTCTGAAGTTTGACTAATTGTGCGAGCAAGACGTTCTTTAGATTCTTTGGTATAGTTACGATTTTCATGTGTTAATATTTCAAAGTGATTAGTACAAACTTTATCATATCTAACATCAAATGAGCGTGGCGTAATTTCAACAATTGCATGATTTAAATGCTTATCCATTAAAATATAACTAAATGAACTTCTATGGGGTAACTCTTTTAGAAATTGAATTGCTTCTTTTACATCTTTACAATATTCTAAGACAAGTCGTCCTACCATATAACATACAAATCCATTTGCAGGATGCTTACGGTGCATAAAATTATATCCCATCACAAGACCTGCTTCATTCATACCATCCATACGACCAGTTACTCTAGAGGTTGGTCCTATTTGCGCGAGTCCACCATCATTTGGTTGATAAAGAAGATATCTGCCATCATATGTAGCAGGATGATAGTCATAATTACGAACCATATAATCTTTACCTTGAAAAACTGTACATCCACTTTCATTTAAATCAGTAAAACGATAGTGACCGAAATTTAAAATCATTTGTTTAGTCGGTAAATTTAATATCTCTTGCATTCCTAATAATTCTTCCCAGATTTCTGGTGCATACGTTTGGAAAATGCTATATGTTTCATTAACATCAATGTCAAAACGAGGTATACGCTTCTTCCATTCACGTTCTCTATTTTCTAGTAAGGGCGTCTGTTTTAACCACTGAGCAGTTTTGATACCTAAATCAAAATGTGATCCGCGAAAGGTCATAATATCTGACTTAACTTCTTGCATGAAAAATCCTCCTATCATTTGTTTTATTATTTATATTGAACAATAATTTATATTAAATTTAAAGCCTTATAATGTTTATTTATATATGATAGTAATTCACTGTGTAAATAAGACAAATGTCATTCATTATAAATAAAGAAAAAATATTTGATTTTTTAAAAATCTTTAATTTTAGGTTTGAAATAATATATAAAAAGGTATGTATTTAATCATAACGTTAACTATGTTAAAATTATTTAATGTAAACGTATTTATTTTAAGTACAGGGGTGAAACATAAATGTGGGATTTCATTAAAGGTTTATTTAAATTCTTATTAAGCTTTACAGCTATTACAGCACTAGTTGTTGGTGTAGTAGTAGTAGTATTTGGCTTTATTTTCAGAAAAAGACTTTGAAGATATCGAAAGAAAAACAAAAGAAATCGTATCTGATATTGAAAGCAATAATGCTTAATGCAACGATGTACCATATACCAGTAATTTCATTTGAAGTTACTGGTTTTTTTTATTACTCTTAAATAAATACAATTAGCTAGTATAAATATTAATGATATTGAATATAATGGAGGTATTAAAATGACAACTAAAGGTTATGTGGGATCTTATACAAAAAAAGAAGGTAAGGGTATTTATATATTCGAACTTAATGAAGATAATGGAGAAATACAATCAGTAGATACAGGATATGATATCGAAGCATCGACTTATCTTGCTCAAACTGAACAATTTTTGTATGCAATTACTAAAGAGAATGAGGCATGTGGTGTAGCTGCATTTAAAAAAGGCGAGAATGGACAGCTTACACTCATTAATAAATGTTTAGCTTCAGAGAATGGAACAGGGTGTTATATTTCTGTTTCTAGTGATCATAACTTCTTATTCGAAGCGGTTTATACTGCTGGAATAGCACGTATATATCAACTTAATCCTGACACAGGCGAAGTGGTAAAATTAATTGAAGAGTTAGAACATAGTTATCCAACTGGAACACATGAGCGTCAAGATCATAATCATGTTCATTTCATTAGAGAAATCCCTGACCATAAATATGTAGCTGTGACTGATTTAGGTGCAGATAAAATTGTAACATATACATTCGGAGTTGAAGGGTTTAAAGAACATGCGGTATCAGAATTCCATGCTGAAGATGGACCGCGTCATATTGAATTCCATAATAATGGGAAATACGCGTATGTTGTTCATGAGTTATCTAATAGAGTAAGCGTTGTACAATATCATGATGGAAAATTTGAAGAAATTGAACGTCATTTAACGATTCCTGAAGATTTCACTGGAGAAACTAAATTAGCAGCTGTGAGACTATCTCATGATGAACAAAATTTATATATTAGTAATCGTGGACATGATAGTATAGCGATATTTACAGTAGTTGATGATGGAAAAGGAATTAACCCAGTTGAAATAGTAAAAAGCGGGGGAGAATTTCCAAGAGATTTTAATATTACTGAGTCAGATGAATACCTTGTATGTGCACATCAAGAAGGAAATTACGCGTTAACAGTATTTAGACGTGATACAAATAGTGGTATGTTGATTGCTACTGACAATCAGTATACCGCACCTGAAGGTGTATTTGTTGATTTCTTGAATTCATCGTTATAGATAAAAAATACCCCTATAATGTAAACACTTGTAAAGTGAGCCATTATAGGGATTTTTTTATAAGTTTTTGAAAAATGTTCTAATATATTTGAATTTACCTTTATAAGGGGGATAGATAATACTCGAATCTAGTCGAGTAGATTTAAAAATATATGATTTCATATGACTAAATGTATCAAATGAATATTTGCCATGATATTCGCCAATTCCTGAAGCACCTACGCCACCAAAGGGTAAATTTGGGTTAGCTAAATGCATTAAAGTGTCATTGATTGCACCGCCACCAAATGACAATTCTTCTAGCACACAGTTCGTTGTATTTTCATCTTCACTAAATAAATATAAGCTTAGAGGTTTAGATTTGCTTTGAATAATATCTATCGCTTCATTAAAATCATCGTAGACGATGATTGGTAATAATGGACCAAAAATTTCTTCTTCCATAATTTTAGATTGTGGAGTAATACCGTCTAAAATTGTAGGTTCGATATATTGTTCATTTTCATCAGTATGCCCACCAAAAATCACTTCATTACGATGTATTGCTAATAATTCAGAAAGTCGATTGAAATGTTTTGTATTAACAATACGTCCAAAATCAGGGCTATTTTGAATATTTTTGCCATAGAATTCTTCAATAGATTGTTTAAATGCTTGAATTAATTCATTTTTAACTTTTCTATTCACTAAAATATAATCTGGTGCTACACAAGTTTGACCAGCATTGGTGAATTTACCGAAGCCAATACGATCACTTGCTACTTTAATATTAGCAGTTTCATCTACAATCACTGGTGATTTACCACCAAGTTCAAGTGTGACAGGAACTAAATTTTTACTTGCTGCTTCGTAAACAATTCGACCTACATTTTCGCTACCAGTAAAGAATATATAATCAAATGGAAGATTGATTAATGTTTGAGTTTCTTCAACGCCACCTTCAACGACAGCTACAAAATCGCTTGCAAACACATCTTCAATCACTTTTCGCACTACTTGTGCAACATGAGGAGTAAGTTCAGAAGGTTTAATGATGGCGTTATTACCAGCTGCTATAGCACCAATAAGAGGTTCGAATAAAAGTTGTACAGGATAATTAAATGGACCGATAATTAATATTGTCCCATAGGGCTCAGGCTTAATATAACTCTTTGATGGAAACATAAATAGGGGTGTATCTACTTGCTTAGTTTTAGCCCAGTTTTTTAATTCTTTACGAGCTGTTTTTATACTTTTTAAAAGTATACCAATTTCAGTAGCATACGCTTCTACTGAACCTTTCCCTAAGTCTATTTTTAATGACTCTAATAATTCTGTTTCATGGTCTTTAATACTTTTACTTAATAATTTTAATTGTTGTTTACGAAATTTGATATCTTTAGTTTGATGTGTTTTAAAAAACTGTTTACTTTCTTGAAATTGTTTTTCTATTAAATTCAATTGTAGTACCTCCTGTACAGTCAATCCTAATACCGTTATAGGTGTGATTGACTATATAATTTTAGTTAAATGTATCCAAGGTTAAAACATTTGAATGAATGATTAAAATAAATTAAAAAAAGGCTGAGAGTTAAGTAACCTACTATCTCAGCCTTATTATATATGAATTAAAATATGAATTATTTAGTTAAAATTTCAGTGATTTGAGGTACAACTTGTTTTTTACGAGAAACTACACCTGATAAGAAAGCCATACCATCATCTAATTGAACATTGAAGGCTTGACCAACTTTATCTTTTTCAGCCCCGACAACTAAAATTTTAGAATCACTGTTAATAATATCAGTGACAACTAATACAAATAAATCATATTTTTCGTTTGCACTTGTTTCTAACATTGCTTTTTCCAATTCATCTTTACGATTTAAGACTTCATCAATATCTACAGTATTGACTTGAGCAATACGAGTAACATAATCTCCCATATTAAATGATTTAGCATCCATATTTAATAACTCTTCAGCAGATTTATCAGTTGTTGAAGCACCTGCTTTCAACATTTCTAAACCATATTCATCTAAATCGACATTAGCAATGTCTTTTAATGCTTTAGCAGCATTTACATCTTCTTCAGTACATGTTGGAGATTTAAATAATAAACTATCTGAAATAATAGCTGAAATCATTAATCCAGCAATTTCAGGTTTAATCTTAAAGTTACGTTCTTTATACATTTTATAAAGAATTGTAGCAGTACAACCTACAGGTTCTGCACGATAGTATAAAGGACCTGCTGTTTCAAAGTTCGCAATTCTATGATGATCTACGACATTCACAATATTCGCTTTAGCAATAGTTTCAGCACTTTGTTGGAATTCATTGTGGTCAACTAAGATAACGTCTTGACCTTCTAAATCATCATTTAATAAAGTTGGTGCATCAACTTTAAAATGATCTAATGCATATTTTGTTTCAGCACTCACTTCACCTAAGCGATAAGGAGTTGCTTCAGAATTTCCAGTTTGTTGTTCAAAATCAGCCATTATAATAGCTGAAGATATTGCATCTGTATCCGGATTTTGATGTCCAAAAATATAAGTTTTTGCCATTGATTTATTCACCCTTAATTTTTAAATTTATCCTTATTTTAGCATGTTTTAATTGATAACTTCTACCTTTGCACCTAATGAGTTTTTAAAATGAGCTAAAGCGAACTGATGACCCTCTTCATTAAATGAGGCAACACCTTGTTCAGGGATAATAATATGATAGCCTAAATTATAAGCAGAAATTGCTGTATGGAGTACACATATATCAGTACATACACCTACAATTTCAACAGTATCAATATGTCTTTCTCTTAATAAACTATCTAAAGCAGTACCATAAAAAGAATCATAACGTCGCTTATCTAAATAATGTACAGTATCTTCATTTTTATATTTATCAAAAAATGATTTTACCTTACCATATAATTGACGACCTGAAGTGCCTTCAATGTTATGTGGTGGGAATAATTTAGTTTCAGGATGATACGGGTCTTCTTCAAAATGTAAATCCATCATGAAAAAGATATTATCATGTTGATGTTGATATTGATTGAGTCTTTCTACAATAAACTGTTCAATATCTTGGCCTGGTTTACCACAAGTTAATCGGCCGTCATCAGCGATAAAATCATAAGAATAATCTACAACAATCAATGCTTTGTTAGTCATAATAAACATCCCTTTCTTAATAAATGTTTGAATACCTTAAAAAATGTATAATATTAAATTATAAATATAGTATAGCTATACACCATTATGGTTACAAATATATTTAATAACAACATAAGATAGGGGATAAAAAATATTGATCAATGCACAGGATTTTGGTTTAAAAGGAAAACATAAACGAAGAGATACTAAAGCTATACAAAAAGCACTTAATGCCGCAAGATACGGAGAACATACAGTTTATATACCATCTGGGACTTATTATATTAGTAAAGCATTAGTGATATATGATCATACCACTTTAATATTAGAAGATGATACCATCTTGCAGCGTCACTCGAGAGATGCATTGTTAAAAAATGGTAAAAAATTTGGTTTCTATCATGGATATCAAGGAAATGGGCATATTAAAATAAAAGGTGGTATATTTGATATGAACGGTTCAAAGTACCCCTACAATAATACCGCAATGTCTATAGGTCATGCTGAAGATATCGAGTTAATAGATATTACAGTACTTGATGTTGTAGGTGGACATGCACTAGATGCTTGTGGAATCAATGGTTTATATATTAAGGACTGTAAGTTTAAAGGCTTTTTTGATGTAAATGGTGATCGCTCATTTTCTGAAGCAATTCAATTAGACATTCAAGTGCCTGGGTCATTTCCTAAATTTGGTACGACTGATGGCACGATTACCAAAAATGTTGTCATTGAAGATTGCTATTTTGGAAATTCAAACCAATATAAAATGCAAGCTTGGAATAGAGCGATAGGCTCTCATGCCAGTCGTTATAATCGCTTTTACGAAAATATTCATATAAGGAATAATGTGTTTAACGGAATGAATGAATATGCATTAACTCCGTTAAAATCAAAGACAATGTTTATCTCAAATAATACCTTTATAAATTGTAATGGTGGTATTCGTTTTCTTGGAGTTAAAGATGGAAAAAATGCGGCTGATGTTTCTACAGGACAAGTTCAAAAGGCTCAAGCTGGAGATAATTTGACTGTAACCGGTAATCATTTCGAAGGAGAAATGAAAAGAGATGCTATACACGTGAGAAGTTATAATAATGTAAAACATACTAATGTTTTTATTGCAGGTAATTCGTTTAATCATTCGACACAAAGATTACATTTAGAAGATATTTCTAATTTGACATTTAATCAAAATGATAAAGTTAAAGTTAAAAAAATTAATATTGATTAGTATTTAATTTAAAAAGGTATAATTATAGATGAAAAATAAATGATACGCGCTTTATTATGATATATAATAAAGCGTTTTCTTTTATGTTATAATATCATTATATATTTTCAAAAAAGTCAGATTTCTATGAGGCTTGTTTGCAATATAATAGGTATCAAATCAACTTTGTTGAGATGATGCCATATTTCTAAAAATAGAATATATTAAGTTAAGTTTCTAATTTTAAAGGGGGAGAATTAGATGGCTAAGCAATCAGGTTTTCGAAGAAATGCACAATACTTAACATTTTTTTCTAAAAAAGATCATACAAATCAATCTTATTCTATGGGGCAATTATTGGGGCTCATTTTAGGACCGTTATTGTTTGTTCTTATCTTATCATTCTTTCATCCAGTAGAACTTCCTTTCAAAGGGGTATATGTTTTAGGAATTACGGTGTGGATAGCTATTTGGTGGATTACAGAAGCGATACCAATTGCTGCAACGAGTTTTTTACCACTCATACTTTTGCCTTTAGGACATGTACTTTCGCCTGAACAAGTCTCTTCTGAATATGGTAATGATATTATCTTTTTATTTTTAGGTGGTTTTATTCTTGCAATTGCTATGGAAAGATGGAATTTACATACACGTGTAGCTTTAACTATTATTAGATATATTGGCGCAAGCACGAGTAAAATATTATTAGGCTTCATGATTGCTACAGGATTCCTATCAATGTTTGTATCAAATACAGCGGCTGTTATGATAATGATACCTATTGGTTTAGCAATTATTAAAGAAGCGAATGAGTTGAAAGATGATGACGTTAAATCAGATAGTATTTCGAAGTTTGAAAAATCACTTGTCTTAGCTATTGGTTATTCTGGGACCATCGGAGGATTAGGTACACTTATTGGAACACCGCCACTCATTATACTAAAAGGACAATTTGAACAACATTTTGGACAAGAAATTAGCTTTGCTAAATGGATGATTGTTGGTATTCCTACAGTCATTATTTTAATAGCATTAGCATGGGCTTATTTAAGATTTATCGCATTTAGACATGATTTGAAGTATTTACCGGGTGGTCAAACATTGATTGAAGATAAACTCAATCGTCTTGGTAAAATGTCTTATGAAGAAAAAGTGGTTCAAGCTATTTTTATTCTTGCAAGTTTACTATGGATAACAAGAGAATTTATTTTAAAAAGTTTTTCAATAACATCTGAAGTTGCAGACGGTACAATTGCAATATTTATTTCTATTTTACTTTTTATATTTCCGGCTAAAAGTAAAGAAAAACATAAGCGAATTATTGATTGGGAAGTGGCAAAAGAATTACCATGGGGTGTACTTATATTATTTGGTGGAGGCTTAGCTTTAGCAAAAGGAATTTCAGAAAGTGGTTTAGCAAAATGGCTAGGTGAGCAACTAAAAATGTTAGATGGGGTGCATCCACTAGTAATAGTTATTGTCATTACAATATTTGTGTTATTTTTAACAGAAGTGACTTCAAATACAGCAACTGCTACAATGATTTTACCTATTCTTGCTGCGCTATCTGTAGCAGTAGGTGTACATCCAATGTTATTAATGGTACCCGCAGCTATGGCAGCAAACTGTGCTTACATGTTACCAGTAGGAACACCCCCAAATGCTATTATATTTGGATCAGGTAAGTTGAGTATTAAAGAAATGGCTAAAGTAGGAGTTTGGGTTAATTTAATTTCTGCAGTGATTATTATAGTAGTTGTTTATTTCTTAATGCCATATATTTTAGGATTTGATATTTCTGATACATTAAATTTAAAATAAAATTAAATATCTTGAAATCATATATTCATTATGTATGTTTTATCTTAATATTTTAAATAAATATATAAAAAGAGCCTGGGACATCATGAGTTCATGAGTGGTCCTAGGCATTTTTAATATGATGCGGCTAGGTTTTCAGAATGAAAGGATACATTCAACACAAATATTGTCCACTCCCTTTTATTGACGATGAAAAGCACCAATAATTTTCACTGAAAAATCTAATGTTTCTAATATTGATATAACTTTATTCAAATTATCTGATAGCCCGGTATCTGCTTGTACGAAGAAGCGATACATACCCAGTTGAGTTTTCAGTGGTCTTGATTCAATCCATGATAAATTAATATCAAATAATGCAAATGTAGTCAGTATACTTGCCAGTAATCCAGCTTTGTCATACTTAGGAGTAATTAATAGCATTGTGTTATTCGTTTTAGACTCAAAGTCATTATCATTTTTTATGACTAAAAAACGTGTAACATTATGCGGGTAATCTTGAATATTACTCTCTATAGCAGTATATCCGTACATTTCACCACTACCTACAGGGACAATGGCTGCTACATCCGAGGAGATTTTTTCTAATCCTTGAATCGTACTCTCAACATAATCGTAAGAAAATTGATGTTTTTGAATGTATTGGCTTGTTTGACTGATGGCTGGTGCGATAGAGTATACCTTTTTTATATTTTCTATCTTTGAGTCTCTTGTCGCATATAAACCAAAATTAATATCTAAATGTATTTCCCCATGTGCAAAAACATGTTGTTGAGCTAGTGCATCTGCCACAATGTTTATAGTTCCTTCAATTGAATTTTCTATGGGTACAATTGCTACAGATTGAGCGTCACTATTTACTGCCTTAATGACTTCATATAAATTAGACTTTGGTATGAAGTTAAAGTTATCTTTTGAAAAATATTTTTTAGCAGCTAAATATGAAAATGTACCTTCGGGACCTAAATAATATAAATGCATGATGAATTGTCACCTCATGAATCTTGTACATTAGTGGAATGGACATTTCATCGGTGTCGCTTTTTTATAATGGAAATTAGGGTCTTTAATAATATTTTTGTATCCATGATGGTAATTAGCAGTTAACGTTGGCGATAACGGTGGGGCTAACCATGACCATTTTCCAGTAACATCACGATGATGCTGTTCCTCTTTTTCTTCAAATAATTCAAATTGTTTAGCAGCAGTTAAGTGGTCAACAATAGAAACACCCTGTGATTTAAAAGAGTGATAAACTGCATAATTTAATTCTACTAATGTACGATCTTTATTAAATGAATTATTTTTAAGTGTACCAAATTCAAATGTTTCTGCAACTTTTTCAAGCAAATTATAGCGGTAAGTATCAGTAAAATTACGAACTGCAATTTCAGTGACCATATACCAACCATTAAAAGGAGCAGTTGGATATGTAATTCCACCTATTTTCAAATCCATATTAGAAATAATAGGAACACCATACCATTTTAAATGTAAATCTTTCAGCTTTGGAAATTGATCATGTTCTATATCTACTTCTTTAATCAATGAAGCTGGAAATTCATGATATTTTATAGGTGAATTTGGTAATTGATAAATAAGAGGAAGCACGTCAAAGTCTGAACCTTTGCCTTTCCATCCCAAATGATTAGCTAATTGTGTTATCTCGCGTTCTGATGGATCACCTTTATCTTCATATCCTGCGTAACGTATTAATTGATTGTTATATATTTTAGGTGCATCAGTTGAAGAAAATATAGTGATATATGGTTTGATTTTACCGCCATTTGTTGCTTTGTTTAAATGATTATGAAGCGCATCTAAGAAATGTTGTTCTGTATAAATATCGCGTGCATCCACAACATTTAATGATTCCCAAAATAAGCGCCCGACACATCGATTGGAATTACGCCATGCCATTTTAGCGCCATAATTTAGTTCTTCATAAGTATGTGTATAGGTACCTGTCCGATTGATTTCTTTCCCTATCTCAGTGATACGTTTAGAAATAGTATGATTTGAGTAATTTAATTCACCATACATAGTTTGGATAAAATTTGTAGCTTCTTCTAATAGCATATAATCACCTCAATAGTATTATAAGCGAGTAACTGATATAACACATACAATAAATACTTATGTCATGAATTTGTCGAATTAAAAAAATTTAATTTTTAAATTAAAGACTATTATCGAAAATACTCACTATTACTGAATTGTGATAAAATATACAAAAAGGTTGTTAGGAGAGATGAGGATGTATCGTTACGAAGATGATAGTTTAATGTTACATAATGACTTATATCAAATAAATATGGCAGAAAGTTACTGGAATGACGGTATTCATGAAAGAAATGCAGTGTTTGATTTGTATTTCAGAAATATGCCATTTGGAAGTGGATATGCTGTTTTTAATGGGTTAAAAAGGATGATTCAATTTATAGAAAACTTCCATTTTAGTGATTCTGATATCGAATATTTACAATCAATAGGATATAAAAATGATTTTTTAAAATATCTTAAAAATTTG
The DNA here is from genome assembly GCF_055809755.1 of Cyclobacterium sp. 10D3-21. Lineage (NCBI taxonomy): Bacteria > Pseudomonadati > Bacteroidota > Cytophagia > Cytophagales > Cyclobacteriaceae > Cyclobacterium > Cyclobacterium sp. 10D3-21. The sequence goes on from NZ_JBVVUN010000002.1 coordinate 20,955, forward strand.
AAATTTACAGGGAATATTCGCGCGATGCAAGAAGGGGAATTGTGTTTTGGGAATGAACCATTATTACGAGTAGAAGCGCCATTAATTCAAGCTCAACTTATTGAAACGATTTTACTTAATATTGTAAATTTTCATACGCTTATTACAACGAAAGCTAGTAGAATTCGTCAAGTTGCACCACAAGATACGTTAATGGAATTTGGTACACGACGTGCACAAGAAATTGATGCCGCAGTTTGGGGAGCACGTGCAGCATATATTGGTGGGTTTGATTCAACAAGTAATGTCCGAGCAGGCAAATTATTTGGTATTCCAGTTTCCGGAACTCATGCTCATGCACTAGTTCAAACATATGGTGATGAGTATAAAGCATTTAAGATTTATGCAGAACGACATAAAAATTGTGTGTTTTTAGTAGATACGTTCCACACTTTAAAATCAGGGGTACCAACTGCAATTAAAGTTGCAAAAGAATTAGGAGATTCCATTAATTTTATAGGTATAAGATTAGATTCTGGTGACATTGCATATTTATCGAAAAAAGCTCGTCGTATGCTTGATGATGCAGGCTTTAAAGACGCAAAAATCATTGCTTCAAATGATTTAGATGAGCAAACAATTACCAGTTTAAAGGCACAGGGTGCAAAAGTAGATTCTTGGGGTATAGGGACTAAATTGATCACGGGTTATGATCAACCAGCCTTAGGAGCAGTTTATAAGCTTGTCGCTGTTGAAAATAATGAAGGTGAATATGTAGATCGTATCAAGCTATCAAATAATGCGGAAAAAGTTACTACGCCTGGTAAGAAAAAAGTATATCGTATTATTAATACTAAAACTGGCAAGGCTGAAGGTGACTATATCACGCTTGAACATGAAAATCCTAATAAAGAAAAACCATTAAAGATGTTCCATCCAGTTCATACTTATAAAATGAAACATGTTAAGCATTTTGAAGCAATTGATTTACATCATTCAATTTTCGAAAATGGTAAATTAGTTTATGACTTACCAAGTGAAAAAGAAACTCAAGATTATTTAAAACAATCATTATCACAATTGTGGGAAGAAAATAAACGTTATTTAAATCCACAAGAATATCCAGTAGATTTAAGCACAAGTTGTTGGAATAATAAACAAAAGCGCATTCTTGAAGTGACAGAACATGTTAAGGAAATGGAGGAAGACAATGACTAATTTACAAGATATCGTAGTAAAAGAAATGAAAGTAAAGAAACATATTGATAGTCAACAAGAAATTCGTGAGATTATCCAATTCATTAAAAACTATGTTCAATCACATACATTTATTGAGTCATTAGTACTTGGCATATCTGGTGGTCAAGATTCTACACTTACTGGTAAATTAGCGCAATTAGCAGTTGAAGAACTCCGTAAAGAAGGAAGAGAATGCCAATTTATAGCAGTTAAACTTCCCTATGGTAAACAAAAGGATGCTGATGAAGTAGAAGATGCACTTCATTTTATTCAACCTGATGAAGTGATTACAGTTAATATTAAACCAGCAGTAGATCAAAGTGTAGCATCATTGAAAGAAGCGGGTATTGAACTTACAGATTTCCAAAGAGGAAATGAAAAAGCAAGAGAGCGCATGAAAGTACAATTTTCTATTGCTTCAAATCGTAGTGGTATTGTTATAGGAACGGACCATTCAGCTGAAAATATCACAGGTTTTTATACTAAATATGGTGACGGTGCTGCTGACATTGCACCTATCTTTGGACTAGATAAACGCCAAGGTAGACAGCTTTTAGAATATTTAGAAGCGCCAACACATTTATATGAAAAAGTGCCTACTGCTGATTTAGAAGATGATAAACCTCAATTACCTGATGAGGAAGCATTAGGGGTAACTTATAATCAAATTGATGACTACTTAGAGGGCAAAGAAGTACCAAGTGATGCAAAAACAACGATAGAGAATCATTATGTTAAAAATGCACATAAAAGAGAATTGGCATATACTCGCTATACTTGGCCTAAACATTCATCTACAAAAGAATAAATGAATACTCTAATAATTAAATGATTTAATTACTATTAGTTTTTAGTGACAAAATTATTTGTGACTGATAAAATTATTTCGAATTTTAGTTAAATGAAATGAGGAATAATATGTCAGTAATTACGTCAAATCCATGGATAATGGTATTAGCGATATTCATCATTAACGTTTTTTATGTTACATTTCTTACAATGCGTACGATTTTAACGTTAAAAGGATATCGTTATATGGCAGCAGTAGTAAGTTTTCTTGAAGTTTTAATATATGTTGTTGGATTAGGGCTAGTGATGTCTAGTTTAGATCAAATTCAAAATATTATTGCATATGCCTTTGGATTCTCAATAGGTATCATTGTTGGAATGAAAATTGAAGAAAAGCTTGCATTAGGCTATACAGTTGTAAACGTAACATCTGCAGAATACGAGCTTGATTTACCTAAAGAGTTACGAAATTTAGGTTATGGTGTTACTCACTATGAAGCACATGGTAGAGATGGAAGTCGAATGGTAATGCAAATTTTAACACCTAGACGTTATGAACGAAAATTAATGGAAACTGTTCGTAGTTTAGATGAAAAAGCATTTATCATTGCGTATGAACCTAGAGCCATTCACGGTGGATTCTGGACTAAAGGTGTTCGAACTAAGAAAGTAAAAGCATATGAAGTAGAAGAAATAGAAAGTGTTGTGGAACATAGTGAAGTTCAAGGTAAATGAAAATGAAACTATTTCAGATTGTATTGCACGTATGAGAAAAGAAGGATACATGCCAGTCAGACGTATTGAAAAACCTGTTTACTTTGAAGATAAACAAGGAAATATAAAGATATTACGACAAGATATTCAATTTGTTGGTAAGAAAATAGAAAATGACATTTAATAACTGCTCATATATGGGTCTTTGACAATTTAGAAGTCAGAGACCTTTTAATATTTTTATAAAGTTCGTAAACCTATATTCAATTAGAATAAAAAATCTTTATACTTTTAGTATAGAATCTGTTAAACTATAAATATAGAGTTAAATACGAACTATTTTACTTAAAAACGATTTAATGTACAGCTTTTTATAAAAATAATTACATAAGATAGGAGTTTAATAATGATTGAACGTTATTCAAGAGAAGAAATGTCTAGTATTTGGACAGACCAAAATAGATATGAAGCATGGTTAGAAGTGGAGATTCTTGCTTGTGAAGCCTGGAGTGAATTAGGGTATATTCCTAAGGACGACGTAAAAAAAATTCGTGAAAATGCTAAAGTGGATGTCAATCGTGCAAAAGAAATTGAACAAGAAACACGTCATGATGTAGTAGCATTTACAAGACAAGTATCTGAAACACTTGGAGAAGAACGTAAATGGGTTCATTATGGATTAACTTCTACAGATGTTGTAGATACTGCATTAAGTTATGTAATTAAACAAGCGAATGAAATTATTGAAAAAGATATTGAACGCTTTATTAAAGTACTTGAAGAAAAAGCTAAAAAATATAAATATACATTAATGATGGGTCGTACACACGGTGTTCATGCTGAGCCAACCACTTTTGGCGTAAAAATGGCATTATGGTATACAGAAATGAAACGTAATTTAAAACGTTTTAAAGAGGTACGTAAAGAAATTGAAGTTGGGAAAATGAGTGGCGCAGTAGGAACATTTGCCAATATTCCTCCTGAAATTGAAAGTTACGTTTGTAAACATCTTGGAATTGACACAGCCCCTGTATCAACTCAAACACTTCAACGTGATCGTCACGCTTATTACATTGCAACTTTAGCGTTAATTGCGACATCATTAGAAAAATTTGCTGTAGAAGTTCGTAATTTACAAAAAACTGAAACGAGAGAAGTTGAAGAAGCATTTGCAAAAGGTCAAAAAGGATCATCAGCAATGCCGCATAAACGTAATCCAATCGGTTCAGAAAATATTACAGGTATTTCAAGAGTGATTCGTGGTTATATTACAACTGCTTATGAAAATGTCCCATTATGGCATGAACGAGACATTTCTCATTCTTCTGCAGAGCGAATTATGTTACCAGATGTAACAATTGCATTAGATTATGCTTTAAATAGATTTACTAATATTATCGACCGTTTAACAGTATTTGAAGATAATATGAGAAATAATATTAATAAAACATTTGGTCTTATTTTTTCACAACGCGTTTTACTTGCATTAATTAATAAAGGTATGGTTCGTGAAGAAGCATACGATAAAGTACAACCTAAAGCGATGAAATCTTGGGAAACTAAAACACCTTTCCGTGAACTTATAGAACAAGATTCAACCATTACAAATGTTTTATCTAAAGAAGAATTAGACGAGTGTTTTGATCCAAAACATCATTTGAACCAAGTCGATACCATTTTCAAACGTGCTAATTTAGAATAGTTACTAATATAGTTTTAGCATGTTCAATTGAAATAACTACACTTTAATTAATTAATGCGTTAAAATATAGTTATATTTAATTTGAAAATAGGGGTTGCTTGAGATGCAAATTGAAAAATTAAGAGGAGAAGCATTGGATGAATTATTTGATGCCATCTTAACACTTAAAGATAGAGAAGAATGTTATCAATTCTTTGATGATTTATGTACAGTCAATGAAATTCAATCTTTATCTCAAAGACTTCAAGTTGCTAAAATGATAAAGCAAGGTTTTACTTATGCAACTATAGAACAGAAATCTGGTGCATCAACAGCTACGATATCTAGAGTTAAACGCTCACTGCAATGGGGTAATGATGCGTATACAATGATTTTAGATAGATTAAATGTTGAAACAAAAGAATAAATAAAGAGAGACAATTGCTTAGCTAAAAATAGCAATTGTCTCTTTTTTGTGAATATAATTTTTACAATTTGAACTAGTATAAACTTAGTGTATTGATTTAGAATTGCAAAGGTAAAAATGCTATAATTTAGTGTATGTTAAAAGAAGGAGTTATGGATAATGTATGACATTAGAAAGTGGCAGCATGTATTTAAACTTGATTCTGCCAAAGAGATTAGCGACGAAAATTTAGAAGCCTTATGTATGTCAGATACTGATGCCATCATGATTGGTGGGACAGACGATGTAACTGAAGATAATGTCATTCATCTTATGAGTAGAGTTAGAAGATATCCATTACCTTTAGTACTAGAGGTTTCAAATTTAGATAGCGTAATGCCTGGCTTTGACTTTTATTTTATACCCTCAATATTAAATAGTAATGATGTGACATACCATAATGGTTTGCTTCATAAAGCATTAAAACAATATGGTCATATGATTAATTTTGAAGAAGTGATGCTTGAAGGGTATGTCGTTCTTAATCCAGATAGTAAAGTAGCCAAACTTACGCAATCAAATACTCAGTTAGATGTTGAAGATATTGAAGCTTATGCTCAACTCGTTGAAGAAATGTATAAGTTGCCAATTTTGTATTTAGAATATAGTGGTACATATGGAGATAAAGATATCGTAAAAGCCACTTCCCAAATGTTAACCCATACACAATTATTTTATGGTGGTGGTATTAGTTCTTTAACGGAAGCTAAAGAAATGAAAAATTATGCCGATACAATTATTGTAGGTAATATTATATACTCAGATATTAAAAAAGCTTTAAAAACTGTAAAAATAAAGAAGGAGTCGAAATAATGAATGCTCTAGTAAGTAATATGAATAAAGAACAAAGTGAAGCAGTTAGAACGACAGAAGGTCCTTTGCTTATCATGGCTGGCGCAGGGTCAGGTAAAACAAGGGTGTTAACACACCGCATAGCCTACTTATTAGATGAAAAAGATGTTTCTCCGTATAACATTTTAGCTATTACGTTTACTAATAAAGCTGCAAAAGAAATGAAAGAGCGTGTGGAACACTTGGTTGGTGAAGAAGCTCAAGTGATTTGGATGTCAACATTCCATTCAATGTGTGTAAAGATTTTAAGAAGAGATGCAGATCGTATTGGCATTGAACGCAACTTTACCATTATTGACCCAACTGATCAAAAATCTGTAATTAAAGATGTACTTAAAAATGAAAATATTGATAGTAAACGTTTTGAACCGAGAATGTTTGTTGGTGCCATCAGTAATTTAAAAAATGAATTGAAAACGCCCGAAGATGCGATGAAAGAAGCAAATGATTTTCATTCACAAATGGTTGCAACAGTATATAGTGGATACCAACGTCAACTATCTAGAAATGAAGCATTGGATTTTGATGATTTAATCATGAAAACGATTCGTTTATTTGAACGTGTACCAGATGCATTAGAATACTATCAAAATAAATTTCAATACATCCACGTAGATGAGTATCAAGATACAAATAAAGCACAATATACACTTGTTAAATTACTTGCAAGTAAATTTAAAAATTTATGTGTTGTAGGTGATTCTGATCAATCAATATATGGATGGCGTGGTGCAGATATTCAAAATATACTATCTTTCGAGGAAGACTATCCTGAAGCAAAGACTATTTTCCTAGAACAAAATTATCGATCAACAAAAACCATTTTAACAGCTGCAAATGAAGTGATTAAACATAATACTGAACGGAAACCTAAAGGGTTATGGACCGCAAATAATGGTGGAGAAAAGATTAAATATTATGAAGCGATGACTGAACGTGACGAAGCAGAATATGTAGTTCGTGAAATTATTAAACATCGTAAGTCTGGAAAAGACTATAATGATATGGCAATTTTGTATCGAACAAATGCACAATCACGTGTGTTAGAAGAAACATTTATGAAATCAAATATTCCTTATACGATGGTTGGTGGCCAAAAGTTCTATGATCGTAAAGAAATCAAAGACCTGTTAAGTTATTTAAGAATAGTGGCAAATAGTAATGATGATATTAGTCTTCAAAGAATTATTAATGTTCCTAAAAGAGGGATAGGGCCATCATCAGTTGATAAAATTCAACGATATGCACTAGATAACAATATTAGTATGTTTGATGCATTAGGAGAAGTGGATTTTATAGGGCTCTCTAAAAAAGTAACTCAAGAATGTATACAATTTTATGAAATGGTTCAAAACTTAATTAAAGAACAAGAATTTTTAGAAATTAGTGAGATTGTTGAGGAAATACTTGAAAAATCAGGTTATCGTCAAATGTTAGAACGTGAACAAACAATTGAATCACGTAGTCGTCTTGAAAATATTGATGAATTTATGTCTGTACCTAAAGACTATGAAAAAGATACACCTTTAGAAGAACAATCATTGATTAACTTTTTAACTGATTTATCACTTGTCGCAGATATTGACGAAGCACAAATTGATAGTGGTGTAACGTTAATGACCATGCATTCTGCAAAAGGATTAGAGTTCCCAATTGTATTCTTAATGGGTATGGAAGAAACACTTTTCCCTCATATTAGAGCAATTAAAAGTGATGATGACCATGAGATGGAAGAAGAAAGACGAATTTGTTATGTAGCCATTACACGTGCAGAAGAAGTGTTATATATTACACATGCGACTTCTCGTATGTTATTTGGACGTTCACAAGCAAATCTACCATCACGCTTCTTAAAAGAAATCCCTGAAGAATTATTAGAAACACCAGCAAAATCAAAACGACAAACAATCACTTCTAAGTCAACTACACCGTCAAAACGTGGTTTTAGTAAACGTACGACTTCTACTAAAAAACAAGTATCTGCTTCAGATTGGAAGGTAGGAGATAAAGTGACACATAAATCATGGGGCGAAGGTATGGTGAGCAATGTAAGTGAAAAAAATGGCTCTGTTGAATTAGATATTATATTTAAATCTGAAGGTCCTAAGCGTTTATTAGCTCAATTTGCGCCTATCGAAAAAAAGGAGGATTAGTAAATGGATAACATTCAAAATCGTGTCAATGAACTGCATGATTTATTAAATCAATATAGTTACGAATATTATGTGAAAGATAATCCTTCTGTACCTGATAGTGAATATGATAAATTATTACGTGAATTAATTGATATTGAAAATGCACATCCTGAACTAAAAACTGACGATTCTCCAACAGTTAGGGTTGGTGGAGAAGCTCAATCATCATTTGAAAAAGTAAATCACGAAACACCTATGCTTAGTTTAGGTAATGCTTTTAATGAGGAAGAACTAAGACGTTTTGATGAACGTATTCGAGAACATATTGGTAACGTGGAATATATGTGTGAGCTAAAAATTGATGGTTTAGCAGTTTCTTTAAAATATGAAGATGGACGATTTGTGCAGGGATTAACGCGAGGAGATGGGACCACAGGAGAAGATATTACAGAAAATCTACGTACTATTCATGCGATTCCTCTTAAAATTAAAGAACCTTTAAATGTTGAAGTTCGTGGAGAAGCATATATGCCACGTCGTTCCTTTATGAGATTGAATGATGAGAGAGAAAAAAATGAAGAACAACCATTTGCTAATCCACGTAATGCAGCAGCAGGTTCTTTAAGACAATTAGATCCTAAATTAGCTGCTAAACGTAAACTAAGTGTCTTTTTATATAGTGTAAATGATTTTACAGATTTTAGCGCTACTACTCAAAGTGATGCATTAGATGAATTAGATCGTTTAGGGTTTATAACTAATCATGAACGTGCACGCGTAGAAGATATAGAGGGTGTACTAGAATATATTAAAAAGTGGACTAAACAACGTGAACAGCTATCTTATGATATTGATGGAATTGTTATTAAAGTGAATGATCTTGATCAACAAGACGAAATGGGATTTACTCAAAAATCTCCACGTTGGGCAATCGCTTATAAGTTTCCAGCTGAAGAGGTTGTCACAGAACTTAAAGATATTGAATTAAGTATAGGACGTACTGGCGTCGTTACACCGACAGCCATTTTAGAACCTATTCGTGTTGCGGGTACTACAGTTTCAAGAGCATCACTTCATAATGAAGATTTAATTAAAAAACGTGATATTAGAATCGGTGATAGCGTTATAGTGAAAAAGGCTGGAGATATTATTCCTGAAGTCGTAAGAAGTATTATTGACCGTCGTCCAAATGATGCAAAACCATACCGTATGCCAACGCATTGTCCAAGTTGTGGTCATGAATTAGTGCGTATTGAAGGAGAGGTTGCGCTTAGAATGTATCAATCCAAAATGCCAAGCGCAACTTGTGGAAGGATTGATTCATTTTGTTTCTCGACAAGCGATGAATATAGACGGACTAGGAAATAAAATCATTCAGCAACTGTATCATCATCAGCTTATTAAAGATGTAGGTGACATTTTTTATTTAACTAAAGAAGATTTATTGCCTTTAGAACGAATGGGCACAAAAAAAGTAGAAAACTTATTAAGCGCTATCGAACATGCAAAACAAAATTCTTTAGAACATTTATTATTTGGTTTAGGTATACGACATCTTGGCGCCAAAGCAAGTCAAATTTTAGCAGAGAAATTTGAAACCATGGATCGTTTACTTAAAGTAACAGAAGAAGAACTGGTAGCGATCCATGATATTGGAGATAAATTAGCACAATCTGTAGTAACGTATCTAGATAATGAGGATATTAAAGCACTTATTGAAAAATTAAAAGATAAAAATGTCAACATGACATATAAAGGTGTTAAATCCTCTGAAATTGAAGGACATCCGGAATTTCAAAATAAGACTATTGTTCTTACTGGAAAATTACAACAAATGACACGTAAAGAAGCAACAACATGGTTAGAAATGCAAGGTGCTAAAGTAACAAGTAGTGTAACTAAAAGTACAGATTTAGTAATAGCTGGTGAAGATGCTGGCTCAAAATTGTCTAAAGCTGAACAATTTGGTACAGAAATATGGTCCGAATCACAATTTATTGAAAAACAAAATGAAATAGCAGAATAGAGGAGAACGTAATGAAGCGGTTATTATTATTAGTTATAACGTCGCTTATGATATTGACAGCGTGTGGCAATGGGAATGATAAAAATAGTCAGTCAAATAATAAGCAACAAGAACAAAATTCAAATAATGTAAAAACAGTTGCCACTGATCAAGAAGTTCAAGGAGATAATTATCGTACAATCTTACCATTTAAAGAAAGCCAAGCTCGTGGAGTATTACAAGATAATATGGCTAATAGCTATAATGGTGAAGATTTCGAAAATGGTTTATTACATCTAAGTAAGTCTGTATTTCCAACTGATAATTTTTTATATCAAGATGGGCAGTATTTAGACAAAAATACAGTTAACGCATATTTAAATCCCAAGTATTCTAAAGACGAAATTGATCACATGAGTGAAAGTGAAAAAGAATCAAAAAAAGCTACTGAAAATTTAGGTCTTAATCCATCACATGATGGAGAAACTAAACCAGAAAAAATAGCAGAAAGCTCTCCTGCTTATTTATCTAATATCTTAGAACAAGATTTTTATGATACAAATGATACAAAAGGAAAAAAAATTAAAGGCATAACAATTGGTCTTGCTATGAATAGTGTCTATTATTATCAAAAAGAAAAAGATGGAGAAACATATAGCAAATCGCTAGATAATAAAGAAATTGAAAAACAAGGTAAAGCAATGGCTCAAGAGTTACTTACACGCCTTAGAGCAAATAAAGATTTGAAAAATATTCCAATTCACTTTGCAATATATGTTCAATCGAGTCAAGATGCAATTACGCCAGGACACTTTATTGCTAATACGATTGTTGATGATAAACAAACTAAAATTAATAAATGGAATAAAATTGATGAGATTTCAGCACTTTTACCTTCAACAGAAGCAGAAAAATATGACAAAAATCTAAATAATAACTTTAAACAATTTAATGACGATCTTCAATCTTATTTCTCTAATTTTACTCAAGCAATTGGAAAAGTGAAATTTGTAGATAAGAAACCTAATAGACTAGTGATTGATTTGCCAATCGATTACTATGGTCAAGCTGAAACAATAGGAATTACACAATATGTAACAGAACAAGCTAAGAAATATTTTGATAATATAGATAGTTACGAAATTCGTATAAAAGATGGTAACAATTCAAGAGCACTTATTAGTAAAACAAAAGATGACAAAGACCCACAAGTCCATATTTATAGTAATTAATTAAAAAGAGGTTGTGACACGTCGTGTCGCAGCCTCTTTTTAATTTTCAATAAATTAATTTATTTTTCGCGAACAATTGTTTTAACTTGATTTAACTGTTGTTCAATAGAATAGTCTGATTTATAGGTGAAGATGCTAACAAGGTATGTAACGATTACACTACTAATAAAACCAGGTATAATTTCATACATGCCAAATAGTTCATTAATATTAGCAAGTGGTTTAACCCAGACAATCCAAATAATGACTACGAGAGCTCCAGCAATCATACCACTTATCGCACCCTCACGTGTTAGTTTTTTCCAATATAAAGAAAAAAGAACAAGTGGGCTAAATGCTGCACCAAAACCTGCCCAAGCATTTCCGACTAGGTTTAATATGGTGTCATTAGGAGACCATGCAATAGCAAGAGCTACAATGGCTACAGCTAACACAGACAATCTGCCTACCAGTACAAATTCTTTTTGATGTGATTGAGCATGTTCTTCACCGCGAATGAGCTTATAGAAATCTTCTGTAAGTGAGCTTGAAGTCACTAATAATTGTGAAGAAATTGTACTCATAATAGCAGCTAGAATGGCAGCAAGTAAGAATCCACCTACTAAAGGATGGAAAAGAACTTGGCTCATGATAATAAATAATGTTTCTGGATCGTCCATTTTAATATGATTTTTCGAAATAAAAGCAATTCCAGTTAACCCTACACCCACAGCTCCAAGTAAACCTACAGTCATCCAACTTATTCCTAAGCGTCGTGCTTTAGGTAAAAGTTTGTGAGATTTAATAGACATAAATCGTACAATAATATGAGGCTGACCAAAATAACCTAATCCCCATGCAAATAATGAAATCATACCTAAAAAAGTAGTACCTCTAAATAAATCCATATTAGTTGGTTTCATTTCAGCTACTTGATGGAATGTATCCCATCCACTAAGTTGTATCAAAGCAACTATTGGTACCATTACCATTGCGATAAGCATGATAACCCCTTGGAAAAAGTCAGTAATAGAAACAGCTAAATATCCTCCGAAAAAGGTATATAAAATAACGATAATTGCGACTGAAATAAGTCCCAAATGATAATTTAATCCAAATGCGCTTTCGAATAATTTACCTCCAGAAACAAAGCCAGAGTGAGTATATAAAGTGAAAAAAATAACAATAATAAGACCAGAAATAATTTTAATGATACTATGTTTATCATTAAGACGGTTTTTGAAAAAATCAGGGAGCGTAATTGCATCTCCAGCAACTTCTGTATATACTCTAAGCCTTGGTGCAACAACGAGATAGTTAACATAGGCGCCAATAGTTAAACCAATTGTAATCCATATTGTCGATAAACCTGTGCTATAAACAGACCCTGGAAGTCCCATAATCATCCAACCACTCATATCTGAAGCACCGGCTGATAAAGCAGTAATATATGGGCCTATATTCCTCCCACCTAACATATACTCACTTAAATTGCCGGTTGCCTGTTTATAACCATAGTAACCAATCACTAGCAGAATAATAAAATAGATTGCAATCATAATATAAGTCTGCCAGCTTGTGTTAGCATGAGTGCCTAAATTTACACTTAATACAAACATTGTAATTACCCCCTTTAAAACTTTTAAATTTATGTTTTTCAACAACATTGTACTGAAAAAAAGAAGTGACGATTTTTAAATTAGTTACATGTAATATTATACAATGGTATTTATAGATTAGAGAAGTAAAATTTTATCTATAAATAACAGTTTATTTTAATGTAATTATAAGCGTTAACAAGAATTAGAGTATAGATAAAAAATAATTCATTTTATTATATAACGTTAATATTAGTAAATTATTAATAGAAATTAATGTATATTTATAGGTAACTATGTAAATGAGTTACATAAGAAAGTTGTTTTAATTCTTAACTTTGCTAAGAATAGTTAATACACCGAGTATCATAATAAATATTTAGATTTTTAACTGAAAATTTGATACAATTTTATGATGAATGAGTAATAAGGAGGCTTTTTTAATAATGACTAAAGTTACACGCGAAGAAGTTGAACATATAGCACATTTAGCAAGACTTCAAATTTCTCCTGAAGAAACTGAAGAAATGGCTAATACACTTGAAAGTATCTTAGATTTTGCAAAACAAAACGATTCAGCAGATACTGAAGGTGTGGAACCAACATATCATGTCTTAGATTTACAAAATGTGTTACGTGATGATAAAGCAATCGAGGGTATTCCTCAAGAACTTGCATTAAAAAATGCGAAAGAAACAGAAGACGGTCAATTTAAAGTACCAGCTATCATGAATGAGGAGGACGCTTAAGATGAGTATTCGCTATGAATCTGTTGAAACACTTTCAGAAATGATTAAGAATAAAGAAATTAAACCTTCTGAAGTAGTTAAAGATATTTATGATGCTATTGAAGAAACAGATCCAACAATTAAATCATTTTTAGCTTTAGATAAAGAAAATGCAATTAAAAAAGCTAAAGAATTAGATGAGTTACAAGCTAAAGATCAATTTGAAGGTAAATTATTTGGAATCCCAATGGGAATTAAAGATAATATTATTACTAAAGATGTCGAAACAACTTGTGCAAGTAAAATGTTAGAAGGTTTTGTACCGATTTATGAATCAACAGTGATGAATAAATTACATCAAGAAAACGCAGTGTTAATTGGTAAATTAAATATGGATGAATTTGCAATGGGTGGTTCTACAGAAACATCTTATTTCAAAAAAACTGTAAATCCATTTGATCATCAAGCAGTGCCAGGGGGATCTTCTGGAGGTTCAGCTGCAGCAGTAGCAGCAGGATTAGTACCATTTAGTTTAGGTTCTGATACTGGTGGATCAATCAGACAACCAGCTGCATATTGTGGTGTAGTAGGTATGAAACCTACATATGGCCGTGTATCACGTTTTGGTTTAGTTGCATTTGCATCTTCATTAGATCAAATTGGACCAATTACTCGTAATGTTAAAGATAATGCGATGGTATTAGAAGCAATTGCAGGCGCAGACAAAAATGACTCTACAAGTGCACCGGTTGAAGATGTTGATTTTACTTCTGAAATTGGTAAAGACATCAAAGGTCTTAAAATTGCACTTCCTAAAGAATACTTAGGAGAAGGTGTTAACGAGGAAGTAAAAACTTCTGTAAAACAAGCAGTAGAAACATTAAAATCACTTGGTGCAGAAGTTGATGAAGTGTCATTACCAAATACTAAATATGGTATTCCTTCTTATTATGTAATCGCATCGTCTGAAGCATCTGCAAATTTAGCACGTTTCGATGGTATTCGTTATGGCTACCATTCAAAAGAAGCACAAACATTAGAAGAATTATACAAAATGTCTCGTTCTGAAGGCTTTGGAGACGAAGTTAAACGTCGTATCTTCTTAGGTACATTCGCATTAAGTTCTGGTTATTATGATGCATTTTATAATAAATCTCAAAAAGTTAGAACATTAATTAAAAATGACTTCGATAAAGTATTCGAAAATTATGATGTTGTTGTAGGGCCTACAGCTCCAACAACGGCGTTTAATTTAGGCGAAGAAATTGATGATCCTTTAACAATGTATGCAAATGACTTATTAACTACGCCTGTTAACTTAGCTGGTTTACCTGGCATTTCTGTGCCATGTGGCCAATCAAACGGACGTCCAATCGGTTTACAATTTATTGGTAAACCATTTGATGAAAAAACATTATATCGTGTGGCATATCAATATGAAACACAATTTAACTTACACGACGCATACGAAAAATTATAAGGAGTGGAAATAATGCATTTTGAAACAGTTATCGGACTTGAAGTTCACGTTGAATTAAAAACAGACTCAAAAATGTTCTCTCCATCACCAGCACATTTTGGGGCTGAACCTAACTCAAACACTAATGTTATTGATTTAGCTTATCCGGGTGTTTTACCTGTTGTAAATAGAAGAGCAGTAGATTGGGCGATGCGTGCGT
This sequence comes from Cyclobacterium sp. 10D3-21, assembly GCF_055809755.1. Taxonomy (NCBI): domain Bacteria; kingdom Pseudomonadati; phylum Bacteroidota; class Cytophagia; order Cytophagales; family Cyclobacteriaceae; genus Cyclobacterium; species Cyclobacterium sp. 10D3-21. The sequence goes on from NZ_JBVVUN010000002.1 coordinate 36,031, forward strand.
CAATGGCTCTAAATATGGATATTGCTACAAATTCTAAATTTGATCGCAAAAACTATTTTTATCCAGATAATCCGAAAGCATATCAAATTTCTCAATTTGATCAACCAATCGGTGAAAATGGATATATTGATATTGAAGTTGATGGTGAAACGAAACGTATTGGTATTACTCGTCTTCATATGGAAGAAGACGCAGGTAAATCAACTCATAAAGATGGTTACTCTTTAGTAGACTTAAACCGTCAAGGTACACCATTAATAGAGATTGTATCTGAACCAGATATTCGTTCTCCTAAAGAGGCATATGCTTATTTAGAAAAATTACGTTCAATTATCCAATATACTGGTGTCTCTGATTGTAAAATGGAAGAAGGTTCACTACGTTGTGACGCTAATATTTCATTACGTCCTTACGGTCAAAAAAGAATTCGGTACTAAAACTGAATTGAAAAATCTAAACTCATTTAACTATGTGAGAAAAGGTTTAGAATACGAAGAAAAACGTCAAGAAGAAGAATTATTAAATGGTGGTACGATTGGTCAAGAAACACGTCGTTTTGATGAATCAACGGGTAAAACTATTTTAATGCGTGTTAAAGAAGGTTCTGATGATTATCGTTACTTCCCAGAACCAGATATTGTACCTCTATATGTCGATGATGAGTGGAAAGAACGTGTGCGACAAACCATTCCAGAATTGCCTGACGAACGTAAAGCTAAATATGTTAATGAATTAGGCTTACCTGAATATGATGCGCATGTATTAACACTTACTAAAGAAATGTCTGATTTCTTTGAAGGTGCGATTGAACATGGTGCAGATGTTAAACTAACATCTAACTGGTTGATGGGTGGCGTTAATGAATATCTTAATAAAAATCAAGTAGATTTAGAAGATACAAAATTAACTCCTGAAAATCTTGCTGGAATGATTAAGCTTATCGAAGATGGAACAATGAGTAGTAAAATTGCCAAAAAAGTATTCCCAGAATTAGCTGAAAATGGTGGAGAAGCTAAACAAATTATGGAAGATAAAGGTTTAGTTCAAATTTCAGATGAAGCTACATTATTAAAATTTGTTAATGAAGCTTTAGATAATAATCCACAATCTGTTGAAGATTATAAAAATGGTAAAGGGAAAGCTATGGGCTTCTTAGTGGGTCAAATTATGAAAGCTTCAAAAGGTCAAGCTAATCCTCAAAAAGTCAATCAATTATTAAAACAAGAATTGGATAAAAGATAATAGCTCATCTCATATGAGGTATTAAATATAAGTTTAAGCTAAACTGTTCACAAAGCGTTTAAGATTGTGAACAGTTTTTTTATTCATATTTCTAGAGAAAAGGCTATTGGATTTCAATAGGATAGATAAGCGCAGTATTTAGTTTGTTCCTAGTGTCAAAAGAATGAGATATGCTTTACGTCGGTTAGTTTCTTACAACAATTGTACAACAAAATGATACCCACAAAAATTTAAAAGAATTGGTATAAATACTTTTAACTCATTCATAAATCATTTAATATAGTGTTATGTAAAAAAAAGTAGAGGGATCACTTATGAGAAAACGAGCAAGAATCATTTATAATCCAACTTCTGGAAAGGAGCTATTTAAACGTACTTTACCAGATGTTTTAATAAAATTAGAACGTGCAGGTTATGAAACAAGTGCTTATGCAACTGAACGAGAAGGAGATGCTACACTTGAAGCGGAACGTGCACTTGAACAAAACTATGATATTATTATAGCCGCTGGTGGTGATGGCACTTTAAATGAAGTTGTAAATGGAATTGCTGAACAACCCAATAGACCTAAATTAGGTATTATACCTATGGGTACAGTGAATGATTTTGGACGAGCTTTACATTTACCAAATGATATTATGGGTGCAGTAGATGTTATTATTAAAGGTCATACGACAAAAGTAGATATCGGAAAAATGAATAACCGATATTTTATAAATTTAGCTGCTGGAGGTAAGCTCACGCAAGTATCCTATGAAACACCTAGTCGCTTAAAATCTATTGTTGGACCTTTTGCTTATTATATAAAAGGGTTCGAAATGTTGCCGCAAATGAAGGCAGTCGATTTGAGAATTGAATATGATAATGAAGTATTCCAAGGGGAAGCACTGTTATTCTTACTAGGGCTTACCAATTCAATGGCAGGCTTTGAAAAACTCGTACCTGATGCTAAGTTAGACGATGGGTATTATACTTTAATTATCGTTGAGAAAGCAAACTTAGCTGAATTAGGCCATATCATGACATTAGCTTCTAGAGGTGAACATACCGAACATCCTAAAGTAATATATAAAAAAGCAAAATCAATTAATATTTCATCATTTACAGATATGCAATTAAATGTAGATGGAGAATATGGTGGTAAATTACCTGCAAACTTTTTAAATTTAAAACAGCATATTGAAGTTTGTACGCCTAAAGAGTATTTATAATAGTGAGCTCTCAGAAAATAATTAAAGTATTTAAGAAATAAACGGATTAGGGAAAATGAAATAAGAAGTTAAAAAGAGGTTATCTATAATTTCGGGTTTGAAAAGGTAAGAAGTTATACGTACCTCTTTTTCATATGGAGTGAAAAAATAATTGTGATGATTAATAAAAATGATGTAATAAAAGGAAAAGTGATCGATTTAACACATGAAGGACATGGTGTGATTAAATTAGATCGTTATCCTATTTTTGTTCCTAATGTGTTAATTGATGAAGAAGTAGAATTTAAGGTAATTAAAGTAAAGAAAAACTTTGCTATCTGGTAAACTGAGAGAAAGTACTAAAACAAAGTGAGCAAAGAGTAATACCTCCTTGTATATATTATGAGAAATGTGGAGGATGCCAGTTACAACATATGTCTTATGAATCTCAGCTAAAAATGAAAAAACAACAAGTTGTGAATTTATTTCATAAAAAGGCGAAATTAGAGGAAACAGTGATTCATGATACTATTGGTATGGATTATCCATGGCGATATAGAAATAAATCCCAGCTTCCTGTAGGTAAAGATAAAAATAATAAAACGATAATGGGATATTACCGTCAAAGAAGTCATGACATCATTGATATGGATAGTTGTTTAATTCAAGATGAAAAACAACAAGAACTAATGAATGATATAAAACAGTGGTTAAATGAATTGAATGTAAGCATTTATAATGAAAAAAATAAAAAAGGGTTATTACGTCATGTAGTCATTCGAACAAGTCATTATACAAATGAAGTTATGATTATATTTGTAACAAATGGTTCTAAATTTAAAGAAGCTGAAACCCTAGTACATAGACTAACAGAGGTATATCCTAACATAACAAGTATTAAACAAAATATTAATAATTTACATTCAAATGTCATAATGGGTAAGCAATCGATGACTTTATATGGAAAAGATAAAATTACAGATCAGTTAAGTGAAACTATTTTTGAAATTAGTGATCAATCGTTTTATCAAATTAATTCTGTTCAAACAGAAAAATTATATCAGAAAGCGATCGACTATGCTCAATTAAGTGGAAATGAAATTGTTTTAGATACATATTGTGGTATAGGAACGATTGGGCTTTACATGGCACCAGTGGCTAAACATGTATATGGTGTCGAAATTGTGCCATCAGCCATTCAAGATGCCAAGCAAAATGCTTTAATTAATCATTTTGATAATACAACGTTCGAATGTGGTAAAGCAGAAGAAGTGATAATTGAATGGAAACAAAAAGGAATAGAACCTGATGTTATCATGGTCGATCCTCCACGAAAAGGATGCGATCAAGTCTTTATAGAAACATTATTAGAGTTAGCCCCTAAACGTATTATCTATATTTCATGTAATCCTTCAACACAACAAAGAGATGCTCAGCTTTTAGCTAATCTATATTATTTAAAAGAAATAACACCAGTCGATATGTTTCCACATACAACACATATTGAAACTGTGGCCTTATTCGAAAAGAAAAACATTGTAATTAAATTAAAGTAAATGAGGAGAAGTTTATTAAAATAAGATTACAAAGGGTTTAAGTTATGTATAATCGCTTTCATTCTAACACTTCTACATGTATACTATGGAAGAGTTTTAGCGAAATGGGTGGAGGTTGACAGATGCACAAAATTGATTTATCACACAATCGAATCAAAATATCAAAATTACTTACCATTCAAGTTGTTATGATGTTATTTGCAATTTTAGTTACATATAAGTGGGCAATTAATTATGTTGATATTATTGAACAACGTTTTTTGAACAAATGTCATTTATGGAATACTTGGTTTTTATCGGAGTATTAATTATTCACGAATTAATACATAAGTATTTATTTTTTATCTTTTCTAAAGGACAGAAACCACAATTTAAATATAAAAATGGAATTTTGCTCATTTATTTGTCATCTAAATACTTTAATAAATGGCAATTTTGTGCAGTCATGCTTGCGCCATTAGTGATCATTACAATAGGGTTAATGCTTTCATTTTATCACTTTGCTTACTCTTCTATTATATTTATATCAAGCATACACATCGGGTATTGTTTGATTGATATTTATCTAACAGCTATAACAATTATTAACAAATTTAAATATATTCATTCTACTGATGAAGGTATCTTTATGTATCATCATTTGCCTATATCTATAAATAATGACTATGAATAAACATCTGCATAAGTCTTAATATTATTATAAATGCATTTATAAAGTGTTTTCTTTTAGGGTGCAGTATAATAGTATTGAGGCTTATTTTATTTAAAAAGGAGTGAGACAATGACAGAAAGGAGAATCGTTCATATTGATATGGATTGTTTCTACGCTCAGGTAGAAATGAGAGATAATCCTAAATTACAAGGAAAACCTGTCATTGTAGGTGGAAAAGCAAGTCATCGAGGAGTCGTTTCAACCGCTTCATATGAAGCACGTAAATATGGTGTTCATTCAGCAATGCCTATGTCGCAAGCACATAAACTATGTCCGAATGGGTACTATGTTTAGAGCAAGATTTGATGTATATCGGGAAGCTTTCAAGTAAGATAATGGAAATTTTTAAACAGTATACTGAGTATTGTAGAGCCTTTAGCACTAGATGAAGCGTATTTAGATATTACTCATTTAGTTAAACCTCATCGATCAGCATCAAAAATTGCTTCAAACATACGTAAAGATATCTTCAATAAAACAGGTTTAACGTCTTCTGCTGGTGTTTCTTATAATAAATATTTAGCTAAATTAGCTAGTGGAATGAATAAGCCTAATGGAATGATGGTTATTCATTATCAGAATGTGCATGACATACTAATGAACTTAGATATAGGCGATTTTCCAGGCGTTGGAAAAGCTTCTAAAAAAATCATGCATGAACATGATATTTATACTGGTAAAGATTTATATAGCAAATCGGAATTTGAATTGATTCGCTGGTTTGGAAAAAAAGGACGAGGACTTTATCAAAAAGTAAGAGGAATTGATGATAGTGAAGTAAAGGCAAGTAGGATTCGTAAGTCAGTAGGAACAGAACGTACTTTTTCAACAGATATTAATGATGATGAAGCGATTCTACAAAAAATATGGGAACTTTCTGGTAAAACATCTGAACGATTAACTCAATTGCAAAAGTCTGGCACAACAGTTACTGTCAAAATTAAAACGCATCGCTTTGAAACAGAATCCCAAACAAAGAAGTTTGAGAGAAGCGGTAAGTAAAGACATCGATATTTATAATATAGCTTATGATTTATATCATGAATTAAAAGACCCTGATGTACCTATCAGATTAATTGGTGTTACAGTAGGTCATCTAGAGCAATCAACATATCAAAATATGACCATTTATGATTTCATTTAAAGATAGAGATAGATAAGACGTTTTAAATTACCTATTTCTATCTTTTAAATTTTTACCATGAAATTGAAGCACACTTTGTAAGCTATCATAGTGTTTTAATAATCTATAAGTAATCATTGCGCAAGCTTTTGCGTCATTTAGGGCATCATGATGACCATGAAAATTTAAGTTGTAATGGTTCATTAGATGTTTTAATCCATATCGATAAGCTTTGATCGTACGTCTAGCAAGTTGATACGAGCAGAAATAGGTAAGTGAGGGAACAGCTATGTTTAAATGTTTTAAGCTTTGATGTAATACACCCATATCAAAAGCAGCATTATGTGCCACTACGGGTAATTGATTTATAAATTGCAACATATATGGAAAGACTTCTTTAGAATCTGGCGCATCTTTAACGTCCTTAGGATCGAATACCATGAACATGAATATGTGTTTCTGAAAAATAGTCATGAGGATTAACAAGCGTGTAAAACGTTTCGACTATTTCGTTATCGACTACTTTTACCATGCCAACAGAACAAATACTTGTTCTTTTTTTATTTGCAGTTTCAAAATCCAAAGCTATAAATGAATTTTTAACCATTCTATATTCCTTTCTTAAATACTTAAATTGAATTATTCACAGTTTAACAGAAAGTACGGTTTAAATATAAATAATTGCTTTTTTTCATAATCTATAAATAACAAAGTAAAAAAATAGATACGGAATTTAAAGTGAAAAAGTTATAATTAGAAGTGTATTTAGTTACTTTTAATTGAGAATATTTTTTGTTATTTTAGATACATGGTATAATTACTCGAGTGAATTATGCGAGGAGGAAAGACATGAGACAATGGACAGCAACACACTTGGCTAAATTAGCACGCAAGATAAGTATCGCAGCAGGAAAAAAAGGAACTGATTTACCAGGTCAAATTGCTCGCAAAGTAGATCAAAATATTTTACGAAAGTTAGCTTCACAAGTTGATGATATTGTTTTTATCAGTGGAACAAATGGGAAAACAACAACTTCCAATTTGATTGGGCACACTTTAAAAGCAAATAATATTGAAATTATACATAATAATGAAGGTGCTAACATGGCTGCTGGAATTACCTCGGCATTCATCATGAAAAATGTAAAAGGTATTAAAGTAGCGGTTATTGAAATTGATGAGGGTTCAATTCCAAAAGTATTAAAAGAAGTTACACCTTCAATGATGGTATTTACTAATTTCTTTCGCGACCAAATGGATCGATTTGGTGAAATTGATATTATGGTTAATAATATTGCAAAATCAATTAGTAATAAAGGGATTAAATTAATTTTAAATGCCGATGATCCATTTGTAAGTCGTTTGAAAATAGCGAGTGATACAATTGTATATTACGGAATGAAAGCTCATGCACATGAATTTGAACAAAGTACTATGAATGAAAGTAAATATTGTCCGAATTGTGGTAGATTATTAACTTATGATTATACCCATTATAATCAATTAGGACATTATCATTGTGAATGTGGATTTAAGCGTGTAAGCACCTGAAATATGAGGTTTCACAATTTGAGGTACAGCCATTTATTGATATGGATGTGAACGATGCACACTTTGAAATGAAAATTGCTGGTGATTTTAATGCTTTTAATGCACTTGCTGCATATTCAGTATTAAAAGAATTAGGCTTAAATAATGATGCAATTCGTAAAGGATTTAACACATACACTTCAAATAATGGCCGAATGCAATACTTTAAACGTGGTCAAAAAGAAGCAATGATTAATTTAGCTAAAAATCCTGCTGGCATGAATGTGAGTCTATCAGTCGGAGATCAACTTAAAGAAAAAAAAGTATATGTTATCAGTCTGAATGATAATGCAGCTGATGGCAGAGATACATCTTGGATTTACGATGCAGATTTTGAAAAGTTACGTAATCAAAATATAGAAAAAATTATTGTAACGGGTACAAGAGCAGAAGAATTACAACTTAGACTGAAATTAGCTGAAGTAGATGTTCCAATTATTTTAGAGAAAGATATTTATAAAGCTACAGCTTTAACTATGAATTATGCAGGCTTTACAGTAGCGATTCCAAATTATACGTCACTTTCACCTATGTTAGAACAACTTAATCGCTCATTTGCAGGAGGACGTTAGATATGTACGAATTAACAGTTTTTCATTTTATGTCGGACATAATTAAATTTATATAGTGATATAGGAAATATTATTGCTTTAAAACAGAGAGCAAAAAAACGCAATATTAATTTAAAAGTTATCGAAATTAATGAAACTGAGGGAGTTACATTAGAAAATTGCGATATTTTCTTTATTGGTGGGGGTAGTGATAGAGAACAAAGTATCGCTACTAAAGAGTTAAGTAAAATTAAAACAATATTAAAAGATGCAATAGAAGATGGAATGCCAGGTTTAACCATTTGTGGTGGATATCAATTTTTAGGTACTAAATATATTACCCCTGATGGTACAGAGTTAGAAGGACTTGGAATTTTGGACTTTTATACAAAATCAAAAACAGATCGTTTAACAGGGGATATCGTAATTAAAAGTGATACATTTGGAACAATAGTAGGTTTTGAAAATCACGGTGGTCGTACATATCATAATTTTGATACATTGGGGCATGTAGTAACAGGGTATGGAAATAATGATGATGATAAAAAAGAAGGTATTCATTATAAAAACTTATTAGGAACTTACCTGCATGGCCCTATATTACCGAAAAATCATGAACTTACTGATTATTTATTAGAGAAGGCATGTGAACGTAAAGGGATTCCATTTACACCTAAACAGTTAGATAATACTGAAGAAGAAGCTGCGAAATATGTTATTATTGAACGTTCAGAAAAATAAAAAAACGTTGCGATGAAATCGAATTATTTCAATTACATCGCGACTTTTTTATGTTTTAACAAATCGATTATCTAGTAAATTATAGATAAGTAAAATTTCATAAATAACATGACTCTTAATTTGATTCTTATCGAATTCTTCTAATATTTTGACTGAAGATTTTAAAGTAGATACAGACTTAGATTCTCTTTTAAAAACTCCATCTAAAGGAATATTGTTGATACTATTACTAATTTTTATAATTGCCATTTTTTCCTCAGTAGTAAAACAAATATTTACATTTTTTGGTAAATAAATAATATTTGATAAATGTGTAGCAAGGAGTCTATCAATATACGCTCTATTTGACATATCTTTTAATTGTTTCCATTTATCTTCGTTATTTTTATGATAGCGTAATTCATCTCGTTGATAATTCATTAAAGTATCTGTTTTTTTATTCATATCAGATAAAGTTGATAATGAAGTATTACTATTATCTGAATCAAATTTTCCTAATAATAATTCATAACATCTAGAAGCGAATAGTTCATACAATTTAGTTTCTGAATGAATTAAGTTCTCTTCGATTTGATGATAATATTTAGGCGGTAATACGAAAAAATTTACTAATCCAGCAGTTACTAGACCAATTAAAGCTGTTAAGAGTCTTGAGAAAAAATTAAAAAGATAGGCTTCATGAATACCAGGTATCATAGCAACTGAAGTTAATACTGCAACAGTTGTACCAACTTGGAGATTTAATTTCGTACACGCTAAAATAGTAAAAATAGCACTAAAGGTGTAAGTAAATGGAGATTGATCGCCGAAGATATACGTAAAAATAACTGCAAACAATGCACCAATGACGGTAGCAGGAAGTCGACGATAACCTTTTCGTAAAGAAGCTTTAGCAGTTGGTTCGATCGAAACAATTGCTGTTAAAATTGCAAATATAGGAGTTAAGTTTAATAGTAAACAAAATAAAGTTGTTAGAAAAGTAGCTAGACCCGTTTTTATTGTTCTAGCGCCTATAATATGTTTATACCATTGATTCATATTGTTAAATCCTCTCAAAGAACGAACGTGATGATTATAATGTTAGAATAAGTTTAATATCAAGTTTGATGTAGTGAGACATCAAGTCAGTAGATATTACATTTCTTATTTAGTATATCAAAAAATTTTTGGTATAATAAGGTGGAATATTTTTTAAAAAGGAACGGGATAATATGATTGTAAAAACAGATGAAGAATTACAAGCGTTAAAAGAAATAGGATATATATGTGCAAAAGTGCGAGATACAATGCAAGAAGCAACTAAACCTGGGATTACTACAAAAGAATTAGACAATATCGCTAAAGAATTATTTGAAGAACATGGTGCAATCTCAGCACCTATTCATGATGAAAAATTCCCAGGTCAAACTTGTATTAGTGTTAATGAAGAAGTAGCTCATGGAATACCTGGTAAACGTGTTATTCGTGAAGGGGACTTAGTTAATATAGATGTTTCAGCATTAAAAAATGGATATTATGCAGATACTGGCATTTCTTTTGTAGTAGGAGAAGCGGATAATCCTTTAAAACAAAAAGTATGTGATGTAGCACTTGAATCATTTGATGCAGCAATGGCTAAAGTAAAACCAGGTACAAAATTAAGTAACATTGGTAAGGCAGTCCACGCTACAGCACGTAAAAATGATTTAACTGTTATTAAGAATTTAACAGGTCACGGTGTAGGTCAATCTTTACATGAAGCACCAAGTCACGTTATGAATTATTACGATCCTAAAGATAAGACGCTTTTAAAAGAAGGCGTAGTTATTGCAGTAGAACCGTTTATTTCATCTAAAGCAACATTTGTTACTGAAGGTAAAAACGATTGGGCATTTGAAACTAAAGATAAAAGTTTTGTAGCTCAAATTGAACATACTGTCATTGTTACTAAAGACGGTCCGATTCTAACAACAAAAATTGATTAAGAAAAAAGAGTTGGATAGAATTCGTTTTGAATTCTATCCAACTCCTTTTTATGACCAACGTTGTTCTACTTTGCCAAATTTCCAAATAAGTGTAGAAATAAGCCATGTAATTAAGAATAAAGCTACCAAGATGTAGCCTAAATAATCAAATTGAATCGACTGAATCATATTCCAAAACGTACCTTTAAGGTGAAGTTTATCTTCCATAATTTGAAGTAATTCAATTAATCCAATAATTAATGCCGCAATTACTGAAATGGCTGTAATTGTAATATTGTAGTAAATTTTGCGTATAGGATTAAAGAAAGCCCAATTATAGGCAGATTTCATAATAATGCCATCGAGTGTATCTAATAAGCTCATTCCTGCTGCAAATAAAATAGGCAGAGATAAAATGCCTAAAAACGAAATGGATTGTTGAGAAGCTCCTGATGAAAGTGCAAGAAGAGCGATTTCACTTGCAGTATCAAAACCTAAACCAAATAAGAAACCTAAAGGTAAGACATGCCAACTACGGCTAATCAATTTAAAATAAGGAGCAATAAAGCGAGTAATAAAACCACGTGATTCCAATAGTGCATCTAATTCTTCTTCTCGTATATGTTCATTACGTAATCGAGCAAAAAGCTTTATTAATGAAATTAGAATAAATAAATTTAATATTCCAATAAGAAGTAAAAAGAATCCAGACACTAATGTCCCTATAATACCGCCTATATTTTGAAAATATGGAAGTTCATCTTTAGCCCATTTTACTGAAATTCCTAGAAGAACAGACATTAAAAACACAACAGTTGAGTGACCTATAGAGAAGTAAAACCCAACTCCAACAGGATTTCGTTTTTGTTGAAGTAACTTGCGGACTGTATTATCAATAGCAGCAATATGATCTGCATCGAAAGCATGACGCAATCCAAGAGTATATGCTAAAATTCCCATACCAAATAATAAATGATTAGTATCAGCAATAAATAAAAAACTAAAGCCGATAATGTGAAGTAAAATAACTATTACAATATATGGAAGCCAACTTAAATCTCTCTTTTTAATTGTATTCAACTCATATGACCTACTTTCTAACTAAATATACATTATTATACGCTAATTTTGATGAATAATGAATTGATTTAACTATAAATTTAATTTAGCACTATTTATTTACAGCATATTCTTCAATAAATTAAAATTAATCGTACTTAAGTATGAGAAGAAAATGGTTCCTAGGACTATATTAAGTAAGATTAAACTCATTTATAATAAAGTTTAATCAACAACGAGGTGGTTCTATGAATTATTTAGATTTATATTTACAACACTTTTTAAAAATAATTATAAAAAATAATATCAATGATTATCGCTCATTATTAGATGATAAGCTTCAAAATATGGAGCGATATATAAAATATTTAAAAAATAAAAAAGCAAAAATGAATACATTAATTGACAGTTTATCTGCTACACTAGAAAATAAGTATATTGATATGATAAATATGTATAATATAAAAAATGCGCAAGAAGTTCATAATTATGAAATAGATTTATTAAAACAACGTTTAGATAAATTTGAAGCATACTATGCCAAAATTGAAGCTAATATTCATCGTTGTACGAAAGAACGTATTGCTGCAGAAGAACAATATGCAATAATTGAACAAATGAGTTATGTAGCTTAATTAAAATCAGGAGGGACACATTGACACGTAAATATATATCTACTGAATTATTAATTATTTTTACAGCGCTAATGATTATCGCTAACTTTTATTACATCTTTTTTGAAAAAATTGGATATTTATTTATTTTATTATTAGGGTGTATATTAATTTATGTAGGATACCTTTACTTTCATAAAGTAAGAGGGTTATTAGCATTTTGGATAGGAGCACTACTCATAGCGTTTACCTTGTTATCCAACAAATATACGATTATTATTTTATTTATATTTTTAGTAATAATCATTATTAGATACTTAGTTTTTAAATTTAAACCTTTGAAGATTGCGGCGTCGGAAGAAGAAGTGACCTCTCCTCAATTTATTAAACAACGTTGGCTAGGTGAACAACGCACTCCAGTATATGTATATAAATGGGAAGATGTGCAAATTCAACATGGGGTTGGAGATATTCATATTGATATGACAAAAGCAGCAAATATCAAAGAAAATAATACGATTGTAGTTAGACATATTTTAGGTAAAGTACAACTGATTGTTCCAGTTAATTATAATATTAATCTTCACATGGCAGCATTTTATGGTACAGCTTATATAAATGGAGAAGCATATAAAGTAGAAAATAATCATGTCCAAGTAGAAGAAAAACCTAAAGAAGAAAATTATAGTGTAAATATATATGTATCAACATTTATTGGTGATGTTGAGATGATTTATCGATGAATCACTATTTAAGAGCAATAGGATCCATGCTTATTTTAGTGTATAGCATGCTAACTGCGTTTTTATTTATAGATAAAGTTTTTGTAAATATTATATATTTTCAAGGAATGTTCTATACTCAAATATTTGGTATACCTGTGTTTCTATTTCTTAATTTAGTGATTATTTTACTTTGTATTATCGTTGGCTCTGTATTAGCTTATAAAATAAATCAGCAAAATGATTGGATAAAGAATCAAATTGAACATGCCATTGAAGGCGAAACGGTAGGGATTAATGATAAAAATATAGAACTATATAATGAGACAATTGATATTTATCAAATGTTAGTGCCTTTAAATCAAGAATTACAGAGATTAAGAATAAAAACTCAAAATTTAACAAATGAAAACTATAATATGAATGACATTAAAGTTAAAAAAATCATAGAAGATGAGCGTCAGCGTTTAGCAAGGGAACTACACGATTCAGTAAGTCAACAACTTTTCGCAGCAAGTATGATGCTATCAGCGATAAAAGAAACAGAACTAGCACCACCTCTTAATCAACAAATTCCAGTACTTGAGAAAATGATACAAGAATCTCAATTAGAGATGCGAGCGCTATTACTACATTTGCGACCTTTAGGACTCAAAGATAAATCATTAGGGGAAGGTATTAAAGATTTAGTCATTGATTTACAAAAGAAAGTACCTATGAAAGTCATTTATGATATACAAGATTTTAAAGTTCCTAAAGGAATTGAAGATCATCTATTTCGAATTACACAAGAGGCAATTTCAAATACATTAAGACATTCTAATGGAACTAAAGTGACAGTAGAATTATTTAATCATCAAGATTATTTATTATTAAGAATTCAGGATAATGGTAAAGGTTTTAACGTAGATGAAAAAGTAGAACAAAGTTATGGATTGAAAAATATGAGAGAACGTGCATTAGAAATAGGTGCAACGTTTCATATCGTATCTTTACCAGATTCAGGAACTAGAATAGAGGTAAAAGCACCTTTAACGAAAGAGGAGGGTTAATATGACGATTAAAGTATTATTTGTAGATGATCATGAAATGGTTAGAATTGGTATTTCAAGTTATTTATCTACTCAATCTGATATTGAAGTAGTAGGGGAAGGATCATCAGGAAAAGAGGCAATTGAAAAAGCACATACGTTAAATCCTGATTTAATTTTAATGGATTTGTTAATGAATGATATGGACGGTGTAGAAGCGACGACACAAATAAAAAAAGATTTGCCTCACATCAAAGTAGTCATGTTAACAAGTTTTATAGAAGATAAAGAAGTATATAGGGCACTTGATGCAGGGGTTGATAGTTATATATTAAAAACGACAAGTGCAAGTGATATTGCAGAAGCAGTTAGAAAAACATATCGTGGAGAATCTGTATTTGAGCCAGAAGTTTTAGTAAAAATGAGAAATAGAATGAAGAAGAAAGCAGAATTATATGAAATGCTCACTGAACGTGAAATGGAAATATTGTTATTAATTGCTAAAGGCTATTCTAATCAAGAAATTGCCAGTGCTTCACATATTACAATTAAAACAGTAAAAACACATGTGAGTAATATTTTAAGTAAACTAGAGGTACAAGATAGAACACAAGCGGTTATTTATGCATTCCAACATAATTTAATTCAATAATAAAAAAGCTCCTTATAAAGAGGTCTAAAAATGACTATCTCATAAGGAGTTTTTTCGTTAGATATTTTCTTTTCTATAGCTATTTATTATTATCTTTATCAAATTTATCTTTAATTTTATCAGCAAAAGATTCTTGTTCACTATGTTTATCATTTGGTGTAGGATCCACATCATAATTTTTTTCATATTTAGATGATGCTGTAGAATCGTATTCATATTTTGTATTTTCATTGTAGTGATTTTCATTATTATCATCATGTTTTAAGGCAGCTTCTTCAGGTGTAGAACCTTTAATAACATGTCTTTGGTGGATAATTGCATTAATTTCAGCACCAATAATAATAATAAAACATGTAATATAAATCCATAGTAATAAAATGATGATTCCAGCAAGACTACCATATGTTTTAGAATAGTTGCCAAAGTTAGATAAATACCAACCAAATGCAAATGATCCTAATAACCATACAATAGAAGTAAAGATTGCGCCAGGATATACAGATTTAAACTTAGTTTTAACGTTAGGTGCTACTGAATATAATGTTAAGAATAAAATAATAATAACAATAAGTGGTAACAATATACGCACTAAATCAAATATCCAAGCGACTTGTTGATCTAAACCTAACGGACCAAATAGATGATCTTTAATAAAATTACCAAATGTAGGTAATGTTAGAGCTATAGCTAATACAATAGCCATAACAATTGTAAACAAAATGCTTAATAATTTAAGAACAATAGGATTACGAGCATCTTCAACATCATAAGCAACATTAAATGAATTCATAATTGCTGTCATACCATTTGATGCTGACCAAATAGCTAAAATCAAACCAACTGATAATAAGCTACCACTAGAGTTACTTGTAATATCTTTAAAAATTTTAGTAACAACATCAGCAGTCTCAGCAGGAGCATTTTGACTAACTAAGTCTTTAATTTGCTGAGGATCAATTTGGAATAATGGTAATAAAGTTAATAAAAAGATTAACATTGGGAATAAAGCCAATACAAAGTGATACGTCATTTGAGCCGCTAAACCTGAAGCATCATCTTTACCAATACGATAAATAAGATAAGATAAAAAATTAGAATTTTTAGTGTATTTTGCAGGTTTATTCAATCTAGAAACGAAAAAAACTTGTTTATCTTTTTTAGGCTTCTTTGATTGAAATTCCTGAGGTTCTACGTATGTACGATCAACCTTTATTTTCTCTTTATTTTCTGTTTCTTTTTCCTTAATAGAGTTAAGGTACTTAGAGTTTGATTGATTTTTTTTTGACATAGACGTCTCCTTAAAAATTAATTCTAAAATAAAGGCAAAACTACCTAAGTAAAAAGGAATTTTGCCTTTATTTTCTGTCAATTATATTTGATTAGCTAAGACGATTGTTTTTACGATTTACAAATGTATCTTTAGCATCTTTAATTGATTTTTCTAATTCTGGATTATTACGACGAATTTCTTCGATCGTATCTTTCCAATACAATACTTCATTTTTAATTGAAGTAATTTTAGAAGGTTTACGAGAACGATTACCTTCTTTAATGTCTTTGAATGATTGTACTAATGCATTGCGTGTTGATTTATCTGCTAAAGTAGCAGCTCCACCAACGATAGCACCAATAATAATACCTGGAACAAATTTGTTTTCCATTTTAGTTACCCCTCTTTCAAATTAGCATCTTTAACGATGAAATCTATTAAATTGTCACAAGATGATTGTACCATGTCATATACACCTTCAAAATTATTTGTGTAATAAGGATCAGGCACATCAGTCTCTTCCATGTTACTAAATTCTAGCAATTTGAACAATTGACCTTTAAGATTGGGATTAATTGATTTAATATTATCCACATTACTTTGGTCCATAGCGATAATATAATCAAAATCATCATCAGGTTCAAATAATTCACTAACAATACCATCAAAAGGTATATGGTGTTGTTTCAGAATTTTTTGAGTACCTTGATGAGGAGGTTCACCTAAATTCCAACGTCCAGTACCCCTAGAATGTACAATAACATCAGAAATACCGCGTTCTTTTAATCGTTGACGTATGATTGCTTCAGCCATTGTAGAACGACAAATATTTCCAAGACATACAAAAGCTACATCTACCATCTTGTACTCCTCCAAACTTTAATATATAAACTATTTTATAGTTATTTTTAACATTTATAAAGTCATAATTTTACTAATTTCTATAAAAGTTTAATAAATTTTTATACTTTGATAAAATATGATAATAAAGAGGTGAAACAAATGGCACAGAATAATGAACAAATGATTAAAAATATTCGAAAAAAATTAAATATTGTAAATCAATCTTTAATTAATCCAGAAAAATTTAAAGATACAGATACAAAGGATATTAAAGATATTCATGATTTTGTTATGTCTAAAGATTCATTTTCACCAAGTGAAATTACAGCAATTGCTGATGAATTAGGTAATTTACGTCACGAGTAAGGAGAATTTAAATGGCCAATCAAGATTATCAAGACAAATTAAAACAATATGCAGAATTATTAGTAAAAGTAGGTATGAACGTTCAACAAAATCAGCCTGTATTTATCAGAACATCTGTAGAAACTATAGATTTAACGCGCTTAATTGTCGAAGTAGCCTATCAAGAAGGCGCTTCAGATGTAAGAGTGGTATATACAGATCCTATTTTAGAACGCTTAAAATATGAAAATGAAGCTGTTGATTATTTTGAAAATCATGCTGTTAAAGCTTATGATGTTGAAGAGCGTATGGATTATGCTCGTAGAGGAGCAGCGAATTTAGCACTTATTTCCGGTGATCCAGATTTATTAAATGGCATTGATGCAGAAAAATTAAAAGCGTCTCAGTTTAATTATGGACAAGCATTCAAAGGGTATATGGAAGGTAGCCAAAAAAATGCATTTCCATGGGTAGTAGCTGCATTTCCATCTAAAGCATGGGCAAAACGTGTATATCCTAATTTGCCTGAAGAAGAAGCATACAGTCAATTTATCGATGAAGTATTCGAAATTGTACGTGTGGATGGAAATGACCCAATAACAAATTGGGAGCAACATGTGAAATCTCTAAGTGTACATGCAAATAAACTTCAAGAAAAAAATTATAAGGCATTACATTATATGTCTGAAGGCACTGATTTAACAGTAGGACTACCAAAAGGACATATTTGGGAAGATGCAACAAGCTATGTAAATGGAAATCAACAACCATTTATTGCTAATATCCCAACGGAAGAAGTATTTACTGCACCAGATAGAAATCATGTAGATGGCTATGTAACTAATAAATTACCATTAAGTTATAATGGTAATATTATTGATGGATTCACTTTAACATTTAAAAATGGTGAAATTATCGATGTTAAAGCAGAAAAGGGTGAAGAAGTTTTAAAAGATTTAATTAGCACAGATGAAGGCTCTAAGCGATTAGGAGAAGTTGCTCTAGTTCCAGATGATTCGCCAATTTCAAATCGTAATACTATCTTTTATAATACTCTATTTGATGAAAATGCATCTTGTCATCTTGCTATTGGTTCAGCCTACGGGTTTAATATTAAAGGTGGCACAGAAATGTCTACTGAAGAAAAAATAGCAAGTGGGTTAAATGATTCTAATGTTCATGTGGATTTTATGATTGGAAGTTCAGATCTAACGATATATGGTATTTTACAAGACGGCTCTAAAGAATTAGTTTTCGAAAATGGGAATTGGGCACAATGACTCATTTAAATTAGGAATAGGAGAAATAAAGTATGTCAAATTCTCAAGTTAATAAAAAATCTATGTCTGAATCAAAAAGTATTAAAACACGACAAGTATTTCCTCAAGATACTAACCATCACCATACAATGTTTGGTGGATCATTGATGGCTAATATTGATGAAATAGCTGCAATTACAGCTATGAAACATGCGAATGCACAAGTGGTTACTGCTTCTACCGACTCGGTGGATTTTTTAAGGCCTATAAAAACAGGGGATATTACGTCTTATGAAGCAATGGTAAGTTATGCAGGATCAAGTTCAATGGAAATTTGTGTGCAAATTATTATTGAAGATGTGCTAAATAAGGAAAGGCATTTAGCAGCATTGAGCTTTTTAACATTTGTTGCCCTAGATGAAAATGGAAAACCAACACGTATTCCTAAGGTGTACCCTGAAACAAAAATAGAAAAGTGGTTCTATGAAGGGGCACCAAAACGTGTTCAACGAAGAAAAGAACGACGCGAAGACAGTAAAAGAACGATTGAATTTTTATCTGAAGTACAGCACATAGAAAATATTTAGGATTTATAATAAATGTCAATACATATGATATAAATTATATGTATTGGCATTAAATGATACGAAAGAGCCTTAGAGTCTTGTTTTTTTAAAAAAATATTTCAATGTAAAATTACATATAAATACAAAGTATTTTGGCGAGACTCTTGAGACAATAGGATAAGCTGAAGACTACAGGCTGAAGCTATCCCCTAAGAAAGCGAGCCAACAATACGCAATATTATAAAGAAAGAAGCCAGTAAATGAATTTATAATAAACTCATTTACTGGCTATTTTGCTAGGAATTATGTCCCAGTTTCTTTTAATTTTATTGAAAACTATGTTCAGTGTGCATTGCGATTTCATTTTCTCTAAAGTTTGTATTTGGATAATACATATTTTTAACTAATACATTTGGTCCTAAACATTGGAAAGCTTCACAATGACAATTTAAAGATTTTGCTAAATCTGTTGATAACCAAGCATCAAATACATCTGTGAGCTTATCATTTTTAATATTAGAAATTGTTCCGTTTTCATCACCAAAATCTGTTACAATAACGTCCCCACTAAATACATTTACATTTAAGCGACTACGGCCATCTGGGTCATTTCGAACAGTAACATTTTTTTCATTTCTTAATCGTTCAAGTAAAACTTGGTCATTTTCATCGTTTATGCAAGGATAGATTGGGAGAGTACCAAATAACATCCAAGTATTTTTATCACGAATGTCTAATAAATGATGAATAGCTTGCTTCATGTCTTTTAATGATAATACATTGAGTTGACTTGCAAAATCTGCTGGATACATAGGATGAACTTCATGACGACTACACTTCATATCATTAACAATTTCTTTATGTATGTTTTCTAAATGTGGTAGGGTATTTTGATTTAACATTGTTTCTGCTGAAACAAACATCCCTTGGTCAGATAATGTACTAGCATTATCTAGCATTTGTTCATATAATTTTAACTTTGCTTTTAAAGGAGGTTGTTTTTTCATTGCGCCAAAGCCCACCTCTGCAAATTCTTGGATGGTACCCCAATTATGAGAAATGTGCATGACATCAATATATTCAGCAATTTCTAGATATCGATCTTGAGGTAACGTTAAATTAGAATTCATTTGCACATATATGCCTCTTTGATGCGCATATTTCAATAATGGTTTAACAACATTATTTATAGATTTCTTTGAAAACATAGGTTCTCCACCTGTAATCGACATAGTACGTAAATTGGGAATTTCATCTAAACGTTGATAAATAAGATTCATAGGTAATGGATCAGGATCTTTTGTTTGTAATGTATAACCAACTGCACAGTGACTACATCTCATATTACATAAATTTGTTGTGGTAAATTCTACATTACTCAAAGTGAGTTGATCGAATTGTTTAATATCATTATAAGCTTCCCACGGATCATTATAAATTGAGATTGCTTGTTTAATTTTTGATGTTGTCATTATAAAAACTCCTAAACTTTTAAAACATTCTTCTTTATAAAATTACAATAAATATTATTAGAATTATATCTCTTTTTGTCAAATTTTGTTAGGATAGTTATGAATAGAAGCTAAAAATATTATATATAAGGAGTTAAATTCCGATGGATGAAAAACAAACTATTGAACAAATTAAAACAAGATTGTCTAAATTTTTAGAAGATATTGACCACGTTAATCCTGATGAAGTAAGTGTAAAAGATATTGATGAATGGATTGGATTATTAGATCAATTAGAAGAAAAAGTTAAGTTAGTTTCTAAGTAATTGTGGAGTACGAAAAAGTTTTTAACTAAATTTAATATTTATGTTTAAACCATCTTAAATTTGTCTATATATTAAATATAATAAAACGAAAGAAAAGGTGATTTTGGTTATGACTAAAAAAGTAGCAATTATTTTAGCTGATGAATTTGAAGATATAGAATTAACAAGTCCTAAAGAAGCATTAGAAGAAGCAGGATTTGAAACTGAAGTTATTGGAGATACTGCGAACGCTGAAGTTGTTGGGAAACATGGCGAAAAAGTTACAGTAAATGTAAGTATTGCTGATGCTAAACCAGAAAATTATGATGCATTATTAATTCCTGGTGGTTTCTCTCCAGATAATTTACGTGGAGATGCAGAAGGACGTTATGGAACATTTGCAAAATACTTTACTAAAAATGATGTTCCAACATTTGCTATTTGTCACGGACCTCAAGTTCTAATTGATACTGATGATTTAAATGGTCGCACTTTAACTGCAGTATTAAATGTTCGTAAAGATTTATCAAATGCAGGTGCCAATGTAGTTGATGAATCAGTAGTAGTTGATAATAATATTGTAACAAGTCGTGTACCTGATGATTTAGATGATTTCAATAGAGAAATCGTTAAAAAATTAAATGATTAATTTAAAATAACTTTTTGAAAGTTATATTTGAGCCTGAGACATATATAATTGTCTCAGGCATTTTTAATGTGTTGATAGTCGATGATTGAATTACAATATAACTGTATTTTGGATAGACTCCAATGAAACTGAGAATGTATCATTACAAGTCGTGTCAATTCATAAGCATCTGATTGATTTGTTTTTCTTGTTTTCTAGAAATGGAGAAAATATGTTTTAAATGTTACTTTTAAGCATGTATATATTGATGAACTTAATATCGTTTTTTAAATCCTCTTATCCAAATTTAAATAATTCCTCTCTATCTTCTTTAAAGTAACTTGGAAATTTCAGCGATATAAAAATCAATGATACACCTTGAGACTGATTTTTGATTGTATATATAGATAAAAATAACACTTACTGTTAAACTCTCAATTATAGAGTGACCTTTAAGTAAAGGAGCAAACCCATGAAAAGAAGACAAAGAGATAACTATCCAAAAGAGAAAACAACTTATGATCAAAATGAGCCTCATTATAATACCTATTATCAACCTGTGGGTTCACCACCGAAAAAGAAGAAAAGTAAACGGCTCTTTCTAAGAATGCTTATTATATTTATTATTATATTTGCTTTGTTTACTGGATTAATGTATTTTTTATCATCTAGAGCGAATGTCGATGATTTACAAACGATTGAAAATAAGAGTAATTTTGTATCATCAGACAATATGCCGAATTATGTTAAGGGCGCATTTATATCTATGGAAGATGAACGTTTTTCTAAACATCATGGATTCGATATAAAAGGGACAACACGTGCATTATTTTCAACGATTGGTGAACATGATGTACAAGGTGGGAGCACCATTACTCAACAAACTGTAAAAAATTATTATTACAATAATGAACGTTCATTTACACGTAAACTAAAAGAATTATTTGTCGCGCATAAAGTTGAACAGCAATATAGTAAAAATCAGATATTAAGTTTTTATTTGAATAATATTTACTATGGTAATAATCAATATGATATTGAAAGTGCAGCAAATTACTATTTTGGTGCAACTACAAATCAAAATAATAGTAGTTATCCGATTATTACTGTATTACAAAGTGCAATGCTAGCAAGTAAAGTTAATGCCCCAAGTGTATATGATATTAATAACGTATCAAATAATTTCAAGAATCGAATTAAAGTGAATTTAGAAAAAATGCGACAACAGAATTATATTTCTGACAGTCAATATCAAGAAGCCTTATCGCAACTTAATAATTATTAATATAGTAATATAACAATTTAATTGAATATAAACTAAGAGTGAGAATGAGAATAAATAAACTTCCATTTCGCTCTTTTTAATATCAAATACTATATATGTTAGATTTTCTGTTATAAAATAAATATATTATTAAAATACAATTTTTAATTAGTATGAGGAGAATAATGATGCCGAAAATTACTAAAATAGAAGTTCAAAAAAATAATAAAGAACGATTTAATCTCTTTCTTGATGAAGCATTTGAAATGGGAATTGATATAGATACACTCGTTAAATTCAATTTGAAAAAGAACCAAATGATAGATGCTGCAGAAATGGAAAAAATTCAAAAATACGAACACTATCGTCTAGGGATTAATATGGCAATACAATATTTATCATATAAAAAACGAACTGAAAAAGAAGTTAGTGATTATTTGAAAAAGAATGATATTAATGAAATGACAGTACAAAAAGTGATTGAATATTGTTATAAAGAGCAATATATTAATCATGAAGATTACGCTGAAAGTTTAAAAAATACAATGATCAACACAACAGATAAAGGACCTGAAGTATTTAAACAAAAACTATACCAAGTTGGAGTAGAACCTAATATTATAGATAGATATGTTAAACGATATGAAGAAGAGCAACCTATAGAATCTATCATTCATGTTGCTAAAAAAATAATGAAAACTAAAAAAGGTCCTGTTGTTAAAGTAAAGCAAAAAGTAATGCATAGCTTAATCCAAAAAGGATATACAATAGAAACTGCACAAAATGTACTTAATGAGTTAGACTTTGCTCAAGACGAAGAAGTGCTAGATGACTTATTACAAAAGGATTTAGAAAAAGTTTATAATAAGCAACGTCGTAAACATGACGGTAATACATTAAAAATGAAAACAATAGAAGCACTTATGAGAAAAGGATATAATTATGATAAAATAAAAATTAAATTAGCAGAAAGTGGTATTTTAGATGAGTGACAAAAGATTAAGTGAAATGTCTGAGCAGGAATTGAGACATGAAATACAATTATGTAAAGAAAAAATGCGTAAAGCTGAAATGAATGGCATAATGAATGAATATGATGTTTATGAAAGTAAAGTCATTGTAGCTGAGAGTTATTTAGTCGATCGTTCTAAAATTAACATAGGTAGAATATATAAATTAAATGATGGTAGTGAACAATACTTTAAAGTTGAACGTTTAAAAGGGGTTTTTGCTTGGGGTTATAGAATAAATAGTACGAATCCTGAAGAGGGTTTACCCATTGCATTATTAAAAATTTAGAAGGATGTAACACAAATGGGAAGTTTAATCGTTTTAAAATTATTAAATGTTACACAATACTATAGAAACCAAAAGAATAGAAAGTGGTATCTGCCGTTTGGATATGGCGCGGAAGACATAGAATTAAATAAAATATCTTTACACA